>JAKFVL010000006.1 GCA_021732215.1 Hyphomicrobiales bacterium
AATTTCTGTAAGCGGCTATTCATATGCGACAGCCCTGCCTCCAGGGGAGGGTAAGTCAATGTCTCACGACCGGTAGTCGCCGTTGATGGCGACATACTCCTTGGTGAGATCGCAGGTCAGCACGCGATCGCGGCCCTTGCCGAGGCCTATGGCGACCTTGATCTGGACTTTCTCGTTCTTCATCGCAGCAGACACTTCGGCTTCATCATAGGACGGATCGCGTGCGCCCTTGCTCGCGACGCGGATGCCGTTGAACGAGATCGAGAGCTTGTCGCGATTGGCGGGCTCGCCGGCCTTGCCGACGGCCATCACCACGCGGCCCCAGTTGGCGTCTTCGCCTGCAATAGCGGTTTTCACCAGCGGCGAGTTCGCGATCGACATCGCGATCCTGCGCGCGGATTTTTTCGTCGTTGCGCCCTCGACGATGATCTCCACCAGCTTGCGCGCGCCTTCTCCATCTCGCGCCACCTGTTCGGCGAGGTCGGCCAGCACGTTTTGCAGCGCCTTTGTGAATGCCTTCAGTCTGGGGTCGCTGGCGCGGGTGATCTTCGGCGCGCCGTTGGCCGCGGCCGCGCCGGTGGCGAAAGCCAGCAGCGTATCCGAGGTCGACGTATCGCCGTCGATGGTGACCGCGTTGAACGTATCCTCGACGCCGCCTTTCAGCAGCGCCTGAAGGGCGGGTGCCGCGATCGGGGCATCGGTGAACACGAACGACAGCATCGTCGCCATGTCCGGCGCGATCATGCCCGCGCCCTTGGCCATGCCGTTGATGGTGACGCTGGCCTTGCCGAGTTTCACCGTGGCGGTTGCGACTTTCGGGAACGTGTCCGTTGTCATGATGGCTTTGGCGGCTTCGAGCCAACGGCCCGGCGCCGCATCTTGCGCGAGCGTGTCGAGCACGCCATTGAACTTCGTTGCATCGAGCGGCTCGCCGATCACCCCGGTCGAGGCAAGAAAGACTTCGCCTGTTTTGCAGCCGGCGGCTTTCGCCGCGATGCCGGCGGTCAGCGATGTCGATTGCTTGCCGGTCTTGCCGGTGAATGCGTTGGCGTTGCCGGAGTTGACCACCAGTGCGCGAGCGGACTTGCCTTTCAGTTTGGCGCGGCACCACTCGACCGGAGCCGACGGGCATTTCGATGTGGTGAAAACCCCCGCCGCGGTTGTGCCCTTGTCCATCAAGACCAGCAAAACGTCCGTGCGGTTCTTGTAGCGGATGCCGGCCGCCGCCGTGCCGAGGCGCACGCCTGCGATCGCCGGCATGTCCGGAACGGATTTCGGGGCGAGGGGGGAAATTGCAGATGACATGGCCTAGTGCCTTGATCGGTAGGAATGAGTCGTCATGGCCGGATTTATTCCGGCCATCCACGCCTTACTACTTCCTGAGGGATGAAGGCCTTAAGACGTGGATGCCCGGGACATAGGCGAGCAAAGCGACGCCGTTCTTCGAACGGCTGTGCCCGGGCATGACGCCAATTTAGTGAAGCATTTCCGTGAAGTCGATTTACTTCTTCACCGGCGCCATTGCCCCGCCCGGAGGCGCCATCGATCCACCGCGAGGAGCCATTGCGCCGCCGGGAGGCGCCATCGCGCCACCCTTCGCAGCGGCGGCGGGAGCTGGATCGGCCTTCGGCGGTTCGGCGGGCTTCGCCTCGATGCGCTCGACCTTCGCAGCCTCACGCAGCTTGCCGACATAATCGGCCTGCGCCTTGCGCGTGACGTAAGTCTCGATCTGCGACCTCACCTGCTCGAAGTCCGGCGCCTTGCGGTTGCGCTTGTCCTCGACCTTGATGATGTGCCAGCCGAACTGCGACTTCACCGGATCCGACAGCTTGCCGGGCTCGAGTGCGAAGGCGACGGTGGAGAATTCCGGCACCATCTGGTCCTTGGTGAAATAGCCGAGGTCGCCGCCATCCGATGCGCCTGGATCTTTCGACTTCTTCTTGGCGAGTTCGGCGAAATCCGCGCCCTTCTTCAATTCCTCGGCGACCTGCTTGGCCTCGTCCTCGCTCTCGACGAGGATATGACGCGCCCGCACTTCCGGTTCGGAGGTGATCTGCTTGACGGCCTCGTCGTAGACCTTCTTCATGTTCTCGGCCGTGCTCGCGCCCTTGCCTTCGTCGGCGAGCAGGCTGTCCATCAGCAGCCGGTCCCGTGCGAAAGCGAGCTTCTTCTTGAAGTCCTCGCCGTCGGCGATTTTCCGGTCGGCGGCGGCCTTTGACACGATCTTCATGTCGATCAGGAACGACAGCACATTGTCGCGGCGGGTTGCCGGGTCCATCTGCTGCAGGCTCGATCCAAGCTCCTCCGCGGCGACATCGATGTCGCTCTGGCGGATCTCGCTGCCATCGACCTTGGCGACCACCGGGTCGACGCCCTGTGCGTGGGCCGCGCCGCCCGCAAGCAGCGCCAGCGCGAGGCAGCCGGCCGAGGCCGTCGTAATCAGGCCGGCGCGAACGCGAGTGTTAAGGCTCAATGCGAAGGTCATGGAAAATCCTTGTCTGGGGACAGGGCTACTCGGCCCTTTGAGAGCACCTTTTCGGGCGGCGGGACACTCGCCCAACCGATAACCCTTGGCAACGCGAAAAGTCTGTCAAAATCATGATTTTCCGGCGCGTCAGGGGTCCGTTGACAACCGTCCGGGCCATCCATATTTCTGCCTTGCCAAGCCTTGTGGCGCGACCGTTTTGACGGCTGCCGAGCCTGCGACCGACACACGCTAATTGCTTGAATGCGTATGTTTTCCTTTTGCAGACGGCATTCCGATTCAAGGGGAAACGCGCTATGAGGGCGATCGCGCAAGCGGTCGCGGAACGGCATCTGAACCCTCCGCAGCTCCGTCCGACAAACATGGAGCAGGTGGGTGACCCGGCCGCCGGCCCATATTCGGGCTGCGCAGTCTCACGATGAGTTGATGGCCATCGCGGCCGGTAAAGTCACAGCGGCAACGCTGGATTGCAAGGACAGGTTTGTGATGATCGGCGCGCTCGCCCGCAAGTTTTTCGGCACCTCCAACGATCGCCGGATCAAGGCTTACCAGCCTCGGGTCGATGCCATCAATGCGATGGAGAGCGAGATTGCGGCGCTGTCGGACGATGCGCTGAAGGCCCGCACCGCCGAATTCCGCCAGCAGCTCGCCGACGGCAAGACACTCGACGATATTCTGATTCCGGCGTTTGCGACGGTCCGCGAGGCAGCCAAGCGGACGCTGGGCCAGCGCCATTTCGACGTGCAGCTGATCGGCGGCATGGTGCTGCACGAAGGCGATATTTCGGAAATGAAGACCGGCGAAGGCAAGACGCTGGTTGCGACACTGCCGGTTTACCTCAACGCGCTCGCCGGCAAGGGCGTGCACGTCGTGACCGTCAACGACTACCTCGCCAAACGCGACGCCGAATGGATGGGGCAGGTCTACAGCTTCCTCGGCCTGACCACCGGTATCATCGTCCATGGCCTCGACGACGGGCAGCGCAAGGCGTCCTACGCCTGCGATATCACTTACGGCACCAACAACGAATTCGGTTTCGACTACCTGCGCGACAACATGAAGTACGGGCTGGAGTACATGGTCCAGCGCGGGCATTTCTTTGCCATCGTCGACGAAGTCGACTCGATCCTGATCGACGAGGCGCGCACGCCGCTGATCATCTCAGGTCCGCTCGACGACCGCTCCGATTTCTACAACACCATCGATGCCTACATCCCGAAGCTCGACAAGTCCGATTACGATGTGGACGAGAAGCAGCGCACGGTGGCGCTCACCGAAGCGGGCATGGAAAAGCTCGAGAACATGCTGCGCGACGACGGGCTTCTGAAGGGCGCTTCGCTCTACGACATCGAAAACGTTTCGACGGTGCACCACGTCAATCAGGGCCTGCGCGCCCATTCGCTGTTCACGCGCGACAAGGATTACATCGTCCGCGACGGCGAGGTCATCATCATCGATGAATTCACCGGCCGTATGATGCCCGGCCGCCGCTACTCGGAAGGCCTGCACCAGGCGCTGGAAGCCAAGGAACATCAACCGATCCAGCCGGAAAACCAGACGCTGGCCTCGATCACGTTCCAGAACTATTTCCGCATGTACGAGAAGCTCGCGGGCATGACGGGCACCGCCTCGACGGAAGCCGACGAGTTCTACGATATCTATCAGCTCGAGGTGCGCGAGATTCCGACCAACGTGCAGGTCGCGCGTCTGGACGAGGACGATGAGGTCTATCGCACGGCCAACGAGAAGTACGCTGCGATCCTGGCCGAAATCGAGCGGGCCAATGCGCGGCTGCAGCCGGTTCTGGTCGGCACCGCGTCGATCGAAAAATCGGAGACGCTGGCCGAGTATCTGAAGAAGAACGGTTACAAGCAGATCGATTTCGCCGACGCCAAGGCGCTGGAGAAACTCTATGCGGCGGCGCGCAACAACAAGCCGGCGAAATTGTTTGCCGTTCTGAATGCGCGCTTCCACGAGCAGGAAGCCTATATCGTGGCCGAGGCCGGTATTCCCGGCGCGGTCACGATTGCCACCAACATGGCCGGCCGCGGCACCGACATCAAACTCGGTGGCTCGCTCGATATGCGTATCTCGCTGGAAACGGCCGGCATCACAGACGAGTCGGAAAAGCAGACGAAGATCGCCGCGATCAAGGCGGACGTCGAGAAATTCCGCAACATCGTGCTGAATGCAGCGGAAATCGTCGAGATCGAACCCGCCAAGGGCAGCAGGGCTGCGAAGACGGTCACCAAGCCCGGCGGGCTCTACATCATCGGTTCGGAACGTCACGAATCGCGGCGTATCGACAATCAGCTCCGCGGCCGTTCCGGCCGTCAGGGCGATCCCGGCCGCTCCAAATTCTTCCTGTCGCTGGAAGACGATCTGATGCGCATCTTCGGATCGGATCGGCTGGACACGATGCTGCAACGGCTTGGTTTGCAGGAAGGCGAGGCGATCATCCATCCGTGGATCAACAAGGCGCTGGAGAAAGCGCAGCAGAAGGTCGAGGCGCGCAACTTCGACATCCGAAAGAATCTGTTGAAGTTCGACAACGTCCAGAACGACCAGCGCAAGGTGATCTTCGAGCAGCGTATCGACCTGATGAAGGAAGAAAACGTGGCCGAGACCGTCTCCGACATGCGCCACGCGCTGATCGACGATCTTATCACCAAGCATGTCCCCGAGCAGGCGTATGCCGAGCAGTGGGACGTCGCCGGTCTCAAGGAAGAACTCAAGCGCGTGCTCGACCTCGACTTGCCTGTCGACGAGTGGGCCAAGGAAGAAGGCATCGCCGACGAGGAGATGCTGTCCCGGATCGAAAAGCTCGCTGACGAGCGCATGGCCGCGAAGGTCGCCCAGTGGGGCCCGGACGTGATCCGCTATGTCGAAAAATCGATCCTGCTGCAGACGCTGGATCACCTCTGGCGCGAACATCTCTTGATGCTCGACCATCTGCGTCAGGTCGTCGGATTGCGCGGCTACGGCCAGCGCGATCCGCTACAGGAATACAAATCGGAAGCCTTCACGCTGTTCGAGAACCTGATCGCGCATTTGCGCGAAGCCGTGACGGCGCAAATGATGCGCGTCGAGATCGTGCCTCCGGAGGAGCGGCAACCGCAGCTGCCCCAGATGGAAGCGCACAAGCTCGATCCGAACACGGGCGAGGATGAGATGGCGTTCGCCAATGCATCGCTGGTGCCGGTCGGTGCGGAAGAGCGCGATCCGAACAATCAGGCGACCTGGGGCAAGGTCGGGCGCAACGAGGATTGCCCCTGCGGCTCAGGCAAGAAATACAAACATTGCCACGGCAAATACACCTGACCGCACGACAGCTGCGGGCACCGAAATACAGGCGGCCGATGGAAACACCGGCCGTCTTGATTCGAGGGTGAAAGCGGTGAGTGAAAGTGCTGACGGACGGATCAGTATAAGCCGGGTTGCATGACCGCGCGTGGATCAGCGGAAGTTGGTCCAGCGGCTATCGAACGTGTTGCCGGGAACGACAGGCTGGGCACCGGCAATCGACTGTGACGATTGCGCGGGCGCAGCCGGAGCTGGAGCCGGAGCCGTCTCGGGCTTCGCATTCGCGACCGCTTTCGGCGCGGCAGGCTTTGGCTCCGGTTTGACTTCCTTTTTCGCGACGGCTTTCGGTGGCGCAGGGGGCAGCGGCTTGGCCTCCGGCGTGCTCCGCAGTCCAACCTTCTCTGCAAGGCTGCTGAAGAAGCCCTTTGAAGATTTTGGCGGCGAGGCAGCCTCTACCGGCGCCGGCGCGGCCGTGTTGCGCGCCGCCGTTGCGGTTGACGCAGGCACCGCGACGTATGGTTCGTTGGTTGAGGGCGCCGCTCCGAAGATGGATGCGGGCTGCTCGGGTGAGCGCGGCGGGTTGACGTGCGACGGGATCGTGCCGGGCGCCGGCTGATATGCCGCGATGGTGTATGAGGTGCTGTCGCTGTCCGGCAACGCAATGGTATCGGCGTTCGGCAGCTTGGTCGCAAACACCGGATGCATGCCGCCGTCGATGCCGGCGCGCGAGCGTGCTGCCGGTGTCCCGCGAGAGATCAGCTCGGCGACCTTGCTATCGTCCTTGCGCTGCTTGTCCCTGACGGCATCGGCGATCTCGGCCGGTATCTCGTACACGGGGCATGCGCCGTCGGCCTTGAAATTCAGCGGCCTGGTCGAATTCGCCGGCTGCTGCGCATCGAATACGTAGCGCTTCTCGCAGAAGTCGACCTTCGGCTCCTGCCGCGTCACTTCGAAATGATCGTAGCCCTGCTTGATCATGCGCCAGAACGCCATATGCGGGCTGCCGCGATGCTTGGCCATATTCTGAGGCGTCATCCGGAACGGGTAGGCCTGCACCTGGAATGCGCGCTGTCCGCCGAAGAACGACTCGCGGCCGAGCGCGTAGATTTCCGTAATCTGCTCGTCGGTCATGGCATAGCAGCCGCGCGACGAGCAGTCGCCGTGCACCATCAGTTGCGAGCCGGTGCGGCCGAGCGCCTTGTCGAAGGCGTTCGGGTAGCCCATGTTGAATGCCAGATAGAACTGCGATTGCGGATTCATCTGTGCCGGCGTGATCGTGTAGAAACCTTCAGGCGCCTGGCGGTCGCCTTCCTTGACTTTGGGGCCGAGGTCGCCCGACCAGCGGCAGATCGGATAAGTCTTCAGCAGATCGTACTGGCCGGCACGGGTCTGCTTCCAGACTTCAAGCTCGGCTTCCTGCTTGAACAGCCGCACCAGGATCGGCGACTGGGTTTCCATGTCCTTTTTCTGGATTTCGGCGACGAGCCTGTCCGGAATCGGGCGCAGCGCCTTGGCATTGGTCGACAGGCTGTCCGTATCGCAGCTGGCCAGCATCAATCCGGCCGCCAGAGCTGCCGAGGTCTTCAGTGCGCGAGCGGAATTGCGAGATTTCAAAACCCGACTCCAAGCCTCACGGATCAATCGCACGCGGCGATCCCCCAGAAGTATTCAAAACCGTGAAGCAATTTAGTTGATTATTAGCTCTAAGTGACCTTGCTCGCAAGCAACCGCACCGGAACCGGGGCCGTCCGCGCCAGCAATGGTAAATCGCTGGTAAAATTGGAAATTTTGACTGCGAGCGCGCCCAGAAAAAGCCTGATTCCGGGCCGGTTACATCGGTCGGCGGAGCGAAGCTATTCAACCTCGGTCTGCCGAGAACCGGGTTGTTGCAGGGCCGCAAGCCGCGGATGGTTCGTCAGACGAGCTTGCGGCCAATACCAAGGAACTTCTGCCGCCGCTGGTTGCGGATCGTGGCCGGATCGAGATGGCGCAACTCGTCGAGGGCGTGTGCGATGGCATCGCCGGTATCCGAGATCAGGGCCACGGGATCGCGGTGCGCGCCGCCAACCGGTTCCTTGATGATTTCGTCGATCACTCCGAAGCGCAGCATGTCCTGCGCAGTCACCTTGAGATTGATCGCGGCTTCCTGGGCCTTGGCTGAGTCTCGCCACAGGATCGATGCAGCGCCTTCCGGCGAGATGACGCTGTAGATCGCATGCTCCAGCATCAGCACGCGGCTCGCGGTGGTGATGGCAATCGCGCCGCCCGACATGCCCTCGCCGGTGATGACGGCGATGTTGGGAACGCCGAGCTGCAGGCACACATCGGTCGAGCGGGCGATGGCTTCGGCCTGTCCGCGCTCTTCGGCATCGACGCCCGGATAGGCTCCTGCTGAATCGACGAGTGAGAGGACCGGAATGCCGAAGCGATCGGCCATCTCCATCAGCCGCGCTGCCTTGCGATAACCCTCAGGGCGCGCCATGCCGAAGTTGTGCTTGATACGGCTCTCGGTGGTCGAGCCCTTTTCCTGCCCGATCACACAAATGCTCTCGCCGCGGAAACGTCCGAAACCTCCGACCAGCGCGTTGTCCTCGCCAAACTTGCGATCGCCTGCGAGCGGAGTGAAGTCGGTGATCAGCGCGGTGACGAAGTCGGCGAGGTGAGGGCGCTGCGGGTGTCGCGCCACCAGCGTCTTCTGCCACGGCGACAGGTTGGCGTAGAGGTCGGTCAGCGCTTGCGATGCCTTCTCCTCGATCCGCGAAATTTCGTCGCCAATATCGCTGCCGGTTGCGGCCAGCGTGCGTAGTTCATCGACCTTGGCGTCGAGTTCGGCGACCGGTTTTTCAAAATCGAGATAGCTTCGCATCGTGTCCGGTATTCTGAGGAAGATTAGGGCTTAATTCCGCAAAACGGGGCCGCGAGCTCAGCCGTTCGTCTGCGTGCAAGTTATTGATCGAAAAAGAATTCCCGCAACTACCGCGTGAGATCGATCATCGGATCACGCGGGCTCGCCCGCAATTGCCGTCCAAGGCCGCAGGCGGCGCGAAACTGGCCTCAGGGGTCTCCCAAGTCAAGCTGTGAGCCGGAGAAATACCAGCGCCGCGCGAACCATTACTTCTCGGCGAGAGGATGAAGATCGCGGACCAGGCTCTTGAGCCGTTCCTCGACCACATGGGTGTAAATCTGCGTGGTCGAAATGTCGGTGTGGCCGAGCAGCGTCTGGACGATGCGAAGATCAGCGCCGTTGTGAAGCAGATGGCTTGCGAAGGCATGCCGCAAGACATGGGGACTGACCAATCGCGGCGAGAGACCAGCAGCGGCTGCGAGCTCTTTCAGTTCGCGTGCGAAATGCTGGCGCGACAGATGACCGCTTTCGCCGAACGATGGAAACAGCCATTTCGAGCGGACCGCTTCCTTGCTGTCCTTGCGGCCTAGCTCGATCGCAGCGAGATAGTCGGCCATCGATTGCCTGGATGCGTCGTTGAGCGGCACCAGACGTTCCTTGTCGCCCTTGCCACGGACCGCAATCATGCGCGTGTCGCGCCGGGCCGCAGAGAGCGGGAGCGACACAAGTTCCGATACGCGCAAGCCCGTGGCGTAGAGCACTTCGAGCAGGCATGCGAGGCGTTTTGCCCGCAGCATCTGCGATGACGAAAGTGCAGGACTCTCGGTGAGTTCTCGGGCTTTCGACAGCAATCGATCGACGTCGGCGATCGACAGCACTTTCGGCAGGCCGCGGCCGCGTTTCGGCCCGGACAGAATCGCGGCCGGATCATCCTTGCGCATGCGCTCGTTGAGCATGAAACGATACAGGTGGCGGATCGCGGAAAGCCGCCGTGCGACGCTGGCCGATTTGAAGCCGCGCTGATCGAGATCGGCCAGAAACGCCCGGAGGTCTTCGGTGCTTGCCGACGCGAACGAGGCGTTTCGGTTGCCGAGGAAAGACGACAGGTCTTCAAGATCGCGGCGGTATGCCGCCAGAGTATTGCTGCCCGCGCCCTGTTCGGCTGCCAGCATGTCGAGAAACAGCAGGCTCAGTTTGGCGTCCGGGTTCTTGGAACTGGCGGTCCTGGCAGATGGCATCGCGCCTCGCGGACGGACTAATTCTTCAGGAACTGTGAGTTCGGGACGGTGACCACGATTTCCCGTGGTTTCGGCGTAACGAAGTTGGCCAGCGCATAGACGCCACCATAGATCAGCCCGCCGATAATGCCTACGACGGCCAGAAAGCGGATCAGGCTTGGCATGCGGAAAAACCTGACAAGGTTAGATTTGGCGGCACTTTATGGACGTAGAAATGAACAACCAAGGCTCGACTACCACCATGTTCGCTTGCGCAACGCAAGACACCGCCCAGCCTCTGGCAAGGGGGTGCCGCGGGGTAGTATAGGACGACATCGGAAGGGTTGAGATGACTGAACCGGCCCCGTCGCAGCTTGCCTGCCCGCCTCCCGCGCCTGCGGACGTGGAGATCGCGCGCCTGCTCGGCGCTCGTTCGGTCGTGCTCGTCGGAATGATGGGCGCCGGCAAGTCCACGATCGGACGACGGCTGGCGATGCGTCTGAAGCTGCCGTTCGTCGATGCCGACCAGGAGATCGAGGCGGCTGCCGGCATGTCGATCCCGGACATTTTCGCAAGCCATGGCGAACAGTATTTCCGCGATGGCGAGGCGAGGGTTATTGCGCGCCTGCTCGACAGCGGGCCATCCGTTCTGGCGACAGGTGGGGGCGCCGTTCTGCGCGCGGAGACCCGCGAGCGAATATCCCGGCGCGGAATTTCGATCTGGCTCAAGGCCGAGGCCGATGTCGTGTTCCGCCGCGTCAAGCGGCGCGCCGACCGCCCACTGCTGCAGACGGCAGATCCGGCTGCGACCATCGCGCGATTGATTGCCGAGCGTGAGCCGTTCTATCAGCAAGCCGATATCGAAATCCTGTCCCGCGATGTTCCGCATGAGAAGATCGTGGACGAATGTGCCGAAGCGCTGCATGCACGTCTGCGTGCTGCGGCAGCCGCGGAAAACCAATGACTGCGCCGATCAAATCAAGTTCTCCGGTTGTCGTCGATGTCGCGCTCGGCGAACGCTCCTACGACATCGTGATCGGCCGCGACATCCTGCGTTCGCTGGGCCAGCGAATCGCAGCGATGCGTCCGGGCGCACGCACAGCGATCGTGACCGATCGCTCGGTCGCCAGGCACTGGTTGCCGCAAACCGAGGCTGCGCTTGCAGAGGCGGGCATTCCCGCGTCATGCATCGTCGTCGGCGAAGGCGAGGCGTCGAAAAGCTATGCGGTGCTTGAACAAGTCAGCGAGGGCCTGATCGGAGCCAAGATCGAGCGCAACGATCTTGTCATCGCGCTCGGCGGCGGCGTGGTCGGCGATCTTGCCGGGTTCGCGGCGTCCGTCGTCCGGCGCGGCGTGGACTTCGTGCAGGTGCCGACGTCGCTGCTGGCGCAGGTCGATTCCTCCGTGGGCGGCAAGACCGGCATCAATTCGCCGCATGGCAAGAATCTCGTCGGCGCATTTCATCAACCCGTTCTGGTGATCGCCGATACCGCCGTGCTCGATACCCTTCCGCCCCGGCAATTCCGTGCCGGATATGCCGAAGTCGCGAAATACGGCGCGCTCGGAGATGCTGCATTTTTCTCGTGGCTTGAAGCCAATCACTCGGAGATTTTCAGCGGCGGCGGCGCCCGCGAACATGCGATCGCCACGAGTTGTCGCGCCAAGGCCGCGATCGTAGCCCGAGATGAGCGCGAGACCGGAGAGAGAGCGCTGCTCAATCTCGGGCATACCTTCGGCCATGCGCTCGAAGCTGCGACCGGGTTTTCGGATCGGCTGTTCCACGGCGAAGGTGTCGCGATCGGCATGGTGCTGGCGGCTGAATTGTCCGCCGAGCTGAACATGATTCCGCCGTCCGATGTCGAACGTCTCGAACGTCATCTTGTGGACGTGGGATTGCCGACACGCCTGCAGGACGTCGCAGGCCTCGCGCAGGAAGGGCTCGCCGACGCCGATACGCTGATGACGCTGATGGCGCAGGACAAGAAGGTGAAGCGTGGAAAACTGACGTTCATCCTGCTCGAGGCCATCGGCAAGGCTGTGATCGCTGCCGATGTCGAGCCCGCCAAGGTACGCGGCTTTCTGGCGCAGGAATTGTCGCGCAAACTCCGCTAAGGGTTGGCCATGCTCTGGATCTCCTTCTTCATCGTGATCGGCTGCTTGTTTATCTCCGCATTTTTCTCGGCAAGCGAAACCGCGCTGACCGGATCGTCGCGCGCCAGCATGCTGCGGCTGGAGAAGCAGGGCGTTCGCGAAGCCGGCGTCGTCGGTTATCTGCTCAACGCGCGCGAACGCATGATCGGCGGCATTCTGATCGGCAACAATCTCGCCAACATCGGCGCATCCGCGCTGGCGACCGGGGTTCTGACAGCGATCTTTGGCGAAGTCGGCGTGCTCTACGCGACCGCGGTGATGTCGGTGCTGGTTATTATTTTCGCCGAAGTCCTGCCCAAGACCATCGCCATCAACGCACCCGATCGCGTCGCACTGGTCGTGGCGCGGCCAATGAGCTGGCTGGTCGCCATACTGGCGCCGCTGCTGACGGTCGTTGAGTCCATTGTCCGCGTGCTGCTCAAGATCCTGCGCGTCCCGATTGGCGCTAACCAGTCGTTGCTCTCGCCGACCGAGCGGTTACGCGGCGCCGTCGATCTGATCCATCACGAGGGCGGCGTCGAGAAGCAGGACCGCGACATGCTCGGCGGCCTGCTCGATCTCGCCGAACTGCATGTCTCGGACGTGATGGTTCACCGCACCGAGATGATGATGATCAATGCCGATCTGCCGTCGGAAGAGCTGGTGCGCGAGGTGCTCGCGACCGAGTTCACCCGTATTCCGCTGTGGCGCGAGAAACCCGAAAATATCGTCGGCGTCCTGCATGCCAAAGATTTGCTGCGCGCGATCCGCTCGGCCGATGGCGATATCTCCAAGGTCGATGTCGCGGCTATCGCATCGCCGCCCTGGTTCGTGCCCGAGATGCGGCCGCTCTCCGAGCAGCTCAAGGCGTTCCGGCGCCGCAAGACCCACTTCGCGCTTGTGGTCGATGAGTATGGCGAGATGGAGGGGCTCGTCACGCTGGAAGACATTCTGGAGGAGATCGTCGGCGACATCTCCGACGAGCACGATATCGTCGTTGCCGGCGTCCGTGCACAGCCCGACGGCTCGGTGGTGGTGGATGGTTCGGTGCCGATCCGCGATCTCAATCGCGCGATGGACTGGCACTTGCCGGACGAGGAGGCGACGACGATCGCCGGTCTCGTGATTCATGAGGCGCGCTCGATTCCCGAACGCGGGCAAAATTTCACGTTCCATGGTTTCCGCTTCCGCGTGCTCCGCCGCGAGCGCAACCGCATCACCGCGTTGCGAATCGTTCCGGTTCCGAAGGAGGCCGAATTCGAGGAAAAGCGGCCGCGCAGGGCCGGCACGTCATTCTGATGGTTGTCATTGCGAGCGAAGCGAAGCAATCCAGAGTTATCCCGGCAGCTCTGGATTGCTTCGTCGGCTTCGCCTCCTCGCAATGACGGAAAGGGCTTAGGTTGCCGCTTCGCCCGGCGCCTGCGCCTTGATGGCGAGAGCGTGGACCCGGTCTGCCAGTTCGGCGGCCAGAGCGGTATTGACCATGCGATGCCGTTCGATCCGGCTCTTCCCTTCGAAGCTCGGCGACACAATATAGACCCTGAAGTGCGTCTCGCCGCCGGGCCGGTGGCCGGCATGCCCCGCATGGAGATGCGATTCATCCGTCACGTCGATTTGGGCCGGAGCGAAAGTTTCGCTCAACTTCTTTGTGATGGTATCCTTGACGGTCATGAATTCGGCTTAACGGTTTCGTGTACCGTTCGTCAATTGCGCGTATCGCCGGTCGCGCGATCGTTAAAATTCGCCACGAAAGCCGGTTCGTGCGATGTCAAGACTTGAAGCCTTTGGGATTGCGTAGTCAAAGTTCTCGTATGCCGATTGATTCATCGAAATTCTTCGACCGCATTCGCATCAAACCCGCGGGCAAGCGCGCGGCGCCGGTGCGTCCGGAGACGGCTGCGTGCCAGTGGCCCGGTTGCGAGGCTGTGGGTGCGCACCGCGCGCCGAAAGGCCGCGGGCAGGAGCGCGACTACTGGCAATTCTGTCTCAACCACGTCCGCGAATACAATCAGTCGTACAATTTCTTTTCGGGCATGAGCACCGACGACGTCGCGCGTTACCAGAAGGATGCGCTGACAGGGCATCGTCCGACCTGGAAGATGGGCGCCAATGGCGGCACCAAAAAGAGCCGCGGCGCGACCAACGAAGATCTCGACGGTGCATCCGATCCGTTCAGCGTATTCAGCGAGTTGAACGGACGCGGCCGCTGGCGGCCGGGTCCGGAAGCCAAGGTCAAGGAAGAGACGCGCAAGATATTCAATGCCGAGCGCAAGGCGCTTCAGGTCATGGGTCTTGAAGGCACCTGCACCACCGAGCAGATCAAGACGCGATACAAGGCGCTGGTGAAACAGCATCATCCCGACGCCAATGGCGGCGATCGCTCGACCGAAGACCGGCTGATCGAGATCATCAAGGCGTACAATTATCTGAAGACGATTTCGCGCGGCTAGCTTGGGCTTCGCTTGTTCCGCACCTCCAATTCTCCAGGTTTGCGGCGTGAATTCGCAACGCAGACTTTCCAAACCCGCAATCCGAGCCTATCTTGATGATAGTGCTGAGGAACTTTGCACAAGCCATAGGCTTCTGCCGCCCGCGACTGTCTGCTAGGTTGCAGCAACAGCCCTGACCGCAGCCACATGTAACGTCTGGTTTCGGGAGCGCCCCGACGCCATGGAGGATTGATGACCGCCGCCGCCACTGTGCCCAGCGATATGACCGGATTGCCCGACATGAAAGTGTCGGTGCGGCAGGTTTTCGGCATCGATTCCGACATGGAGGTCCCGGCCTACTCCGAAGTCGATCCCCACGTCCCGGATATCGATGCGGATTATCGGTTCGATCGCTCCACGACACTCGCCATCCTGGCCGGCTTCTCCAGGAACCGGCGTGTGATGGTCACCGGATACCATGGCACGGGAAAGTCAACGCACATCGAACAGGTCGCGGCGCGGCTGAACTGGCCATGCGTGCGCGTCAATCTCGACAGCCACATCAGCCGGATCGATCTGGTCGGCAAGGACTCGATCGTCGTCAAGGACGGCAAGCAGGTCACGGAATTCCGTGACGGCATTCTGCCGTGGGCGCTTCAGCACAATGTCGCGCTGGTGTTCGACGAATACGATGCCGGCCGTCCGGACGTGATGTTCGTGATCCAGCGCGTGCTCGAAGTTTCTGGCCGCCTGACGCTGCTCGATCAGAACAAGGTGATCAAGCCGCATCCGGCGTTTCGCCTGTTCTCGACCGCCAACACCATTGGTCTCGGCGATACCTCGGGCCTCTATCACGGCACCCAGCAGATCAACCAGGGCCAGATGGACCGCTGGTCGATCGTCACAACGCTGAACTATCTGCCGCACGACAATGAGGTCGAGATCGTGCTCGCCAAGGCGAAGCATTATCGCACCACGGAGGGCCGCGACATCGTCAACAAGATGGTGCGTTTGGCCGACCTGACGAGAAATGCATTCGCCAACGGCGATCTGTCGACGGTGATGAGTCCGCGAACTGTCATCACCTGGGCCGAGAACGCGGATATTTTCGCGGGTGATCTGGGTTTTGCGTTCCGCGTGACGTTCCTCAACAAGTGCGACGAACTCGAACGCCCGCTGGTCGCCGAGTTCTATCAGCGCTGCTTCAATACCGAGTTGCCAGAGAGTTCGGTGAACGTGGCGCTGAGCTAGTATTTGCGTCGTCCCCGCGCACGCGGGGACCCATACGCCGTGTGGTCTGAATTCGAGTGCTGACGCTGCGACAGGGATCAATCGTTCAACGTGGTGATTATGGGTCCCTGCTTTCGCAGGGACGACGAGTGTGAGGGAATGACCACGAACTCCAAGTTCAAGACCGGTTCCAAAGAGGCTCCTACCGAGCCGTTCAAGCGTGCGGTGTCCTCATGCCTGCGCGCGATCGCCAAGGCGCCGGAGCTTGAGGTTACATTTGCCGCCGAGCGGCCGGGGCTTTCCCCGGGCAAGGCGCGGCTGCCGGAGCCGGCGCGCAAGATGAGCAAGCGGGACGCCGCCGTGGTTCGCGGCCATTCGGATTCGATTGCCTTGCGGATCGCCTGTCACGACGCGAAAATCCATCGCAAGCATATGCCGGGCAATCCGCAGGCGCGCGGCGTGTTCGACGCGGTGGAACAGGCGCGGGTCGAAGCAATCGGCGCGCAACGGATGGCCGGCGTCGCCAAAAATCTGACCGCGATGCTCGACGATCATTTCCACCGCGGCAAGTTCGATGAGATCACCGACCGCGCCGACGCGCCGCTCGCCGATGCGCTGGCGATGATGGTGCGCGAGCGTTTGACCGGTCTGCCTCCGCCCGCCGCGGCGCGAAAGGTCGTCGATCTCTGGCGTCCGATCCTCGAGGACAAGATCGGGCCGCGCCTCGATCGCCTCAGCCGGCTGACCGAAGATCAGTCCCGCTTCGCCGACGCCATCCACGATGTGCTTCAGGCGCTCGATCTCGGCGACGATCGCGATGCCGAGATGGAGGAAGACGAGAACGAGGACGACAACAAGGACGGCGAAAAAAACCAGTCCGGCGAGGAGGGCTCGCCCGAGGGACAGGATGCGCAGGAGATGAGCGCCGACCAGGCGCAATCCACCGCCGACGACATGTCCGAGAACGCCATGGACAGCGCGCAGGCATCTGCCAGCGATACGTTCGATGACGGCGATATGGGCGATGACGATACGCCCGGCGATGTGACGCGCCCGCAGCCACGCGGCGGCAACGAACCGCGCGGGCCGGAATATCATGCGTTCGCGCCGAAATTCGATGAAGTCGTCGCGGCGGAAGACCTTTGCGAGCACGACGAGCTTGAACGGCTGCGCAGCTATCTCGACAAGCAACTCGCGCATTTGCAGGGCATCGTCGCGCGCCTCGCCAACCGGCTGCAGCGGCGGCTGATGGCGCAGCAGAACCGCGCCTGGGATTTCGACCTCGAGGAAGGCATCCTCGATCCGGCGCGCCTGTCGCGCGTCGTCACCGATCCGTTCCATCCGCTGTCATTCATGCACGAGAAGGAAGCCACGTTCCGCGATACCGTGGTGACACTGCTGCTCGACAATTCAGGCTCGATGCGCGGCCGCCCGATCACGGTCGCGGCCACCTGCGCCGATATTCTCGCGCGCACGCTGGAGCGCTGCGGCGTCAAGGTTGAAATTCTCGGCTTTACCACGCGGGCCTGGAAGGGCGGACAATCGCGCGAGGCATGGCTTGCCGCCGGCAAGCCCGCCAATCCAGGCCGCCTCAATGACTTGCGCCATATCATCTACAAGTCGGCTGATGCGCCGTGGCGTCGCGCGCGCAAGAACCTCGGCCTGATGATGCGCGAAGGGCTGCTGAAGGAGAATATCGACGGCGAGGCGCTCGATTGGGCGCATCGGCGGCTGCTCGGGCGATCCGAGCAACGCAAGATCCTGATGATGATCTCGGATGGTGCGCCGGTCGACGACTCCACGCTGTCGGTCAACCCGGGCAATTACCTCGAGCGCCATCTGCGCCATATCATCGAGGAAATCGAAACCCGGTCGCCGGTCGAACTGATCGCTATCGGTATCGGTCACGACGTGACGCGCTACTATCGCCGCGCCGTGACCATCGTCGATGCCGAGGAACTGGGCGGCGCCATTACCGAGAAACTCGCCGAGCTGTTCAGCGAAACCCATGCATCTGCGCCGTCGCATGCCGCGCCGCGCCGCCATCGTCTGCATTCGTGATCTCGCACACCGTGATACCATGCTTGTGAAGCCCAGGCGTTTCGCGGCCTTCCTGACGGCGGTGCTGGCGCTGATCGTTCTGTCGCCTGCATCGGCTCAGCCTGTGACGAGCGAAGCCGTGGCCGGTCCGACCTCGGTTGAAGTCACTGCCCGCGAAATCCCTACGTTCGATACCCGTGAGCGTTCGCGCACGCGCTTTGGATCTCTGGAATTCCGCGGCGGCATTGTTCTGACGTCGCCCCATCGCGGCTTCGGCGGTTTTTCCGGCTTCCGGTTTCTCGATCCGGCAGGAGAGCGCTTCGTGGCGCTCAGCGACAAGGGCGACTGGTTCACCGGCAAGCTCGTTTATCGCGACAGGCAAGTCATCGGCATGACCAATGTCGAAACCGCACCGGTGCTCGGCCCCGACGGCAAGCCGATCACGACACGCCAGTGGTTCGATACGGAATCGCTCGCGCTCGATGGCGGCACTGCTTATGTGGGCATTGAACGTGCCAACCAGATTTTGAAGTTCGATTTCGGCCGCGATGGCGTGCGCGCCGCAGGTCAGCCGCTCGTACTTCCAGCCGCCGCACAGAAGCTGCCCTTCAACAAAGGAATCGAAGGGCTGGCATATGTGCCGAAACCCCACAAGCTCGCAGGTTCGCTGATCGCACTCTCCGAGCGAGGTCTGGATGCGTCGGGCAACATCATCGGGTTTCTGATCGGCGGGCCGTCGCCGGGCCAGTTCTCGGTCAAGCGCAGTCTCGACTTCGACATCAGTGACGCTGTCATATTGCCGCGCGGCGACCTGCTGATCCTGGAGCGGAAGTTTTCGTTGCTCACCGGCGTTCGTATCCGCATTCGCCAGATTGCGATGAGCACCATTGCACCGGGCCGCGTTCTCGACGGGCCGCAGATTTTCGACGCCGATCTCGGCAACGAGGTCGACAACATGGAAACGCTCGACGTGCATCAGACCGCATCGGGCGAGACGGTGTTGACAATGATGTCCGACGACAATTTTTCGGTGGTGCAACGGAATCTGCTGCTGCAATTCACGCTGAAGGAGTAGCCGGCCGCACGGGAACGGAACTTGCATGAAGTCATGGTCAAGCCATGGAGGTGCAAGCCGTGAAGATCAGCCTGAAACTGAGCCGAAAATTTAGCCACGTCGCAGCTTTGGTCCTGATGTCGGGTCTGGCGCATGCCGACAACGCAAGCTGGCCGTCGAAACCGATCAAGGCCGTTATTCCGTTCGGAGCCGGCAGTGCGACAGACGTTGTGCCACGGCTGGTGTTCGAACGGCTCGCCGTTGAGCTCGGCCAGCCGATCGTGGTCGAAAATCGTGCAGGCGCCGGGGGCACGCTGGGAACCACCGCCGTCGCGAAAGCCGATCCGGATGGTTACAGCGTTCTCGGCCATTCTTCGGCATTGACCATCGGCCCGTCGATCTTTCCCAATCTCAGCTACGACGTCAGCCGCGACCTGTCGTCGGTGCTGATGATCGGATACCTGCCGAATGTCATGATCGTACCGCTGCAACGGCAATGGACCAAGGTGGAGGATTTTCTCGAGGCTGCGCGGAAGAAGGATGCGTCGATCTCTTATGGCTCGGTCGGTGTCGGCAGCGCGGTGCACATCAGTGCGGAGAAATTCCGTCTTGCGGCGGGGATCGAGGCGCAGCATGTGCCGTATCGTGGTGGCGCAGAGGTGATCGCCGATATTCTTGGCGGCAGGATCGACTACTACTTCTGCCCGCTGGCAACTGCGCTGCCGCTGATCCGCGCCGGTCAGGTGCGCGCGCTCGTAGTATCGACCAGCAAGCGCGCGTCCGAGCTGCCAGACGTGCCAACTCCCGCCGAGATCGGCCTGAAGAATGGCGACAGCACCAACTGGATCGGCATTTTCATGCCGGCGAAAACGCCGCGAGACGTGGTTGAGAAGTTCTATGCCACCGGCACCAAGGTGTTGAACGATCCTGCCATGCAGCAGAGCTTGCGCACGCTTGGCGTCGAGGCGACACCGATGACGCCGGCTGTGATGGATGCATTGATCAAGAACGATCTCGTCAGTAACGCCGAGCTGATCAGGGCCGCCGGCATCAAGGTGAATTGACCGTCATTGCGAGCAAAGCGAAGCAATCCAGAGCTACAAGTTCAGGCTGGATTGTTTCGTCGCCATAGGCGAGCGAAGCAACGCCATTCTTCGAACGGCTATGCCTCGCAACGGCTATGCCTCGCAATGACAATTTCCGGAAACAAAAAGCCGGGCATCGGCCCGGCTTTTCAAATGCGCAAGTTTGCGGATGAGAGTTTGTCAGCTCGCGGCAGCGAGCTTCTTTTCGATCTGGCGCTTGAGCTCGACGGCCTTCGGCGAGAGCTCGTCGGCCTTTGCCTTGATCAGGAACGCATCGAGGCCGCCGCGATGATCGACGCTCTTCAGCGCATTGGTCGAAACGCGCAGGCGCACATTGCGGCCGAGCGTATCCGAGATCATGGTGACGTTGCACAGGTTCGGCAGGAACCGGCGCTTGGTCTTGATGTTCGAGTGGCTCACCTTGTGACCGACCTGAGCCGATTTTCCGGTCAATTCGCAACGCCGGGACATGGCGGAAATCCTCTGTCATCCCCGGGAAGCCGTTGGCCTTGCGGCGCCGGCGCGGGGGTTTGAAATCACGTCCATTTTCAGGAACCGCGGACGTATAGGCGGCAAGGCGCGGACCGTCAAGGCGCGCGCCTGCCGCAACCCGGCCCGGCGGGCCATATTTAAGCGATTGCAGCCACTTGGCAGCGATACCGTCAGCGAACATATAAACGACGCATTCGGCCACGTAATGATCGATATGCGGGCGTTCCGAAGGCCGGTACAGGGCGCCACAGCAGGATTTTTTGACGTGGCCAGTTTCTTGAATCGCTTTCACCAAATGTTCCGCGAGAATGCGTCCCGGTTCGCGACAAGCGGGTTGCTCTCAGCCGGTTTCCTGGCCGGCTTCGGCGCCGCCGCCGACCCGGCATTTGCGCAAGGACGACTTCAGGCACGCTATGAGGCTTCGCTGGCTGGAGTGGTGGTCGGGAAGGGCGACTGGGCGATCGATATCTCCGACGATCAGTATACGGCCTCCGCAACCGGCGGATCGACCGGATTGTTGAGAATGGTTTCGGGCGGCAAGGGCGCGGGTACCGCGCAGGGCCGCATGGTGAACGGTCAATTCGCACCTGCGACCTATGTGAGCACGATCACAACCGAAAAGAAGTCAGAAACGATCAAGCTGCTGATGGCCGGCGGCTCGGTGAAGGAATTTGGCATCGAACCACAGCCGCCGGTGATGCCCGAGCGGCTTCCGGTGACCGATGTGCATCTGCGTAACGTCATCGATCCGATGGTTGGCTCGATGGTTCGGGTACCCGGCGCTGGCGAAACGGTTACTCGTGATGCTTGCCGATCGAGTGCGTCGGTGTTCGACGGCCGCATGCGCTACGATCTGAAACTCGACTTCAAGCGCATGGATCAGGTCAAGGCCGAGAAGGGCTACAACGGTCCAGTCGTGGTCTGCGCCATCTATTTCAAGCCCATATCCGGTTTCGTGCCTGATAGGGCCTCGATCAAATACCTCGAGGCACAGCGCAACATGGAAGTCTGGCTTGCGCCGATCGCCGGAACGCGCGTCCTCGTGCCGTTCAAGCTGATGGTTCCGACCCCATTCGGCACGGCCGCGCTGGAAGCGACCCAATTCATGAGCGTCGCGGTGCCTTCAAAGGCCGCATCCAAAACGCAGTAACCGCAGCGTCGCTGATCATTGCGCCCGCAAAGCCAGAGAAATCCGGTTGACTCGCACGGCAATGACGATAACTGCGAGGTTTAACGATTGGACGCTGAATCACGTGGCTTCCGCCGGATCGGAATCTTGATGTAGTGTCATCGTCGTAGCGTAGATGCGAGATGTTGCGCTTCATCGTCTCGTCGAACGCTGAGTCACCGATTCGGGCGCGATTCGTTCCGGACTCGTTCGCAAGCCTAAGACTGCGTCGCGGAAGCGTTGCATTGTGAGACATCATTCAGCGCGTATTCCGCAAAAGTGGATGCCGGTTTTGCGATCAGAATACACGCCAAGCTCATGTAAAAGAGGCGCTTGCGCCGCGTTTTCGGCCGGAATCGCCTGACTCATGCCAGTATCTCCCTATTTCCTTGCATCATTCTCCGGCGATCGCGCGCCGGGTGCTCGTGCCGCCGATCTGACGTTCCTGCGGCGTTGCTGTAAATCCGATATCAGGAACGTCAGATCGATAAGCGGCACGAGAATCGAATATTTTCTAGTGCCCTTTAGTTTCCGAAGTTCGTGTGAGAGATCGCAGCAATGACGCTCGAACTTCGGAAACAGGGCACTAACGTGACCGCCGTGCTCGGGCCGACCAATACCGGCAAGACCCACCTCGCCATCGAGCGGATGGTGGCGCATTCGTCCGGGATTATCGGTCTGCCGCTGCGACTATTGGCGCGCGAGGTCTACAACAAGATTGTCGATCGGGTCGGCGTGAAAGCGGTCGCTCTCATTACCGGCGAGGAAAAGATCAAACCGCCGAACGCGCGTTACTGGGTCTCGACCGTCGAGGCGATGCCGCGCGATCTTGACGTGTCTTTTCTGGCCGTCGATGAAGTCCAGATTGCATCCGACCTCGAGCGAGGTCACGTTTTTACCGACCGTATTCTCAATCGCCGCGGCCGCGACGAAACATTGCTGCTGGGCGCTGCAACCATGCGGCCGATTATCGAACGGCTGCTGCCGGGCGTCAGCGTCGTCACGCGGCCGAGGCTGTCGCAGCTTGAGTTCTCGGGCGATCGCAAGATTACGCGCCAGCCCCGCCGGACCGCCATCGTCGCGTTCTCGGCCGACGAGGTTTACGCCATTGCCGAACTGATCCGCCGCCAGCATGGCGGCGCGGCCGTCGTTCTGGGGTCATTGTCGCCGCGCACGCGCAATGCGCAGGTCGAGATGTTCCAGAACGGCGATGTCGATTATCTCGTCGCCACCGATGCGATTGGCATGGGCCTCAATCTCGACGTCGATCACGTCGCCTTCGCGTCCGACCGTAAATACGACGGCTATCAATTTCGCCGCCTGACGCCGTCCGAATTCGCGCAGATCGCGGGCCGCGCCGGCCGCGCCACGCGCAACGGCACCTTCGGAACCACCGGCCGGTGCGCGCCTTTCGACAACGACCTCGTCAATGCGTTGCAGAATCATGCGTTCGACAGCGTCAAGATGCTGCAATGGCGCAACTCCAGGCTCGACTTTTCCTCGCTGGGCGCGCTGCAGGTCTCGCTTTCGCTGACCCCGCAGCATGAGGCCCTCACCCGCGCGCCGCTGGCCGAGGATGTGCGCGTGCTCGATCATGCCGCCCGCGATCCGGATGTGCGCGACATGGCGATGACGCCAGCGGCGGTCGAACGGTTGTGGGATGCCTGTCTCGTGCCGGATTACCGGAGGCTTGCCCCGGCGGCCCATGCAGAACTGGTCACCACGCTGTTTGGCTTCCTGATGCGCAAGGGCCGCATCCCCGACGACTGGTTTGCCACGCAAGTCGACCAGACCCGGCGGACCGACGGCGATATCGACACATTGTCGGCCCGGATCGCCCAAATACGGACATGGACTTTTGCCGCCAATCGGCCCGATTGGCTCGCCGACCCCGAGCATTGGCAGGGAATTTCCCGCGAGGTCGAGAATAAATTGTCCGATGCGCTCCACGAAAAGCTCACGGAGCGTTTCGTTGATCGCAGGACCAGTGTATTGATGCGCCGCCTGCGGGAAAACACGATGCTGAATACTGAAATTGGAAAGACCGGCGAAGTGATCGTCGAGGGCCATGCCATCGGCCGCCTCGACGGCTTCATGTTTACGCCCGAGGCGGCCGACGCCGGCTCTGATGCGAAGGCATTGCAAGCCGCAGCCCAACAGGCGCTGGCCGGCGAAATCGGCGCGCGCGCCGAGCGGCTCTCCAATGCGCCGGACGACCAGTTCGTGCTTGCCTCCGATGGTGTGGTGCGCTGGGTGGGTGACGCGGTTGCGCGCCTGGCTTCTTCCGACAACATACTGCAGCCGCGCCTGCGTATTCTTGGCGACGAGCATCTCACCGGCGCGCCGCGCGATTCAGTGCAGGCAAGGCTCGATCTGTGGCTGAAGACGTACACGGAAAAACTGCTCGGGCCGCTGTTCGAGATATCGAAGGCCGAGGACATCACCGGCATTGCGCGGGGCATCGCGTTCCAGCTTGTCGAGGCGCTCGGCGTGCTCGAACGGCAGAAGATCGCCGCCGAGATGAAAGATCTCGATCAGCCTTCGCGCGCCACGCTGCGCAAATACGGGGTGCGGTTCGGCGCCTATCACATTTATCTTCCCGGACTGCTGAAGCCGGCGGCGCGAAGCCTTGCATCGCTGCTCTGGGTGCAGAAGCAGGAGAATGTCGATCTCGGCGCGCTCTCCAGCGCCCAACATCTCGCCGGCAGCGGACGAACTTCGTTTCCGATCGACAAAAATCTCGATCGCGATGCGTACCGGGTGCTTGGCTATCGCTCATGTGGCGAACGCGCCGTGCGCGTCGATATTCTGGAACGCCTTGCAGATCTCATTCGTCCGGCGCTGTCCTGGCGCGAGGGCGCGCAGGGCACAAAACCTGCCGGAGCCTTCGACGGCCGCGGCTTCGTGGTGACGCAGGCGATGACGTCGCTCACCGGATCGGCGGGCGAGGACTTTGCATCGGTCCTGCGCGCGCTTGGCTATCGCATGGATCGCCGTCCGGCGCTGCCGCCATCGCCAGCCGCTGCGCCTGTTGTGGAAACACCGGCCGCGGAGCAGGCCGAAGTCGCACCGCAGACAACAGATGCGCCGCAGACGGCTGATACGGAATCCTATGCGCTCGATGGTCACGAGCCCGAGATGATCGCGCCAGAAGCAACGCCGCGGACCGCGCCTGCGCCGGAGGCTGTTTCGGAAGCTGTTTCAGACGCGGCTGTGCCCGATCAGGCCGCAGGGGAGACGGCGAACGAGCCGTCCGCCAACACGGAGCCAACAGCGCCGGATGCAACTGGAGCGCCGGAGGTTTCTGCAAGCGTGGACGCTGCGCCCGCCGAACCGCAATTGATCGAGGTCTGGCGTCCAGGCGGACGATCTGAGGAACGCCGCCCGCGTCCTGATCGCAATCGTCAGCGTCATCAGCGTCCGCAGCAAAACCGGTCAGCGACCGGCGATGGTGAGGCGGCAGCCACGACCCCCGATCAAGGCAAGCGCGAGCGTCCCGATGGCGAGCGTCCCGGTGGCGGGCGGCGCGATGGCGAGCGCCGGGAGCGCAATCAGAACTTCCGCAAGCGGCGTGAGCAGCAGGCAAAACCGGCGGCTGACGCAAAGGCGACCGATCGCACCGAAGGAGTGGAGCGTCAGCCGTTCCGCGGCAAGCCGCAGGGCCAGGGCAGAGGCAAGTATCAGGGCAAGCCGGAAGGGCGTCAGAGCAATCCCGGCAAATGGTCGAGCGAGCCGCAGGCATCGAAGCGCGATCGCCCGGCCGATCCGAATTCGCCGTTCGCAAAACTGGCCGCACTCAAGGACCAGCTTGCGTCAAAGGACCAGCGCTAAAGCGCGACGAGATTGGGACGAATCGTCATCGCGCTTTAGGTTGTGGTTGAGCGTGGTCGTTTCGGAAAACCGCTGCACACCCTCGATCAAGCCGAGGGCATGCTTTTCCGGATCATGCTCTGGTTGACCGGAAGGTGATCTGCGATTGGATCGTCAGCGGCTCGACAAATGGCTGTGGCACGCACGGGTGGTGAAGACCCGAAGCAGCGCGGCTGCACTCGTTGAGGGCGGCCGCGTCCGGATTGCTGGAACCCGTCAAAAGACGCCATCCCACCCGGTGAAAACGGGCGACGTCCTCACCATATCGTTGGACAATCGTATTCGCGTGATGCGCGTCACGGGCTTTGCCGAGCGGCGCGGCGATGCGCCGGCGGCAAGGCTGCTCTACGACGATATGGACCCGCATCCAGGCGCAAAATACGAGTAACTGTCGTGCGTTGCATCCCTTGCGGCAGCGCGGTTCCTGCGCTACCCCAAGCCGCCCGCGCTTTCCGGCGCGATGGACCCCGGTTCACCGCAAGAATGTGCGCAAACGATTGACTGAAGGCATTTTCTTGCGCGACAGCAAAGAACTGTCGGGGGAACTTGCTGGACTGCCCTGACCCGTTTCGGAGCCTTGTTCGGAGCTTTGGATGACTTACGTCGTCACTGATAACTGCATTAAGTGCAAGTATACGGACTGCGTTGAGGTTTGCCCCGTCGATTGCTTTTACGAGGGCGAGAACATGCTGGTCATCAACCCGGACGAATGCATCGACTGTGGGGTGTGCGAGCCTGAGTGCCCCGCCGACGCGATCAAGCCGGATACCGAGCCGGGGCTCGAAAAGTGGCTCGAGGTGAACACCGAATATTCCAAGGGTGCCTGGCCGAATATCACCCAGAAGAAGGAACAACCTGCGGACGCCAAGGAATTCGACGGGCAGGAGGGCAAGTTCGATAAGTATTTCTCGCCCAACCCGGGTGAGGGAGACTGATTCGGAAATCAGCGCTTTGGGAGGCAGCCAAGCCAGCATAGGGCTGCCGGAATCCTGCCGTTTTAACTTTAATCCCCGATTATCGTTGCCCAACAGGCCGTCCAGGGCCTGCCGTGGGCCATAAATCATTGATTTTTGCGGGAAATGTGCTATTCTGGGCACACTGAACAGAAAAAGCTCGCCCAGTCGCGCCGTCGCCTTTTGGCCCTTCCGGGTTCCCGAAACAACATCGAACAGGGGCGTGGCGGTTCCGCGCGCAGGCCGTGTCAGACAAATCGCGTAAAAAGAGTACCTCTAAAACCTCAAGTAAGGCGCTCGCGGGAAGCCGCGGTGCAACAAAGAGCGCGTCCAGGAGTTCTTCCAAGACGTCTGGTTCTTCCAAGAACGCCAGGGCGCGAACATCTGTTGCGAAGGCGTCGGCCAAAAAATCGGCGACAAAGTCCTCCAAGAACAAAAGAAGTGTAATGCCAAAAAGCACTGCCCAGAAAACTGCAAAAACTGCGAAATCCGCCGGTTCGAAGTCGACTGCTTCGAAGGCGACTGTTTCGAAGACAAGCGCCTCGAAGACGGCCGTTTCGAAGACGGCTCTTAAAGCTCCCGTGAGCAAGGTGCCTGCAAAGGTCGTCGCCACGAAAGCTCCGGCGGCGAAGCCCGCCGCCAAGGCCGTTCCGCCGCGTGTCGAGGAACCGAAGAAGCCGCTGACCAATCGGCTGGGCTTCAAGACCAACGAATTCGTGGTTTATCCCGCGCATGGCGTCGGCCAGATCCTCTCTATCGAGGAGCAGGAAATCGCCGGCGCGAAACTCGAGCTGTTCGTCATCAACTTCATCAAGGACAAGATGACGTTGCGTGTTCCGACGTCGAAGATCGCCAACGTCGGCATGCGGAAGCTGTCCGAACCCTCTCTCGTCAAGCGGGCGCTGGAAACGCTGAAGGGCCGGGCTCGCATCAAGCGCACGATGTGGTCGCGCCGGGCTCAGGAATACGAAGCGAAAATCAACTCCGGCGACATCGTTGCGATCGCCGAGGTCGTCCGCGACCTGTATCGGTCTGAGTCGCAGCCCGAACAGTCCTACAGCGAACGGCAGCTTTATGAAGCGGCGCTCGATCGTCTGTCGCGCGAGATCGCGGTGGTGCAGCACGTCACCGAGACCGAAGCGGTCAAGGAAATCGAATCGCAACTTGCCAAGAGCCCGCGTCGCGGCACCAAGACGGAAGCGGAAGCCGATGGTGACGCGGACAGCGACGATACGGATGGCGACGAAGCCGGCGTCAAGGACGAAGCTGCCTGAATTGCGAGGTCCGAAGATATCAAAAAGCCCGGCTCTTGAGCCGGGCTTTTTTGTGAGTGCGCCATGGGTTTCGATGCAGCACTAGTCGACCACGATCTTGACCCGGTCGCGCACCTTGACGTTTGCTTTGCCGTCCAGCCCGTTCAGGATGCGAAAACGCTCGATCGGCCGGTCGATGCTGGCCATCCGGTTGGCAAGCGATTCGACCGTGTCGCCCGGCTGCACGGTAATGACCTTGATGCGCAGCGGCCGCGCCGCCTGAATTTCCGCCAGCGTGAGACGGCGGAACGAATTGACCGTTTCGCGGAAGTTGCGATCCGCCTCGACCGTGCGCTGACGGGCCGCGAAGATGAAGCGATACACGTCGCTGCCGACCCGCATCACATAAACGCGGAATTGCCATTGATCGCCTCGGGCCACCGATGTCGCACCCGGGAAACCGTTGACCGCGACATCTTCCGTCGCTGTCTTGTCGACATTCTCCATCCATCCGGCATTCAGATAGTCCGTTAGCGATTGCTCGTCGGGAACACGTACCACGTCGAGGCGCATGGCCTGATTGCCCCCTTCACGGACGCCAATAACCGCTTGCGCGGTATTATCGAGCGCAAAGCCGTCGGGCGCGGTGAAGGTGAAGCCGAGCTTGGGATGCAGAAAGCGGCGGCCGCGGACGAAGCCCTCGCTCGGATCTTCGCCGTAAACGATGTTGTCGATCGCGCCGAGATAGGTTTCGCGGTCGCGTTCGCGGGCTTCGGGCGATACGTACTGGCGGGCATTGGCCTGGGCATTCTGAACGCGCTCGGGCGTTGCCGGGTGCGACGCCAGGAAGTCGAGCGGCCGCGGATCGAGGTTCGATCGTGGCGCCTTGAGCGTTGCGTTGCGCTCCATCGATGCGAGGAAGCGCGCCGCGCCATAGGGATCGAACCCGGCCTTCGCGGAGATGCCGACGCCGATGCCGTCAGCTTCGAATTCCTGCGCGCGCGAGAAGCTCGCCAGCGTCAGTTTGGATTTCGCGAGCGCCAAAGCCGTCAGGTCCGGATCGCTGCCTGTCTCGGCGAAGACCCGGCTGACAAGCGCTGCCTTGCGGGACTCTTCTTCTCGAATCGCGGCATGCTTCGCCAGAACGTGCGCCATCTCGTGCGACAGCACCGACGACAGTTCGGAGGTGTCGCTGGCCAGCGCGATCAGTCCCCGCGTGACGTAGAGCTGCCCGCTTGGCAGCGCGAACGCATTGACCGCGCCGGAGTTGAGGATTGTCACCTTGTACGCGAGGTCGGGCCGATCCGACGATGCGACCAGCCGATCTACGGTCTTGGAAATCAATGCTTCGAGGCGCGGATCGTCGTAAGCTCCGCCATAGGACGCCAGGATGCGTCCATGCTCGCGTTCAGTCGCGGGAGTCTGGGCAAGAATCCGGGCCGGCTTGGCGCTCGGCGCCGCCGTCGCGCCGGTCTGAAAACGAGTCAAATCGCCGCAGCCGCAAAGAACGATCGCCAGTCCAAGTATGGCGGTCGTGGTCAGAGGCGATTGTCCCGGTCCTGTCAGGAGTTGTCCCACACCCAAAGCCAAAGCCACCATCCAGCTAATTCGTCTTCAAACCACCTTGGACGCGCCCGCGTCCCGGTGATGACTCATTCTCGCCTAACACGTCGATCTGTTCCACCCGAAACACTTCGATCCTCGGTCCGCCTCGCTGTCCGATCCACCCCCGGACGCGAATGTTCCGATTTTCGAACGATTTAACCGTTATTTGAGCCTCTTCAAATGCTGTAACGGTTCGCTTCGAGAGGGTCACCGCAAAATCCTGTGTCCAGCGGCGGCCAAAATTCACATAAGTGACAGCGCCAGCCTGCCGGACGGAAAGAACCTTGCCTTCCACCACCCCGAACTGCCCCAAGGCTGTCAAAATATCGCCGGGTCTTTCAGCGTTTTTTAAGGCAGCGGGATTGGCCCAAATGCCGCGCCTGGCCCGGCGGGCGATATTTTCCGCCTCGGAAAGTTGAGGCAGACATGTGGCATCGATCATAGGCGACATCATCGCCGCTCCTTGCTCGAGCAGCGCGGTCTGGATCGAGGTCTCCGCCCTGTCGCCGAATGCAAATCCGGTCTGCCGTCCATACCGATCCGGCGCATCGTCGCTCCCCCGCAACGACACGGCCCGGCCTTCGGTCAGCGCAGCGAGCGCTGCGTGGGCATGCTGGCGGTCCTGCGAACCGACCGGCAATTCGATCCCGGCAAGGCGGATTTCCCGTCCATCATCGAGCCGCATGGTACGGCCGTCGATAATCGCTGCGACGCGGCCGTCGCCCTGCGCAGCAAGATCGCATGCGAATGCCGATTGGCCGAATGCAAGACAAATCGCGGTCACACCGGCTGCGTGCACACGAAAGTTGCGCAGTCTCGCGGACCTGAGTTGTCGAACGCAACATGTGCGGTGACTGGGACGATCCATCCGATTTCCGTTTCACGGGAAAAGATTGATCGAGCTTGCGCGGTGAAATCGCGGAAAGCGAGTGCCAGAAATCGGTACCATGCAGGCAGCGCCGACCCTGTAGCTCCGTGTGCATCGGTCGCTGCTTGCCGCTTCACAACCGTTGCGTCATGATCGCGCCAACAAAAGACATGCCGCGCATCAAGACGCGGCCAAAATGCAAAAATACCTGGGAGGAAATGTTGAAAAAAATCATCACGTCCCTGCTTGCGTCAACCGTTGTCATCGCCGCAAGTGCGGCGTTCGCGCAAGGCAATCCGCCGCTCAAGCTCGGCGCCATTCTCGATATGTCGGGTCTTTATGCCGACATCACCGGAGAAGGCAGCGCCACCGCGGCGCGCATGGCGGTGGAAGATTTCGGCGGCAGCGTGCTTGGCCGCAAGGTCGAGATCATCGCCGCCGATCATCTCAACAAGGCGGACCTCTCCGCCAGCATCGCTCGCGATATGCTCGACAATCAAGGCGTTGAGGCGATCATCGATGTGGCCGCATCGGCCACCGCGCTCGCTGCGGGCGAGATCGCGAAAGCGCGCAACAAGATCATTATCTTCAACGGCCCCGGCTCGATCCGCCTGAGCAACGAGGCGTGCGGACCCTATACCGTGCACTATGTGTTCGATACGTATGGGCAAGCCAATTCGACCGGGCTTGCGACGGTGAAGACCGGTCTCGACTCGTGGTTCTTCCTCACCGCCGACTATGCATTCGGCCAGGATCTTGAAAAGGATACGACCAATGTCATCCAGAAGATGGGTGGCAAGATCGCGGGCGCCGTCAGGCATCCGCTCAACACGTCGGACTTTTCGTCGTTCCTGCTGCAGGCGCAAGGCTCCAAGGCGAAAGTGATCGGCCTCGCCAACGCCGGCGGCGACACCATCAACGCCATCAAACAGGCAGCCGAATTCGGATTGACCAGGGGCGGCCAGAAGATTTCTCCCCTGCTGGCCTTTATCACCGACATCGACAGCGTCGGACTCGAGACAGCGCAGGGCATGGTGCTGGCGGAAGCGTTTTACTGGGACCTGAACGACGAGACGCGCGCGTTCTCCAAACGCTTTCAGGACAAAATCAAGCGCGTGCCGACATCGGCGCAAGCTGGCATCTATTCGTCGGTCACGCACTATCTGAAGGCGGTGAAAGCGGCGGGCGCCACCGATGCCGCGGCTGTCATCAAGGTCATGAAGGAAACGCCGATCAACGACATGTTTGCGAAGAACGGCAAGATCCGCGAGGACGGCCGCATGGTGCACGACATGTATCTGTTCGAGGTGAAGAAGCCATCCGAGTCGAAGGGGCGTTGGGACAATTACAAGCTGCTCGCGACGATCTCTGGCGACGACGCTTTCCAGCCATTGTCGGCATCGCGCTGCCCGCTGGTGAAGAAGTAATTTTTCTCCCGTCATGGCGGGGCTTGTCCCGGCCATCCAAGTCTTTCTTGCGGATACTTCGTCAAGACGTGGATGCCCCGGGAAAAGCGCGGGCATGACGAGTTCTCTAACGGAAAGAAATCTCATGAGCGACATCGTCCTGCAACATCTCGACCGCGGCCTTCTCACCATCACCATGAACAGGCCCGATCGCCGCAACGCGCTCAACGCGGACATGACGCGCGGTCTGGTCGAGGCCGCGCGGCGTGCAGCCGAGGACAGCGATGTCCGCGCCGTGCTGCTCAAGGGCGCGGGCGGCACGTTCTGCGTCGGTGGCGACGTCAAGGCGATGGCGGTGGCGACACCGCGACCGCTGGAAGAGCGGGTCACCACGCTGCGCAAGGGCATGGAAGTTTCGCGGATCCTGCATCAGATGCAGAAGCCGGTGGTCGCGCAGATCGACGGTGCAGCCGCAGGCGCGGGGCTTTCGATTGCGCTGTCCTGCGACATTCGCATTGCCAGCGAGTCGGCGAAAATCACGACGGCTTTCGCCAAGGTCGGCTTCTCGGGCGACTACGGCGGCACTTATTTCCTGACGCAGATGCTCGGCAGCGCCAAGGCGCGCGAGCTCTATTTGCTCTCGCCGGTCTTGACGGCAAAGGAAGCGCTTGGCCTCGGCATGGTCAGCAGGGTCGTGCCGGATGCGGAGATCGACAAGGCTGCGCATGAGCTTGCGATGTCGCTGGCGCAGGGGCCGAGCGTCACGCTCGGCTACATCAAGCGCAACATCAACAATGCCGAGACGCTGTCGCTGGAGGCCTGTTTCGACGCCGAGGCAATTCACCATTCGCGCTGTGGCGAAACGACGGATCACAAGGAAGCCTCGAAGGCGTTCGTGGAGAAGCGCACACCGACATTTGTCGGGCGCTAGGTCTAAGGAATCCGGTGGTTCGCAGTAACGTTGGAAGATTCGGGAAGGAATTTTATCGATGACGCTGCTAACGCGGCTGCGCCAGGTCTGTCTTGTCGCGGCGAAGATCGAGCCTGTCGGCGGCGACATCGCCGAGGTGATGGGGCTGAACATTTGTTATCGCGATCCGAACGTCGGCCGGTTCGGCCTCGAGAACGTGCTGATCCCGGTCGATAGCGTGCTCCTCGAGGTGGTCGCGCCAATCCGGGAGGGCACGGCCGCGGGACGCTTCGTCGAGAAGACACAAGGCCGCGGCGGCTATATGGCGATCCTGTCGTGCAACGATCCGCGCGAGCGCGGACGCAACGCCGAGGCGATGGGCGTGCGCACCGCGCATCTGATCGATCGGCCGCCCTATCTCGGTGTGCAGTTGCATCCGCGCGATTGCCGCGGCGCATTCATCGAATTCAACCACACCGCTGGCAGCGACAACATTTTCGGGCCCTATCCGCCGGCCGGCCCCGACTGGCACAAAGCCGTGCGCCGGGATTCGACGCAGGCTCTCACGGCCATTACGATGGAGAGTTCCGATCCGGCCAGCCTCGCGCAGCATTGGAGCAGGATCATCGGCAGCCCGGTGATTGACGGCGCCGTGCCGGAAATTCGTTTGCCCAACGCGGCGATCCGCTTCGTGAAAGGCGCGGCCGATCTGATGAGCGGGCTCACCTTCAAGGTCAACGATCCGGCGCCGATCCTTGCCAGGGCGAAAGCGAAAGGGCTTCATGTCAACGGCAACGCTTTCAGACTCTGCGGCGTCGATTTCGAGCTGACCGGCTGACGATGCGCGGCATTCCCATCAACATCGTCATGGCCGGGCATAGCCGTTCGAAGAACGGCGTCGCTTCGCTCGCCTATGTCCCGGCCATCCACGCCTCACTTACCGCGTCTTGCTGAAGACGTGGATGCCCGGCACAAGGCCGGGCATGACGACGAAGTAGGTCCAATGCCCTCACACCCGCTCGACACTTTTTTCTCGCCAAAGAGCATCGCCATCATCGGCGCGTCGCGCGAGCCGACGAAGATTCCGGGGCTGCTACTGGCGTTCTTGCGAAAGAACCAGTTTCCCGGCGCGATCTATCCGGTCAATCCGAACTACGAAGATATCAACGGCTTGACGTGCTATCCGAAGATCGCGGCGATCGGTCAGCCGATCGACCTCGCCATCGTCATCATCCCTGCGAAGTTCGTCACCGGTGCGCTGGAAGAATGTGCGGCCGTTGGTGTCAAGAACGTGGTCATCATCTCGTCGGGCTTTGCCGAGGAGGGCGGCGACAGCGCGGGCATGCAGGACGAGATCGGGGCCATTGCGAGACGAACCGGCATGCGGATTTCCGGACCGAATGCTGAAGGTTTTTACAACGAGCCGGGCAGGATCGCCGCCACCTTCAGCCCGACCGTCGATGTCAAACCGGATGCGCCTCGTCTGATTGCGAGCCGCCGGCGCATCGGCATCGTCGCGCAGAGCGGCGGCATCGGCTTTGCGTTCTACAATCGCGCCCGCGCACTCGGCGTGGCAGTGAGTTATGTGATCTCGACCGGCAACGAATCCGATCTCGGCGCGGGAGAATTTCTGGACTACCTGGTCCAGGACACCAGCACCGATGTGATCCTGCTGTTCATCGAGGGCATCCGCGATACGGACAAGTTTCTCGCCGCTGCGCAGCGCGCTGCAGAGCTTGGCAAGCCGGTGATCGTCACGAAAGTAGGCCGCTCCAGTGCTGGCGAGCGTGCAGCCGCCTCGCACACCGCCAGCATGGCGGGATGGAGTGCGGCTTACGACGCGGTGTTCGCAAAGTACGGCTTCATTGTCTCGAACGATCTCGATGAGGCGGTTGCGATCGCGGCCGTGCTGACCACGTCGCCGCTGCCGAAGGGCGATCGCGTCGCGGTCGTTACCGTCTCGGGTGGCGCTGGCATCTGGGCTGCGGACACCGTTGCGATGCAGGACATGAACGTGCCGGAACTGTCGGCGGGCGTGCAGCAGACCATTCGCGGCATGATTCCGTCCTATGGCTCGCCGCGCAATCCGGTCGATATCACCGCGCAGGCGGTGCACAGCGGCGGTTTGCAGAAGACGATGGAGTTGCTCGAAAAATCCGACGAAGTCGATGCGGTGCTTGTCGTGATCTCGATGGCGAGCGAAACGCGCATGCCGTTCAAGATGGAAGAGTTGAAGCCGCTGATCGACCGGCAGACCAAGCCCTATGTGTTCTGGTCCTATACATTGCCGTCGAACTTCGCGCGGACCGGGCTTGCGGCATCCGGAGTCGTGATCCTGTCGAATCTCTCACATGTGGGCACCGCGATCCGGCAGCTCGGCACGTATGCGAGGTTCAAACCGCCAGCGGATGCTTCTTCCGCGCAGGCAGCCGATCTGTCGAAGTTCACCTCGGCTCAGGCATTTTCCGAATACGACAGCAAGGCGTTGCTGCGCGCGGCGGGCGTCGATGTGCCGCAAGACATGCTGGTGGCCGAGTGCGGCGCTGTTGAAGCAGCGGCGGCAAAGACGCGCTTTCCGCTGGTGATGAAAATCCAGTCGGCGGACATTCCACACAAGAGCGAGGTTGGCGGCGTCAAGGTCGGCATCGCCAATTTGCAAGATGCGCTCGCCGCCTATGACGCGCTGATCGCCAGCGCCAGACAGCATCGTCCAAACGCAAAAATTCAAGGCGTACTGGTGAGCCCGGTGGCGAGGAAAGGCGTCGAGATGATCGTCGGCACCATGACCGACGCGACGTTCGGCCCGATGATCATGGCGGGCCTCGGCGGCGTCACGACTGAATTGTTCAAGGACGTGGTCTATCGCCCTGCGCCGGTGAGCGAGGCGGAGGCAGCCGCAATGCTCGATGAACTGAAAGCCGCGCCGTTGCTCAACGGCTTCCGCGGCGCACCGAAGGCGGATGTTGCGGCCTTGACGGCGCTGATGGCGAAGCTGTCACAGGTCGCGGCCGCGAACAGCGCGCACATCGCCGAAATCGAAATCAATCCAGTGCTGGTGCATCCGGCCGGCGAGGGCGTCACGATTGTCGACGCGCTCGTGGTGGCGAGGTAGCCAGCGTCTGACTGATCGAACTGTCGTCCCTGCGAAAGCAGGGACCCATACACCCTGTCTGTTTTGCTCGGCATGACCTTCTGTAACAATAACCCGGAGGGTATGGGTCCCCGCCTTCGCGGGGACGACAACAGATGGGTGTTTGCGCACCAACTTACCTAGGCCGAGTTGGTGTTTTCGTCATGCCCGGGCATAGCCGTTCGAAGAACGGCGTTCCAAGAATGCCTATGCCGGGCATCCACGTCTTTGGCAGGTCAAGTCGTGGATGGCGGGGACAAGCCAGGCTATGACGAAGGCAGACTTCGTCGCGCAAATGTGCTCCTCGCAATGACGGACGTGGCGTTAACGCCCCCGGAAGTTGGCCGCGCGGCGTTCTTCGGTGGCCTTGACGCCTTCCTTGAAGTCCTCGGTCGCGCGCAGCCAGGTCTGCTCTTTCAGCTCGTGCTCGGTCGCCTTGTGGATGCGGTCGGCGAGACCGGCGCGCATTGTCGCCCGTGTCGAGATCAAGCCGAGCGGCGAGCATTCGGCGATTTCTTCCGCGAGCTTGATCGCCTCTGCACGCACCTGATCCTGCGGGACCAGAAGGTTGGCGAGGCCCATCTTGTAAGCCTCTTCGCCGGTGACGCGGCGGCTGGTGTAGAACATCAGCTCGGCGTTGTTCTTGCCGATCAGTTCGGGCAGCGCCACGGTGAGGCCGAAGCCCGGATGAAAACCGAGCTTGGTGAAGTTCGCGGCGAAGCGCGTTTCCGGGCAGGCCACGCGGAAATCCGCCGAGACGGCGAGGCCGAGGCCGCCGCCGATCGCCGCGCCATGCACGGCCGCGACGATCGGCTTCCTGGCGCGATAGATGCGCACGGCTTCGATGTAGAGATGGCTGATCGAGCCGAGATTGTCGGCTGGGTCGCCCTTGGCGTCGGAGACCGTTTCCTTGCGGTTGGGGTCCTTGAAATCGGCGCCGGCGCAGAACGCCTTGCCTTGCGCGCACAGTACCGTGGCGCGGACCTCGACGTTGGCGTCGAATTCGTCGAGCGCGTTGGCGATCTGCTGGATCAGCAGCGCGTCGAAGAAATTCAGCGGCGGCTTGCGAATCTCGATGATACCGATGTGGCCTTTGGTTTCGACGCCGATGTCCTTGTAGGTGGTCATGTTCGTACCCTTTGAGCCGATCCATTGTTATCTTGTTGTCATGCCCGGCTCGGTGCCGGGCATCCACGTCTTCTGCTTTCGGCAAACAAGACGTGGATGGCCGGGACAAGCCCGGCCATGACGAGAATAGCTAGCGCAGTCCCAGCCCTCGCGCGATGATGCCGCGCAGCACTTCCGTGGTGCCACCCTGAATGGTGAGCTTCGGCGCGATCTTGGTGGCAAACGCAAGCTGCTCGTTGAGCGTCGGCAGATTGGTGACATCCGCATCGACGAACGCGGCGAGGTCGCGCACCCGATGCGGCAGCGCCTGCTCCCACAGCGTGCCGATGTCTTTCACGATCGCCGCTTCCACCACCGGCTCCTTGCCGGCGGACAGCATGCCCGCGACCGACACCGACATGCGGCGCATGGTGTGAAGCTGCGCGACCAGCCGGCCGATGCCTTCCGCCGCGCGCGCGTCCGGATTCGGTCCGATCGAGCGCACCAGCTCGGTCAGCACGTAATATGTTTCGAGGAATCGCTCGGGGCCGGAGCGCTCATAGGCCAGTTCGCTGGTCGCCTGTTTCCACGCGCCATCTATCTCGCCGAGCACGTGATCGTCCGGCATGAAGGCGTCCTCGAACACGACCTCGTTGAACTCCTTTTGCCCGCTCATCTGGTTGATCGGATTCACCTTGATGCCCGGCGTCTTCATGTCGACGAGGAATTGCGTCAGGCCGTGACGGCGATTGTCCTTGGTCGGCGGCGAGGTGCGGAACACCGCGATCATGTAGTCGGCGATGTGCGCGGAGGTGGTCCAGATCTTGGTGCCGTTGATGAGATAGCCGCCGTCGGTCTTGGTGGCTTTCGTTTTCGCCGCGAACAGGTCGGAGCCCGAGCCGGGCTCGCTCATGCCGATCGAAAAGCAGACCTCGCCGGCGCAGATGCGCGGCAGGATGTCCATCTTGATGCGTTCGGGCGCATATTTCAGCAGCACCGGGCCGCTCTGCCGGTCGGCGACGAAGAAACGCCGGGTCGGCGCGTTGGCGACGCGCATTTCCTCGGTGACGACGTAGCGCTCCAGATACGAGCGCTCGTGGCCGCCGTATTTCTTCGGCCAGGTGATGCCGAGCCAGCCCTTTGCGCCGACACGTTTGGCGAACTCGCGATTGTCGTTGTCCTCGCTGTGCGGCTGGTGCGGATCGAACGTACCGCGCGCGATCTCGTCGGCGAGAAAGGCGCGCACTTCCTTGCGCAGCTCCTCGCATTCGGGCGGCAGGCGGATCGGATCGAAACGGAGCGCTGCGGTCATGGTGTCTCCTGGAATTAACGCGAGGCGACCAGCGGCCACAATTCGTCGGCGCCGCGGGCGCAGACCATTTTGCCGAGCTCGACCGCCCAGTGGCTTTCGTTGCCGAAGTCGTCGCGCCACGCCAGCGCCCGCAAGGTGAGGCGATGCAGGATGTGCTCCGAGGTGAAGCCGATCGCGCCATGGACCTGATGCGCGATGCCGGTGGCGCGTTCGGCCGCCTCCGAGCAGCGGATTTTTGCTGAGATCGCTTCCAGCATCACGGCGTCATCGAAGATTCTGGCATTTGAGATCGCATCGGCAGCAGAGGTTGCAGCGGCGAGCGCGGCAGCGGTTTCAGACGCAAGGCGTGCAAGATTGTGCTGCACCGCCTGGAATTTCGAGATCGGCTTTTCGAACGCCACGCGCTCGTTGGAGTAGCGCACGGTGATATCGAGCATGGTCTCGAGCGCGCCGGCGATCTGGAGGCTGCGGACAACGCAGCCCATCAGCAACAGCGAGTTTTGCGTGAAGTCTACCGGCGCCGGCTTCAGCTCAAGCGGTCTGGCATCGGTGAGCGTCAACGTGTTGCTTTCTTCGCCGGCAAGGCTCAGGCCGGCGTCGATCCGGCAAGCGCTCACGTCAATGAGCGCAATCGAGACGCCCTTCGCGCCGGTTGCGACGACGGCGATATGCTTTGCTTCTTTTGCGAAAGGGACTCCACGCGCGCGGCCGCTCAGCGTGCCGTCCGCATTCAGGGTGATGGCATCGCGAGGCGAAGCGGGCGCAACGGTCATCGCGCCTTCGGGCGAGGAGATACCGCCCTGCGCCAGCAGCCAGCCGGCCAGCATGGTTTCGGCAAGCGGAACAGCCAGCGCATAACGGCCGGCCGCGTTCAACACGCCGAAGCCATCGGCAAGGCCCGCGCCGGAGCCGCCGTGCTCCTCGGGCACCCACGCGAGAGTCAGACCTGCTTCCGAGAGCGCGTTCCAGAGCGGCGCTTTCCAGCTTCCGTTTGCGGTGCGAATGATCTCTTGCGAATCCGCGAGGTCGGCGAAGATTCGTTCGGCGGCCTCGACGACGATGTTCTCACTCTCCGCCACGCTCGCTCCCTTGATATTATTCAGGCATGTCTCATCCGCGAACGAGCGGATGGAATGTTGTTTCTTGGTTGGCGGCATGATGGTGAAAAGGCAAGGGGGTGACAAGCGCGGATGCATGATGAGGGCCCGCAATCCGGCATACGCCGCGTGCGAAATGGTGTGTTTCGTCAGTGGAGTGGATTTGACATTCGCAAAAATGTAGCTGCGGGCGCTGGAAGCGAATGTCAAATCCAAAACTCCACTGGAATCCTATATTTGCTGGGGTCCTATGATTCTAACATTCGCTAGGGCGCTCGCTGAATCGAAATGCGAATGTTAGAATCGGACCACCAGATGAAACATTCTGCGGCACGAATTATAGTCGCGTCCGTCTGATCCTCTTTGCCGCAAGGCCCACAAACAAGGAAACACCCATGGAAGGCTTCAACGTCATTGTCACCGGTTCGGCTTCGGGTCTCGGCGCAGCTACCGCGGAATTGCTCGCGACCAAGGGTGCGCGGCTGCTGATCAATTATTCGTCGAGCAAAAAGGAAGCCGAACAGACGGCAGATACCTGCCGCAAGGCGGGCGCCGACGTTCTGGTGGTGCAGGGCGATGTCTCGCGCGATGAGGATTGCAGGAAGATCGTCGCGGCCGCGGCGTCATGGGGCGAACTGCATGCGCTGGTGAACAACGCAGGCGTCACCAAGCACGTCGCTCACGGCAACATGGACGGCCTTTCGGCGGAGGACTTCCAGTGGATCTATGCCGTCAACACCATCGGCCCGTTCCAGATGACGCGGGCGGCGCGGGGGATGCTCGAAGCGGCGGCGAAGAAAACCAGCCGCCCGTCATCGGTCGTGAGCATTTCATCGGTTGCCGGCATTCGCGGCATGGGCTCTTCGATTGCGTATGCGGCCAGCAAGGGTGCGCTCAATACCATGACGCAATCGCTGGCGCGCGCGCTTGCGCCGTTGATCCGCGTCAATGCCGTTTGTCCGGGTTACATCGACACGCCGTGGTTCGAGAAGGGTGTCGGTGCGGATAAGCAAAAGCAGATCCGTGACTCGATCAAGGAGCGCGTGCCGCTGAAACTCGCGTCGGAAGCAAAAGACATCGCTGAACTGGTTTGCTTTCTCGCGCGGCCGCAGTCGGGTCACATGACCGGCGAATACGTGCGGATGGACGCAGGCATGCATCTGACGATGTGAGAGATAGCAATTTCGTCATTGCGAGGAGCAAAGCGACGAAGCAATCCAGTTCTTTCTCGTGGCGCTAGATTGCTTCGCGGAGCTTGTCCTTGGGCTTGCCGAAGGCAAGACCCCGGGGGCTCGCAATGACGGTGGACGAATTGACGTCAGCGATTGCTCGGATCGGAAATCCGCCCCGACGCCACCAGCCTGTTCCAGATAAACAGAACGACCAGCGCGCCGACGGTCGCCATAATGATTCCGGCGCCTTGATCGGGGCGATACCAGCCGAGCATCTGGCCGATGGCCGTCGACAGAAATGCGCCTGCGATGCCGAGCACCGTCGTCAGCAGGAAGCCTTTCGGGTCGTTGGCTCCCGGCGAAATAAATCGCGCGATGATGCCTGCGATAAATCCAACGATGATGATCCAGAGCATGGTGATTACTCCTCAGGCGTTTTCATATTCGGTCGGCGAACAGGCAGAGACACGTTCTGGCCCGATCATAGCCAGCTCGAGGCTTCCTTTTCGGTCGGCAAGCGGCCGTTCGGCGTGAGCTGGTTGATCACGTCGGGAAGCTGCTGGCTGAGACCCTGCAGAAGCTCGTTGCGCGACAGGCCTGTCTGCTCGAGCAGCGTGCTGATCTGGTCGGAGCCGAGAGCGCTGGCGAGATCGTTCGGATCGATCTGCTTGTTCGGGCCATTGCTCACCCAGGAATTTGCAGCGTCGCCATGGCCCTTGTCCTGGAATTGCTTCAACAGGTCGCCGAGGCCGCCGCTCAGAATCGAACCGGCTGCGCCGCCTGCGAGCAGACCGCCGAGACCGCCCTTCATCAGATCGCTCATACCGCCGCCGCCCTTCAGGAGGCCGCCAAGCCCGCCGCCGAGGTTGCCTGGAAGGCCTGCGTTGACCGTGCCGCCGGGAGGCAACTGTGGCGCGCCGGCGGGCTTTGCGCCGGGCTGAGCGCCGCCGATATGCTTGACGGCCTTGTAGGCAAGCAGCGCAAGGATCGCCATTGTCATCGGCGACATGCCACCCTTGCCGGGCTCGGTTTGGCCGCGCGGCCCGTTCTGCATCCCGTTCAGAATATCCATCAAGCCCATGGTGATCTCCTGTCGCACGCACGCCCCGCGGCGAATACAATAGGGAGCGCCCATGACGGTTACAAGGCACAGTCGCCTGCCGGCCCGGGTCCGTGCTACGAAGCCGGCCTGGCAAAACGTGGGCACGCCTTTTTGAATCGATCCATTGCAATCGCGGGCGCGGGCTCGATCGGCTGCTTCGTGGGCGGCATGCTGGCGCGTGCCGGGCGGAGCGTCGGGCTTCTGGCGCGGCCTCGTGTGATCGCGGAGATCGAAGCCAACGGCCTTCGGGTGTCGAGCCTTGAAGGTCTCGATGAGCGCGTCGATCCGGGACGGCTGACGCTCTCGCACGAGCCTGCGGTGTTCGGCAATGCCGGCGTCATCCTCGTAACGGTCAAGAGTGATGACACGGCTGAGGTCGCCGACCTGATCGCGCGGCATACGCCGCCGGACGCGATCGTCGTCAGCCTGCAAAACGGTGTCGGCAATGTCGGCGTGCTGCGCGAACGTCTTGAGGGCCGCGCGGTGCTGGCCGGCATGGTGCCGTTCAATGTGCTGGCGCTGGGCGATGGGAAATTCCACCGGGCTACATCCGGCGACCTCCTGATCGAGGCCGATCCAGCCGCCACGGCGGCGCAACTCAGCGTGCCCGGTCTCGGTGTGCAATCGCATCCGGACATGATCGGCATCCAGTGGGGCAAGCTGCTGGTCAATCTCAACAACGCGCTGAATGCATTGTCCAACCTGCCGCTGCGCGATCAACTGGCGCAGAGGGCATGGCGGGCGCTGCTTGCCGATCAGATGTCGGAGGCACTGGCTGCGATGACGGCAGCGGGAATCAGTCCGGTTGCGACAACGCCGCTGCCGTCGTCCTGGAGCCCGTTCATCCTGAGATTGCCGGATGCGCTGTTTCAGATGGTCGCGAAGCAAATGCTGAAGGTCGATCCGAAGGCGCGTTCGTCGATGTGGGAGGACCTTTCACGTGGGCGGCGGACCGAGATCGCTCATCTGCAGGGCACGATCGTCGATCTGGCGCGCAGGCACGGCATCGCCGCGCCGCTCTCGGCCCGCATCGTAGATCTCGTGAGGGAAGCCGAGGCGAACGCCCAAGGTCCACCCGGGCTGACGCCGGAGCAGATTCGCGGCTGATCCGTCAGGTGGCGTTTCTGGATCGCAGCAGGTGTGCAATGGCAGAGAGCGCATCGCTTGCGGTGTCGTTCCACGAGACCAGCCTGAAGCGATCGGCAATGTCCGCCGTCGCGCGCGTCAGCGCCGCATCGTCGTCGAGGAATGTTTCGATGGCATGCCGCCATGCGGGCATGTCGTGCGGGTCGAGATGAACGGCTGTATTCTGGCTCGCCTCGGGAATCGCGGTCGCATTCGAAGCGATGCACGGCTTGCCATAGGCGAGGCTTTCGACCACCGGCAGTCCGAATCCTTCGCGCCGGGACGGGAACAAGGTGAATCTGCAGTTGCGATAAAGCCAGTGCAGTCTGGCATCGTCGATATCGCTCAGAAAGCGGACTGTCGTGGCGGTCGCGGGGTCGGCCTTGCAGGCGGCAACGAGCGATTGGCCATCGATATCGATTCGTCCGGCCACGACGAGCGGAATCGGAGGTGTGGTCCGTTCGCGCGTCAGCGCGGCCCAGATATCGGCGAGTAGCCGATGATTCTTCCGTTCGGTGACGTCGCCGACGGTGAGCGCGAATTTTCCCGGCGCCAGATCGCCGACGCCTTCGACTGGCGGGACATCGGCAATCTGGTGGCCCAGCCGCACGATGTGCATCGGCGGCAGCGTGGTTCCGCGTGTCGCGGCGTGCTGGCGCAAGGCGCTTTCGCTGTAGCGTGAGATTGGCAGGATCAGCGACGCCTCGCGCATGATAAATTCGCTGCCGGGGATATCGGCCGCATCAGGATCGTGAACCCGAGGGTCGTCGTTGGCAAGCGAATCGAGCAGATCGTAGAACACCATGGCGAGCTGCAAATCCAGCCTCCGGCGCACCGATCTCAGTTGCGAGAAATCCTGCCGTTGCAACTCGCCCGGCAACAGCAATACCGACCCGGGCTCGAAGAATTCCGGCGCCGCGACCGCGTTGCGAAGATGTGCCCGCGTGCGGCGGAATCGATTACGGATATTTTTCCGGAACCATACCTCGAACGGATACAGCGGGGCGAACAAAGGGCGGGATCGGGTGGTTACGCGCGCCTCTCGCCGTGCATCTGCAACGGGTATGCTGGTTGCTGCCGCTCGGGCTTCCTGCGGTGACAGGGCACAGAACTGGTGGATGCGCGGGTCAAATCGGCAGAACGAGATATCGCCACGACCGAGATCGGCCAGCGCCTCGATCAGCTTCCGCTCGACCCTTGTCGTTCCATGCGGGATGCGATGACGTTCCTCAAACGCTGTCGTGAGGTCTACATAGATTCTGGTTTCGGGCATGGGACGGCAGAACGATTGGTCAGGTCATCTTGCAGCCGGAATCGAAACCTTCAATTCACGAGGCGCTGTGTTTGCTCTCTAGCGGATTGATGATGAATACGCCAGCGCGCGGCAGCCGTCTTCCGGTCGCTTGCGGCTACCAGCCGATCGCGCGCGGGAGCCAGGTCGCGATCCCGGGGTTGAGGTAAACGATCGTCAGCGCGATCAACTGCAATACAATGAAAGGCACCACGCCCTTGTAGATCGCGGCGGTTGGAACCTCCGGCGGCGCCACGCCGCGCAGGTAAAACAGCGCCCAGCCGAACGGCGGGGTCAGGAACGAGGTCTGCAGATTGAGCGCGATCAGCGTCGCGACCCAGACCAGATCGACGTTCAGGTTCAGCAGCAGCGGCAGAAACAGCGGCACCACGATGTAGCTGATCTCGATCCACTCGATGAAGAAGCCGAGCACGAAAATCAGCGCCATCATGAAAATGAGGACGCCGTTGACGCCGCCCGGCACCACGTTGAACAGGTCGCTGACGAGCTGTTCGCCGTGCAATCCGCGGAAAGCCAGCGCGAACACCTGGGCGCAGATCAGGATGAACATCATGCCCGCGGTGATCTTGGTGGTTGCCAGCGTGGTTTCGCGCAGCACCGAGAAACTGAAGCGGCCTGCGACCATCACGACGAGGATCGAGCCGAGCGCGCCCATCGATGCGGCTTCGGTCGGCGCGGCGATGCCGCCAATGATCGAGCCGAGCACGGCGAGCACGAGGGAAATCGGCGGCAGGCCGATGCGCAGGGCGCCGAGCCACAGATCGCGGCGGCTCATGGCTTCGCGTTCTTCGAGCGCGACCGGCGGCACCCAGTCCGGCCTGATGACGCCGAGTGTCAGCAGGTAGACGCAGAAAATTCCTGACAGGATAAGGCCGGGGATCAGGGCGGCCGCAAACAGTGTTCCGACCGACTGCCCGAGAATGTCGGCGAGCAGGATGAGAATGGTGCTGGGCGGGATGATCTGCCCCAGCGTGCCGGATGCGCAGATCGTGCCGCAGGCCGTCGGCAGATGATAGTTGCGCCGCATCAGCGCGGGCAACGTCAAGAGGCCGAGCGTAACGATGGTGGCTCCGACGATGCCGGTTGTCGCGCCCATCAGCACGCCGACCATAATGATGCCGATGCCCATGCCGCCGCGCAGGCCGCCGGCGAGGTGGCCGATCACGTCCATCAGTTCGTCGGCGATCTTGGATTTCTCCAGCATCACGCCCATGAACACGAACAGCGGGATCGCGATCAGCGTGTAGTTGGCGGTGACGCCAAAGATACGCGCGGGCAGAAGATCGAACAGGCCGGCGCCGAAACCGAGATAGCCGAAAAGCAATCCGCTGACCGCAAGGGTGAGCGCGACGGGCATGCCGAACGCAAGCAGCACGAAAAACGAGATAATGCAGAGGATCGCCAGAATTTCATTGTAGGGCATGTCAGACCGTGGTCGTGGTTTGGGCGACCTCGACGGTCGGATCAATCAGAGGGACGAGCGCGCGCAGCATCGCGCCGATGCTCTGGATCAGCAGCAGGGCGAAGCCGACCGGTAGCAGCGCTTTCAGGATCCAGCGATGCGGCAGGCCGCCGGGATCGGGCGATTTCTCGCCGATGTTGAACGACTGCATGACGTAGGGGATCGACAGCTTCAGCAGGATGGCGATCACGATCACCACGCTTAGCATCGAGATAAAGTTGACTATGCGCTGCATCGGCTTCGGAAACTTGCCGAAGAAGATGTCGACCTGCACGTGGCCGTCATGGCGGATGGCGTAGGACAGGCCGAGCAGGCAGATCGGCGCCATCAGGTGCCATTCCATCTCCTGCATCGCGACCGAGCCGGTGCGAAACAGGTAACGCAGCAGCACATTGAAGGCCATCACGCAGACAAGGGCGAACGACGCCCAGCCGGTGACCCGGCCGACGCGGTCGATGAAGCGATCGCAGACATCGGCGATCGACAGCAAGCGAGAGACGAGCATGGGAGATCCCGAAAAGCGCACGGCGGCGCGCAAGCGCCGCCGTGCGAGAATGACACGAAATCAGATCTGACCGCGAATCTGGCTGTGGTAGACCGCCTCTGAGACCCCGGCCCATTTGTCAGCAGTCTTCTTGAAGGCCACGAAGCTGTCGTGAACCTTCTTCACCGTCGCATCCTTTGCGGCGGCATCGTTGAGCGTCTGCACTGTGACTTCCCTCAGCTTGGCGATCACGTCGGCCGGCAATGGCGAGGCCTTGACGCCGTGATTCGTAATGAGGTCTTCCAGCGCTTCGGCGTTGGTCTGCTCGCACCAGGTCTGGCTGATGACGTTGCAGGCTGCGGCCGCGGTACGGACCATCTCCTGCAGATCCTTCGGCAGCGATTCCCACGCCGCCTTGTTGACGATCAGTTCGGTCACGGTCGAGGTCTCGTGCCAGCCGGTGGTATGATAGAACTTCGCGGCCTTGTGCAGGCCGAGGCGGCGATCCTGATAGGGGCCGACGAATTCAGCGGCGTCGATCACGCCACGCTCCAGCGCCGGGAAGATTTCACCGCCTGGCAGCAACTTCACGTCGACACCGAGCGCCGCGTAGACCTTTCCGGCGAGACCCGGAATGCGCATCTTCAGGCCCTTGAAGTCATCCACCTTCTCGATCGGTTTGCGGAACCAGCCCGTCATCTGCACGCCGGTATTTCCCATCGGCATCGGCACCAGATTGAACGGTGCGTAAACCTCTTCCCATAGCTTCAGTCCGCCGCCGTGATACAGCCAGGCGTTCATGCCCTGGAAGTTGAGACCGAAGGGAACGGCAGTGAAGTACTGCGCGGCGAATGTCTTGCCTGCCCAGAAATAGGCGTTGGCGCAGTTCATCTCGACGGTGCCTTTCGACACCGCATCGAAACCTTCGAGCGCCGGAATCAATTCACCGGCCGCGAAATGCTGAATCTTCAAACGGCCGCCGGACATGGTGTCGACCATTTTGATGAAGTCGGTCGGGCTGCCCGGGCCTTGCACGTAAAACGGCGAGCCGGGGCCGTAGGCGTTCGTCATCTTCCACGAGAAGGTCTTGCCTTGCGCGGAGGCGATGCTGGGCGCGGCCAGCGTTGTGGCCAGGGCGGTTGCACCGGCTGCGGATGTGACAAACTTTCGACGGTCCATGGTACGCTCCTCAAGGGATTTGATGGGAATGCAAGCCGTTGCAGGATTGCCGTGCATTTCCGGACGGAAGCAGCAACCTTTATGCCAGATACCAATGTGGTTCGATCGATGCAGTAAGCGTCGCGGGAGAGGCGAAAATCTTCCCGGAGATTACTGGCATCTGATCATGAATTAGGCAAATGGCTGCAAATAAGGCCGCTGAGGCCGGTTGTTGCCAAGCTAGGAACTTATTGTATGAGCATCACGGCCGGGGTCGGGTTGGCCGGTCCCTTATTACCTTGGTGCTTCGCAACAGAGGATTGCAATGTCTCAGCGACTTAGATGGATCGTATTGGCTGTGCTGATTGCCGGCTCCGGCCAGGCTTTTGCCCAGAGCGGTACGCAGGACGACAAGCAATCGTGTTCGCGCGATGCATCGCGGTTGTGCCGCCAGCAACTCGCAGACGGCGATGGCGCTGTTCAGCAATGCCTGATGCAGAACCGCAGCAAACTTGGCCAGTCATGCCGCAAGGTCTTCGAAAAGCACGGGCTGTAACCGGCTGCGGTCAAGCTCTCCCGTGAGCGGCTGGCGATCCGATCTCCGCTTTGCTATTCAGCCTGTACGGCGCTGCCTCTGTCGTGCCGCAACGGTCCCGTAGCTCAGCCGGATAGAGCGGCGGTTTCCTAAACCGCAGGTCGGAAGTTCGAGTCTTCCCGGGATCGCCACCGCTTTCGAGCGGAAAAAAGCCATGCTTGACGGCTGCATAGCGGCGACGCGGCCGCCGGTCGCCGACGCGCAGCGCTCGCGAGAACAGCCATAATTTGCTAGATGGGGCGCTGAATGGCCGGTCGGGAAGGTGGCAGGTGTGAAGAATTCATATAAGATATTGATTTGTTTGTTATAATTGTACACCCGGAGTGCTTTGACAGTGCCGGATGGGCATCGACAGGACCGGATAAGAAATGCTCGATCAAGATCTGACGAAGGGTGACGCCGAAAAGCAGCGCCCGCCGAGCATCGCGTTCGGACTGGAAAGAATAGGGCTGATCGCGCTGCGGGCGCCGATCTTGTCCTGCATCGTGCTGGCGTTGCTCTGTGTCGGAGCTGCGTTCGGACTGCAGCGAATCAAGATCGACGATTCGCTGAGCCAGCTGTTCCGGTCCGAAACGCGCGAATACCGCCAATACGAAGAGGTCATCAAGCGCTTCCCGTCGAGCGAATACGACGTGCTGATGGTGGTCGAAGGCAAGTCGCTGCTGGAGCGCGGTTCGCTGGAGAAAATCCGCGATCTCGTCACCGACGTGCAACTCATCGAAGGCACCAGCGGCCTGATCTCGATGTTCTCGGCACGCCAGCAGCCCGAGCCGGGCCGGCTTCCGGCGGCGCTGTTTCCGAACGAGCTGCCGCAGGGCGACGCCTACAAGACGTTCATCGAGCAGGTGAAGGCCAACGAGATCATTCGCGGCAAACTGCTGTCCGACGACGGAACGCTGGCGCTGATCGTGGTGTCGCTCGAACCCAAGATCGTCAGCAGCAAGGGGCTGAACAAGACCGTCACCGAAATCCGCAAGGTGATGGCAGAGGATCTGGCGGGTACAGGCCTGGTCTATCAGTTGTCGGGCGTTCCCGTGATGCAGCTCGAAATCCGCAACGCGGTCGAGCGCGACGGCGTCATCTACAATCTTGCCGGCGTGCTGGCGGGTTGCCTGATCGCGATCCTGTTCTTTCGCAAGATATCGTTCATGATCATCGCGGCGTTCCCGCCGCTGATTGCCATTCTGCTGTCGCTCGGCGCGCTCGGCTGGGCCGGCTTCAGCCTCAACATGTTTCTCAACGTGATGACGCCTCTCATCATGGTGATCAGCTTCTCGGATTCGATGCAGCTGACCTTTGCCGCCCGGGACCGGCTGATTGCAGGCGAAGACAAGTACACGGCTTTCCGCAACGCCGTGCTTGTGGTCGGGCCGGCCTGCGTGCTGACCCACGCGACCGCGGGTATTTCGTTTCTCGCCCTGCAATTCTCGGATTCGGATTTGATCCGCACTTTCGGCGAGGCCGGGCTGGCTGCGACGATCATCGCGCTGCTCGCGGTGCTCTCGCTGGTGCCGGTGTTCGGTGTGCTGCTGGTCCGTAAGGAAGAGGCATTCGCCGCGAAGTTTCGCGGCGCCGATGCCGGCGTGAACGCGCTCCGCGCGTTCTGTGCCTGGATCGCCGTCCGCATGGTCAAGCACCCCGGACTGTACAGCCTTATTGCTGTGGCCGTCGTCATTGGTCTCGGTGCGGTCTATGCGAGCCTCGAGCCGCGCTATCGTCTCGCGGATCAGGTTCCCGACAAGCGGCAAGCGGTCGCTGCCAGCAGCCGCCTCGATGCCAAGCTCACCGGCGCCAATCCGATCGATGTGCTGATCGAATTCCCCAAAGGCAAATCGCTCTATGCGCCGGAAACGCTGCAGGCGATCGCCGACGTCCATTCGCTGATCGAAAAGCAAGCCGGCGTCGGCAACGTTTGGTCGCTCGATACGCTGCGCCGCTGGCTCGCGGAAAAGGCCGGCACCACCGATGTGAAGGTGCTCAAGGAATATGTCGATCTGCTTCCGAAGCAGATCGTGCGCCGGTTCATTTCGGCGGAGGAAGACGCGGTTGTGGTGTCCGGCCGGGTGCCCGACCTCGATTCCAGCGATATCCTCCCGGTGGTCGAGAAGCTCGACAAGTCCATGGATGCCGTCCGCAAGGCGCATCCCGGCTACGAGATTGCGGTCACCGGCCTGTCTGCGATCGCCGCGCGCAACAGCGCCAGCATGATCGGCAAGCTCAATGCCGGACTGACCATCGAATTCATCATGGTCGCGGTCTTCATCGGTCTTGCCTTCCGTTCGGTGGTGGTGATGCTGGTCAGCATTCTGCCGGGGATCTTCCCGGTCGTGATGTCGGGTACGCTGCTGTGGCTGATGGATGAGGGCTTGCAGTTCGCGAGCGTGGTCGCGCTCACGGTATCGTTCGGCCTTGGGCTCAGCGCGACCATTCACTTCCTCAACCGCTTGCGTATCGAGCAGGAACCCGGTCTCGATCCCGGGACGGCGGTCGAGCGCGCCACCGTGTTGGTCGGTCCCGCGTTGATCCTGACGACAGTGGTGCTCGCTTGCGGTCTGGTTGTGACGGTGTTCTCCGATCTGCCGTCGCTGCGGCTGTTCGGATGGCTCAGTGCATTTTCGATGATAGCTGCTCTGGTCGCCGATCTCTTCATCCTGCGGCCGACGGCAATGTATCTGATCAGCGCCGCAGACCGCTGGCGCGGCCGCGGTCAAACGGTCAAACCGGCCGAGTAGGCTTTCCGCGTACAAATAAAAAGAAGCCCTTCTCGAAAGAAGGGCTTCTTGCTTTGAGGCAAGATGAGACGGCCTAGCCTTTGGTCAGGGTGATCGAGACGCCTTTGATTTCGCCTTGTGAACTGATCGAGACGGTCTGCTTGTTGCCTGTGGTGCGTACGACGATGGTCGCAGCGAATCCAGCGGCCTGAACGAAGACATCGATCTGACCAGGAGTGACTTTGCCTTCCAGCGTGCCGTTGACGTTGCGGCTGGTTTCGCTCCAGTTTCCGGAAACGTTGCTGCCGCGTGCGACGACATCGCTTGATAGGTCGAAGCGGTAGCTGTCGCTTGCGCAACGCAGGGTCTGTTGCAGACCCGAGCCGTCTCCACCCACATTGTAGGTCGCGCGGCAGCGGATGCGCTCGTTCGAACCGTCCGACAGCGAGACCATGCCGGTCCCCGACCACGATCCGGCGAAACTGGCGAACGGCCCGGATTGGGCCAGGCTCGCTGTGGCCGACATCAGCATCACGGCAAGGGTGCCAGCCGCCAGAATCACCCGCTTCTTCATGACTGAACCTAGCCCCTTCATATTGAATCCCTGCGGTTAAAAGCCTTTTGCGACAAATACGCATAGTCGCGTCAAGGGTTTAGTGTCGGAACCTGACCGAAGGTTCAACGCCCGTAATTCCTGAGGCGTCAAAACGTCCGGAACATGGCACGCCATTATGTCGGGAGCGCCATTGAGCCAGGCAATACGCCGCTCAACAAAAAAATAAAGGCCAGAACCGAACAATCGATGGCCAATCCGGTGTTTTTGCAACCTGCCGGATCATCGGCTTTCGTTATTCGCCGAAGCCGCCATGCCGGGACGCGGGAGAGAAACCGCGCTTGCGGATCAGCAGCCGACTACGACGCCGCTCTCACGCGACCGACGATCGCTCCCGCAAGGTCGGATCGCTTCCTGCCCTTGCACCCTTCATGTGAATGTCAGAATAAACCGCCTGAACGTGTTGCTATGCAAAAAGCACGCTGACAAGGACGCTTTTTCTGTACCGGTGTATCGCGGGCATTTGCCGCGTCATGGCCGCAATGTACCATGCCACCGCTTCTGAAGTCGGGGTTGGTCTATGGACATCGTGATGCTTCCGTTCACGCCGCGCTACATCATTCTCACGATTTGCGCGGTTATTTCGATCATGCTCATCGGGATCGCCATTCTCGATCCCGATGCAATCGAATGGATCGTCATTCCGTTTCTGATCTTTGGCGGTCTCACCATTCTCGGCATTCGCGATCTGACGCAACAGAGCCACGCGGTGCTGCGCAACTATCCGATCTCCGCCCACCTGCGCTTTCTCCTGGAAGAAATCCGGCCCGAGATGCGGCAGTATTTCTTCGAAAGCGAAAAGGACGGAATGCCTTTCAGCCGCGATACGCGGTCGGTGATCTATCAGCGCGCCAAGCTGGTGCTCGACAAGCGGCCGTTCGGTACGCAGGAAAGCATTTACGGCGACGGCTACGAGTGGATTCACCACTCCATGGCCCCGCGCCCGCTGGCCCAGGATCTGCCGCGCGTCATGGTTGGCGGGCCCGACTGCACGAAGCCCTATTCGGCCTCGGCTCTGAATATTTCGGCCATGAGCTTCGGCGCGCTGTCGAGCAACGCCATCCGCTCGCTCAATGCCGGCGCGAGGAAGGGCAACTTCGCCCACGATACCGGGGAGGGCGGCGTCAGCCCCTATCATCGCGAGAATGGCGGCGACCTGATATGGGAAATCGGCTCCGGTTACTTCGGCTGCCGCAACCGTGACGGATCGTTCAATCCTGAGACATTCGCCAAGGTGGCGTCCGACGATCAGATCAAGATGGTCGAATTGAAAGTCAGCCAGGGCGCGAAGCCGGGCCATGGCGGCGTGCTGCCGGCCGCGAAAGTGTCACCCGAAATCGCTGCGATTCGCGGGATCGTCGAAGGGGAGGACTGTATCTCGCCCGCGCGGCACCGTGCTTTCTCGACGCCGATCGAGATGATGCAGTTCATTGGCGAGATGCGCCGGCTGTCTGGCGGCAAGCCGGCCGGCTTCAAACTTTGCGTCGGTCACACCTGGGAATTTCTCGCGATCTGCAAGGCGATGCTCGAGACCGGCATCTATCCCGATTTCATCGTGGTCGATGGCTCCGAGGGCGGCACCGGCGCCGCCCCGGTCGAGTTCATGGACCATCTGGGCATGCCGATGCGAGAGGGTGTCAACTTCGTTCACAACGCTCTCATCGGGATCAACGCGCGGGACCGGATCAAAATCGGCACCGCGGGCAAGATCGCGACCGCATTCGACATCGCGCGGGCCATGGCGCTCGGCGCCGACTGGTGCAACTCGGCGCGCGGCTTCATGTTTTCGCTCGGCTGCATCCAGTCGCTGAGTTGCCACACCGACAAGTGCCCGACCGGGGTGGCGACCCAGGATCCGAGCCGCGGCCGCGCGCTGGTGGTGCCGCACAAGATCGACCGCGTTTACAACTACCATCGCGCGACCTTGCATGCGCTGGCGGAGCTTGTCGCGGCCGCCGGTCTCGATCATCCGAGCGAATTGCGGCTGATCCATTTCTCACAGCGGATGTCTCCGAAGGAAGTGATCTCGTTTGAGCGGCTGTATCCGCAACTCAGACATGGAGAACTGATCTCGGGCACCGAGGATCCACGCTACAAGCAGGCTTGGGCATTGGCTCAGGCGACCTCATTCGCTCCGGCAGCGATCTGATTTTCTGACCCAGCGACAGGCGTAGCGCCAACCTGACCCGAAGACACACGGGTGCATGCGATCTCATATGGATTATTCTTGTTGCGAATAGTTATCAATTGCAATAGAGCCTGTCGGGGGAGATTTGATCTGGCATGGTTCGGCGTGTTTCCAAGTATTTCCGGAGGTTGGTGGCGGCCTCGGTTTGTTGCGTGTGTTTCCCGGAGACGCGGCCGGCCGCGGCGCAGTCTTTTACGGTGGAGCAATCGCCGACGATCCGGACATGGCTACCGGACCCGTTGGGACTGGACACCCAGCGGCGGTGGCTGCGCGAGCGCGGCGTGACGTTTGGCTCGGTCCTCACCTCGGAAAGCTGGACGAACTTCTCCGGTGGCATCAAACGAGGCTCGATCGTTCAGGGCAAATACGAAGGCCTGATCGGAATCGACTTCGAGAAGCTCGCTGGCTGGCAAGGGCTGACGTTGTTCTCGAACTTCTTTCAGACTCACGGCAATGGTGGACCGAACCGGACGCTCGTCGGTGGTCTCGACACCATCAGCAACATCGAGGCGCTGCCGTCGATCCGCCTGTCCGAACTGTGGCTCGAGCAGAAATTTTGGGACGGCCGTTTCGGATTTCGTTTCGGGCAGATCACGGCCGACAGCGAATTCTTCAACAGCCAGTATTTCACACCGTTCCTGTCGAGCGATTGGCCGACTATTGCCAAACAGAATTTACCCAGCGGGGGTGCGGCCTATCCGCTCTCGACACCTGGCGTCCGCCTAAAATTCGAGCCGACCGCGGACATCACGGCGCTTCTTGCGTTGTTCAACGGCGATCCTGCGGGTCCCGGGCCGGGCGACGCCGAGGAGCGCAATCGCCATGGTCTGAATTTTCGCGTCAAGGATCCGCCGCTGCTGATCGGCGAACTTCAGTACCGTTACAATCAGGCGCCGGACGCTGCCGGCCTCGGCGGCGGTGTGCGTATCGGCGCATGGCATCATTTTGACCGCTTCGACGATCTGAGATTCGATGTGCAGGGTCTTTCGCTTGCCGATCCGGCGAGCACGGGGCCGGCGCGGCGGCTTCGCGGGAATCAGGGCATCTACGCGGTGTTCGATCAGCAATTGTATCGTCCGGCCGGAGGCGATGCGAACTCAGGCGTCGGCGTATTCACCCGTATCTCCGCGGTGCCGTCGGACCGCAATCTCAACGATTTCTACGTTGAGGGCGGCGTCATCGCGAATGGCGTGATTCCGGGGCGTCCGCTCGACAGTGCCGGCGCTGTGTTCATCTATTCCCGCATCACCGACCGGCTGAGGTCGCTGGATCGCGATCAGATTTTCTTCTCCGGCTTGCCGCAACCGCTGCGCGATTACGAACTGTCGTTCGAATTGAATTATTCAGCGGCGCTCGCGCCCGGCTGGACGCTTCAGCCAAGCCTGCAGTACACAGTTCACCCCGGCGGAAATGTGCCGGATGCCAATGCTCCGATCGCCGGTACTGCCGTCAGGAATGCGCTGTTCTTCGGGTTGCGGTCGACGATCAGATACTGATCGTCGATCGTTCTCTCGCTGCTGAAAACGAATGACCCGCCCAGAAGAACCGGGCGGGTCGTGTTCGGCACGGGGTGGATGACGCGCCCATGCCGGCCGTCGATCAATCAGTAAGCGCAGGTGCGCACTTTGCCGATGTAGTTACCCCAGGCGTCGAACTGGCGAACCCAGCCGCAGCGGCGATAGCCATAGCCGTAGGCATATCCGTCGCCATAGTAGCCCGGGCCCGCAGCGATCGCGGAGCCGACAACGGCGGCGCCAAGCACGCCAGCAGCGATGCCAAGGCCGATGTTGTTGTGACCGGCATGAGCCGGCTGCGAGGTCGCGGCAATGCCGCCGGTAACAGCGAGAGCAGCGAGAGCGAGAGCAGCAATCTTGGTCTTGATCGACATGGGTATCTCCATCCTGTCTGAGTGCGGTCTGTTTTCGTCCGCATGCCCATTTGTCGGAGCCACAATCGATCGGGTTCGAGGCGAATGCGTTTCGTCCCGGGGATTGTTAATTCCTCGACGACGCAAAGCGCGCCTTTGTGTTTCAGGACGGTTTCGTCGCCAGCTTTTCCAGGTCGAAGCGCGCAACATCGTTAAGAAGTTCGCAAAATGCCCGTGCGCCGCCTTCGATGAGCGAGTGACCGCTTTCCGCCGATGCCTGTGTGGCGTCGCCAATTGCGCCTGACGGATGAAGATCCTGCGCCTGCCAGGCGAACGCAGCGGGACGGCCCGCCCTCAACCAGCGGAACTCTTTCTCCATCGCGACGCTCGCGGATATGAACGACGCGATCTTGTCCATGCGCACGGCTTGCGGATACTTCGCCAGCATGATCGAGGTTTCGACGGCGCCGCCGTGAATCCCGTGGCGCAGCTCGTCATCCGGAAACAGGCCGTCCTGGGCACCGAAACGATGCCAGCTTGTGGTGACGACCAGCATGCCGTGCCGCGCGCGCAACTCCTGCGCCACGAGAGTCATGGCCGCGCTGTTGCCGCCGTGACTGGTGACCATCACGAGTTTGCGGATGCCGGCCCGCGCGACGCTCTCGCCGATCGCTATCCATTGCGCGAGCGCAACGTCCGGCGATAACGTGAGCGTGCCGGGAAAATCGACGTGCTCGGTCGACAGGCCGACGGACTGGACCGGCAGGAAGGTGGCCGGGACATTCGACGGAACAAGATCGCGAACGCGCGCCAGATATGCCTCGGCAATCATGACATCGGTTCCGAGCGGCAGGTGCGGCCCATGTTGCTCAATCGCCGCCAGCGGCAGAACGGCGATCCAGTCTGCGGCGAGGCCGTCCGCCATGTCCAACCAGTGGATATCGGTCCAGCTGAGCGGTGGGGTCCTTGCGGTCATGAAGCCGGCCGTTCCTCGGAGTGGTTTCCTTGCGGGCGATTGCGCGGTAATTCTGGTGACGATCAGGGTCCGAGCAAGGTCTATGTATCCATTTTAGGATGCGATAGGCCAGCAGTCTCCGCCGGGATGGTTTCCATTCCGGACGTTAACGCGCCAACGAGGTTTCCTCATGAGTGCCGGAAAATGAGCCCCGGAAACGTCTTCGGCAGATGTCTGGCCGCAATCGGCGCTGTATTGGCCGTGGCAGCGAGTGCCGGCGGCGGCCTGGCGCAAACTCCCTCCAGACTGGACAAGGTATCGTTCGGCACCAACTGGGTCGCCCAGGCCGAGCACGGCGGCTTCTTTCAGGCGGTCGCGGATGGGACCTACACGAGCTACGGTCTCGATGTGACCATCGTTCCGGGCGGCCCGAACGCCAACAATCGTGTGTTGCTGATGTCGGGAAAGATCGACTTCTTCATGAGCGCCAACAATCTTCAGTCGCTCGATGCGGTCGCCAACAAGGTGCCTGTGGTCGCGGTTGCTGCGATCTTCCAGAAAGACCCGCAGGTTTTCTTGACGCACCCGGAAGCGAAGGTCGCCAAAATCGAGGACCTCAAACCGCTGACGCTGTTCGTCTCCAAGGAAGGCATGCCGACCTACTTCCAGTGGCTGAAATCGGAGTACGGCTTCAACGAAGCCAAAGTGAAGCCTTACACGTTCAACGCCCAGCCATTTCTCGCCGACAAGAAAAGCGCGATGCAGGGTTATCTCACGTCCGAACCGTTTGCCGTCGAGAAGAAGGCCGGCTTCAAGCCGGGGCTGGTGCTGCTTGCCGACTATGGCTTCAATACTTACTCGACCCTGATCGAGACTCGCCTCGACATGACCGACGGCAAGCCTGATCTGGTACAGCGTTTCGTCGATGCATCGATTATCGGCTGGTACAATTACCTCTACCGCGACAACAGTCCCGGCAACGAGCTGATCAAGAAAATGAATCCGGAAATGACCGACGACCTGCTGGCCTATTCGGTAGCCTCGATGAAGGAGTATGGCATCGTCGATTCCGGCACTACCCTGCGCGACGGGATCGGCGCCATGACCGATGAGCGCATGGCGAGTTTCTTCGACAAGATGTCGCGCGCGGGCGTGGTGAAGCGCGATATCGATTATCGCAAGGCCTACACCCTGCGCTTCATCAACAAGGGCGTCGGCACCGACCTGCGGCCGAAGAACTGAGCCGCGTGGAGACGATCCCCCATCAAGGCCAGGATGACGGCGAGGTTGCGGTGAGCCTGCGCGGCGTCACCAAGGTCTACGACACGGGTGTCACGGCGCTCGGCCCCATCGATCTCGATGTTCGCCGTGGCGAGTTCGTCTCTCTGCTTGGCCCCTCCGGTTGCGGAAAATCAACGGCGCTGCGCATCGTCGCGGGGCTTATGACGCAAACATCGGGAGAAGTGGGCGTTGCCGCGCAAGTCAGGGAAAATTCGGTGAGGCAGCCGATCGGGTTCGTATTTCAGGAGCCGACACTGATGCCATGGGCCAGTGTGCGGGACAATGTCGGTTTGCCGCTGCGGCTGGCCAATCTCTCTCGCGATGAGGCGATCTCAAAAGCCGATCAGGTACTGTCGCAGGTCGACCTTGCCGAATTCGCCGATGCCTATCCGCGCGAATTGTCGGGCGGCATGAAGATGCGGGTTTCGCTGGCGCGGGCGCTGGTGACCGATCCCGGCATTCTGTTGATGGACGAGCCTTTCGCCGCGCTCGACGAAATCACGCGCTTTCGTCTCAATAACGATCTGCTCGATCTGTGGCGCAAGCTGCGCAAGACCGTGATCTTCGTCACCCATTCGGTGTTCGAGTCGGTCTATCTGTCCGAGCGCGTCGTCGTCATGACCCCGCGGCCCGGCCGGACGAGCGCCGAGTTTCGAATCGAGGCGCCATCATCGCGCGACGAGGATTTCCGCACCTCCGCTGGCTACGCTGCGCAATGCCGTGACGTTTCGGCCGCGTTGGCCAAAACCAGCGGTGAAAGGCCTGTGCGATGAGCAACGTCCGGGGGAGCGAACCAAATCCTGTTTCGGCGCGGGATCGGCTCGAGCGCAGGCTTCAATTCGTTCTGCCTGTGGTGGTTCTCGCCGCCGGCATTGCGATTTGGCACCTGATCGTTCGCATCAACGATCTGCCGCCTTACATTCTGCCCGGTCCGGGCGCGGTTTTCGCCACCCTGATCGAGGATTGGTCCGTGCTCTGGCAATCGCTGCTCGTCACATTGACGACAACGTTGCAGGGCTTCATGGCTGCAGCCATTGGTGGCGTTGCGCTTGGTTTGCTGTTCAGCCGGTCCCGGTGGCTCGAATACTCGCTATTTCCCTATGCCGTGGTTTTGCAGGTGACACCCGTCATCGCCATCGCGCCGCTGCTGCTGATCTATCTGCCGCAGCAGCTTGCGGTGGTTGCCTGCGCATGGATCGTCGCATTCTTCCCGGTGCTGTCCAACACGATGCTGGGATTGAATTCGGTCGACCGCAATCTGGCCGGGCTTTTCAGGCTGTATCGCGCCTCGGGATTCCAGACGTTACGGTATCTGCGGCTGCCTGCTGCGCTCCCTTATATTCTCGGCGGATTGCGCATCGCGGGAGGGCTGTCGCTGATCGGCGCGGTGGTCGCGGAGATCGCAGCCGGCGCTGCAGGTTCGGGATCGGGGCTGGCTTACCGCATCGCGGAGTCCGGATATCGTCTCAACATCCCGCGAATGTTCGCCGCTTTGTTGTTGCTATCGATCGCGGGCATTGTCATCTATGCGCTGCTTGCGCTGGTATCATATCTGATGCTGCGGCGCTGGCATGAAAGTGCGCTCGGAAAGGATTGAGGAATGGCTGCGGGCAAGGTCGATGTACTGATTTACGGTCCTTCAAAACCGGTCGTCGACGGCGGGTTTAGCGATGACTTCATTCTGCATAAATTCAACAACCATCACGATCTCAGCCGGCTCGGCTCGGATGTGGCGAACCGGATTCGCGGTGTCGCTGTCACCGGTCTGGTTCAGGCTGACAGGGTGATGCTGTCGCGCTTCCCAAAGGTCGAGATCGTGTCGTCCTTTGGCGTCGGCTACGATCATATCGATATAAATTATGCAATGGATCGCAACATCGTCGTTACCAACACGCCCGACGTGCTGACCGAAGAGGTCGCCGATGTCGCGCTGGGACTTCTGATCGCGACGCTGCGCGAATTCATCAAGGCGGATCGCTATCTGCGCTCCGGTCACTGGATGACGCAAAATTTTCCGCTCAGCGCCGGTTCGCTGCGTGATCGCACCGTCGGCATGGTCGGCATGGGACGCATCGGGCAGGCGATCGCACGCCGCCTCGATGCCTCGCTGGTGCCGGTGGTCTATCATTCGCGCAATCCGGCGAAGGATGTCGGCTACAAACATTATCCCAGCCTGATCGAGATGGCGAAGGACGTCGATACGCTGATCGCGATCACGCCGGGCGGTCCCTCGACCGCGAAGATCATCAACGCCGAGGTGCTCAAGGCGCTCGGCCCGCGCGGCGTGCTGATCAATGTCGCCCGCGGATCCGTGGTCGACGAGGAAGCGATGATCGCGGCGCTGAAGGACGGCACCATCATGGCAGCCGGCCTCGACGTGTTCGCCAACGAGCCGAACGTGCCCGCTGTGCTGGGCGCCATGCAGAACGTGGTTCTGCTTCCGCATATCGCTTCCGCATCGGTGACCACTCGCAACGCCATGGACAAGCTCGTGGTAGACAACCTGCTGGCATGGTTCAGCGGCAAGCCGCCAATCACCCCGGTTCCGGAAACGCCGCCCAAGGGCCGCTAATAAGGGCCACTGAACATGAGACTGCAGGCGAGACATGGACTGACAGGATTTCGCGTGTGGCCGCTGTGTTGCGCGATTGTTCTTTCGGTTGCGGTTTCGCATGCGATGATGCCGGCCCAAATGGCGCTTGCGCAAAGCAGCCGCTCTCTCGCCGCCGACATGGTCGGGCAATGGGAGCTTTCGACGGCGGAGCGCAGCAAGACCTGCGCCGTGACGCTCAAGGCCGATCCGGCATCTCAGGGATTGAAGCTCGAACTCGAAAAGGGCTGCGCGGAGGCGCTGCCTTTCACAAGGGATATCACATCGTGGTCGGTGAAGGGCCTCGACATCGTCCGGCTTCAGGATGCCAAAGGGCAACCCGTGATCGATTTCACCGAGGTCGAGAGCGGCATCTTCGAAGGGCTGCGTACCGGCGAGGGTGTTTACATCCTGCAGGATCTCGTGTCTGCAAGATCGCTGGCGCGCTCAATGGATCAGATGATCGGCGACTGGGCCATGGTCCGCAGCAACAACCGGGTGATCTGCGGCCTGACGCTGACCAACACCGAGGCCGGTCCGGATAATTTCGCGGCGTTTCTCAAGCCGCGCTGCGATCCGCTGGTTGCAACATTTGCTCCGAACGCCTGGCGGCTCGATCGCGGAGAGCTGGTGCTGCAATCGGCGAGCGGCGAGACATGGCGCTTTCAGGCCGACGACAATGCGCAGTGGCGGCGGGTGCCGGACAGCCCCGATCCGTTTATCATGATACGGCAATAGCGCTGCTGGATACCATGGATCATGTGATCAGCTTGCCATTACGCCGTCGCGCCAACGTCCGGGAGTCACACCCGTCACGCGCTTGAAGGCGCGGCTAAATGCGGCTTCGGATTCATAGCCGACATCCGCGGCAATGGCGGCGAAACTGTCATTGCCGTTTCGCATTCGATCGGCAGCGATTTGCATGCGCCAATTGGTTATGTATTCCATCGGTGCCTGGCCCATCACCGCGTTGAACCGTTCGGCAAGCACCGTGCGCGAGGATCCGGCCTCACGGGCAAGGTCATCCACCGTCCAGCGGCGTGCAGGGTTACCGTGCACGAAATGCATCGCCCGGCTAACGATTGGATCATTCAGTCCCGCAAACCATCCTGTTGCGCCTGGCGGAAGCTCCATGGCGTAGCGGCGCAGGACCTCAACAAACAACAACTCCATCAGGCGACCAAGCATAAGTTCGCTACCGGGAGCGGCAGCGTCGGCAAGCTCCAGAATTTGCCTAACCGTCGATGTGATGATCGCACTGACCTTGTCGTCACCCGTTCGATCAATCAGCAATGGGGGCAGGGTGCGAAATACCGGCGTGAACAGAAACTCTGACGATTCGATAAACCCGCATACCATTCGTGTTTCTTGGCCGCCGCCGCCATGATTGATCGTCCACATCCCGTTCAGGGAGCTTGGACGCACAAGTTCATCGGCGATTGTCATTCTGACGCTTTCGCCGTCCCAAAACTTGTGCGCGTCCGCGAATGGCATCAGCAGAATGTCGCCGGCCGACACGATCCTTTGTTCACCCGTCGCAATTTCGACGGTGCAGCCGCCAGCTGCAATCAGATGGAAGATGCTCACGTGGCGCAATTGCGCCATCGGCGTGCGTTCATCGAATTGCTTGGGACTGATGACGCCGAACGGCGCTGTAAAGCTGGCGTTGAGAAAAACCGATCCGGTCAGGCGCACCGCCCGCAACATCTCGGCGAGCACATCGTGATCGCCGCGGGCGTTTCCCGGCGTAGCTGCAAAGGATGGCGGCGTCCCGATCATTGAGAGAATAGGCCTCCCGCAATATCCATCAACCGTGAAAGCGCCAGTTTTTTCTGACGCTTTGAGAATAACCGATGGATACCGGCATGATCAAGAACCGCTGCCGCGCTGGTTGCCCGGCAGATTTAGCGATTTCAGTATTGCCGGGACCATTGGATAGCGCGGCGAAGGTCGACGTCGCGATTTGCCGGAAAGGGGGACAAAAAAGCCATTCGTCCGAATGGCATAGACGCGGAGCGTGAAGTGAGAAGTTTTTCAGGAAGGTTTGGCGTTATTGCGCCGTTGATAACGGGTTTGATTGTGCGGTCGGGCGGTTTTCGCAACATCGCGAATCGAGCAAACGCGACGATATACGGAGGCATAACGCAGTTCGTCTCGCTTCTTTCCAGGCCCCGAGGATCGCGAGTCCGAATGTTCATGGCTGGTGTCGCTGGCATCTCGTTCGCCGCGATCATGTCGCTGGTCGAGACAGGCGATCTGGGAGGCTTCGCGATGTCGTTGTGCCAAACCCTCCGGGCTCTGGTCAGTCTCATCCCTATGCAGCGATAGCTCAAAAATCGAACCGTAAGCCATTTTAACCAGAAGAGGATCAGGACAATGAGTGTTCAAACATGCATACCCGCCACAATTGACCTTGCCGCCGTCAAGACGCGCCAGCACGGCGCATGGTCGTCCGGCAATTATGCGATTGTCGGGACCACGCTGCAGATTGTCGGCGAGATGCTCTGCGAGGCCGTCGACCTGCGCAGTAACCAGCGTGTTCTCGACGTCGCCGCCGGCAACGGCAATGCGACGCTGGCCGCAGCGCGCCGCTTCGCCGAGGTGGTATCGACGGACTACGTCGCCGCACTTCTCGAACGCGGCCGGGCACGCGCCGAGGCTGATGGATTGCAGGTCTCTTTCCGGGAAGCCGATGCGGAGAATCTGCCGTTCGCCGACGCCACTTTTGATGTCGTTCTTTCAACCTTCGGCGTCATGTTCACGCCGAACCAAGAGCAGGCTGCACGCGAACTGATGCGCGTCTGTCGTCCGGGCGGCAAGATCGGCTTGGCCAACTGGACGCCGGAGAGTTTCATCGGTCAGTTGTTCAAGACCATCGGCCAGTACGTTCCGCCAGCCCCTGGCGTGAAGTCTCCCGCACTATGGGGCAACAGGGCGCATCTCGACACCCTGTTCGGTTCGCAGGCGACCGTCGCAGCGGAAAGCAGGAATTTTGTCTTCCGATACAGGTCGCCAAAGCATTGGCTGGAAGTTTTCCGCAACTACTATGGTCCGGTCCTGAAGGCATTCGCGGCGATCGACCCGCAGGCGCGCGAGGCGCTTGAAGCCGACCTCCATGGTTTGATCGGAAAATTCAACATCGCCCGGGACGGCACGCTGATTATCCCCGGCGAATATCTCGAAGCGGTCGTTACCAGAAAAAAATGATCTGGAGTTTCGTGGTGGGCGCGGCGAATATGCCGCGCCCGTACTCGTTGGGTTTATAGGTGAATCCCGTCACATCAGCTTCATGCCCTTCAGGCTGGCATGACCGTTCTTGCCGACAATGATGTGATCGTGCACGGCAATGCCGAGCGTGCTTGCGATGTCCACGATCGATTTCGTCATCTGGATATCCGCCGTCGATGGGGTGGGGTCGCCGGACGGATGGTTGTGCACCAGAATGATGGCGGTCGCCGACAATTCCAGCGCGCGCTTGACCACTTCGCGCGGATAGACCGGCGTGTGATCGACGGTGCCGACCTGTTGCAGTTCGTCGGCGATGAGCTGGTTTCGCTTGTCGAGAAACAGGATGCGGAACTGCTCCTTGTCGGCGAACGCCATCGCGGTCCGGCAATAGTCGATCACCGAAGACCACGACGACAGCAACGTTCGCTGCTTGACCTGGCCCTTGGCAACGCGGCTGGCGGTGGCGGCGATCAGCTTGATTTCGACGACGACAGTATCGCCGATCCCGTTCACTTCTCGCAGCCGGGCTTCGGGCGCATGAACCACCTCTGCGAATGAGCCAAACCGTTGGATGAGGTCCTTGGCGATTGGCTTGACGTCGCGGCGCGGCAGTGCGCGAAACAGAACCATTTCGAGCAGTTCGTAGTCGCTCAGCGCATCCGCGCCGACGTTACGGAATCGGCCGCGAAGCCGTTCGCGGTGGCCATGATAATGCGGCGCTTCGGAGAAGCCTGCTTGCTGGGGATCGTCGTTGTCGTCAGACATCGGGTCGCGGGCGCACCTCGGTTGAGGGTCCAGAATGCGCGGCCCCGGCGGCAATGGAAACGGCAAGAAATTGCGCTTGCGGCAGCCTCGGAAATGGCCTCGCGGACTTCAGGCCAATCAGACGAAAGGCGGCTTGTCGCGCTTGCCCGGCGACAGCGTGAAAATCTCCACGCCGGTCTGGGTCACGCCGACCGAATGCTCGAACTGGGCCGACAGCGAGCGGTCGCGCGTCACCGCGGTCCATCCGTCGGACAGGATTTTGACGTGCGGCTTGCCGAGATTGATCATCGGCTCGATGGTGAAGAGCATGCCGGGTTTCAGCTCGACGCCTTCGCCTGGGCGGCCGACGTGGATGATGTTGGGTTCGTCGTGGAACATCCGGCCGAGGCCGTGGCCGCAGAAATCGCGCACCACGCTCATCTGCTGCGGTTCGACGAAGCTCTGGATCGCATGGCCGATATCGCCGGTGGTCGCGCCGGGTTTGACAGCGGCAATTCCGCGCATCATCGCCTCGTAGGTGACTTCGATCAGCCGCTGGGATTTCCGCGAGATTTCGCCGATCGCATACATGCGGCTCGAATCGCCATACCAGCCGTCGACGATGAAGGTGACATCGACGTTGACGATATCGCCTTCTTTCAGCGGCCGGTCACCCGGCATGCCATGGCAAACCACATGATTGATCGAGGTGCAGGTCGAATAGCGATAGCCGCGGTACATCAGCGTCGCCGGATAAGCGCCGTTGCTGAAGGCGAATTCGCGGACGAAGTCGTCGATGTCCGAGGTCGGCACGCCCGGCTTGACGATGTCCGCCAGTTCATCGAGACACCGTGCGACCAGCGCCCCGGCGGTGCGCATGCCGGCGAACGCCGACGGGCCGTGCAGTTTGATCTGGCCGGTCTTGCGGAGGGATGTCTCGGTGGCTTCGACGTAATTCATCAGGATTTCGTGCTGCGGGATTCGGCGGGTATGCCGCTAATCTAAGGATTGTGAGCCGTCTTGCAAGTCAACCCTTGGCCTATAAGCCATTGGCGTCACACCGGAATGCCTTTCAGCCGCAAAGTTCAGAACACGATCGGGACCGGTTTGGCAATGCCGATGCTCTCCGTGGTGATCTGGCAGCTCAGCGCCAGTGCTTCGACGCCGGATGCCCGCGCCCGATCGAACGCGCTGCCATAGGCCGGATCGATATCGCGGGCCAGCGTGAACGAGGTGGCCGAACTGATCTGGATCACGAACAGCATCACGGCTCGCGCGCCGGTTTCGACCATCGCCGTCATTTCGTCGAGATGCTTGGCGCCGCGCGCGGTGACCGAATCGGGAAATTCGGCCAGATCTGCCTCGCGCATCAGATGGACATTCTTGACCTCCACGTAGCAGGGCGAGCGTCCATCCTGCTCGAGCAGAAAATCGATCCGGGAGGATTTCCCGTACTTCACCTCGCGGCGGATCGATGCGTAGCCCGCCAGTTCCGGAATGCTGCCTTGCGCCAGCGCTTCAGCAACAATCGTATTGGGATGCGCCGTATTGACGCCGACCAGCTCTGAGCCGTGGCCGAAGTCGGCCTCGATCAGTTCCCACGAGAACGGCAATTTGCGCGTCGCGCTCGGCGATTTCGACAGCCACACGCGGGCTCCTGCGGTCTGCAGTCCCGTCATCGCGCCGGGATTGGCGACGTGCACCGTGATGACATTGCCATCGGCGAGCTCGACGTCCGCGAGAAAACGCTTGTATCGCCGGATCAGCGTGGCCGGAACCAGCGGCGAGACAAATTTCATGGGAGAAACCCACTCAGCTCGGGTTCTCGATCGTAACCTCGGCCGGCAGAGTTCCTCGTACGCGGATATCGCGAACCGGATAAGGCACGCGGATGCCTTCGCGCTTGAAGGCGTCCCACAGCGCCATCATCACGTCGCTCTTGACGTTGTCCATGCCCGCATAGGGATCGTTGATCCAGAACGTGAGCGAGAAGCGCATGCCGTATTCGGCAAACTCTGAAATCTGGCAGCCAGCCTTCTTGACCCGATCCGTCGCGCTGGCGACATCGACGGCCAGCTTGCACACCAGACGCGGGTCCGCGTCGTAGTTGGTCGAGAACGGGACCTTCACCAGTGTATCCTTGTCGGTGTAAGTCCAGTTCACGACCTTCTGGGTGATCAGGTCTTCGTTCGGAATCAGGAATTCGCGTCCGTCGCCGGCGGCAACCGAGATATAGCGCGTATTCATGGTGTTGATCCGGCCGAAACTGTCGCCGATCGTCACCAGATCGCCTGGCTTCACCGACTTGTCGGCGAGCAGGATCACCCCCGAAACGAAATTGGCGACGATTTTCTGCAAGCCGAAACCGACGCCGACGCCGACCGCGCCGCTGAAGACTGCAAGCGCGGCGAGATTTATGCCGACCGCGCCCATCACCAGCGCGACAGCCAGCACCATCAGGATCAACCGGACCAGCTTGGTCAGCAAGACCTGAACCGACGGCGTCAGGTCGTGCGACTGCTTGATGCGGCCTTCGATGAAGTTGCTGATCAGGTTGGCGATCCACAACGTGATTGCGAGCAGGACGAGCAGCTTGATGATGAGGAGCGGCGTCAATCGCAGACCGCCAAGATCGATTCCAATCGAGTCGAGGGCGTCCGTCGTCGGCTTGAGCAGACCGACGATGCTCAGCGCGGCGATCACCCAGGCCGAGATCGAAATCATCCGCACCACAAACTCGTTGCGGATGAAACTGGTGGCGAAGCGGATGATGAGCCAGGCCGTGGCGAGGCTTGCCGCGATCGCCAGCAGATAGCTGCGGCTCGGCCCGGTGGACGCGGTCATCACAACGCGCGCGATTCCCACCAGCAGGGCAAAGATCACCGTGGTCAGGCTGCGCATCAGAATGCGGATGAAAAGCCGTAGCGGCGCCGGCCACCCCATGGCAAGCGATGACACGTCGGTTCTGGCGCGGACGGCGGCTGAAGCGGCATAGGCAATTCCGGCGGCGGCAACAATGAGCCCGATCTGCAAATAGAACCAGGGCGACATGAATTCCGCTCCCACCAGGCGGATGGCGGTTTGCAGCAGTCCGTCAATTTTATTCCAGTTCATCATCGTCCAGTCTCTCGTATCCCTGCGGAAGCGCTTGACCGATGCAGCGCCGGACCGGCGCGCGATTCGGATCGTGCGTCAGTTTGTACCGCGAGCCTTGCAGATGCCATGTGAAGCGCCTGCGTGACTGCGGATACCCCCGGAAATGCGGCTGATTTGCGGTCGGCCGCAATTGGGGTTGGCGTTCCGGCGCTGCACCGATATGCATGGAGGCGGCGCCTCTCAACATCGCAGGGTCAATGGGTTCGCTCGATTCGGTCAGCATTGCTATCTTGCTCGGCGCTGTACTGGTGATGGCGGGCATCATGTCGAGCCTGATCGCCCTGCGGTTCGGTGCACCTCTGTTGCTGGTATTCCTTGGTGTCGGCGTTCTGGCCGGCGAGAGCGGGCCGGGGGGGCTGCATTTCAACGATGTGCAAACCACCTATCTCGTCGGTTCGGTGGCGCTGGCTCTGATCCTGTTCGATGGCGGATTGCGGACGCGCTTCTCAAGCATACGCGCGGTGCTCGCGCCCTCGATGGCGCTGGCGACAGTGGGCGTGCTTTTGACGGCTCTGCTCACTGCGCCTGTCGCTCATTATTTCCTCAACATCAGCTGGACAGAATCGCTGCTGGTCGGCGCGGTCGTGGCATCCACCGACGCGGCAGCGGTGTTTCTGCTGATCCACGCCCAGGGACTGCGCCTTCGTCCGCGCGTCGGCGCGACGCTTGAGGTTGAATCCGGCACCAACGATCCGTTCGCGGTGTTCCTGACGCTGATGCTTGTTGAACTGCTGTCGCTCGGCCAGAGCACGGTCTGGCAGGTGCTCGGTCAGTTTGCGCGGGAAGCGCTGCTTGGAACGATCTTTGGCGTCGCCGGCGGGCGGCTGGTGGTGCTCGGCCTCAATCGCATCGCTTTGCCGCAAGGGCTGCATGCGCCATTCGTCGCAACCGCGGCGCTCGTCATCTTTGGCACGGCGCAAATCTCCCACGCATCGGGATTTCTTGCCGTTTATCTGGCCGGCATGGTGATCGGCAATCGCCCGACGCGCGCGCACAATTCGGTGGTTGCCTTTCTCGACGCGGCGACATGGCTGGCGCAAATCGTGATGTTCGTGCTGCTCGGCCTCCTGGTCTGGCCGGGGCGGCTGCTCGACACGCTTGTCCCGGCCATACTGGTGGCGCTGACCCTGACGCTGGTCGCGCGGCCGGTCGCGGTGTTTGTCTGCCTGCTGCCGTTTCGATTTCAGTGGCGTGAGAAGATTTTCATCTCGTGGGTCGGGCTGCGCGGCGCTGTTGCGATCTTTCTGGCGTCGATCCCGCTGCTGGTAGGCCTGCCGAAGGCGTACATCTACTTCGACGTCGCCTTCGTCGTCGTGGCCATATCGCTGTTGTTTCAGGGATGGACGATCGGACTGGCAGCCCGGCAACTGCACGTCGCGCTGCCCCGCGCCGAAGGCTCGCCCCGCCGTATCGAGCTCGATCTGCCTGGCCAGCTCGAGCAGCAGCTGGTCGGTTATCCGGTGCGCTCCAAGAGCCTGTTTTTCCGGCGCGGACTGTTTCCGTCGTGGTCGAAGCCGACGCTGGTGATCCGCGACGAGAAGATTCTCTCGCCGGCGGAAGCCGAGCCGATCGCGCCGGGCGATTACATTTACCTGCTGGCGCCGCCCGAACGTGCGCAGGCGCTCGACCGTTTCTTCGTGGATATGCCGCCGACATCCGCGCCCGATCCGCATCTCCTCGGCGAGTTCGCCGTGTCCGGCGAAACCGTTCTGCAGGATCTTGCTGCAATCTACGGGATCGCCGTTGATCCGAACGAGGCCGCACGAACGGTTGCCGATTATTTCGATCTGCATCTGGATCGCACGCCGGTTGCGGGTGCGACCTTGCCGCTCGACAGTATCGTGCTCGTGGTGCGCGCGGTGAGCGGCAGCCGTGCCCACGTCGTCGGTCTTCGTCTGCCGGAAGACGAGGACGACGCAAAGCCGCCGACGCGCGGCGATATTGTCAGGCAGCGGTTGCGCAAGGCGTGGAAAGAGCTGTCGGGCGCATAACCAGTGCCGCCGCGGCGCTTACAGTGCGCGCGATGGAATCAGCAGCGGCCCGTCAGGCGTTTCGATCCGGTTGACGGATACGCCGAACACGCTGGCAATCCGCTCCGGGGTCAGGGTTTCTTGAGGCGGGCCGCTCGCTACCACCCGCCCTTCGTTCATCAGCACGATCTTGTCGGCAAAGCGCATGGCAAGGGCAAGGTTGTGAATGATGGCAACCACGGCCGCGCCCTGCCGCGCGATCGTCTGCAACAGCTCCATCACGATCAGCCGATGCCGTTCGTCGAGCGAGGCGGTCGGCTCGTCGGCGATCAGCACCGACGCCTCGGTCGCAAGCGCGCGGGCAATCGCCACGCGAGCGCATTCGCCGCCTGACAGCGTCGTGATCAGCCGGTCCGCAAACGGCGTGATGGATGCGGCGGCCATGGCGCGGGCGACGGCGGCACGGTCGGCATCGGTGGTCCGGGAGAACGGATCGGAGTGCGGCTCGCGGCCGAGCGCCACGATGGCATCGACCCGCATTGGCCAGTGAAACTCATGGCCTTGCGGCAGGTAGGCCAGTGCGCGTGCGCGCTCCCGCAGCGGCATTGCCTGAAGCGGCTTGCCATCGAACGTCACAGTGCCATCGCAATCGATCAGCCCGGCCAGCGCTCGCGCCAGCGTCGTCTTGCCTGCACCATTGGGGCCAGCCAGGATCGTCAGCTCGCCGGGGATCAACGAAATGGCCGCGTCGTCGACGATGCGCCGGCCGCTCCGCGTCACGGTGATGGACCGACTTTCAAGTCGCGGCGCTATGCTCATGTCGTGCTGTCCTCCAGCACGCGGCGTTCCCGGAAAATCATCGCCAGAAAAAACGGCACGCCGATCAGCGCGGTAACGACGCCGATCTTGATCTCGATGGGGACGGGTACGAGCCGGACCGCAATGTCGGCCGCGATCAGCAATGCAGCGCCGGCAAGTGCTGCAGGCAGCATCACGCGCGCCGGATCGGAGCCGTAAAATCTGCGAACGAGATGCGGCGCGACCAGCCCGACGAACGAAATCGCGCCTGCGACCGACACGGCTGCGCCGACGCCGAGCGCCACGCCAATCACCACCAGAATACGTGTGCGTTCGACATTGACGCCGAGCGAGGCGGCGGCATCCTCACCGAGAGCGAGCGCGCGGAATGCGCTGGCGTTCAATGCGAGCAGAAGCCAGCTCGCGACCATGAAAGGCGCGGCAAGCCAGACATGCGCCATGCTGCGATCCTGCAGCGAGCCCAGCAGCCAGAATGCGATTTCAAGCGCGATAAACGGATTGGGTGCGAGATTGAGGATCAGCGCGATCGCCGCCCCCGCGAGGCTGGCCAATGCAAGGCCAGCAAGCAGCGTGACCGTCAGCGATGCGCGGCGTCCGGCAATTGCCACGAGTGCGCCGACCGACAGCAATGCACCGGCGATGCCGCCGAGCGGGACCGCAACGGAAAGCGCGCTGGCGAATCCAAAAGCCATGATCGCCGAGGCGGCAGCCGCTGCCGCTTGTGGCGCGCCGAACAGGCTCGGTTCGGCCAGCGGATTGCGCAGCAAGCCCTGCAGCGAGGCACCTGCCAATCCGAAGGTTGCGCCGATCAACATCGCCAGCAGCGTTCGCGGCAAGCGGATATCGCGGACGATGATGGTCTCGACGCCCTGATCCGATACGAGTGCTTTCCAGACCGAGCCGAGCGGAAACTGCGCCGGGCCGGTCATCAGCGATACGATCGTCAGCGCAACGACCAGAGCAGCGAGCATCAGCGTTAGCAGGCGGGACGGCGTGGAGGAAGTCATACGGGTCCAGTCGCGGGCTGCGCGGCAGGCTGACGCGCACGGCGAGGCGTGGCATAACAGGTCGGCATGATCAAGAAAACCATTCAGGTGTTTGCGATTGCCGGCGTTCTCGCGGCCATCAGCCTGCCTGTGGCGAATGCGGCGGACAAGCCCAGCCGGATCGTGTCGTTCAATCTCTGCACCGACCAGCTCCTGCTGGCGCTTGCCGATCCCTCGCAGATTGCCGGGCTCTCGCCTTATGCGGCCAATCCGGGCATGTCGGTGATGACGGACGCGGCGAAGCCCTATCGCAAGCTCGATTGGGACGCGGAGTCGGTGGTCAATCTCGCACCCGATCTGGTTCTGCTTGCGCCGAGCCATCGCCCGATCCGGGCGATGCTCAGAACCATGGGCGTGCGTGTGGCTGAAATTCCGTTCATCACCGATCTCGGTGCAGCGAAACAGCAGGCGCGCGACGTCGGGAAACTGGTCGGGCATCCGGAGCGCGGCGAGGCGCTGGCGAAAGCGATCGAGGACGCCGAGCGCAAGCTCGCATCCGCTCAACCGGTTCGCAGCGCGCTTCTGATCGGCCGTGGCGGCTATACCGAAGGAGCGGCGAGTCTCCCCGCTTCGATGCTGAACGCTGCGGGATTGCAGCCGCCGTCAAATGGTCCGAAAGGATTCGGGGGCGTCGTGTCGCTCGAGCAATTGCTGGTCGACGGCCCTGATGTTCTGGTGACGCAGGATCCTCCGCGCGAGGCCAGCGATCAGGGCGCGTTGTTCATCACCCATCCGGCGGTGTTTGCGCGCTATGGCGCCGACCGGCGGATCAATCTTCCGGCGCGATATACATTGTGCGGGGGGCCGGCACTGGTGCAGGGGCTCAACCATCTCGGTGAAGCCATCAAGCGGCTGCGCTAGTTCGGTAACAGCTCGGTGCCGCCCGATGCGGTAATGCGCCCGCGCTTGATCAGTACGATGTGCCCGGCGAGCTGGCGCAGTTCGTCGGCGTCATGGCTGACATAGACCATCGGCACGCCTGTCTCGTCGCGCAGACGTATCAGGTAGGGCAGGATTTCGGCCTTGCGTTCGTCATCCAGCGAGCCCAGCGGCTCGTCGAGCAACAGCAATCTCGGTTTGGCGAGCAGCGCGCGGCCGAGCGCGATGCGCTGACGTTCGCCGCCGGAGAGATTGCCCGGGCGCCGGTCCAGCAGATAGCCGATATCGAGCAGGTCTGCGACGCGGGTCTGGTCATCGGTGCTCGGTTCGAGGCGGTTCATGCGCCGGCCGTAATCGAGATTTTGCCGCACGCTCATTTGCGGAAACAGGCGCGCGTCCTGGAATACATATCCGATACGGCGGCGATGCGATGGAACGTGGATACCGGCAGCCGTGTCGTCCAGCGTGTCGGCATCGATCGAGATCATGCCCCGATCGGGCTTGAGCAGACCCGCAATCATGCTGATCAGCGATGTCTTGCCCGCCCCGGACATGCCGAACAATCCGGTCACACGATCCTGGCTAATAATCGAGGCTTCGATCGAGAACGCCCCGAGACGTTTGACGACATCCATGCGCAGCATTGTCAGGCTCCGTGCAGACGCTGTGTCGCGCGACGGGCGAGGATTTCGGAGGCGATCAGCGCAGCAACCGCAATCATGATTGAAATCACGACAAGCCGCAGGGCGGCAGTGTCGCCGTTCGGCGTCTGGATCAACGAATAAATAGCTGCCGATATGGTCTGGGTTTCACCCGGAATATTGGACACAAAGGTAATGGTCGCACCGAACTCGCCGATCGCCTTGGCGAAGGCGAGCACCATGCCCGCGACGACGCCCGGCAGCGCGAGCGGCAAGGTGATCGTCGTGAACACCCGCCATGGCGACGCGCCAAGCGTGCTGGCCGCCTGTTCGAGCCGACGATCAACCGCTTCGATCGAGAGGCGAATGGGCCGGACCAGCAGCGGAAACGCCATCACGCCGCAAGCGAGCGCCGCGCCCGTCCAGCGAAACGAGAACACGATCCCCAGATTGTCGGCGAGCCACGCGCCAACGAGACCGCGGCGCCCGAACGTCAGCAGCAGGAGATAGCCGGTGACCACCGGCGGCAGCACCAGTGGCAGATAGACGATGGCATCGATTGCGGCCTTGCCCGGAAACTCAACGCGCGCCAGCAGCCATGCGACGCCGATGGCGATCGGCGTCGCGACCAGCGTCGCGACCGTGGCGACGCGAATCGACAGCAGAATGGCTGTCCATTCCTCGGGCGTCAGATCGATCATGTGGCTCAGGAGGTCGGGCGGATCAGGTAGCTGAATCCGTATTTCTCGAACACGGTTTTGGCGGTCTGCGAGCGCAGGAAAGCAAGATAGCTGGCCGCGTTGCTGTTGGCGGTCGCCGTCGCCGCCACCGGATAGGTCACGGGAGGATAGGATTCTTGCGGGAAGGCGCCGATGATTTTCACGCCGGGTTCGACCTTGGCGTCGGTCTCATAGACGATGCCGAGCACGGCCTCGTTGCGTGCAACCAGAATGAGCGCTGCGCGGACGTTGTCGGCCATCGCGAATTTGGAGGCCGCCGCATCCCATGAGCCGAGTTTTTCGAGTGCCGCCTTGGCGTACTTTCCGACCGGCACCGATTGCACATCGCCGGTTGCGATCCTGCCGTCGCCGGCAAGTTTGGCGAGATCGAAGCCCTGCGCGATGCTCACGTTGTCGACTTTGGAGTCCTTTGGTGCAATCAGCACCAGCTTGTTGCCGAGCAGGTTGACGCGGGTCGTATCGTTCACTGATTTTTTCTCGAGCGCGTAATCCATCCACGCGATGTCGGCCGAAATGAAGATGTCCGCCGGCGCGCCCTGCTCGAGCTGCTTGGCGAGCGCCGAGCTTGCGGCATAGCTCGACGTCACTTTGACGCCGCTGGTGTTGCTGTAGGCGGCGTTCAGTTCGTCGAGCGCATTCTTCATCGATGCCGCGGCGAATACGGTGAGGGTCTTGCCGATGGCTTGCGATGCGGCGGCGGGCGCGCCTTTGCTCGCGTCCTGTGACAGCACCGGAGTTGAAAAAGCCAACGCCGCAAACGCGATGAGAAGAGGGGAAAGACGACGCATGATATGGCGCTCCATGTCCGCCGCGCGGATATCGCGCGTGCAGGAGAAATGACGATGTGCGGAAGCGCCGTTCCGTCGTGCCGGGTGAGCTTACGGCAAACCTGACAGGATCAAGTCTTACAGGATGGGAGCTCGGTTGGCAAAGCCTTGAGATAGCTGCCAAAGGTCGCGCGTCACGGCGCCAGCAGCACTTGACGGCACTCTGGCGGCAATTGCGACATAGTCATCGGCGGCTTCGGCTTCGGCGGTGTTTTGGGGGGCTTCGGATTCAGAACCGCGTCGCTGAACCAGTAGGCGAGGTCGCCGGTGCTGCACCCTTCCGCATCCGACGGCGGCTCCTGCGGCGTGCAATTGCCCTCGCCGGACGGACACTTCATCCGGACGTGGAAATGATAGTTGTGTCCCCACATCGGCCGCACCTTGGCGAGCCAGCTCCGGTCGCCCTTGGCCTCGCGGCATAGAGCCTTCTTGATCGCTGCGTTGACGAAGATGCGCTCGACCGCGGGCTCTTGCGCGGCGGCGCGGATGACGAGCGCATGCGTCGGCAGCCAGACCGCGGGATCGACGTCGCGCTTGTCGGCCGCGACGACATTGGTCGCGGACATTTCCTCTCGCTCGTTGCGCGAGAGCGTTCGGTTCGGCATCGGCGTCAGCCAGATGTCGGCGTCGAGGCCGACCTGATGACTGGCGTGCCCGGTCAGCATGGGCCCGCCGCGCGGCTGCGACATATCGCCGACCAGCAGACCGTTCCAGCCTGCGACCTTCTCCACCTTGGACGACAGCCGTTCCAGCAACTTGACGAGATCGGGGTGTCCCCAGTTGCGATTGCGCGACAGCCGCATCACCTGCCAGGTTTTCCCGTTGATCGGCAGGGCTTCGGCGCCGGCCACGCAGCCTTTCGCGTAGAAGCCGATCGCGCGCGCCGCGAGTGGCGCTGCGGTCGTCTTGCGGCCAAACAATTCCTTGGCCGGCGTGTTCGGATCGTTGGGATTGGCGAGCGGTGGCAGCGGTTTTGGATCGACGGTTCCCTTGTCCTGCGCAACCGCAGCGGCCGGCAGCAGACAAACGGCGGCGGCAAGAATCAGCGGGCGAACCATCATGAGGCTGCTTATAGCGCAGGCAGATTTCACAGGCGAGGGATCCAAGTGGTATGGCAATCCGATTAAAGCGTTCATCGTCTTTACTCGCATTTAACCTTGCCATCGATTGGTATAAATTGATGCGGATACGCGATCATCTGAATATTTGCGAAGCAGACGCAGCAAGTGCGGTTCGTATCGTGGCTGCCAAACTGCGGCTCTGTTTGAATTGCTCAGGCAAAACCAGCATTCCGGTGACCTGCAAGGCTTCAGGACGAAGCTCCAGTGTGCCTTACGATAAGGCACGAGTTTCGCTTCATGACAAGATTTCAGCAACTTAAGCCGCCCATGCGAACCTGCTGGATACACTTTTTTCAGACACTTCTCGCACAAACGTTTTGCAGGATGCGAAAGAGGCGTGGACGTGGGAATTCAGAAGCAGCGGCCGAAGTCTGCCCAGGGGCGGGGCGGCAAACGGCGCCTGAGGGCGAAGACGTCGCCGGTCGATGTTCGCGAGATGGTCCGAAAACGCGCCGAGGCTGCCGCCGCGATCGCCGATGCGCGCAAGGCGCATGAACGGCTTCGCGACGCTCTCAACATTCTTCCGCAGGGTATCGTCTTTCTCGATCCGGAGGGCCGCTACATCCTCTGGAACGAAAAGTATGCCGAGATCTACAAGCGAAGCTCGGACCTGTTCAAACCTGGCGCAAAATTCGAGGACACCTTGCGCGTTGGCGTGGCGCGCGGCGATTATCCAGAAGCCGTTGGCCGCGAGGAAGAATGGCTGGCGGAACGGCTGTCGCGGCTTCACGAGCCGGGCCAGCGCCATGAGCAGACGCTTGCCGACGGCCGCTGCGTTCTGATCGAGGAGCGGCAGACCGGCGACGGCTCCGTGATCGGCCTGCGCGTCGATATCACCGAACTCAAGCAACGCGAGGCATCGTTCCGGCTGCTGTTCGAGGGCAATCCGGTGCCGATGATCCTGTGTTCGCCCGACGACGGACTTGTCCGTTATGTCAACGATGCCGCGATCGAGCACTACGGCTTTGCCCGTGACGAATTTCACAAGCTCAGGATCCGCGACCTTCAGGCGTTCGAATCCGAAATGCCGTGGGTGATTGACGAATCCGTCGAGCAGCAAAACGCACGCATGTGGAAACATGTGAAAGCGGACGGATCGCTGATCGATCTTGCGATCTATTCGCGAAAGCTCGTCTACAACGATCAGCAGATGGTGATGCTGGCGCTGGTCGACATGACCGAACGCAAACGCGCCGAAGCGCGGCTCGCCTTCATGGCGCAGCATGACGGCCTCACCGGATTGCCGAACCGCAATCTGTTGCGGCAGCGGGTGGATGAATTGCTCGCGCACGGCCGGCGCAGCGGCGACAAGTTCGCATTGCTGTTCGTCGATCTCGATAATTTCAAGATCATCAACGATACGCTCGGCCACGGTATCGGCGACCAGTTGCTCAAGAGCGTCAACAAGCGCCTGCGATCCTCGTTGCGCGACGAGGACGCGATTGCGCGACTTGGCGCGGACGAATTCGCCATCGTGCAGACCGGCTGCGGACGGCCGGAAGATGTTGCGCTTCTTGCAAAGCGGCTGCTGGAGGCGGTCAACGTTCCGCATCTGATCGGCGATCACTCGATCATGATCGGCGCCAGCATCGGAATCGCCATGGCGCCCGGCGACGGCGACAACGCCGAACGCCTGATGAAAAGCGCCGACATGGCGCTGTCTCGCGCCAAGCAGGAGACGCGCGGAACGTTTTCGTTCTTCGAGGCGGAAATGGACGCTCGCGCCCAGGCGCGGCGGCGGATCGAAACCGATCTGCGCGCGGCGATCGAGGATGGCGTTCTGTGTCCGCATTATCAGCCGCTGATCGATCTCAAAAGCGGCCGCATCACCGGCTTCGAGGCGCTGGTGCGCTGGCCTGACCCGGAGCGCGGCATGATCCCGCCGTCCGAGTTCATTCCCGTTGCGGAGGAAACCGGACTGATCGGCGCGCTCGGCGGGCTGATGCTGCGCCGCGCCTGTTCGGATGCCGCGCAATGGGCGGACGAGGTGCGCGTCGCGGTGAACCTGTCGCCGCTGCAGTTCCGTGCCGGCAATCTGCTGGCCACCGTGATGGATGCCCTGAAACAATCCGGACTTGCGCCAGCGCGGCTCGAACTCGAGATCACCGAGACGCTGCTGCTCGACAAGAGCGATCAGGTGCTGGCCACGTTGCATGCGCTGCGCGCTCTGGGCGTGCGCATTTCGATGGATGATTTCGGCACCGGCTATTCGTCGCTCAGCTATCTGCGCAGTTTCCCGTTCGACAAGATCAAGATCGACCAGTCGTTCGTGCGCGATCTCGGCTCCAATCGCGATGCACAGGCGATCGTCCGCTCGATCATCAGCCTCGGCATCGGTCTCGGCGTCACGATCACGGCGGAGGGCGTCGAGACCGAAGCCGAATTCAGTTGCCTGCGCGCTGAAGGCTGCCACGAAGGCCAGGGTTATCTGTTCAGCAAGGCGCGGCCGAATGCCGACATCGCGGCATTGCTGCAGGCCCAGGTGGCGACGACGCTGGTGGCGTGATCCTGTCGGGCTGACCTTCATACGTGCGCATGCCCTGATCCGAAAACCGGAATCCACTTTTCGGGGTCATGCGCATGTTATTCGATGACGATCTCGCCGGTCATGCCCTGATCGGCGTGGGTCTTGCCGTCGGCGCTCTTGATGTCGCAACGCAGATCTGTGGCGCGGCCCGCCGCGACCGGCACCAGCCACCATTCCGCGGAATGTCCCGGATAGACCTCGATCTCGCGCATCGGGCCCTTGAATTCGGCAAGCGTGATGCTTTTGCCGTCCCTGATCTGCGTCACCTGCGCCTTGCGCGTCCACACCATCGCGGAGAACGCATGCGAGGTGAAGTAATGAGGATCGTTACTCGCGTTGCGCAGGGTGAGCTTGTAGAGCTTGCCGGTCTCGAACTTGATCACCTTCGGCATGAACTCGTGCTTGCCCGGCGAGCCGAGATCGACGGTGACCTCGATCGGCGTCTGCCGTGACAGATCGCCGGCCGCGAGTGCCGCGCCTGATGCGAGTCCGAGCGTAATCGCAGCTCCGAATACGGCGCGATTTCCTGACATCCACATGATGATTCCCCTCTCCAAAAGTATCGACGAACCAATACTCACATGCAATTGCAAATGACTTGCAAAGTCAAGTAAATGGATAAGCGCTGCGGGTGCGAGGAATATGCACGGGTGGGCTGTATGGCGTCGGGCAACGTGAGCCTCGAAGGATGACGCGCCGAGATACTAAAGAAGATTGGCCGTCGCCCTTCGAGGCTCAAGCTTCGCTTTCGCACCTCAGGGTGACGGCACTAACTCCATACTCGTCATTCCGGGGCGCGCCACTTGGCGCGAGCCCGGAATCCATAACCACGATGTTCGTTGGGATTCGCTGAAGGAGTCGCAGAGCTACTTCTACTGTTCGTCAAACTTCTGCTGCGGCGTATGGATTACGGGCTTGGGCGTGAAGAACGCGCATCCCGGAATGACGGGCTGAGAGTAAGATGCCGCTTTTGCGCTCATTCAATTCGTCATGGCCGGGCTTGACCCGGCCATTCACGCCTTACTTTCTGTGCGTGCTGCTAAGACGTGGATCACCGGGTCAGGCCCGGTGATGACAGCTTAACAAAGCCGCTCCTCAACTATCCACCTTCAGCGCGGCGATGAAGGCTTCCTGCGGGATATCGACCTTGCCGAACTGCCGCATCTTCTTCTTGCCTTCCTTCTGCTTCTCCAGAAGTTTGCGTTTGCGCGAGATGTCGCCGCCGTAACACTTCGCGGTGACGTCCTTGCGCAGCGCGCGCACGGTCTCGCGCGCGATCACCTTGCCGCCGATCGCCGCCTGGATCGGAATGACGAACATGTGCGGCGGGATCAGTTCCTTCATCTTTTCGACCATGGCGCGGCCGCGGCCTTCCGCGCGGGTGCGATGGACCAGCATCGACAGCGCATCGACCGGCTCGAGATTGACGAGGATCTGCATCTTCACCAGATCGGCCGGCTTGTAGTCGGTGAGATGGTAGTCGAACGAGGCATAGCCCTTCGACACGCTCTTCAGCCGATCGTAAAAATCGAACACCACCTCGTTGAGCGGCAGCTCATACTTCACCATCGCGCGCGAGCCGACGTAGGTGAGTTCTTTCTGGTTGCCGCGGCGGTCCTGGCACAGCTTCAGCACGCTACCAAGATATTCGTCGGGCGTGAGGATGGTCGCCTCGATCCACGGCTCGTGAATCTCCTCGATCTTCACCACGTCCGGCATGTCCACCGGGTTGTGAATCTCGATCTCCGACCCGTCGGTGAGATGCATCTTGTAGATGACGCTCGGCGCGGTGGCGATCAGGTTGAGGTTGAATTCGCGGCTCAAGCGTTCCTGAATGATTTCCAGATGCAGCAGGCCGAGGAAGCCGCAGCGAAAGCCGAAGCCGAGAGCGGCGGAGGTTTCCATCTCGAACGAGAAGCTCGCATCGTTGAGCCGCAGCTTGCCCATCGCGCCGCGCAGTGTCTCGAAGTCGTCGGCATCGACCGGAAACAGGCCGCAGAACACCACCGGGATCGCAGGCTTGAAGCCCGGCAGCATGTCGGTGACCGGCTTGCGGTCGTCGGTGATGGTGTCGCCGACGCGGGTGTCGGCGACCTCCTTGATGGCGGCGGTAATGAAGCCGATCTCGCCGGGACCAAGCTCGTCGATCTGCGTCATCTTCGGCGTGAAGAAGCCGACGCGCTCGACGTCGTAGGCTGCGCCGGTGCCGAGCATGCGGACACGCTGGCCTTTTTTCATCACACCATCGACGACCCGCACCAGCACGACGACGCCGAGATAGACGTCGTACCAGCTGTCGACCAAAAGCGCCTTCAGCGTCGCATCGCGGTCGCCCTTCGGCGCGGGCAGGCGATGCACGATGGCTTCCAGCACATCGCCGATGCCGATTCCGGTTTTCGCCGAGATCATCACCGCATCGGAGGCGTCGATGCCGATCACGTCCTCGATCTGCCGTTTGACCTGGTCGGGCTCGGCGGCGGGCAGGTCTATCTTGTTGAGGATCGGGACGATCTCATGGCCGGCGTCGAAGGCGTGATAGACGTTGGCGAGCGTCTGCGCCTCGACGCCCTGCGAGGCATCGACCACCAGCAGCGAGCCTTCGCAGGCGGCGAGCGAGCGCGAGACCTCGTAGGCGAAATCGACGTGGCCCGGCGTGTCGATCAGATTGAGGATGTAGGTGTTGCCGTCCTTTGCCGGATACGACAAGCGCACGGTCTGCGCCTTGATGGTGATGCCGCGTTCGCGCTCGATGTCCATCGAGTCGAGCACCTGCTCCTTGCCCGCCATCTCGCGATCAGTCAGCCCGCCGGTGATCTGGATCAGGCGGTCGGCCAGTGTCGATTTGCCATGGTCGATATGGGCGACGATGGAAAAGTTGCGGATGTTGGCGATGGGGGCAGTCGTCATTTGCTGCTTGCGCTGGAGGAGCTTCAACTCGGCGGTACTGCGCGCGGGATAGCATCCGTGTCGCGGTGCGGCAACCGGATAACCCCGCAATTTGCAGGTGTTTTGGACAATCCGCACGGTTCATGTCCGGCAGAGAGAAACATCTCGCCACTCGCGGGCGTAACTGCTGCGGACCAATCGAGTTTCCAGGGAAGGACGCGGATCATGTCGCCGTTCTGGCGAGGCGTTGCGATATTTCTGCTTGGCGGCGTGTTCGGCACAGGCCTGGGCTTCGCCGCCGGGATCATCGGTTTCCCGTATATCTTTCCGCCGCCTCCCGCCGCTGAGGTCCTCTCGGATGCCGATCGCGCGCGGCTGGTCGCGACCGGTTCCTTCATCCATGCCAATCCCGCCGATCCGGTGCACTGGGGCAAGGGCAAGGTCAGCGTCTACGCGCGCGCGGTGTTTCTCGAAGGCGATTTCAAGGTCGGACCGGGACCGAAATATCATGTGCTGCTCGTGCCCAAGGCCGGCGTGCGCAGCGAAAGCGACGTGCAACGCGCCACCTGGGTCGATCTCGGCCGCCTGCGCGCGTTCGAGGGCAGCCAGCGCTATCCGATTCCAGCCGGTGTCAATCTCGACGACTACAAGAGCGTGGTGATCTGGTGCGAGCGGTTCGGTGTGCTGATCTCGCCGGCCGATCTGATGCGCGGCAAGTCTTGAAGCGGCACGTCTTGAAGCGGCACGTCTTGAAGCGGCAAGTCTTGAAGCGAGATGGCTTGAGGCAAGCCGTGTTGAGGCAGGACGTGTTGAGGAAGGACTCGCGTGTCGAGACGAGATTGCGAAACGGCTTGCCGCGCTATTCGTCTTCGTTGAACTTGTTGCCGAGCAGCGTGGTCAACGCATCGACCACCTCCTGAGCCTGCGTGCCGGTGGCGGAGACGGTGATCGAGGTGCCGATGCCGGCGGCCAGCATCATCAGTCCCATGATCGAGGTGCCGCCGACGGTCTCGCTGTTGCGCGTCACCTTCACGTCTGCATCGAACTTCTCGACCATCTGCACGAACTTGGCAGACGCCCGCGCATGCAGACCGCGCTTGTTGATGATGGGAATCTCCCGCGTCACCGCGCTGGCAGCCGACGACGAAGCGCTGGTGCCTGGTTTCCGAAGTTCGTCACTCATCGCGGCAATCTCTCAAACGAACTTCGGAAACCGAAAGGTACTAGCAAATGATTGATGCTGGTGCCGCTTTCGATCTGAAGTTCCTGATGACGACCATGTAGCAACGATGCAGGAACTTCAGATCGGCGGTGCTGGCGTCCGGCGCATCGCTCATTTGCCGGCGAGAACCCGGCTGGCGATGGTGACGTATTTGCGTCCGGCTTCCTGGGCGGCGGCGATGGCTTCGGGAAGCGGGCGCTCCTCGCGCACCTTGGCGAGCTTCACCAGCATCGGCAGGTTGATGCCGGCGAGCACCTCCACCTTGGGACGGCTCATGCACGAGATCGCGAGGTTCGACGGCGTGCCGCCGAACATGTCGGTGAGAATGGCGACGCCATCTCCACTGTCGACGCGATTCACGGCCTCGATGATGTCGCTCCGACAGAGGTCGGCATCATCTTCCGCACCGATCGTGATCGCTTCGATTTGCTTTTGCGGGCCCATGACGTGTTCGAGCGCTGCCCTGAACTCATCGGCAAGGCGCCCGTGGGTCACCAGAACGAGACCAATCATCGAAAACTCCTCGCGGGTGCTTTTGGTGCACCGCACGAACGGGCCACATGTTGACCATCCGCAGCCCCGTTGCAAGGGGGCATCTTGGCGCTTTCCGGGCCAAAAGGCCCCGGAGGGGGTGGGTAGCGCCCGGCCGACTAGGTGGCAATCATGGGCCTTATATGGTTACCAAATGCTTGCTGGCAATCATCCGAAAGTGGCTGGCCGGCCAGACTGGCCGTCCCTGAAACCGCCTCTGTCGTAAGCGCTGCCAGCACAATAGGCAGTGGGCGGTACCCGGCTGCAACCGGCAGTCGAGGCAGGCGGACGCCGCATAGCCCGGTCATCAGGGCATCGTAAGCGGGTAGGCGCTCGCCGTCGGGCGCGGCCAGATCGACGACCAGGCGGACCTCGGCCTCGCCCGCGAACTCACAGCGCCGGATGCCGAGGCCGCGAATTTCGATCAGGCCCTTCAGACCGTCGGCCGGGCGCACGACGACGGCATTGTTCCGCGCCTCGACATGGACGCGGTCGTCGCCGACCAGCGTGGCGGGCGGGACCTGTCCGGCGCGTCCTGCGAGAATGAGATCGAACGCCAGTTGCGATTTGCCGGAGCCCGACGGCCCGCGAATGAGAATGCCGGTGTTGCCGCAGACGATGGCGGAGGCGTGGATCGAGCGATTGGCTTGCTTGCTCATTTCAACGTAGCTCATATGGACGGCAGCCGCACCACGAAGCGCGCACCAGCGATGCGCGGCTCCTGGCCTGCCGCTGCCGGCGCCATGCGATTCTCGGCCCAGATGCGCCCGCCATGCGCGTCGAGAATCTGTTTCGAGATCGACAACCCAAGGCCGGAGTTCTGGCCAAAACCCTGATGCGGGCGATCCGTGTAAAAGCGTTCGAAGATTTTCTCCAGCGCGTCGGGCTGGATGCCGGGGCCGTCGTCATCGATCACGATTTCGACCTCACCTTTGACGCGCCGGCACATCACGCGCACCGTGCCGCCCTTGGCCGAGAACGATCGCGCGTTGCTGAGCAGGTTGGACACCACCTGTCCGAGCCGCGAATCGTGACCCGGTACCGAGAATGTATCGGCGCCATTGCCCTCGAAGCGCAACAGCACGGCGATGTCGCTGCCGAGTTTGGTCTCGTTGGCGACCGCGGTCAGCGTGTTGAGCAGGCGGCGGACATCGACCGGCGCTGCGTCCTGCCGCTGCAATTCCGCATCGAGGCGGCTGGCGTCGGAAATGTCCGAGATCAGGCGATCGAGACGGCGCACGTCGTGTTCGATCACCGCGAGCAATCGCGTTTTGCTCTCCTCGGATTTGGCGAGCGGCAGCGTCTCCACCGCCGAGCGCATCGAGGTCAGCGGATTTTTCAGTTCATGCGCCACGTCGGCGGCGAAGCGCTCGATCGCCTCGATGCGGTTGTAAAGTGCATCGGTCATGCCCCGCAGCGAACTCGAGAGATGGCCAATCTCATCGCGGCGGCCGGAGAAATCGGGAATCTCCACGCGGGTGCGGACGCGGTGGCGGACGCGCTCGGCGCCGTCGGCGAGCCGCCGCACCGGGCCGGCGATGGTGCTGGCCAGCAGCAGCGACAGTACGATCATGACGCCGGCGGCGATGCCGAACACTTTCAGAATGGCGACGCGCTCGGCCGTCACCATTTTGTCGATGTCGCCGCCCTGGGTCGAAATCATCAGCGCGCCATGCACCGCGCGGAAGCGTTGCACCGGCACCGCCACCGAGACGATGACTTCGCCGCGGTCGTTGATGCGCACCATGCTGCCCTTGATGCCGCCGAGCGCCTGGGCGACTTCCGAATAGCCGTTGCCGTTCTCGGGGCCGAGTTCGCGATACAGCGGCAGGTCGCCGCGGTTGAACCAGGTGCGCACGGCGATGGTCATGCGCTCGGCGAAACCGGGCTTCTTCTCGGATGGCGGCGGCAGGTCGAAGCGCAGCACGTCGCCGCGGCCGAACAGACTGCGGCTGTCAATCGTCAGCACGCCGTCGCGGTCATAGATGCGCGCGCGGGTTTTGGTCGGCGAAATCAGGCGGCGCAACACCGGCGCGACACGTTCGGGATTGATCGCGAAATCGAGTCCGGACCCGATTTCATCGCCGAGACCGTAGGTTTCGCCGGGTTTGAGATCGAGCAGGCGATCCGGATCGATGGTAATGGTGTTGGTTTCGACGGTGGCGCTCGCCGCGATCGCGCCGGCGATAATTTCGGCCTGCACCAGCAGCGACTGCGCGCGCGCGTCGATCAGGCCGGCGCGAAATTGCGAGAGGTAAAGAATGCCGATCACCAGCGCGATCAGGCCCGCAAGATTCAGCGAGACGATGCGGCGGGTGAGGCTCGAAAACGTCAGCGAGACGATGTACTGCCATGCGCCGCGGAGCCATCCGAGCGGGCGCTGCCAGCGGGAGCGTGTCTCAACAGCCGGAGCGGCGGCCGCATCGTTGTCCGGCACGAGCGGCGGCGACACGCCCTCGGCGCTGTCGCGCCGGTCGCCGGTGGTCTGGTCCGGAAGTGGTCGATCCAGCAATGTCAAAGCTGCCTGGTCCGTTCGTGGCTCCAGCACTTTAGAACTTAACCCGCAGTCCGTGAACTGCCTGAATATCCTCACCGTCATGCCCGCGCTTGTCGCGGGCATCCACCTCTTCCTTGAATCTCAAACAAGAAAGACATGGATGGCCGGGTCAAGCCCGGTCATGACGGGGACATTTGCTCGCAATACCCTTACGCGATGCACTGGGCTCGCAATGACGGGTTCTCAGGTTTCCTTAAAGCGGTAGCCGACGCCGTAGAGCGTCTCGATCATCTCGAAATCGTCGTCCACCAGCTTGAATTTCTTGCGCAGCCGCTTGATGTGGCTGTCGATGGTCCGGTCGTCGACATAGACCTGGTCGTCGTAGGCGGCGTCCATCAGCGCGTTGCGGCTCTTGACCACGCCAGGGCGGGTGGCGAGCGCCTGCAGGATCAGAAACTCGGTGACGGTGAGCGTCACCGGATCGTTCTTCCAGGTGCAGGTGTGGCGCTCCGGGTCCATGCGCAGCAGGCCGCGCTCGAGCGCCTTCGCATCCATTTCCTTCTGCACGACGGTCGGATCTTTCGGGATCGCGCGGCGCAGCACCGCCTTGACGCGCTCGACCAGCAATCGCTGCGAGAATGGTTTGCGGATGAAATCGTCGGCGCCCATCTTGAGGCCGAACAGTTCGTCGATCTCCTCGTCCTTCGAGGTGAGGAAGATCACCGGCAAATCCGATTTCTGCCGCAGCCGGCGCAGCGTCTCCATGCCGTCCATGCGCGGCATCTTGATATCGAGGATCGCCATGTCCGGCGGTGAGGTCTTGAAGCCTTCGAGCGCCGACGCACCGTCGGTATAGGTCATGATGCGATAGCCTTCGGCTTCCAGCGCGATCGAGACCGATGTGAGAATGTTGCGATCGTCGTCGACGAGGGCGATTGTGGGCATGAGGTGCTTTCTGGATCAGAGGTCGCGCAGGGGACGGGCCACCGGATCAGTTGTCCCCCCGACGGGTGGCCTTGGACGCCGGCCAGCGAGCAATGCAAGCTGGGCTGAAATGTGACCGGTTTTTAAGAAACTCGCGACTTTTCCGAGGGTTCCCGGAGGCCTGTCAGGTTATATAAGCCCGAACAGGACCACGATAACCCCCCAGCTCGGGCTATTTGCCTTATTTTGAAGGACGTTACCAGACACGGGTTCCGCGCATGCCGTTCTCCGAACAACAGTCTCCCGCCGAAATAACCAAATCGCTGTTGCGCACGAGCCGCCATGGCGCGCTGGCGACCCTGATGCCAACAAGCGGCGATCCGTATTGCTCGCTGGTGAATCTCGCTTCCGCCCCGGGAGGCCAGCCCGTCGTGCTGATCTCGAAACTGGCGCGGCATACCCAAAACATCAAACGCGACGCGCGGGTTTCCGTCCTCTTGCAGGACAGCGTCGATGGCGACCCGCTGGAGCATGCCCGGATCATGGTGTCCGGCAAGGCGATCAAGGCTGAACCTGATAACGATGCCGTGGTGCGCCGGCGATTTCTGTCCGCTCATCCGTCGGCCGAAACCTACGCTGCATTTGCCGACTTCATGTTCTTCACGATCGAGCCGTCGAACGTGCATCTGGTCGCCGGTTTCGGCCGCATCGTCGATGTCGAGCCCGAGAAAATTCTCACCGATCTTACTGGCGCGGATGGGTTGATCGAAGCCGAGCCGGGAATCGTCGAGCACATGAACGAGGATCATCGCGATGCGACACTGCTCTACGCGACCAAACTGCTCGGCGCGGAGGACGGTGCGTGGCGCATGACCGGGGTCGATCCGGACGGCGTCGATCTGGCGCTGGACGGCAAGCGGCTGCGGTTGCCGTTCCGCGCGCGCGTGACCAATGCGAACGAGGCCCGCAAGGCGCTGGTGGCGCTGGTGGCTGAGGCGCGGGGCAAGGCCTGAGGCGTTGAATCTTGTGCGCCGCAATAGCTGAGGATGCGGCGATTTGCGGCGATATCAGCTTTTGGCGACATGGCCTCAAGAGGGTAGCGCTACCAATTTCGGCAGTGCGATCAACGACTGGCCGTTCACCATGCCATCAACCAAATTGTCATTGTTCGGCTTGGCAAAACCGGCGTTGACCACTATTAGGTCGCGCCACCGGGGCCGGACGGATATAATCCACGGCCAACCGCAGGCATGCGCATCGGGCGGCTTGATGCGCGGCGTTCAGCACTGCGGACCTTGAGAGGAGAATTCCGTGAAAGAGACGGGCGTGCGCAACGGTGCCTACGGCGCCGATAAATTCGGCTTAAAAAACCTCAAGCAGGTGAACTGGAATCTCGGCACCTCCGCGCTTTACGAGCACGCTCTCGCCAACAGCGAAGCCGAACTGACGGACGGCGGCGCGCTGTGCGCGGAAACCGGCGTCTTCACCGGCCGCAGCCCGAAGGACAAGTTCACCGTCCGCGACGCCCATACCGAAAAGACGATGTGGTGGGGCAACAACCAGTCGATCACCGCCGAGCAATTCCAGACGCTGTACGACGACTTCATCAAGCATGCCGAGGGCATGAACCTGTTCGCGCAGGACCTCTACGGCGGCGCAGATCCTGCCAACCGCATCAAGGTTCGCGTCTTCACCGAACTGGCCTGGCACTCGCTGTTCATCCGCACCATGCTGATCCGCCCGGAGCACGCCGAACTGGCGTCGTATGTGCCGGAGATGACGATCATCGATCTGACGTCGTTCAAGGCCGACCCGAAGCGCCACGGCTGCAAATCCGAAAACGTCGTCGCGATCGATTTCAACCGCAAGATCGTGCTGATCGGCGGTTCGCAATACGCCGGCGAAATGAAGAAGTCGGTATTCACCACGCTGAATTACTACCTGCCTGCGAAGGGCGTGATGCCGATGCACTGCTCGGCCAACGTCGGCTCCGGCGGCGACAGTGCGATCTTCTTCGGCCTCTCCGGCACCGGCAAGACCACGCTCTCGGCCGATCCGAACCGCACCCTGATCGGCGACGACGAGACCGGCTGGGGAAAGGACGGCATCTTCAACTTCGAGGGCGGCTGCTACGCCAAGACCATCAAGCTGTCGCAGGAAGCCGAGCCAGAGATTTTCGCGGCCTCCACACGCTACGGCGCGGTGCTCGAAAACGTCGTGCTCGATCCGGTCACGCGCGTGCCGGATTTCGACGACGGCTCGAAGACCGAGAACACGCGCTCGGCCTATCCGCTGGATTTCATCCCGAACGCCTCGCGTACCGGCCGCGCCCCGCATCCGAAGAATCTCGTGATGCTCGCCGCCGACGCCTTCGGCGTGCTGCCGCCGATCGCGAAACTCTCGCCCGCGCAGGCGATGTATCACTTCCTCTCCGGCTACACCGCCAAGGTGGCCGGCACCGAGCGCGGTCTCGGCTCCGATCCCGAGCCGGAATTCTCCACCTGCTTCGGCTCGCCGTTCCTGCCGCGGCATCCGAGCGAGTACGGCGCGCTGCTGCGCGACCTGATTGCCAAGCACGATGTCGATTGCTGGCTGGTCAACACCGGCTGGACCGGCGGCAAGTACGGCACCGGCCGCCGCATGCCGATCAAGGTGACGCGCGGGCTGCTGACCGCGGCGCTGAACGGTTCGCTGCGCAACGTCGAGTTTCGCACCGACAAGTATTTCGGTTTCGCGGTGCCGACCTCGGTGCCGGGTATCGAGCCGCACATTCTCGATCCGGTCCGGACATGGGCCGACAAGGCCGAGTTCGACAAGACCGCGCGCAGGCTGGTCGGCATGTTCGCCAAGAACTTCGAGAAGTTCGAGAGCCACGTCGATGCCGACGTGAAAGCCGCCGCACCCGACCTGAAGATGGCGGCGGAGTAATCGACGCTTTCAAAATTTCATGAATGCAGAAACGGCGGCTCATCGGGCCGCCGTTTTTTGTTTTCTCTACGTCATTCCGGGGCGCGCATTCTTTAGGCGCGAACCCGGAATCCGATGCGCCGCAGACTCGAAGATTGTTGAGGTTGGATTGCCGGGCTCGCTCATAGAAAGCGAGCGCGCCGCAATCACCACGAGAAGTATACTGCATCATTGCAGGACGTGTTTCGGCAGCGAATTACTCCGGCATTCCGACATTTACCCCCGCGAGCAATCTGACCAGATCCTGCTGCCTCGACAGACCTGTCTTTGCCAGCACAGCCTTGACGTGATTTCGAATTGTTTCCCGTGAGACGCCAGACTTGATTGCAAGCTCTTCGATTCGCTGTCCCTGTGCGATGCCACGCGCCACGCGCGCCTCCGTCGGCGTAAGATCGAACAAGCCCTGAATGACTTCGGCTGTTGGCACCGCAGTTCGATCGATTGGATTAACGATCAAGAGGGATGTCGCGCTGGAAAAGAAATCGTTCGCAGCCCCACGGATAGGCAGCAAGTGAAGAACATGCGGCAAACGTTCGGATCGGGCCTTCAACGGAATCGAGTTGACATGCGCAGGTTCTTTAGTGAGTGACAATCCGCTCAGAGCATCCGCCAGCAACCGGTCCGCGGCTGCATCGACAATATGCAGCCGATCAAGCCGATCCTCGACGAGGTCGGGGATCATCGCCAGAAATTGAGCATTGGCAGCGAGCATTTTGCCATTGTAGCGCAATACGGCACATGGAAGACCGACAAGCTCCATTGCCCGTGCCATCGATCGAGCGTGTTCAAGCCCGAGCCGAGCCGAAAAGAGCGCGGCGCGCGCAAGATGGGGACGTAGACCATCAAGCAAATCAACGAGCTCACGCTCGACCGGACCGTCGACGCGCCGTCGTTCAACGTGGAAAATGAGCGTTTCGCCGCTGGGAACGGGAATAATCGTTGCCGCCCCCCAACCCAATCCCCGGGGAAGCCAGAATTGTTGAAATGCTGGATCGGCAAGCTCTTCGCCGGGCTGGAAGACGTCTGAGTCAGTGATAAAGCCCGAGTGCTGCTTCGCCAGCAAACGCCGCGTGCGTTCGTTTCCGGTATGAAGCCCGCTTGCGAAGTAGTCCGCGGCGACTTGCGCAAACGCCGGAGAGGCCATCCATTTCGCGTCGCCATTGGCCTGCGCGCTAAGGACCAACGCTCCGCTCGCCCTGATTCGCTCGGTGAGTGACGCGAGCGCCTTGGGCCACAACTCCGGGACAGCGCCAGCCTCGTAAATGTCGTCCAGTAACCTCAAAGGGCTGTCCACAATGAATCTCTATGCTCAAGGCCGGCCTCAAATGAACGGGACACTCGCTTATGATCTTCGGCGGCACTAGACCCATTTGGGCCTGAGCGAAGGCTCAAATCCAGACTAACGGACATCTTTCGGATCCTGTCTCGTTATGCGAATCCTGATCTTATGGCTTTGAAACGGCAATCAGCGCAGCACCAGCCTTGCGAGCAGCGCGGTCAATTCGCTTTGTCTCGATACTCCGGTTTTCCCGAACACACGCTTGAGAACATTGCGTGCGGTCTCTTCCGCAATCCCGAGCCGATGCGCCGCCTCCCTGGGAGCAAGGCCTGCTCCAACCATGGCGGCAACGCGCGCTTCTCCCAACGTAAGCCCCAGCACGTCACGCACCACCGCCGGGTCGGCGGGTTCGTCTATCTTCTGTTCGATCACCAGAACGATCGCACGGGTCTTGGTCAGAAAATTCTCCGCAAGATGAACCGGGGCTGAGATAGGCAGCAGGTGGATGACGACGCGCCGGCCGGTTTCGTCCGAGTGCAGCAGGATGGGGCGAGTTTCAAGATTTCCGATGTTGCCGTGCAAGACATGGGCGACTGCGTCCCTGAAGGCCTCATGGACAGCGCTGGCGCGAATTCGCAACTGATTGTCGATGATGGTCAACGTATCGCCGACATGACCCTGTGCAGCGGGATTGGAAAAGACGACTCGACCACGAGCATCGAGGGCAAAAACTCCGATGCCGATCCGCGTCAACGCCTCACCCAGGCCGACGTTGGCCAGTTCAGCATCGAGCAGTCTGATCGAGAGTCTGAGCGACCTTTCAATATGTCGGCCGATGATCCCGATGGTTTCAAGCTCGTAATCCGAATACCGCGGCTTGATCTTGAAATTGCGCTGGATGGACAGCATCACGCCGACGTGCGGGTCTGGAGATACGGCAATGCCGCCGAACCAACCCAAGCCATGCTTTGTCAGGAATTGCGTCGTGAACGGATGATTCAGGAAATCGACACCGGTCGATTCAATATGACGGTCGGTGAATGGCTCGCCGCTGAAAAACAGTCCACTCCGTTCACAGAGCTCGGCCTTGATATCCTGCTTTCCCCAGCCATCGATGTAATCTTGCTGGGCGGCTGCCAAGCTCGGCGAGGCGACTGAACCGAACGTCTCATTATCCCGCCGCCAAAGCATGACTGCGCCGACATCGCCGAATACATCGGCGACACAACCCAGAACCACCGGCCATTGATGATAGTCGAGTGAAGCGGCGTAAATCGCTTCGATGGTCGCGAGAAGCCTGTTGCTATCGGTCATGGAGCGGTTAGCGGACGTTTGCCACTCAGCTTGTCCATTCAATCATAGCGATCGTGCGCGCTCCATCGATTACCATTTATTGCCACGGAATGACGATCGACCATGACCTCGAGCGTCTCGTGAAAACCCCTCCGTGCCGATATATTCGGAGTGCTGCCGTATCAAAATACCTATAAATAGTGTTGCTTTGGAGCATCACCCGCGCCGGTATTTTTACACGAATCTCAACCTCTGGCCCAAACGGGTCATGCGCGAGATACCGCCGCCCGATACCCAAAGAACGGGAAGTTCTTTCGTTTTTGGGGGCTGGCGTGAATTTCAGAACGATATTTGTTGCAGGTCTGCTTCTTACGCCGGTCCCTGCCTACTCTCAAAATTTCAATCAGTTTGTCGCTTTCGGCGATAGCTCCGTCGATTCCGGCTGGTTTCGCTACAGCACGATCGGAAGTCCGTTCTTTGATGCCAGGATCGCAGCGGCTGTCGCCAATGGCGCGACCGGCGGCTGGGCAGGGCCTGCGGTTGTGAATCCGCAATTGCTTTCTGCGCGGTTTGGACTTCTGGCCGATCCGGCGAACAGGCCTGGCGGTGGTACGAACTACGCGATCGGCGGCGGCTTGATCGCCCAGTTCAACGGGATCGGAAATAACATTGCAACGGCTGCGGGATCGGCCGCCGCGGATACCCAGATCAACAACTATCTGGCATCCAATGGAGGGCGCGCGAACCCAAACGCATTGTATGTGTTCAGTTCAGGGGGCAACGACGTTCGTTTCGCTAACGATCCGGCGAACGGCTTTCTGACCGACGCCGCACGGCAAGCCTTTATCGCGGGTCAAATCGCCCGAGCAACAACGTCGATCCAGAGATTACAGGCCGCCGGCGCAAGAAATATCGTCGTGTACAACAGCTACGGTGCCTCGACGACCAATGCGTTCTCAAACCTCTGGCCATCCCTATCCCAGGCTGGAGTGAACTTCATTCCAGCCGACATTTTCTCTGTGACCGCATTCGTGCGCGCGAACCCAGCCCGTTTTGGTTTCACGCCTGCGACTGTGCTTCCCGGAGTCGTGGGAGCAGGAACGGGTTCGGCGTGTGTGACGGCCCTGGGTTCACCTCCCACAACGAGCGGCTGGGGTCTGGTCTGCGCAAATACGACTACGCCCACCAACCAGTTTGCCTATCTGCGCTCCGCCGATGCGCAGCAGACCAGCCTGTTCGCAGACGACTTGCATCTGTCGCAGGCGGGCCACCGCATCGTCTCGGACTATGTCTACAGCCTGATCGTGGCCCCCAGCCAAATCTCGTTCCTCGCCGAAAATGCGATCCAGTTTCGCCGCGGCATCACGGGCGGTATTCAGGACCAGATCGATGTGTCGCAGCGGCGGCGCGTGTCCGGATTCAATGTCTGGTTTAATGGCGATGTGTCGTCGCTGAGACTGAACAACAGCTCCAACGGTTTTCCTAGCGATCCGAGTACGCCGGTATCCGGCACGCTCGGCGTGAACTACACGTTCGCGAACAGTTTCCTGCTCGGCGGCGCAATAACGGTCGGATCGCAAGACCCGAGCTTCTCGTCAGGCGGTGGATTCAAGGAGCGGGAAGTCGCAGGAAGCCTCTACGGTGCCATGCGCGCCGGCCCGGTCTGGGGCAATGCCATCCTGACCTATGGTTACATCGATTTCGACGTGAACCGGATCGTGCCGATCGGCATCAGCTTCGACAGCAACAATGCGAAGACCCACGGCGGCAATGCGTCGTTCGCCGCGCTCGCGGGCTATGATTTCAAGTTCGGAGCCTTCACCGTCGCCCCGGTCGCCGGAGTCGAAATCCAGTCGGTGCGGGTCAATTCATTCGCCGAGACTGGCGCTTTCACCAATCTGGCGTTTTCGAACATCGGACGCGAATCGATCGTCAGCGCGTTGGGCGTGCGGGCGTCACTGGACTACGGAGTCTGGCGGCCGTTCGTCCAGGCGACCTGGAACCACGAGATCGAGAACACACGAAACCGGACGGTTACAGCGACCCTGTTGTCGACTGCTGCCCCGAGCTACTCGCTGCCGATCGTTCAGTTTGGCCGGGACTGGGCCAGTGCGACGGCTGGAACTACGCTCGATCTCGGCAGCGGACTAACTGGCATTGCCGCTATCACTGGCCAGCTCGGCCAAAACAGAGTGACCAACTACGGCGGTCGCTTCGGTCTGAACTACGCTTTTGGTCCGGCTTCACCTCCAGCCAAGCTCTGAGCCATCGGTCTGTTCAGATGCGAGACGGCGGCCATGAGGCCGCCGTTTTATTTTTCCGCGTCATTCCGGGGCGCGAGCAATTGCGAGCGAGCCCGGAATCCATCGCCGCATATTCTGAATTTGTTGAGATATGGATTCCGGGTTCGTCGCTCCGCGACGCCCCGGAATGACGGCTTATGACAGCTTCCTGATCGCCGCCTTCAGCGATGACGCGGCCTTGTCGTAATCCGCCCACGCCTTGCTGCGCCTGAGCAAGGCGGGCGTGGTGCGGATGGTGAAAGCCTGCGGATCGAGACCCTTCTTCACTTGCGCCCAGGTCACCGGCATCGAGACGGGAGCGCCCTCCCGCGCACGCGGTGACAGCGGCGCAACGGCGGTGGATTTGCGATCGTTGCGCAGATAGTCGAGGAAAATCTTTCCCGCGCGCGCGGCCTTTGACATCTTGATGAGGTAACGATCCGGACTGTCGGCGGCCATCCGCGCGCAGATGGTTTGCGCGAAGCGCTTTGCTTCCGGCCATGTCACGCGATCGCGCGCGCCGTGCAACAGCGGCGTCACCACATGCAGCCCCTTGCCGCCGGTGGTCTTGCAGAAGGTGGCGAGGCCGACCGCCTCCAGCCGCTCCTTCATCTGCCTTGCCGTCGCGATCACGTCAGCGAACGTGACATCCAGCGCGGGATCGAGATCGAACACCAGCCGTCCGGGTATCGTTGGCTCATCCGGCGCGCAATTCCACGGATGCAATTCGAGGCCGCCGCTCTGGGCGACCGCGATCAGTCCTTCGATGCGATCGATCTGCAGATACGGCTTCTTGTCGTCGGAGATGTTCACTTCACCGAGAAACTCGGACTTTCCCGGCATGGCATGCCGCTGGAAGAAAACCTCGGCCTCGATGCCGTCCGGCGCGCGCACGATCGAACACGGGCGGCCTTTGAGGTGCGGCAGCATCCAGTCGCCAACCGCTTCAAGGTACTGTGCGAGATCGAGCTTGGTGACGGGTTTGCCGTCGTCGCCATCGGGCCACAGCGCCTTGTCCGGATGGGAGATGGTCACGTCCATCACGGCGGCCGGCTTCGAGGAACGCGAACCGCCGCGTGCCGCCCTGTACTTCGCTGCGCGTGCGGCGGCACGGTCGCTTGATGCGCTGGTTCTTTTTGCGAGGGCGGGTGCAGCCTTCGCTGTGATCTCGGCGCTGACCTCGCGCGCCGGCTTGTCGCTGCGCAGGCCTTTGAAGGCGGCCTGCCGCACCATGCCATCGGCGGTGAAGCCGGCGAATTCGATTTCGGCGACGAGCACCGGCTTGAGCCAATGCACGTCCTTGCCGCCGTCCGGTGCGTTCTTGCCGGAGAACGGACTCTTCGTTGCTGCCGCGGCTTTCAATGCCGGCATGATGCGGTTGACGACGTCGCGGCCGTAACCGGTGCCGACGATGCCGGTGTAGACGAAGTCCTTGCCCTTGCTGACGCCGACCATCAGCGAGCGGAACTTGCCGTTGGTGGTTTTCCAGCCGCCGACCACCACCTCGTGGCCCGGCCGGCTCTTGATCCGGACCCAGTTGCCACTGCGGCCGGAGCGATAGGGCGCGTCGGTGCGTTTGGAAATGATGCCTTCGAGGTCCGCTTGAGTTGCCGATTGCAGAACCGCATCGCCGTCGGCATCGAAATGTTCGGCATAGCGGATCAGCGATCCTTTTGATCGCGCATGTTTTGTGATGAGCGCCTGCAGGCGCAGTTTGCGCTCCAGCAGCGTGAGCGGGCGCAAATCTTCGCCGTTCGCGAACAGCAGATCGAATGCGAAGAACACCAGACCTCCAGTGTTCTCGTTGGCGAGTGCGGCCTGCATCGCGGAGAAATCCGGATTGCCGTTGCCGTCGAGCGCGACGATCTCGCCATCGATCAGCGAATTTGGAAGTTTCGCCGCAGCGTCGGCGATCTTCTGAAACTTTCCGGTCCAGTCGAGGCCGGTGCGTGTACGCAGGGCAACCTTGCCGTTCTCGATGCGCATCTGCACGCGATAGCCGTCGAACTTGATCTCATGCACCCAGCCTTCACTTGACGGCGGCCTCGCTGCGGTTTCGCACAATTGAGGCGCAACGAACGGCGGCATGTCGGCCTTGATCGGGCGGCCTTTTGGTTTAGCTCGGGCTTTTGCAGGCGGCGGCTTCACCGCTGCCTTGCTTGTCCCCGCAACCTTTGCAGCGTTGACGGATGTCAGCTTCGAACGTTTCGCCCGCGCGTCTGCCGCCGCGCCCTTGTTGGAATTCCAGACCGCGGCGGCGCCTGCGGTCTGCTTGCTCATCATGAACGGTTTTGGTGGCTTGCCCTTGCCGGCGGCGATCTCCTCAAGCGTGCGGCCCGATGCGACCGAGCGATCGTTCTCCAGCACCGCCTCGTCGCTGCCAGGCTCCGCATACTCGTCGCGATGCTTGATCAGCAGCCAATTGGTGCGCTTGCCGCCGTTGCGGTCGTGCTTCATCCGCACCAGCACCCATTCACCCTTCAGCTTCTCGCCCAGCAGCGCGAATTTGAGGTCGCCCTTGGCGATGCCCTTCTCCGCGTCGTCTGTCAGCCAGTAGCCGCGATCCCAAATCTGGACGGTGCCACCGCCATACTGGCCCTTGGGAATGATGCCTTCGAAGTCGCCGTAATCGAGCGGATGATATTCGACCTCGACGGCAAGCCGCTTCTGCTCCGGATCGAGCGAGGGGCCGCGCGTCACCGCCCACGACTTGAACACGCCGTCCATCTCGAGACGAAGATCCCAATGCAGCCGCGTGGCGTCGTGCATCTGGATCACGAAACGCGGCAGCCGCGATTTCGCCACGCGAGCTTTGCCGCTCGGCTCGGCCGTCTTGGTGAAGTCGCGTTTCGTGCGATAGGGGGTGAGATTGTCGGATGCCATCGTGATCCCGATGTTTCCGGTTTATGCCTTGCCGGTCTTGAGCACGCTCTTCTTCAACGCATCCTTCAGGTCGAGCGGCACGCCGTGCTTCTTCAACAGGTCGGCAAAGGCTTCGTCGGCGAGGTCCTGCAGCGTCGCCATCCGGTCGCGGCCGAGTTGCGTCAACGCACTCATCGTCTCGTCATCGAAAGCGATCAGCTTGCGCGGCGCCACGTCGATCAGCCGGCTTTCTTCCTGGCGGCGGTGGCGCGGGCAGGCCGCTTCGCGGTCTTCTCAGGCTTAGCGGTTGTTTTGGCTGCTGCCTTGTCACCTTTGCCTGCAATAGCGAACAGCATCTCGCGCTGGCCTTCGGCGCGCTTCTTGGCCTTGCCGGCCTTCTTCGCTGACGCGGTTTCCTTTGCCGGTGCGGACTCTTTCGACACAGGCGCGGCCTTGCCGCCCTTCAGACTCTGGCGCAGCGCATCCATCAGGTTGATGACGTTGCCTTCGGTCTTCACCTTGGCTTTGGCGATCGGGTGGCCAGCCTGCTTCTGGTTGATCAGCTCGATCAGCGCGGCTTCATAATGATCTTCGAACTTCGCCGGTTCGAAGTGACCCGACTTCTGATCGACGATGTGCCTGGCGAGGTCGAGCATATCCTTGGTGATCTTCACGTCCTGGATGTCGTCGAAGTAGTCGTCCGCCGCGCGGACTTCGTACGGATAGCGCAGCAGCAGTCCGACCAGACCCTTGCCGCGGGCTTCGAGCGCGACAACGTGTTCGCGATTGGTCAGCACGAGGCGCGCCAGAGCGACCTTGCCGGTAGTGCGAATGGTGTCGCGGATCACGGCGTAGGCGTCGTGGCCGACCTTGCCGTCCGGTACGATGTAATAGGGCCGCACGACGTAAAGATCGTCGATCTCGGTACGGGGCACGAACTGGTCGATATCGATGGTGTGGTTGGAGTCGAGCGCGATGTTGTCGAGCTCGTCCTTGGTCACCTCGATGTAGCTGTCGGTATCGACCTTGTAGCCCTTGACGATGTCCTCGTTGTCGACGTCCTCGCCGGTCTCGGCGTCGACCCGCTGATACTTGATGCGATTGCCGGTGCGCTTGTTGATCTGGTTGAACGAAACCTTGTCGGCCTCGGAGGTCGCGGGAAACAGGGCGACGGGGCAAGTCACAAGCGAAAGGCGCAAAAAGCCCTTCCAATTCGCACGCGGGGCCATCGAAAACTCCAGATACAACAAAACAAGAATGATCGAGATCATATCACGGAGAATGTCTTTCTCCGAGTCGCGATCATGGTAAACGCTTCAGCCGCGCTTGTGGTTGCATCGCTTGCAGCCACGACCGATTGCGATGGTCGTGCGCCGTTCTGGATGTGTTCTGGAGAGCGTCAAGTTCCGCGACCGTTTGCCCCGATCGCGTTGCTCGGCGTGCGGCGGTCGGTGATCTGCTGCCCGAACAGCGAGCCGATCAGTTCGACCGCGACCCGCGCGGTGCATCCACGCTCGTCGAGGAACGGATTGAGCTCCACCACATCGACCGAGTGCACCAGGCCTGAATCGTGCAGCAGCTCCATGATGAGATGCGCTTCGCGATAGGTTGCGCCACCCTGCACGGTTGTTCCGACGCCGGGCGCGAGGCCGGGATCGAGAAAATCCACGTCGAAGCTGAGATGCAGCACGCCGTTGCGGGCGTGGACGCGCTCGATGACCTGCTTGATCAGAACCCCGACGCCGAACTCGTCGATCTGGCGCATGTCGGCAAGCGCGATCTGACGTTGGCGCACCAGCGCTTTCTCCAGCGGATCGATCGAGCGGATGCCGAACAGATCGAGCTGAGTGGGTGATATGGTGGCGCGGGGTTCGGCATTGCCGAGCAGTCCGTCGAGGCCTGGCTCGCCGCAGAGAAACGCGGCCGCCATGCCATGCATGTTGCCGGTCAGGGTCGTGGCGGGTGTGTTGTAGTCGGCGTGGGCATCGAGCCACAGCACGAACAGTTCGCGGCCCTTCGCCTGCCAGTGGCGGGCAACGCCGTTGATCGAGCCCATGGCGAGGCTGTGGTCGCCGCCGAGAAAAATCGGCGTCGCGCCCGATTGCGCCAGTTGGTAGGCGTGCGGGCTGATGGCGCGAACCCATTTCTGGATGTCGCGGTAATGTTTCGCATTTGCCGGCGGCGTGTCGTCGGCTGACGTGCAATCCGCGATCGACAGGTTGCCGTGATCCTCCACGGCAATGCCGAGCGTCTCCAGCACGGCGCCGAGGCCAGCGGTGCGCATCGCATCCGGCCCCATCAGAGTACCGCGTTGCGAGGCGCCGATATCGACCGGAATGCCGAGCAACGCAACGCGCTTGCCTGGGTTTTTGTTATTCCCGCTCACGGTCACCTCGCTTTTTCTCGGCATCATAACATGGTCAGATCGGGCTAGCCGCGCAAAGAAAAAGGCCCGGCAGTTACCGGGCCTTCCTGTCGCAGTTGATGGCTGCGTATTACTTCTGCTGTTCGCCCGGCTTTTGCTCGGTCTTGTTGTCCTGATTCTGCTGCGGCGCAGGCTTCACATTGCTGTCCGGTGCAACGGGCTTCGTCGTATCGGCTGCAACTGTGGGCGAATTGGACATGAGTTATTCCTTTAAGACCGGCCTGAAAGGATATTCAGACACTCCATGGAGATGGCTACCGCAGCATTGATTACAAGCGCGTGAGATCAAGATAAGCCGATGGTTGCGCAAAGATAACGTTGGCTATTGTTGCATATTGAGCGCATGATCGATCGATGTTCGATTACAGCGCGGACGCAGAGTTGTTTCCGAGGCGCTCCGGACTTAAAGCACGCAATAAACTCGTATACCGGCGCTTTTCGCGCGCGGCGGATGCGATTGCGTTCGCTATCGAGACATTGACGCCCGATATGCTTCACGGCGCGTATCTCGAAGTGAACGAAGAACGCTTCGATGCCAGCCAGATTCGGCTGCTCTATGACGATGCAAACTTCCCCCTGCCGAGGAAGGCGATCCCTGTGAACGCAAGTCCTATAAGCTCAGGTCCGGGAAACGCGACCCTATGACCGTCCGCTCGCGCCGGGAGACCGTGGTGTTCAGACATTCGTTCCGCATCAAGGGTGTGGATCGCATGCTGCCCGCCGGCTCCTACGAGGTCGTGACCGATGAGGAAATGATCGAAGGGCTGTCGTTTGCAAGTTTCCGGCGTATCGCCACCATGATCATGGTGCCGGGTGAGCCGCCGCATCGCTCGTCGATGGAAATGTTCTCAATCGGCTCGGTCGACCTCGCAGATGCGCAACGCATCGATGCAAGCGCGCCGCTGTGACCGACCACCCGGTCAATCTCGACAAGCATCGCGGCATTGCCGCGCAGAAGGCGACCGATATCCGGCGCGTACTGGCCGATGTGGAAGCCAACGCCGCGGCGCTGCGCGAACGGCAACGCGATATCGAAGCGCAGATGATGGCGCTTCCGGCGTCATCCTGGCCCGAGGCCGCGGCGAAAGCCCGCTACGTCCTGAATTTGTACGCGGCCGCGCTCGGACCCGAAGACACCCGGCACCGTAAACTTGTCACCGCCGTGCTGGACGATCTCGAACGGATGTCAGGTGCGTCATGATGTTTGCTGCCGGTTGCACGGCGGACGCGGCACTATTTCTCCAACTCATCTCCAGTTCACCCCTGTCACATAAGGATACCCCATGAAAAATCTCTCGCCGCGACACGTCCAGATAGAGGAAGCAGCCCGCCTTGGCGTTGAGTCCGGCTGGTACAGCACCAAGGTCAGTGGAACGTTCGTCAGCGGACCGCATGTCACCGAGACCGATTGTCTGACGAGGATCGCGGAAATCAACCCGCCGCTGGCGGCCAAGCGCAGGTTTTGAACGCCGATCGCTCCAACAAGGTATTTTCAGCTATGGCGCTGATGCAGGGTGAATACCTGTCCTACGATATCGATCGCAGTGTCGTGCTGTTCACGATGCTGGACGGGACCACGGACGTGCCATGCGCGATCAGCACGTCGGCGATGGACGATCTCGACGGGTCGAAAAGCACCCGCCCCGCGCAGCGTGAGGAGCAGTTCGTCCGGCTGCGTGACCGGATCGAGGCGCGTGCGATCCGCAAGTTTGCGGACGGTGAACTGGAAGGCCGTCCGCCGGGCATCATCCTGCGCAGCATCGATTTCCGCTGATCGTCAGGCCTTGAAGTACGTCACCTGCTGCGTGGTGGCGAGCAGCTTGCCGTCCGGCGTCCATAGTTCGGCGATCTGGTCGCCGTAGCTCTTGTGGAACACGCTGGCGTCGGCCACGCCGAGCACGGTGTCAGCGCTCATCGCTGCGAGCTCTTCGGCGTCTGTATGAAAATAGGTCGTCATCGACACGGTGCCGAACGGTACGATCTCCTTGCGGACATGGAAGATGCGACCGAAGAATGCGTCACCCATAGACGCCAGCGATATCGCATCGAGCCTGCGCGGCACGGCGTCGCGAATCCAGAGCTTGGTATGAGCGCTGGCCAGCGCGCCGTCTCCGCTTTCGCCGATCTGCGGGCCGCGATCGACAAAGCGAAATTGATACTGCCTGACCCAGTTCGCCGCCGCCTCGCGGTAAGGCTTCGCATCCCCGAACGGCGTGACTTGCGGCATGGTCTTCGGCTGATGCGACCAGCTTGGGCGGCGGACCGCAAACACGGCGGTAGCGAAGGCGGCCACGTCCTCGCCCTGCGTGAGTTCGACCGACCAGTGCTGCGACGAGCGATTCGGCTTGATCAGGCGCACGTTGAGATCGAACGGACCTTTCGCGATCGGCGCGCAGTAGTTCACCGTTAGCGCCAGCGGATCGCCCTCGCGCTTCGGATGATCCATCATCGCGCGCAGCATGGTGGCAGCGGTGGTGCCGCCGAACGGGCCGACGAACGCCCAGTAAGCGTCGCTGGTATGCCCGATGGTACGGCCGTCGCGCGTGGTGATGCGCGTGGCAAGATCGAATGGATCGTCAGTCTGTGTTTTTGCGTCCAACGCGATGCTCATTCTGTTTTTCTGGAGCCAGGTTTTTTCTGGAGCCGAGTGCTTTCTGGAGCCAATTGTTTCTGGAGCCAAGTGTCCGCGAGATCGAGACGGCCTTCAATAAGTGCGGACGTCATGGCGGACGGATCGCGACGCTGAATTGTCATAGAACAAATATAGAACACTTTAACAAGTATCTGATATCATTATGATTCGCGGCGTCTTTCGCACAACATATAGGGGCGTCGCGCAGTGAGAGCACCAGATGTCTGCAACCCGTTTGCCTTTCGCCGTCACCCGCATTGCCGATTTCGCCCGGCCGCTGTCGCGCCTGCATGCATTGACTCGCCGCGTCAGCGTCGCCGACGACGATATCGACCGCGCATTCAACGCCGCCTGCCTCTCGGTGTGGGGCTATACCATCGACGATGTCACCGACGGCCTGTTTTCGGATGCCGATCATGCCTGGCTCGATGCGCTGGATGAATCGGCCGCGCGCATTTTCGCCGCCGAACACGGCTACGATCTGGTCGATGATAACGGCATGCTCACCGATTGGTGGGGCTTCTGCTGGATGATCCTCGCCGAGAAGCGCGGCCTGCTGACGCCGGACAATCGCGCCGCGGCGCGCCTCGCGATGGAGGAGAAATATCTCGCCGCGCCGAACGTGATCGGCGTCATTGTGGGGCGGTGAGCTGTCAACGACTGTCATTGCGAGGAGCGAATGCGACGAAGCAATCCATATCCTATATCTGGATTGCTTCGCTTCGCTCGCAATGACGCAGATAAATCGCGCTCTGAGTCACACCGGTTCGTAGGTCTCCGACCCGCATCCGCTTGAATCGTCGGCGAGACGGCGGTCGCCGATAGCGCCCTGGTCGATCGAGAGCAGATAGGTCTTCACGCCGATCGAGCGGCCGGTGACGCCAGCGACGTCGGCGCGGACGCAAGCAGTCCAGCCTGGTCCTGAGGGTTTGCGCCGAGGGACCGAAACCTGGATGTTTTTAGGCGGCGCGCGTGTCGAGAAGACGTTGGCGGGATTCTCGCGCAGCATCGCCTTCACGTCGGGAATGATTTCAGGCTGAGGTACGGTCGTCTTGTAGCGCAGCATTTCCGGGACGAACGTGGCGTTTGCGTCTGCATAGCCGCATCCGCCGGCGCTTGCGGCGATGGCAGACAACACGACGCAAGTGGCGATCACACGCATCATCGAAACGGACTCATCACGCGACTGACACCTCATTCAGGGCCTGGATTTTACCCCAAAGCGGCCGCCATGACCACTGGCGAGGCCGCGCTCAGTTCAAGTCGGCGCGTTTGTCCCGCAGTCCGGGCGATTTCGGCAACGTCGTAATCGGCGCAACCGAGGTAGCAGTCGCGGAAGCAGGCATCGAGGTATCGTCGGCAACGTCGGCAGTGACAGGCGCGACCTTCATCTCGCCAAGTTTCGCCCGCACCGAAGCCGTCAGCCCGGGATAGGACGCAACCGGCGTGAAATCCGCCGCCTGCTCGACGCCGAGCCGGACGCCGGTATAGGCCATCAGCCCATCGGCGGTCGCCACAACGTCGCCGGCTTTCAGCGTGGTGTCGAAGGCGAGGTCGACCGGCGCGAGGCCGACCGGATCGCGGCCGTTGCAGGTGCAGTCGCTCCTCAAGGCTTTGCGGTAGGCAAAGGCGTTGTCGATGTCGGTGTAGCGTTCGCCGTTGCTGGAGGCGTGTTCGATGTTGCTTGAGCCGGAGAACAGACGGGTTGCGCTGGCCGGGCAGAACGCCTGGCACATCTGGGCGGCGCTGGTGCCGCCGCGGGCCACGACCGGAAAATACTTGCCGTCGCACATCCGCACGCAGTAGCCGGAGCTGCGCCCGCTGGCGCTTTGAACCGGTTTGGGCAGTGCGGGTGTGTTGAACGGATCGGCAAAGGCCGACGTCAGAGGTGCGGCGGGAGCCTGCTGCTGCGGCTTCGTCAGGCCGCCAAACAGAAGGCTGAAGAGATCCTGGGCGGTGGCGCTCACCGGAGCGAGCCCCGAGGCAAGCACGACCAGGGCCGCAAGCGCCATGCGCCGCCGCACGCGCGAAAAACGCAAACCGTTACGCAATGCCAACTCCACCCAACGCAACTCACGCGCCGGGCGGCATCCGCCAACAGGCGGCGTCAACCCGGCGAATGCACCTTAGGCCGGAGATGGTAAACGAGCGGTGAGCGGGAGCAGTCAGGGAAAGAAAATAAAGGTAGCGATCAGGAAAGTCGGTATCAGCACCGCGCCTGACCACAGCATGTAGCCAAAGAAACTCGGCATATTGATGCCGGCCTGCTTGGCGATCGCGTAGACCATGAAGTTGGGTGCGTTGCCGATATAGGTGTTGGCGCCCATGTAGACTGCACCGGAGGAAATCGCAGCCAGCGTAGCCGACTTCGCGGTCATCAGCGTTTGCGCGTCGCCGCCGGCGAGCTGGAAGAACACGAGATAGGTCGGCGCGTTGTCGAGGAACGAGGACAATCCGCCGCTCAGCCAGAAGTAGGCTGCGTGGTTGGTCGAACCGTCGGCATTGGTGACCAGCGCCAGCAGGGGCGCGAACGGCCCCTTTTCCCCCGCCTGCAGCATCGCCATCACCGGCACGATGCAGGTGAAGATCGCCGCAAACAGGATGGCGACTTCCCGGATCGGCCCCCACGAGAATCCGTTGGCTTTACGATCCTGCTTCTTGGTCAGCGCCAGCGATGCGAACACGACCGCGACGAAGATGCCGTCGCGGATCAGGTCCTGCAGCTTGAGTTCAGTGCCGAGCACGTTGAACACGATGCCCGGCTTCCAGTAGGCGCTCATCAGGATAGCGGCGATGATGACGCCGATCAGCAGCAGATTGATCTTGCCGTGCAGCTTGAGCGGGGAATCCGGGGTCGGGTCCTTGATGCTGCCGGCGCGCTCCTTGCGGTGGAGATAGATGTCGAGCACCATGAAAACGCCGAGGACGATGCCGCCAACGAAAAGAGTCTCCGACAGCAGGTTCGTCGTGGTCCAGAAGAAATCGACGCCTTTGAGAAATCCGATGAACAGCGGCGGATCTCCGAGCGGAGACAGCGCGCCGCCGATGTTGGCGACGATGAAGATGAAGAACACCACGACGTGGGCGTTGTACTTGCGATCGTCGTTGGCGCGGATCAGCGGGCGGATCAGGATCATCGATGCGCCGGTGGTGCCGACCACGCTCGCCATCGTGCCGCCGATCGCCAGCAGCGCCGTGTTGGTGAACACGCTGTCGTGCAGGTTGCCCTGGAGATAGATGCCGCCCGCGGTGGTGAACAGGGCGAGCAGCAGCAGAATGAACGGCATGTACTCCAGCAGTGCGGTGTGGGCGATGATCGCCGCAGCGCTGGAAGGTCCGACGCTGATCAGCAGCGGCAGCACGACGAGCGCCCCGATCACGAGCGAGAACTTGTCGTAATGATGCTCCCATAGATGCGAATACAGCACCGGGCCTGTGGCGATGCACAGCAGGATCGCGACGAAAGGCAACGCCCAGAGAATCGACAGCTTCGCGCCGTCCAGCGCATCGGCGGCAAATGCCGGGGACGGGAGCGCCAGGGCAGCAACAGCGAGCGCGGCAACACCAACTGCTTTTCTCATTGCATCAGCCCTCTGTTGTCCGATGACGTGGTCAGGGAGAGATATCAAGGTTTGGCGGCGGCGAGGAACTCGCCGGCCTTGTAGAGCGAACGGAACGGCACGCCCGCTTCGCTGAAGGTCTTGTCCGCGCCCTCGTCGCGATCGATCATCGTGAACACCAGCGCGACCTCGGCGCCGGCTTCGCGCACCGACTCGACCGCTTTCAGCGCCGAGCCGCCGGTGGTGGTGACGTCCTCGACGATCACGACGCGCTTGCCTTGTAACGTCTCGGTCTTGGCGAGCCCCTCGATGGCGAGCTTCGCCCCGTGCTCCTTGGGTTTCTTGCGCACAAAGAATGCCGCGATCGGATGACCCTTGATCCACGACAGCTGGGCGATGGCGCCTGCCAGCGGGACTGCGCCCATCTCAAGGCCGCCGATATAATCGAGATTGTCATCCTTCAGCGCATCGAAGGTGAGTTCGGCCAGCAAGGCTGCGCCCTCCGGATCGAGCATCGTCGGCTTCAGGTTGAAGTAGAAGTCGCTTTTGCGGCCGGAGGCCAGCGTGATCTCGCCGCGGCCGAACGAGCGGGTGGCGATGATCTTGGCGAGGCGCGCGCGGGATGCGGAAATTGACAAAGGCTTGATCTCTTTTGAGCGGTATTTCGGGCGAATTTACAGGGCGCTGCGTGGACATTCCATACCGGATCGCGCACCGTCAACAGCACGCGGCGAAACGCAGCAGCGCGGAATTCACAAGAACAAGGACCGGAAATGACCATCGACTTCTATACTTGGAACACGCCGAACGGCCGCAAGATCAGCGTTGCGCTGGAAGAAATGGGCTTGGCCTACAAAATTCATCCGATCAACATTTCCAAGGACGAGCAGTTCGCGCCGGCGTTTCTTGCGATCAGCCCGAACAATCGCATCCCCGCGATTGTCGACCCCGACGGTCCGGGCGGCAAACCGGTCAGTGTGTTCGAATCCGGCGCGATTTTGCTTTATCTCGGCGAGAAGACCGGCAAGTTTCTGCCGAAGGATTTTGGCGAGCGCATTCCGGTGCTGGAATGGCTGATGTGGCAGATGGGCGGCTTCGGGCCGATGCCCGGGCAGGCGCATCACTTCCTCCAGGTCGAGAAGGAAGAAGATCGCCGCTACGGCCTTGAGCGCTACCTGAAGGAAACGCGCAGGCTCTACGGCGTGCTCGACAAGCGGCTTGCCGATCGCGAATTCGTCGCGGGCGCGTTGTCGGTGGCCGACTTCGCCATTCTCGGCTGGGCGTGGCGGCACGAGCGCCACAAGGTGTCGTTCGACGATTATCCGAACGTCGGCCGCTGGTACAACACGCTGATGGCGCGCCCGAAGGTGAAGAAGGGTTTTGACGTCGAGTTTGTTTGAAAATTTTTTGCTCAGCTTCAGCGGGTGAGGGGTAAGCACGCAGTTCATCTCGCCCCTCACCCGGCTCGCAATGCTCGCCGACCTCTCCCCGCGGGCGGGGAGAGGTTAAGGTCTCTCAATGCGCCTCGTCCCAGTTGGTCGCGGCGCGAGCGTCAACCTGCAACGGCACCGACAGAACGACCGCCGGGAACGGCGCGTCCTCCATCACCTTCTGCACCACCGGGAGCGTCTTCTCGACTTCCTTGTCCGGCACCTCGAAAATCAGCTCGTCGTGAACCTGCAACAGCATCTGTGCGGAGAGCTTCTTTTTCGCCAGCGCGTCGTCCATGCGGATCATGGCGCGGCGGATGATATCGGCGGCCGAGCCCTGCAGCCGCGCATTGATGGCGGCGCGTTCGTTGAAGGAGCGAATAGATGGATTTGACGCCTTGATATCGGGGTAGTGACATTTGCGCCCGAAGATCGTTTCCACATAGCCGTGCTCGCGGCAGAAGTCGCGGGTCTGGTCCATGTAGGCGCGGATGCCGGGGAAGCGTTCGAAGTATTTCTTGATGTAGGCGGAGGCTTCCTCGCGCGGAATGCCGAGCTGGTTGGCGAGGCCGAACGCCGAGATGCCGTAGATGATGCCGAAATTGATCGCCTTGGCGCGGCGGCGGATTTCCGCCGGCATGCCCTTGATCGGCACGCCGAACATTTCCGACGCGGTCATGGCGTGAATATCGAGCCCTTCGGTGAAGGCGTTCTTCAGCGACGGAATGTCGGCGATCTCGGCGAGCAGCCGCAGTTCGATCTGCGAGTAATCGGCCGACACCAGCTTGTGGCCCGGCGTCGCGATGAAGGCTTTTCGTATTTTGCGGCCTTCCTCGGTCCGAACCGGGATGTTCTGCAGGTTCGGCTCGTTCGACGACAGCCGTCCCGTCGTCGTCGCCGCCAGCGAGTATGTGGTGTGCACGCGCCGGGTCTGCGGATTGACGTATTCAGGCAGCGCGTCGGTGTAGGTTGATTTGAGCTTTGAGACCTGACGCCATTCCAGAATCTTCTTCGGGAACTCGTGGCCTTCTTCGGCAAGCTCGTCGAGAATCTGCGCCGATGTCGACCATGCGCCGGTCTTGGTCTTGCTGCCGCCCGGCAGGCCCATCTTGCCGAACATGATGTCGCCGAGCTGTTTCGGACTGCCGGGATTGACAGGCTCGCCCGCGATTGCCTGGATGTCGGCCTCGACGCGCGCGGCCGTCTGGGCGAATTCGCCGGACAGCCGCGACAGCGTTTGCCGGTCGATCGAGATGCCGCGACGTTCCATGCGGGTCAGCACCGGCACCATCGGACGCTCGAGCGTCTCGTAGACGGTGTTCAAGCGCTCGGCGACGAGTCGCGGCTTCAACACATGCGCCAGCCGTATCGCGATGTCGGCTGTCTCGGCGGCGTATTCCGCCGCTTTCTCGATCGGTATCTGATTGTATGGCAGGCGGTTCTTTCCGGTGCCGGAAATGCTGTCGTAGGAAATCGGCGTGTGGCCCAGCCATCGTTCGGACAGTTGCTCGATGCCGTGGCCGCCGCGCCCGGCATCGAGCACGTAGGACATCAGCATCACGTCCTCGATCGGAGTCATCGTGATGCCGTGCTGGGCGAACACCAGCGCGTCGAACTTGACGTTCCGCCCGATCTTGAGGACGCCTGCGTTCTCGAGCAACGGCTTCAGCGCCGCCAGCGCCTCGCGGACATCGATCTGGTCCGCCGCCAGTCCGCCGGCGAAAAGTCCCGCGCCGTCGCCGCCTTTCTTGTGCGTCAGCGGAATATAGCAAGCCTGATTGGCCGCTGTAGCGAGCGAGATGCCGCAAAGTTCGGTCTGCATCGGATCGTCGCTGAGCGTCTGCGCGCCGATGGCGACATGAGCCTTGTCCTGCGCGCGCGCGATCCATGTCTGGAGTTGCGCCAGCGTCCGCACGGTTTCGTATTTGGCGCGATCGACGGGAGTCTTCTTCGCGGCTTCGGCGCGGGTCGCGGCGAGGGAGACAGGGGTTTGTGATACACTGGTCCCCGGTTTGCTCGATGCGCTCCCTCCGCCCATAGCCCGTCGAAGACGGGCGTCAACGCCCTTTTGGTGGGGGAGGGTTGGGGAGGGGGGGCTATTAAACAAGTCGCCAGTACCCCCCTCCCGAACGGCTTCGCCGTCCGACCTCCCCCACAAGGGGGGAGGTGACGAAGAGGCGGCCGCTCCGCTCGCCATCTTCGTGTCCGCTTCGATCTCTGAGGCGTTGACCTCGGAATACTCCGCGACGCGCTTGGTCAGCGTCGAGAACTCCATGGCTTTCAGAAACGCGATCAGTTTCTTCCCGTCGGGTTCGTGCACGGCGAGGTCGTCGAGCGGCACGTCGAGCGCAACCTTGTCGTCGAGCAGCACCAGTTCGCGCGAGATGCGTGCCTTGTCGGCATTTTCGATCAGCGCTTCGCGCCGCTTCGGCTGCTTGATCTCGCCGGCGCGGGCCAGCAGCGTATCGAGATCGCCGTATTCGGTGATGAGCTGCGCCGCGGTCTTGATGCCGATGCCGGGAACGCCGGGGACGTTGTCGACGCTGTCGCCCGCCAGCGCCTGCACCTCGACCACCTTCTCGGGCGGCACGCCGAATTTCTCGATCACCTCGGGGATGCCGATGCGGCGATCCTTCATGGTGTCGTACATCACCACTTTATCGGTGACGAGCTGCATCAGGTCCTTGTCAGACGAGACGATGGTCGCGGTCGCGCCGCGCTCCGCCGCTTCGCGGGCGTAGGTCGCGATCAGATCGTCGGCCTCGAAGCCGGCCTGCTCGAGACACGGCAGGTCGAATGCGCGCACCGCCTCGCGGATCAGCGCGAATTGCGGAATGAGGTCGTCCGGCGCGGGCGGGCGATGCGCCTTGTAATCGGGATAGAGTTTGTTGCGGAACGTGATTTCGGATTTGTCGAACACGATGGCGAGATGCGTCGGCCGGTTGTCCGGCGGCATGTCGCGCAGCAGCTTCCACAGCATGTTGCAGAAGCCGAGCACCGCATTGACTTGCAGGCCATCCGACTTGCGGGTCAGCGGCGGCAGCGCGTGATAGGCGCGGAAAATGTAGGAGGAACCATCGACCAGAAAGACGTGAGCGCCTTTGGTCAGGGGCTCGGACGCGGATGTGGCGGGCGCGCTCTTTGCGGCGGGTGCAGGCTTTTTCGGCATGGGCGCAACTTAAAGATTTCTTGCGCGATTGGTACCCTCGACTTATGCGCGTCTACTGGGAAATTCGTCAAAAGATGGATGCCTGGATCAAGTCCGGGCATGACGCCGGGGCATCATTCCGCCGCTTGCAGTTTCGGCGCGGCCTTCTTCGGAGCGATCCAGAACATCGCCGGACGCTCGAACAGGAAATTGAGCCTGGCGGCGCGCGCCGCCCACCAGACCGCAACCGCGCCGGCCACACCCATCATCGTCACTGTCAGCGACATGCTGCCAATATCCGGCATGATGCCGGTTTTGAGCAGCGCCACCCGCGTGATCGCCATCGGCAGGAAGAAGGCGAGGTAGACGACGATGGAATGCTCGCCGAGATAGCGCAGCACGCCGTGCCAGTTCACCAGCGTCAGCAGCGTGGCTGCGGCGATGATCGCCATCGCGCCGGCAAAGCCGAGCGCCAGCGAGAACACCGGCCAGTCGCCGAAGCCGGTGAAAACCAGCATCGCGTTGACAAAAGCCCAAACGCACAGACCGGCCATTGCGATCAACGGATGCGCGCGGACGCGATCGGCCAGCGTAAAAATTTGCTCGGCAAAAATGTAGCCGGAATAGAAATAGACGAACCGCGCGGCGAACTCGTCGATCACCGTCCATCCCGTCGACATGTGCGTCATTTCGAGCGCGGCGGCGGCGGACCACACGACCACCGGCGACATCGTCCGCGTCAGCTTGGTGACGACGAAGAACACCGGCAGCAGATAGATGAACCACAGCGTGCCGAACGGCTCGATGAAGGATTGCAGGAACAGCACGCCGACCCTGGCCCAGCCCATGTCGGCGGCGAAACCGGGCGCCTTGAAGGCGAACTGGATCACCATCCAGAGGACGTAGAAGTACGCAAAGTGCACGACCTTGCGATCGAGATAGGTGCGCCAGTCGCGATCGATCACACGCGCGAGGAACAGGCCCGAGATCAGGAAGAAATCCGGCATGCGAAACGGTTTGGCGAATTCGACGACCGGATGCATCCAGCCGTGCTGACCGGCGGCGGCCTCGACGCCCAGTACCGAATGCATCATCACCACCATGACGATGCAGATGCCCTTGGCGGTATCGACCCAGTCCACGCGCTCGGCTGGCGGGGCCATGGCAAATGTGTCGTTTGAGATCATGTTGTACCGATCCGGGGCAGGTCTGTCGCAGCATCCGACAGAGGGGTTTCTTTCGGGTTTACTTACGCAAACACCGTGCCTGATCCCGGCATTGTGATAAGCCTGCAAAATCGCGGGTTCCGGGCGGTTTTCATTGTCGTCAAAAGCAGATAAAACGCGCCGCGGCTGCGCCCGTTAACCAGAGAAATCAGAGACTTCGATGCGTATCGCGATGATCGGCACCGGCTATGTGGGTCTGGTGTCCGGGGCCTGTTTCGCCGACTTCGGCCACCACGTCACCTGCGTCGACATGGATGCCGGCAAGATCGCGGCGCTCAAGCGCGGCGAGATTCCCATCTTCGAGCCGGGACTTGATGCGCTGGTCAAGACCAACGCGGACGCCAAGCGGCTGGATTTCACCACTGACCTCAAGGGTCCGGTTGGAGAAGCTGACGCGGTGTTTATCGCGGTCGGCACGCCGTCGCGGCGCGGCGACGGTCATGCGGACCTGAGCTATGTACACGCGGCTGCGCGCGAGATCGCCATCGCGTTGAAGGGTTTCACCGTCGTCATCACCAAATCCACCGTGCCCGTCGGCACCGGCGACGAGGTCGAGCGCATCATCCGCGAGACCAATCCGAAAGCCGATGTGGTGGTGGCGTCGAATCCGGAATTTTTGCGCGAAGGTGCGGCGATTCGCGACTTCAAGCATCCCGACCGCATCGTGATCGGCACCGACGACGAACGCGCGCGCAAGGTGACGACGGAGATCTATCGTCCGCTGTACCTCAATCAGGCGCCGCTGATGTTCACCGACCGACGCACGGCGGAATTGATCAAGTACGCGGCCAACGCTTTTCTTGCGACCAAGATCACCTTCATCAACGAGATCGCCGATCTCGCCGAGAAAGCCGGCGCGGACGTGCAGGAAGTCGCGCGCGGCATCGGGCTCGACAATCGCATCGGCGGAAAATTCCTGCACGCCGGTCCCGGCTTCGGCGGCTCGTGCTTTCCAAAGGATACCCGCGCGCTGGTGAAGACCGCGCAGGATCACGACGTGCCGCTGCGTATCGTCGAGGCGGTCTTGATGGTCAACGATAATCGCAAGCGTGCGATGGCGCGAAAAGTCTCGGCGGCGCTGGGCGGCCATCTGCGCGGCAAGACCATCGGCGTGCTCGGGCTGACCTTCAAACCGAACACCGACGACATGCGCGAGGCTCCGTCCATCCCGCTCATCATCGCGCTGCGCGATCAGGGTGCGGTGGTGCGCGCCTACGATCCGGTCGGCATGGAGCAGGCCAAGCTCGAATTGCCAGAGATCGATTATGCCGCCGATCCTTATTCATGCGCCAAGGACGCGGACGCGCTCGTCATCGTCACCGAGTGGGAGCAATTCCGCGCGCTCGATCTGGACCGGATCAAGAGCGAAATGCGCCAGCCGGTGATCGTCGATCTGCGCAACGTCTACCGGCCGGAGGAAATGGCCGAACTTGGTTTCGTCTATGAGAGCGTCGGGCGGCCGAGCAATAAATGATGACGTCATTGCGAGCGCAGCGAAGCAATCCATTCTTGATTATCAGGCTGGATTGCTTCGTCGCTGTGCTCCTCGCAATGACGGATTGAGCAACGGTTCGCGAACTTGCCCCGCAGCTTCGACACACCTCTCCCGATCGACGACGTGCTCGGCGCGTTGGCGCAGGCATTGGGCAAAAACAATACCGCCGTCCTCGTCGCGCCGCCCGGCGCGGGTAAGACCACGCGGGTGCCGTTGGCGCTGCTCGATGAGCCATGGATCAAGAACGGCAAGATCATTGTGCTGGAGCCGCGCCGGATCGCCGCGCGCGCCGCCGCCGAACGCATGGCTCAAACCATCGGCGAGCGCGTCGGCGAAACCGTCGGCTATCGTGTTCGCTTCGGCTCGAAGGTGTCGAAAGCCACGCGCATCGAGGTCGTGACCGAGGGAATTTTCTCGCGGCAGATCGTCGACGATCCCGAATTGCGCGGCATCTCCGCCGTGCTGTTCGATGAATTCCACGAGCGCTCGCTTGATGCCGACCTCGGCCTTGCCCTCGCGCGAGACGCGCAGACCGGTCTGCGCGAGGATCTGCGCATTCTGGTGATGTCGGCGACGCTGGACGGCGCGCGGGTGGCGAAGCTGCTCGGCGATGCGCCGGTGATCGAGAGCCAAGGCCGCGCGTTTCCGGTCGAAACCCGTTATGTCGGCCGCAAGCCGGACGCGCCGATCGACCGGCAGATGGCGGATGCGATCGCAACCGCGTTGCGTGCGGAAGGCGGCTCGGTGCTGGCGTTTCTGCCGGGCGCTGGAGAAATCCGCCGCACCGAGACCATGCTGCGCGATCGGGTGCACGATGCATCGACCGAGATCGTGCCGCTGTTCGGCGCGCTCGATGCCGCCGTCCAGGACCGCGCGATTGCTCCCGCGCCGAAGGGCAAGCGCAAGGTGGTGCTGGCGACATCGATCGCCGAGACCTCGCTGACCATCGATGGGGTGCGCATCGTGGTCGATTGCGGATTGTCGCGGGTGCCGCGCTACGAGCCGGACATCGGTTTGACGCGGCTGGAGACCGTGCGCGTGTCGCGCGCCGCCGCCGATCAGCGCCGTGGCCGCGCCGGCCGCACCGAGCCCGGTGTTTGCTATCGTTTGTGGGATGAGCCGCAGACCGCCTCGCTTGAGGCTTACACGCAGCCGGAAATCCTCTCGTCCGATCTGTCGTCGCTGGTGCTCGATCTGGCGCAATGGGGCGTCAGTGATCCGGCGTCGCTGGCGTTTCTCGACGCGCCGCCCGCGCCGGCGCTGAATGAGGCCCGCGAGTTGCTGGGTGAACTGGGCGCGCTCGATACGGACGGCCGCATCACGGACGAAGGCAGGGCGCTTCGTGCGCTGGCGCTGCCGCCGCGGCTCGCACGCATGATCGTCGATGCGCATCGTCTCGGTTCGGGCGAGGAGGCGGCGATGATCGCAGCGGTGCTGACCGAGCGCGGGCTCGGCGGCGACAGCGCCGATCTCGATGCAAGGCTCGATCAATTCCGCCGCGATCGCTCGCAACGTGCCAGCGCCGCAAGGCAACAGGCGCAGCGATGGGCAGCGCAGGTTGAACGCAGCCCCTCATCCGCCTCGCTGGACGCTCGGCACCCTCTCCCCGCAGGGCGAGGAGAGGGTCGTGAGGCGCTAAGCGCCGAGCGGGGTGAGGGGCAGCTCTCCACCGGCGCGATGCTCGCCCTGGCATTTCCGGATCGCGTTGCGCGCAATCGCGGCAGTGGCAGTTTCGTGCTGGCGAACGGACGCGGCGCGGCCGTCGATCAAACGTCGGCGCTGGCGAAAGCGCCGTTCATTGCCGTAGGTGAACTCACAGGCATCGCGGCGCAGGGCCGCATCCTGCTCGCAGCCCCGATCACGCTCGCCGAGATCGAAACGCAGTTCGCCGACCAAATCGAAGCCGAGACCGACATCGTGTTCGACCGAAGTGCGATGGCTTTGCGCGGGCGCAAGCGTCGCAGGCTTGGCGCTGTGACGCTCAACGAATCGACGATGGCGATCAAGCCGGATGGGGAGACCGCACGCATTCTGGCGGACGGCTTGATCGCAGCGGGGCTCGATCGCCTGCCGTGGTCGAAAGCGCTGACCCAATGGCGCGACCGCGTGATGTTCGTGCGCGGGACTGACTCCTCGTGGCCCGACCTGTCCGACGCGGCGCTTGCCGAACAGAGAGAGCATTGGCTGGTGCCCGCGCTCGCCGACAAGACGTCGCTGGCGAACTTTTCGGCGTCCGATTTCTCGGATGCGATGATGGCGCTGCTGCCCTGGGATTTACGCGCGCGGCTCGATCGCGAAGCACCCACGCATTTCGAGGCGCCGACCGGCTCGATGGTGCCGATCGACTACGAGGCCGAAGGAGGTCCGAAGATCGCGATCCGCCTGCAGGAGCTATTCGGGCTCAATGCGCATCCGTCGATCGCAAACGGCCGTCTGCCGCTGGTGGTGGAGCTGCTGTCGCCGGGACATCGCCCGGTACAGGTAACGCGCGACCTGCCGGGCTTCTGGCGTGGCAGTTACGCCGCGGTGCGTTCGGATTTGCGCGGGCGGTATCCGCGCCATCCTTGGCCGGACGATCCAGCCAACGCGATGCCTACGCGCCGCGCCAAGCCAAGGGGGACGTGAGGCTCCCTCTCCCCGTTTACGGGGAGAGGGCTGGGGTGAGGGGCGGTTGCTTAACCCCTCACCCGGCTCGCTTCACTCGCCGACCTCTCCCCGCGAGCGGGGAGAGGTGAAGACAGATTCTGTGGCCGGATTAACGCTTCTCTCACGCTTTTCGCCAAAATAGATCCGTCCGTCGTGAGCAGTTTGCGCAGGCTTCAGCCTGGCGTGATGAAATTGCGGCGGTCCACGCGCGTAGCCCGCATACGCGCCAAGGCAGTAGCAGGCGTTGTGTCATGCGTAACCTGATGTTCTTTGCGGCCGTGATGGTCGGCCTCGGCGTCTATATGGCGCACTCCGCCAACCGCATCGATGCGGCGAAGGCGCAGCCGTCCCAGATGAAGATGGCTGCCGTCCAGCAGCCGCAGCCGAAAATGGTGGTGTCGCCGAACACGCGCAGCGTCAGCCTCGCGCGCGACGGCCGTGGGCATTTCCAGGCCGACGCACGGGTCGAAGGCCGCAACATTTCCTTCATGGTGGATACCGGCGCGTCTGTCGTCGCGCTGAATGAGACCGCGGCAGCGCGGATCGGCGTGCGGCCCTCGCGCAGCGATTTCAATTCGACGGTCTCGACGGCGAATGGTTCGGTAAAGGCCGCGCGCGCCCGCCTTGCCAGTGTCGATATCGGCGGCGTTGTGGTGCGCGATGTCGATGCGCTGGTGCTGCCGGATACGGCGCTGTCCGAGAATTTGCTCGGCATGGCCTATCTGTCGCGCCTCAAGCGTTTCGAGTACGCCAACGGCCGGCTGGTGCTGGAACAGTAATCACTTCACATTTCTCATGCCGTACTCGCGCGAGCGAGGACCATGCGCCGTGTCCTATCGATAATTCATCGAGTATGGGTCCCTGCTTTCGCGGGGACGACGTCCATGGCGGCTTCATCCGCCTGCTACCAAACCGCCGCAATTTCACAGCACAGCCTGCATTCCCGCCTTCCCATGCGCCTTGGCGTTCGCTAAGGCTGCGCCATTGTTTCCCCAGAGGATTCCCGAATGTTCCCGACGCCGAAGCCGGTTCTGACGCCGAACACCTATGCCTATGAGTCCGAGCCGATGGTGAAGGCGACCGGCTTTCGCGAATACGACGCGCGCTGGCTGTTCGGCAAGGAAATCAACCTGATGGGGATTCAGGCGCTGGGCATGGGGCTCGGCACCATGATCGGCGAGATGGGCGTCAAGCGCGAGATCGTCACCGGCCACGATTTCCGTGGCTATTCGGCCTCGATCAAATACGCATTGATTTCCGGCCTGCTCGCATCCGGCTGCAAGGTGCATGACATCGGGCTTTGCATGACGCCGATGGCCTATTTCGCGCAGTTCGATCTCGACGTGCCGTGCGTGGCGATGGTCACCGCATCTCACAACGACAACGGCTGGACCGGTGTGAAGATGGGCGCCAATCGTCCGCTGACATTCGGCCCCGACGAGATGACGCGGCTGAAGGAGATCGTGCTCGGCGCGAAGTTCGATCTCAAGGGCGGCGGTTCATATGCCTTCGTCAACGATTTTCCGGCGCGCTACATCGCCGATCTGACGAAACGTCCGAAGCTGAAGCGCAAGATCCGCGCGGTGGTCGCCTGCGGCAACGGCACCGCCGGTGCGTTCGCGCCGAAGATTCTGGAAGCGCTCGGTATCGACGTGATCCCGCTCGACACCGAACTCGATCACACTTTTCCGAAATACAATCCGAATCCGGAAGACCTGGAGATGCTTCACGCGATCCGCGATGCGGTGCTCCACCACAAGGCCGATGTCGGTCTCGGTTTCGACGGCGACGGCGATCGTTGCGGCGTGGTCGACAACACCGGCGATGAAATCTTTGCCGACAAGGTCGGCGTCATGCTGGCGCGTGATATGTCGGCGATCCACAAGGATGCGCGCTTCGTGGTCGATGTGAAGTCGACCGGTCTGTTCGTGACCGACCCAGTGCTGCAGAAACAGGGCGCGAGCACGACCTACTGGAAGACCGGCCATTCCTACATGAAACGTCGCACTCATGAAGTCGGCGCGCTGGCGGGCTTCGAGAAATCCGGTCATTTCTTCTTTAACGCGCCCTATGGCCGCGGCTACGACGATGGCCTGATCTCGGCGATCGCAGTGTGCGACATGCTCGACCGTGCGCCCGGAAAGACGATGGCCGACCTGAAGGACGCGCTGCCGAAGACGTGGTCGTCGCCGACCATGTCGCCGCACTGCTCGGATGAGACCAAGTATGGAATCGTCGCGCAGGTGGTGAAGCATTTCGAGGATGCGCAGGCGAAGGGCGTGAAGGTTGCCGGTCAGCCGATCCGCGATCTGGTGACGGTCAACGGCGTGCGCGTCACATCGGAAGACGGCAGCTGGGGTCTGGTGCGCGCGTCATCGAACAAGCCGGAACTCGTGGTCGTGGTCGAAAGCCCGGTTTCCGAGCAGCGCATGCGCGACATGTTCGAGGCAATGGATTCCGTGCTGCGCACGCATCCGGACGTCGGCGAGTACAATCAGAAGATTTGATCTCACCCAGCCAGTGCCGGCACCGGCAGCGACGTCACCGACTTGATCTTCTCCATCGCGAAGCGCGATGTGACGTTCTTCAGCGCCACCGCGCCGATCAGCTTCTTGTAGAATACGTCGTAGCTCTGCATGTCGGCGACGACGACGCGCAGCATGTAATCGACATCGCCGGCCATGCGATAGAATTCCATCACTTCCGGCATGGCGCTGACGGCGTCGGCGAATCTCTTCAGCCACGCTTCCGAGTGGTCGCTGCTCTCCACCGACACGAACACCGTGATCCCGAGACCGATCTTGTTCTGATCGACCAGCGCCACGCGGCGCAGGATGATGCCGTCCGCTTCAAGGCGCTGAATCCGTTTCCAGCACGGCGTCGAGGAGAGTCCGACGCGGTCGCCGATCTCGGCGACGGACAGCGAGGCGTCCTCCTGCAGCACGGTCAGGATCTTGCGGTCGATGGCGTCGAGGCGGCGGCTGCTTTCGGCGGCGGGTGCGGACGTGTCTGTCATGAAAAGAACTTTTTTCCATTTCTGGCGCTAATGGACCAGATATAGAGAAAAATCTTCTCATACAAGCGGCATTTTGGCGCTCTTGAGACCTTCTAGACTGGCTGCGCCGCCGGGCTGGACGCCAAAAGTGCATCGACATCAACACGTTGGGGCGAGGCGAAGGCGCCGCCGAACCGGGTGCATTTCAGCGCCGCGGTGGCCGAGGCGAACCGCAGCGCCTGTTCGAGCCGCTGGCCCTCGGCAATCCCGAGCGCAAATGCGCCATGGAAGGCGTCACCTGCGCCCAGCGTATCGACGGTGTGGACCGGAAACGCCGGCATATGCCGAGGCTCGCCATTGTCGTCGAGCCATCTCACGCCCTTCGCGCCGGAGGTGACAGCCAGAAATGCGGGAGTCAGCTCGGCGATCTTGCGCAGCGACGAGAGATCGTCGCTCTGATCCGCGGTGGCATGCAGGGCCTCCGCGGAAAAAATGATGTGCGAGGCGACCGAGAGCAGGCCTTCGCGCAGCGACATGGTGAGGTCCGCATCGACCACCACCGGAATGCCGCGGCGCTGCGCTTCGGCGCAGATATCGGTGATGAATTCGGCGCAGCGGTTTTCGACCATGACACCCTGGACATCCTGGAGAAGCTGATCGGGTGCAGGCAGCTTCACCGTCCAGAGTTTCGGATCGCGGTAGGTGACGATGGTGCGCTCGCCGCTCGGATCGATCATGATGCCGGAGATCGGCGTGATGACGCCGTCCACCTTGATGAAGCCGCTGGTGTCGATGCCTTCCGTGGCCATCTGCTGACGGATAATCGTGTTGGCGCTGTCCTGCGCGCCGCCGATCGGCCCCGACAGCAACACGCGCCCGCCAAGGCGGCTGATGGTGATGCCGGAGTTCAGCGCATTGCCGCCGGCGATTTCCGTGAAGCTGCTGGCATGCTCCTTGCTGCCGCGCTTCGGCACGTCCTGCACCTGATAGATCAGGTCGCGCACCGGCATGCCGATGCAGAGAATGCGCGGTTTTCTTTGATGAGGATCGTTGAGAGCGTTCATCATGATCGACAACAGGTCACATCAGGCCGGGTTCCGCAATTGAACCCGATGTAATAGCTAAGGCTGAAGCCACTGCCCCAACAGGTGATGCGCGATCGCCACCGGATGCGGGCCGGTCATGCCGTCGGGATGCTCGCGCTTGAGCATCAATGCCGCTTCGTCGCGGCTGAACCAGCGTGCATCCTCAAGCTCCATGCGATCCACCACGATGTCATCGGTGGTTGCAACAGCCGTGCAGCCGATCATCAACGAGGAGGGGTAGGGCCAAGGCTGGGCGAGATAATATCCGACGTCGCTGCAGACGATTCCGGATTCTTCAAAAATCTCGCGGCGGACGGCATCCTCGATGGTCTCGGCCACTTCGACGAAACCGGCGAGACACGACCACATGCCGGGCGGAAATTGCTTCTGGCGGCCGAGCAGGCACTTGTCGCCCTTGGTCACCAGCATGATGACGACCGGATCGGTGCGCGGAAAATGCTCGGTCTTGCAGTTCGGGCAGTCGCGCTTCCAGCCGCCGGTGCTCATCGCCGAGCGCGTGCCGCAATTGCAGCAGAAGCCGTTGCGCTGGTGCCAGCTCACCAGCGATTTCGCCATCGCGATCGTGGACAGTTCATTCGGCGGCAGCGCGCCCTGTGTGATCTGCCCGCGCAGGTCGCCGACCACCACGTCGTTGCGGCCGATCAGTTTCTCGACAGCCGCGGCCGGGATGCCCATGCCGAACACCGCCGCGCCATCGCGCAGGCCGAGAAAAATCGTGCCGGGATTGGCGCCATATCCGCGCGCCTCGTCGAGCGTCAGGCACGCGCGCGGTCCGTCCGTATCCTGCTTCACCAGAATGGAATCGCGATAGACCACGTAGGCCCGCGCATTGCGGTGAGTTTCCAGCGCGAACAGCTTTTCATTGTCCTCGCGCAGATGCGCTGCGCGGTCGATGGGATTGCTGACGAAACCGGGCTGGCCGAGCGGGAACGGTTTTGCTGTTGTTGTCATGCGATCAACTCGAGTTTCGATCTGCGTTTCTTTTGGGCATGATCCGGTCCGAAAACCGGTTTCCACTTTTCGGGATCATGCCCCAATCCAGATTTTCCGGCGTAGCGCCGCGATAAAATTCTTCACTTCTTCCGGGTCGTGTTCGACCGCAGGCACGACGCCCCACACCGGGCGCGGCCACGCGGCATCGGTCTTTCGGCGGGCGATGATGTGCATGTGGAGCTGCGGCACCATATTGCCGAGGGCTGCGATGTTCAGCTTGTCCGGCTTGGTGATCTCTTTCAGCGCGCGAGCGACCCGCGTCGTCTCTGTCATCAGTTGCGCCTGCTCGACCTCGTCCAGATCGGTGATGTCTACGGCGTCGGCCCGGCGCGGCACCAGCAGCAGCCAGGGGTAATTGGCGTCCTTGATGACGAGCACGCGCGACAATGGCAGATCGCCAATGTCGATGGTGTCTCTGGCGAGTTGGGGGTGCAGCGACCAGGTGGAAGGCATGGTAATCTTTTGTTGAAAAACCGGGCGCAAGGCAAGCTGTGCTGCACAAGATGGCAGATCGGACGACAGGGGTCTTTCGTGCTGTTTTCCTGACTGTTTTTTGCCGTGTTCCGCGGTTCTGACGCGGGTTTCGGCACTCCGGCGCGGCTTGCTTTCCGCAAGTATTCGGACCAAATAGAGGGTGGGAGATTGGCAGTGGACGAGCCACTCGCCAACCGGGTCAGGTCCGGAAGGAAGCAGCCCTAACGAGATCCGGGTCGGGTCGCTTGTCAGTCTCCTACTTTGATTTTACGCGCCCTGGTGCCGCCGATCTGAAGTTCCTGCACCATCGACGCGAATTCAGAAACAGGAACTTGAGATCGAAAGCGGCACCAGAATCATAGGCTTGCTAGTGCCGTTTAGTTTTCGAAGTTTGTGTGAGTGGCTGCCTCAATGATTCACAAACTTCGAAAACTCGGCACTAGATCTGCTTCGGGCCGCCGAACCGTGCCCGCTTCAAAACACATCAGATTCGGACCGCTTGATGGCTGATGCTGGACATTCCGGACCGGATCATCAGGGCGGGTTCGACATCGGCCTGGATCTGGGTGAGCCCGCGCCGCCGCCGAAAAACTATCGCGTGCTGGCGCGCAAATACCGCCCCTCGGGTTTCGACGATCTGATCGGTCAGGATGCGATGGTCCGTACCGTCTCGAATGCTTTCGAGACTGGGCGCGTTCCGCAGGCGTGGATTCTCACCGGTATCCGCGGCGTCGGCAAAACCACCACCGCACGCATTCTCGCTCGCGCACTGAACTACGAACTGCCCGACGGTTCGGTCAAAGGCCCGACCATTCATATGCCGGCCATCGGCGTGCATTGTCAGGCGATCATGGAAAGCCGGCACATCGATGTGCTGGAAATGGACGCGGCCTCGCACACCGGCATTGACGATGTGCGTCAGATCACCGACGGCGTGCGCTATGCGCCGTCCAGTGCCCGCTACAAGGTCTATATCATCGACGAAGTTCACATGCTGTCGGAGAAGGCGTTCAACGCCTTTCTCAAGACGCTTGAAGAACCGCCGGAGCACGCCAAGTTTGTATTCGCGACTACCGAAATCCGGCAGGTGCCGGTGACGGTGTTGTCGCGCTGCCAGCGTTTTGATTTGCGGCGGGTGGATGCGGACGTGCTGATGGCGCATCTCGCAGGCATCGCGGCCAAGGAGAACGTGAAGGCCGAATCCGAAGCGCTCGGGCTGATCGCGCGCGCCGCGGAAGGCTCGGTACGCGATTCGCTGTCGCTGTTCGATCAGGCGATCGCGCATGCGGCGGGCGAGGTGAAAGCCGACGACGTGCGGCAGATGCTCGGTCTCGCCGACCGCACCCGCGTGATGGATTTGTTCGAGTCGCTCGCGTCAGGGGACATCGCCGGTGCGTTCAAGGAGTTCCGCGATCAATACGACACCGGCGCCGATCCGGTGGTGGTGCTGAGCGACCTTGCCGAGTTCGTGAACTTCATCACCCGCGTCAAGGTCGTACCCGCGACCGCTGATAACGTCTCGCTCGGCGAGACCGAACGCCTGCGCGGGCGCGAGTTCGCGGCCAAACTGTCGATGCGGGTGCTGTCGCGGATGTGGCAGATGCTTTTGAAGGGCATCGCCGAGGTGCAGGCGGCAACGCGGCCGCAGGCCGCAGCCGAAATGGTGCTGGTGCGCATCGCCTACGTTTCCGATCTGCCGACGCCCGATGAAGCGATCAGAATGATCGATCAGGGCGGCGGCGCATCGCCGGTGATGAACGGCGGCGGGTCGCGGCCGGCTTTGCCTCCGTCAGGGCCGGCGCTGTCCGCCGTGCCGCAGGCCCCGCGCGCGATGGCGCAGCGTTCCGGAGGCGAAGCACCGGCGCGGGCGCCGCTTGTTGCGCCCGAGGCCAATTCAACGCCGGCGAAGGAAACTGTCGCGCATCGGCGACTCGACGACTATCCGGCGATCGTGGCGCTGGCTGCCGAAAAGCGCGACCTGCAGATCAAGGCCGCGCTCGAAGCGGACATGCGGCTGGTGCGGATGGAAGACGGCCGTCTCGAAGTGGCGCTGGAGCGAAGTGCCGTGCGCACGCTGGTCAACGAGCTGTCGCGCAAACTCGAGCAATGGACCGGGCGGCGCTGGACTGTGATCGTTTCCAACGAGCAAGGTGCTCCGACCTTGCGCGCGCAGGCACAGGAAGAAAAAGAGCAGCTGTCGCGCGGTATCCACGATGATCCGCGGATCAAGGCGGTGATGGCGCGCTTCCCCGGGGCGCAGGTGGTCGACGTGCGCAAGCTCGCGCCCGAACCTCCGTCGGACGATGCGTCCAGCGACATGCCGCCCGACGATTTCGACAGCGACGACCGCTAACCCAAATCCTAAAAGGACATTCCGGATGGCTGATTTTCTCGGCATGATGAAGCAGGCGGCGCAGCTGCAATCGAAGATGAAGGAGATGCAGGACCAGCTCGATCACATCGAGGTGGAAGGCATTTCCGGCGGCGGCCTCGTCAACGTGCGCATGACCGCGAAGATGGAAGTGAAAGCCGTCAAGATCGATCCGTCTCTGATCAAACCGGACGAAGCCGAAATTCTCGAAGATTTGCTCGTGACGGCGATGGGCGACGCGCGGCGCAAGGCGGAAGCGGCGATGCAGCAGAAGATGCAGGAGCTGACCGGCGGGCTGTCGCTGCCGCCGGGACTGGGATTTTCTTGATCGTCATTGCGAGCCGCCGGGTCTCGCCTCTGGCGAGCCCGATGACGGGCTACGCGAAGCAATCCAGACCGATAGTCAAGGGCTGGATTGCTTCGTCGCCTTGCTCCTCGCAGTGACAAGTGTATAGAGCTTTATCTGATGTCATCTTCCGTCGCCGGCCCTGAAATCGAGCGGCTGATCCAGTTGCTGGCGCGCTTGCCGGGCCTGGGTCCGCGCTCGGCGCGCCGCGCGGCGCTGCATCTGATCAAGAAGCGCGATGCGCTGATGATGCCGCTGTCGGCTGCGCTTGACGTCGCGATCGAGAAAATCGAGGTCTGCAAGACCTGCGGCAACATCGATACGCAGAATCCCTGCACGGTCTGTATCGATCCGCGGCGCGATTCGGCGATCCTTGTTGTTGTCGCCGATGTGGCCGATCTATGGGCGCTTGAACGCGCTCGCGCAACAAACGGACGTTACCACGTTCTCGGTGCAACGCTGTCGCCGCTCGACGGTGTCGGGCCGGATGATCTCACCATCGAGGCGCTGGTGGCGCGGGCACACGACGAGAAGGTGACTGAGATCGTTCTCGCGCTCAACGCCACCGTCGACGGGCAAACCACGGCGCACTACATCACCGACTTGCTGCAAGATGCCAGCGTGCGTGTCACGCGGCTGGCGCATGGTGTGCCTGTCGGGGGAGAGCTGGACTATCTCGACGAGGGTACGCTATCGGCGGCGATGCGGCAGCGGACACTGTTTTGAAACGGTATGAGACGATCGACAATGCGAGTAAAATCTATGTGGGCGGCGCTTGCCGCGATCTATCTGGGTGTCGGACTATCCACCGATGCATCCGCTCAGCAGGCCATCAAAACGGGCGATACGCTGACCGGAGAATTGCGTGCGCTGCGCAGCGGCTCGAAGCGCAAGCGCGTCATCACCTATCAGATCAAGAGCGAGCCCAAGAAGCTGCCGGGTGGCGATGGACTCTGTAATCTGGAAACCGGTCCGGAAACGTTTCAACTGGTGACCCATGGCGACAGCGAAGCCAAGGCGCTGAAGGCTTTCGTCGGCAAGACCATCAAGGTGAAGGTCAACTCGGTCGCCTGCTCGCAAGCTGCGGGTCAGCTCAGCGATGCGATTGTGTCGCAGTGGAGTGTCGTGAACTAACCAGCAGCGCGTCTCAACTCCGCGAAATGCCCGCGATGCTGCAGCCAAGCCAGCAGCATCAGGCTTGGAATCGCCACGAGCACGCTCAGGATGAAGAACAGCGGCCAGCCGGTGGCTTGCGCGACGAAGCCGGCCCCTGACGACAGGTAAGTTCTGCCGATGGCCGCGAAGGCCGTGAGCAGCGCGTACTGCGTGGCGGTATGAAGCGGGCTCTGGCACAGCGACGACAGATACGCGACGAAGATCACCGTGCCGATGGCGCCGGTGAAATTTTCCACGGTGATCGCCAGCGCCAGCGCCCATTGATTGACGCCGACAAACGCCAGCCACGCGAACGCGAGATTCGAGACCGCTTGCAGGATTCCGCCGGTCCACAGGCAGGCTTCCAGCGACCATGCGCGGGCGAGAAAACCGCCGGCAAAGCCCCCGATCAGCGTGGCGGCGAGGCCCACGCCCTTCACGATCGCGGCATAGTCGTTGCGTGTGAAGCCGAGGTCGATGACGAACGGCGCGGTCATGGTGCCGGAGAATGCATCGGTGAACTTGTAGAAGATCACGAAGGCCAGGATCGCCATGACGTCCTTGCGCGTGAGGAATTCCGTGAATGCGCCGACCGCGGCATTGACGACGCGGGTGAAGCTGCTTTCGCCGCGCGTCGCTTCCGCCGCTTGCTTCGATTGCTCCGGTTCGGTCGCAAGCAATGCAGCCGCGGTGCCCAGCAGCACCATTGCTGCCATCACGAGGTAGCCCCACGTCCAGGCGTTAGGCTTCGCCGAACCCCACGCCTCAAAACCGCTGACCAGAAACAGCACACCCGCGGTCGAGATCAGCAGGCCGACGCGATAGGCGGCGACATAAGCGGCCATGCCGGCGGCCTGCTCGTTCTCGGAGAGGCTCTCGACGCGAAACGCATCGACCACGATATCCTGCGTCGCCGAAGCAGCCGCCACCAGCAGCGCGCCAAGCGCTACATAGAACGGCGAGCGCGCGGGATCAGTGAAGGCGAGCAGTACAATCGCCGCGATCAGCAGCAGTTGCGCGAACACCAGCCAGCCGCGGCGGCGGCCGAATGCGCGCGTCAGCAGCGGCACGTTGAGCGCATCGGCCAGCGGCGCCCAGAGAAACTTCAGCGTGTAGGGCGTGCCGACCAGGGCGAACAGCCCGATGGTGCCGAGATCGACGCCGGACTCGCGCATCCACACCAGCAGCGTCGAGCCGGACAGCGCCAGCGGCAGGCCGGACGAAAAGCCGAGGAACAGCACGATCAGCACGCGCGGCTGCAGATACACCGCCATCGCCTCGCGCCACGATGCGCGGGCGGCAGATTTGTCTTGCGGCGTCGTTGTAGCGTCGGGAGTGGTCATGGCCGCGTTGGTAGCAGATTCGGAGCGTGCCAGACGAAAGAGGTGCTATTCCCCCGCCTGCATCTTGCGGGCGAATTGCGGCGGGAACAGCTCGGTCGCGGGCGCGGCCTTTCCGCGCGGCGCATTCGCAAGGACTTCGGCAGGGGCTTCCGCGACATCGAAATCGAGCTCCTCGATCTTTGCCGCGCGCTTGCCGATCTTGCCGACCGAGATCAGCACCTGGCGCACATCCTCGTTGACCTGCTCGAAATGGCGTCCGAGCTTGCTGACGCGATCGCGCAATAGCTCGATGTCGCCCATCATGTTCATGACTTCGGTGCGCACCTGATCGGCCGCATCGCGCATCCGCGCGTCTTTCAGGATCTGCTGCATCACCTGGATCGCAAGCATCAAGAGGGAGGGCGAGACCAGCACCACACGGGCGCGATAGGCCTTCTGGATGATGTCGTCGAAACCGTCGTGAATTTCCGCGTAGACCGATTCCGACGGCACGAACATCAGCGCGGTTTCCTGCGTCTCGCCCGCGATCAGATACTTGTCAGCGATGTCGGCGATGTGCCGCGTCACGTCGAGGCGCATGCGCTGCGCCGCGGCTTTCTTCTCTTCGTCCGATCTTGCCGCATGCAGCGCCGTGATCGCTTCCAGCGGAAATTTCGCATCTATGCACAGCGGCCGCTGATCCGGCAGAAACACCACGCAATCCGGGCGTTTGCCGTTGTTCAGCGTGTACTGAAATGCGTAGGAGCCCTTCGGCATGCCGTCCTGCACGATGGATTCCATCCGTGCCTGACCGAACGCGCCGCGCGACTGCTTGTTGGCGAGCACGTCGCGCAGCGTTGTCACCTGCGTGGTCAGATCAGTGAGATTCTTGTGCGCGCTGTCGATGATGCCGAGCCGCTCATGCAGGACGCTCAGGCTTTCCATCGTGTTGCGGGTGGTCTGCTCCATCGACTGGCCGACGCGATGATGCACGGCGTCGAGGCGTTCGCTGACTGCGCGCGCCATGTCAGATTGACGGCCGGCCAGCGCCGCGCCCATTTCCTGCATCCGGCCGGAGGTTTCTGACTGCGCACGCAACATGTCGGCGAGCCGCAGTTCCAGTTCCTGCGTACGCATCACCTGTGCCGCCGCCGCGCTTTCGTTCGCCCGGCCGCCGCGCGCAATCACGATGGCGATCGAAAGAAGAAGGATCAGCGCCAGCGCGCCGAAGGCGATCAGCGCTGCGGCGACGGTGACGGTAACGTCGCCCATGGTGAAAAGAATGTCCTGCATCCACTGCTTGTAGCCGATTCGCTACCCAATGCGAACGAAGAGGGAACATTTATGGTTAACGCAAGGCTAATTTTCATGGTTAACCGCCGGTTAACGCCCGGCAATCGGCTGCGGAACACGGCAATTGACCCGTTCCCGCGCGCCTATTACATCGCGCGACATGGCCATTCGCGAGATCATCGTTCTGCCGGACAAGCAACTGCGGCTTGTGTCCAGGCCGATTGAAAAAGTCACGCCGGAGATACGCGCGCTCGCCGCGGATATGTTCGAGACCATGTACGATGCGCCGGGTATCGGGCTTGCGGCCATTCAGGTCGCGGAGCCGATCCGGCTGATCACGATGGATATAGCCAAGAAGGAAGACGGTACGGACCCGCGGGTTTTCATCAATCCGGAGATTCTGTCATCGTCGGAAGAAACCTCGACATACGAGGAGGGCTGCCTGTCGATCCCGGAGTACTACGAGGAGGTCGAGCGGCCGGCGCGGGTGCGCGTGCGCTTCATGGACCTCGACGGCAAGATGCACGAGGAAGATGCCGAGGGGCTGTACGCGACCTGCATCCAGCACGAGATCGACCATCTCAACGGCAAGCTGTTCGTGGATTATCTCTCGAAGCTGAAGCGCGACCGGGTGCTGAAGAAATTCACCAAGGCCGCCAAGCTGTCGGAAAAATAAGCGTAACGAAGCTCTTCTTCGTCATGCCCGGCCTTGTGCCGGGCATCCACGTCTTAGGGTACTGTTGGTGAGCAAGGCGTGGATGGCCGGGACAAGCCCGGCCATGACAGCTAGAAGCGCTGTTGCGATAGGAAAGCCTGAATCTTGTCATGCCGCTTCGTCTGATCTTCATGGGCACGCCGGATTTCGCGGTGCCGACGCTGCTCGAACTCGCGGGCCACGGCCACGAGATTGCGGCGGTGTACACGCGCGAGCCGAAGCCGGCCGGACGCGGCATGAAGCTGCAGGCGTCGCCGGTGGAGGTCGAAGCGCGCCGGCTCGGCGTGTCGGTGCTGACGCCGAAGACATTGAGGACACCGGATGCCGAGGCCGAGATGCGTGCGTTCGATGCCGATGCCGCCGTCGTCGTCGCCTATGGCATGATCCTGCCGCAGGCGATCCTCGATGTGCCGCCGCTCGGTTGCTTCAATCTGCATGCCTCGCTGCTGCCGCGCTGGCGTGGCGCGGCGCCGCTCAACCGCGCGATCATGGCGGGCGACGCCGAGAGCGGCGTGATGGTCATGAAGATGGATGCCGGCCTCGACACCGGCGACGTCGCGATGGCCGAGCGGCTGCCGATCACGGACTCAATGACGACGCGCGAATTGCACGATCGCCTGTCGCGGATCGGTGCGGACCTGACGGTGCGGGCGATCGGCGCGCTGGAGCGGGGGCAACTGCAACTCACCAGACAGAGCGAAGCTGGCATCACCTATGCCGCGAAGATCGACAAGCAGGAAGCGCGCATTGACTGGGCGAAGCCGGCGCGCGAGGTGCTGCGGCATTGCCATGGCCTGTCGCCGTTTCCCGGCGCATGGTGCGAGCTTCCGATCGGCGGCGAGCAGGTCCGCGTGAAAATCCTGCGCTGCGCGCTTGCAAGTGGCTCCGGCGCGCCGGGCGCTCTGCTCGACGACAAGCTGACGATCGCGTGCGGTGAGGGCGCGATCCGTATCGTCGAAATGCAGCGGACCGGAAAGCAGCCGATGCAAGCTGATGAATTCCTGCGCGGCACGCCCCTCAAACCACCGCTAGTATTGTCTTGAGCATGATCCTGTCCGAAAACCGGTATCCACTTTTCGGGATCAAGCTCTGATGCCGCGCTACAAGCTCACCATCGAGTACGATGGCACGCCGTTTTTCGGCTGGCAGGTACAGGACACCCTGCCGTCGGTACAGGGCGCGCTCGAAGCTGCGGTGAAGGCAATCAGCGGCGAGGATGCGCGCGTGCACGGTGCGGGACGCACGGACGCCGGCGTTCATGCGCTGGGGCAGGTCGCTCATGTGGACCTGACGAAAACCTTTGCACCAGGCCGTCTGCGCGACGGGCTCAACGCACACATCCGTCCGCATCCGATCGGCATCCTTTCGGCCGAAATCGTGCCGGATACGTTCGAGGCGCGCTTTTCGGCGATCAAGCGGCACTATCGCTATCGCATCGTCAATCGCCGCTCCAACCTCGCGGTTGATGCGGGGCATGCCTGGCGCGTGCCGCAGACACTCGATAGCGATGCCATGCACCAAGCGGCTCAGCGCCTGATCGGCAAACACGACTTCACGACGTTTCGCGACACCGAGTGTCAGGCCAGGTCGCCGGAGAAGACGCTCGATCAGCTCGACGTCATTCGCAATGGCGACGCGATCGATGTCGTGACCTCGGCGCGCTCGTATCTGCACAGTCAGGTCCGCTCGATGGTCGGCTCATTGGTGTGGGTCGGTTCGGGCCGCTGGACGCCTGACGATTTGGCCGGAGCACTTGCCGCGCGCAACCGCGCCGCTTGCGGTCCCGTCGCGCCGCCGGACGGGCTCTATCTGGAGCGGGTGGATTACTAGATCGACGAGGCGCTGAGCGTCTTCATCAATTCCCAAAACAGCTCTTCGCCCTTGGCGACGTTCTCCTGCCAGTGATCGGCGGCGTCGCTGTCCGCGGAATCGCTGACGAACTTGAATGCGCGCCACGGAATGCTATGGCGCACACAGACATGCGCGATCGCGAACAGCTCCATGTCAACGATGTCGATTTTTTGTTCGGTCATCCACGGATCGGACGCGGTGACGAAGCTGTCGCCGGTGCCGCAAGTGACGCCATCCTGCCCCGAAGCGAAATGATCGAATTCCGGCGAATAGGGCGTGCGGCCGCGCGGCGCCAGCGGCATCGCCATCATGTCGCGCTGAACCACGCGCGACACTTCGACAAGCCCATGAACGGACGGATTGAGCGAGCCTGCCGTTCCGTAATTGATCACAAGCGACGGCCGCATCACCAGCAGCGCCAGCGTCGCGGCACTGGCTGCGTTGACCTTGCCGACGCCGGTGTAGATCACCTCGACATTGTCAGGTGCGCGCGACTTCTTCAGTTCATCGTCCAGCGCGGTGAGGACGAGAATCTTGCCGCTCATGCAAAATACCGGTCGAGAATGCCGCGATAGATCTTCGTCAGGCTTTCGAGGTCGGCGACCGGCGTGCGCTCATCGACCGCGTGCATGCTGCGCCCGACGAGGCCGAATTCGATCACCGGGCAATAATTGGTGATGAAACGCGCATCGGAAGTTCCGCCGCCGGTGTTGAGGTCCGGCTTGCGGCCGGTTTCCGCTTCGATCGCGGCGACGACCAGATCGGTGAACTGGCCGGGTTTGGTGATGAACGATTTCGCATTCGACGGCTCCCAGGCGATATGCGCCTTGATGTGATTGCCCATCGCCCTGGTCATGCGGCCTTCGACCAGCGCCTTCAGCGAATCCTCGGTGTGAATGTCGTTGTAGCGGATGTTGAACTTGGCCTTCACCTGCGCCGGAATCACGTTGCTCGTCTTGTTGCCGACATCGACTGAGGTGAATTCGAGGTTCGACGCCTGAAAATGCGCGTTGCCCTTGTCGAGCGGGTCGGCGAGCAGCGCGGTGATGAGCTGCGCCATGTGCGGGATCGGATTCATCGCGCGGTGCGGGTAGGCGGCGTGGCCCTGCACGCCCTCGACCGTGAGCAGGCCGTTCAGCGAACCGCGGCGGCCGACCTTGATGCAGTCGCCCATCGCATCGACGTTGCTGGGTTCGCCGAGCACGCAATGATCGAGTGTCTCGCCGCGCTCCGCGATCCACTGCAACAGCTTGATCGTGCCGTTGACGGCAATGTCTTCCTCGTCGCCGGTGATGAGAAACGAAATGGAGCCTTTACCATCGGCTCGCGGCTTGCCGCCATTGGCTGCAAGGTAGTCGAGCGCGGCGGCTACAGCGCAGCCGATGCCGCCCTTCATATCGACCGCGCCGCGGCCATAGAGAAAGCCGTCCTTGACGTCGCCCGAGAACGGCGCATGAGTCCATGCCGCTTCGTCGCCCGCAGGCACCACATCCGTGTGACCGGCGAAGCAGAGGTTGGGCGCGCCCGTTCCGATCCGCGCATAGAGGTTGTCGATGTCGGCCGCGCCGGGCTCGGAAAAGGTGACGCGATGTACGTCGAAGCCCGCGGCCTTCAGCAGCGTTTCAAGCACGCCGAGCGCGCCCGCATCCGCTGGTGTCACCGACGGGCAGCGGATCAGATCGCGAGTAATGGCAACGGGATCGGCGGCTTCGGCCATGAGTCAAGTCCTATTGTTCTCTATTGAATGGCTCTGACCTATCTTGTCGGAGTTTCTAGCACAAAGCATTTGCAACCGAGATCATAGATGAGCGATCTTCCATCGAGCCGTCCGCTGGGTGCTGGCCAGCCGCGGTTACCAGACCGTCGCTCAGACCCTCCTCACCCATTGGACAATGAGTGGCATATCCATATTGATGGAGAAACCTATGGTCCGTACACGGGCCACCGTCTAAGCGATTTTTTGAAGGAAGGCCGCATTGACGGCGGAACTCAGGTTCTGCTGCTTGGTACGGAAAGCTGGCTTCATGCCTCTGAAGATCGGCGATTGTCGTCGCTTTTCAGGCCTGCGAAACAACAGATTCAGGCACCGGCTCCGGTTTCTGCGGCTGCTGGAGCGACGGTAGTACAAGTTACAAACCAGATCATGCCCCAATCTGCGATGTTTGTAGATGATGGGGGAGCATTTGGTCCAAAGTCACCGGGAGTAGCCTTACTTTTGTCACTACTGATCTCCGGCGCTGGTCAAATGTATTGTGGCCGCGTGGGTAAAGGCGTCCTGATGCTGCTTGCGACCATTGCGTTGTGGGTAGTTTTGCTTGGCTGGATTGTTTGGATTTGGTCAATGGTCGATGCTTACGCCACAGCTAAAGACATGAATTTACGTTACCTGCGAAGATTGCAGTCCGGACAAGCCGTGTGAGCAAGTTGCCATCAAATTCAGCCTTGCGAAATTGTCCGAGTTGCGGCTCAGCACTGAGTAAGGGTTCTGTCTCGTGCCAGTCATGCGGCGGGTTGGTTGCGGTTGAAAGTTTATTGGGTCGACTGAAAGTAGAAATTGCATATCAAGTAGGTCGCCTACAGGAGCGGCTCAATGATCGAAAAGCATTGTTGTGGACTCTCGCCTTGTTTCCAATCCTTATTATCCCTCCTCTGCTCGCCATCATAATGAGCTTCAGATCGCCTGAAGTGCATGAAAACACGTTGCCGCGCTCAGAGTCTACCGATGCTCTTATTCTCGTTACGGCTGTATCCAATATCATACTAAGCGTAATTTTTTGGAAATGGCTGGGAGAGTCTGTGGTTTCGCTCGGCGTTTCAATCGGTATATATCTTAAATCAATCGGGATCTCCCAGCCAAGCGGGATACGGTCAATCTAATTGGCCTTCAGCTAAAGCCGATTGTCATCCAAGTACGACCTCAATCCCGCAGCAGCTCGTTGATGCTGGTCTTGGCGCGCGTACGCTCGTCGACGCGCTTGACGATCACCGCACAGGCTGTCGATGGTCCGGGTGAGCCGTCATTCAGCGGCTTGCCGGGCAGAGCGCCCGGAACGACGACAGCGTACTCGGGCACTTCGCCGATAAAGATTTCACCAGTCGCACGATCGACGATCTTGGTCGATGCGCCGAGGAACACACCCATCGACAGCACCGCGCCCTTGCGCACGATCACGCCTTCGGCAACTTCCGAACGCGCGCCGATGAAGCAGTCGTCCTCGATGATGACGGGCTCGGCCTGCAGCGGCTCGAGCACGCCGCCAATGCCGACGCCGCCGGAGATGTGCACGCGCTTGCCGATCTGCGCGCAGGAGCCGACCGTGGACCATGTATCGACCATGGTCGCTTCATCGACATAGGCGCCGAGGTTCACGAACGATGGCATCAGCACCACATTCTTGGCAATGAACGCCGAGCGGCGCACGATCGCGCCCGGCACCGCGCGAAAGCCGGCGGCGCGAAAACGGTTCTCGCCCCAGCCGTCAAACTTCGACGGCACCTTGTCCCACCAATTCGCCGCGCCCGGGCCGCCCGCGATCGCACTCATGTCGTTGAGACGGAACGACAGCAGCACGGCTTTCTTGAGCCACTGATTGACCTTCCACTTGCCGCTGGCCTCGCGCTCGGCGACGCGCGCTTCGCCCTTGTCCAGCAGTTCGAGCGCTTGATCGACCGCCTCGCGCGCCTCGCCCTTGGTTGCAGCGCTGATGGTATCGCGCGCGTCGAAGGCCGTGTTGACGGTGGACTCAAGGCTCGAGAGGGACATCGTGTTTTCCTGCGGAGAAAGATTGATTTTTGCGAGGCTTTTGTCGGGATTTGACGGGGGAGAGTCAAGGTTTGTCGGCCCCGCGAAAGCGGGGATCCATACACGCTGATGGCATGATTCGACAGGTCGAGCCTTACCAGGGTCAATGCGAAGCCGGTGGCTATGGGTCCGCGCCTTCGCGGGGACGACCAATCACACCGCTGAGAAACCCGGCCAGATCGTCGGTGACCCAATCCACATGCGCGGCGTCGCGGCCTTCCAGCTCCCACGCCTCGCGCACCACGTCCTTGCTGCCGTCCGGCACCACCAGCACGGTGGTCATTCCGAGATCGTGCGGAACGTTGAGATTGCGCGCGAGGTCCTCGAACATCGCGGCGTTTGCCGGATCGACGCCATGGGCGTCGAGAAAGCGGCGGTAGGTTTGCAGTGCGGGCTTCGGTTCAAGCTCGGCGGCGATGATGTCGAAAACCGCTTCAAAGCGATCATGGATTCCGAGCCGCTCCAGCACCTTGGATGCATGCGCGACGGTGCCGTTGGTCAGGATCAGCTTGCGTCCAGGTAACGCCCCGATCGCGGCGCCAAGCTGCGGGTTGGGCTCGAGCGGCGAATGATCGATCTGGTGCACATAGGCGAGGTAGTGGTCGGCGCTGATGCCGTGCTTCGTCATCATGCCGCGCATGGTGGTGCCGTAGTCGCGGTAATAGTCCTTCTGAATCTTGAACGCCTCGTCGTGCGAGATGTTGAAGAAGCGCGAGACGTACTCGCGAATCCGCATATCCACCTGCTGCCACAGGTTGACGTGATGCGGGTACAGCGTGTTGTCGAGATCGAACACCCAGGTGTCGATATGGGCGAAGGAGCGTTTGGTCTTTTCCATTCAGCATCTTCTCGTTGTTGCTCCTCACCCTTCGCAGCGCTCCGCGCTGCTCTTCCCTCTCCCCGCATGCGGGGAGAGGGTGATCCCGAACGGATGCGAGGGGTCGGGTAAGGGGCTCAATTTGTCACGGCGCCGTCAGCCGGATGGTTTTGTTGGCGGCGTTGATGTCGATGACCGCAAAGCCGGTCGCGGCAAGTCCGCGCGAAGAGCAATCGCCCTGCTCGCTGAATTCGAATTTGGATTCGCGGGTGCAGAGCGTGGTGGTGCCGCCCCAGCTCAGAACTCTGGTCGGCGAAAGTTTCACGGGTCGTCCGTCGGCATCGACCGCCTCGGCGAAGCTGAAGATGCGTTTCGGCTGACCGGCCACATCCGGACTGAGGCATTTGCGCGGTTCGATACGGTACCAGCCGCGGCTAACGACCGTCTTGCCGTCGTCGGTTGCGATCGCCGCCATCACCGCGTGCGGCGTCTCGTTGCACCAGGAGAGGTTGCCGCTGGACGGCGTCTGCACGGCCTTGATCATGGTGTCGAAGAAATTCGGCGACTGCGTCGTCTCCGTGGGCAAATTCCTGCTTTTCAGGAATGCCGCGAGCGCGCCTTGCGTTTTCGGTCCATCGACGCCGTCGATCGGCGCTGCGTCGTAACCCGCGATCACCAGCAGCCGCTGAGTTGCGGCGAGGCGTGCCTGTTCGTCGTCATACTCATTGTCCTCGGCGAGATAAGCGACGAGGTGGCCGTCGGCTGTCGCGGTCGGCTTGATCTCGGTGAACGGCGCCGGTGTCTGGCCGCTGCGGCACTGGCGCGCGGCGGCGATGGTGAAGTTGTCGGGCGCGGTGCAGAGCGTGTGCTGGCCGTTCTGCTGCAATGGCGTCGTGCCATAGATCGACAGCGCGCGCGCATTGAGCATCAGGCGGTCGGCCGCCAGCGTGCCTTGAATGACGACGCGGCATTGCGCCGGGTCGATCCGGAACCAGCCGCGCGTCGCGGTGGTGTTGGCGCTGTCGATCCCGATGGCGGCTTCGACCACATAGCTCATGCGGTTGCAGAGCTTCAGATCGGCCTCGGCCGGAACAAACGACGTCAGAAGCAAGACAACAGCAACGGGTAGCGTGAAGTGAGCGCGCGCCGTTGTTCTCTGATCGTCATGCCCGGGCTTGACCCGGGCATCCACGTTCCTGCCAAAAGTTGTGATCAAGACGTGGATGGCCGGAACAAGTCCGGCCATGACGCCGACGGAGATGGTGAGTCCCTTGATCACTTGTGAATCAGCGTACCTGTGCCCTGGTCGGTGAACAGTTCGAGCAGCACCGCATGCGGCGTCTTGCCATCGATGATAACCACGCCTTCCACGCCGGCTTCCAGCGAATAGATGCAGGTTTCCACCTTGGGAATCATGCCGCCCGATATCGTACCATCGGCGATCAGCTTGCGCGCGTCCTTGATCGACAGTTCGGGAATCAGTTTCTTCGATTTATCGAGCACGCCGGGCACGTCGGTGAGCAGCAGCAGGCGCTTGGCCTTCAGCGCGCCTGCGACCGCGCCAGCAAACGTGTCCGCGTTGACGTTGAACGTTTGTCCCGAGACAGAAGTGGCAAGCGGAGCGAGCACCGGAATCAGTTCGTGGCCGATCAACTGGTTGAGCAGCGTGAGATCGACCTTCTCGGGCTCGCCGACGAATCCGAGATCGACCACCTTTTCGATGTTGGAGCCCGGATCGACGACTGTGCGGTTGGCCTTCGAGGCCATCACCATGTTGCCGTCCTTGCCGCACAGCCCGACGGCTTTGCCGCCGGCTTCGTTGATGTAGCCGACGAGCTGTTTGTTGATCGATCCGGCCAGCACCATCTCGACGATCTCGATGGTGGCGGCGTCGGTGATGCGCAGCCCTTGCGCGAACTCGGATTTGATGCCGAGCCGCTGCAGCATGGTGGCGATCTGCGGACCGCCGCCGTGCACCACCACCGGGTTGATCGCGGTCTGCTCCATCAGCACGATGTCGCGGGCGAATTGCTTGGCCAGATTTTCCGCGCCCATGGCGTGCCCGCCATACTTGATGACGATGGTTTCCTCGTCGTAACGCTGCATATGCGGCAGCGCTTCGGAGAGGATGCGCGCCTGATCCAGCGGGCTGATGTTGGTCGCGTCGGCCATGGAGTTGCTTTCGTTTCTAGCGGTCCGATTCTAACATTCGCATCTTGTTTCGGCTGGCGTCTTTGCGAATGTTAGAATCAAAGGACCACCAGCAAATAATAATTGCTAGTGGAGTTTCGGATTTGACATTCGCATCGCGCGTCTGCAGCTCGGTGGCTAGCGAATGTCAAATCCACTCCACTAGCCTCGTGCGGGCGGGTTAATAGAGCATTTTCCGCCGAAGTGGAAACAGCTTCATGACGCCAGCTTTTAAGGGACTTTGCGGCCGGGCCAGACGCCAGCCAGCGCGACCGTCAGCCAGGCCACGATCAACAGCGTGCCGCCAGACGGCGCGGCCATGGCGAACAGGGCACGGCCGGCATAGTGACGCATGGCGAGGTCGCCCGAGAAAAGCGCCGTGCCGAGGACGAAAGCGAAAGCCGCGATCAGCCCGAGCCGCCGGTGGATGATGGCCGATCCGGCAAGTGCGGCGGCGCCGAGTACGGCACAGGCGTGAAACAGCAGCATGGTGGACGCTGGACCAAGTCGCGCGGCTGCGTCGCCCTGATGCGCAGCGGCAGCCGCGAACGCCATGCCGATGGCGCCCATCAGCCCGGCGAAGCAGGCGAGAATACGAAACGCGGGGTTCGGCGTCATGCTGCTCCACGCTCCCTCAGCAACTGAACCATCGCCGCGCGCAATTGCGGCATGCCGTCCCCGGTTCGCGAGGACGTGAAGAGAATGTCCGGAAAGGCCGCCGGATGTTTGGCAAGCGCCGCCTGCGTGGCTTCGAGATGCTCTTGCAGTGTCGCGGCCTTCACCTGATCAGCCTTGGTCAGCACCACCTGATAGCTTACCGCCGCCGCATCGAGCGTTTTCATCACGTCGCTATCGACATCCTTCAGTCCATGCCGCGCGTCGATCAGAACGTAGACGCGAGCCAGACTGGCGCGGCCACGCAGGAAGTCGTGGATCAGCGAGGTCCAGGCGAGAATTTTCGTCTTGGGCGCGGACGCATAACCATAGCCGGGCATGTCGACGAGGCGGAAGTTTGCGTCTTTCGGTCCCTCGAAGAAGATCAGTTCCTGCGTGCGGCCGGGTGTATGCGAGGTGCGCGCCAGCGCATTGCGGCCGGTCAGTGCATTGATGAGGCTGGATTTGCCGACGTTCGAGCGCCCGGCAAACGCGACTTCGAGCCCGGCCATCGGCGGCAGCACCGCGATCGTCGGTGCAGCCCAGATGAACTGCCAGTCGCCCGCGAACAGCCGGCGGCCTTGCTCGATCAGTTCGGGATCGATATCGGCTGTTCCGGTGCCGGAGCTCATCGGTTCGGTCCTCGACCGCGATCGCGGCGACAATTGCAAGGTGCAGAAAAAATGAGGCCCGCAAGCGGGCCTCAGAAGCGGTTTCAGGTTTTGCCTTCAAGGCTTGGATTGCCGAGATTTGGATTGCCAAGCCCGGGCTCGGGCTTGGGTGTCTCGGTCTTTGCCATATCGGATTTGGCCATATCGGCTTTGGCCGTGTCAGTTTTGGCGGCTTCCGGCTTGGACTCGCTGCCGGCCTCGGGCGTCGCGTCCATCTTCGATGTCTGGGCGATGGTCGCATCCAGCTTTTCAAGCTCCGCCGCGGACACTTCGGTGGTCGCGGCTTTCGCCTCATCCGTGGCCGGAGCATTGTCCTGCTTGACGGCGGGCTTCGCCTTTGCCGCCTTCGCGTTTTTCGCTTCGGGCTTCTTGGCCGGGAAGCTCGACTTGATGTTGTCGAACAACTCGATCTTGGCGCCGTGCTTGTTCATGATGAAACCCTGCTGCAGCACCGAGAGCAGGTTGTTCCACGCCCAGTAGATCACGAGACCGGCCGGGAACGACGCCAGCATGAAGGTGAAGATCAGCGGCATCCAGTCGAAGATCATCTTCTGCGTCGGATCCGGCGGCGCTGGGTTGAGCTTCATCTGCACCCACATCGTGACGCCCATGATGATCGGCCAGACGCCGAGCATGAAATACGGGCCGACGATCGTGCCGAGCGACATCGGATCCCACGGGATCAGGCCGAACAGGTTGAAGATGGTGGTCGGGTCCTGAGCGGACAAATCCTTGATCCAGCCGAAGAACGGCGCGTGCCGCATTTCGATGGTGACGAACAGCACCTTGTAGAGCGAGAAGAAAACCGGGATCTGAATCAGGATCGGCAGACAACCCGCAATCGGATTGATCTTCTCCTTCTTGTAGATCTCCATCATCTCTTGTTGCTGTTTGACCTTGTCATCGGGATAGCGGTCCTTCAGCGCCATAAGTTGCGGCTGCACGGCCTTCATTTTCGCCATCGAGGCGTAGGACTTGTTGGCGAGCGGGAAGAACACGAGCTTTACCAGCACCGTCACTGCCAGAATCGCGATGCCGAAGTTGCCGAACAGGCGGAAGAACCAGTCGATCATCCAGAACATCGGCTTGGTGATGAAATAGAACCAGCCCCAGTCGATCAGGAGTTCGAACCGGTTGAGCTTGAGCTGCTTGTCGTAGGCGTCGATCAGCGAGTTTTCCTTGGCGCCGGCGAACAGTCGCGCGCTGGCGACGCCGGTGCCGCCGATCGCAACGGTTTGCGGGTCGAGCAGATAGTCGGTCTGGTAGGTGCGCAGGTTGCCTACGAGATTGGACGAATAGCGCGCATCGAGCTTCGCACTGGTGTCGGGCAGCAGCGTCGCGGCCCAGTACTTGTCGGTGATGCCAAGCCAGGCGTTGGTGACCTTGAACTCCTTGCGCTTGTCCTCGTCGATCTTGCTGTAGCTGTACTCCTGCAGGCCCTGCTCGCCGAGCACGCCGACAAGACCTTCGTGCAGGATGTAGTAGCCGGACACCACCTGCTTGCCGTGGCGCGAAATCAGCGCATAGGGATAGAGCGTCGCCGGTGCATTGCCGGTGTTCGTCACTTCGTCCTTCAGCGTGAAGAGGTAATTCTGATCGACAGCGATGGTTCGCTTGAAGGCGAGGCCCTCGCCGTTGTTCCACACCAGCGTCACGGGCTTTTCGGGCGCGAGCGCGCCGGAGCCTTCCTGCGCCCAGACAGTATTCTGGTCAGGAATCTTGACGTTAGAGCCGGACGCGGCGACCCAGCCGAACTCCGCATAGAACGGATTTTCGGTGCCGCTTGGAGCCAGCAGAACGATCGCCGGCGATTTCGGATCGACGGTCTCGCGATACTGCACCAGCGACACGTCGTCGATGCGGCCGCCCTTCAGCGCGATGCTGCCGCTGACCTTCGGCGTCTCGATCTTGATGCGCGGGCTGCTGGCGAGCGCGGTAGCGCGCGGAATGATCGTGGATGCGGCAGGCTGCGAACCCGGCGCCGGTTGCGCGCCCGGCGCGGGCTGCGGTGTCGTGCCGGCCTGCGGCGGCTGCGATCCTGCGGTTTGCGACCCAGGAGTCTGCGACGGCTGCGTGGCCGGCGGGGCCATCTGGTTCGTCGCGCTTTGCTGCTGCGCGGCGCGCTGCTTTTCCATCGCCGGAATGTTGTAGAAATACTGCCAGCCGATCAGCACGATGCCGGACAGCAGGACCGCGAGAATGGTGTTGCGATTATCGGTCATTGTTCAGGTCTCGTCGGTCAGGTGTCATGTCAGGCAGCGCCGGGCGCAGGCTGGCTGGTGGCTTTATCTCGCTCCATGCGCGCCTTTTCGAGGCGGTCAAGTGTCGCCTGGAGATCGTTCAGCATTGTTGCGAAATCGCGGTGAAGCGCGGTGCGCCGTCCGACCAGCACATAGTCGCTGTGCGGGCGCATCCGTGCCGGGTCAAGCCGTTTGACCAGTTCGCGCAACCGGCGGCGGACACGATTGCGTTCCGTCGCGGTGCCGACTTTGCGTGAAACAGTGAAACCGATCCGGACCGGGCCGCGATCGTCGCGCGGCAGGCGCTGGACCACGAAAGCAGGGCTCGCCAACCGCGCGCCATTGGCAACGGCGAGGAAGTCCGCCCGTTGCCTGAGCCGTTCCATGATGCGAGCCGGATCTTTGCTGAGGTCTCGGGCCGGGCGGATCAGGCGCTGAGTTTCTTGCGGCCGCGCGAGCGGCGGGCAGCCAGAACCTTGCGGCCGCCTGCGGTGGCTTGACGCGCGCGATAGCCGTGACGGCGCTTGCGCACCAGTTTGCTGGGTTGATAGGTCCGCTTCACGGCTGGTCTCCGCTGGGCAATACGCCGAGGCAATACGCCAAAGAATGAGGTTAAGTCCCGATGCGCGCGGCCTAAAACAAGCCGGCCCGGTCGAGCCGGGCCATCGTGGACAGTTGGCGCGGCTTATACGGGAGCGGCCTGTTTTCGTCAATCTTGGCCCGTAATTTCAGGGCGTTGGGAAGAAACGCCGGAACGGGTTGTTCCGTATACAGAATTAGGCCGCGCCAGAACGTCGCCGGGGTCTTTCAGGGACCGGCCGCAGTGCCCATGTCCCTGAGGGTGCGGTGACGCTGGCATGGCATCTCGCGGGACATTCGGGAATAAGGATTCGGGAGCAGGCGATCGGGATGTCGGCGGCGAAGCCTCCAACTGGACTTCAGGACAATCCGGTTTCCACGCCGGTCCGGCAGGGTTTTTTCGCGCGCCCCCTTGGTCTGTCCGGCAAGCTGCTGTTGCTCACCATTCCGCTGGTGATGATCGCGGAAATCCTGATCTACGTTCCATCCATCGCCAACTTCCGCATGAACTGGCTGAACGATCGCCTCGCCGCCGCCAACACCGCTGCGCTGGTGCTCGATGCCGCGCCAAGCGGCGCGGTGCCGGATTCGCTCGCCAAGCAATTGCTGGAGAGCATCGGCGCACGCACGGTTGCGATCAAACTCGGACAGCAGCGCCGCCTGCTGGCGATTGCCGACATGCCGACCGCGATCAATGACGACATCGATCTGCGCACCATGAGCGTCGGCTCCGCCATCGTCGATGCATTCCGCGTCATGCTCGGACAGGGTAGCGAGCTGATGCGCGTGGTCGGCCCGTCGCGCACCGGCGGTCAGTTCATCGAGGTCGTGCTCGATGAGAAGCCGTTGCGGGTCGCGATGTATCGCTTCTCGGCCAACGTGCTGCTGTGGTCGCTCGGCATCTCGATTCTCACGGCGGCGCTGGTGTATCTGGCGCTGCATTTCCTGTTCGTGCGGCCCATCCGGCGTGTGACCGCGAATGTCGTCGCGTTCCACCGCGACCCGGAAAGTCCGGCGCAGATCATCACGCCGTCATCGCGCAGCGACGAGATCGGCGTGGTCGAACGCGAACTCTCGGACATGCAGCGCGATCTGAACTCGATGCTGCACCAGAAGAGTCGTCTGGCTGCGCTCGGCCTTGCAGTGTCGAAGATCAATCACGATCTGCGAAACATCCTGGCATCGTCGCAATTGATCTCCGACCAGCTCAACACGGTGGCGGATCCGAAGGTGCAGCGCTTCGCGCCGAAACTGATGCGCACGCTGGAGCGTGCGATCGCGCTGTGCCAGTCGACGCTGTCCTATGGCCGTGCGCAGGAGGCCTCGCCTGATCGCCGCGTGGTTCTGCTCGAGCCGATTGTCAACGAGGTGCGCGAATCCGCCGGCCTCGCGTCCGACGGGCCTGTGGCCTGGGTCAGCGCGGTCGAGCGCGGCCTGACCATCGATGCCGATCCCGATCATCTGTTTCGCGTGCTGCTCAATCTGGTGCGCAACGCGGCGCAGGCGCTCGAAGCCCAGCCCGCGGGCCATGTCGCCGCGCGGCAGGTTCGCGTCACCGGCCGCCGCGAGGGCATCGTGGCGATCGTGGAGATTTCCGACACCGGCCCGGGCGTTCCTCCGCGCGCGCGGGAGCATCTGTTCGAGGCGTTTCAGGGCTCGGATCGTGCCGGTGGCACCGGGCTCGGTCTTGCCATCGCCGCCGAACTGGTGCGCGCCCACGGCGGCGACATTCATCTGGTCGAAGGCACCATCGGCGCGACCTTCCGCATCTCGATTCCGGATCGGCCGATCGAGCTGCATCAGATGCGCCCGGAGCGCGCGCGGGCCTGAGACACGGGCTGGATCGCGCGGAATTGGCCCAACGGGCATCCGGCAGAGCGCATTTCTTGCCGGAACTTATGCATCCGGCGGTCCTTGCAAATCGATGTTTTAGCCGTTAGGCATGGCGCTCTCGCGGGCCGCGCCATGCGCCGTCTGCGGGTCAAATCCGGCGGCTCACGCTCCCGCGAATTTGACGACGACGTACCAACGACTTGGCAAAAGCGCCCGTAGCTCAGCTGGATAGAGCACCAGACTACGAATCTGGGGGTCAGGAGTTCGAATCTCTTCGGGCGCGCCACTACCCAGTCGAGCAACTTTTCTCGACTTGGAGGTCTCAAATCGTTGTGTTTTTCCGAAGGATCATTGGATACCTCATCGTCATTCGATCATGAGCCCCATGGTTTGGCCCTGCTTGATATTTTTAGCACGGCGAACAGCAAAAATATACTTATCTGTGCCGCTTGTTAGTCCCATCTCAGAAATATAGTCACCGGGTTCCATGGCCTCTGAAGAGACCATTTCGGTATCCATTACAAAATTGGCGGACTTGAGGGCGTCTTGGGTCAGAGTTGAAATGTCGGTATTTTTAGGATTTTTTCGAAGCAGTTCACGAGGAAAGGCGGCGACCACTGTGATTTCATCAGCGTCACCGTCAGCCCGTGTGAATGACAGAATTTCTGACCCGGTGCTGAGGTTCGGGAACGGGTCATCGACCTCATATGCGCAATCAACCGTAAATGGCTGGTGCGCCGTCGAGGGCGTCAGTGCGGATTCAAACAGCAAATAAAGCCTGAACGACCTCAGATTGTCGGTGGCTTGCAACTCCTGGACATGAGTTGCGAATTTTAGTGGTTGAGCTTGGGCATCGATTGCCATGACTCTCAGCTTGAAATCAGAGAACGTTGCCTCCGTTTTTCCTGTCTGGAAATCGAAACTGAGGATGTGGGTTTTCCGCATAACCCGATATCGATTGCGGAAACGCGACAGATACTTTCCTGTGAAGCTGCCATTCTCGCGAAGAATCGCTGCGTCGTAGCTTGTCATGGAGAGAGCGTAAGTGAATTTATCGGATCGGTAATGCTCCCGGAGTTCCTCAACGACGGGGCCTGGAAAGGGACTGTTGTTGAGAACAGGGTAGACGTAGGCATTGGGCGGCTGTGGAGCCGGATGATGATGCCTTAGCCACGCTTCAAACCAGCTTGCGAATTGATGTCTTACAAGATCGAACTTGTCGCCAAGACCTTCATCTAGGGCTTCGTCAAAGTCGAATGTATCGATGCTTGTCGCTATGGCGAAGACGTTTGCCTCTCCAAGCAGCGCTCTTGACCTGTTTACATTGCTTTGAACGGCGGCATTGAACAGCTGCCCGGTGTAAGCAAGCAGGCTGGCGAACTTCGATCGCTCGGGAAATTTTGAAAGAAAGCTTATGCCCAGCACATGTCCCAACTCGCTGGCGTTGTCGCGCATATGATCGACTGGCAGATTAAGAGCCAATCCTCCGTCAACAAGATGATTGTCTGAGTTGAAGCCTGCGAAGGCGTAGGGGATGCGGCAAGAATGGGATAAAGCGGTTGGTATGGGATCACTCGGTGCTGCCGGTTGCGCGGCCAAGCTATATATGTTCGTTGCATAGACTTGGGTTTCAATACGTAGTTCATTGAGGAGCTTGGGAGAGGTATTGTCGTGACAAAAAAGATCACGGAAAAAGTCCGTTAAGCTAAAGCTTCCAAAAAAAGGCTCTCCTTCCCAAATAACCCGCTTGAAACCGAAGAATCCCCCCTTCAGATCTGCGAGATAACGCGGCGCGATTTTCTTGAGCCGATCCTTGTATTCTTCGGTTGAACGGCTTGATGCAAACATCACTGCTGCGATGGCGCCAGCCGAAGAGCCTGCAACCCGGTTCACAACAATCCTGTTGTCTCTCTCATGCTCTTCCAGAACGGAGCAAACCGCCATTAGGGCGCAGAGCTTTGCTCCCCCGCCCTGAAAAACGATTTGCAATGGAATCGGCATCGATCACCTGTTAGCGCAGGTTTCCCTGAAGTCCTGTGACCAACAGTTTCGTTGCTGTTGATGCAATTCCCATTTCTGGCCATGAAGCTTCCGCGCCCGGCAGCAAAACGGTTGCTGGAGTACAGGAGTAGGAGCGGCCTTACTTCCTGCTCAACAGCGGTGTGGCGACTTTGATGAGAGTCATCAGGATCGCCGCCACGATCGGCGGCAGAAAGATCGTGCTGACGATGCTTGCAAGGATGATCTGGTCCTTTCCGTCCGGGCCATCCGACCCGAACAAGCCGGGCAGGACGCGCGAGACGTCACCGGACACGACCTCGTAAAGCGGCTTGAATAGCAGCGCGACGATCGCGAGCAAAATGCTGTATCCCCACCAGCGGCCGATGGCGCTGCGAACCAGATAAACCGTCGCAGCGATGAATGTCACGGCGATCACAATCACCGAAATCCAGCCCGTGCATATCCATGAGCCTCTCGGCGAGAGCAACAGACGTGACTGGCGCACCAGTTGCCTGTGTCGCCGCCGGTTGCGATCCGGTTCGACGATCAAGTAAGATTCCGCCGCGCCCTGCGCGTAGCCGACACCCATTTGCGGAGCTCACGATGGACGATGCCGTGCGGGATGACATCGTGGCGCTGGTGCCGCCGCTGCTGCAATCGATCGAGGCGCTCGGTTTCATCGCCCGCTACCTGCATCCGCCGGATTTCGGCACCGTGATGGAGATGGCGGGGACGCCGGACGATGCGCTGCGCGACGCGCGGCCGCGGCTCGATCGCTGGCCGGAACCGCTGGCCAATGTCGCGACACTGCTCCGCGCCTCGGCCGACGCGGCGATTGCGGGATTCGATGGGCTGCGGGCCGCTCCCGAGCAGGAGAACAGTCTTGTCGCGGTGTTTCGTGCGCTGCGTAACGTCTCGCGGGCGCAGGAAGCGCTGTATCCTCTGGCGAAAGTGCTGCCTGCGATCAGCCGTTTTTTCATCGATCCCGCGATGCGCGACGATGCGGAATTGCAGGACAAGATCGCCAGCGCCGCCCAACGCGACGACACGGGTATCGCGCATTCGAGCGACGAGCCCGGCAGCCGCGGCAGTTTTTCGATTTATGTGCCGGAATACTACACGCCGGATCGCACGTGGCCGCTGGTGTTCGCACTTCACGGCGGCAGCGGCAACGGACGCGCGTTTCTGTGGAGCTGGCTGCGCGACGCCCGCAGCCACGGCGCGATTCTCGTCGCGCCCACCGCGGTCGGCCCAACCTGGGCGCTGATGGGCGACGACGCCGATACGCCGAACCTCAAGCGCACTCTCGATCTCGTGCGCGGGCGGTGGAGTATCGATTCATCGAAGGTGTTGCTGACCGGCATGAGCGACGGCGGCACGTTCTCCTACGTCAGCGGTCTTGAGGCCGAATCGCCTTTCACTCATCTCGGGCCCGTGGCCGCGTCGTTTCATCCGCTGATGGCGGAGATGGCGGACAAGGACAGGCTACGCGGCTTGCCGATCTACATGGCGCATGGTGCGCTCGACTGGATGTTTCACATCGACGTGGCGCGGCAAGCCGAGCAGGCGCTGCGCATGGCGGGCGCGCGCGTGTCCTATCGCGAGATCGACGATCTCAGCCACACCTACCCGCGCGAGGTCAACGCGGCGATGCTCGCCTGGCTGAACGAGACTCGACCGAACGAAACTCCGGCAACCTCATGAGCAAGACGAGAATAGGCAGGATTGCGAGCGCGGCGTCCGTGAAAGGGAGGGCGCTGGCGCAGCCGGCGCAGGTGTCGGGGCAGTGTCTTTGCGGCGCGGTTCGTTTCGAGATCGACGTGCCCGCACGATGGGCGTGGCACGATCATACGCGCGCCAGCCGTGTGGCCCACGGCGCGGCTTACGCGACCTATGTGGGAAGCTGGCGCAAGCGATTTCGCATCACCGCCGGGGACGATGACATCACGCGCTACGAGGATCACGCGACGAAGACCGCGCGGAGTTTCTGCAAGCGCTGCGGCACGCCGCTGTTCTATGAGCGCGGCCGCTCGCGGCACATGGTCAACATTCCGCGGGCGCTGTTCAGGAGCCGTACAGGCCGCGAGCCGCTCTATCACATCGGCATCGATGAAATGCAGCCGTGGATTTACACCGGCGCGCCGCTCGGGCCGCTAAAAGGTTTTCCGGGCGTGGTGTGGGAACGGCCGCGCAAGAAGAAAGCGCTGGATTTTCCGGGCTGAATCAAAAACGCCGGCCTCGGGGGCCGGCGTTTTTTTATCGAATAGATCGCGTCATTGCGAGGAGCGTTAGCGACGAAGCAATCCAGCATCTTTTTGAAGCCCGGATTGCTTCGCTTCGCTCGCAATCACGGCGACGCCTTACGCGGCGTTGAAGCCGGCGATTGCCTTCACTTCGAGGAAATCCTCGAGACCGAACTTGCCCCACTCGCGGCCATTGCCGGACTGCTTGTAGCCGCCAAACGGCGCGGTGCGCTCGTTCGGAACGCCCTGCAGGTTGACGTTGCCGGCGCGAATAAGACGGCCAACCTTGCGTGCGCGCTCGACGGTGCCCGCCGTGACATAGCCAGCAAGGCCATACGGCGTGTCGTTGGCGAGTTCGACCGCCTCGGATTCATCCTTGAAGCCCATGATTGCGAGCACGGGTCCGAAGATTTCCTCGCGCGCGATGGTCATGTCCTTGGTCACATCGGCGAAGATGGTCGGGCGCACATAGAAGCCCTTGTTGACGCCCTCGGGCAGACCGGGGCCGCCGGCGACCAGCGTCGCGCCTTCGTCGATGCCCTTCTGGATCAGCGCCTGGATCTTGTCCCACTGCGTGCGGTTCACCACCGGGCCGATGGTGGTGCCTTCGCCACGCGGATCGCCTGCCTTGGTCTTGTCGGCGATGGTTTTCGCGATCGCCGCGACATCCTTCATCTTGGCTTGCGGCACGATCATGCGCGACGGTGCGTTGCACGACTGGCCCGAGTTGTTGAACATGTGCATGACGCCGCCGGCGACGGCCTTGTTGAAGTCGGCGTCTTCGAGGATCACGTTCGGCGATTTGCCGCCGAGTTCCTGGCTGACGCGCTTGACGGTGTTGGCGGCGCGCTTGGCGACGTCGATGCCGGCGCGGGTCGAGCCGGTGAACGAGATCATGTCGATGCCCGGATGTTCGCTCATCACGGCGCCGACATCGAGACCGAGGCCGTTGATCAGGTTGAACACGCCCTTCGGCACGCCGGCTTCATGAAGGATTTCGGCGAAGATCAAAGCCGAGGTCGGAGTGAACTCGGATGGCTTCAGGATCATGGTGCAGCCGGCTGCGAGCGCGGGCGCGACCTTGCAGGCGATCTGGTTGAGCGGCCAATTCCACGGCGTGATCATGCCGATGACGCCGACCGGCTCGCGGACCACAACGGCGGAGCCGATGGTTTCCTCGAAGTGATAGTTCTTCAGAACATCGAGGGTCGAGGCGAGATGACCAAGTCCGGCGCCGGCCTGCAGCTTCTCCGCCATCGGCAGCGGTGCGCCCATCTCGTCGGAGACGGCGGCGCCGATATCCTTCATGCGGCCCTTGTAGACCTCGATGATCTTGGCGAGCAGCGCGACGCGCTCCTCTCGGCTGGTCTGCGAAAAGGTCTCGAACGCGCGGCGGGCGGCGGCGACAGCCTTGTCAACGTCGGCTTTCGAGCCGACAGCAACCTCGTACATCACTTCTTCCGTCGCCGGATTGACCACCGGGACCGATTTCTTGACGGCGGGATCGACCCACGCGCCGTCGATGTAGAACTGCATACGATTGACCATCATTTCCTCGCTTCTTGAGACGTCATTTTGGAAGATCAAGCCTTGTCCGGCACTGCGGAAACAAAGCCGTCCGTTCGAAAGACTTGCTTGAACGCGATCTGGTCCGAAAACAACTTTTCGGGATCGCGCCCGGCTGCTGCGCGGTGCATCTATGCACGAAACTCTGCGAGATTGAAGCTGCAAACTTGTCGTCCGCGATGCTTTGGAAGTCTTGAAAAGTGCGGCCGAGATACAGGCTTGCGATGCCGGCATCATGCGCTTGCCGATTGGCCGGCGGCTGCATCGGATCTGACGGAAATTTCTTTGCGACGTTGTGTCGCCTGCATGCGGTCGCGTGCCCACAACGCAGGCGATGCCTGGAAACTGCCGATTGCAGGCGCTTTCCAATTTATGTGTGCGCTGCAAAAATTCCGTCAGGTGAACGGTCGCAATGCGCCTTGCATTTTAACGAGACGGTTTGCGGCGAGTGTGCTTCGATAGCGTCACATATCCGCAAAACAAGATCGCGCAGCCAAAGGCTGCCAAGGGAGGACACGATGTTTTACCGCAGGACGATAACAACCTTGCTGGCGGCGGCCGCGCTGACCGCGGTCGGCGGCGTTGCGCTGGCGCAGGAATATCCGGTCAAGCCGATCACGCTGATCGTGCCATGGCCAGCCGGCGGCTCGACCGATATCGCCATGCGCGCGATCGGAGAAGCCGCATCGAAGCACCTCGGCCAGCCTGTCGTGATCGACAACAAGGCGGGCGGCGGCGGCACCGTCGGTCCGGCCACCATGGCGGCGGCGGCAAAGCCGGACGGCTATACGATCTCGCAAATTCCGATCACGGTGTTTCGCATTCCGCTGATGCAGCAGGTGTCGTGGAACGCGGACACAGATTTCACCTACATCGTGCACTTGACCGGCTACACCTTCGGCGTCACCACGAATGCCGAGTCGCAGTTCAAGACATGGAAGGACGTGGTCGATTTCGCCAAGGCGAATCCCGGCAAGGTCACCTACGCCACGCCAGGTGCCGGTACCTCGCTGCACATCGGCATGGAGCAGATCGCGGGTATCGCTGGCGTCAAGCTGACGCAGGTGCCGTTCAAGGGCGGCGCGGAAACCAACGCTGCGGTGCTCGGCCAGCATACCATGCTGCAAGCCGATTCCACGGGCTGGAAGCCGCTGGTCGATGCCGGCAAGCTGCGCCTTCTGATGGTGTGGACCGACAAGCGTTCGCCGAACTTCCCCGACGCGCCGACGTTGAAGGAGCTTGGCTATAATTTTGTCTACGATTCTCCGTTCGGTATTGCTGGCCCGAAGGGCATGGATCCGAAGATCGTCGCCAAGCTGCACGACGCCTTCAAGAAGGCGATCGAGGATCCGGCGGTGATCGCGACGCTGGCGAAATACGACATGGTTCCGAACTACAAGAACACCGACGACTACAAGAAGTTCGTCGCCGAGGTGACCGAATCCGAGCGCAAGGTGATCGATACGCTCGGTCTGACCAAGAAGACCAACTGATAAAAACTGAAATGATGCCGCGTGTGGCTTGGGCCGCACGCGGCGGCTCGCCTCATGTCCTCGCCTGATACGAACGCCGTTACGAAAATCGGAAAGCGATTTGAATGAGTGATGCGGGCAAGGCGGGCCTCAGACTGAACAATTCCGAACTCTGGGGCGGGCTGGTCGGCCTCGTGCTCGGCGCGCTCGTGATCTGGGCCGGCATCAAGTTCAATCTCGGTACCGTCAACGATCCCGGCTCCGGCTTCGTGCTGTTCTATGTCGGGATTCTGATGTGCCTGTTTGCGGCGTCCATCACGTTCGCCGCGATGACCGAGGGCGGTCCCACATTCGGCTCGCTGTGGAAGGGAACGCGCTGGCGCAAGACCCTTGTGGTGATTGCAAGCCTCCTCGTGTTCGCCCGCGCGTTCGACGATCTCGGCTTTTTGCTCACGACCATTCCGTTGCTGCTGTTTCTGCTGCGCGCGATCGATCCGGTGCGATGGACCGTGGCGATCCCGCTCGCGGTGCTGGCGCCGCTCGGCTCATGGTGGGTGCTGAAACGTCTGCTCCTCATTCAGTTGCCGTCCGGCATCTTCAACATCGGCTGACGAGGCTACTTCGATGGACGTTCTCGCCAATGTTGCGCAGGGCTTCGGCGTCGCGCTCCAGCCGGTCAATATCATCTATTGCTTCATCGGAGTTTTCATCGGCACGCTGGTCGGCGTGCTGCCGGGCATCGGCCCGGTCTCGGCGATGTCGCTGCTGTTGCCGGTGACGCTGTCGGGTACGCCGGAATCCGGCATCATCATGATGGCGGGCATCTACTACGGCTCGATGTATGGCGGATCGACCACGTCGATCCTTGTCAACATTCCGGGCGAGGCGGCGTCGGTGGTCACGTGCATCGACGGTCACCAGATGGCGAAGCAGGGCCGTGCCGGGCCGGCACTCGGCATTTCCGCGCTCGGTTCGTTCGCCGCTGGCACCTTCGCGCTGGTTGCGCTGATGCTGATCGCGCCGACGCTGGCGGCGCTCGCGGTGCGGTTCGGGCCGGCCGAATACTTCAGCCTGATGGTACTGGGCCTCGTGGTGCTGACGTTCCTGACGCAAGGTTCGATGGCGAAGGCGCTGTTCATGGCCTGCATCGGTGTCGTGCTCGGCCTGATCGGGCTGGACAGCATCACCGCGCAACCGCGATTGACTTTCGGGCGGCTCGAACTGATCGACGGCATCGGCCTCGTGCCGGTGGTGATGGGCCTGTTCGGCGTCGCCGAAGTGCTGAGCAATATCGAGCAGGTCATCAAGCGCGACGTGCTGACGACCAAAATCACGCAGTTGCTGCCCAACAAGGAGGACTGGAAAGCCAGCGCCGGGCCGATTTCGCGCGGCACGATCCTGGGCTTCTTCCTCGGCATCCTGCCTGGCGGCGGCGCGGTGGTGGCATCGTTTGCGGCCTACGCGCTGGAAAAACGAATCTCGAAAACGCCGGAACGTTTCGGTCATGGCGCGATCGAGGGCGTTGCCGGGCCTGAGGCAGCGAACAATGCCGCAGCCGGCGGAGCGTTCATTCCGCTGATGACGCTCGGCATTCCGCCGAACGTGGTGATGGCGCTGTTGCTCGGCGCGTTCGTCATTCACGGCCTGCAGCCGGGCCCTCTGATGATCACTCAGAACCCGCAGCTGTTCTGGGGCATCATCGCCAGCATGTATATCGGCAACGTGATGCTGCTGATCCTCAACCTGCCGCTGATCGGCATGTGGGTGCAGCTCCTCAAGCTGCCTTACAATGTGCTGTTCCCGATGATCCTGCTGTTCACCATCATCGGCGTCTATTGTTCGAGCAACAACGTGTTCGACGTCTATGTCATGATCGCGTTCGGCGTGATCGGTTACGTGATGCGCAAGTTCGGCTACGAGCCGGCCCCTCTGGTGCTGGCCTTCGTGCTCGGGCCGATGCTGGAGAACAATCTGCGCAAGGCGCTGATCCTGTCGCAAGGCGATCTCACAACCTTCATCCTGCCGCTCAATCTGCGCTGGATTTCAGCTTCGTGTCTCGTGCTCGCCCTGTTGCTGCTGATCGTTCCTTTGCTGCCGTCGTTGCGAAAGAAACGCGAGTTGGTGGCGCTGGACGAGGGCGCCTGATTCTGTTGGCGTAGCTTCGATCGGCATATATCGTATAGCGAGCGACGTTGGACGCTGTCACGCCGGAAACGATGCAAGAAACCAAACCAGAGATCATGCAGGGCTTCGTCTTTCACGAGCATCCGGCCGTCGTGCCGCCGCTCGTGGATGGCCGCGAGACGAAGCGCCACAAGGTGATGATCGCGGGCGGCGGGCCGGTGGGGCTCGCGGCGGCGCTGGCGCTGGCGAAATATGGCATCCCTTCGGTGGTCATTGAAGCCGACACCACGGTGTGCAAGGGCAGCCGCGCGACGTGCCTGTCGCGCCGGACCTTCGAGATCTTCGACCGGCTCGGCGTGCTCGATCCATTCCTCGAGAAAGGTCTTGGCTGGACCTCGGGCCGCAGCTTCCATCGCGGCGAAGAGATACTGCGCTTCGACATGCCGCACAATTCCGATCAGCGGCTATGGCCGATGACGAATCTGCAGCAGTATTACGTTGAACAGTTTCTGGTCGATGCCATCGACCGGCATCGCGACCTGATCGAGGTTCGCTGGGGCGCGTCGGTCGAATCCGTCACGCAGCATCAAGACGGCGTGCGCCTCACGTTGCAAACGAACGGCACGTCTTATGCTGCCGAATGCGACTGGCTGATCGCCAGCGATGGCGCGCGCAGCAAGGTGCGGCAAGAACTAGGCCTGCGGCTGAACGGCACCGCATATGAAGGCCGCTACATCATTGTCGACGTGGGCGTGGACCTCGGCTGGCCGACCGGACGTCTCGCGTGGTTCGACCCGCCGTCCAATCCCGGCCGCACCATGCTGATGCATCGCCAGCCCGATAATGTCTGGCGGCTCGATTATCAGCTGCATCCCGGCGAAGACGCCGAGGCGATGACCAAACCGGAGCAGGTGATCCCGGTCGTGAAGGCACACTTCAAGATGCTCGGCGTCGATGACAAGCCGTGGCATCTGATCTGGTCGAGCACCTATCGCGCCTCGGCATTGTCGCTCGATGAGTACGTCCATGGCCGCGTGATGTTCGCAGGCGACGCCGCGCATCTGGTTCCGATTTTCGGCGTGCGTGGCCTCAACAGCGGTTTCGACGACGTGTTCAATCTGGCGTGGAAGCTCGCGGGCGTGATCGAAGGCACGTCACCGACGTCGCTGCTCGACAGCTATTCGCACGAGCGCCACTTCGCCTGGCGCACCAACATCATGCACGCCATGAAGAGCACCGAGTTCATGGCGCCGCCGTCGTCCGGTTTCCGGCTGATGCGCGATGCGGTGCTGTCGCTCGCCGGGAAGCATCCGAAGCTGCGCTCGCTGATCAATCCGCGCCAGACCAGCGTTATCCACTATGCCGATTCGCCGCTGAATACATACTCCGCCGATGAGGCGTCGTTTGCGCGCGGCCCCGCGCCGGGCGAAGCGCTGCCGGAAATCAAACTCATCGATCGCGACGGCAACGAAGCCTGCATCACCGCGCAACTTCTGGATGGCTTCACGCTTCTGAGCTTCGGTGTGGATGGGAAGACACAGGGTGCGATGGCTGCGTGGGCCGCAACGGCGGTCATTCCGGTCGCAACGATTGCCGTGCGCGCAACGGCGACAACGGATTCAAAAACAGCGTTGTCCGATCCATCCGGACGTTTCGCGGAAGTCTATGACGCGGCACCGCAGGCGATATTTCTGGTCCGGCCCGATGGTCACGTCTGCGCGCGCTGGCGCAGCTTCGATGCGGACGCTGTCGCGGCGGCATTGGCGAAAGCATCCGGCGCTGATGGTTCGAAGCAATCGCGAGCCGGGACAATCAAGGTGGCATCATGAGAGAGCAGTGGACCGACGCCGCGCGCGACGAAATCTATACCGAGCTTTGCGGCGCGCTGTCCGACGCGGGCGACAGGTCGGAATTATTCCTGTCGCGGCTGTGTCTGTTGCTGATCGAGGAACTCGGATCGCCGCAGCAGGTGCGGCAGGCGCTCGCGAATGCTGTGCTTGAGGCAGCTCAAGCCTGAACTGAAAAGCGATGCCGGAATCAGATCGCTATCCGTTCCGTCATTGCGAGGAGCACCCGCATCGGCGCTTCGCGCCGTCCGGGCCAGGCTCTGCGACGAAGCAATCCAGCTCGCTCACTCTCCAAGACGGCGGGCCATGATCTCGGCCCGCGCGACATCTTCCGGCGTATTCGCGTTGAAGAACGGATCGACCGGCTGATCGGACCACTCGGCCGTCGCCAGCCGATAGCGCTGCATCCATTGGCTGACCCTGCGCATGTTCTCGACGACGAGCGCTTCGCGCATGTCGCCGCGCAGGTTCACGTTCCACAGCGCGATCACCGGATGCATCTGCTCTCCGGAGCTGGCGACCGCGATCTGTGCGCCCTGTTCGATGCGGACCGCGTGCAGCCGCGCGGCGAGATCGGTGGGCAAGAACGGACAATCGCCCGCGGCGCTCAGAACCCATTCCACGGCTGGACGATTTGCCGCGGTCCATTCCAGTGCTGCAAGTACGCCGGCGAGCGGACCAGCAAAGCCCTCGACCGTATCGGCGATCACCGGCAGACCGAACGCGGCGAACCGTGCCGGATCGCCGTTGGCGTTCAGAACGAGCTGATCGCATTGCGGTTCGATGCACGCGATGGCGCGCGCGAGAATCGCTCGTCCGCCGACCGTGCGCATCGGCTTGTCGCCGCCGCCCATCCGCCGCGAGAGGCCGCCCGCAAGGATGACGCCGACCGTCTCGGGATGCGCAGGCACCGTGATTACTCGATGACGATGCGGGGTGCTGGCTTGCGCGTGCCGCCGTCCTCGATTGCGCTCCAGACCTGCGTCGCGATGTTGATATAGGCCTGCGCGTGATGGCTTTCGGGAGCGGTCGCCACCACCGGGCGGCCTTCGTCGGATGTCGCGCGGATCGTCATATGCAGAGGGATCTCGCCGAGAAACGGCGCGCCGATCCTGCCCGCTTCCGCGCGAGCGCCACCCTTGCCGAAAATCGACGTGACCTTGTTGCAGGCCGGGCAGCAAAAACCCGACATGTTCTCGACGATGCCGAGGATCGGAATGTTGACCTTCTGGAACATCCCGACGGCGCGCCGCGCATCGATCAGTGCGATATCCTGCGGCGTCGAGACGATCACTGCTCCCGCCAGCGGCACCTGCTGCGCCATGGTGAGCTGAACGTCCCCGGTGCCGGGCGGCATGTCGACCACCATCACATCGAGATCGCCCCACGCCACCTCGCGCAGCAACTGCGTGACCGCCTGGATCACCATCGCGCCGCGCCAGATCATCGCGGTGTCTGCATCGACGAGGAAGCCGATTGACATCACCTTGACGCCGAAGCGCTCCTTCGGCTCAATCATGCGTGCGCCGATGGTGCGCGGCTTGCCCTGCAGCCCGAACAGTTTCGGTTGCGACGGGCCGTAGACATCCGCATCGAGCATGCCGACCTTAAGGCCGAGCGCGGCGAAGCCGAGCGCGAGATTGCAGGACGTGGTCGATTTGCCGACGCCGCCCTTGCCGGACGCGACTGCGACCACATGCTTGACGCCGGGAATGCCAGCCGCCCTCGGCATGGGACGGGCTTGGGGGGTAGGCTGGGTTGCCACGCGAATTTCTCCTGAACGGCTCCTTGTAGGTGACGAGTGGCGCCGGCGCAAAGCGATGCTTTCCCCAACGGTCCAGGTAAGACGGTTGACCGAGAACGCCGAGACCGATCCGGGAACGGGGTCGTTGACGGTATTTTGATTAAATAGACCAAAGTCTTGCGCACATAGGAAAAACCTATGCTATGGACAGCAAACGCCAGCCGATGTGCTCGGAAATACGGCGATGAAGGACAATCCGGGGGGATTGGGTTTCGATGCGAGATGCCGGGCTGGAACACGCGATCAAGGCGGCGGGCGGCGTCGGGTCTCTTGCCCGCGCTTTGGGCATTGCGCAGCCTTCGGTGTCCGCATGGTCGCGCGTCCCGGCCGAGCGTGTGCTCGCCATCGAGTCGATCACGAAGGTCTCACGCTTCACCCTTCGTCCTGATCTTTATGGCGCCGGGCGCATTGCGCCCGAGTCTGCCGAAACTCAGGCAGCGCCGGCCGATCTCTTGATCGGGCAGGCGCGCGTTGCCGAATTCCCGTCGCACGTTTCCGTTAAACAGCCTGTAAAGCCTGTCTCGATCGCGAACCACGCGACGCGGGTGATCGGGCTGGCCGGGTGGAGCGGGGCGGGCAAGACCACGCTGCTGTCGCGGGTGATTCCGCTGCTCGGCGCCGACGGTCTGCGGGTGTCGACGATCAAGCACGCGCATCACAAGTTCGACGTCGACAAGCCGGGCAAGGACTCCTACGTGCATCGCGAGGCCGGCGCGGTCGAGGTTCTCGTATCGTCGCACAACCGCTGGGCCTTGATGCATGAGCTGCGCGGCGCGCCGGAGCCGACGCTGTCAGAACTTCTCGCCCACATGTCGCCGGTCGATCTTGTGATCGTCGAAGGCTACAAGACCGATCGTCATCCGAAGATCGAGGTGCATCGTCTCGAGAACGGCAAGGACTTCCTGTTCCCGGGCGACGAGGCCGTCATCGGCATCGCGACCGATGCGAAGCCGCGCACCTCGCTGCCGGTGGTGCATATCGACGATATTGCCGGCATCGCTGCGCTGATCCGGGCGAGGGCGGTCAGCATCGGCGATCTGCTGGCTGCCGAAATCGCGGCGGGCTGAACATGACGCTGACCAAACTCGATCTCTCCGGCCTGAAATGTCCATTGCCGGCGCTGATGACGCGCAAAGCGCTGAAAGGCCTCGTGGCGGGGGATCGTCTCGAAGTGACCAGCACCGATCCGCTGTCGGTGATCGATATTCCGGCGATGATCCTTCAGACCGGCGACCGGATCGATGCGACCGACCGGACAGCGGACAGCGCCATTTTCCTGATCGAGAAATGCAACCGATGACAGATATGAGCGGAAAGCCGCAAGCTCCATGGCCGACCGAAATCCGGCTCGCGAAAGACAAGCGCACCCTCCACGTCGCATTCGACGATGGCTCGGCTTATGCGCTCTCGGCGGAACTTCTGCGGGTGCTGTCGCCGTCGGCGGAAGTGCAGGGTCATTCGGAAGCCGAACGCAAGACGGTCGGCGGCAAGCGCAACGTGCAGATTCTGTCGATCGATGCGGTCGGTAACTATGCCATTCGCATCGGCTTCGACGACATGCACTCGACCGGCATCTATGCATGGCCGTTTCTGTACGAGACCGGGCGCAATGCCGCAAAACTTTTCGAGAACTATCTCGACGATCTTGCGACCAAGAGCCTCGATCGCGACACGCCGGGCATGCGGTAGTTCGCGCTCGCAAGCCTGCTCGAGCGCCGGAACCGGTATAGAGCGGTTCTATAGTTGCCATAGGCTGTCGCAATCCGCGAATTAGCGTTTACACACAAAGCGTTATGGCCGACGTTGTCAGAATGGTGTTGGTGCGATGCCTTTCGTCGCGTGTACAGCCATGTTACGTAACGGCATCAACTGCGCGATCCAGGCTTCTTGTGATCGCGGTGCGTTTTTTGTGATCGAGACCGACAATGAAGAACAAGGTGTCTCGCGCGACGGCTTTCGCGCTTCTTGCTGCAGCCTTCTTGCTGGCGGGGGCGCCGGCGACGATTGCGCAGCAGGGTAGCAATGCTGCTCCGGTTGTATCGCAGCCGCAGATTGCGCCGGATGCTGCGGTAGGAACCACCGAGGCCGCGCGTCCGCTGAAGCCGTTGGCCGTTCCGAAGGAGCTGTCGCCGTGGACCATGTTCCAGTCGGCTGACTGGCTGGTCAAATCGGTCATGATCGGTCTCGCATTCGCATCGGTGCTGACCTGGACGATTTTCATCGCCAAATCGATCGAACTGCATCTCGCCAGACGCCGCGTGGTTCGCGATCTGGCCGACACTGTCGAAGCGCGTTCGCTTGCCGAGGCGCAGCGCCTGAGTTCGGGCCGGGGTGTGCTGTCGGCATTTCTGAATGCCGCGATGCGCGAGGCGCGTCAGTCCGCCGGGATCTCCAGCGATCAAGGCATCAGGGAGCGCGCCGCGTCGAGCTTCGCAGAAGTCACTCGCGCGGAAGCCCGCCGCATCCGTTTCGGCATGGGCATGCTCGCCACCATCGGTTCGACTTCGCCATTCGTCGGCCTGTTCGGCACCGTGTGGGGCATCATGAACAGCTTCATCGGCATCTCGAAGGCGCAGACCACGAACCTCGCGGTGGTCGCGCCCGGCATCGCCGAAGCGTTGCTCGCGACCGCGATCGGCCTGGTTGCCGCGATCCCCGCCGTCATCATCTACAATCATTTCTCGCGGGTGACGAAAACCTATCTCGAGATCGTCAGCCGGGCATCCGGCACCGCCGGCCGCTTGCTGTCGCGCGATCTCGACCGCGCCCACGGTGGCGGCACGCTGTCACGCGCCGCGGAGTAGCGTCATGGCGATGTCGGTCGGCACAGAAGACGACGGCGACGATTTCGGCGAAACCCACGAGATCAACGTCACGCCATTCATCGACGTGATGCTGGTGCTGCTGATCATCTTCATGGTGGCGGCGCCGCTCTCGACCGTCGATCTGCCGATCGATCTGCCTTCATCGACGGCGCAGCCGCAGAAGAAGCCCGACAAGCCGACCTACGTCACCATCAAGCCCGATCTCGCGGTTGCGATCGGCGAAAGCACCGTGAAGCGCGTCGATCTGGTCAAGGCGCTCGATAGTGCGGGCGATACCGCTGGCAAGGACCGCCGTATTTTCCTGCGTGCGGATCGCACGGTTCCTTACGGCGAAATGATGGATGTGCTGGAAATTCTGCGCGCCGGGGGCTATCTCAAGGTGGCGCTTGTGGCGCTGGAAGGCGTTCCCGATCCGGGCGCCGTTCCGCAGACCAACCAACCACTACCGAAACCATAAGTTACCGCCATGGCGGATTTCGACAGCATCGGAAAAGATCAGGTCCGTCTCTGGACGTTCGGCGCCGTATGCGCCGTCGCCCTGCATGTCGGCCTCGTTGCGTTTGCGGTCGCCAATTTTCAGAACGATGAATCCGATGACGATCTTGGCGCGCCCGCGCTCGAGATCGGGCTCGAACTGGCGTCGCCGAAACTGAAGCCGGCCGATTTGCCGCCCGGCCCGTCAAGCGAGGCGTCCGCCGCGTCGCCTGCCGTTTCCGCGCAGGAAGCGGAAGCCAAGCCGACCGATTTGCCCAAAGCCGTGGCGACCGAGACCGACGATCCGGATCGGCTGGTGACGGAAAACGAAACGCAGAAACCGAAGGAAGAGACGCCGGAGATTACGGCCGTGCAGGCGGCTGCGTCTCAGGAGTCGGTCGCGTCGGAAGCAACCGCGCCTCCCAGTCTCGATAGCGTGCCGGAGTCGGAGCGATCGGCCGCGCCGGCTCAAGGCACCGGCGAGAGCCGCCGCCGCGCCAAGCTGACCTGGCAGAAGGAACTCAACGCCCACTTCAACAAGCACAAGCGCTACCCGGAGGATCGCTCGCAGCAGGCGGCCGAGATCGTCGTGAACTTCCTGCTCGACCGGACCGGACACGTCGTATCGACCAGTATCGTCAAGAGCTCCGGCGACAGGTCGTTCGACGAGGCGGCGATAGCGATGCTGCGTCGCTCCGATCCGGTGCCGCCGCCGCCGCCATTGGTCGCGGACGAAGGCTTGAGCTTCACGCTGCCAGTCACCTTCCGCGTCAAGGGGCGGAGCGGCTAATCGTCATCGCGAGCCACCGGGTCTCGCCTTCGGCGAGCCCGATGACGGGCTCCGCGAAGCAATCCAGCGTTACAAGGTAAGACTGGATGGCTTCGTCGCACAGCCTGTGCCCGGGCGGCGCGAAGCGCCGATCCGGGTGCTCCTCGTAACGACGGACTAACAGGCGATCACCTTAAAATTTAGAGTTTGTGTATCAGGCCGAAGCCTGAACCGATGGCCGCTGCTTGATGCGCTCGAACCATGCGACGATGTTCGCATTCGACGGATCGATCGGCTGACCGGCGCCCGAGAAGAAATCCAGCCAGACAAACAGCAGCATATCGGCAAGCGTAAAACGCTTGCCGCAGATGAATTCCTTATCCGCAATCTGGCCGTCGAGCCATTTGATGCGGTCTTGCGCGATCTTTTTCATCCCGGCGGATGCTTCCGGCACGGTGACGATGCGTTTCGCGAAAAACTTCTCGGCCTCGCCAAAGCGATAGCCGTTGGCGGTCGGCTCGCAGATATTGAGATCGATCCGCCGAGTCCACATCCGGCATTCGGCACGCTCCTCGGCTGTCGAGCCGATCAGCGCGGGTGAGGGATTTTTCTCTTCGAGGTATTCGCAGATCGCGGTGATCTCGCAGAGATAACTGCCGTTATCAAGTTCGAGCGCCGGCGTCTGACCGTGCGGATTGCGCTTGAGATGTTCTGCCTGGCGATTTTCGCCGCCGCGAAGGTCGACGGCTTCCAGCGGAATCGAAATGCCTTTCTCCGCGATGAACATGCGCACGAGACGCGGATTGGGGCCGATCGAATTGTACAATTTCATGAGATGATTCCTCGGATATTATTTGTTGCTGGCGGCTTTAGGGCCGCCTTGATGACGATCGCGCCAGGATACTCCGGTGCGAGTTGGGATGCGAATAACGAGTATTTGTGTGGTTGGCCGATCCGGTGCTGATCAGGGGCCGGGATCGTCCGGAAGCGGAATGAATTCGGTCTCGCCCGGCACCGCGTCGAAACGCGCCGCTTTCCAGTCCGCCTTGGCCTGCTCGATACGCTCTTTGCGCGACGAGACGAAATTCCACCAGATGTAACGCGGCCCGTCCATCGGCTCGCCGCCCAGCATCATGAACCGCGCATTTGTCTTTGCCCTGATTGTGATGCGATCGCCCGGCTTGAAGATCAGCAACTGTCCCGGACCGAAGATGTCGCCCGCAATATCGACCTCACCCTCGACGGTGTAGATCGCGCGCTCGTCGAAATCCGGATCGAGCGGTACCGATGCGCCCGCATCGAGCGTCACGTCCGCATAGAACAATGGACTCGATGTCTTTACCGGCGACGTCGCGCCAAGGGCCGAGCCCGCAATCACACGCACCGTTTTGCCTTCGCCGGACAGGATCGGCAGATCCTTTTCGCCGTAATGCACGAAGGCCGGCGTGGTCTCTTCATCCTTCGCCGTCAGCGCGACCCAGCTCTGGATGCCGAACAGCTTCGAGCCCCTGGAGCGCATCTCCTGCGAGGTGCGCTCCGAATGCGCGATGCCGCGGCCCGCCGTCATCCAGTTCAGCGCGCCGGGCTGGATGGGCAATTCGGTGCCGAGCGAGTCGCGATGGATAATCTCGCCATCGAACAGATACGTGACGGTCGACAATCCGATATGCGGATGCGGACGAACATCGAGGCCGTGATCGATGATGAACTCGGCCGGCCCCATCTGGTCAAAGAAGACAAAGGGCCCGACCATACGCCGCTGCACCGACGGCAGCGCGCGGCGCACCGAGAAACCGCCGATGTCGCGCGAGCGCGGCACGATGATTTTGTCGATCGCGTCGCAGGCATGGGCGTCGCCCGGCGTCGGGTCAGGTTGCCAGCTCATTCAATCTCACTCCTGCGGCGCGATGTTCCTGGCGTTTGCAGAGCAACCATAGGCTGACTTCCGCGGGCTTGAAAAGTCCGCGCAAGCAAGGCTGCGATGCAGTTACTTTCCGTTTGTTCGGCGATCCGTTCCGGCTATGAAAAGGAGCGGCAAACAGCGCGTGACGCTGGGCAAAGAAATAAAGTGAGGAAGCGATGCCGTTGACGGGAGTGGCGCCCGGCCATGTCGGGCCGTTTGCAGGACTGGATGTGCCGTGGCTGCTGCGGCTGCGTGCCGAATCGCGGGCCGCGCATCCGTTTCTGATCTGGGCGCCGTTCGACCAGCCGTCGCGGCCGTGGACCTACGGAGAATTCCACGAGCGGGTCGGCGCGCTGGCGGCGGGTCTCGCCAAGCGCGGCATCAAGCGCGGCGAATACGTTCTGGTTCACCTCGACAACTGCATCGAAGCGATGCTCACCTGGTTCGCCTGCACCGAGCTCGGTGCGGTGGTCGTCACCACCAACACCCGATCCGCGGCCGCCGAGATGGAATACTTCGCCGGACACTGTGGCGCGGTCGCGTGCATCACCCAGCCGGCCTACGCGGAGCTGGTTGCCGCCAACTGCCGAAGCCTGCGCTGGATGGCGGTGATCGCGCACGATGCGGGAGCAGCGCCGGCTCACAAACCCGGAAAGTGGGATTCGTTCGAGTCGTTGTTTGCTGACAGCGCGGACCGGCCGCGGCGCCCCGCCGATCCGTATGCGCCTTGCAGCGTGCAGTACACCTCCGGCACCACGTCGCGGCCGAAGGCGGTGTTGTGGACCCACGCCAACGCCCTGTGGGGCGCAAAGGTCAATGCCGTCCACGAGGATTTGCGGCCCGACGACATTCATCTTGTGCAGCTACCGCTGTTTCATACCAACGCGCTCGCCTATTCGGTGCTGGCGGCGCTCTGGGCCGGTGCGACCGCGGTGATCCAGCCGCGCTTTTCGGCAAGCCGGTTCTGGCAGACGGCTGCCACGCACCGCTGCACCTGGACATCGGTGGTGCAGTTCTGCGTCAAGGCGCTGCTCGATCGCGAAATCCCGAAGAGCCATACGTTTCGCCTGTGGGGCAATGCGATCTGCGAGCCGCCGACCGACGCCATCTTCGGCGTCAAGACCATCGGGTGGTGGGGCATGACCGAAACCATCACCCACGGCATCGTCGGTGAGGTCGATCAGCCGAACACGCCGCTGGCAATCGGGCGCGTTGCGCCCGAATACAACATTCGCGTCATCAATGAAGACGGCTCACCGACAGGGGTCGGCGGCACCGGCGATCTGCGCATTCTCGGCATTCCGGGGCTGTCGCTGTTCAAGGAGTATCTCCACAACGAAACCGCGACTCGCGACAGTTTCGATGAGCATGGCTATTTCATCACCGGCGACCGGGTGACCTTGCTCGAAGGCGGCTACATCCGCTTCGGTGACCGCGCCAAGGACATGATGAAGGTCGGCGGCGAGAACGTCGCGGCCAGCGAGATCGAGCAGATCATCATGACGGTCGCCGGCGTCCACGAGGTTGCCGCCGTCGCCAAGCGGCATCCGATGCTCGACGAGGTGCCTGTGGTCTTCGTGATCCCGCATGGCGGGACGCAGCAGGCGCGACCCACGCTGTCGGAAGAGATCATGGCCGCCTGCCGTTCCAGACTCGCGGACTTCAAGGTGCCGCATGAAGTGCGGCTGGTGGACGACATGCCGCGCTCGACGCTTGAGAAGATCGCGAAGGCGGAGTTGCGAAAGATGGTGGGGTGAGTGTCTTCCCTGCGAATTCAGAGACCCATACGCTTTGCTCTATCGTCATTGCGAGGGGCGTCAGCGACGAAGCAATCCAGCCTTACGCTCTGGCTTCGCGGAAACCTGTCGTCGGGCTCGCCAGAGGCGAGACCCGGTGGCTCGCAACGAAGGGTCAACTACCGCCCCACCCATTTCGGCGCGCGCTTCTCGACGAAGGCGCGCGGGCCTTCCTTGAAATCCTCCGTCTCCATGTTCTTGCGGCCGGCCTCTTCGCTGATTTTGCGCAGCTCCGCGTCCGCGTGATCGTAGGCCTGCCGCGCGACCGCAAGCGCCGCGCGCACTGCGAGCGGCGCGTTCACGCAGATTGCATCCGCGAGCCTCAATGCCTCCTCGATATGCTTGCCGTTCGGCACCAGCCGGTTGACCAGTCCGAAATGATGTGCGCGTTTGGCGTCGAAATGGTCGCCCGTGACGATCAGTTCGATTGCAAGCGCCTTCGGCAGCGCGCGGGGCAACCGGTAAAGTCCGCCCGCGCTTGCGACCAGTGCGCGCTTCACCTCGGGCAATCCGAATGCGGATTGCTCGGTGGCGACGATCATGTCGCACCTGAGTGCGATCTCGGTGCCGCCTGCCAGCGCGAAGCCGTTGACCGCGGCGATCCACGGCTTGGTGCGCGGCTGATGCACGAATCCTGCAAATCCGCCATTCGGCGTGCCGAGCGTGCCGCGTCCGCCACCTGATACGGCCTTGAGGTCAGCGCCGGCGCAGAACGCCTTGTCGCCAGCGCCGGTGAGGATCACCACCCACACATCCGGATCGGCTTCGGTTTCCTGAACCGCGCGCTCCATGCCCGCCGCGACATCGCCATTGATGGCGTTGCGCGCATCGGGACGATTGATGGTGACCAGCGCGACGTGGTCGGAGAGCTTCTCCATCAATACCGCGTCGTTAGGCCCCATGCTTTTTGTTGTCATTGTGCTGTTCTCCAGTTCAAGAGGCCATCACCGGCGCGGCTGATGACGCCGGTGGTGCCGATAGGCGAGCGGTCGGGATTGGTCAGATGCGCGATGGTGGCGTGGTCGTCGGAGGTGACGCGGCCGAGCGTGCGCTTGCCGTCTTCCGTGCGCAGGATGGCGACGCCGTGTTCGACCTCGCCGCTGCGGCCGTAGATCACGGTGAAGCTCTCGACAGTTCCGGCGCCGCTCGCCTCCGCATTCATCTCGGGCACCGGGCCGCGATTGCGGTCGGTCTCCGCCTGCACGCTGGTGTCCTGCGCCAGCGGCGCATCGGGCGCTCTCGGTGACAGCACCAGCGCGTGATGCTTGGTGACGTAGCCGCCCTGGCCGTAAAGCAGGCCGAGCTGCTTGCCGTCGCGCAGCGCGCGCACCATGCCGCATGCGGCATGGGTCATGTAGTCGTTCAGCGGTGCGCCGAAGAAGGTGAGACCGCCGGTCACCGTCGGCATCACGTCGGGCCCAAGCCCGAGCGTGCGCCGCGCCATCTTCGGCACGCAGGGGAAACAGCTATACAGCTCTATGGCGTCGAACGCCTTGCCGCTGCCGCCGGCGAGCGTCATCGCGGCGCCCAGCACCGCATTCTGCGCGTGGCTCTGATAGAAATTGTCGCGCTTGAGATAATCCATCGGCTCGGCGGCATCCGCGCCGCCCCAGACGTAGACGATCTTGTCCTCGGCAACGCCCGCCGCACGCGCCTTTGCCAACGATGTGACGATCAGCGCCGCGCCCTGATTGACCGCGGGATTGGCCACCATCAGCTTGGTATAGGGCCATGCGATCAGGCGATTGTCGGCGGTCGGCGTCGTAATCGCGTCCGAATCGAATCTGTTTTTCAGCCATGCGTTTGGATTGCGCGCGGCAACTTCAGCATAGGTCGCCCACAGCGAACCGGATTCGGCGAGCGCCTCGCGCGGCGTCTGGCCGTAATGCGCAGCCGATGCTGCATCATAGAACGGATAGATCGTGATCGGCCGCATCACGCCGAGCGCCTGCGCCATCGGGTGTTGATAGCTGGCGTGGCGCACTGTGGCGGGTGCATCGTGCGCGAACGGCGTCCACGGCAGATCGATGTTGGCTTTCTGCGCCTTGTTGACGGTGTTCTGCGCTTCCGCGCCGCAGACCGCGGCGACTGTGCTCTCGCCCCGCGCGATGCGTTGTGCGGCCTCATGCAGATAGCGGATCGGACTTTCGCCGCCGACCGGGCCGTAGATCGCGCGCTTCGGTGTGATGCCGAGACGCTTGCAAAGCTGTGCCGCCGGGTCGGAATAACGCCAGCTCGTCAGGTTAACGATGTCGAGCGAGTCGATGTCCGCAATCAGTTGTGCGCCCGCGTCCTGTTCGGCGCGCTTCAGCGCTTCCACCATCAGCGCCAGCGGTTCGAGACCCTCGCTCGGCGTTTTTGGGTGGTCGGAGATTTCGCCCTGACCGACGATAACGGGGATGTTGTTTTCGTTCATTCTCGACACGCTTTCTCTTTCGTCATTGCCGGGCATAGCCGTTCGAAGAACGGCGTCGCTTCGCTCGCCTATGACCCGGGAATCCAGCTTCTGCGAACAGCAGATGGATGCCCGGATCAAGTCCGGGCATGACGACAGTATGATTCATTCCGCGATCAGCCCATTCATGTGTTCGACGGCCTCGATGAACTCTTCCTTGAACTCCTGCACCACCGCGCCGGTCGATTTCACGCTGTCGATCAAACCGACGCCCTGGCCGACGAAATAACTGACCAGATCGCGGGCCTGCGCATTGCCGCTCGCAGCGGCGCGGTCGATGGCGAGAAACGCATCGCGGCTGATGAGACTTTGCAGCGGCATTTGCAACGCGCCGGGGCTCGAAGGGTCGCGGTCCCATGCATCGGTCCAGACCGAACGCAGTTGCCGCGCCGGTTTGCCGGTGCGTCCGCGCGAGCGCACCGCATCGCGCGACGATGCTGCGATCATTTTCTCACGAAAGATATCCGTCGTTTCCGACTCGACCGTGGCGAGCCACACCGATCCGGTCCATACGCCGGCCGCGCCCATCGCCATGCACGCCGCCATCTGCCGTCCGTTCATGATGCCGCCTGCGGCCAGTACCGGCACGTTGCCCATCGGCTTCACAGCCTTGATGACTTCCGGCACCAGCACCATGGTCGTCACCTCGCCGCAGTGGCCGCCCGCCTCGGTGCCTTGCGCGACCAGAATATCGACCCCGGCCGCAACCTGACGCACCGCGTGTTCCTTTGCGCCGACCAGTGCCGCGACCGGAACGCCATGCTTCTTTCCCATGTCGATCATGGCCTTCGGCGGCACGCCGAGCGCATTGGCGATCAACCGGATCGGATGACGAAATGCCGTGTCGAGCACGCGCAGCGCGGTCTCCGCATCGAATGGCTGCGCCTGATTGGGCGGCACTTCCGACATCGCATAGTCGATGCCGAATTTGCCGAGCAGGTCCTTGGTGTATGTCTTGTGCTCGGACGGCACACGGCCCTGCAGCGATGTCCAGGTGACGTTCTTCTCGCCGCTGGTCGAGATGTTTTCCGGGATCAGCACATCGAGGCCGTATGGCTTGCCGTCGCAATGTGCGTCGATCCAGCTCAGCTCCTGCTCGATCGTCTCGGGCGTGTGCGTGGTCGCGCCGAGCACGCCGAACCCGCCGGCGCGGCTGACGGCCGCGACCACATCGCGGCAGTGGCTGAACGCCACCAGCGGAAACTCGATGCCGAGCATCTCGCAGATCGGTGATTTCATCATTGACGTTTCACATCCCTGAGCACCGGATTCTTTTGTCCGCCGGTTGCGTATTCAACGCTAGCGGATTGCGGGGCCGGGTGCCAAGTCTTCCGGGAAGCCTGTTGCGGAAACAGCTGTCAGGGTTGCGTTTCCGGGATGATTGGCGCTTTGCAATATCCTTCGAATGCGGGACAATGGTTTAACCGAGAAGATGTCCGGGAGAAAACAGATGGCTGAGCAGAGCGCTGCGAGCGCCCGCGTTTCGTCAGATGAAATGTACGATGTCGTTGTGGTCGGCGCAGGTTTTGCCGGCATGTATCTGCTGCACAGGTTGCGCGGATTGGGTCTGTCGGTTCGCGTCTACGAGCAAGGTAGCGGCGTCGGCGGCACATGGTACTGGAATCGCTATCCTGGTGCGCGCTGCGACGTCGAGAGCATGCAGTACTCATACTCGTTCGACGAACAGCTTCAGCAAGAATGGAACTGGAGCGAACGCTACGCGCCACAGCCGGAGATCTTGAAGTACGCCAATCATGTCGCCGATCGCTTCAATCTGCGCGGCGACATTCAGTTCGATACGACTGTGAAAGCGGCTGCGTTCGACGATAGCAACAATCTCTGGAGCGTGACGCTTGGCGGCGGCAAGCGCGTCGATGCGCGGACCTTCATTCTCGCGACCGGCTGTCTCTCCAATGCGCGGATGCCCGACTTCAAGGGCCTCGGCTCGTTCAGGGGCAAGACGTATCACACCGGCCACTGGCCGCATGAAGAGGTTGATTTCACCGGACTGCGCGTCGGCGTGATTGGCACGGGCTCATCGGCAATCCAGTCGATTCCGCTGATCGCCGAGCAGGCGAGTCAGCTTTATGTGTTTCAGCGCACGCCTAATTTCAGCGTGCCGGCGCACAACGAGCCGCTCTCGGACGAAAAGCGCAACGAGTGGAAGGCGAATTATCCGGCGCTGCGTCATCGCGCGCGCTGGGAATCCCGGAACGGCATTGTCAATCCGATGCCGCAAAAGGGCGTGCTCGACGATACGCCGGAGGATCGTCAGCGCGAATTCGAGAAGGGCTGGCAGCGCGGCGGCATCGCCTTCATGGTGACATACAACAACATCGTGCTCGACAAGGCCTCCAACGATACGGTTTCCGATTTCGTGCGCGACAAGATCGCGGGTGTGGTGGAGGATCCCAGCATCGCGAAGCTGCTGCAGCCCAATAACCACCCGATCGGCACCAAGCGCATCTGCGTCGATACTGACTATTACCAGACCTTCAATCGCAATAACGTCGAGCTGGTCGATATCCGCGCCTTGCAGATTGAGGAAGTCACGCCGGACGGCATCAAGGTCAATGGCCGCGAATACGAGGTCGATGCCATCGTGTTTGCCACCGGCTTCGATGCGATGACAGGCTCGGTCGCCAAGATCGACATTCGCGGCCATGGCAATGTCACGCTCAATCAGAAATGGGCGGAAGGCCCGAAAACCTATCTCGGCCTGATGACCGCGAGCTTCCCGAATATGTTCATCATCACCGGCCCCGGCAGCCCGTCGGTGCTGAGCAACATGATCGTGTCGATCGAGCAGCACGTCGACTGGATCACCGATTGCCTCGCTTACATGCGGAAGTCAGGTCTCGATCGCATCGAGCCGTTGAAGGACGCGGAAGACAAATGGGTCGCGCACGTCAACGAGGTTGCCAGCGGCACGCTCTATCCGCAGGCGAACTCCTGGTACATGGGCGCGAACATTCCCGGCAAGCCGCAGATCTTCATGCCGTATATCGGCGGTGTCGGCGTCTATCGCCAGATCTGCGTCGATGTCGCGGCCAAGGGCTATGAGGGCTTTGCGCTGTCATCGCGGCAGACAGCAGCGTCGGTGGCGGCGGAGTAGGTGCGCCGATACATCGTTCGTCATTGCCGGACTTGATCCGGCAATCCAGCTTTGAAAAATGGCCTGGAAAAAAGATGGATCACCGGGTCAAGCCCGGTGATGACGAGACCGAGAATTACTCCCCCGTCATCAGCGCCGCGTTGCCACCGGCCGCGGCCGTGTTGATCGTCACCGTCTGTTCGGTGGCGAAGCGTGCGAGATAATGCGGGCCTCCGGCCTTCGGACCCGTGCCTGACAGTCCGTGCCCGCCGAACGGCTGCACGCCGACCACCGCGCCGATCATGTTGCGGTTGACGTAGATGTTGCCGACGGCAAGCCGCTCGGTGACGCGCTCCACCATCTCGTCGATCCGCGAATGAATGCCGAGCGTCAGTCCATAGCCGCTGCGCTCGATCGATTGGAGCACCTGTTCGAATTCAGCTGCGCGATAGCGCACCACATGCAGGGTCGGGCCGAAGACCTCTTCGGTCAGTTCGTCGGCGCTTCTCAATTCGAAAATATGCGGCGCGACGAAATGGCCTTCGGCGGGTGCGTTGCCGGCGAAGTGGACATGCGCCTGCGTCTTCATCCGTGCGATATGCGCGTTGAGCCTCTCCTTTGCCTCGGCGTCGATCACGGGGCCGACTTGCGTCGCCGGATCGCGCGGATCGCCGATCGACAGCTCGTGCGCCGCGCCGGCGATCATCTCGATCATCCTGTCGGCGACATCGTCCTGCACGAACAGCAGCCGCAACGCCGAGCAGCGCTGACCGGCGGAGCGGAACGCCGACATCACCACGTCGTCGGCGACTTGCTCGGGCAGCGCGGTCGCGTCCACGATCATCGCGTTGATGCCACCGGTCTCTGCGATCAGCGGCACGATCGGTCCATTCTTGGCGGCGAGTGTGCGATTGATCGCGCGCGCCACTTCCGTAGAGCCGGTGAACACCACGCCGGCGACGTTCGGATGCGCGACAAGCGCTGCCCCAACTTTGCCATCACCCAGAACGAGCTGCAGCGCGGAGGCTGGGACGCTGGCCTGATGCATCAGGTGGACGGCTTCACGCGCGATCAGCGGCGTCTGTTCGGCCGGCTTGGCGACAACAGCATTGCCCGCCATCAGGGCGGCCACGACCTGACCGGTGAAAATCGCCAGCGGAAAATTCCACGGCGAAATCGCAACGATCACGCCGCGTCCGCGCAGCCGCAACGTGTTGCTCTCCCCGGTCGGGCCGGGCATCGCTTGCTCGCCAAACAGCGTTCGGCCTTCCGCCGCGTAATAGCGGCAGAAGTCGATGGCCTCACGCACCTCCGAGATCGCGTCGTCGATGGTCTTGCCGGCTTCGGTTTGCAGCAATGCGAGCAATTTCGCGCGATGCTGCTCGAAAAGGTCGGCGATCCGGTCGAGACAGGCTGCGCGGTGCTCCGTTGGCGTGCGGCTCCACGCCACGAAGCCCTTGGTTGCGTTCATCATCGCGCGGCGTGTCTCATCCGCGGTTGCATCCGCAATCCCCTGAGGCGTCGTACGGGGCTGATCGGCGATCTCTTGCAGCAACGTATTGAGCGCAACGCTGTCGCCGAATTCGACGCCACGCGAATTCCTGCGCCGAGGCTGAAACAGATTTGGCGGAAGCGGCAGCTTCGGATTTGCCGCATTTTCCGGAACGCCAATGATATCGGCGGGTCGCCGCAGCAGATGGGCAACCGGAATCGAGTCATCCGAGGCCAATGCAACGAACGACGTATTGGCGCCGTTTTCCAGCAACCGCCGCACCAGATAAGCCAACAGGTCACGATGATGTCCGACCGGCGCATAAGTGCGGCACGCCAGATGCGGCCGGTCTTTTGCGAGTTGCTCGTAGAGCGCATCGCCCATACCGTGCAGGCGCTGGAATTCGTAGCCGCCCTCGCCGTTCGCGAGTTGCAGGATGGTTGCCACGGTCAGCGCGTTATGGGTTGCGAACTGTGGGAAGATGCGCGGACGCAACGCCAGCAGTTGCCTCGCGCAAGCGACGTAGTTGAAATCGGTCATCGCCTTGCGGGTGAACACCGGATAGCCGTCGAGCCCGCGCTCCTGCGCGCGCTTGATCTCGGTGTCCCAATAAGCGCCCTTCACCAGCCGCACCATCATGCGGCGATCGAGGCGCTCGGCCAGCGATGCGATGAAGTCGATCACGGCGCCCGCGCGCTTTTGATAGGCCTGGATCGCGAGCCCGAAACCATCCCAGCCTGCCAGTTGCTCGTCCTTGGCGACGGCCGCGATCACCTCAAGCGACAGCTCGAGGCGGTCGGCCTCTTCCGCATCGACGGTCAAGTTCAGATCGTATGATTTCGCCTGGCGCGCGAGCCCGATCACCAGCGGAACGATCTCCGCCACTGCGCGTGTTCGGTTCAGCGCCTCGAAGCGCGGATGCAGCGCCGAGAGCTTGATGGAAATGCCGGGGCGATCCGGCAGCGGACGGTTGCCGGTGTCGCGGCCGATCGCCTCAATGGCGGCAGCATACGATGCAAGATAGCGTTTGGCGTCGGCTGCGGTGCGCGCGCCCTCGCCAAGCATGTCGAACGAATAACGTATCGCTGCTTCACCCGCGCCGGTGCGATGATCGGCAGCGCGGCGCAGCGCCGCCTCGATGGTTTCGCCGAGCACGAAGTGGCTGCCCATCAGCCGCATTGCTTGCCGCGTTGCGGCCCGGATCGCTGGCAGTCCGATACGCTTGGCGAGTTTGCCGATCAGTCCTTGCGGCGTTTCACCAGGCTGAATCACCCGTGCCGAGAGCCCGAGCGCCCACGCCGATGCGTTGACCAGAAACGTATCGGAGTGCGGATCGTGATGGGCGAAATCGCCCTGGCCGAGCTTGTCCTCGATGAAGCGGTCCGCCGTGTACGAATCCGGCACGCGCAGCAGGGCTTCGGCGAGCACCATCAGCGCGAGACCTTCGCGCGTCGACAGCGAGAATTCGCGTAGCATGTCCTCGACGCCGCCGAAGCCATGGTTCTCCGAACGAATTGCATCGATCAGCCGCGTCGCGGTGAAGTCGATCGCAGCTTCGTCTTCTACCGGCAGCCGGGCGTCGCGCAGCATCGCCTCGGCGAAGAGGCGATCGTCAGGGGCATAAGGCGCGGAGAAGGAGGGCAGGGCGGCAAAGGTCATCGGTGACTCGCTTTTGTCCTCAAAAGCTACGGCACAGCCCGCCTCAGTTCGATGGAAGATTTTGCTCTTTTAACCTATTTTGTTGTCTCAAATACTAGTTTAGCCATAGAATGTATGGCTATGGACAAGATAGACCGCAGAATTCTCACGATCCTTCAGGCAGATGGCCGGATCGCCAATGTCGAGCTGGCGGAGAAGGTTGGCTTGTCGCCGGCCTCGGTCGGCGAACGCTTAAAGCGGCTGCAGCGCGAGGAATTCATCGAGGGCTACGGCGCGCGGCTCAATCCGCATCGCCTAGGTCTCGGGCTTCTGGTGTTCGTCGAGGTGCTGCTCGACAAGACGACGCCGGACATCTTCGAGAAATTCGCGAAGGCCGTGCGGCTCGCGCCCGAAGTGCTCGAGTGCCACATGGTCGCAGGCGGTTTCGACTATCTGGTGAAGACGCGCGTTGCCGACATGGCTGCGTTCCGGCGTTTTCTCGGCGACGTGCTGCTGACGCTGCCGGGCGTGCGCGAGACGCGCACCTACGCGGTGATGGAAGAGGTCAAGCGCGACGGACCGCTGCCGGTTTAGAACATCATCAGCCCAAAGCCTTCGCTCGCCAGCGGCTGAGCAGCGATGGCGATTTCCGCGGGCACTGAGGTTGCCAGCTCAGCGATTTTCGCGGGCGCGGATGGCGCCTGCGCCGGCTGATCCGAACCGGCGACCGCGATCATCGTGTTCAGATCCTCGAAGCGGCGCACGCCATCGCGATCGATCGTGAACAGCGGTTGCATGTGACGCATCTGGGTATCTTCCGCCATGATCATGCGGCGATTGTCGAGCATGCGCCAGCGGCCTTCGAAGCGAACCGCGAGCACCGCATGGTCTTCGCCGAACGCGCGGTCGTGAACGATGACGAGTCTCAGATCTGCCTGCGAAACGCCGGCTTCTTGCAATGCGACGTATTTCGCGATGGCATAATCCTCGCAGTCGCCGACCCCTGACGTCAGCGTCGCGAGCGGCGAACTCCAGAAGTCCGGCAGGCCGTGCTGCGCTTCGTCGCTCATCGGGCGGATCGCAAGATTGATGGCACGATTGACCTCGCCGAGTTTGGCGAGGCCGTCGCGATTATGCGCGCTGTCGATGATCGCGAGGAGACGAAGTGCGGCGGGCGACGTGCAGTGTGCGCGGTCGCTCTCGCAGCGCCGGATGATCTCGAGGTCGGCCTCAATCGCGCGTGAGACGCCTTCCCACTTTCCGAGCAACCCGCCACTGGAAATCAGCGACGCTGTCATCGCGAACGGTTCGGCGGCGGCAGGCTTTGAAAGCGGCTGATCGTTTTGCGGCGTGCCGGCGTATCCGGGCACGGCCCAGATCGCCAAAGCGACCGTCAACACAGCAGAGCGCACGCCCCGGCGCGCGGACAACAACACAGACATCTGACGCCCCCTGTCCGGGCATCGGCGGGCTGAAGCGCGCTCGTGACCGGATCGTTTGCGTTGTCAGGCTAGGGGAGGGGTCTATGCGTCCGTTTAAGGCGGCCCGGGTTTGGCCGCATTTTTGGTCGAGATGTTGAATCCTGCGTGAGGAATCACGCTGAATATTGCATTACGGCTAATGGCGGGGTTTGATCCGCCCCCGGACGGTATTGACGAATATAATTGCGGCCGTGGATGCCTTTTCGGCGCTCGGCCAAGCCTGAATTTGAAGTATACATTGGTTAATCAATTGATAATATGGATTGCAGGTGATGTTAAAAGCAGTGATCATTCGCGGCCCAGCCAGCATGCTTATGATTTGATCGGGATTTGCTTTCGATCGTCTTGGCTATAGTGCTTGCTGCACGTTTTTGGATATGTGCTTTTTTGATCTAAGTTTGTGTTTATTCAGCTGAATTCATGTCTTTGCCGAGCAATTTGCTTCCGGATTCGGCAAGACTAATGATAGATTAATCCCATACCTTCGACTTTTGAGAATTTTTTCGTTTGGCAGGGTTTTAGCGTGAATTATTCCGAGAAGTTCGGCGCCGCTTCCTTCCAAGAAATTTCGTCACCGTCCCTTTCACAAAAGGACGGCTTTGACTTCACGACTTTGGGAAGTTCCGCACAAAACATTGCTCACGGGTCCGTCATCATCGATGACGCGCATCTCCTGTTCTCCGGCCAATACAAGCGCGACGGCCTGAACCTCGTCATCAGCAACGATGAGCACAGGGTCATCGTTCCCGATTATTTCAAGGGCGATACGCGCGCCACGCTCTCGACGCGGGATGGCGCTGCGCTGTCCGGCAAGGTCGTCGACGCGCTCACCGGTCACGTTGCCTACGCGCAGGCAGGACAAGCCGATCCTCCGAAGGAGATAGGCACTGTCGCCAAGCTGACCGGCACCGCGACCGCGATCCGCAACGGCGTCTCGGTCCAGCTCAATGTCGGCGACAAGGTTTACAAGAGCGACGTCCTCGAATCGGGCGGCAACTCCGCGCTCGGTGTGACGTTTATCGACGGCACCGTTTTCAGTCTCTCGTCGAACGCCCGCATGGTGCTCAACGAGATGGTCTACGATCCGAATAGTTCGTCGAACTCGTCGCTGCTCAGCCTCGTTCAAGGCACCATCACGTTCGTCGCCGGACAGACCGCGAAGAACGGCAACATGCGCGTCGATACGCCGGTTGCCACCATGGGTATTCGCGGCACCACGGTGCTGGTGAAGATCAATTCGGCCGATGGCCGGGTTCAATTGTCGGTCGAGCGCGATCCGGACGGCAAGGTCGGATCGTTTGTCGTCTATGACCGGAACACCGGCCAAGTCATCGGCACGGTGACGCGCGAGGGTGACAAGACCATCGTTACGCCGTCCCCGACGCCGACGCAGCCGGCGACGACGGATTCGGTTCCGAAGACGCAGGCCGAAAAGGTCGCCGACCTGATTATCGTTCAGCAGATTTTCCAGCAGTTCTTCCCGGACGTCAAAAAGGATCCGAACAACGCCAACCCCGGCAGGCAGGGCAACAACGGCGCCGGGGCCGTGACTCCCCAGACCGAGCTTGCCAATGCGCAGGGACAGGGAACGACGACCGTCAACGGCTTGACGGTCGTGGTGTCAACAAGCGGCGGATCGGTATCGACGGCGGCCAGTGCGACGATCATCTCTCCGCCTGTCATCATTACGCCTGTCAGCGACTTTCAGGCGCCCGATGGAAAGTCGACCAGGTTCACCATTGGCGGACAGGTCCAGCCTGATCCGTTGATCATTCCCTATATCGCCAACAGCGGACGGATCACCGGGGCCGAAACCACGGCCCCTACGCCGGGCGGCTTCGATCTTCTGGCGCTGGTTCAATTCGACGCCGTCACGGGAACGGTCACGTACAATCCGGAGGATTTCCGCTTCCTCGCGCTCGGCGAGACGGCAACCTACGAAATCACGTTCCTGGCCCAGACCGGACCATTTACCCCGACGCAAACGATCACGTTTACGGTCGACGGCCTGAAAGACGCGCCGATCTATACGGCGGGCAATTTCGCTCTCCCCCTCACCGAGCCGCTCGGCACCGGCTCGGCCACGATGTTCTTCAAGAACGGCGAACTGCGTTTCAATGACGCCGACTTCAGCGATGTCGCATCCGGCTACACGGTCAGGACAACCGGCGTCACCACCGATGGCGTGATCAACGGGTTGCCGAACAACGCCGCGCTGCTGAACATGCTGAGTTTCACCGGCATCACCAAAGCGGTGGGAACCACGCTCGGCGTGATCACTGAAAAATTCTCGGCGGCCGCGAGCGTGTTCGATTATCTTGCTCAAGACGAGAAGGTCGATCTGATCTATTCGATCCAGGTCACCGATGCGGGAGGTGACACCAACACCTCGACGCTGACGGTGACCATCACCGGCACCAACGACCTGCCGACGATTACCGGCGCGACGACACCGGCCTCGACATCGGGCAGCGTCGCCGAGGACGGCGTGCTGATGGCGTCGGGCGTCATCACCTTCAAGGACGTCGATCTGTCGGATACCCATACCGTTTCATCGGCATTGACTGACGGTTCGATCTCCGACCCGCTGCCGGGTTTCAATCCAGCCACGTCGATGCTCGGCACGCTGAGCGTCGTGGTCAACGAGGACGCCGGCGACCTCAACAATGTCGGCACCGTCAGCTGGACCTACACGCTCGACAATATGGTCGCGCAGAAGTTGGCCGAAGGCCAGACGATCATCCAGACCTATACGGTTACGATCAGTGACGTGAACGGTGCGACCGTCACGCAGCCAGTGATTGTCACGATCACCGGCGACAATGACGATCCGACGATCGTCGTCGATCCGGTGGATGTGCCAGGACTCGGGACGGGGATTTCAACGGTCGATACAGGCGAGGTGACCGAGGATCAGGGTGTCGTCGCCGGCGTCATTTCGGCGAACGGCGTTATCGTGTTCCAGGACGTCGATCTGATCGACAGCCATACCGCGTCATTCGTTCTGAAATCTTCGGATGCGAACGCCGATCTGCCGGGTTTTGACGACGTCGCCCCGGGATATGACAGCATCGGCATCTTCGCGCTGAACCCGGTGATCGAGAATGGCGCGGACGAAAGCGATATCGGTGCGGTCGGCTGGACATTTACGCTCAACAACGACAACGACATCCTGCAATCGCTGGCGGCCGGACAGACCATCACGCTGGTCTATACGGTCACGATTGTCGACGATAACGATGCGGAGATCCCGCAAGACGTCACCATCGTTATCCATGGCGCGAACGACGATCCAAATGACAACGCTCCGCCTGTCATCATCGTCGACCAGACGAATGCGATCGGAGCGGTGATCGAAGGCGACAGCGCCGATGCGCTGACCGACAGCGGGACGATCACGTTCCAGGATATCGATCTGATCGACACCCATACGATTCCGGGCCCGCTGCTGGTTCCGACAAGCGTCACGGTCACCAACAGTCAGGGTCAGCCCCAGCCGCTTCCCGGCTTTACACCGGGTACGACGCCTGCGGGTTATGTCGGCGCGCTGACGCTGACGCTGGTCGAAGACCCCGGCGACCCCGACAATCGCGGCAATGTCGATTGGGTCTTCAGCGTTGACGACGATGATCCGCGGGTCCAGGCGCTCGCCGAAGGCCAGACGATCACGCAGACCTACACCGTCACGATCACCGACACGAGCGGCGCTTCGGCTACACAGAATATCGTCGTCACCATCACCGGCACCAATGATGCACCGATCGTTGCATCCGTGGACGTGACCGGTGGCGTGACTGAACTGGAGACGCCCGCCGGCAACCTCACTGACAGCGGCACCATCGCGTTCACCGACGTCGATCTGATCGATGTGCATCTGGTGTCTGCGACCGGGACGCCGATCGGTACGACGCTGGGTTCGCTGACGGCGGTGAAGGACAGTGACACCACGGGCGACGGGTCCGGCGGGCAACTGACGTGGACCTATACGGTCGCGGCTTCGGCGGTGGAGTATCTGGCCGAGAGCGAAGAGAAGATCGAGAGCTTCACGATCACGCTGGACGACCAGAACGGCGGCGTGATCACGAGACAGATCGACGTCACCATCACCGGCACCAACGATGCACCGATCGTTGCATCCGTGGACGTGACCGGTGGCGTGACCGAACTGGAGACGCCCGCCGGCAACCTCACTGACAGCGGCACCATCGCGTTCACCGACGTCGATCTGATCGATGTGCATCTGGTGTCTGCGACCGGGACGCCGATCGGTATGACGCTGGGTTCGCTGACGGCGGTGAAGGACAGTGACACCACGGGCGACGGGTCCGGCGGACAACTGACGTGGACCTATACGGTCGCGGCTTCGGCGGTGGAGTATCTGGCCGAGGGCGAAGAGAAGATCGAGAGCTTCACGATCACGCTGGACGACCAGAACGGCGGCGTGATCACAAGACAGATCGACGTCACCATCACTGGCACCAATGATTTGCCCCAGTTCGTCGCGGTTGCGGGCGATACGCAGACCGTCACAATCACCGACACTGCGATGGCAACAGCCGATGCGTCGTTCGTTGGTCATTATCATTACACCGACGCGGATCTGACCGATACCCATGCGGGATCGGCGACGCTGACCGGAAGCACCAACGGGACCATTCTCGGCACTCTCGGGGGCGCGACGAACTCGGAGCCTGCTGGCGCGACGCCCGGCGATGCGATCTGGGTCTATTCGGTGACCGGCGCCAAGCTCGATGCATTGGGCGAAGGGCAAACCGTCACCGAAACCGGCAAGCTCATCGTGCTGGATGGCACGGGGCAGAGCTTCATTCCGATCACGGTCACGTTGACCGGCGTCAATGATACGCCCGTTGTCACGGCAGCGTCGCTCGTGGTTTCCGAAGGCGGAACGGTAGCCTTCACGGCTGCGAATCTCGGCGTGACCGATCCCGACAACACCAGCTTTACGTTCACAGCATCCGCGACCCACGGCGTATTCCAGACCCTCCAGACCACGCTGGACGGTGATTTTTGGATCGACGCGACGTCGTTCACGACCGCGGACCTTGCCGCCAGTCACGTCCGCTTCGTGCATGACGGTGGCGAAGCTGCGCCGACGTTCACCATCCAGGCCGACGACGGAAGCACGCTGAACAGCGCCAGCGACCTGTTTGCGGGCAGCGTGAGCTTCACCAACGTCAACGATGTGCCGGCGCTCTATCTGGACAGCTCTGACGCGCCCGGTTCCGGGTTTGACGGCACGGTCGAGAACAATGGCAGTCTCTCCGCGATTGCCGATATGCCGACGCTCGCCGATGTCGACGATACCGTGTTCGACGGTGTGAAAATCGTTCTGACCGACGGTCTGGCCGGCGATTTTCTCGTGGTGTTTGATGGTTCGGAGCCGGGTGGCGAATCCGGTGAACTCTCCAACGGCGTTGGCTGGGTCATCACCGGCACGGCGGACGATCCGGATGATCCGCTCACGATCACCTTCGCCGGAGGAAGTTCCGCCGCCGACTATCAGTTCGCCATCGAGCAGGTCATGTTCGGCAGCGACGACGGCGAAGCGGGCCCACGCCACATCGAAGTCACCGTCAACGACGGCGAGGCCGACAGCAACACGGCGGTTGCGACCATCACCGTGCAGGAATTCGACGACGGCGGCAACAACGCGCCAGTCGCGGGCAATGATCTTGTCATTATCGCCTCCAGCTACTCGGCGTTTGCAACGTCCACGGCGTATAACGACATCGATCCCGATGGCGATACTTTCCAGGTTTCTGGCGCGGCGTATGGCTCAATGCCGGCGATCTTCGAGGGCGGCGCGTACAAGATACAGGGAAGCTATGGAACTCTGCTGCTTTACCCCGTTGCCACTTCATCGATCACAGTTGGCGGTTTCGTCGATTTTTCTCTGAGCGCCGGCGACTACATCTATGTGATCGGCGCGGATATAGACGGCAATCCGCTTTCCAACCTGTCCGACATAGAAGACCGGCAACCCGGTGTTCAGCTGACCGATACGTTTGCTTACACGCTAGCGGACAGCAACAACGCTGTGAGCGCGCCTGCCACGATCACTGTCACACTCGATCCGGCGATCGTATCCGCCAACGTCGTGACGCCTGATGGCTATAACATGACGACGCTGTCGAGTGATCTGTATGATGGAATCGTTGACACGATCGATAACGAAGATGGCGTAGTGCTGCACTCCGCCGACGGTAATCATACGATCTATGTCGAGACGAAGAATCTCACTTTTAACGATCTTGATAACAACAACTACGAACTCACCGGCGGCCTTATCAAGGGCTTCACGGTCGTGGATACCGAAACAGGAAATGTTCTGTTTACGGCCGACCGCTACAGCATTCCAGCCACTGCACTTCACGCTGCACTGAGCGGACCCAACGGCTCGCCTGCTGCGCTTGACACCATCTTCAAGACCTATGCCTACAGCATTAGCGGCAACACTGGCGCGGATGTTCTCGATGGCGGCAATCTCCAGGACTTCATAGATACTAATGGCGGCGCAGATCATGTCCACGCTTTCGGCGGCAACGACCTGATCCTTGTTCATGACGACAACGGCTGGAATATCGACGGCGGCGCTGGCATCGATACCATTCGCTTTGTCGGCGAAATTCATACCGGTCAGATGCCGCCGGGATCGTCTGCTTCAAATATCGAGATCATCGATCTCAACACGACGCACGCCGATTCGCTTCTGATCGACGGCGAAGGCGCCGCTGCGGTCAACGACGACAGCACGCTGCATGTCACCGGCAACGCCGCGGATACGGTGAATTTCGTCAAGTCTGACTCATACCCCGGCTTCTATTGGCACCATGCCGCCCTCAGTAACGAGGATGGCTATCAGCTCTACGAGTACACCACCGGCACAAGCCAGAGCGCCACCGTGGCGGCGAGCGTCTATGTACAGGACGGCGTCGGCGTGAATTTTGCGCCGGTGCTCAATACCTCGAACTTCACCGTTATCGACGGTGACGACGGAATCGCGACCGTGGTGGCGCTGTCGGTGTCCGATCCCGATGCGAACGATCAGTTCACGGTGACCGCGACCGCCGCTTCCCCCGGCAGCTCTGTGACCAAGGCCAACGGAGACGCGCTGCCGACCGCCCCTGCGTCCCTGACGGACATCAACGCCCTGTTCGCGAATGGGGTGAAGTATACGCCGGCCGGCTCTCCCGGCACGGATATGGTCACCTTGACCGTAACCGACAGCCATGGCGTGTCGGATCAGGTCAACTTTGTTTTCAATGTCACGGAGCCGCCGGCGAACGTTCCGATCGTGCTGACCGGGACCGACGGCAAGGATGTCCTGTTTGCGACGGGTTACGACGACGACTTCACAGGCGGGGAGGGGCGCGATCAGTTCGTGTTTACTCCGGAGTCCGGCATGCAGTCCAATGCCGATAGGATCCTGGATTTCGAGGATGGTCTGGACAAGATCGATCTCCGTGCGTTCTCTTCGGAGGTCGATGCCGGCAATTTCACGAGTTGGCTGGCAGATCATGCCACGCCCGCAAACGGCGACACGCTGATCGAGTTCGACGCCGGTAACTCTATTCTCGTCAAGAACGTCGCCAACCTCCAGGCCAACGACTTCATCCTGCATCCGGGCACCCTCGTCGCCTGAAGGCTGGCCTGCCGCCCGTTAACTCCACTGGCTGGAAGGTATCTGCGATTCCCGGGCTTTATGTCATAATGCTATGGGTTTCGGGGAGGTTCGCGGCGGGCCGAGCACGGCTGGCGCGTCTGTTCTCCTTCCGCCGCCCGGCAGGTCAGGTCATGAAGAGCCCGCAACGTCCAGCGCCAGGAAACGGGGCCCGCACCGAGCTCGGCGCGGCGCTGTCCTCATGCCGCGGCGCCTTTGTCGGCGTTGGCGTGATGAGCCTGATGATCAACACGCTCTATCTGTCCGGCTCGTTCTTCATGCTCGAAATCTACGACCGCGTGCTGCCGAGCCGCAGCGTGCCGACGCTCGTCGCGCTGATTATCCTCGTGGCCGGGCTGTATGTGGCGCAGGGTTTCCTCGATGTGGTCCGCTCGCGCATTCTGGTGCGGATCGGCAGCAGCCTCGACGAAAGCCTCAGCGCGCGGGTCTACGATACGGTCGTGCGGCTGCCGTTGATCGGCGGCGGCAAGGGCGAGGGGCTGCAGCCGCTGCGCGATCTCGACAGCATTCGCGGATTCCTGTCCGGCGCCGGCCCGAGCGCGCTGTTCGATCTGCCGTGGCTGCCGCTCTATCTCGGCATCTGTTTTCTGTTTCACCCGCTGATCGGATTGACCGCGCTCATCGGCGCCATTGTTCTCATCATCCTGACGGTGATGACCGAAATGATGACCAAGGTCCCGGCGCAGCGCTCCACCGGCTACGCCATGCGCCGCAACGATCTGGCGATTTCCAGCCGCCGTAACGCCGAAGTGCTGGTGGCCATGGGCATGGCCGGCCGTCTCGCGCAGCGCTGGAGCGAGACCAATCGCGAGTATCTCGACAACCAGCAGCGCGCCAGCGATGTCGCCGGCGGGCTTGGCGGCGTCGCCAAGGTGCTGCGCATGTTCCTGCAATCGGCGGTGCTCGCCGTCGGCGCGTGGCTCGTCATCAACCAGCAGGCGACCCCGGGCATCATCATCGCCGGCTCGATCCTGGCCGCGCGTGCGCTGGCGCCGGTCGATCTGGCGATCGCGAACTGGAAGAGCTTCGTCGCCGCGCGGCAGGGCTGGAATCGCCTGAACAAGCTGCTGTCGCGCATGCCGGTCCGCGACGATCCGACCTTGCTCGACAGCCCGACGAAGAAACTCAGCGTCGAGGGCGTCACCGTGGTGCCGCCGGGCGAACAGCAGCGCGTTGTCGTGCAGGACATCGCCTTCACGCTCGAAGCCGGCAACGGTCTCGGTATCATCGGGCCGAGCGGTTCCGGCAAGTCGTCGCTGCTGCGCACATTGGTCGGCGTGTGGCAGCCGGCGCGGGGCAATGTGCGTTTCGACGGTGCGGCGATCGAGCAATGGTCGCCGGACGTGCTCGGCCATCACATCGGCTACCTGCCGCAGGATGTCGAATTGTTCGCCGGCACCATAGCCCAGAACATTGCCCGGTTTATTCCGGATGCGGACGCGGCCGGCATCATCGCGGCGGCAAAGGATGCTGGCGTGCACGATATGATCGTCCGCATGCGTGAGGGTTATGACACCCAGATCGGCGAGCACGGCAGCGTACTGTCCGCGGGGCAGGCGCAACGCATCGCGCTGGCGCGCGCGCTCTACGGCAACCCGTTCCTCGTCGTGCTCGACGAGCCGAACTCCAATCTCGACACCGAGGGCGACGAAGCGCTGACCAAGGCAATCATGTCGGTTCGCGCGCGGGGCGGCATCGTTATCGTTGTGGCGCATCGCCCGGTCGGCATCGAGGCCGTCGATATGGTGCTGTTCCTGCGCGATGGCCGCACGCAGGCGTTCGGTCCGAAGGATCAAGTGCTGGCGCAGGTGCTGCAACGTCCCGCGGTTCCGGCGCCGATCAAGATCGTCTCCGACGGAGGAGTGACGAAAGCATGAAGCCGCTCAGTGCAGGAGGATCGCACGCCTCCATCCGCATCCATCTGCTGCTCGGGCTGGCCGTGGTGCTTTTGCTCGCGGGCGGGCTCGGCGGCTGGGCCTCAACGGCGCAGATTTCCGGCGCGCTGATCGCGCCGGGCTCCATCGTCGTCGATTCCAACGTCAAGAAGGTCCAGCATCCGACCGGCGGCGTGGTTGGCGAACTGCATGCGCGCGATGGCGATCTGGTCAAGGCCGGCGATGTATTGGTGCGGTTCGACGATACGGTGACGAAAGCGAGCCTCGCAATTGTTTCCAAGGGTCTCAACGCTCTGTGGGCGCGCGCTGCGCGTCTCGAAGCCGAACGCGAGGGCGCCGAGAAAGTCACGTTCCCGCCGGCACTGATGGATCGGATTGGCGATCTGGATGTGAAGTCGGTCATGGAAAGTGAGACCCGGCTGTTCGAGGTGCGGCTGTCGGGCCGGACCGGGCAGAAGGCACAGCTGCGTGAGCGCATCGCGCAGCTCAGGGAAGAGCTCACCGGCCTTGCCGCCCAGGAGGGCGCGAAGGCCAAGGAAATCGCCTTGATCCAGAAGGAGCTGGAAGGTGTGCGCGAACTATTCGCCAAGAATCTGGTGCAGATTTCGCGCGTCACCCAGCTTGAGCGCGATGCGGCGCGCCTGCAGGGCGACCGCGGCCAGTTCATCGCCGCCGCCGCGCAAGCCCGCGGCAAGATCGCCGAGACCGAGCTTCAGATCATTCAGGTGGACAAGGACCTCAACACCGAAGTTTCCAAGGAACTGCGCGAAGTCAACGACAAGATCGGCGAGTTCGTCGAGCGCAAGGTGACGGCCGAGGATCAATTGCGGCGGGTCGACATTCGCGCGCCGCAGGACGGCATGGTGCTGCAGTCGACCGTGCATACGGTGGGCGGTGTTGTCACCGCCGGCGACGCCATGATGCTGATCGTGCCGCAGGCGGACAACCTGTCGGTCGAAGCCAAGGTCAATCCGCAGGATATCGATCAATTGCAGATCGGCCAGAAAACCCTGCTGCGGCTGTCGGCGCTGAACCAGCGCACCACGCCGGAGCTGAACGGTTTCGTCAGCCGCATCTCGCCGGATACCACCACCGACCCGCGCACCGGCGTCAGCACCTATACCATCCGCATCTCGCTGCCGCCGGCGGAGGTCGCGCGGCTCGGTGAAGTGAAGCTGATCCCCGGCATGCCGGTGGAGTCGTTCGTGCAGACCGGCGAACGCACGCTGCTGGTTTATCTGGTGAAGCCGTTTCAGGATCAGTTGATGCGCGCTTTCCGCGGAAAATGAGCGGCGGTACGGAGAAGGTGTGAGTTTTCCCCGCAGAGCTGCCGCAAGGTTGCGTTACATGGCCCGCCGGTTCGGCGCCGGGCGCGCGCTGGGCTTGTTGCTGCTCGTTGCCATGGTGTCGCTGCGGATCATCGACCCGGTTCCGCTGGAAGGCCTGCGTCATCGGTCTTTCGATGCGTTTCAGGTCCTGAAACCTCGCGACGATACGGTTCGTCCCGTGGTGATCGTCGATATCGACGAATGGAGCATGGCGAGGTTCGGGCAATGGCCCTGGCCACGCGCGCTGCTGGCCGAACTCGTGACCAAGCTGAAAAATCTTGGCGCAGTGGCGATTGCATTCGATGTGATCTTCTCCGAACCCGATCGGATGTCGCCGGCGACTTTCGCGCGTTCGATTCCGAACCTGGATTCGACGACCCGGCTGAAGCTGATCGAACTTCCCAGCACCGATCAGATATTTGCCGATGCCTTGCGCGGCTCGAAGGCCGTGCTCGGCGTCTCCGGGCTTCCGCACCGGACGCCACAGCCGCTCATCCCGTTGCCGCTCACAGGGCTTGCGACCATTGGCGGCGATCCGAAACCCTTCATGTTCGATTATCCCGGGTTGCTCCGCAATGTCCCGGAGCTCGAAAAAGCAGCGACCGGCCGCGGCGTATTCACCATCAAGACCGAGGCCGACGGAATCATCCGGCGTGTGCCGATGGTCATGCAGGTGCAGAACAACGTGATGCCGTCACTGAGCTTCGAACTGCTGCGTGCCGTTGTCGGCGCCGACACGTTCCTCATCAAGAGCGACGAGAACGGCATCAAGAGCGTTGCGCTTCCTGGATTCGAGGTGCCGACCGATCGGAACGGTCAGCTCTGGGTGCATTTCGCACGCCATGACCAGAAGCGCTTCGTGTCCGCAGTGGACGTCATCGAAGAGCGGGTCAACCCTAACGCGATCGCGCGCAAGCTGGTGCTGATCGGCACCTCCGCGGTCGGTCTTCTGGATATCAAGACCACACCGCTCGACCCCGTCGTCCCGGGCGTCGAGATTCATGCCCAGGTCCTGGAAAGCGTGCTGACCCGGTCGGTGCTGTCGCGCCCCAACAACGCCATCGCCATCGAGCTGATCGCCGCGGTTGTTGTCTCGCTGCTGATTATCTGGGTTGCGCCAATTTTCGGGCCCTTGTTTCTGCTCGTTTCGGGCGCCGTCGTGGCGATGATTTCGCTGGGTGCTTCCTGGTATTATTTCAGCTACGAGAAGACGCTGTACGATTTCACGTTTCCAATACTGACGACATTCTCGATCTACGTGCTGATCACGTTCTTCAGCTACATCAGCGAACAGAATCAGCGCCGCCAGATCCGCTCTGCCTTCGGCCAGTACCTTTCGCCGGCGCTGGTCGAGCAACTCGCGGGCGCGCCCGAGAAGCTAAAGCTCGGCGGCGAAGAGCGCGAGATGACCATCATGTTCAGCGACGTCCGCGGCTTTACCGCCATTTCGGAGTCGTTCAAGAGCGATCCGCAAGGACTGACGTCGCTGATGAACCGCTTTCTGACGCCGCTCACCAATGCAATCATCAATCGCAAGGGCACGATCGACAAATATATGGGCGACGCCATCATGGCGTTCTGGAATGCACCGCTTGACGATGCAGCCCACCAGATCAACGCCTGCAATGCGGCGCTCGACATGATCGACTGCATTACTGTTCTCAACGAAGAGCGCCGGGCGGAATCCGAGGAAAGCGGCAAGCCGTTCATACCGATGAACGTCGGCATCGGCGTCAACACCGGCAACTGTGTGGTCGGTAACATGGGGTCGGATTTGCGGTTCGATTATTCGGTGCTTGGCGACAGCGTCAATCTCGCCTCGCGCATCGAAGGTCAATCGAAAGCCTACGGCGTGCCGATCATCGCTGGTTCGAAAACCGCTCTGTCGGTGAAGGACAAATTCGCGATCCTTGAGATCGACTTCATCACCGTGAAGGGCAAGAAAGAGCCGGAGGTGATCTATGCGATCGCCGGGCGTGAGGATGTGGCCAGCTCCGGCAAATTCCAGCGCATCCGCAACCTCAACATCGAGATGCTCGCTTGCTACCGCAGTCAGGATTGGGAAGGTGCACTGCTCGCGCTTGACAAGGCACGGCTGGCGGATGGATCGAGCGCATACACGACATTATTCGACCTGTACGAGAGCCGCGTTCGCGAATTCATGGTCAATCCCCCGCCGCCGGACTGGGATGGCGTTTTCGCTCTGCAGACCAAGTGATTTCTGGCGTCTCGCGATGGGACGAAACGCCGCTGCTGCGCGCGGTGATTGTGGCCGATCTTCCACAGCCTCGGGCAAAAGCCGCGCGGCCGGGTCGCATCCGGTTCCGGTTCCGGTATACTGCGGCAGCCTTGTGAATCCGATGTCTCCAGATTCTTCCGCCGAGCCGAAATATGTCTTCACCTTCGATGTTCGTGCGTTTCTGGGGCGTTCGCGGCAGTATTCCGTGCCCCGGGCCGGGTAAAGCCCGTTACGGCGGACACACGTCCTGCGTCGAAGTGCGTTGCGGCGATCAACTCCTCGTCTTCGATGCCGGCAGCGGTATCCGTGTGCTCGGCAACGCGCTGCAAGCCGAGAACAAGGCCTGCGACGTCGACCTGTTTTTTTCCCATTGCCATATCGATCATCTGCTTGGGCTGCCGTTCTTCGCTCCGCTGTTCGACGGCGGCCACCGCCTCAGATTGTTCAGCGGCCACATGACGGCCGAGGGCGGGATCGCGGCTGCGATCGACAAGCTGATGAGCTTCCCGCTGTTTCCGGTTGGCATCGACATGGCGAAAGCCAAACTCGAATTCCGGGATTTCAAAGCGGGGGAGACGTTGTCGCCGCGCCCCGGCATCACGATTCGGACCGCGCCGCTGGTTCATCCGGGCGGAGCGACCGGCTACCGCGTCGAATACCAGGGACGCTCGGTCGCCTATCTGACCGATCTTGAAATCAGCGAGGACCTCGACTCGCGCATCGTGGCGCTGGCGGATGCCGCTGACGTGCTGATCGTCGATGCGACCTACACCGACGACGAGTTGCCGCAGCACGAAGGCTGGGGTCACTCAAGCTGGCAGCAAGTGGTGAGGCTGGCAAAGCAGGCGAAGGCAAAGACTCTCTGTTTGTTTCATCACGATCCTGATCATGACGATGCCTTCATGGATCGGGTTGCGGCCGATGCCGCAGCCGCGCTGCCCGGCACCATCGTGGCGAAGGACGGCCTGATCATTCCGCTGTGATGTTGTCCGCCGCTCAATCGTCGAGCTTGTTGAGATCCCGCACCGACTGCATGATCGGCTCGAAGTTTTCACGGGCGTCCAGTGCATCGAACAGTTGCCCGGTATCCGAAAGCAACGTGCGTGAACGTTCGATCGCGGTTTGCGCATCGTGGATCGGCGTCGCCGACAACCGGCCATGCCCGGACATCAGCACCTTGGCGTTGAGGCCGGCCAGCCGGTGCAGCGATTCGATATAATCGCTGATGCTTCCCGAACCGAATATGCCGCCCATCACGCCGCCCGGCATCAGCGTGTCGGCGGCGAACAGCAGGCCCTTGTCCTGGTCGAACAGGCTGATGCAGGCCGAGGTGTGCCCTGGTGTATGCAGAACGCGAAGCTGGAAATCGCCGAGATCGATCAGGTTGCCTTCCTCGAGCCACAGGTCGACGTCGAACGGCACGTTCGGCTCGTTGAACATCTTGCGCAGCGTCGCGAAATCGTCGCGCAGCGCGATCTTGTTGGCGGCGAGGCGATGCGCCGCGATCAGCGTCTTGCCGTTGAACAGGTGCGCCGCGCCGATGTGGTCGAGATGCTCGTGCGACAGGATGACGAGATCGATGTCCGCCGGAGCGCAGCCGAGGTGCCGCATCCCGGCTTCGAGATAGGGAAAGGTCGAGGCAAGGCCGACGTCGATCAGCGCCGTGCGCCGCGAGCCCTGCACCAGATAGGCATTGGCGCCGCGGCTCTTGAAACGGAACTGATGCACCGACGGCGCCGCCCGCACCAGTGCATAGAACTCGTCGTTGATGACGGTCTCGAACGGCTCCTTGGGCCTTTCGGTCCTGACCTGATCGCTCATCGGATCACCTGTTTGCAGCCATCTGATCCGGGGGAACTCCCAGCGCGCGGGCGAGGTTCGCCGCGTTGGTCGCCCGCAGCCTGTTGCTCAGGGCATCCATGATCATGAGCGCGAAGGCCGGTTGCTGCGCGACCAGATAGACAAAGCGCGCGTGATTGATGCTGATGACGCGCGTATTGGGCGCAGCCGCGATCGCGGTCGCCGACCGCGGCGAAGAATCGATCACCGCCATCTCGCCGAAAAATTCCCCCTTGCCCAGGGTGGCGATAACGATGCGCTGGTTGGGAGCGTCGCGCACGATCTCGACTGTGCCGTCGAGCACGACGAACAGTTCGCGTCCGATCGTGCCCTCCTCGAAGATAACCTCGGAGGCGCCGTATTCAGTGATGCATTTATCGATCGCCACGGATGCCTCGCGATTGCTTCCATGAAGGCCCGGGGCGGTGGGCCGCCAGAGGTAAGAGGCCACCAGCATCGCCTCTCACGTCAAGCCCTGCAACGGATTTTTGCGGGACCCGTGACCCTGCGGGCGGTTCGCCGAACTCGATTCAGGCATTCTGCTGCGCGCGCCGCTTGGCCTCGGCGTCGATCGTTTGTGCGAGCTCGGGATGCTGACCCATCAGCATGCGGAATTCGACGACGTCGAGCACCAGCAGCGTCGATGTCTGAGTCGTCACGACATTGGCCGATCGCGGGCGGTTCTCGAACAGCGCCATCTCTCCGAAGAACGCACCGGAGCCGAGCTTGATGCGTTTGTCATTTGGCAACTCAACTTCGACTTCGCCATCTGCGATGAAGTACATGCAGTCGCCCACCTGGCCTTTGCGGATGATCATGGTCCGGCGCGGCACCTCGATGCGTCGAAGCATGTTGGTGACATCGGCGATGGCGACAGCGCCGAGCGAATTGAAGAACGGCACCTTGCTCACGGTTTCCCAGGTGTGCAAAAAGTTGTAGCGTTTGGTTTCCGCGGCAAAACCGGTGGCAAGGATACCGGTCCACAATCCGAAGACGCCCAGCCCGCTGATCATCACCATCGCCGCGACGAAACGGCCGAGCGGCGTGATCGGGACGACATCGCCATAGCCTGTTGTGGTCATGGTCACCACGGCCCACCACAGGGTCGATGGCAGGCTGCCGAAGGCGGCCGGTTGCGCCTCGCGCTCCAGCACATGGAGCAGGGCCGACGACATGAACACGACCATTGTGAAGATCGCAAACACGCTGAACAGCGGTCCTCGCTCCTGGATCATGACCCGGCGGAGCTGCCGCAAGCCGGCGATTTCCGGCATGGGTTTCAGTATCCAGACTACGCCGAACAGCCAGGCCGATTGCGGTTGCGCGCCAAGCATCAGTGCGATCGGAACCGCGGTGGCGGAGGCGGCATCGATCAGTCCGCGGGCAGACAGGGCATACGCGCTCCATCGTTCTGCTCTGAAGGCATGGATCAGGCGAACCAGCCATTCCCAGACGAAGAAGGCCAGTGCCGCCCGCAGCAACCCCTCCACCCACCAGTGGGAAATTCCAAAGGCCGGCTTGGTCGTCAGGATGGTCAATCCGGCGAGGCCGATGGCGAGGGCCAGATAGCTCGCCCGGGTCATCGCCCTCGCGGTCGTGACCGTCGCGAACCTCTCGAAAACCGCAAGAACAGGAGACTTGGGCATTTAAGACTTGGGCATTTAAGACTTGGGCATATAGGGCTTCGGCATATAAGGCTTCGGCATATAAGGCTTGGGCATATAAGGCCGACAGCGGCGAAGATGACCCGGTGCGCAATCAGGTTGCTCCTCCGGGCTTGGCCCGTCAACAATCCGGGCCGTCAAGCTCGGGGCGGTTTGGCCCGATGCGTCGCGTGACCGTCACAAGGCGTTGCTGGCGAAGGGCGCGGTTGCCTCTATAATCATTGCTGCAAAGCCCGTAAATCATATCGGCTCCCCTCGTTTCGGCAGACGGATCACGTCCATGGATACGGCACAAACCATTCAGCAAGTCGGCGGCGTCTTCGCTTCGATTTTCGTCGTCGCGACCTACACCATGCGCACCATGATTCCACTGCGCATCTTCGGCATCCTCACCAACATCGTCCTGATCGTGGTGTCGTATTTCTCGGCGCATTATGCGACGGTTCTGCTGCATGCCCTGCTGTTGCCGCTGAATGCCTATCGCCTGCATCAGATGCTGCAGCTCGTGCGCGAGGTGAAGCAATCGGTGAACAGCGATCTGTCGATGGATTGGCTCAAGCCGTTCATGACCGAACGTCCCTGCCGTACCGGTGAGGTGCTATTTTACAAGGACGAAAAGGCCGAGGACATGTTCTACATCGTCAGCGGCCGATATCAGCTCGTCGAATCCGGCATCGAGTTGCCCAACGGCGCCATCGTCGGCGAACTCGGCATGCTCTCGCCTTCCAACAAGCGCACCCAGACGCTGGAATGCATCGAGGGCGGTCTCGTTCTCGCAGTGACCTATCGTCAGGTCGAGGAATTGTACGTGCAGAACCCGTCCTTCGGGTTCTACTTCCTTCGGCTGTCCAGTGCGCGGCTGTTCCAGAACCTTGCGCGCGCCGAGGCGCGGCTGGCCGAACGCAACGAATCGAGCCCGGCCACCGGACCCGCCTGATGGTGAAGATGCCCAAAGTCAGGGTCAGGGAGCGGTTGCAGCCGATCCGCTCTGCGATCGGTGCGCTGCGCCGGCCCGAGGATCGCACGCCGCCGCCCGTACCCGATGGACTTGCGCCGGAGGTCGTGCCGGCGGTTGAAGCGGGCATTCACCAGATGCTCGACTATCAGAGTGTGGGTTACGCTGATCTGTATGTGGATCGCATCAGTCGTTTCATCGGCCGCCCCGAGATCGATGCCGCCCTGCATGCCGACATCGCGCGGCTGCTGGCGGCGCGGATGGCGTTCCGCGATCCGATCCGGGTCGCGCAGCGCAGGCTGGCTGAGGTCGATGGCGCGCCGCCCGATCCCGATATCAGAGCCGGGGCGCGGTTCATCCGTTTCTCGCTTGCCGAAGTTATCGCGCTGTTGCCGAGGATGGTCGCGGACGCCTTGATCCCGGTGATCGAGATGTTTGGCTGGCAGAATGTTCAAATTCCGGTCTGGCTCGACATCAGCGGGGCCGCCGGAATTCACGCGCTCCGGTTGCTGGCGTGGTTTCGGCGCTTTCGTTTGCGCTCGGTGCGTTATCCGAAGGAGCGCGCGGCCGTGGAGCGCTGGCTGCACATGATCGATCGCGCGCTGGTCAAGCGGCCGGAAGCGGTGCTGGAAGTCGTGAAGTCCGCCGAGATCATTCACGGCTATGGCAAGCGTTACAGCCAGACACTGGCGAACTGGCATATGCTGATCGATTCGATCGCGAAACCCGTGTTCGATGGCAAGCAGCAGATCGCCGATCTTTCTGCGGCCATGGCCGAGGCGCGGGCCGCCGCGATGTCCGATCCGACCGGGCTGCTGCTGCACAAGGTTATCGAGGCAATCAAGGCGCAGCAGGCTGCGCGCGTGACCGCTGCGGTTGCGTAAGGCATTGCAATAGAATGCGGGTTTGGCTCTAACGCATCGCGATCTTGCTGCTCATCGCGCGATCCGCGATTTCGTGCTCGGCGCGCGACATGCGCTGGCGGTGCAGTTCAAGACTGTCACGGACAAACTCGTAGCCCAGCCGGAATGTCTCCAGACCGTCGGGGCTGACGCTTCCATCACGCAACCCGTTCAGCACGCGCCGCAGGATTGCTTCAAGCTGATCCTGCGCGGTCTCGAGTTCGGCGCTGGTTTGTGCGGAACTGACCCGATGGCCGACTTCAAGAACGGCAGATGCAAGCCGGCCGGCTTTCTCGGGCGCCGTTCGCGTCATTGTCGTGTAGAGACCCACGAACACCGAGCCGATGATGCTGGCCGCGGCGAGCGCCAGGTACATCAGGTCGGTGTAGCGTTCCGCAAATGATTTGGTTTCGTCGTTGATGTACTGCGCGGCTCCCGGATGCGCGACGATCAAGGCATCCTTGTCGGTGTCGGCGGGTTCGATCTTGCTTGCGAAGCCGCCGTCGAGTGCGAGGTCGGATTTGTTCTCGAACAGTGCCCGTGCAAGTTCGACGACGCGGACTTCCGACAGTTGGGACTGCGCGACCAGCATCCATTGCCATCCGATCGTCGTCACATCGTCGTCGGGAATCGCAGGAGACGACGACAGCAGACGCTCTTCGACGGTTTCCGACGACACGCCTGGCGTCCGGCGTTCGATCGCCTTCGTCTCCTCAATCGTGTTCAGAATGAAGCCGCCATGCTGTTTGGCGAACTGCTCATAGCGCTTGTCACGGCCTATGGCGGACAGGCGATCGACAACGACGACGACTCCAAAGCCGTCGGTCAGCAGCAGCTTCTCCAGAGGAATATCGACACCCACGGTCTGGATGCGGAAAGGGGCGGCCGGGATTTCGTAAGGCGCGAGAATGCTGCGCAGAAGGGTCTCGTTGGTATCGTCGGCTCCGCGTACCGCGATCTTCTGCCCCTTGAGCGCCGTGACCGTCTTTATTTTGGTCTTCTTGCTGAGCAGGAGCACGACGTCGTGGTCGAGCACTGCGATGGCGCGTGCCCGGCTGGGAATCTTTGCATCGGTCCGCAGGATCGCGAGGTCGGCCTGGCGGCGGTCGAAACGGCTGATTGCCCTGCCGCCTTCGGAACTGGGGACAGGGCTCAAACGGATTCTGGATCCGCTCGCAGCGAGCACCGAAGCCAGCTTGGTCGCGAACTTTGCCTCGATCCCGTTCGGATCGCCGATGGCGATGGTGAGGTTGTCGCTGCGCTTGAACCAGTACCGTGTACCCCAGACCGTGGCAGCGGTCAGGATCAGGGTCAGCACCACGAAAATCACGATCTGTGTCCGGTTGCCCATTTTTCGCGGGCGCTCGGACGGATCGCGCTCGCCGGTTGCGGGCGCCTTGCTGCGTCTGCGAAAGAAACCCACTGTGGCAACCCCTGCTAGGACCGGAACAATCATAGCCGAGCCGCCTGTGGGAACAAGGCGGGCGGGCGTCGATGTGCCTGCTGCGGCGGGCTTTTTGCGCGGCTTGCTAAACGGGGCCCGGCTGGCACCGAGGCACCCGATCCGGATTTGGCTCGATCCGATTCGGCGCAATGATTCAAGCGTCCGTGAAAGCGCGTTGCTGCCGTGGTTAACCTCTCGTTAGGATTTTGCATTGCATTCTCCTCGCAGGAGAAACGCCATGTGGTCTGGACGTAGCGCCTTCGAAAATGATGCCTGCCCCGTCGGTGACGACATGCTCGGTCAACTCTATCGAGCGAGCGAAAATGGTCTCCCAGCGTTGGTCGCGAGCGTCGCCCCGGATGTACGGGCGATGCTTGCGCTCTACTGCTACAAGCGCAGCCACCTGCATGCGATGGGCGTCGCCATCGCATCGACGTGCGAAGAACTCGATCTGGTGAGAATGGGCGGCCGCGTCGGCTCGATGCTGTTTGCGATGTCGCGAGAGGCGGCAGCGCCTGTCGTCCGCAGCGGTTACAGCAGCCGCAAGTCGATCACGCTCTCGACCAAACCGCTCAGCGTCATTCAGCCGATGGAAGACGATGTGCCGGAAGACGATTTCACCGTTGCCGTTCCGGCCTGATTTCCTTTAATTCGCCAATTGAACGTCAAGCCGGGCAAGTCCGAACTTGCGCCGCGCCATCGTGCATTCGTCGTCGCCCGGCAGGCAGACGCGGCACACCTCCGGCCGCACCTCGTAGATTCCGCATGCCGTCACATCGCCGATCTTGCCCTTCAGCGCCGAGCAGCGGTCGCCCTCGCAACGCATGCCGGACAAGCGATCGTTGACATAGCCGAGCGGGATCAGGTCGAGCGTATCGTCGTCTTCGGTGGTGAAGCGCGGCCAGTTGCTCGAATAGGCGCAGCAGGCGCCGCATGTCGTGCAAGGATTGGGAGCATGGGGCTGGGCGGTCACATCGGATGCTCTGGCTGACGGGGTCGCGGCGCAACACGGCCGCGGAGCCGGTCACTGGCTAGCCGAGCCGCCGCTCGCTGACAAGCGCCGGGTCAGCTCTTCGACCTGGGTTTTCAGGTCGGCGATCTGCCGCTCGCGGTCCTTCACGACCTCGACCACGTCGGCGAGGTCGATTTTTTGTGGAATGTGTTGCGGGCAGTTTCTGTCTCAGGCCGTGATCCTGAACACAATCGCCTGTTCCGGCCGCGCCCGATAGCCTTGCGGCATCAGCGACGCCACCAGCGCCGGATCGTCCTCGATGACGCGGGCCTCGCCCCAGATCTTGACCCGCTGCCGGTTGACGTAATCGATCAGGAAAATGTGCGCTTTTGGATTGTCGGCAAGATTGCCCTGCGTGATGAACTGCTGATTGCCGGCGAAGTCCGCAAACGCCAGCGTGGTCTTGTCGAGCATCTTGAGAAAGCCAGGCGGGCCGCCGCGATGCTGAATGTAGGGCTGGCCTTCCGCATTGGCGGTGGCCAGAAAGAAGCTGGTCTGCGCGGCGATGAACTCGGCCAGCCCCGGATCGACCGCGGTGCGCCAGCCGCCCTTCGCTTCAACCCGCGCATAGCTCTCGCGTGAACCCTTGCGCGTCTGTATCTCCTTCACCGTCGGGGTGAAGGCAACGTCGCTGGAATAGATGTGCTGTGCCATCGGGTAGCCTCTTGGGTTTCGATTGGAGACGAGGCAGACGCAAAGGCGATACCAGTACGCCTGCCTCATTCCTTATTCCATCAGGCAGCCGCACCAAGCGGCTGAACCTGCGGAAAGTCGATATCCGTCTTGAGCGCCTCGTTGACATAGTTCGTCATCACGTTCAGCGCCACATGCGCGATGATCTCAACGACCTGCGCGTCGGTGTAGCCTGCGTCCTTGACAGCCTTGACGTCGGCCTCGCCGACATGACCTCGTTCGCGCGCAATCTTTGAGGCGAACTTGATCGCAGCATCGGCCTTTGCGTCGGACGATCCGCCGCGGCGGTTGGCTGACATTTCGTCGGCCGGGAGTTTCGCGAGATTTTCGCCAAGGTAGCTATGTGCGGCGAGGCAATAACTACAGCCGTTCACTTCGGCAACAGCAAGCGCGATCCGGTTGCGGGTCTTCAGGTCGAGCGCGCCCTTGCCGAGCGCGCCGCTCAGGCCAAGAAAGCCCTCAAGGGCGGCCGGACTGTTACCGACGATCCGGAACAGATTGGGCGCGCTGCCGAGCTGGGCTTTCACCGCACTCAGCAGCGGCTGCGAGGCTGCAGGGGAAGTTTCGATGCTAGTGGGCGTGGCAATGCGGGACATGTGACACCTCTGGTCAATCGGCGGACCCTGTGTCCGTCGCGCCCTGAATCTGGTCTCATGCCGATTTCGACGCAATTATCGCAATTGACATCTTACTATTGCTGATTATGGGATAATCCCATGGACCGGATCGAGGCAATGCAGGCCTTTGTGGCTGTGGCCGATCTCAAGGGTTTTGCGCCGGCGGCGCGCAAGCTCGGGCTTTCGCCGTCCGCGATCACACGGCTGGTCGCGGGACTGGAGGACCGTATCGGCGCACGTTTGCTGCAGCGGACGACTCGCTCTGTCACCTTGACCGACACAGGTACGCAATATCTCGAACGCTCCCGCCGGATCATCGCCGAGATCGAGGAGGCGGAAGCATCAGCTCAGGCCGAGCGTGTCCAGCCGACCGGGCGTCTTGTCGTGTCCGCGCCGATGGTATTCGGCCGGCTGCACGTCGCGCCGTTAATGACGCAGTTTCTTCGACGTTTTCCGAGCGTCAGCGGCGAGCTGCGGCTAAGCGACCGCATGATCAACCTGGTTGACGAGGGGGTCGATGTCGCCGTCCGGATCGGCCACCTTCCCGACTCAAGCGTGATTGCCCGCACGATGGGCGACATGAGGCGGATCATCGTCGCTTCCCCACGCTATCTGAAGAAGCGCGGCCGGCCACGGAAGCTGTCGGAACTTGCCTCGCACGACTTCATTCGTTTCACAGGCGCGGGACCTTCGATCGACTGGCGGTTCAAGGAGAACGGCCGCGAAATCCGGATTTCACGTCTGGCACGTTACGCGACCAACAGCGCGGACGCGGCCGTCCAATACGCCGAGGAGGATGGCGGTCTCGCAATGGTGCTTTACTATCAGGCGGCGGAAGCCATCGCAAAGAAGCGTCTCGAAATCGTACTGCGCGAATATGAGGCGCCAGTCATACCGATCCATCTCGTCTATCCGACGACGCGGCTATTGTCCGCCAAGGTGTGGGCGTTCATCGATACGGCGCTGGAGCTGTGTGACTGGCAGTTTTCAAAACGCTAGGCCGCCGTCCGCTCACTGACGATGCGGAACGTACCGTTGGCGCGGGCGCAGGGCGTGCCGTCCGCCGTCACCAGACTTTGCGCAAAACAGATGGTGCCGCCGGTCTTGACGAAATTGGTGTCGACCTCCAGCCATTGGCCCGGCTTTGCGGTGCCGAGAAAATCGACACCGAGGCTGATGGTCACCAGCCGCGATCCGCCGCCGAGTCTGACCCCGCAACTCAGTCCCATGGCATTGTCGGCGAGCGCCGCAATCAGCCCTCCATGGACGAAGCCGCGCGAGTTGGTGTGCGGTTCGGCAAGACGAAGCCCGATCATGACGGCGTCTGCCGTCCGCTTTGAGTAGAGCGGCTCCCATGGTTCGGTCAGCGGGCTCTGGCGGAAATGCCGTTCGAAACCGTCAGGGATGTCGTGCCCGGTCATGATGGAACCTCTCTGATGAGGCGCTAGTTTATGAAAACGAGACTGCAACGCAACGTGTCAGGCCAGCACCAGAGCGGCGTCAGCTATCTGACACAGGGGTGCTATTGGATATCCGCATCTTTGCGAGTCATTGGAGCGCGCGCGGCTGGCAAGCCGTCAGTAGGGCAGGCCGACATATTGCTCGGACATGGCCGCCGTCGCAGCCTGCGAGCTGACGAGGTAGTTGAGCTCCGCAAGCTGGATTCGTGCGCTGAAGGCGTCGGTGTCCGGAAAACGATGCAGCATCGAGGTCATCCACCACGAGAAGCGCTCGGCCTTCCACACCCGCGTCAGCGCTTTTGCGGAATATCCGTCGATGCCCGCGCTCGATCCGTCCAGATAGAATTCGCGCAAGGCATGGGACAGGTAGTGCACGTCGCTGGCAGCGAGGTTGAGGCCCTTGGCGCCGGTCGGCGGCACGATGTGTGCGGCGTCGCCGGCGAGAAACAACCGGCCGAAACGCATCGGCTCGGCGACGAAGCTGCGCAGTGGCGCGATGCTCTTCTCGATCGACGGTCCGGTGACGATCTCCGCCGCGGCTTTCGGATCGAGCCGCCGCTTCAGTTCGTCCCAGAACCTGTCGTCGGACCAGTTGTCCACATGGTCGTCGTTGGAACATTGCACGTAGTAGCGGCTGCGGGTCGGTGAGCGCATCGAGCACAGCGCGAAGCCTCGCTCGTGGTTGGTGTAGATCAGTTCCGGCGAGACCGGCGGGGTTTCCGCCAGCACGCCGAGCCAGCCGAACGGGTAGGTTCGCTCGAAGGTTGTGATGGCGCTCGCCGGAACGCTCTGACGGCTGACGCCGTGAAAACCGTCGCAACCGGCGATGAAGTCACAAGCAACCTCGTGAGTCCGGCCGTCCTTGACGTACCGGACCTTCGGTTTTTCGGTGCCGAAATCATGCAGGCTGACGTCGCCGGCGTCGTAGATCGTCTCCCGGCCGACCTTAAGGCGGCCATCCATCAAGTCGCGGGTCACTTCGGTCTGGCCGTAGACGACCATGGTCTTGCCGCCGGTCGCGGCTTTCATGTCGATCCGGTGACGGCTGCCGTCGAAACAGAGCTCGACGCCGTCATGGACCAGCCCGTCGCGGTGCAACCGTTCGGCGACTCCCGCTTCCTCCAGCAATCCGACCGTGCCCTGTTCGAGCACGCCGGCGCGGATTCGCCCCAGCACATAGTTCCGGTCCTTGCGTTCCAGGATCACATTATCGATGCCATAACAATGGAGTAGTTGCCCAAGCAACAATCCGGCCGGGCCTGATCCGATGATGGCGACTTGTGTCCGCAACGATCTCTCCCAGAGGTTTTTTGGTTTGTTGTTGCCGGATTGTGCGCCGCTTTACGCGGCCCGGCCTGCGCGCCATGCTGCCGCACCGCACGCGAACGGCTCGCGCTTGCAAAGATGTTTATAGCATATAACAGTATGGGAAAAGGGCCGATGGCAACAGGCCCGCATTCAGGGAGAACGTCAATGAGAGTGAACAAGACATTGCTGTTGGCGCTCGCGCTTGGCGCGACGACATCTTCGGCGATCTCGACTGCCGCGTTTGCCCAGGACAAGACCGTTAATATGAAAGTGTCGATCTGGCTGCCGCCGGCGCATCCGCTGGTTCCGGCGACGCAGTCATGGGCCAAGAGCATCGAGGCCGCGTCCGGCGGCACCATCAAGATGGCGGTGTTTCCATCCGAGCAGCTCGGCAAGGCGTTCGACCACTACGACATGGCGCGCGACGGCATCGCCGATGTCACCTACGTCAATCCCGGCTATCAACCGGGCCGTTTCCCGATCGCGGCCGCGGGCCAGCTTCCATTCACCTTCTCCGACGGCAAGAAGGGGACGCTGGCGCTGAACGAGTGGTACCAGAAGTATGCCAAGACCGAGATGAAGGACACCAAGTTCTGCTTCGCCTTCATCCACAGCCCGGGTGCGCTACACGGCAAGAAGAAGATTGTCGTGCCGAGCGATCTCAACGGCGTGAAGGTACGGCCGGCGCAAAGCACCATCGGCGAAATGGTGAAGCTGCTCGGCGGCACCAACGTTCAGGCTTCGGCACCCGAGGCGCGCGACGCCATCGAGCGCGGCGTGGCGGACGAGATCACGTTTCCATGGGGTTCGATGTTCCTGTTCGGCATCGACAAGGTCGTGAAATATCACATGGACGTGCCGCTCTACTCGACCGTGTTCACCTACAACATCGGCCTCAAGGTATATGACAGTATGTCGGCCGCGCAGAAGAAGGTGATCGACGACCACTGCACGGCGGAATGGGCCTCGAAAATCACCGATCCCTGGTCGGAATACGAAGCCAATGGCCGCGCCAAGATGAAGGCACTCGCCGATCACGAAGTCTATGAACTGACGCCCGAGCAGCTCGATGCATGGAAGAAGGCGACCGCGCCGCTTCGCGATAGCTGGGCCGAGGCGGTCAAGAAGGCCGGCGGAGACGCAGCCACCATTCGTGCCGAGCTCGACGCTGCGATCAAGAAGTACGGCGCGGGAATCTGACGTGATCTTCACCTCTTCCCGCAAGCGGGGAGAGGTCGGCCGCGCGCAAGCGCGACGGGTGAGGGGAAGTAGCCGCTCATTCGCCATTCAAATGCCCCTCACCCCAACCCTCTCCCCGCTTGCGGGGAGAGGGAGCAGGAACGCGAACCATCCATGCCCGCATCCACCCCCTCCGCCAATGCCGATGGCGCGCTGAACGGCCAGCCAGAGCCAGGGCGCAAGAGCGGCATGGATCGCTTCATCGACTCGATCGAATGGATTGCGGCATTCTTTGTCGGCATCGTCGCGCTCAACACTTTCATTGCGGTGTTGCTGCGCAAGTTCTTCGCGGTCTCGATTCCGGACTACTACGACTTCGGCCGCCTTCTGCTCGGCATTCTCATCTTCTGGGGCATCGCAGCGACCAGCTATCGCGGCACCCACATCACAGTCGATCTGCTCTGGGGGAACGCATCGCCGAAGTGGCAGCGCTATATCGATATCTTCGCGACGCTGGTGCTGCTGTTTGTCGTCGCCGTGCAGACCTACACCCTGTTCGACAAGGTGGTGACGACCTACAACGACAACGTCCTCACATATGACCTGCGCCTGCCGAACTGGCCGTTCTTCGCGGTGGCGTGGGCGGGCGATTGCTCGGCAGTGCTGCTGATCGCGATTCGCACCTGGCGGCTGATCTTCACTCCCGAGCTGATGGCCGAGCCGAAGCTCAAGGCTGTGGAGTGATCCCGCGTGAGCAATGAAGCGGTAGCGCTGATCGGCTTTGTCTCGCTTTTCGTGCTGATGCTGTTGCGCGTGCCGATCGGCATGGCGATGGGGCTCGTCGGCATCACCGGCTTCGGCTATCTCACGGGGTTTGCGCCGGCGTTGAAGCTGGTCGGCCAGACCACCATGCGCACGGTGACGGATTACACCTTCGGCGTGATCCCGATGTTCCTGCTGATGGGCGCGTTCGTCTCCGTCTCCGGCATTAGCCGCGAACTGTTCCGCGCCGCCAATACGTTCGTCGGGCACTGGCGCGGCGGCCTCGGCATTGCCACTATCGCGGCCTGCGGTGGATTTGCCGCGATCTCCGGCTCGTCGGTCGCGACCGCCGCGACCTTCTCGACGGTGGCGTATCCCGAGATGCGCCGCTTCAACTATCCGCAATCGTTCGCCACCGGTGTGATCGCGGTCGGCGGTACGCTCGGCGCGATGCTGCCGCCCTCCACGGTGCTCGCGGTCTACGGCATCATCACCCAGCAGGACATCGGCAAGCTGTTCATCGCCGGAATCATTCCCGGCCTGATCGCGATCGTCATGCACATCATCACCATCGCGATCATCGGCTATCTGCGCCCCGATTACCTGCCGACTGGGCCGAAAAGCTCCTGGCCCGATCGTGCACGCGCACTGAAGGACGTCTGGGCGCCGTTGTTGCTGTTCCTGTTCGTGATCGGCGGACTGTATGGCGGCTTCTTCATTCCGACCGAGGCAGGCGCGGTCGGCGCCGTTGGCGCATTCATCATCGGCATTCTGCGCGGCCGGTTGTCGCGCGAGGGAATTTTGCAGTCGTTGTTGCAGGCGACCCGCACAGCGGCGGCCGTGTTCACGATTCTGATCGGGGCGTTGTGTTTCGGCTATTTCCTCACCATCACCCAGACGCCGCAGAACGTCACGGAGTTTCTCACCGGTCTCGGCATCGGGCCTTACGGCGTGCTGTTGCTGATCCTGCTGATGTACATGGTGCTGGGCTGCCTGATGGATGCGATGGCGATGGTGATTCTGACCGTGCCGATCGTCTTTCCGGTGATCACGGCGATGGGTTTCGATCCGATCTGGTTCGGGATCGTGGTTGTGCTGACGGTAGAACTCGGCCTCATCACACCGCCGGTCGGCATGAATGTATTCGTCATCAAGAGCGTGATCGACGAAGTCAAGATGTCGCAAATCTTCAGAGGGGCCGCGCCTTTCGTCATCACCGACATCATCCGGCTCGCGATCATCATCCTGTTTCCGTGGATTGCGACCTGGTTGCCGATGCGGATGATCGGGTAGGTTGCGAACCGGACAAAGCATTCCAGGTCGTGGTCGAGCTTGTCGCGGCCATTCACGTCTGCCTGCCGGGTACGATCAAGATATGGATGCCCGCAACAAGAGCGGGTATGACGGGAGTGGGAGATCGCAATGCCAGTATTAACCACCCGCTTTGTATTCAAGCTCACCATCAAGGTCGCGAAGCCGATCGAGGCCGGTGATTATGGCTATGGCGCGCGCCGTGTGATTCCGATCGAGGGCGGCGAACTGGCCGGCGAGGCGATGCACGGCACGATCCAGCCGGGCGGCGCGGACTACCAGATCATCCGTCCCAACGGGTTCACCGAGCTGGAGGCCAAGTATGCTGTCCGCATGGACGACGGCGCGGTGATTTACATCGAGAACATCGGCGTCCGCTTCGGGCCGCCCGAGGCGCTGGAACGGATCCGGCGCGGCGAGGCGGTCGATCCGGCTCTGATCTATTTCCGCTCTGTGCCGCGCTTCGAGACCGGCAGCCCCGCGTATCGCTGGCTTATGGAGTCCATCTTCGTGGGCTCCGGCGCGCGCTTTCCCGACCGGGTCGAACTGGACGTGTTCCGGGTGCTCTGAGTCTCGGTCTCGTCATGCCCGGACTTGATCCGGGCGTCCATCCTTCAAGAGGAATCGTCGCCATGGGTTGCCGGGTCAAGCCCTGCAATGACGAAGAGCCAGTTATTGACTCCCCTCTGGATAGTTATATTCTATAACTAATCGAAAAATGGACGGAAACCGAGGGTCGATCGATGGCGAACGCCAGCGCAGCAAGATCGGACGCCATCGGCGGATTGCTTGCCATCGAGGCGCGGGGACCTGTCCTGGTGGTGGGTCTCAATCGTCCGGCCAAGCGCAACGCCCTGAACGACGGACTGATCGCCGAGCTCGACGCCTGCTTTGCGGCGCTGTCGGCGGATGTGCGCTGCGTCGTGCTGCATGGCGCTGGCGAACATTTTTCCGCCGGCCTCGATCTCTCCGAGCTCAGCGAACGGGATGCCACCGAAGGCCTGGTTCATTCGCAGATGTGGCACCGCACGTTCGACCGCATCCAGTATTGCCGCGTGCCGGTGATCGCGGCGCTCAGGGGCGCGGTGATCGGCGGCGGCCTCGAGATGGCCTGTGCCGCGCACATTCGTGTCGCCGAGCCGAGCGCCTATTTCGCTTTACCTGAAGGCCAGCGAGGCATTTTTGTCGGCGGCGGTGGGTCGGTGCGGCTGCCGCGGTTGATTGGCGTGGCGCGCATGATGGACATGATGCTGACCGGCCGGGTCTATCCGGCGACCGAAGGCGCAGCGTATGGCTTCACGCAATATCTGACCGGCGAGGGCGGAGCGTTCGCAAAAGCCATGGAGCTTGCGGAGAAGGTGGCGGCGAATGCGCCGCTGACCAATTTCGCCGTGCTGCAGGCCTTGCCGATGATCGCGGAGGCAAATCCGCAAACCGGGCTTCTGATGGAATCGCTGATGGCGACGGTTGCGCAGAGCGACAAGGAAGCCAAGGCGCGCATCCGTGCGTTTCTCGATCGCAAGACGGCCAAAGTCCGTCCTGGCTCGTGAACGGTGACCATGATGGGCTCCGGCACCTCCAAAGCCTCCGCGACGCGCCCCATCGATGCGCCGCTGCGCCCGATCTCGTTCGGTACGCCCGAAGTTGACATCTCCTTCCGCGCGGATGGCATCGTCGATTTGCGTCCGAAGCAGCGGCTCGGCGTCTATCCGGTTCGTATCACAGACCGGTTGCATCACTGGGCAGACGCCGCGCCGGATCGCGTGTTCATGGCCGAGCGCAAGGGCGAACGCTGGCGCGAAATCACTTACGCGGAATTATTGACGACGGCGCGCGCCATCGCGTCGGCATTACTCGCGCGCAAGCTGTCGGCCGAGCGGCCGCTGCTGATCCTGTCCGGCAACGCGATCGATCATGCCTCGATGGCGTTCGGCGCGCTCTATGCCGGTGTGCCGTTCTGTCCGGTGTCGCCGGCCTATTCGCTGGTCTCTAAAGACTACGGCAAGCTCGCTCACATCGTGAAGCTGCTGACGCCGGGCCTGATTTTCGCCGATAACGCGGCGCTGTTTGCGGATGCGCTGCGCGCAAATGTCGATCCGGAGATCGAGATCGTGGCATCCACCGGCAGTCTCGACGGCCGCAAGATTACCTTGCTCAGCGAGTTGATCGCGATGCCGTCGAATGCCACGCTCGACGACGCGCATCGCGCCATCGGTCCCGACACGATCGCAAAATTCCTGCTGACGTCGGGTTCGACCGGATTGCCCAAGGCCGTCGTCAACACCCAGCGCATGATATGTGCCAATCAGGTCATGCTGCGCGAGACGCTCGCATTCCTGAAGGACGAGCCGCCGGTGATCGTCGACTGGCTGCCGTGGAACCACACCTTCGGCGGCAATCACAATATCGGCCTGACACTGTTCAATGGCGGCTCGATGTATCTCGACGAAGGCAAGCCCACGCCGGCCGGTATCGGGGAGACAGTACGCAACCTGCGCGAGATCGCGCCGACGGTCTATTTCAACGTGCCGAAGGGTTACGAGTCGCTGCTGCCATTCCTGCGCGACGACGCGACGTTGCGCAGGACCTTCTTCAGCCGCTTGCAGGCGATGTTCTTTTCGGGGGCAGCGCTGTCGGATTATGTCTGGAAAAGTCTCGACGAGATCGCTGTCACCGAGACCGGGATGCGGGTGCCTATGCTGACGGGCCTCGGCGCCACGGAGACATCGCCGTTCTTCATGTCGGTCACCCCGCTGACCAGCCGCTCGGGTCATGTCGGTCTGCCGGTGCTCGGCAACGACGCCAAGCTGGTGCCGAACAACGGCAAGCTCGAGGTTCGCGCAAAAGGCCCGAATGTGATGCCCGGTTACTGGCGTCAGCCAGAATTGACCGCAAAGGTGTTCGACGACGAAGGTTACTACACGTTTGGCGATGCGCTGCGGCCGGCCGATCCGGACAATCTGCATGCCGGGTTCGATTTCGACGGCCGGATCACCGAGGATTTCAAACTTGGGAGCGGGACGTGGGTTAGCGTCGGGCCGCTGCGCGCGAAGTTTGTCGCAGCGACCGCACCGCTGGTGCGCGATGTGGTGATCGCGGGCATCAACCGTGATGAACTGGCCGCGCTCGTGATCCTTGATCCGGACGGCTGCCGCACCATCAATCCTGCGCTTGAGGTGGGTGACGTGGCGGCGATCGCGACTGACGCTGCGGTGCGCAGGGCGTTCCGTGAACGGCTCGCGCAATTGGCGCGCGAGGCGACCGGCTCGTCCACCCGGATCCGGCGAGCCATCTTGCTCGATACGCCGCTGTCGATCGATCGCGGCGAAATCACCGACAAGGGCTCGGTCAACCAGCGCGCGGTGCTGGAGCATCGTGCCGCAGTGGTCGAAAGCCTCTATTCCGTTACGCTGCCGCAGGAGGCCATCGTCATCGACACACGCTAGGCGAAATGGCAAAAGGCTGCTCAAGCCGGACGCCGCAATTAACGGATATCCGGGTCGTTACACCGGACAGATAACCCTGCACCAAAGCGGGATACAAACCGGATCAATTGGGAGGAATGACATGAAGCATACTGTTTTGAAAAACTCTGTCCTATCGGCCGCGGCAGTCGCGGCGTCGGTGGTCTTTTCGGGCGCGGCATTGGCGCAGACCAGCGAGATCAATATCGGCATCTCGATCACGACGACGGGACCGGGAGCCGCTCTCGGCATTCCGGAGCGCAATGCGCTCGAATTCGTGCCGACCGAGATCGGCGGGGTCAAGATCAAGACGACGGTGCTCGATGACGGCGGCGATCCGACCGCGGCGACGACCAACGCGCGCCGCTTCGTGACCGAGACCAAAGCCGACATCATCATGGGCTCTTCGCTGACACCGCCGACCATCGCGGTATCGACCGTCGCCAATGAAGCGGGCATTCCGCACTTCGCGCTGGCGCCGATGCCGGTGACGGACGCGCGGGTGAAATGGACGGTGGTGCTGCCGCAGCCAATCCCGGTGATGGGCAAGGTGCTCTACGAGCACATGAAGAAGAACAACGTGAAAAGCGTCGGTTATATCGGTTACTCGGATTCCTACGGCGATCTGTGGATCAACGATTTCAAGGCACAGGGCGTTGCCGCCGGGCTCCAGCTCGCGACCGAGGAGCGTTTTGCGCGAACCGATACCTCGGTGGCCGGCCAGGTGCTCAAGCTCGTCGCGGCCAATCCCGATGCGATCCTGATCGGCGCGTCCGGCACGGCCGCCGGCTTGCCGCAATCGGCATTGCGTGAGCGCGGCTACAAGGGACTGATCTATCAGACCCACGGCGCTGCGAGCATGGACTTTATCCGCATCGCCGGAAAATCCGCTGAAGGCGTCATCATGGCGTCGGGGCCGGTGATGTCGCCGGAGGGGCAGCCGGACTCCGCGCTGACCAAGAAGCCGGGGCTGGCGCTCAACACCGCATACGAAGCCAAGCATGGCCCCAACAGCCGCAGCCAGTTCGCGGGCCACGGCTACGATGCGTTCGAGGTGCTGAAGCGCGTCATTCCGGCCGCGCTCAAGGAAGCCAAGCCGGGCACGCCCGAGTTCCGCGAGGCGATCCGCAAGGCGCTGCTCAGCGAGCGCGACATCGCAGCGAGCCAGGCGGTGTATAACTTCACCGAGAAGGACCGCTATGGCGTCGACGAGCGCTCGCGCATCCTGCTGACGGTGAAGGACGGCAAGTACGAAGTCGTGAAGTAGTCATTCGTCATTGCGAACGAAGCGAAGCAATCCAGCGCCAGGTTGACTCTGGATTGCTTCGTCGCTTCGCTCCTCGCAATGACGAGAACTAGACTCCCATCCCCAGATAGCTCGCGACCACGCGCGGGTCGGCAGCAATGGCGCGGGCCTCGCCATCGAGCACGAACTCGCCGAGCTCCATCACGTAGGCGCGGTCCGCGATCTCGAGGGCGGCTTTTGCATTCTGCTCGACGAGCAGCACGGCGACACCCGCGGCCTTCAGGTCGCCAATGATCCTGAAGATGTCGGCCACGATGCGCGGTGCGAGGCCGAGGCTCGGCTCGTCCAGCATCAGCAGACGCGGTCGGCCCATCAGCGCGCGGCCCATTGCCAGCATTTGCTGCTCGCCACCGGACAGCGTGCCTGCGAACTGCCATTCCCGCTCCTTTAGCCGCGGAAACAGCGCGTAGACCCGCTCGAATGACGCCGCGGTTTCCTTTGGCGTGCGGAACGCGCCGAGTTGCAGGTTCTCCTCCACCGTCATGGTCGCGAACAGCTCGCGATGCTCCGGCACCAGCGCGAGGCCCGCGGCGACGCGATCCTCGATTTCGAGCTTCGCGATTTCCGAGCCGGCGAACGCAACGCTTCCCCTGAGCGGCAGAATGCCCATCGCCGCGTTGAGCAACGTCGTCTTGCCCGCGCCGTTGGCGCCGATGATGGTGACGATCTCGCCGTCGTTGACCGTGAGTGACACCGAGCGCACCGCCTCGACCTTGCCGTAGGCGATCGACACGTCGCGGATACCGAGCAGCGTGCTCATGCGGCGCCTCCGAGATAGGCGCGGATCACATCGGGATTGGACCTGACCGTCTCTGGCGTGCCTTCCGCGATCCTGGTGCCGAAATCGAGCACCACGATGCGCTCGGCGAGATTCATGACGAAGCCCATGTCATGCTCGACCAGCAGAACCGACATGCCGCCGTCGCGAAGTTGCCGCAGCAGGCCGGCCAGCTGTTGCTTTTCCTGATGGCGCAAACCGGCCGCCGGCTCATCGAGCAGTAGCAGGATCGGGTCGGCGCACAGCGCGCGGGCGATCTCGACGATGCGCTGCTGGCCGAGCGACAGCGAGCCCGCGAGCTGATGCATCTGATCGGTCAGGCCGACCCGCGCGATCTGCCGTGCGGCTTCCGCGAGCAGCTTCGCTTCATCGCCGCGATCGAGCCGCAGCATGCTGGCGATAGCCCCGGCATGGCCACGCAGATGCGCGCCGATCGCGACATTCTCCAGCACCGTCATGTCCGGGACCAGCTTGACATGCTGGAAGGTGCGGGCGACGCCGAGCCGGACCACCTTCTGCGGCGGCGTATCGGTGGTGTCCTGCCCGAGGATCGAGATCCGCCCGGATGTCGTGGTCAGAACGCCGGTCACGAGATTGAACGTCGTGCTCTTGCCCGCGCCATTGGGGCCGATCAGCGCAACGATCTCGCGGGTCCCGACCTCGAAGCTGACATCGTTGACTGCGACAACGCCGCCGAACTGCTTGCGGGCTTTTTCGATTCTCAGCAGTGGTCCCGTGCTCGCGGTATCATGCGCGCGCGCGGGCAGGGCCGGTGCGGTTTGCGGTTGCGGGCCGCGCGGTTTGAACGGCAGCAGCGCCAGCAGACGCGGCCACAGGCCGTTCGGTGCGAGCTGCAGCAGCGCGACCAGCAGGATGCCGAACACCACGATCTCGAATTGCGTTTCATTTTTGAACAGCAGCGGCAGATAGCTTTGCAGGGCCTCCTTGAGCATGGTGACGATGCCTGCGCCGAGCACCGCGCCCCATACGTGACCCGCGCCGCCGAGTACGGCGACGAACAGATATTCGATGCCCGCGTGCGGCCCGAACGGCGTCGGATTCACCGCGCGCTGGAAATGGGCGTAGAGCCAGCCCGACAGGCCGGCGAGCACCGCGGCATAAATGAACACCAGCAGCTTGGCCTGCGCAGTCTGCACGCCGAAGGACTCGGCAGCGATGTGTCCGCGCCGCAACGCACGGATGGCGCGGCCCATACGCGAATCGAGCAGGTTCACCGTAATCAGCGCCGCGAGCACTACGGCGAGCCAGATTGCGAAATAGATCGCGTTCGGATTGCGCATCTCGAACGCACCGATGGCGAGCGGCGGGATGCTGGAGATGCCGTCATTGCGGCCGGTGAGTTCGAGCTTGCTGAACAGATAAAACAGACTGATGCCCCAGGCGATGGTGCCGAGCGGCAGGTAGTGTCCCGACAAGCGTACTGTCATCAGCCCAAGAATAACCGCTGCGATGCCGCTGACGACAAGCGCGGCGGGCAGCGAAAGCCACGGCGATAGCCCATATGATGTCGTGAGGATGGCGGTCGTGTAGGCGCCGAAGCCGCAGAATGCAGCCTGACCGAACGATGTCAATCCGCCCACGCCGGTGAGGATGACGAGGCCCATGGCGACGAGCGCCGCGAGGCCGATGTTGTCGAGCAGCACGATCCAGAAAGGCGGAATGCCGGGGACGAACGGGATAGCCGCCATCACCAGCGCGAACAGAAGAATGGGAAGCCGCTGCGCCATCACTCGTGATCCTCCTCGACAGCGGGCGCGGCCAGCGAGCGCAGCACCAGCACCGGAAGCAGCAAGGTGAAGACGATGACCTCCTTGTAGTTCGAGGCATAGAACGACGAGAACGCCTCGACGATTCCGACCAGCACGGCGGCGATCGCGGTGAGCGGATAGCTCACCAGTCCGCCGATGATCGCAGCGACAAAGCCCTTCAGGCCGATCAGAAATCCGGTGTCGTAGTAGATCGTGGTCACCGGCACGATCAGGATGCCGGACACCGCGCCGATCACGGCCGCAAGCAGAAACGCAAGTTGTCCTGACAGCGATGTGCGGATGCCGACGAGCCGTGCGCCCAGACGGTTGACCGCCGTCGCGCGCAGCGCCTTGCCATAGAGCGTGCGGCCGAAGAACAGCCATAGCGCCACGATCAGCGTGAGCGTGATGGCATAGATGCCGAGACTCTGGCCGCTGATGCGCAGCACGCCGAGCGTCACCGCCGTCTCGGAGATCGGCGGCCCGCGCAAGCCCTCGGGCCCGAAGAACACGAGGCCGAGCCCTTGCAACGCGAGATGCACGCCGACCGATGCAATCAAGAGCACCAGAACCGAGGCGTGTGCGATCGGCTGGTAAACGATGCGGTAGAGATAAAGTCCGATCGGTGCGACGATGACCAGCGAGAGCAGGAAATTCAGCGCCGGCGGATTTTGCGGGTTTGCGATCGCATCGGCGATGCCGAGAATGGCAAGGGGCAGACCTGCATAGACCACGGCGGACCGTGCAACCGTTCGGACGGTCAGTTTGTTGCGGGCGGCGAACAGATCGAACGCGAGCGCCACGAGACCGAGGATCACCCCCAGCCGCGCCGTTCCCGGGACCTTGCCGACGGCCAGCGCGGCATAGGTGAGGGCGCCGAAGGTGACGAATTCGCCCTGCGGGATCAGGATGACGCGCGTGACCGCGAAGACCAGCACAAGGCCCAGTCCGAGGAGAGCGTAAATCGCGCCATTGGTAATGCCGTCCTGCAGCAGGAACAGCAGAATCGTCGTATCCAAATCCGAAAGTCCTCCCTGCCGGTCCGCGTTCTTTCAGACTGCGCGGCCGGAGACCCGTCAGCGGACAGTTGTATTCTGCCCTGCGTGTTTGGTATAGTGGATAACAATTATCAACTATAACCTCAAGGCCGTCGTGGCCGGAGGTGTGCAGGGCGGGGCGGAATTCCGACGATGGTGATTTCAAAGTCCCCGGCGCGCAAGGCAAAGCCGGTGAGGATGCAGCCAAAAGCCGCGGCCGAAATGCCGGCGGATGCGCCGCTCGATCTCGGCGAGCTTGCAGACTTGCTGGGCTATTCCCTGAAGCGCGCGCAGCTTCGGGTGTTCGAGGATTTTCTGAGCGTCATGAACCCGTTGCAACTGACCCCGGCGCAGTTCTCGGTGCTGCTGCTCATGGAAAAGAACCCCGGCCGCAACCAGACCGAGATCGCCAGTACCCTCGGCATCCAGCGGCCCAACTTCGTAGCCATGCTCGACAGTCTCGAGAGCCGCGGTTTGTGCGTGCGGCTGCGCTCCGTCAGCGACCGGCGCTCGCATGTGCTGATGCTGACCGACAAGGGCCGCGCAACGCTGGTGCGCGCGAAGAAGCTGGTTGCCGCCAAACACGAGACGCGGATCAGCGCGCTGCTTGGCGAAAGCAATCGCGTCGCGCTGGTGCGCATGCTGGCGAAGGTCGCGCGAGAATTGTGATTCCCGTCGCCTCAGGATGACGGCGTCACCAAAATCACCCGGATGTCGTTGACGTTGGTCATGGTCGGGCCGGTGTGAACCAGATCGCCGGTTGTCTCGAAGAAGCTCGTGGCGTCGTTGTTGGCAAGGTAGTCCGCCGGATCGAGTTGTTTCGCGGACATCGCGTCCAACGTTCTGGCATCGATGATGGCGCCGGCTGGATCGCTGGCCGAGCCGGCGCCGCCATCGGCGCCGTCGGTATCGGCGGCAAGGGCCGAAATTCCGGTCGTGCCGCGAAGATGCAACGCCAGCGTCAGCGCATATTCCTGATTGGGACCGCCGCGGCCGTTGCCGGTGACCGTGACGGTCAGTTCGCCGCCGGAGAGGATCGCGAGCTTCTTGCCTTCAGCCTTGGCTTTCAGCGCGAGCTGCGCATGGGCGGCTGCGACCTCGCGCGCCTCGCCTTCGAGATCGGCGCCGATATCGATCGTCTCATAGCCGGCCTGTCGCGCCGTCCGCACCGCTGCGTCGAGGGAATCCCGCGGCCGCGCGATGATCGCGTATCGTGCGGCCGATAGCTCCGCGTCGCCCGGCTTGCAGCTTTCGTTCTGCGGATCGGCCAGCGCAGCCGCGATCTCGGCATCCGGCGTCAACTTGTATTTGGCGATCACGGCACGCGCATCCGCCAGCGTCGACGGATCGGGAACGGTCGGGCCGGATGCGATCACCGCGGGGTCGTCGTGAGGGACATCCGAAATCGCGAGCGTGACGGTCTGCGCCGGATAGGCCGCGCGGGCGAGGCGGCCACCCTTGATGCGCGACAGATGCTTGCGCACGGTGTTGATATCGCCGATCGGCGCGCCGGAGCGAAGCAGTGCGCGGTTCATCTGCTGTTTCTGTTTGAAGCCGACACCTTCGGCCGGTGCGAACCAGTTCGCCGAACCGCCGCCGGAAATCAGCACCAGGACCAGATCGTCCCCGTTGGCGCCGCGCGCGATCCTGAGCGTGCGGTCGGCGGCGGCAAGCCCGGCCTCGTCGGGCACCGGATGGCCCGCCTCGATGACTTCGATCGATCGGGTCGCAACGCCATGGCCATGTCGCGTCGTCGCGAGTCCGGTGAGGCGCGAAGGATCGATTTTGATCGTATCGAGATAATGCCGCTCGGCGGCGGCGGCGAGCGCGGCGCCACCCTTGCCGGTGGCAAGAACGACGATGCGCCCTTTTGGGGGAGGCGGAAGATGCTGCGCCAGAATGCGGTCCGGGTGGGCCGCGGCGACGGCGGCATCGAAGATCGCGCGCAGCAGGGAGCGTGTATCGGTCATCCGGTCAGGTTAGCGCAGGGACGGAAAGAAGGAAGAGCGGGCCGCCTGCTTATCCCGAATTGCCGCATCGTGGGAGCGCCCGGCAAAATCGTATGTAAAAAAAGCCCTCGCGGCATTGCCGCAAGGGCTCCGGTGTCAGGCAGGTTGCCGTCGGTATCGGCGGATCAGCAGGCCTTAGCCGCCGACTTCGCCGCTGATGACCTCACCGAACAGCTCCCACTTATCGCCCTTGAACTTCATGAGCTGAACCTGCTCGATCGGGGCGAAGTCGGTGGCGCTGGTGTTGATCTTGATTCCCGGCAGCAGATTGGTCGACCGGAAATCCTTCAGGCTGGCCGCCTGCTTCATCACGTTCTCGCGGGTAAGATCGTTGCCGCACTGCTTGAGAACCTGAACCAGCGTCTGGGCGACGTTGTAGCCGACCATCACCGAGCCATCGAGGCGGTTGCCTTCCGGGAAATGCTTGGCGAGGAATTCGTCAAAACCCTTCATGTCGGCATTGTCCTTCCACTGCGGATCGGCCGGATCCATCAGGTAGGCCACCGAGATGATGTCCTGCGCGTTCTCGAAGCCGGCCGGTTTGATCACCGCGCCGATCGAGGCCGAGACGTTGTTGAGGAAGTGCGTCGTTTTCCAGCCGATCTCGGCGCTCTTCTTGATCGCCTGCGCCGCGAACTTCGGCGTGGTGATGTTGAAAAACACGTCCGCGCCGGTCGCCTTCATCTTGACGATGTGCGAGTCGATGGTCGGCTCCGACACTTCGTAGCTGTCCTCGATGGCGATCATCGAAGCGGCCTTGGCGCCGAGCCCGTCCTTGAAGCCCTTCAGGTAGTCTTTTCCGTAGTCGTCGTTCTGATAGAGGATGGCGATCTTGGCGTTCGGCATGTTCTTCAGAACGTACTTGGCGTAGATGCGGCTTTCGCTCTGGTAGTTCGGCTGCCAGCCCATCGTCCAGGGAAAGTCCTTCGCATCGTTCCACTTGGTCGCGCCGGTGGCGACGAACAATTGCGGCACCTTCTTCGCGTTCATGTATTTGTGGATCGCCGAGTTCGGCGGTGTGCCGAGCGGGTTGAACACCAGCAGCACTTCATCGCTCTCGACCAGCTTGCGCGCCTGCTCGACAGTCTTCGGCGGCGAGTACGCATCGTCATAGGAGATGAAGTTGATCTTGCGGCCGTTGATGCCGCCTTCGGCGTTGATCTTCTTGAAGTAGGCTTCCTCGGTCTTGCCGATGACGCCATAGGCGGAGGCCGGACCGCTGTAAGGCATGATGTTGCCGATCTTGATTTCGGTATCGGTCACGCCCGGCCCGTATTTCTTCTGAGCGAAGGCGGACGTGCTGACCGCTGCAGCCAGCAGCGCGGCCGCGGAAACGGCGGCAAGCCGCGTTTTATTAAAAGTCATTCGTCATTCTCCCTGTGAAGCGATGCAGCGATGCCTTCTTCTTCCCGATGATCCGGGAGGGGCAGCTCCTGTTGGCGGCATTCAATACTCAATAGGGATGGTCGGCAAGGAAAAGCCCTCGCGGCGGAACCGCGAGGGCTTCACAAATCTGGCAGTGCCGAATAATTCGGCAGAACCGGCGAGGGTTAGCCGCCGGTTTCGCCGCTGATGATTTCGCCGAACAGTTCCCAGGCTTCGCCCTTGAAGCGCATCAGTTGTACCTGCTCGATCGGCGCGAAGTCGGTTGCGCCGGTGTTCAACTTGATGCCAGGCAGCATGGTCGCCGTGGTGAAGTCCTTCAGGCTGGCGGCCTGTTTCATCAGGTTCTCGCGGGTCAGGTTATCGCCGCACTGTTTCAGGATCTGCACCATCGTCTGCGCGGAGTTGTAGCCGTACATCACCGAGCCGTCGATTCGGTTGCCTTCGGGCATATGCTTGGCGAGAAATTCGTCGAAGCCTTTCATGCCGGCGTCGTTCTTCCATTGCGGATCGGCGGCGTCCTTCATGTAGGCCGACGAGATGATGTCCTGCGAGTTTTCGTAACCCGCGGGCTTGATCACGGCGCCGATCGAGGCCGAGACGTTGTTGAGGAAGTGGGTCGGCTTCCAGCCGATCTCGCCCATCTTCTTGATCGCCTGCGCCGCGAATTTCGGCGTGGTGATATTGAAGAACACGTCGGCATTGCTCGATTTCATCTTGACGATATTGGAGTCGATGGTCGGCTGCGATACCTCATAGCTTTCCTCGACGACGATCATCGATGCCCCTTTGGCGCCAAGCCCGTCCTTGAATCCCTTGAGATAATCTTTGCCGTAGTCGTCGTTCTGATAGAGGATCGCGATTTTCGCGTTCGGCTTCTCTTTCAGAATATACTTCGCGTAGATGCGGCTCTCGCTCTGGTAGTTGGGCTGCCAGCCCATGGTCCAGGGAAATTCCTTCGGGTCGTTCCACTTCGTTGCGCCGGTGGCGACAAACAGCTGCGGCACCTTCTTCGCGTTCATGTATTTCTGGATCGCCGAATTTGGCGGGGTGCCGAGCGGAGCATAGACCGCCAGAACTTCGTCGCTTTCGACGAGCTTGCGGGCCTGCTCGACCGTCTTCGGCGGCGAATAGCCGTCGTCATAGGAAATGAAATTGATCTTGCGGCCATTGATGCCGCCTTCCGCATTCACTTTCTTGAAGTAGGCCTCCATGGTCTTGCCGATCACCCCGTAGGCGGACGCCGGTCCGCTGTAGGGCATGATGTTGCCGATCTTGATTTCAGTGTCGGATGCGCCTGGATCGTATTTCTTCTGGGCGACGGCATCGCCGCCGGCGAAAGCAATGACGGCGAGTGCGGTCGAGAATGCCGCAATTCGCGAATTCAAAATGGACATTGATGGCTCCCTGAACTGATGAAGTGACCTCTTGTTCTTGTCGCCAAAGCCGTTTTCCGCTTTTGCCGAATTAGATACCTTTTGCCGGCGACGTTCAAGAAAAAGGCCCCGCGATGATGTCGCGGAGCCCCTTAACCATCTGGATTTCCGGTGCTTATCTTGTGTGCACCGCGAGATTCTAGCCGCCGGCTTCGCCGCTCAGCACGTCGCCGAACAGCTCCCACTTGTCGCCCTTGAACTTCATCAGCTGAAGCTGCTCGATCGGCGCGAAATCGGTCGCGCTGGTGTTGAGCTTGATGCCCGGCAGCAGGCCTTCGAGCTGGATATCCTTGAGGTTCGCCGCCTGCTTCATCATGTTTTCGCGGGTCAGGTTGTCGCCTGCCGCCTTCAGCACGATCGCCATGGTCTGGGCGGTGTTGTAGCCGAACATCACCGAGCCGTCGGTGCGGTTGGCTTCCGGAATGTACTTCTGCAGGAAGGCGTCGAAGTTCTTCATGCCGGGGTCGTTGGCCCACTGCGGATCGGTCGCGTCCTTGGCGTAGTTTGCCGACACGATGTCCTGGCCGTTCTCGAATCCGGCCGGCTTCATCACCGAGCCGATCGAAGCCGCCACGTTGTTCAGGATGAACAGGGGCTTCCAGCCGATCTCGGCGACCTTCTTGATCGATTGCGCGCCGAACTTCGGGGTGGTGATGCTGACGAACACGTCTGCGCCGGTCGCCTTGGCCTTGACGATGTGCGAGTCGATGGTCGGCTCGGACACTTCATAGCTTTCCTCGAGCGCGATCATCGACGCACCCTTGGCGCCGAGTCCGTCCTTGAGGCCCTTGAGCAGGTCTTTGCCGTAGTCGTCGTTCTGGTACAGGATCGCGATCTTGCCGTTCGGCCTTTCTTTCATCAGATACTTGGCGTAGATGCGGCCTTCGCTCTGATAGTTGGGCTGCCAGCCCATCGTCCACGGGAAGTCCTTCGGATCGTTCCATTTGGTCGCACCGGTGGCGACGAACAGCTGCGGAACCTTCTTCGCGTTCATGTACTTCTGGATCGCCGAATTCGACGGCGTGCCGAGCGGGTTGAACACGAACAGGACTTCGTCGCTCTCGACCAGCTTGCGGGCCTGCTCGACTGCCTTTGGCGGCGAGTAACCGTCGTCATAGCTGATGAACTTGATCTTGCGGCCGTTGATGCCGCCCTCGGCATTGATCTTGTTGAAATAGGCTTCCTGAACCTTGCCGATCACGCCATAGGCTGACGCCGGGCCGCTGTACGGCATGATGTTGCCGATCTTGATTTCGGCGTCTGTTGCGCCGGTGTCGTATTTCTTTTGCGCGAGGGCGTTGCCGCCAGTCACTGCAAAAGCGATGACCGCTGTCGAAACCGCAGCGATTCGTGTTTTTGATAGCGAAAGCATTTCTTCTCCTTTTGTTGTCCTGATCGTCTTCGATCAGGAAGATTTCCCGATCTTGCCGATCAGGTGTTGCGCCATGTAAGCGATCTGCCGCGCCCCGTGCGGGACAAGGAAGATGATGATAATGAGGATCACGCCGAAGATCGCGCCCGACAGTCCCTTCGAGATGCTCTCGGCGATGTTCGGGACGAAGACCATGAATGCAGCTCCGGCGAGCGAGCCCGGCAGCCAGCCGACGCCGCCGATCACCATGCCGAGGAACAGCGCGATCGCGAGCTGGATGGTGTAGCTGTCGGGGGCGACGAAGGCGACGGCTATGGCGCCGAGCGCACCGGCTACCCCGGTGATGCCGGCGCTGATGCCGAACGCCAGCGTCTTGTAGAGCGGAACGTCGACGCCCATCGCAGCGGCGGCGATCTGGTTGTCGCGGATCGCCATCATTGCCCGCCCCGAGCGCGAGGCGAGCAGGTTGACCGAAGCGATATAGATGCCGATACCGACCACGAGGGTGAAGTAATACAGCCACATATCCTGCGACATCTTCACGCCGATCGTCTTGATGAACTCGGGCGGATCCGGCTTGATGATGACGAGGCCCTGCACGCCCCCCGTCCAGTGCTCGAAGAAGTGCAGCTTGAGAACTTGCGGCATCGCCACCGCGAGCGCGAACGTGGCAAGCGCCAGATAGATGCCAGACAGCCGCAACGCCGGCAGTCCGAACAGGAAGCCGAAGACGAAGCAGATCAGGCCCGCAGCCGGCAGCGTCAGCACATAGTTGACGCCCATGATCTCCATCATGACAGCCGCGGTGTATGCGCCGACCGCGTAGAATGCGCTCTGGCCGAGCGAGAACTGGCCGCTGCCGCCGGTGAGGATGTTCAGTGCCAGGAGCGCGATAGCGTAGATCAGCCACTGCGTCATCTGGAAGATGTAGAAGTTCTTCAGGAACAGCGGTGCAAGCAGCAGCAACGCCAGCGTGATCAGCGACGCGGCGCGCGCGACGTTCATCGACGGGGCTGCCGCTGCCGCGGCCTTGCCGGTTGCCGGAGCCGCAGTTGCGGTTTCATGAGCTGTGGTCATGATCAAACTCGCTGCACGTAGGCGCGGCCGAACAGACCGCCGGGTTTCAGGACGAGCACCGTCACGATCAGAGCGAGCGCGATGGGCAGCTTGAGTTCATTGCCGACGCCGGGGATGTAGGTTCCGACGAGGTTCTCGAACACGCCGACGAGGAAGCCGCCCATCACCGCGCCGAACGGGCTGGTCAGCCCGCCGAGCACCGCCGAGGCGAAGCCGTACACCAGAACGCCGCCCATCATATTGGGTTCGAGGAACACCACCGGAGCGATCAGGATGCCGGCGATGGCGCCGATGCCCGATGCCATGCCCCAGCCGAGCGCGATCATCCAGCTCACATTGATGCCGACGAGCTTGGCCGATTCAGGCAGCGCGGCTGCGGCTCGCATGGCGAGGCCGACGCGGGTGAAGCGGAAGAACACGAACAGCAAGATCAGCAGGATGAAGGTAATGCCGATCATCCCCGCCTGATGGGTCGAGATCAACTGGCTGCCAAGGAACGGCGCATTGCCGAACGGCGTCGGGAACTGCTTGATGGTCCAGTCCCAGGTCAGGCCCGCGACACTGTTGAGGATCGCAAACAGCGCGATGAAGCCTGCGACATGCACCAGCACCGGTGCATTGCCGAGTGGCTTGAACAGCGCCCGTTCGATGGCGATGCCGCCGGCGAACGAGATGATCAGCGTCAGCGGGAAGGTCCACCAGTAAGGCACGCCCCACTGCATCAGCTGATAAGCGATGAAGGTCGAGAACATCGCCATCTCGCCTTGCGCGAAATTCAGATGATCGATCGCCTGGTAGATCATCACCACGGCCAGCGCCATGCAGGCATAGATCGCGCCTGTCGAGATGCCGGCGAGTACCTGATTGACAAACAGCTCCACGGCCAGCCTCCTCAATAACCCAGATAGGATTTGCGGATGTCTTCGTTGTTCGCGATCTCTTTCGCGTCCCCCGACATCACGATGCGTCCGGTTTCGATCACGAAGGCGGTTTCGGCGAGCTCCAGCGCAAGCTGTGCGTTCTGCTCGACCACCAGGATCGTTACCTTGTCTTCCTGATTGATCTTCCTGAGGATGCCGAACAGGTCGCGCACCACCAGCGGCGCAAGACCGAACGACGGCTCGTCCAGCAGCATCAACCGCGGCCGCAGCATCAGCGCGCGGGCGACCGCGAGCATCTGCTGCTCGCCGCCGGACAGCGTGCCGGCCTGCTGCGTATGGCGCTGCTTCAGCACCGGGAAATAGGCGTACATCTTCTCGATGTCCGCGCCGATCGCCTTGATGTCCTTGCGCGTGATCGCGCCGAGCTGCAGGTTTTCTTCCACTGTCATCGTGGTGAAGGTGCCGCGGCCCTGCGGGACGTGGGCGATGCCGTATTGCACGATGCTTTCAGTCGGGCGGCCCATCAGCGACTTGCCTTCGAACTCGATCGATCCGGTCGAGCGCACCATGTTGCAGACGGCGCGGATCGTCGTGGTCTTGCCGGCGCCGTTGGCGCCGAGAAGGGTCGTGACCGCGCCTTCGCGGATCGACAGTTCGAGGCCGTGAAGCGCCTGGACCTGTCCGTAATAGGAGCGCAGCTCCTTTATCGCGAGCATCGTACTCATGACTCTTTGCTCCCGAGGTAGGCCTTGATCACGTCCGGGTCCTGCTGGACCTGCGCTGGCGTTCCTTCTGCGAGCTTGCGGCCGAAATTGAGAGCGACAACGTGGTCGGCGATCGACATCACCAATCCCATGTGATGCTCGACCAGCAGCACCGTGATGTTGCGGTCGGTGCGGATGCGCTTGATCATGTCGCCAAGGACATAGACTTCCTCGTGGTTCAGGCCGCCGGCGGGCTCATCCAGCAGCAGGATTTTCGGCTCGGCGGCCAATGCGCGGGCGAGCTCGACGCGCTTCTGGGTGCCGAACGGAAGACCCGCGACAACGCGGGCGGCAACGTCATTGAGATCGAGATAGTCGATGATTTCGCCGACGCGCGCATTGATGGCGGCTTCGGTGCGGCGGACGTGAGGCAGTTGCAGCGAGTCGCTCACGATATCCGTGGTGGTGTGCGAGTGCATGCCGATGCGGACGTTGTCGATCACCGACATGTTCTGGAACAGCGACACGTTCTGGAATGTGCGGCCGATGCCGATCTCGGCGATGCGATGCACCGGCCGTGACAGGATCGACGATCCCTCCATCAGGATGTCGCCCTTGCTCGGCTGGTAGAGCCGGCTGAGACAGTTGAACAGCGTGGTCTTGCCGGCGCCGTTGGGTCCGATCAGACCGAGGATCTGCCCCTTGTGCATATCGAACGACACGCCGTTCAAGGCGATGATGCCGCCGAACACGACGCTGACGTCGTTGACGGCGAGCAGCGGGGCTTGCCCCTGTGCGAGTTGCGCCTGCGCCATCGGCACTAGACCGTGCCTGCCGATGACAGCGGCGGCAACAAGACCGGCCGCAGCCGGGCGCTATCGAATCCCTTGAAACACCCTCGCAACTTTCCCTCCTGTTTTCGGTTTCTTGTTTTGTCGGTTGATCTGTGCGGAAACGGGACCGCCATTCAACGCATTTTCAATGTCCCTTACCATCGCCAACAAGCGAGGTCCAATATCGCGCACCAGCCGGTCTTCCGCGAAACGGAATGCGGGCGCGCCGCAATTGAAGGCATACGTTCCGGTGCCATCGTTCATCCGTAATGCCACGCCGACCGCATGCACATCGTCTTGCCACTCGCCGGCCGACACCGTGAAGCCGTGTTTGGCGACGAACTCGCCGGATCGCTCGATGCCGTCACGGATTTTCGGCCAGCGGCCGGCATAATGCTCGCGCATCTCGCGCATCATGTCCGTGCGTTCCTGATCGGCAAGCGCCCACAGATACGCGCGTCCCATCGCCGTGGTTGCAATGGGAATCCGCGAACCGACGTCGAGCTGCACGCCAACCGTGCGAGCGCTGCGGCTCTGCCCGACATAGATCATGCTGAGACGATCGCGCGCGCCGACAGCGACCGCGCCGTCGGTTTCGCGCATCACCTCGTCGCGATAGGATTGCGAGATGTGACGGATGCCGAGGTTCGCAAGCGCAGCATACCCCAGCGCCATGGCTGATGGCGCGAGCTGGTACTTCTCAAAGCGTGGAACGGGTATAAGGTAGCCCAGCTTCGTCAGCGTATAGGTCAGCCGCGAAATGGTCGGCTTCGGCAGTTTGGTACGGGCCGCGATCTCTTGATTGCCAAGAAGCCCGTCGTTGGGATGAAATGCGCGCAACACATCGAGACCGCGCGAGAGCGCGACGACGAAATTGCGATCGGTCGCCTGCTTGGTGCCCCGTTTTCGAAGTTCGTTACTCATCGCGGCGACCATTCACTCGAACTTCGGAAACGAAAGGGCACAAGCAGAATTTGTATACAGTACCGCTTTCGATCTGAAGTTTCTGGTGATGGAATAGTGGCAAAGGTGCAGAAACTTCAGATCGGCGGTGCTGTTTTGCTACGCGCTTCATTGAACTCAACCGGACACCACGTTGACAAGGGACGCTGTTCAAAATAACCCATCGCTGTCAAGTTGTGGAATTAAATTTCGCACTGCGAAACTGAAGAAAACGCCCAATAATCTGCTCAAAAAAATCTCAGGGAGAGTTGCGTGAACGAAGTCGTCAAGGTGGAACGTCACGACGCAATCGCCATCATCAAGATCAACAATCCACCGGTCAACGCGCTCAGCGCCGCCGTGCGCCAGGGCATCGCAGCCGCGATCAGGAGTGTGTCAGCTGATCCCGAAGTTAAGGGCGTCGTACTCGCTTGCGAAGGCCGCACCTTCGTTGCCGGCGCCGACATCACCGAATTCGGCAAGCCGCCGCAGTCTCCGGGTCTTGGTGAGGTCATCGCCGGGATCGAAAATTGTCCGAAGCCGGTGGTGGCTGCGATCCACGGCACTGCATTGGGCGGCGGGCTTGAACTGGCCCTCGGATGTCATTTCCGCGTTGCAACAAAAGACGCCCGCATGGGCCTTCCCGAAGTGAAACTCGGCCTGTTGCCGGGCGCTGGCGGAACCCAGCGGCTGCCGCGCGCCGTCGGCCCGGAGCTCGGCGTGAAGATGGTCGTCACGGGCGATCCGATCGGCGCTGCCGAGGCATTGAAGAACGGCCTGATCGAGGAGATCGTCGAAGGCCCGGCCTCCGGCGCGGAAGCCTTCATGCGCAAGGCGATCGCCGAGAAGCGTCCGCTACGCAAGCTGCGCGATGACGATTCCAAGCTCGCGGCCGCGCGTGCCGACCGCAAGATTTTCACCGACGCGGCGGCAGCGGCCAACAAGAAGAACCGCGGCATGGATGCGCCGCTGGCCTGCGCCGAAGCCGTGAGCTGGACGCTGGACGTGCCGTTCGATGAAGCGCTGAAGAAGGAGCGCGAGAGTTTTGTGAAGCTGGTCTCCGGCGATCAGTCGAAGGCGCAGCGTTATGCATTTTTCGCCGAGCGCGAAGCTGCGAAGGTGTCGGGCATTCCCGACGGCACCAAAGCCCGTCCGGTCGAGCGCGTCGCCGTGCTCGGCGCTGGCACCATGGGCGGCGGCATCGCGATGTCGTTCGTCAATGCCGGCATCCCGGTCACCATCATCGAGACCGGCGAGGAGCCGCTGAACCGTGGCCTCGGCATCATCCGCAAGAACTACGAGGCCACCGCGGCGCGCGGCGGCATGCCGGCCGACGCGGTCGAGAAGCGCATGAGCCTTCTCATGGGCAAGGTCGGTCTCGAGAACGTCAAGGATGCGGACCTGATTATCGAAGCCGTGTTCGAGACGATGGCTGTGAAGAAGGAGGTCTTCACCGCACTCGACAAGCACGCCAAGCCGGGTGCGGTGCTCGCGTCCAACACCTCATATCTCAACGTCAACGAGATCGGCTCGGTGACCAAGCGCCCGCAGGACGTGCTCGGCATGCACTTCTTCTCGCCCGCCAACGTTATGAAGCTGTGCGAGATCGTGCGCGCCGACAAGACCGCGCCGGACGCGCTGATGACCGCCGTTACCATTTCGAAGAAGATCGCCAAGGTGCCGGCTGTCGTCGGCGTCTGCGACGGCTTTGTCGGCAACCGCATGCTGTCGGCTCGTTCGAAACAATCCGAGAAGCTGCTGTTCGAGGGCGCGCTGCCCCAGCAGGTCGATGCAGTCGTCACCAAGTTCGGAATCCCGATGGGGCCGTTCGCGATGGGCGATCTCGCCGGCCTCGACATCGGCTGGCGCTCGCGCAAGGACCGCGGCATCAAGTCGGAAATCGCCGATGCGCTCTGCGAGGCCGGACGTTTCGGCCAGAAGACCGGCAAGGGCTATTACAAATATGAGGGCGGTTCGCGCTCGCCGCTGTCCGATCCGGATGTCGAGAAGCTCATCATCGACACCTGCGCGCGGCTCGGCCTCAAGCGCCGCACCGTCAGCGACGACGAAATCCTTGAGCGCATGGTCTATCCGATGATCAACGAGGGCGCGCGCATCCTCGAGGAGGGCATCGCGGCGCGTCCGAGCGATATCGATGTCGTGTGGCTGTACGGCTATGGCTGGCCGGTCTATCGCGGCGGCCCGATGTTTTATGCCGATCAGGTCGGGCTCAAGCACATCGCGGATCGTCTCTCATTCTACGCCAAGCAAAACAACGATCCGTCGCTCGAGCCCGCTCCGTTGCTCAAGCGCCTTGCCGCCGAGGGCAAGACCTTCGCATCGCTTGCAGCCAAGGCAGCATAAGGCAGGGCGATGGCTCATCCGGGCGAACAGCATTATCCGGAAGGTGTCCGGTGGGATGTGTCCATCCCGTTCGGCACCCTTCCGGGCCTGCTTGCCGGTGCGGCCCAGCAATTCGGCGCGCGCACCGCGATCGAATTCCGCGACTGCTCGATCTCGTTCGACGACCTCGCCGCGATGGCCGATGCCGCTGCGGCATCCTTTCTGCGCGCCGGTTATGGCCGCGACACGTCCGTCGCGCTCTATCTCGGCAACACGCCCGATCATCCGGCGAATTTTTTCGGGGCGCTGAAGGCCGGCGCGCGGATCGTGCATCTGTCGCCACTCGATGGCGAGCGCGCGCTGTCGCACAAGCTCACCGACAGCGGTGCGCGAATTCTGGTCACCACCAACAGCGCCATGTTGTTGCCGATGGCGCTGAAGTTTCTCGAAAAGGGTCTGATCGATCGTCTGGTGATCTGCGAGGACGACATGTGGGGTCCGTCCGGCTTTCCGGTCGCGCCGTATCCAAAGACAGACAAGATCGTCACCTATCGCGAGTTCACCGCTGGCGCGACCAAACCGGCGCAGTGGCCGGCCGTCAGCGCCGACGATATCGCGCTGCTGCAATATACTGGCGGCACCACCGGCCTGCCGAAAGGCGCGATGCTGACCCATCGCAATCTCACCTCGGCGGTCGGCATCTACGATGTCTGGAGCGAGAACTCACGCGCCGAGCGCAACACCATCGAGCGTGTGATCTGCGTACTGCCGCTGTTTCACATCTTCGCGCTCACCGTGATCCTGCTCTCCAGCATCAAGCACGGCAATATCATCTCGCTGCATCAGCGCTTCGACGTCGAGAGCGTGATGCGCGACATCGAAGTCAAACGCGCAACGGCTTTCCCCGGCGTACCGACGATGTGGATTGCGATTGCGAGCCTGCCCGATCTCGACAAGCGCGATATGTCCTCGCTGGTGTCGTGCGGCTCCGGCGGTGCGCCCCTGCCGGTCGAGGTCGCGCGCATCTTCGAGACAAAAACCAACATGAAACTGAAGAGCGGGTGGGGGATGACCGAAACCTGCTCGCCGGGCACCGCGCATCCGAAGGACGGCCCGGAGAAGCCGGGCTCGATCGGACTGATGCTGCCCGGCATCGAGCTCGATGTGGTCGCGCTCGACGATCCAGCCAAGGTTTTGCCCGTCGGAGAAACCGGCGAGATCCGCATTCGCGGCCCCAACGTCACCAAGGGCTACTGGAATCGCGAGCAGGACACAGCGCGAGCCTTCGTCGGTGACAGGTTCCTCACTGGCGATATCGGCTACATGGACACGGATGGCTATTTCTATCTGGTCGACCGCAAGACAGACATGATCATCTCCGGCGGTTTCAACGTCTATCCGCAGATGATCGAACAGGCGATCTACGAGCATCCAGCCGTGCAGGAAGTGATCGTGATCGGCGTTCCGGACCAGTATCGCGGTGAAGCCGCCAAGGCTTTCATCACGCTCAAAAAGAGCGCCGCGCCGTTCACCATCGACGAGCTGCGGGACTTTCTCACCGGCCGTATTGGCAAGCACGAATTGCCGGTCTCGCTTGAGTTTCGCGACGACTTGCCGCGCACCGCGGTCGGCAAGCTGTCGCGCCATGAACTTCGCAACCAGCAACAGACCATCCAAAAACAACTCTCAGCAACAAGGTGAAGCACATGACCGACGCCGTCATCGTCTCGACTGCCCGCACCCCGATCGGCAAGGCCTATCGCGGCGCGCTGAACGCAACGGAAGGCGCGACCCTGCTCGGACACGCCATCGAGCACGCGGTCTCGCGCGCCAAGGTCGATCCGAAGGAGATCGAGGACGTGGTGATGGGCGCGGCCCTTCAGCAGGGCTCGACCGGCGGCAATATCGCCCGCAAGGCGCTGCTCCGCGCAGGGCTCCCGGTGACGACCGCAGGCACCACCATCGACCGCCAGTGCGCGTCGGGTCTGCAGGCGATCGCGCTGGCCGCGCGTTCGGTGATCTTCGACGGCGTGGAGATCGCGGTCGGCGGCGGCGGTGAGTCGATCAGCCTCGTGCAGAACGATCACGCCAACAAATTCCATACCCAGGACCCCGCGCTGCTCAAGATCAAGGGCGAGGTCTACATGCCGATGATCGACACTGCCGAGGTGGTGGCGAAGCGCTACGGCATCTCGCGCGAGCGTCAGGACGAGTACGGCCTCGAGAGCCAGCGCCGCACCGCAGCCGCGCAGCAGGGCGGCAAGTTCAAGGACGAACTCGCGCCGATCAAGACCCAAATGGCCGTCACCGACAAGGCCACCGGCGAGATCAGCATGAAGGATATCACCCTGTCGCAGGATGAAGGTCCGCGCCCGGAGACGACCGCCGAAGGTCTCGCCGGTCTGAAGGCGGTTCGCGGCGATGGCTTCACCATCACCGCAGGCAATGCCAGCCAGTTGTCGGACGGCGCCAGCGCCGCCGTCATCATGAGCGACAAGGAAGCCTCTAGGCGCGGCCTCAAACCACTCGGTATTTTCCGTGGCTTTGTCTCGGCGGGCTGCGAGCCGGATGAAATGGGCATCGGTCCGGTGTTCGCGGTGCCGCGTCTCCTTAAGCGTCATGGCCTCAAGGTCGAGGACATCGATCTGTGGGAATTGAACGAGGCGTTCGCGGTGCAGGTTCTGTATTGCCGCGACAAGCTGGGCATTGATCCCGAGAAGATCAATGTCGATGGCGGCGCGATCTCGGTCGGCCATCCGTATGGCATGTCGGGCGCACGCCTGACCGGTCACGCGCTGATCGAGGGCCGCCGCCGCAAGGCGAAGTATGCGGTCGTCACCATGTGCGTCGGCGGCGGCATGGGCGCCGCCGGCCTGTTCGAGATTGTTCACTAGTTGCGTCGTCCCCGCGAAAGCGGGGACCCATACCCGGCGGGTTTGAAGTCGGGTGAGTGCGGCGAGGCTTGCCTGCAAAACTGATTCAGAGGCTATGGGTCCCTGCGTTCGCAGGGACGACAAAGACAGAGAGGACCACCCAATGGATCTCAGCTTCACCAAGGAAGAGTTGGCGTTTCGCGACGAAGTCCGCACCTTCTTCAAGGACAACGTGCCGCCGGAAACGCGCCGCAGGCTTCAGGAAGGCCGTCACACCGGCAAGCAGGAACTGGTCGAGTGGACCCGCATCCTGAACAAGAAGGGCTGGGCTGTCGCGCATTGGCCCAAGGAATACGGCGGCACCGGGTGGACGCCTGTGCAGCAGTACATCTTCCTTGAGGAATTGCAGTCGGCTCCAGCGCCGTCGCCGCTCGCGTTCGGCGTCAGCATGGTCGGGCCTGTGATCTACACCTTCGGCAATGAAGCGCAGAAGAAGAAGTATCTGCCGCGCATTGCCAACCTCGACGACTGGTGGTGTCAGGGCTTCTCCGAGCCGGGCTCGGGATCGGACCTCGCGTCGCTGAAGACCACGGCGAAGAAGAAGGATGGCAAGTACATCATCAACGGCCAGAAGACCTGGACCACGCTGGCGCAGCACGCCGACATGATCTTCTGTCTTTGCCGCACCGACCCGGAAGCCAAGAAGCAGTCTGGCATTTCCTTCATCGTTTTCGACATGAAGTCGAAGGGCGTCACCGTGCGCCCGATCCAGACCATCGATGGCGGCGTCGAAGTCAACGAAGTATTTTTCGATGACGTCGAGGTGCCGGTCGAGAACCTGATCGGCGAGGAAAACAAGGGCTGGGACTATGCCAAGTTCCTGCTCGGCAACGAGCGCACCAATATCGCCCGCGTCGGCATGTCCAAGGAGCGCATCCGCCGCATCAAGCAACTGGCTTCGACCGTGATGGCCGGCGACCAGCCGATCATCAAGGATGCCCGTTTTCTTGAAAAGCTGACCGCGACCGAGATCGAGCTGAAAGCGCTGGAGCTGACGCAGATGCGCGTCGTCGCCAACGAGAGCAAGAACGGCAAGGGCAAGCCCGATCCGGCGTCCTCGATTCTCAAGATCAAGGGTTCGGACATCCAGCAGACCATCACCGAGCTGTTGCTCGAGGTGACCGGACCGTTCGCGATGCCGTACGAGACGGGCGAGGAAGGCCGCAACGAGCCGGACAACTGGGCGTCGCCGATCGCGCCGGGCTATTTCAACTACCGCAAGGTGTCGATCTACGGCGGCTCGAACGAAATCCAGCGCAACATCATCGCCAAGGCGGTGCTGGGGCTCTAACCGTCATTGCGAGCGAAGCGAAGCAATCCAGAGCCACAGAAAGACTGGATTGCTTCGTCGCTGTCGCTCCTCGCAATGACGACTGCAATGAAAATCTGAGGAAGCAAAATGGATTTTGATCTGTCCGAGGAGCAGCGGCTTCTCAAGGAAAGCGTCGATGGCCTCTTGGCCGATTCCTACGACTTCGAATCGCGCAAGAAGTACGCCAAGGAAGCGGGCGGCTACAGCAAGGCGCAGTGGAGCAAGTTCGCTGAGCAGGGCCTCTTGGGTCTGCCGTTCAGCGAGGAAGACGGCGGCTTCGGCTCCGGTGCGGTCGAAACCATGATTGTGATGGAAGCGATGGGCCGCGCGCTGGTGTTGGAGCCATATCTGGCGACCGTCATTCTCGGCGGCGGCTTCCTGCGCCATGGCGGCAGCAAGGACCAGAAGGCCGCGCATCTTCCCGGCATCATCGACGGCTCGAAGACGCTGGCGTTCGCGCAACTGGAAAAAAATTCGCGCTACGATCTTGCCGATGTCTCCACCACGGCGAAGAAAAAGGGCGCAGGTTGGGTGATCGACGGCGAGAAGTTCGTGGTGTTGCACGGCGACACCGCCGATACGCTGGTCGTCACGGCGCGTACCAAGGGCGGGCAGCGCGACAAGACGGGGATCGGCGCGTTCCTGGTGCCGTCGAATGCCAAGGGCGTCACGGTGAAGGGCTATCCGACGCAAGACTCGCTGCGCGCTGCTGATATCACCTTTACCAATGTCGAAGTGGGCGCGGAGGCCGCGATCGGCGATCCGGAAAACGCGCTGCCTCTGATCGAGCGTGTCGTCGATGACGCCCGCATCGCGCTCTGCGCGGAGGCGGTCGGTGCGATGGAGGAGTCGCTCAAGACCACGATGCAGTACATCAAGGAGCGCAAGCAGTTCGGCGTTGCCATCGGTACGTTTCAAGTATTGCAGCATCGCGGCGCCGACATGTTCGTGGCGCTGGAGCAGGCACGCAGCATGTCGTATCTCGCGACCATGGCCGGCGGCATCGACAATGCGAAAGAGCGCGCGCTGTCGGTCGCGGCGGCGAAGGTCCAGATCGGCCGCTCGGCGCGTTATGTCGGCCAGCAGGCGATCCAGCTTCACGGCGGCGTCGGCATGACCATGGAGTTCAAGATCGGCCACTACTTCAAGCGGCTGACCATGATCGAGAGTCTGTTCGGCGATGCCGACTTCCATCTGCGCCGCGTCGCGGATGCTGGCGGCTTCATCAACGGGTAGAAGCGCCGTCAAGACAGCGGTCCGGCCTCCTTTTTCATTTTCCGCACTGTCATTCCGGGGCGCGAGCGAAGCAAGCGAGCCCGGAATCCATAACCACGATCGGGAGTATGGATTCCGGGCCTGCGCGTGAAGAACGCGCACCCGGGAATGACGAGATCATTGTCACAACAAAAATAAGCAAGGAGCAAGGCACATGCCCGCATCACCCTGGAATCTCACCGGCAAGGTCGCCATCATCACCGGCTCCAGCCGTGGCATCGGCCGCGCGTCGGCGGAACTGCTTGCCCAGATGGGCGCCAAGGTCGTGATCTCCAGCCGCAAGGCCGATGCCTGCGAGGAAGTTGCCGGCGGCATCAGGAAGTCTGGCGGCGATGCGCATGTCATCCCGTGCAACATCTCGCGGCCGAACGAGGTCAACGCGCTGGTCGACGACACGGTGAAGCATTACGGCGGCCTCGACATCCTTGTCTGCAACGCGGCGGTCAATCCATATTACGGTCCGCTGCTCGACATCACCGACGAAGCCTTCGACAAGATCATGGGCTCGAACGTCAAGAGCAACATCTGGCTTTGCGCGCGCGCAATTCCCAGAATGGTCGAACGCGGCGGCGGCTCGGTTATCATCATTTCCTCGATCGGCGGATTGCGCGGCTCGACCGTGATCGGCGCCTACGGCATCTCGAAAGCCGCTGACTTTGCGCTCGCCCGCAGCCTCGCCGGCGAATGGGGTCCGCAGAAAATCCGCGTCAATTGCATCGCGCCGGGTCTGGTGAAGACCGATTTCGCCCGCGCGCTGTGGGAGGACGAAGAACGCCTGACGCGACGCACCGCCAATACGCCGCTGCGCCGGATCGGCGAGCCGCACGAAATCGCAGGCGCGGTCGGCTATCTCGCCTCCGACGCTTCCACCTTCATGACCGGCCAGACCATCGTGATAGACGGCGGCGTGACGACGGCGTCGGTGTAATCCAGGGACCTTGATAGCTGGTTCTCGTCATTGCCGGGCTTGACCCGGCAATCCATCTTTTTCTTAAGTAGACGATGGATGCCCGGCGTAAGCGAGCGAAGCGACGCCATTCTTTGAACGGCTCTGCCCGGGCATGACGACGACTGAAAGCGGGAAACGCCGTGGCCACCCACATCCTTGCCATCGATCAGGGCACGACCTCGTCGCGAGCGATCGTGTTCCGCAGTGATATTTCCATCGCAGCCACCGCGCAGCAGGAATTCCCGCAACATTTCCCGGCCTCCGGCTGGGTCGAGCACGAGCCGGACGATATCTGGACTTCGACGCTTGCCACCTGCCGCGAGGCGATGGCGAAAGCGAAGGTTGCGGCATCCGACATCGCCGCCATCGGCATCACCAACCAGCGCGAGACCACGATCGTGTGGGATCGCTCGACGGGGCGTGCCGTGCATCGCGCCATCGTCTGGCAGGATCGCCGCACCGCCGATTTTTGCGCGAAGCTGAAGGCCGACGGCCACGAGCCAGCGATCTCGGCGAAAACCGGCCTGATCATCGATCCCTACTTCTCCGGCACCAAGGTCGCGTGGATACTCGATTCCGTTCCGGGCGCGCGCGAACGCGCCGAGCGCGGCGAACTCCTGTTCGGCACGGTCGATTGCTATCTGCTGTGGCGGCTCACTGGCGGCAAGGTCCATGCCACCGACGCCACCAATGCCTCGCGGACGCTGCTGTTCAATATCCATAACGGGCAGTGGGACGACGACCTGCTCAAGTTGTTGCGGATTCCGCGCAGCATGCTGCCGGACGTGCGCGACTCGTCCGCGTTATATGGCGTCACGGTGCCCGATCTGCTCGGCGGCGCGATTGCTGTACGGGGCATCGCCGGCGATCAGCAGGCCGCGACTATCGGGCAGGCATGCTTTGCGCCGGGCATGATGAAATCGACCTACGGCACCGGGTGTTTCGCGCTGCTCAACACCGGCGCGACGCCGGTCGCTTCTAGCAACAAGCTGCTCACCACCATCGCCTATCAGCTCAACGGCAAGCGCACCTACGCGCTGGAAGGCTCGATCTTCGTCGCGGGGTCCGCCGTGCAATGGCTGCGCGACGGCCTCGGCGTCATCAAGCAGGCTGCGGAAACCGGCCCGCTCGCGGACAAGTCAGATTCCGCGCAGTCGGTGTATCTGGTGCCGGCCTTCGTCGGCCTCGGTGCGCCGTACTGGAATCCGCGCGTGCGCGGCGGACTGTTCGGGCTCACGCGCAACACCGGCCCGGCCGAGCTCGCGCATGCCGCGCTGGAGAGCGTCTGCTATCAGACCTACGATCTGTGGGCGGCGATGCGCGCCGATTGGCCCGACGCGAACGCGGCGAGCACGGTGCTGCGCGTCGACGGCGGCATGACCGCATCGGACTGGACCATGCAGCGGCTAGCGGATTTGCTCGATGCGCCAGTGGATCGTCCGGTGATTCAGGAAACCACTGCGCTTGGCGCTGCCTATCTCGCGGGACTCAGCGCGGGCGTCTATCCGGAGCCGTCGCGTTTTGCAGATACCTGGCGGCTGGAGCGTCGCTTCAAGCCGGCAATGAGCGAGGCCACGCGCGCCCGCAAGCTGAAGGGCTGGACCCGCGCCGTCAACGCGCTGCTCGCGAGCGATGAGATGGAATAACAATTACTTCTCCCTCCCCCGCTTGCGGGGAGAGGGTCGGGGTGAGGGGCTCTGTCGCCTGATATGTCGTCCCGGCGAAAGCAGGGACCCATAATCTCCGACTGCATTTGGGTCTCTGAAATCGCATCGGAATCATGGCTCCTATCCGCAACGAACACCACGGCGTATGGGTCCCTGCTTTCGCCGGGACGACGGAAGGAGGCTGCGGGCTTGCCCCTCGCCCGGAGAGATAGCTACGCTCAGTCTCAGTATTCTCCCCGACAAACGGGGAGAGTTGAAAGGAGCAAACCTTGATCCTGATCGGCCAATACGATTCGCCTTTCGTGCGCCGCGTGGCGCTGGCGCTGCGGTTCTACGGCATGCCGTTCGATCACAAGCCGTGGTCGACGTTCGGCGATGGCGACAAGATCGCGGTCTACAATCCCTTGATGCGCGTGCCGACGCTGGTGCTCGACGATGGTGAGGTGCTGATCGAGAGCACCGCGATCCTCGATTATCTCGATGAAACGGTCGGCCCCTCGCGCGCCATGTTTCCCGAATCCGGCCATGCGCGCCGCGAGGCGCTGAACGTCTGCGCGCTCGCGACCGGTCTCGGCGACAAGGCGGTGGCGCTGGTCTACGAGAAGGTGCTGCACCAGAACGAGTCGGCGCGCTGGATCGAGCGCTGCCGGTCGCAGATTTCGGGCGTGCTGGCGCGGCTTGAGGCCGATCGCGCCAAACGCAAACATACCTGGTGGTTTGGCGAACGCATCGGTCATGCGGACATTGCGGTTGCCTGCGTCCTGCGCTTCACCGGCGAGGCGCACAGCCTGTTCGACGCAAGCAAGTATCCTGCGCTGGCGAAGCACGCGGCGATGTGCGAGGCGCTGCCGCCGTTTCAGGAGATCGTGCAGCCGCTGATCCCGCCGAGCTGAGGTTATATATGCTACGTCATTCCGGGGCGACGCGGAGCGTCGAACCCGGAATCCATCTCGCATCAAATTCTGAAATCGTGGCGAGTTGGATTCCGGGCCCGCGCCAAGAGGCGCGTCCCGGAATGACGGCGTGGGCTTTATCCCCTGACCGCCTTCTGTCTGAACTTCAGATGCGCAACGCAGTTGCAGCCGGCGGGGTGCGAGGCGAGGTCAGCGCCGGACGCCGCATCGAGACCGGCTGCGGATACGATCTTCACGGACGTCTTTTTCGACAAGTCTTCGGCTGGAGGCGTATTGGCATTGGCGACGGGGATGTAGTTCAGCACCGGTGCGAGCCAGCGTTCCGTCTCCGTCACGCTCATGCCCTTGCGCGCTGCATAGTCCTCGACCTGATCGCGCTCGATCTTGCCGACGCCGAAATAGGCGCTGTCGGGGTGGCTGAAATAGAGCCCGGCCACGGAAGAGCCCGGCCACATCGCGAAACTCTCGGTCAGCGTCACGCCGGCGGTGCGCTCGGCGTCGAGCAGCTGAAACAGTGTCGCCTTCTCGGTGTGATCGGGCTGTGCTGGATAGCCCGGCGCCGGGCGAATGCCGTCATATTGTTCGAGGATCAGATCGCCAGGCGCATAGGTCTCGTCTGGCGCATAGCCCCAGAATTCCTTGCGCACGCGCTGGTGCATACGTTCGGCGAATGCTTCGGCGAGACGATCGGCCAGCGCCTTGCAGAGGATCGAGGAGTAATCGTCGTTGGCGTTCCTGAAGCGGTCTGCCACCACGTCTTCGCCGATGCCGGCGGTGACGACGAAGCCGCCGATGTAATCGGCGACGCCGCTGTCGCGCGGCGCGATGAAGTCCGACAGCGCGACATTGGCGCGGCCTTCGCGCTTCTCGAGTTGCTGGCGCAGCGTGTGCAACGACGCAATCGAGGCATCGCGAGTGTCGTCCGCATAAAGCACGATGTCGTCGCCGATCGCGTTGGCGGGCCAGAAGCCGATCGTCGCGGATGCGCTGAACCATTTCTCATCGATGATGGTCTTGAGCATCTTCTGCGCATCCTCGAACAGCGAACGCGCCACCGGCCCCGCCTTCGGATCGTCGAGGATCGCCGGATAGCGCCCGGTCAATTCCCAGGTCTGGAAAAACGGCGTCCAGTCGATGTATTCGGCGAGTTCGGCGAGCGGATAATCCGTGAAAGTTCTGATGCCGAAGAACGATGGCTTCTTCGGCGTCGTCTTGCTCCAGTCGATTGTCTGGGCGTTGGCGCGCGCGGCGGGCAACGACAGCCGCGTCTTGTTGCGCTGGGCCTCGGCATGCACGGTCGCGATCTTAAGATATTCGTCGCGGACTTCGCGGGCATAGGCCCCCGCGCGATCCGGCGACAGCAGCGACGACGCAACGCCGACCGCGCGGCTCGCGTCGTTGACATGCACCACCGGCCCGCGGCTGTAGTTCGGGTCGATCTTCACCGCCGTATGCACCCGGCTCGTGGTCGCGCCACCGATCAGGAGTGGCATATCCATGCCGAGCCGTTGCATCTCGGATGCGAGGAAACTCATCTCGTCGAGCGACGGCGTGATCAGGCCCGAGAGCCCGATGATGTCGGCATTCTCTGCCCTGGCGGTTTCGATGATCTTTGCCGCGGGCACCATCACGCCGAGATCGATCACCTCGAAATTGTTGCACTGGAGCACGACGCCGACGATGTTCTTGCCGATGTCGTGAACGTCGCCCTTCACGGTGGCGAGCACGATCTTGCCGGCCGAGTTGCGGCCGTCGGTGGCAACGCCGTTGGCCTTGTTGCGCGCCTTCTCTTCTTCCATGAACGGCATCAGATAGGCGACCGCCTGCTTCATCACGCGCGCGGATTTCACCACCTGCGGCAGGAACATCTTGCCGTCGCCGAACAGGTCGCCGACGATGTTCATGCCGTCCATCAGCGGTCCTTCGATCACCGATAGCGGCCGGTCAACGGACAGGCGTGCCGCTTCGGTGTCGGCTTCGATGAATTCGGTGATGCCGTTGACCAGCGCGTGGCTGAGCCGCTTTTGTACCGGCCATTCGCGCCAGGCGAGGTCGGCTTCCTTGGTTTGCCGTTCTTGACCACGGAATTTTTCCGCAAGCTGCAGCAGCCGCTCCGATGCGCCGGGATCGCGATTGAGAACCACGTCTTCGCACACCTGACGCAGCTCGGGATCGAGGTCGTCGTAGATCGCCATTTGCCCGGCGTTGACGATGCCCATGTCCATGCCGGCTTTGATGGCGTGATACAGGAACACCGAGTGCATCGCCTCGCGCACCGGCTCGTTGCCACGGAACGAGAAAGACAGGTTGGAGACGCCGCCCGAGATGTGAGCGCCCGGCAGGTTCTGGCGAATCCAGCGTGTCGCCTCGATGAAATCGACGCCGTAGTTGTTGTGTTCCTCGATGCCCGTGGCGATCGCGAAGATATTCGGATCGAAGATGATGTCTTCCGGCGGGAAGCCGATCTTCGTCGTCAGGAGATCATAGGCGCGTTTGCAGATTTCGGTCTTGCGCGCGAATGTATCGGCCTGTCCGACCTCGTCGAACGCCATCACCACCACGGCCGCGCCATGACGCCGCGCGATGGTTGCCTCGTGCAGGAACTTCTCCTCGCCTTCCTTCATCGAGATCGAATTGACGATCGGCTTGCCCTGCACGCACTTCAGGCCGGCCTCGATCACCGAGAACTTCGATGAATCGACCATCACCGGTACGCGGGCGATATCCGGTTCCGAAGCAACGAGGTTCAGGAACTCGATCATTGCGGCCTGCGAATCCAGCAGGCCTTCGTCCATGTTGACGTCGATCACCTGCGCGCCGTTCTCGACCTGATCGCGGGCGACCTTCAGCGCGGCGGTGTAATCCCCGGCGGTGATCAGCTTGCGGAATTTCGCCGAACCCGTGACATTGGTGCGCTCGCCGACGTTGACGAAGGGGATCGACGGCGTCAGCACGAACGGCTCCAGACCCGAGAGCCGCAGTTGCGGCGCAAGCTCCGCGATCACGCGCGGCTTGTGCGGAGCGACGGCGGCGGCGATGGCCGTGATGTGATCCGGCGTGGTGCCGCAGCAGCCGCCGACGATGTTGACGAGACCGGCTTGGGCGAACTCGCCGATCAGACCCGCCATGAATTCCGGGCTTTCGTCGTATGCGCCGAATTCGTTCGGCAGGCCGGCATTCGGATAGGCGCATACCAGCGTATCGGCGACGCGGCCGATGTCGGCGACGTGGGCGCGGAGGTCTTCCGCGCCGAGCGCGCAGTTGAATCCGATCGACACCGGATTGGCGTGCCGGACCGAGTACCAGAACGCCTCCGGCAACTGGCCGGACAGCAATCGCCCCGACTTGTCGGTGATCGTGCCCGAGATCATCACCGGCACATGGATGCCCCGCGACTCGCCAATTTCGGAGATGGCATAGAGCGCGGCCTTGGCGTTCAGCGTGTCGAAGATGGTTTCGACCAGCAGTAAGTCCGCGCCGCCGTCGAGCAGGCCGTTGACCTGTTCGGCATAGGAGGTGCGCAACTCGTCGAAGGTCACCGCGCGATAGCCGGGGTTTGCGACATCCGGCGAGATCGATGCGGTGCGGTTGGTCGGCCCCAGTGCGCCGGCGACAAATCGCGGCTTGCCGTCCTCGACTTGAACCGTGTTGGCGGCGGCCCGCGCGAGCTTCGCGCCTTGCAGGTTCAGCTCGTAGGCGAGGTCCGACATGTCGTAGTCGGCCTGCGCGATCGATGTGGAGGAGAACGTGTTGGTCGCGACGAGATCCGCGCCGGCGCGCAGATATTCGGCGTGAATGGCTTCGATCTTTTCGGGCTGGGTAAGAATCAGAAGGTCGTTGTTGCCACGCAGATCGCGATGGAAATCCTTGAAGCGTTCGCCGCGAAATCCGGCCTCGTCCAGCTTCAATTCCTGGATCATGGTGCCCATCGCCCCGTCGAGCACAAGGATACGCTGACGCGCGAGATCGCGGAGGGTAGCGGTGGTCGTTACGTCTGGTTTTGTCATTCGCTTTGTTCTTGTGTCGTCCTCGCGAAAGCGAGGACCCATACGCCGTGTGGTTGATGCGGATCGCCGTCTTTCGTCACTGGTTATTCCGAGGCTATGGGTCCCTGCTTTCGCAGGGACGACAATGCCAACAGATACTCATGCTGCTTTCTGTGAACCTGCGCGGAAGCCGAGCAGATGGCTGATCGCGAATACGAGATCGGCGCGGTTCATGGTGTAGAAGTGAAAATTCTCGACGCCATGCTTGAACAGCTTTTGCACCTGACCCGCGGCCACGGTGGCAGCCACCAGCTTGCGGGTTTCGGCGTCGTCATCGAGGCCTTCGAATTTTTCCGCGAGCCATGACGGAACGCTCGCGCCCGCCCGGGTCGCGAAATTCTTCGCAGTCTTGAAATTCTGCACCGGCAGGATGCCGGGTACGATCGGAATCGTGATGCCGCGGGTACGAACGCGGTCGACATAACGGTTGTAGAGATCATTGTCGAAGAAGAACTGGGTGATGGCGCGATCGGCGCCCGCATCGACCTTGGCCTTGAGCATGTCGATGTCCGCATCGTAATCCGCGCTTTCCGGATGCTTTTCCGGATATGCAGAAACCGACACCTCGATATCCGGATAGCGCCGTTTGATCGCGCTCACGAGTTCGGCCGAGCTTTGATAGCCATCGGCGTGCGCCGTGTAGGCAGTGCCGATTCCGGCGGCGGGATCGCCGCGCAGCGCCACGATGTGGCGGACGCCGGTGTCGTGATAGCTCGCGACCACATCGTCGATCTCGCCGCGCGAGGCATCGACGCAGGTGAGATGGGCAGCCGGCGTGAGACTTGTCTCTTTCAGAATGCGCGCGATGGTCGAGTGGGTGCGCTCGCGGGTTGAGCCGCCGGCGCCATAGGTCACCGAGACGAAAGACGGGTTGAGCGGCGCGAGACGCTTGATGGTCTCCCAGAGATTGCGCTCCATCTCCTCGGTCTTCGGTGGAAAGAACTCGAACGAGATCGCCGGGCGCTTTTGCGCGGACGAATTGTTGCCTCCCGACGATTCAAACGAACTCATAATCCCTCGACTCCACCGCCCGTATCCCTCGACTCTTGGGGCCGCCACGGGTTTGCCATCACTTTTTGCGGCCCGCGGCGTCTGCCACAGGATTGCCGTCACCTTTGTGCTGCTCGGTGGCCAGAACTGTAGGGCAGGACGGTAAATGAAAACAGCCCACCAAAGGCTATAAGGACATGGGAAATTGCCCATTCAATCGACTAATGGCCGTATTACGGGTTCATTAAAGTATAAGTTGGGCAATGAAATTTGGCTTGCATGGAAGTATATGACCTGCAAAAGCGAATAATGAAGGTCTTTTCTGTATAAATATTGAGATTCCAGCTCATACAGCAGGCTTGCCCAATGGTCTGAGACCTGAAGCTGCGAGAAACGCTCTGTTTTATGCGCTGACGGGTTTGTCCGGACCGCCCAAGCCACTACCTTCACGTCATGCTTCCATTGTCCGTTCTCGATCTTTCCGTCGTCACCACCGCAACCAAGCCTTCCGCCGCGCTACGCAACAGCATCGACCTTGCGAAGCATGCGGATCGTTTGGGCTATGTGCGCTACTGGCTCGCCGAACATCACAACCTGTCGTCGGTCGCCAGTCCCGCGCCCGACCTGATGATCGGCCAGATTGCAGCCGTGACCGAGCGCATCCGCGTCGGCTCCGGCGGTGTGATGTTGCCAAACCACGCGCCGCTCGTGGTCGCCGAGCGCTTCAAGATGCTGGAGGCGCTGTTTCCGGGCCGTATCGATCTTGGTCTTGGCCGTGCGCCCGGCACCGATCGCGCGACGATGCATGCATTGCGCAACAGGCTCGATGGCCGCGAGGGCGATGATTTTCTCGAGCGTCTGCTCGAATTGACGCTGTGGGGCACGCGCGAATTTCCCGAAGGCCATCCCTACAACAATGTGGTGGCGATGCCGGACGATGCGCCGCTGCCGCCGATCTGGCTGTTGGGATCAAGCGACTACAGCTCTGATCTGTCGGCGCAGATCGGGATGGGCTTTGCGTTCGCGCATCATTTCGCGTCCCACGATGCGATCGATGCGATGATCCATTATCGCGCGCGCTTCAAGCCGTCGCAGTGGCGCAGCGAGCCGCACGCTATTCTGGCCATCGCGGCGATCGTCGCCGAGACCGACGCGGAAGCGGAAAAACTTGCTTCGTCGTCGGACCTCAATCGTCTGCGTCGCGATCGCGGACAGTATCTGCCGCTGCCGAGCGTCGAGGAAGCGCTGGCATATCCTTATTCGGATGGCGAACGCATGTCGGTTGAACGCAACCGTTCGCGCCTCTTTGTCGGCAGTCCCGCGACGGTCATGCGCAAGCTCGAACCGCTGATCGCTGCGAGCCAGCCTGACGAACTGATGGTGATCACGGCCGTGTTCGATCACGAGGCGCGCAAGCGGTCCTACAGCCTGCTCGCGGATGCGTTTCAGCTTGGGAAACGCGCTGCGGCCTGAATTCTGACCATCAATGTGTCGTCCCTGCGAACGCAGGGACCCATACGCGCCGTACTCTCGATAAGACTGAGCGTATGGGCCCCGGGTCTGCGCTTCGCTCCGCCCGGGACGACACACTGAAGCCTGGTTATCCCTCGCCGAAGGTCGCCCGGAACGGGTGTGCCGGATACACGCCCATGATGCGGAATTCTTTCGAGAAGAATTTCAGTTCTTCCAGCGCGAACGCCAGTCCGCGGTCGTCGGGGTGGCCGTCGACGTCCGAGTAGAACTGCGTGGCAAAGAAGTTGCCGTCCACCATGTAGCTTTCCAGCTTCGTCATGTTGACGCCGTTGGTGGCGAAACCGCCCATCGCCTTGTAGAGCGCGGCGGGCAGATTGCGTACATTGAAAACAAAAGTCGTGACCAGCGGCCCCGATCCCTGTTTTGCCCATTGCGGTTCGCGTGCGAGCACGACGAAGCGCGTGGTGTTGTGAGCTTCGTCCTCGATGTCTTCGGCGAGAACGTCGAGATTGTAGATTTCGGCGGCAAGGCGGGATGCAATCGCGGCTGCGCTCCTGTCGCCGCGTTCCGACACGATGCGGGCGGAGCCAGCGGTGTCGCCGGCCACGATCGGCCTGATCTTCAGCTTGCGAATGATGTTGCGGCATTGGCCGAGCGCATGGACGTGGCTTTCGACGGTCTTGATGCTTTCGAGCCTGGCGCCGGGCACGCCCATCAATTGATGCCGGATCGGCAGAAACCATTCTCCAATGATGAAAAGCCCCGAATGCGGCAGCAGATGGTGAATATCCGCGACGCGGCCGGCTACCGAGTTTTCGATCGGAATCATGCCGAGGTCGGCTTCGCCGCTTGCGATCGCCGCCAGCGCATCCTCGAACGTCGCGCAGGGCAGGGCCTCCGCGTCCGGGTAGGCTTCGGAAATAGCGAGATGGGAGTTGGCGCCGAGCTCTCCCTGAAAGGCGATTTTCATCATGTGCTCATGGTCGTGGGGGGCGGTCCGCCGGCAAGCAGGCGGCGAGCGGTCTCAAGATCGTCAGGCGTATCGACCCCCAGCGGCACCGAGTCAACGATCATTGCGTCGATACGCATCCCTGCTTCCAGCGCGCGCAGCTGCTCGAGTTTCTCCCGCTGCTCGAGCGGCGAGGGCGGAAGAGCGACGAAACGGGCCAGAGCCTCGCGCCGGTAAGCGTAGAGGCCGATGTGGTGATGGCGTGGCCCGTCATTGGCCGGCGCCGTCGCGCGGGTAAAGTAAAGCGCGCGCAAACGGTCCCGGCCGGCCGATGTGCCGACCAGTTTGACCACGTTGGGATTGGTGTGTTCTTCGTCCTTGCGGATCACCGCGGCGAGTGTGGAGATATCGACGGCCCTGTCCTCAAGCGGTGCGATGACGGCCCGGATGTCCGCGGGGGCGATGGTGGGCAGGTCGCCCTGCACATTGATGATGGTGGCAATGCCGCCGCCCGGGTCGATTGTGCCGAGCGCTTCGAAAATCCGGTCCGATCCTGACGGATGATCGGCCCGGGTCATGACTGCCTCGCCGCCGTGGCTTTTGACCGCAGCCGCGATGTCCGGCGAATCGGTCGCAACCGCGACCCTGCCGATGCCGGCGTCCATCGCCCTGCGCACCACGTGAACGATCATCGGAAGACCGCCGATATGCTTCAACGGCTTACCCGGCAGGCGGGTCGCCGCCATCCGTGCCGGAATCAGAATGAGCGTGTCGGAACGGGCCATTGGCGACGGTGCAATCAGATCAAAAGGATGCGAAATTGGCGGGTGTTTTCAACGGTTCGCGCGTTTATACGGGTTGCCAGAACAAGGGCAAACCGTTATCTCATCCGCTGTTCTTGCGGCAGTGCACGCGCAGTGTCTCCTGACGCGAAACCGATACGAACGGGCCGGCTTTCCGGCTCTGCTTTCTCATCTGGCCCGGAGCCTCACGTCTATGGACTCCTTCGAACTCAACAAGATCATGGGCGCGGTGCTGGCGACCTGTCTTACGATTCTCGTTACAAGTTTTGCCGCCGCAGCGATCTTTTCGCATCCCAAGATCGAGAAGCCTGGTTTTGAGATCGTGGCCAAGGAGCCGGAAAAGGCCGGCGGTGCGGCTGCTGCTGCGGCTCCCGCCGAACCGATCGAGAAGCTGCTTGCGAGCGCTTCGGCCGAGCGCGGCGCGACCGCCGCCAAGAAGTGCGCCGCTTGCCATACGTTTGAAAAGGGCGGCCCGAACAAGGTTGGCCCCAATCTGTTCGGCGTGGTCGGCCGCGACCATGCTGCTGTGGCCGGTTTCAATTATTCGGCCGGCATCAAGGCCAAACCCGGCAAATGGGACTTCGACGGTCTCAGCAAATTCTTGCTCTCGCCGAAGGGATATGTTCCCGGCACCAACATGGCATTCGCAGGCCTGACAAAGGACAGCGAGCGCGCTGACGTCATCGATTATTTGCGCACGCTTTCGGACAATCCCGTGGCCCGTCCGGTGGCGGCGAAGTAACGGCTGCTCATTAACGGGAAGACAGATTCGATCAACGGCCAGGCGGTCAGCGCCTGGCCGTTGATCGTTTGCGTTCAAGATTGCGCGAGCCGCGCGCTGACCTGGCATTGCTTTATTGAATAACCGGCGGCGTTCAGGCAGTTCCGGGGTGATTTCGCTCCACAATCGCTAGGACGTTTCGCCGCAAGGACACCGGAAACGGGGTGGTATCAAAGCGAAAAACCGACATAATCTGTTCTGACGCTGGTTCTCGTCTTGATCCGTATCTTGAGCCGAATGCGATGTCGTTCAACACAATCACAGGGTCAGAGTCTTGAGCATTTCCCGACGACGCCTTCTCCAGAGCGGAGCCGCAATCGCGGCGCTGCCGACGTTTGGCACGCTGGCCGATGTCTCTTTGACGGACGCCGCGAGCGCTCAGGCTGCCGCAAGCGAGGCTCCCTGGTATCATGCGCTCTCGCTGTTCGGCGATGTCAAATATCCGCAGGGCTTTGCGCGGTTCGATTACGTCAAGCCCGACGCTCCCAAGGGCGGAACCGCGCGGCAAATTTCGATCGGCACGTTCGACAGCTTCAACCTGGTTGTCGCGGGCGTGAAGGGTGCGTTTGGCGGCGCGTCCGGCCTGATCTACGAAACGCTGATGACGCCGTCGCAGGACGAGGTTGCGACCGAATACGGCCTGCTCGCGGAAGCCGTCTCGCATCCGGCCGATTATTCCTGGGTGACCTATCGTTTGCGACCCGAAGCGCGATGGCACGACGGCAAGCCCGTGACGCCCGATGACGTGATCTTCTCTTTCGAGAGTTTCAAGAAGTTCAGTCCGAGCCGCGGGTCGTACTATCGCCATGTGGTGAAGGCCGAGAAGGCCGCCGAACGGGAGATCAAGTTTACCTTCGATGCGCCGGGCAATCGCGAACTGCCGCAGATCGTGGGTCAGCTTCCGGTGTTGCCGAAGCACTGGTGGGAAGGCACGGATAGCGAAGGCCGCAAACGCGACGTCAGCGCGACCACGCTGGAAAAGCCGCTTGGGTCGAGCGCGTACCGGATCAAGGATTTTGTCGCAGGCCGGTCGATCACGCTTGAGCGCGTCAAGGATTACTGGGGCGCGAAGCTGCCGGTGCGGATCGGCCAGCATAATTTCGACGAGCTGCGCTACGAATATTATCGCGACACCACCGTTTCGCTCGAAGCATTCAAGGCCGATCAGGCCGACTGGATCAACGAGTCGTCAGCCAAGAACTGGGCGACCGCATATGACTTTCCAGCCGCGACCGAAAAGCGGGTTGTGCGCCAGGAGTTCAAGGTCAACGATTCCGGTGGAATGCAGGCGTTCGTTTTCAACATTCGCAGGGACATGTTCAAGGACAAGCGGGTTCGCCGCGCCTTCAACTATGCTTTCGATTTCGAGGAAATGAACAAGCAGCTGTTCTACGGGCAGTACAGCCGCATCAACAGTTACTTTGAAGGCACCGAGCTCGCTGCGACCGGAATTCCGGTTGGTCTCGAAGTCCCGCTCCTCGAGGAAGTTTATCAGCACGTCCCGCCCGAGATACTCGCGAAGCCTTACGAGAATCCGGTTTCCGGCAATCCGGAGAACGTACGCAACAATCTGCGTCAGGCGACGAGATTGCTCAAGGAGGCGGGCTACGACATCGTCGATCAGAAGCTGATGAAAGACGGCAAGCCGCTCGCCGTCGAATTCCTGCTGGAAAGTCCGCCGTCCGAGCGAATCGCACTGTTCTACAAGCCCGCACTCGAGCGGCTGGGAGTTATTGTGTCGATCCGCCGTGTCGACGATGTGCAATACGAGAACAGGATCCGCAATTTCGATTTCGACATCATCACCGCAAACTGGGGTCAGTCGCTGTCCCCCGGCAACGAGCAGCGGGACTTCTGGGGTTCGGAATCGGCCGACCGTCCCGGTTCGCGTAATCTTGTCGGTATCAAACATCCAGCGGTCGACGCACTGATCGACAAGATCATTTTTGCCAAGGACCGTCCGGCGTTGATTGCGGCGACGAAGGCGCTCGATCGCGTGCTGTTGTGGAATTATTATGTCGTTCCGCAATTCACCTATGGCTTCCAGCGCACGGCGCGATGGGATCGTTTCAGCTACGCGGAGCCGCTGGCGAAATTCGCGCGCTCCGGCTGGCCGGCGCTGTGGTGGTACGATTCTGCCAAGGCGGCCAAGACAGGCGGTCGTTCTTGACGAAGGCATCGCGCGCGACAGCGTTATCCCGTCGACACGTCCTTGTGCTCGGCGCTGGCGCCTTCGGTGCGTCGGTCATCAGGCTACCCGACGCCACGGCGCAGGCCGCTCAGTCGTTTCATGGTCTGTCGATCTTCGGCGATCTCAAGTATCCGGCCGATTTCCAGAACTTCGATTACGTGAATCCGAAGGCGCCGAAGGGCGGGGTGTTCTCCTCGATTCCATCGAGCCGTGCCTACAATCAGTCATTCCAGACCTTCAACTCGCTCAACAGTTATATTCTGAAGGGCGACGGCGCAGCCGGCATGGGGCTGACATTCTCGCCGCTGATGATACGCGCCGGCGATGAGCCGGATGCGATGTATGGGCTGGTCGCAAAGTCTATCACCGTATCCGCCGACAAGCTCGTCTACAGCTTCGCGCTCAGGCCCGAGGCCCGGTTTCACGACGGCAGCAAGCTGACGGCGCACGACGTTGCGTTTTCTCTGAACACGCTAAAGGCCAAGGGTCATCCGATCATCCAGCAGCAGATGCGGGACGTGATCAAGGCCGAAGCACCCGACGACGCGACCGTCGTTGTCACGTTTGCAGCCAAACGCGGCCGCGACGTGCCGCTCTATGTAGCGAGCCTGCCGATCTTTTCGCGCGCGTACTACGAGAAGCGTCCGTTCGAGGAATCGACCCTGGAAATTCCGCTGGGCTGCGGTCCCTACAAGGTCGGCCGCTTCGAGGCGGGCCGTTATATCGAGTTCGATCGCGTCAAGGATTGGTGGGGCGCCGATCTGCCGGTGTCGCGCGGACACAACAACTTCGATACGATCCGATATGAATTCTACCGCGATCGCGAGGTTGCGTTCGAGGGCTTTACCGGGCGCAACTATCTCTATCGCGAGGAATTCACCGCCCGTGTCTGGAATACGCGCTACGATTTCCCGGCCATCAAGGATGGTCGGGTCAAGCGCGAAACGTTGCCGGACGAAACGCCGTCGGGTGCGCAAGGCTGGTTCATCAACACGAGGCGCGAGAAGTTCAAGGATTCGCGGGTCAGGGAAGCGCTGATCAACGCCTTCGATTTCGAGTGGACTAACAAGACGATCATGTACGGCGCCTACGCGCGCACCCACTCGCCATTCCAGAACTCCGACCTGATGGCGTCCGGCTCACCGCCGCCGGAAGAGATGAAATTGCTCGAACCTTTCCGCGGAAAGGTGCCCGATGGAGTATTTGCCGCGCCATACACGCCGCCGGCATCCGACGGTTCGGGGCAGGATCGTGCGCTGCTTCGCAAGGCGTCGCAGTTGCTGCAGGACGCCGGCTGCCCAATCAAGGACGGCAAGCGATTGCTGCCGAACGGCGACGTTTTCCGGATCGAGTTTCTGCTGGACGAACCGACCTTTCAGCCGCATCACGCGCCTTACATCAAAAACCTCGGCACGCTCGGCATCGACGCTTCGGTGCGAATGGTGGACCCGGTGCAATATCGCTCGCGCGTCGACGATTTCGATTTCGACATGACCCCGCAACGGTTCTCGATGGCCTCGACGCCGGGCGACGGCTTGCGCAGCTATTTCTCGTCGCAGGCCGCCGCCATCAAGGGTACGCAGAATCTCGCCGGTATTGCCGATCCGGCCCTCGATTCCCTGATCGAGCAGATCATTGCGGCGGATACACGCGACGAACTCAAGATCGCGTGCCGTGCGTTCGATCGCGTGTTCCGCGCCGGACGCTACTGGGTGCCGCACTGGTATTCCGCCAGTCACCGCTTGGCTTATTGGGATGTGTTTGCACATCCGCCGAACATCCCACGTTTCATGGGCGGCGTTGGCGTTCCCGATTTTTGGTGGTCCGTTGGCGAGAAAGCCAGTCGCCCCGAGCAGGTGAAATAGCCATGACCGCCTACATCGCTCGCCGCATGCTGCTGATGATTCCCACCTTGCTGGGTATTCTGTTCGTCTCGTTTGTGATTGTGCAGTTCGCGCCGGGCGGTCCGGTCGAGCGGGTGATCGCTCAACTGAGCGGGGCCGACACCGGCGCGAGCTCGCGGATTTCCGGCTCCAGTGGCGGCGATTTTGGTTCGCGCTCGCAGGTCGGTGCGTCGAACGATGCGGTGAACTCGAAATATCGCGGCGCTCAGGGGCTCGATCCGGCCTTCATCAAGAGTCTGGAGCAGCAGTTCGGATTCGATAAGCCCGCGCCGGAGCGGTTCGCATTGATGCTCTGGAATTTCATGCGGTTCGATTTCGGCAAGAGTTATTTCCGCGATGTCAGCGTGATCCAGCTCATCAAGGAGAAGCTGCCTGTCTCGATGTCGCTCGGTATCTGGATGACGCTGCTGACCTATCTGATTTCGATTCCGCTGGGCGTGCGCAAGGCGGTGCAGGACGGTTCGCGTTTCGACATCTGGACCTCCGGCATCATCATTATCGGCTTTGCGATCCCCGGATTCCTGTTCGCGATTCTGTTGATCATCCTGTTTGCGGGCGGCTCGTTCTTCGACCTGTTTCCGTTACGCGGGCTGACGTCTGACAACTGGGCCCAGTTGCCTTGGTACAGCAAGGCCATCGATTATGCATGGCATCTGACGTTACCGCTGATATCGATGGCGCTTGGTGCGTTCGCAACCATGACGCTTCTCACAAAGAACTCGTTTCTGGACGAAATCCGCAAGCAGTATGTGATGACGGCGCGAGCAAAGGGCTGCAACGAGCGTCAGGTGCTTTACGGCCATGTGTTCCGAAACGCCATGCTGATCGTGATCGCCGGATTTCCGAGCGCCTTCATTCACGCATTTTTCTCCGGCTCGCTGCTGATCGAAACCATCTTCTCGCTGGACGGCCTCGGGTTGCTCGGATTTGAAAGTGTGCTGAATCGCGATTATCCCGTGGTGTTCGGAACCCTGTTCATCTTCTCCCTGGTCGGTCTCGTGGTGAACCTGATCTCCGATCTCGCCTACATGTGGATCGATCCGCGGATCGACTTCGAGGCACGGGAAGTATGAGCGAGATCGCCGTCAAGCCGCCGCCGGAAACAACGTCGGTCACGCCGCTCGGCGAGGCCGTGCCGCCGATCCAGCATGCGTTTCGTGCTTCTCCCCTCAACCAGCGCCGCTGGCAGAACTTCAGATCGAACCGGCGCGGTTACTGGTCTTTCTGGATTTTTGCGATCTTGTTTTTTGTTTCGCTGTTTGCGGAGCTGATCGCCAACGATAAGCCGTTTCTCATCAAATATGATGGCAAGCTCTACTGGCCGGCGCTCATCAGTTATTCCGAGACCACATTCGGCGGCGATTTTGAAACGGCTGCGGATTATCGCGACCCGTTCTTGCAAAAGCTGATCGCGGAGAAGGGCGGCACGATGTATTGGCCGCTAATTCGCTATTCCTACAGCACCCACAATCTCGATCTGCCGACGCCAGCTCCGTCCAAGCCGACGTGGCTTTTGACCGAAGAGCAATGCAGGCCGGTGGTCGAGAAGAAAGGACTGAAAGGCTGTCGCGACCTTGAATACAACTGGCTCGGCACCGACGATCAAGGGCGCGACGTGGTGGCGCGTTTGATTTACGGCTTCCGCATCTCGGTGCTGTTCGGGCTCGCCTTGACGTTGATTTCTTCGATTATCGGTATCGCCGCCGGCGGCGTGCAAGGCTATTTCGGCGGCTGGGTCGATTTGAGCTTTCAACGTTTTATCGAAGTGTGGACAGCGATTCCCTCGCTCTATCTGCTGCTGATCCTGTCGTCGGTGCTGGTGCCTGGCTTCTTCGTACTGCTCGGCATCTTGTTGCTGTTTTCCTGGGTGTCGCTGGTCGGGCTGGTGCGCGCCGAATTCCTGCGCGGCCGCAATTTCGAATATATCACCGCTGCGCGCGCTCTCGGCGTGTCGAACAAGGTCATCATGTTCCGCCATCTGCTGCCGAACGCGATGGTGGCGACGATGACGTTCCTGCCGTTCATCGTGTCGTCGTCGGTGATGACGCTGACCGCGCTGGATTTTCTGGGTTTCGGCCTGCCTCCGGGCTCTCCGTCGCTCGGCGAGCTGCTATCGCAGGGCAAGTCCAATGTGCAGGCGCCGTGGCTTGGCTTTGCCGGGTTCTTCTCGGTCGCCATCATGCTGTCGCTGTTGATCTTCATAGGCGAGGCGGTGCGCGATGCGTTCGATCCGCGCAAGACGTTTCGATGAGAGCTGCCTGAATGGATGCGATCAACCAGCCGCTGCTTGACGTGAACGATCTCTCGGTCGGCTTCCATCACGCCAACGGGATGTCGATCGCGGTCGATCATATTTCGTTTCGGATCGAGCGTGGCCGCTGCGTTGCGCTCGTCGGAGAATCCGGCTCGGGAAAATCCGTCAGTGCGCTGTCCGTCCTAAAACTTCTGCCTTATCCGACAGCGGTGCATCCATCGGGCAGTATCCACTTCAAGGGCCGTGAGCTGCTGCGGATGTCCGAGAAGGACATCCGCAGTATTCGCGGCAACGATATCTCCATCATCTTTCAGGAGCCGATGACGTCGCTCAATCCGCTGCATACGATCGAGCAGCAGATCAGCGAGATATTGCTGCTGCACAGCGGCGTTCGCGGTGCGATGGCGCGGGCGCGCACGCTTGAGCTGCTCACCCAGGTCGGCATCCCGGAACCCGAAACAAGACTTGCAAGCTATCCTCATCAACTGTCGGGAGGACAACGGCAGCGCGTTATGATCGCGATGGCGCTGGCGAACGAGCCTGATCTTTTGATTGCTGACGAGCCGACCACGGCGCTCGATGTGACCGTGCAGGCGCAAATTCTAACCTTGCTGTCCGATATCCAGCGGCGGCTCGGGATGAGTTTGCTATTCATAACCCATGACCTTGGCATCGTGCGACGCATCGCGGACGAGGTTTGCGTGATGAACAGCGGCAAGATCGTCGAGCACGGGCCGGTCGAGCGGGTCTTCACGTCGCCGCAGCATCCTTATACGAAAGCGCTGCTGGCGGCCGAGCCGAAGCCCGATCCGGCGCCGCCGCAACCCCACGCGCCGGTCGTCATCTCGACCGACGACCTGAAGATATGGTTTCCGATCAAGCGCGGATTGCTTCGCCGTACTGTCGGCCACATCAAGGCGGTCGACGGCGTGAAACTCACGGTGCGCAAGGGTGAGACCCTTGGCGTCGTCGGCGAATCCGGCTCGGGCAAGACCACGCTCGGACTGGCGTTGCTGCGGCTGATTTCGTCGCAGGGGCCGATCGTGTTCCTCGGCAAGGATATTCAGGGGCTGCGTTTCAAGGAGATGCGGCCGTTCCGCCGCGATATGCAGATCGTGTTTCAGGATCCGTATGGCGCGCTCAGTCCGCGCATGTCCGTCAGCGATATCATTGCCGAGGGATTGGGCGTGCATCAGCCGTCGTTGACCGATAGCCAGCGCGAAGATCGCGTGATCAAGGCATTGCGCGATGTCGGCCTCGATCCAGAAACCCGTTTCCGCTATCCGCACGAATTTTCGGGCGGCCAGCGCCAGCGCATCAGCATCGCGCGTGCGGTCGTGCTGGAGCCGGACTTTGTCGTGCTCGACGAGCCGACCAGCGCGCTCGATATGCTGTTTCAAGCCCAGATGGTCGATCTGCTGCGCGAACTGCAGCGCAAACGCGATCTGACCTACATGTTCATTTCACACGACCTGCGCGTCGTGGCCTCGCTCGCAAGCCATCTGATCGTGATGCGTCACGGCAAGGTCGTGGAAGAAGGGCCTGCGTCCGAGTTGTTCAAGAACCCGAAGTCGGATTATACGCGCGCCCTGTTCGCGGCTGCGTTCCGGTTAGAGACCTCCGCGTCCGGTGCGGTCGCGCAATAACGGCGCCTATCTCAATCGCTTGATGCTTGTGACGTCGCTTCCGGTTGCCTTGATCCTCGCAATCGCCTCGCTTACCGGTTCGATAGCGGTCGCCATGTGATGGGCGTTTGCATGAACGATCGTATCAGCGTCGCGCGCGATGGCGACATGACCTTTCCAGAAAATCAAATCGCCTCGCTTGAGCGTTTGCCATTGCGATGGCGGCAGCGCTTCACCAAGTCCATTCTCCTGCATATCGCTGTCGCGAGGAGCAGCCTTTCCGCACGCTGCCAATGAGATTTGGACGAGCCCGGAACAGTCGATGCCGAGCGCAGTCTTGCCACCCCAGAGATATGGCGTCGTGGCAAACTTTTCCGCGACAGTGACGAAATCGTCCGCGACAGAATTCAGCGAGACCACATGTCGTGCCGGAAGATAAAGTCCATCTCGCGTTATGGCGAATGCGCCCTCTTCATGCTCGATTGCCACCTTGGCGCCGAGAGGAAGGGTGTCGCGCGGCGGCAGCTTGATCGACGGCCCGGAAAAAGCAAACGTCCGCGGCGTATCGACTTTGTGCGTGGCTGCGGCCGCCGACTTCAACAGTGCGCGATCCGGAATCCAGCCGACATAGCCGTCGTCCGCGAGTTGTCCCCAGGCCCAGCCTTCGTCATTGATCTCATAAATGGTGATTCGCTCGCCTTTCAGCGCTTGCGTGTCCAGCGGCGAGGCGGCGGAAGGCTCGCGGTGCAATGGAGCTACACCGTCAGCCACAAAGTAGTCTGTCCCACTCACATAACGCGCCGCGCTCACTACACCTTCGAGATGCCTGGCTGCAAGGTCGGGCCGGGCGGGAGTCAGTCTCGGATCGTGTTTTGAATCAGCCATATCGTTCGCCGAGCAGCTTGTAGAGCGCGCGTGCGGCCTGGCACTCACCGCCTTCCGGGCGCGCGGGTTTGGCCGATGGTGTCCAGCCGTAGATGTCGATATGCAGCCAGTTCGTTGTCGGCTCGACGAACCGCTGCAGGAACAGGGCGCAGGTGATCGAGCCGGCAAATGTGCCGCCCGGGGCATTGTTGATATCCGCCGTTTTGGAATCGAGCCAGGAATCGTAAGGCGCCCACAGCGGCATGCGCCACAGTGGATCGTTCTCTGCGCGCGCGCAGCGTGCGACGTCGTCGGCCAAGGAATCGTCTCTGGTGTAGAACGGCGGCAGATCCGGCCCCAATGCGACACGCGCCGCGCCCGTAAGTGTTCCCAGATTGATCAGGAGATCGGGCTTTTCTTCTTCCGCAAGCGCGAGAGCGTCTGCCAGAACGAGGCGGCCTTCCGCGTCGGTGTTGCCTATCTCAACGGAGGGACCCTTGCGGGATCTGAAGATGTCGAGCGGGCGGAACGCATTTCCGGCAACTGAATTTTCAACCGCGGGGATCAGGACGCGAAGGCGTACTTTGAGTTTCGCGTCCATGATCATCTGCGCCAATGCGAGCACACTTGCGGCTCCGCCCATGTCCTTCTTCATAATCAGCATGCCGGCCGGTGGCTTGAGATCGACACCGCCTGTATCGAAACACACGCCCTTTCCGACCAGGGTCACTTTCGGATGGGATGGGTCGCCCCAGGTAAAGTCGATCAGGCGCGGCGCACGTGCTGACGCCATGCCGACCGCATGGATCAGGGGAAAATTCTGCGCCAGCAGTTCGTCGCCTATGATGCAGCCGAACTTCGCGCCGAAACGGTTCGCAATCTCTTCGGCCGCTTTGGCGAGTTCTTCCGGCCCCATATCATTTGCGGGCGTGTTGATCAGATCGCGAGCCAAAGCGACGCCGGAAGCGATGCGCGAGATATCCGTGATATCGATGCTGTCTGGCGGAACGAGCTTGACCACGGGCAACTTCGATTTGCGATAGCGCGTAAAGCGATAGCTGCCCAAGGCAAATGCAAGTGTCGCCAGCCGCGCATCATGCGGCATATTCGCGAAACGATACGTGCCCGCCGGCAGCAGCGCGGGGAGTTGGCCGGGCCGGAAGAGATCGCGCGAGGTGCTCGCATTATCTTCAAATCCGAACAGCACGCCAACGATGGCGCCATCCGTCATGGGCAATACCAAGATCTGTCCGGGCTTCGCCGCAAAGCCATTTGCCTCGGCAAACTGCCGCGCCTCCTGCGGAAGCGCTGCCTTGATATCGGGCCAGGTCGTCTCCGTCGCGAAGGTGATGGGTATCGCCGTGCCGGCAGCTTCGAACACAGGGTGCATGGAAATTCCAGGTGGAGCAGGAGGGATCGGACGCCGGTTAACCAGACGTTAGGGTTAACAGTCTATTGATGCCAGATCATCTCTCCGGCACTGCAAGTGTGAGATCGAGTATCATGCGTGATTTGCGAAGCGTCTCCAGATTTCTGGTCTCTGCCGTCCCGGTGGTGATGTTAGCCGCCGTCCTCGGAGGATGCCAGACCGCCTTCCCCAACGTCACCGGAGCCCTCGGAGCGCGCGCGGAGGCCAGCGATTCTGCCGATCCCAAGCGCAACGTCGACAATGCCGCCGAGCGTTTTCGAGCCAACCCGCGCGATGCGCAAGCCGCGTTGAGCTACGGGCAGTCGCTGCGTGCCAACGGCCAACGCTCGCAAGCGGTCGCCGTTCTCGAGCGGGCGACCATCGCAAATCCCGGCAACAAAGCCTTGCTGGCCGCTTATGGCAGGGCGCTCGCCGATAACGGCAACCTGCAACAGGCATTCGATACGCTGGGCCGGGCGCATGCCCCGGAAGACCCTGATTGGCGCATTCTGTCGGTTCAGGGTGCGGTTCTGGATCAGCTCGGCCGCCATCCCGAAGCGCAGCGATACTACGCCAACGCCCTGAAGATCGCGCCTGAAGATCCGTCGGTGTTGTCCAATCTTGGCTTGTCTTACGTTTTGTCGAAGAAGCCGCAGAAGGCGGAGGAAGTCTTGCGCCGGGCATACGCCGGCGGCAATATCGACCCTCGTGTTCGCCAGAATCTCGCTCTGGCCGTGGGCCTGCAAGGGCGCTATTCGGAAGCGGAAACGATCGCCAAGGCCGATCTGCCGCCCGAAGAGGCCGCTGCCAATGTCGCTTATCTCAAGCAGATGATGAGCGGCAATGAACCGCAGCGCCGCAACGTCGATGCCGCAGTCATACCGGACCGCAGCCGGTCCTGACGGCAGACACTTTCACCGGTCGTTACGCGGCGATACTTCTGCCCGCATACCGCTATTGGATCACGGGCACGAAGATGTGCCGTACAGCACGCAGTTAGACTGGCGCGGGCGCGTGAAAAACTGCTCGTTGAGATTGATGCCGGCGGACGCGATCACCCAGCCGATGGACGACTTGTAGGTGTAGCTGACCTCGCTCCAGATCAGATAGGTATTCGGCACAGCAAGACTGGACGGAATCGTTACGGTCGAGTTGACGGGGCGCGCTGTAGCGTTCGCATTTGCCTTGCTCCAGGCGACGGTCGCCTGTCCGGATCCGTTGATCTTAACCTCGGAGACGACACTCTTGATCGTCGAAGTGTTGAACGGCGACATGACGTTCGAAATCGCAGCGAAAGAATCGGTAATTTCCGTATCGGTAATCGACGAGGCCTGCGAAATGACGTCGGAAATCGCACGTGCCGTGAGCGTCACCTTGCGATCGGCTGCGACTCCAGTCGTGACTTCAACCAGCCCGAAAAGGAGCGTCAGCATCAGCGGCAGGATGAAGGCGAATTCCACGGCAGACGCGCCCCGCGCGTCGCAGCGCAGACGAAGAGCCGCTTGCTTGAGGCTGTTCAGAATGTTTGTTCGGGGCATGATCACCTCAAGGCTCAATGCGGAATATCGCGGTCGAAGAGAGCAAGCGCTTGTTGCATTTGCTGCCGTCGGTATTGTTGCCGCCGATGTAGTATCCGAGGCCCGTGACGTACAGGGGCCATTGATAAAACGCCCGAATAGCCATGACTTCGCCATTGGTTCCGATTGAGAAACTAGTCGACTGTGTGGGTGTGCAGGAGTCTATCGTCTTGGCGAGATTCACGCTGCCGAAATTCGGATACTTCTTGGCTTCTACGACTATCTTGTTGCAATCGAATAGCGCACTTGTTTTGTTGCAGACATCCGTCTGGAATTGCGCTTGCGTTTTGTTTGCCGCCGTCGTCTGGCTGGTCAGAACGAGACGCGCGTTGTCGTGCAAGGCGGTTTCAAGCACCTGACCGGCGACGAAAACAAGAGCGGTTTCCAGAATCGCAAAGATCAACGCAAAGAAAAGCGGAGCGATGAGCGCGAACTGAATGGCCACATTGCCTTTGCGATTCTCAGCAAAGCGCCGGAAGATGCGTGATCCAGGCTGCATTTGTGGCGATCGAGAAGACATCGGGAAATCCTGACGGTCGGGAGAACGATCTACCATCCAGACTAAATGAAACTGATTGTTAAATTGTTGCCCCCGTTCAGGACAAAGCGGCGGCGGCCATTAAGCCGCCGTTAACCGGTCAATCAGAGCGGATTGCTGCCGGTCAGCGCCGTCCGGCATTCGCTATGGCTGCGCCAGAACTTGCGGCGGCGGCGCGTTGATTCAGGTTTCCGCCCTGCGCGATCGTTGCATCGAAGTAGGTCGGGCCGTCGCCAAGTGTAACGCGGCGCTGGCATGTCGGCGTGCAGCTGTAAGTTTCGCGTTCGAGTCCGCGATAGACCGTGACCAGCTTGTGGGTCGGTCCTTCGACCTGAATGGACCTTTCCTCGATGATACCGCCGGACCGGTCCATGGCGATCATGTTGGTCGAACCGTAGCCCTTGCCGGTCACGACCACCGATCCGCCCGGTTGCAGCGTGACATCCGCAATCAGCGGATTGCCGACCACGATGGTTGAGACATTCTCAGGGATTTTTACGAGCTTGGCCTGATCAACGACGATGCTGACCGGTTCGTTGCTTTGTGCCTGAAGCTGGGCTGTGCAGGCCACCAAAGCGACCAGAACCAGACAGGCGCGCATGCTCTCGCGCGTGATAACGGCTGACATACTATACTCCGGGACGTTTACAGGCCGGCAAATGCGATACGCAGCGAAACCGGCGCCCGACATGACAAACATGCCGTTAATTGATGAAGGAACTGCAAACGCCGCAAGCCGGGCAGGATGCGGATGTCCGGCATTCGAGCAAATCACTTAAGCCAGCATTTACTCTGTGTATCGAGATCGGGATATCTCGATGTTTATTCAATCGAATTAACGGTGCTGCAATTTTCCGCTTTTACGGTGGCGCATGGTCACGGCGGTCGGAAAACGCCGATGAGGCCAGATAGAGTTCGACAGCCACATACTAATTAACGGAGTGATCCATGAAGAATCTTATTGCCCGCTTCGTCAAGGACGAGTCCGGCGCAACTGCAATCGAATACGCTCTGATCGCCGCCGGCATCGGCATTGCGATCATCACGGGCATCAGCGCGCTCGGCACGGCGATCAACACCAAGTTTGGTACGATCACCACTGAGCTCGGAAAGACCCAGTAAGTCTTTATCACAACGAAACGGCAGAAAGGCTCCGGCTTGAAACCGGAGCCTTTTCTTTGAGTCTTTGTCGCCGGGGTGGGTGTTAGCGACAAGCATGGTCGCAGGAACGGCGAGTGCTACAGCGAAGAGCGAACCATGGTTGCAGGCAGAGCTCGCAATCGTATCAAATTGTATGCCTGGCGCTTTTGTTTGCGATCGCTGCGGCAGCGTTCCAGGTCTTGATGGTGTTGTGATTCCGCGGTTGCATTTCACTATTGTTCACTTTCGTGGCCTAGCTTGGGCTCCGGCTCAGGAGGTCCAAATGATGCTGATCCGGAGATTCATTCGGAACGATGCTGGCGCTACCGCGATCGAGTATGCGCTGATCCTCGCCGGGATCGCCGTTGCGCTCATCGCCTCCATGCCGTTGCTCAGCGCAGCAATCAAGACTGTATTTGGAACGGTCAGTAGCAATCTGGGCTGACGGTCGGCGGGATCGCATGTTGCTGGATATTGCACGCCTGTTTCTGTTTCCTGCCCTGGTCGCTTTCGCCGCCGCGAGCGATCTTCTGACCATGACTATTTCCAACCGTGTCTCGTTGCTGTTGGTCGCCGGGTTCCTCGGTCTTGCCGCTGTCAGCGGTATGACGATCAGCGACGTTTCTCTTCATCTCGGCGCCGGGCTTCTGGTGCTCGCTGTCGCCTTTGCCTGCTTCGCGCTTGGATGGATCGGCGGCGGTGACGCCAAGGTGGCGGCAGCCACCAGCGTCTGGTTCGGATTTCCATTCCTGATGAGTTATCTGGCGCACGCCGCGGTGTTCGGGGGCATCCTCACGATTCTGCTCATCATGTTCCGCCGCTGGCCCGTACCCTATGCGCTTGGCAACCAGACCTGGCTGCTGAGATTGCACCACAAGGACAGCGGTGTCCCTTACGGGATCGCGCTCGCGATCGGGGCGTTGCTGATCTACCCGGACACGCCTTGGATCAAGGCTGTCGACCTGGGACGCTTTGTCGTTCACTGAATGAGTCCGGAAAGGTCTCATTAACGCGATTTAGATACGCCTCATTAACCATGCTTTGACGATTAGCTGGTCAAATCCGGATCACAGCGACGGGTCCGTCGCGGCGTGATGTGGAAAGTGAAGCGTATGAATACCGCGCGTATTGTCGTCCTGACCATTGCGATCGTTGCAGGTGGGATCGCCGCGTACCTTGCAAGCGGCTCAGATCCCACGCCCGTCGTCGATCGAACGCCAAAACTCGAAACTGTCGATGTTCTCGTCGCCAAGAACGAAATCCCGATGGGTCATGCGGTGTCGGCGGAAGATCTGCAATGGCAGACCTGGCCGGCGGCCAGCGCCAGCGACAATTTTCTGCGAAAAGACAAGCAACCCGACGCTACCGCGCAAACTGTGGGTTCGATTGCGCGCTTTCCGTTCATCGCAGGCGAGCCGATCCGCGAACAGAAGCTCGTCAAGGGCAATGGCTCCGGGTTCATGGCGGCTATCCTGCCATCCGGAGCGCGCGCAATTTCGACGGAAATATCGCCGGAAACGGGTGCGGGTGGCTTCATTCTGCCGAACGACCGCGTCGATGTGATCTTGACCCGGCGCGAACAGGTCGCGAACCAGGCCGACAGCATCAGTGCCGAAATCATTCTCAGCAACGTTCGCGTTCTCGCTATCGATCAGACGGTCGAAGACAAGGGCGGTCAGAAGGTCGTCGTCGGCAAGACGGCGACGCTCGAACTGAAGCCGGATCAGTCCGAAGTGCTGGCGCGCGCCAGACAAACCGGAACGCTGACGCTGGCGCTGCGTAGCCTGGTCGATGCCGGCGCAACGGAAAATCGTGAGGCAAGGCGCGACAGCATCAACATCGTCCGGTTTGGCGTTTCGACGCCTGCGACAATTCAGAAGTGATTGAGGGGAAGTGAAGATGAGTTGCAACCGGCAGGGAGGATCGATGCGGATCGTCATGGCGCGCGCCCTGTCGGCGGTTGCCGTCGCGGCATTGACGCTCAATCCGATGCTCGCGCCCGTTTCGGCCAGCGATTATCGTGCGGCGGCTCCCGCCGGCGCCGGTGACCAGCTCAATGCCCGGTTTCTTCCGCTGGGTATCGGCAAGTCGCTTGTGATTGACCTGCCGCGGGATATCAAAGACGTTCTGGTTGCAGATCCCAAGATCGCCAACGCCGTAATCCGTTCCGCACAGCGCGCCTACATAATCGGCGCTGCGGTCGGTCAGACCAACATCGTATTCTTCGATGCGCAGGGTCAGCAGATTGCCGCATACGATATCGCGGTTACACGTGATCTGAATGGCGTTCGCACGGCGCTCCGCCAGGCGTTTCCTAACTCGGACATCAGGATCGAGGGCGTCGGCGACGGCGTGATGCTGATGGGATCGGTTTCGAGCCCGGTGGAAGCACAGCAAGCGCAGGATATTGCGGGTCGTCTGGTAGGTGCAGCCGACAGGGTCGTCAACAATATCGTGGTGCGCGGCCGCGATCAGGTAATGCTGAAAGTCACTGTTGCCGAAGTGCAGCGCGATATCGTCAAGCAGCTCGGTGTCGACTTGAATGCAAGCCTGAACTACGGAACTGCTGTCGTCAATTTCAACAATTCGAATCCGTTCAGTGCGCTCGGCCGCCCTCTGGTGGGCAGCAACAATCTAACCGGCACGTTCAAGTCGGTCAGCGCGACCTTGCGTGCGATGGAAAGCGCCGGCGTCGTGCGAACGCTGGCCGAGCCCAATCTTTCTGCGATCTCTGGCGAATCCGCGACTTTTATCGCCGGCGGCGAATTCCCCGTACCTGCCGGATTTCAGTGCGATCCGGTCACGCGCGTCTGTACCACCCAGATCACTTACAAGAAGTTTGGCATCTCGCTCAACTTCACGCCCGTCGTTCTGGCCGAAGGCCGCATCAGTCTTCGCGTCATGACGGAAGTCTCGGAGCTGTCGTCCGATAATTCGATCACCCTGACCCAGGCCGTCGGTACGACGCAAACCAACTCGTTGACCGTGCCGTCGATCAAGACGCGGCGCGCGGAAACGACACTCGAGATTCCATCCGGCGGATCCCTGGCCATGGCTGGACTGATCCAGGATCAGACGAAGCAGGCCATCAACGGATTGCCCGGACTGACGCAGCTGCCGGTTCTCGGAGCGCTGTTCCGCAGCCGCGATTACGTCAACCGTCAAACGGAATTGATGGTGCTGGTCACGCCTTACGTGGTTCGTGCCGTCGCACAGAAAGATCTGTCGCGGCCGGACGACGGCTTCGTAGATGCGTCCGACCCGCAGTCCGATCTGCTGGGCACGATCAACCGGATATACGGCGTGCCCGGCAAGGCCGAACCTGCCAGACGCTATCGCGGCGCGTACGGCTTCATCACCGATTGAGGCGGATAAAAATGAAAAAACTCATGCCCGGAACTCCTGATCGGTCCAGCCAATTCAAGGTGGGGATACTGCTGCTTGGCTTGTCTGCGGCTCTCGGAGCTTGCACACACACCAAGGAAGAGGTGACGGCCAGCGTTCCGCACGACTATCGGCAGCGGCACCCGATCGTTGTCCAGGAAGCTGATCGCTCGATGGAAGTCTTCGTCGGCAGCGCTCGCGGCGGTCTCACTGGACCGCAACGCGCAGACGTCGAGCAACTTGCGCAAACTTGGTTGCGCGAAGGAACCGGATCGATCGTCATCGAGCAGCCTGTCGGCACGCCCAACGCGCGGGCCGCGCAAGAATCTCTCCGCGAGATACGCGCTGTGCTGAGTGCCGCCGGAGTGCCGCCGCGCGGCGTCAAGGTGCGTGACTACAAGCCGGTGAGCGAGCGGCAGTTCGCCACGATCCGCATCAACTATCCCAAGATCATCGCCGACGCAGGGCCTTGCGGCATATGGCCGGAAGACCTCGGTCCATCGATCAAGAACAAGGGTTATCTGGAGAATCGCCAGTATCACAACTTCGGCTGCGCCTATCAACGTAACCTTGCTGCGATGGTCGATAACCCGGCCGACCTTGTGCAGCCTCGCGCAGAAACGCCGGCCTACACCGCGCGCCGCTCTATCGCGTTCGACAAGTATCGCAAGGGCAATGCGACCGCGACGACATATCCGGACGCCGAAAAGGCCAAATTGAGCGACGTTGGAAAATGATCAGCTACGCGCAGCAGGACCCAAACGAAACAGAAGCGGCCTCGGTCTCTGCTGAGGATATGCACATCGCGCCGTCACCGCGCGTGTCGGTGCAGGCATTCTGCGAGACAGTTGAGACCGCCGCCACCGTGCAGTCTGCGGGCGAAGACCGCCGGTTGGGCAAGGCGCACATCAAGATACAGATGGGCGGCATGCCGGCCGCGATCGAAGCCTATCGCTCCGCGCCCACGCCGAATGTGATTGTTATCGAGACCGAAGGTCGCGGCGACATTCTCGGCGGGCTCGATCATCTCGCTGGTGTCTGCGATGCAGGCACTCGTGTCATCGTTATTGGTCGCATCAATGACGTAACTTTCTATCGCGAACTCATGCGCCGCGGTGTCAGCGATTACGTCATCGCGCCGGTCGGGACAATCGACGTCGTCCGTTCGATCTGCGGCCTGTTTTCTTCGCCGGAAGCCAAGGCGGTGGGCCGGGTTATCGCGGTGACGGGAGCCAAAGGCGGCGTCGGCGCTTCGACGATCGCCCATAATGTCGCATGGGCGATAGCGCGCGACCTTGCGCTGGACTCGGTCGTGGTCGATCTCGATCTTGCGTTTGGCACGGCCGGGCTGGACTATAACCAGGATCCGCCGCAAGGAATTGCCGATGCGGTATTCTCGCCGGATCGTGTCGATACCGCGTTCATCGACCGTTTGCTATCGAAGTGCACGGACCACCTCAGCTTGCTTGCCGCACCGGCGACGCTCGATCGGGTCTATGATTTCGGCACGGAAGCGTTCGATTCAATCTTCGATACGCTACGCACGACGATGCCTTGCATCGTGCTCGATGTGCCGCACCAATGGTCGGGTTGGAGCCGTCGTGCGCTGATCGGCGCCGACGATATTCTGATCGTGGCGGCCCCCGACCTCGCAAACTTGCGAAACGCCAAGAATCTTTATGACCTCCTGAAAGCCGCGCGCCCAAACGATCGCGCGCCGCTCTATTGTCTCAATCAGGTCGGCGTTCCGAAGCGCCCGGAGATCAATGCTGCCGAGTTTGCAAAGGCGATCGAGGCCAAGCCGATAGCCAGTATTCCGTTCGAGCCGCAGATGTTCGGTTCTGCTTCGAACAACGGTCAGATGATCGCCGAGATCTCCGCGAACCATCGCGTTGCCGATATGTTTCATCAGATCGCCCAGCGCCTGACGGGCCGCGGCGAGACAAAGAAGCCCAAGAATTCGTTCTTTGCTCCGTTGCTCGGAAAGCTGCGGCGGAGCGGCACGTAATGTGGTCCGGTCGTTGAGCGGAGCGATCTGAGAAAGAGCCGAAGCGGGATTGCTATCGGTCGTCGTCAGGCCGATTGCGGTCTGGCTAGAGGTTTGGAGTATCGCCGTGTTCGGTAAGCGTAGCGGAGTGGACAACAATGCGAGATTGGCGCCGCCGGCGGCCATGCCGTCCGACGCCGGATCTGCGACCATTGCTGCCTCGCGGCCGCCCGAGCCCCAGACCTCAGCTCCTGCCGTCGCTTCGCCGCCGCTTGCACCCACACGCCAGGCGCCGCCCGCGGACACGCGCCGTTCCGACAATTACTATCAGGTCAAGGCGACGATCTTCGGTGCGCTGATCGAGGCGATCGATCTTGCTCAGCTTTCCAAGCTGGACGGTGAATCGGCGCGCGAGGAAATCCGCGACATCGTCAACGAAATCATCGCGATCAAGAATATCGTGATGTCAATCGCCGAGCAGGAAGAGCTGCTCGATGATATTTGTAACGACGTTCTCGGCTATGGCCCGCTTGAACCGCTGCTGGCGCGAGACGATATCGCCGACATCATGGTCAATGGCGCCGGTACCGTGTTTATCGAAGTTGCCGGGCGGATTCAGCGCACCGGGATCCGGTTCCGTGACAATCAGCAGTTGCTGAACATCTGCCAGCGTATCGTGAGCCAGGTCGGCCGGCGCGTCGACGAATCTTCGCCGATCTGCGATGCGCGTTTGGCGGATGGGTCCCGTGTCAACGCCATCGTGCCGCCTCTTGCGATCGACGGTCCCGCTCTCACCATCCGCAAGTTCAAGCGCGACAAGCTCACACTCGAGCAACTCGTCAAGTTCGGCGCGATTACGCCCGAGGGCGCCGAAATCCTTCAGGTCATCGGCCGCTGCCGCGTCAACGTTCTGATCTCCGGCGGTACCGGTTCGGGCAAGACCACGCTCTTGAATTGCCTCACTCGCTACATCGACGATGATGAGCGCATCATCACGTGCGAGGACGCAGCCGAGCTCCAGCTCCAGCAGCCGCATGTCGTCCGTCTGGAAACGCGCCCGCCGAATATCGAAGGCGAAGGCCAGGTCACGATGCGCGATCTGGTCCGCAACTGCCTGCGTATGCGCCCTGAACGCATCATCGTCGGCGAAGTTCGCGGACCCGAAGCGTTCGATCTTCTCCAGGCAATGAATACTGGTCACGATGGCTCGATGGGAACGCTGCACGCCAACAATCCGCGCGAAGCCCTGTCGCGTTGCGAGTCGATGATCACGATGGGCGGCTTTTCTCTGCCGTCTCGCACCATTCGCGAGATGATCTGCGCGTCGATCGATGTCGTCGTTCAGGCCGCCCGTTTGCGCGACGGCTCGCGCCGCATCACTCACGTTACCGAAGTGCTTGGGATGGAAGGCGACACCATCATCACGCAGGACCTCTTCATCTATGATATGACCGGTGAAGACCTGAACGGTAACATCATCGGCAGGCATCGTTCGACGGGCATCGGCCGGCCGCGATTCTGGGATCGTGCGCGATACTATGGCGAAGAGAAGCGGCTGGCGGCGGCGCTCGATGCCGCCGAGAAGCTCTCCGATGCCGGGGCTCAGCTATGAATGTTCAAGCTATCGCCCTTTCGTTTCTTGCGGCGACCGCCATCGGCGGCGTGGCCTGGGTGTTCCTCTATCCGTACCTGTCCGGGGAGAAATCCGCCGAGAAGAGGCGTGCTTCGGTTGCACGGGCGGAGCCGATTGCCAACCGCCGCGCCGAGCGTGCTCAACGCAGCCGGCGCGAGCAGGTCGAAGAGACTCTGAAAGAAGTCGAGAACCGGCACAAGAAAAAGAAAATTTTGCTTGCGTCGCGCATCTCGCAGGCTGGCTTGTCGTGGTCGAAACCGAAGTTCTTCATTATTTCCGGCGTACTTGGCGTTTCGACACTTGTCGGATTGATCGTCGCGGGACTGGCCCCGCTGCCGGCGGTCGGCATGGGTTTCGCGGCTGGGTTCGGTGTCCCTCGCTGGATGCTGGGCTTCCTCAAGAAACGCCGCGAGAAGAAGTTTATCGACGGTCTGCCTGACGCGGTCGATGTCATCGTGCGCGGTATTCGTGCCGGCCTGCCCTTGTTCGATTCCATCAAGATGGTGGCGGCGGACGCGAAAGAGCCGATCAAGAGCGAGTTTGCATCCGTGATCGAAACCCAGGCTATTGGTATGCCGCTCGGCGAAGCCTGCGCCCGGATTTATGAACGCATCCCTCTGCCGGAAACGAATTTTTTCGCGATCGTGATTGCGATCCAGACGAAATCCGGCGGCAATCTGTCAGAAGCGCTGGGCAATCTGTCCCGGGTGCTGCGCGATCGCAAGCGAATGGCCGCCAAGGTTCAGGCGATGTCGATGGAAGCGAAGGCGTCGGCCAGCATCATTGGCGCGTTGCCGATCGTGGTCATGGGCGGCGTGTACGTGACCAGTCCTGGCTATATGGACGTTCTGTTCACGACTCAGGTCGGTCATATTCTGCTGGCATGCAGCGCGCTGTCGTATGCCACGGGCATTTTCGTCATGAAGAAAATGATCAACTTCGATTTCTGACGAGGGTCCCGTGTTTGAGCTCATCATCAGTAAGTTCCACGATGCCCGGTTCATGACGATGATGCTTGCCGCGATCGCGGTTGGCGCAACGGTCTATACGCTCGCGATACCGCTTTTCTCGGGCGACAGTTTGTCGAAGCGCATGAAAGCTGTTGCGAGCGAGCGCGAGCGTATCCGGCAGCGCGAGCGCGAACGGTTGCAGCGCTCCGAGAAAGTGTCTCTGCGGCAGAGTCCAAAGCAACTCGTGCAGAGGGTGGTTGAAGATTTCAATCTGGGAAAATGGGTCGCACAGGAAGCTGCGCGCGACAAGCTGGTGATGGCCGGTTATCGCGGGCAAGCGCCTTACATCACGTTTCTGTTCTTTCGACTGGTGACACCGATCAGTTTCCTGATCCTCACTTCGATCTATATATTCTTTATTCTTGATAGCGATCAGTCGACCGGAACCAAATTGGGAATCTGCCTGATCGGCACTTTCCTCGGGATGCAGGCGCCAATGCTGTTTCTGAAGAACCAGATCAGCAAGCGGCAATTGTCCATCAAGCGCGCGTTCCCGGACGCACTCGACCTGCTTCTGATTTGCGTTGAATCCGGCATGTCGATCGAGTCGGCTTTCCGTCGCGTCTCGACCGAAATCGGAGCGCAATCGATTCCGCTCGCGGAAGAGTTCACCTTGACGACGGCTGAGCTGTCCTATCTGCAGGAACGCCGGGTTGCCTATGAAAACCTGGCCAAGAGAACCGGACTCGAGAACATCAAATCTGTCTGCCTCGCGCTTCAGCAGTCGGAAAGATACGGAACGCCGCTCGGGCAGACCTTGCGCGTGCTCGCACAGGAGAGTCGTGACTCCCGGATGAATGAGGCTGAGAAGAAGGCGGCTGCATTGCCGCCCAAGCTCACTGTTCCGATGATCGTGTTCTTTCTGCCCGTGCTGTTTGTGGTCATCCTCGGGCCGACCGGAATCAAGGTCGCCGCCATGCAGGCGGGCGGCTAAGCCGACGGTCTTATATCGACACGCCGATACAGAAGGCAGTACAGGAAAAGCGAAAGGGCCGCGTCTGACGCGGCCCTTTGTTTTATGTGCGCGATTTCCGCGGCCGGACCGCGAAGTCGTCAACCCGCGGCGCGGAGATTGTCTGCCGAAGACTTGCCTGAACGGCGATCGGCCACGATTTCGTAGCTGATCTTCTGACCCTCGCGCAGCGTACCGAGACCGGCACGCTCGACGGCGCTGATGTGCACGAATACATCGTTGCCGCCGTCATCCGGCTGGATAAAGCCGTAGCCCTTAGTCGCATTAAACCACTTCACTGTTCCCATGCTCACGGGGAAGTCCCTCTCGATATATAAGTCGCGTCGAAACCCACAGCCAAGCGGGTTGGTGATATCGAATTTTGGGTGGGGTCGTCAGCGTCTAAACCGGCTGTACCGGTGGTAGCTCATGTCGTCCGGCCGAAAATCGATACCTTAACTTTAGGCGAAAAAAACGGCTGAAACAATCCGGCGGGCCGGGATTTTTTGGCGGCGGGCAATTTGTCTCAATTGCGGCGCACCCGCGTGCACGTGGCTCGCGGATGCGTATTTCATGCAGCGGTCGAGCTTGGCTACCTGCGCCGGAACTGGCCGCGTGCCTGACCGCCGCGTGGCACGGGAGCTCCGCCCGGCCGCTCGTCCTTGTGCCGGAAAATCAGGCGGCCTTTCTCGAGATCATAGGGTGACATCTCGATCGTAACCCGGTCGCCGGCCAACGTCTTGATGCGGTTCTTCTTCATCTTGCCCGCCGTGTAAGCGATGATCTCGTGCCCAGCGTCAAGCTGAACACGATAGCGGGCATCGGGGAGAATTTCGGTGACCAGTCCTTCGAACTGGATCAGCTCTTCTTTCGCCATAGGGGTCTCCGGAACGAATACGATCAGCTTTGCGAATTGCGATTGCGGTTCGGGCGCGCGGGGCGGCTATCGCGTCGCAAAAATGCAACGCCTTGAATACCATCGCCTTTACCGGATTGCGACGGGCGAGCCGGTTCATGCCGGTTGGGCTGCCCGTGCTGACCTTGATGGCCGGCCTGCTTGCGTCGCCGCCGGGGTCCTTGTGCTCCGGGTGCAGCATCATGCTGCGGGCGACCGGCATGGCCATGATGTGGCTTGCCTCTTCCCATTCGATGCTGCTGTGGCACCGGTCCGGTATCGCGGTGGCCCGGTGTTCTGCGGTCTTCCTTCGGCAGCGTGATGCGAATGAGACGCTCGATGTCGCGCAGATAGCTGTGCTCATCAGGCCCGGCGCAGAGCGAGATCGCGACGCCGTCCGCCCCGGCGCGCGCCGTGCGGCCGATGCGGTGGACGTAGGTTTCCGGGATGTTTGGCAGGTCGAAGTTCACCACATGGCTGATGCCGTCGACGTCGATCCCGCGCGCCGCGATATCGGTGGCAACGAGCGTACGGATCTGACCGGAACGAAATGCGGCGAGCACCCGCTCGCGATGGTTTTGCGACTTGTTGCCGTGAATGGCGTCGGCGGGAATGCCGGCCTTGACCAAGCCCTTCACCACCTTGTCGGCGCCATGCTTGGTGCGGGTGAAAATCAGCGCCCGATTGACCTGTTCTTGTTTGAGCAACTGGGCGAGCAGCGCCGGTTTGGCTGAATGGTCTACCTGAATGACACGCTGTTCGATGCGATCGACGGTTGAGGCCACCGGCGTAACTGCGACCCGCGCGGGGTCGCGCAGCATCTGCTCGGCTAGATCGGCGATGTCCTTCGGCATGGTGGCCGAGAAGAACAATGTTTGCCGGGTCTTCGGCAGCTTGGCGATGATCTTCCGGATGTCGTTGATGAAGCCCATATCGAGCATGCGGTCGGCTTCGTCGAGCACCAGATATTCGACCTGGTTCAGCTTGAGTGCGTTGCCCTGAACGAGGTCGAGCAACCGACCGGGGGTGGCCACCATGACTTCGACGCCCTGCATGACCGAGCGGACCTGACGGCCCATCGGTACGCCGCCGATTGCCAGCGCGGAAGTCAGGCGCATGTGCCGGCCATAGGCATTGAAGCTGTCTAGGATCTGGCCCGAAAGCTCGCGCGTCGGGCTGAGCACAAGCACGCGGCAATGCTTCGGCTGCGGCCTTGTGCGAGCCTGAAGCAAACGGTGCAGAATGGGCAGGGCGAACGAGGCTGTCTTTCCGGTCCCGGTCTGTGCGATGCCGACAATGTCGCGGCCGGTCAGAGCAATCGGAATGGTTTGAGCCTGAATAGGCGTGGGCGTGAGGTAGTTTTCTTCCTTGAGCGCACGAGAGATTGGATCGGCAAGGCCGAAATCCTGAAAGGAGGTCAAAAGATTTTCTTTCCATCAAAAGCAGCGCGCGCCTGACGGGATGCCAGGTACGGGCGGGTGTTTGGACACCCGCGCGTTTGAGGTGTCGGCTTGTTAGCGAGATTGGGGGCAAGCCTTGGGCCCGTCGTCGGGCTCGAACACGCTGCTTGCAGAGACCTGATGATTCTCAAGGTCGTAGCGGTGATATGGAACACGAACGCGGCTCTTTCAAGGTGAAAGATGCCTGATCGCATGTTTGGTGAAGGGCCAAGCATTTTCCGGAATTCATCTCCAGGATAATCCGACGGCAAATTGTGTACAGTTGTATTATTATACCGTAATTTTGCTTATTATATCATCATTGTTCTTTGAGTGACTATTTTATAGGCCGCAACAGTCCGACCATCTCGCCTTAATTGCTTATAAAATAATCATAGTAGCCGCGATGCAGTTTGAGAGAAGATCAAAATACCTGCGGCAACATGCACTTAAGTACGCTCACTTCCTTGGCATGGTTCTTGCGATTCCGTTAACGCGGCTGCTTGCCGCACGTTCTGAATCAATGGGCTCAACGTCCGCGTCAGGGAGATTCCTTTTCATGCTTACTCATTTGGCTCACGCAATTAAGGCCCCGCTCACTCGCCGCCGAGCGCTGTCGGCCGTGACCGGACTGGCGCTTGGACTGGGCACCTTCGCCACGGCCAGTGCGCAGGACACCATCAAGGTCGGCATCCTGCATTCGCTCTCGGGAACGATGGCCATCAGCGAGACGACGCTGAAGGACACCATGCTGTTCCTCATCGACGAGCAGAACAAGAAGGGCGGCGTTCTCGGCAAGAAGCTCGAAGCCGTCGTCGTCGATCCGGCCTCCAACTGGCCGCTGTTCGCGGAAAAGGCGCGCGAGCTCATCACCAAGGAAAAGGTTTCGGTCGTGTTCGGCTGCTGGACGTCGGTGTCCCGCAAGTCCGTTCTGCCCGTCTTCAAGGAATTGAACTCGATCCTGTTCTATCCGGTCCAGTACGAGGGCGAGGAGAGCGAGCGCAACGTGTTCTACACCGGCGCCGCTCCGAACCAGCAGGCGATTCCGGCGGTTGACTATCTCGCGAAGGAAGAAAAGGTGCAGCGTTGGGTGCTGGCGGGCACCGATTACGTCTATCCGCGCACCACCAACAAGATTCTCGAAGCCTACTTGAAGTCGAAGGGCGTCAAGCAGGAAGATATCATGATCAACTACACGCCGTTCGGACATTCCGACTGGCAGACGATCGTGGCCGACATCAAGAAGTTCGGCTCGGCCGGCAAGAAGACCGCGGTGGTATCCACCATCAACGGTGACGCCAACGTTCCGTTCTACAAGGAGCTTGGCAACCAGGGCGTCAAGGCCACCGATATCCCGGTTGTTGCGTTCTCGGTGGGTGAAGAAGAACTCGCCGGCATCGATACCAAGCCTCTGCTCGGTCACTTGGCAGCCTGGAACTATTTCCAGTCAATCAAGGACCCGGCGAATGCCGACTTCATCAAGAAGTGGCAGGAGTTCACCAAGAATCCCAAGCGTGTGACCAACGATCCGATGGAAGCGCATGTCGTCGGGTTTGCGATGTGGGTGAAGGCGGTCGAGGCCGCGAAGACTGTCGATCCGGACAAGGTGATCGACGCTCTGCCCGGCATAAAGGCGGCAAACCTCACCGGCGGTGTGTCTGAAATGCTTCCGAACCACCACATCACGAAGCCTGTCTTCATCGGCGAAATCAAAGCCGACGGCCAGTTCGATGTGGTGTGGAAGACTCCCGGTCTTGTTGCCGGCGACGCCTGGTCGAAAGAACTCGACGGCTCCAAGGATTTGGTGGCCGACTGGGTCAAGCTGAAGTGCGGTAACTACAACACCAAGACCAACAAGTGCGGCGGTCAGGGCTCGTAAAAGCTCGGGATCGATCACTTGCGACAACCGGAAGGCGGCGTATTCCGCCGCCTTCCTTCTCAATCCGCCGGGGAAGCCAGTGCCGATTTCGTTATTTGATTATTTGCGTGCGGCGTTGCTCGCAATTTTTATGACGGTCGGTGTGGCTATGCCGTCGATGGCGGGACCTTTCGAGGACGCCGTCAGCCAACTCGCCAATGATTCGTTTTCGGACACAGAAGCAGCGGTCGGCCTGCTGGCCGGTGGTGGTAACGCACAGGCGCTTCCGATCATCTCCGCGCTTCAGGAAGGGCGCTTGCTCGCAGACCCTGCGACCAAGAGCGTTTTCATCAAACAGGGCGACGGAAAGTTCCTGAATGCGGCGACGGGAGCCGCGGTTGCGACCGCGCCCGCCTCGGCAGCTCCTGTTCGTCTCAACAACCGTCTGCGCCGGACTGTCGAAGCCGCGCTCGGCACGCTGACCCTGCTGTCGCCGGATCCTGCAAAACGCATTCTCGCTGCGCAGTCCGCTTTCAAGACTCGCGATGCCGCGGCCCTTCCAGCAATCGATGACGCGCTCAAGAAGGAAACCGTACCCGCGGTGAAGCGGGCGTTTGCTGAAGCGCGCGCTGCGACCATTCTCTTCAAGGCTGATGCATCGGACGTCGACAAGATCGAAGCCGTCGGCACGTTGCGGGCAAAAGGCGATCAGGATGCGCTCGCGTTGCTCTCTGGACTTTCCGGCCTCTCGCAGGATGTCGCGGGTGTTGCGACAAGCGCCGTCAATTCGATTCAGAGTAATCTCGCACTTTGGTCGATCGGACAGAACGCCTGGTATGGGCTTTCGCTCGGCTCGGTGCTGCTGCTCGCGGCAATTGGCCTTGCCATCACATTCGGCGTGATGGGCGTCATCAACATGGCGCACGGCGAAATGGTGATGATCGGCGCCTACGTCACCTTCGTGGTGCAGGAGACAATCCGCACCCGCTATCCCGGCCTGTTCGATTACTCCCTTCTGATCGCGGTGCCTCTGGCTTTTCTCGTCGCCGGCCTGATCGGCGTTCTGATTGAGCGTTGCGTCATCAAATTCCTCTACGGCCGCGCGCTTGAGACGCTGCTGGCGACCTGGGGCATCTCGCTGATCCTGCAACAGGCCGTGCGAACGATGTTCGGGCCGAACAATCGCGAAGTCGGCAATCCGTCATGGATGAGCGGGGCGTTCGATATCGGGCAACTCTCCATCACCTACAACCGGTTATGGATTTTCTGTTTCACCCTCGCGGTGTTCGCGATCCTGCTCGCGATGCTGCGATATACGAGCCTCGGTCTTGAAATGCGTGCAGTCACGCAGAATCGCCGCATGGCTGCATCGATGGGCATTCCAACTGCGCGCGTCGATGCGCTGACCTTCGGCCTTGGTTCAGGCATCGCCGGAATCGCCGGCGTGGCGCTTTCGCAAATCGACAACGTCAGCCCCAATCTGGGCCAGACCTATATCATCGACAGCTTCATGGTCGTGGTGTTCGGCGGGGTCGGCAATCTATGGGGAACGCTGGTTGGCGCGTTTACGCTCGGCATTGCCAACAAGTTTCTTGAGCCCGTCGCCGGCGCGGTGCTCGGCAAGATCGCCATTCTGGTCCTCATTATTCTTTTCATCCAGAAGCGCCCGCGCGGCATGTTTGCGCTCAAGGGGCGCTCGGTGGAAGCATGACGCCGCATTTCCTCACGCGGTCGCTGGACCGGAGCGCCACAATATTCCTGATGGTCGTTGCCGCCGTCGGCGTTCTGCTGCCGCTATCGAACCTGCTGTTTCCGGCCGGCTCGGTGCTCCATGTGCCGACATATCTGATCGCGTTGTTCGGCAAGTACGTCTGCTACGCGCTGCTGGCTCTGTCGATCGACTTGATATGGGGCTACTGCGGCATCCTTTCGCTCGGGCATGGCGCTTTCTTCGCGCTCGGCGGTTATGCCATGGGCATGTATCTGATGCGTCAGATCGGAAGCCGGGGCGTCTACGGCAATCCGATCCTGCCGGACTTCATGGTGTTCCTCAATTACAAGGCGCTGCCGTGGTATTGGCATGGCTTCGACCATTTCTGGTTCGCAGCCCTGATGGTGCTGCTGGTGCCCGGGCTGCTCGCATTTGCCTTTGGCTGGCTGGCATTTCGATCACGAGTGACTGGTGTTTACTTGTCCATCATCACCCAGGCGATGACCTACGCGCTTCTTCTGGCGTTCTTTCGCAACGATTTTGGATTCGGCGGCAACAACGGCCTGACCGATTTCAAGGATATTCTCGGCTTCAATGTGCAGGCACAGGGCACGCGCGCGGTCCTGTTCATGCTGTCGTGCCTCGCACTTGCCGTTGGATTCCTGATCTGCCGCGCGATTGTCACATCCAAACTCGGAAAGGTGCTGATCGCGGTACGCGACGCGGAATCGCGGACCCGGTTCCTCGGTTATCGCGTCGAATCCTACAAGCTGTTCGTATTTACGGTATCGGCCTGCATGGCTGGTGTGGCGGGTGCGCTTTATGTGCCGCAGGTTGGCATCATCAACCCCGGTGAGTTCGCGCCGGGAAACTCGATCGAAGCCGTTATCTGGGTCGCAGTCGGCGGGCGCGGCACGCTGGTCGGCGCGGCGCTGGGTGCAGTCGTCGTCAACTATGCCAAGACTGTTTTCACATCAGGTCCGCTCGCTCCTTACTGGCTGTTCATGCTCGGCGCGCTGTTCGTCCTTGTGACACTGCTGCTGCCGAAAGGCATCGTCGGCACATTCCAGGCCTGGTGGGCGCCGTGGCGGGCACAACGGATGGCTGTACCTGTACCGGGCGACAAGGATGTCTCGGCCGTCAAACCCCATATGGCGGAGTGAGCGATGGAAACCCGCACCACATCCGCAATGCTCTATCTCGACGGCGTACACGTATCGTTCGACGGCTTCCATGCCATCAACAACCTATCGCTGACGATCGCTCCCGGTGAGATGCGCGCGATCATCGGACCGAACGGCGCGGGCAAGACAACGATGATGGACATCATCACCGGCAAGACCAAGCCGGACGAGGGCGACGTTCTGTTCGATGGCAGTGTCGACTTGACACGTCTCGACGAAACCCAGATCGCCGAACTCGGTATCGGCCGCAAATTCCAGAAGCCGACCGTGTTCGAAAGCCAGACGGTCGAGGACAATCTCTTGCTTGCGCTGAACGTCGATCACCGCGTTCGTGCTACTCTGTTCTGGAGCGAATCGAAGAGCGAGTCCGAGCAGATCGAGCGCGTGCTGGAGACGATCCGGCTGCAGGATTCGCGCGGCCGGCTTGCAGGAAATCTGTCGCACGGCCAGAAGCAGTGGCTTGAGATCGGCATGCTGCTGGCCCAGGATCCAAAGCTGCTGCTTGTCGATGAACCTGTTGCGGGCATGACCGATGTGGAAACGCATCAGACCGCCGAACTGCTCAAGGAGATCAACAAGCAAAAGACCGTTGTGGTCGTCGAGCACGACATGACGTTCGTGCGCGAACTTGGCGTTCGCGTCACGTGCTTGCATGAAGGTTCGGTGCTCGCGGAAGGTACTCTCGATCAGGTGTCGTCGAACGAACGTGTCATAGAAGTGTATCTGGGGCGTTAGTGCATGATCTCGAAAAGCGGATACCGGTTGTTGGCCAAGATCATGTGCAGAGAGAAGTAGCAATGCTGGCAGTCAAGGACATTACGCTCTATTACGGCGCGGCACAGGCATTGCGCGGTGTCTCCATTAATGCCGAGCCGGGCAAGGTGACGTGCGTGCTGGGCCGAAATGGTGTCGGCAAGACCAGTTTGCTGCGCGCTATGGTCGGCCAGCAAGCGATCGCGAGCGGGTCGATCGAGTTCGAAGGGGCGGATATCAAGGGGCTGAAGCCCTATGAGCGCGCGCGCAAGGGCATTTCCTTTGTGCCGCAGGGCCGCGAGATTTTTCCGCTGCTGACGGTCGAGGAAAATCTCAAGACCGGATATGCGCCCTTGCCGCGCGACCAGCGCAATATCCCGGACGATGTGTTCTCGCTGTTTCCGGTACTGCAAACCATGCTCGGACGGCGTGGCGGCGATCTTTCCGGCGGCCAGCAGCAGCAACTTGCCATCGGCCGTGCTCTGGTGATGCGGCCGAAGCTGTTGTTGCTGGATGAACCTACGGAGGGCATCCAGCCCTCGATCATCAAGGATATCGGTCGCGCGATTTCCTACCTGCGCAACCTCGGCAACATCGCGATTGTCCTCGTCGAGCAGTATCTCGACTTTGCCTGCGAACTCGGCGACAATTTCGCAGTCATGGATCGCGGTGCGGTGAAGTTCAGTTGCGATCGCAGCAACCTGGACCCCAGCGAGATCAGCCGCGCCATGGCCTTATAGTAATGGCCATTATGGTATTGGCCTTGAAGTAGGGCGGCATTGTAAGCCGACCCGCTCCGGATGCGGGTTTGGCACAGCGGACAAGTCGGATGCGTGGACAACTGACGGCAAGCCAGTCAGAGCTTTTTGCGGCAAACCGTGCCGCTGGAGGTGTCGCGTTCGACGTGCAGTCGATCGATGGCAAAACCCGGCTTCGCAATCTCCATGAACACGGTTCGCTGCGGGTTCGCTTCCCGTCGCCGGAGGGCGAGGGACTGTCGGCGATGCTGGTCAATACGGCAGGCGGCGTTGCCGGCGGTGACATCTTCGACATCGATATAACTGCGGGTGCTCATTCGAAGATCACACTGACCACGGCGTCCGCGGAGAAAATCTATCGCTCGCACGGGCCTAATGCGACGATCAATGTGGCGTTGCGGGTCGGCGACGAGGCGTGCCTCGCGTGGGTGCCGCAGGAAACCATCCTGTTCGATCGCGGGCGTGTGTCTCGCAAGATCGATATCGATCTTGCCGAAACCGCGACTCTGCTTTTGAGCGAGATTGTGGTGTTTGGGCGCGCGGCAATGGAAGAAGCGATCACTCAAGGTAGCATCGTTGATCGCTGGCGCGTGCGCCGGGGCGGAAAATTGGTTTTTGCCGAAACGGTCAGGCTCGACGGCGATATTGCGTCGAAGCTCGGCAAGCCCGCCATCGCAAATGGCGGCGTGGCTGTCGGCACCGCGCTGATTGCTCCCGGCAACGAGGCGGTCGTCGAACGCATACGGACGCTTCAGGATTCTTTCGCCGGGGAAGTGGGCGTCTCCTGCTGGAACGGATTTGCAATGGCGCGCTTCTGTGCGCAAGATGCCGCCGCGGTTCGCGCTGATATGATGGTGGTGCTGATGCAAGCCGGCATTGCGCCGTTGCCGCGTGTCTGGCTGCAATAGATCATACTCGGCTGCGAAAAGATCATACGCAAGAGAACGATCAAATGAATCTGTCTCCCCGCGAAAAGGACAAGCTGCTCGTCTCGATGGCTGCGATGGTCGCTCGCCGCCGGCTCGAGCGCGGCGTCAAGCTCAATCATCCGGAGGCCATCGCATTGATTTCCGATTTCATTATCGAAGGCGCGCGCGATGGCCGCACCGTTGCCGATCTGATGCAAGCGGGCGCCCAGGTCGTCACCCGCGCGCAGGTGATGGATGGCATTGCCGAGATGATCCACGACATTCAGGTCGAGGCCACGTTCCCGGACGGCACCAAGCTCGTTACGGTACACGAGCCGATCCGCTAAGGAGCCACAGATGATCCCCGGTGAATTGTTCGTCAAGGATGGCGAGATCGAGCTGAATGCCGGCCGCAAGACCATGACGCTCACGGTTGCCAACACCGGCGATCGGCCCATTCAGGTCGGTTCGCACTATCATTTTTTCGAGACCAATCCGGCGCTGAAGTTCGATCGCAAGAAAGCCCGCGGCATGCGGCTCGATATTGCTGCGGGTACGGCGGTGCGCTTCGAGCCCGGACAGACGCGCGATGTTCAACTCGTTGCACTTGCCGGCAAACGGATGGTTTACGGATTCCGCGGCGACGTGATGGGCAAACTCTAGCAGCGCCAACGGGACGGAATCGATCATGGCGACGAAAATCAAACGCTCGGTCTATGCCGATATGTTCGGCCCGACAGTCGGCGACCGCGTGCGGCTTGCCGACACCGATCTCATCATCGAGGTCGAAAAGGATTTCACCGTCTATGGTGAGGAAGTAAAATTCGGCGGCGGCAAGGTGATCCGCGACGGCATGGGTCAGTCGCAGGTCACTAACAAGCAAGGTGCGGCCGACACAGTGATCACCAATGCGGTGGTCGTCGATCACTGGGGCATTGTAAAAGCCGACGTCGCGATCAAGGACGGCAACATTGCCGCGATCGGCAAGGCCGGCAACCCGGATATTCAGCCCGGCGTCACCATCGTGATCGGGCCCGGTACCGATATCATCGCTGGCGAAGGCAAGATTCTTACCGCCGGCGGCTTCGACAGCCACATCCATTTTATCTGCCCGCAGCAGATCGAGCATGCGCTGATGTCCGGCGTGACGACGATGCTCGGCGGCGGCACTGGTCCGTCGCACGGCACGTTTGCGACCACATGCACGCCGGGACCGTGGCACATCGCGCGCATGATCCAGTCTTTTGATGCGTTCCCTGTCAATCTTGGCATTTCCGGCAAGGGCAATGCGGCGCGGCCTGCCGCATTGGTCGAGATGATCAAGGCTGGCGCCTGCGCGCTGAAACTACATGAGGACTGGGGCACCACGCCGGCCGCGATCGACAACTGTTTGTCGGTTGCGGACGATCACGACATCCAGGTGATGCTGCATTCGGATACGCTGAACGAATCTGGATTCGTGGAAGATACCATCAAGGCATTCAAAGGGCGCACTATCCACGCCTTCCACACTGAAGGTGCTGGCGGCGGCCACGCCCCGGATATCATCAAGGTTGCCGGCTTGAAGAATGTTCTGCCGTCGTCGACCAATCCGACGCGGCCGTTCACACGTAACACGATCGACGAGCATCTCGACATGCTCATGGTGTGTCATCATCTCGATCCGTCGATCGCGGAAGACCTCGCATTCGCCGAGAGCCGCATCCGCAAGGAGACCATCGCGGCGGAGGACATTCTTCATGACCTCGGTGCACTCTCGATGTTATCCTCGGACTCGCAGGCGATGGGCCGGCTCGGCGAGGTCATCATTCGCACCTGGCAGACGGCTGACAAGATGAAGAAGCAGCGCGGCCGGATGAAGGAAGAGAAGGGCGATAACGATAATTTCCGCGTCAAGCGCTACATCGCCAAGTACACGATCAATCCCGCAATCGCCCATGGTGTATCGAAGCTGATCGGTTCGGTCGAGAAGGGGAAGATGGCCGATCTCGTTCTGTGGTCGCCGGCGTTCTTCGGCGTCAAACCGGATTGCATCATCAAGGGAGGTATGATTGTGGCGGCGCCGATGGGCGATCCGAATGCCTCGATCCCGACGCCTCAGCCGGTTCACTATCAGCCGATGTTCGGTGCATTTGGCGGCGCGCTGACGGCTTCGTCGGTGGTGTTCACGTCGGGTGCGGCTGTCGCGTCCGGTCTCGGCCGCAAACTCGGCATCCAGAAGAAGCTGTACGCAGTCAAGAACACCCGCGATGGAATCTCGAAGAAGAGCATGATCCACAATGGCGCGACGCCGAAGATCGAGGTGGATTCAGAGACCTATGAAGTGCGCGCCGATGGCGAGTTGCTGACCTGTGCACCAGCCGAGGTATTGCCCATGGCGCAGCGGTATTTCATGTACTAGTCTGCCGCCCGGCCGAAAGGCCTAAACAACAAAAGCCGCAACAAGCCGGGAGGACTTCGTGATCTATGTTGTTGCAACGCTGACCGTGAAACCCGAGACCCGCGCCGAACTGATCGCTGGCGCGACGAAGTGTATCGCTGAAACCTGCAAGGAAGCCGGGTGCATTGCTTACGACATGCACGAGAGCGTCACCGATCCTGCTAAGTTCGTGTTTGTGGAACAGTGGGAGAACGTCGAAGCGCTCGTTCCCCATGGCGCCAGCGATCATATGCGTACGTGGCGCAAGATCGTGAAGGAGTGCATGAGCGCGCCGGCCAAGATCGAGGTCATCACCCCCGCCAAGGTCGATGTCAGGTAAAATCTGGAATCACGATGTGAGCCGCGCGACCAAAATCATCAGGCAGCATCAATGGAAGCAGGCCGCCGCCGATTCTGTCGTGCTCGATTTCGATGATCGTTATCGCCGGCGTGTGGCGATGACGGGAACGCGCGGGCTTGCGTTTATGCTCGATCTGGAAGAGGCGATCGTATTGCGCGGAGGCGACGCGCTGGTGCTCGACGACGGCCGTCTGATCGAAGTGGTTGCCGCTCCCGAAGCGCTGATCGAGATCCGCTGCAATGACGCCCTGCATCTCGTCCGTGTCGCATGGCATCTCGGCAACCGTCATCTGCCGACCCAGATCATGCCGAAGGCGCTGCGTATTCACCGCGATCACGTGATCGCGGAAATGGTGCGTGGCCTCGGCGCGCGCGTTGTCGAGATCGATGCGCCGTTCGATCCGGAAGGCGGCGCCTATCACACCAGCGGGCACGTGCGCGCGCCGGATCATGGCGGCCATGGCCACCATGATCATGATCACGGCCATTCCCACGATCATCATCATCGTCATTCCCATGCTCATGACCATGGGGAGTAGCGGCCGGGGTAAACCCGGTGAAGCGCCTGTTGCCGTCGATAGCGAGACGGAAGCTGGCCCGGCGGCGCTCTATCGGTTGATGACATGGATGTCGCCGTCTTTCCCCGTCGGTGCGTTTGCTTACTCGAGCGGCATCGAATGGGCGATCGAGGCGGGTGATATTGTCGATGCTGCGAGCTTGCGTGACTGGCTCAATGCGATGCTGACCGGCGGATCTGGATTTTGCGACAGCATCTTTCTGGTTCATGCGCACCGCTCTGTTGTGGCGGGCGATTATGCGTCGCTGGCCGACATCGCAGAACTAGCGGCCGCATATGTCACTTCTCGCGAGCGCCAGCTTGAAACGACGGCGCAGGGTCGTGCATTTCTCGACATTGCCCGTACCGCCTGGAATTGTTCGGCGCTCGACGCTGCGCTAGCGAATCTCAAAGGATCGATCGCTTATCCGGTCGCTGTTGGAATCGTCAGCGCAGCTCATGGGCTGCCTGTGGCTCCATCGCTGCATGCGTTTCTTCATGCAATCGTCTCGAACTGGATTTCGGCGGGCTTGCGCCTGGTACCGCTTGGCCAGACCGACGGCCAGCGTATATTGGCGGCGCTGGAGGCAGATGTGGTGTCGACGGGCGATCGCGCGCTTTGTGCAACGCTGGACGATCTTGGCGGAGCGACGTTCCGCGCCGATCTTGCCAGTATGCGCCATGAGACCCAGTACACGCGGTTGTTCCGTTCATGATATCTGCGCGTTTTTTTGGGAGCGATGTTTAACGATGACTGACTATAATGGCCCCCTTCGCGTCGGCATCGGCGGTCCCGTCGGTTCGGGGAAAACCGCGCTGATGGATCTCTTATGCAAGAGCTTGCGCGATCGTTACGACGTCGCGGCGATCACCAACGATATCTATACCCGATGGGATGCAGAGTTTCTGGTCCGCTCCGGTTCGTTGACGCCAGACCGCATTGCAGGTGTCGAAACCGGAGGATGTCCGCATACAGCGATCCGGGAAGACGCATCGATGAATCTCGCGGCGGTCGCGGATATGCGTGCGAAGTTTCCCGATCTCGATCTGGTCTTGATCGAGTCCGGCGGCGACAATCTCGCGGCGACGTTTTCTCCGGAACTCGCTGACCTGACGATCTATGTCATCGACGTCGCGGCGGGTGACAAAATTCCCTCAAAGGGTGGCCCTGGAATCACACGGTCCGATCTACTGGTGATCAACAAGATTGACCTTGCGCCTTATGTCGGTGCTTCGCTGGAAAAGATGGATATCGATGCCAAACGGATGCGCGGTGAACGGCCGTTCGTGATGACCAATCTGAAAAAAAGCCAAGGCCTTGATCGAATCATCGGGTTTATCGAGACCAGAGGCGGCCTGAAGGCGGCCGGTGATCCGCGCGCCCGGTAGCCGACCACACAACACAACGCGGGGTATCGGAACGGAGATCGGCTCAGCCGGTTAGCATCGTATGCAAGTGTTGGTGAATGCGATGCGCGACTACAGCAAGATGTTCCTGGGACTCATTTTGACCGGCATAGTCCTGATTGTAGTCGGATTGATGTTCGCGCGAACCCAGCATTTCCGGACGGGAAATGCCGGCGAATTGCAGCCCACATTCAGTCGATCCAGTGGATAAATTGCCGGAATTGTTCAGCAATGCTTCCTTTTGAAATTTTGCGAGCCTTGGAACCGGTTGCGTTCCTGCGAATTGTCATCCTCATCGCTCCTGTAGCGAAAGCTCGAATCGCAATCTGGAATTGTATTTTGCCCGTGCCTTCCCTCTCTTCATCCCCTCCAGGCGAGGGCTTTGGCATCGATCAGGCGCCTTTGACGGCACGTTTTTCGACCAAATTCATTTCGGGTAGTTGAGTGTTTCGACTGGGAATCATGATCGCGTTGGTGGCGCTGATTGGGGTGCTGGCCTCAAGTCTTGCCGCCATGCGCGTTTACGATCAGGAACAGTCGCTGGATCGGTTGGTTCTGGCCCGCTCGATCGACACGCACGCCAACGCGGTTCAGGACAGGCTTGGCGAGCGCGAATTGCTCATGAGGGTGGCCGTCGGGCTGTTCCGGTCCCCGTCGTTCTATCAATCCGATACATTAAGGCCGTTACGCCCGGCAATCGTTGCTTCGAAGACAGACTTTGCCGTGGTGAGCTGGATATCGCGCATCGCGCCGAACGATCTCGCCGCAGCGGAAGCCGAGCTCAGGCGCGCTGGTTACCCAAAGACCAACATCCGCAATTACGACGACAGCCCGCTCGACCTCAAGTCGGTCACGGACCCGCAATGGGTCGTCATGGATGTCGAGCCTAAGGCGGATAATTCTGCGGGTTTTCCGGGCCGCTCGTTGCAGAAGAGCCCGGCGATCGGACCTGTCCTTGAGCGGACAATCAAGGAGGACAAGCCGATCAGTTCGGATCCTGTGCGATTGTTCGGCGATGGGCCCATGGGAGTGGTACTGGCCGCCGCAGTTTCGCGGGAAGCAACAAGCGATATCCTCGGATTTATCACAATCTCCTATCGCATCGCGCCGCTGATGTTGCCGAACGACGATGTGTCTCCATTCTCCGTTTCGCTGATCGATCCGCGAGATGCTTCGCAGGAACTGCGCGCAGATGCCGAAGGCAACGTCACCGTTGCGCAAGCCCAGCGGCCCGACGGGACACAGGGCTGGGCGCGAACCGTCATTTTCGGCGGCCGTGACTGGACTCTTGCTTACTATCCGAAAATTGAACCGAGCGTGCGCGCGCGAAACATCGCCGGCGTGGTTGCTCTGATCGGCATGGCACTGACCAGTATCATCTGCGGCTTGTTCGGCTATGTCGCCTACAGCAACTTGCGACTGACTCGCGAGGTCGAAACACGAATTGATTTTGAACGGCGGCTCACCGCCGTGATCGACGAACTGAACCATCGCGTGAAGAATATTCTGGCCGTGATCCAGTCTATCGTGACCCGAACGGTCAGGCCTGGCGTAGATTCAAATATCGTCCGTGAGCTTTTGATCGGTCGCATTCATGCGATGTCGCACGTTGTCACGCTTCTAAGTGACAGCCAGTGGCAAGGCGTTAAGCTCAAGGGTTTGTTCGAAGCCCGCGCGATCCCGAATGCCGATCGCATTTCGCTCGAGGGGCCGGATCTGGTCGTCAGCGCGCGTGCGGCGCAAAGCCTCTCTCTGCTTTTCTTTGAACTCGCGTCGCATTCGGACGAGGGCCTCTCACTTGTCGGCAAGCACCCCAATGTTGTTGCGCGTTGGTCGATTGAAGGGGAAGGGCCCGAATCGATGCTTCACTTCCGCTGGGAGGAGTTCAACACCAGTGAAGCAACCCGCCGTCCGGACAGCGATTTCGGCCGCACGTTGCTCGATCGCGTTGCGCCGGAGGCGCTCGGCGGGACGTCGAAGAACTATTTCACGGATGTCAGCTATGTTTACGAGCTCGTTGCCCCGATGAAGACAGTGCTCGATGCGCCGGAATTGGCGCGTACCGGACGCTTGCTGGCTACGCCAAAGCGCATCTGAGCGGAACAAAAAAACCCGATACGCATTAAAATGACGTTCGATTTTGATGTGTGGAGGGTGATATGGGCCGCTATCTACTGCTCTGGTTTCTTGGCATTCCGATTCCGGTTTTGGTTCTGATCTGGGCTTTCGGTGGATTGAACTGACACTTCGCCCTACGCGCATCGCAATCAAAAAAAGAAAAGAGCGGCTCAATATTGAGCCGCTCTTTTCTCTTATTTCTTTCCCTTCGGTCGAGCGCTGTCGTTAGCGGCCGCCGCCGATGACGGCGCGCACCGTATCGTCGGGGCCGAAGTCGTCTGCCGTATCGACCGACAGCATCGTACTCAGTTTGGATCGAGCCCGATTGACGCGGCTTTTGATCGTACCGACGGCGCATCCGCAGATCGCGGCAGCATCCTCATACGAGAACCCTGATGCGCCCACGAGGATGAGGGCTTCGCGCTGATCCTGAGGCAGCTTCTCGAGCGCCGCGCGGAACTCCTCGAATTCGAGGTGCGCGGTCTGGTTCGGCTGCGACTTCAGTGTTTCGGCGTAGCTGCCGTCCGCATCCTCTACCTCACGCCTCCGTTTGCGGTAATCGGAGCGAAACAGATTGCGCAGAATCGTAAACAGCCACGCTGGCAGATTGGAGCCGGGCTGGAACGAGTCGATGTTGGCAAGCGCCCGAAGCAGCGTTTCCTGCACCAGATCGTCGGCGCGATCGCTGTTGCCGCTCAGCGACATGGCGAAAGCGCGGAGGCTCGGCACGGTTGCGAGAATGTCGTCCCGGAGAGAATCTGTGAGAGGCATCAGTCCCTCCCATCGGTCTTGGCCGGTGTTGCCGCATTGCCGTCCGGGTTATCCAGCTTCCGGATCAGATCGGCAAAGCGATCCGGCACACCCTGCCGGACGACATCGTCGTACATGGCCCGGAGCTGATGCCCGATCCGCGACTGGATTTCAGAATTCAACCCGCCTGATTTGCCAGTTCCGCCGACCCTGGCAGCCTGTGGTTTGTTATCTTTCATTTCGATCCGACTTTCTCGAGATTTGTAAGGCTAACTCATTGTTAAATTTGGATTTTCTTGTGTACAATCTCGACTGGGTTGGTCTGAAAATACTGATTGGCTTCGCAAAGCGTATCCGAGAAATAAGTCCCGCCCGTCCAACAAGTTCCAAGGCAATGGAACTTTTGTCGCTTTCGGGCGTCATTAGGCACGATAATGGTATGCGCGGCGACCGGGCGGGCAAAGCCTGGTGGGCGGCGGGTCCAAACGCGATGGAGTGGGGATGTCCCGATCACAGGTTGTTGCCGAACACTTGCCGCTATTGCGGCGCTATGCCCGTGCCTTGACGGGGAACCAGACGTCCGGAGACGCCTATGTGGCGGCGATGCTGGAAGCTCTGCTGGAAGATCCGGCGCTGCTGGATGAACAGCACGGGCCGCGCGCCGGTTTGTTCAAGATATTCGCTCAAATCTGGAATTCGGTGTCGGTGAACGAGAATTCCGATGCTCCCTTTGCGCAGGCTGCGTCCGAGCGGCGGCTGTCGAATATCACGCCGCTCCCGCGTCAGGCATTCCTGCTGTTATCGCTCGAAGGATTTTCAGAGGAAGAGGTTGGTTTTATCCTCGACAGGAACGCTGCTGACGTCCGCCAGCTTGCCGATACCGCCGGCCGCGAGATGGCTGCGGAGATTGCGACCGACGTGCTTATCATCGAGGATGAAACCTTCATCGCGATGGATCTGGAAAGCCTGGTCAAAAATCTGGGCCACAACGTTATCGGCGTGGCGCGCACCCATACGGACGCGGTCGCCATGGCGAGCAAGAAAAAGCCCGGCCTGATACTGGCCGATATCCAGCTCGCCGATGGCAGCTCGGGCCTCGACGCAGTCAATGAATTGCTCAAGATTTTCGAAGTCCCGGTGGTCTTCATTACCGCCTATCCAGAGCGCTTCCTCACAGGCGAGCGCCCGGAACCAGCCTTCCTGATCTCGAAGCCGTTCCAGCCCGCAATGGTTTCCGCGGTGGCTAGTCAGGCGTTGTTTTTCCAGCGCAACTCGCGATCCAAAACGCCAAATGCTGCAGCCTGATCGTTTTCCTGAACAAGATCGAGCTATAGAAAACCGGGCGATCTGCCCGGTTTTTTCTTTGACCGTTTGTGAAGGTCATTGAACCGGCGAGCGGTGAAACCCGTCAAAGCTCAAGCAAAAAAGAAAATGGGGCGCGACCGGCATCACCACGGTCACGCCCCACATAGCCGGTCAATTGGGGCAGGGGGAAATAACCGGCTGTCCTGATAATTGCGTTCGAGTGCATTCGTTCCCATGCGATCGGCTTGATTTTACCGGGCGTGCCTCAGCCTGTTCCCGGAACATTGCGTTCCGGACGCAGTTAAATGGGAGAACGCAACGGCGAACATTTGAGGCCGGTCATGGCTCGGTTCATTTCAGGAGTTCTCGGAGTGGCCACCGCAACGCTCGTGATGAGCGCGGCGCATCTGGAAGTTGCTTCGGGTAACGATCTCGATCTCGATACCTTCGGCATGCGGCATGGATCGGCTACGCTCCTTGCACCCGGATCGGCGCCGCAGATCAATCGCGAGAGCAAGGGCGATCGCAATACTATCGCAGCTCAATCGAAAGAGATTCTGCGTACAGTGTCGATCCAGGTCGATCAGCTCGCTCATACGTCGGTGCTGATCCGCATACCGGTAGATCGATGGGGAGCGAGTGTCAGTCCTTCGATCCAAAAGCCGGTCAACCGCGATTCGAAAACGCCGGCGCGCAGGATCGTTGCCTGTGAGCCGGTGGTAAGCGGGCTGACGGAAGTTGCCAAACTGCTCGATTCAGGCCGCTGCATTACCTGATAAATCGTTTGATTTATTGATCGGTGGTCAGATTAATCGTCTGACGTTTCATCATCTGCCGCCTGGCGGCTCGCCATCAAGCCGAGAGCCACGCCTCCGATTGCAAGGATCGGGATCAAGCGCTTGACCCCAATTGTCCTTACAACCTGTAAACCGGTTGCCAAAATGACAGGATCGGACAGTGCGGTCTGCAGCATCGATTTTGTCTGTTCGACGGGACGTTTCTGGATTTGCTTTTTGCGATACAGGTAAATGCCCGCCGCGAGCAGCGTCAGAACAAGGTAGATCGCAGCTCCGCTCAGACAGGCGTATAGCGCGCCATGCTTGTTCAATACGAATACGAATGCTGCCGCGGTCACGAATGCGGTCGAAATAAATAGTGATATTGCTGCGGCTGCTGCGAGCGAGGTCATGCGGAGCGCGAGCCCCGTACCGTCCTTCAAATCATCCACCAGCCGTTGCAACATTATGCCAAATCTTTCTTCGATGACGCCGGACTAAAACGGCGACGCGCTCGGCGTCGCCGTAAATTGGTTTTGGTGGCGGGTCGTACGATCACCGTCGCCAAGTCACGCCGATCAGGAAGCCCAGGCCCACTGCCAGACCTATCGCGGCAATCGGCCGCTCGTGAATGGCATCTTCCAGCGTTTCCTCGAGTGTCGATGCTGCATCCTGGGCGGCTTCAAGTGCGGCATTTCCCTGCTTGCTGACGTCGGACATCATGGAATTTGCGGTGGAGCGAGCTTGCTTGTAGCCGCGTCGCGCTTCCTTGCGCGCTGTGCCGGCCAATGAGTTCAAGGCCTCGGAAATCTGATCGGCCAATGCCGAGATATCGTTTTTCACGGCCTCCACATCTTTCTCAAGTCGGTCGTATGTTGATTTCTCGGCCATCGTTTTCATCTCACCTTCGCCCTCGATACTCGACATCGCTGGCCTCTGCTGGGTTTGTGAACCGGTTAAACGTTCGGCGGGCGGCGAAGTTCCATTGCGCAACCCATTCAGTCTTCAAACAATTGTCCATTTTCCGTCGGCATCAGATGTTCTTTGAGGATTAGTCCGACGATCAGGATCGGTGACGACAGAAACGCGCCCATTGGCCCCCATAACCAGGTCCAGAACGCGATGGCGAGGAAGATGGCAAGCGCATTGAGCGAGAGACGGCGTCCGATGATTGCCGGTGTGACGAAGTGGCCTTCGATAAATGTCATGCCGGCGAACAGCAGGCACGGAATCATCGCCGCGCCGAGCGTCGAAAAGGTCACGAGCGAGACCAGAGCGATTACGGCGAACATCACAATCGGTCCGATGATAGGGATATAATTCAGCGTTGCCGCCAGCGCGCCGAGACCGGCCGGGTTAGGCATGCCGCTGGCTGCGCAGATCAATCCGGTGGCGATGCCGACGCCCATATTGATGCCGGTTACCATCAGGAGATAGGCGCCGAGCTTCTGCTCGATCGCATTGACGATGCGGAGAGTCCTCAGCCGCCCTTCGCGATCAGGATACATCAGAATCAGTGCGCGCCGCATATCCGGCCAGCTCGCGATGAACAGGATAAGTGTTGCGAAAAACAACAGCAGTTCCGCGAGTGTCGGCGAGATGAACTCCAGCGTCGGCTGCATCCATTCTATCTTGGGCAGTTGCGGCGTCGTCGTTGTAGAAGGGGTTTCGCCAAACAGTCCCTGCAACTGATGCCAGAGCGCGAGCGGCCGGTCGAAAACATGCGCTTTCTCTTTCAGCGCCGCGCTAAGTTCGGGCAGTCGCTGGCTCCAGTCCATCACCGGGGCGGATATCAGGCCTATGACGAAGGCCAGCGCGGCGCATACCCCGGCAACGATCAGGACCGCCGAGACCGAACGCGGAATGGGATATCGGGATTTTGCGAGAAAATGCGCAGCTGGCGACAGCATGGTGCCGATCACGAAGCCGGTGACGATGGGTAGGAAGAATACCCGGCCTACGTAAAGCACGGCGATCGCAGCAATAATGGCGATCGCTATCAACGAGAAATAGGCGAGGTCTTGCAGTGTAATCGAAGGAGGAGGTTTTGCCTCGGTGCTGACCCGCTCCATCGGCGGCGTATCGGCACGACGTGTCGGGGTCGCGGATATCTGTGACGGCTTGCTCACAGCTTGCCGAGCAATGCCAGAACCAGAACAATAACCAGAATGGTGCCTACGATACTGGAAGGGCCATAACCCCAGCTTCGGCTGTGCCCCCAACTCGGAATAACGCCGAGCAGAGCCAGGATCAAAATGACGATCAGAATGGTACCGAGCGACATGGCAGTGCTCCTCGCACGAATGCAGCTGCCTGAGCGAACATCGTTCGCGTCCGCAAACACCTGAGTAAAACCGTTGAAGCGGGGAAAAGTTCCATCTCGCGAACGTGATTGTTCGCCGTCTTGACTGTTGCTGCGGCGAACGAACCGGCGAGGAACTGGAATGGGGTGTCCGCGTTTGTCTTGCAATCCGGCATCGGCTGGATTGGCAAACGCAGGGGCAGGTCATGAGACATTCAGGTTTGGGCGTGGATTTTCGCAGCGCCGTTTTGGCTATTTCGGCAATCGCACTTGCTCTTCCCGTCTCGCTCTGGAGTAGCGCAGCTTCTGCACAGGCTCTCGGTTATGCATCGTCCCAATCGACCAACTGGAGTAACGATCGGCTGGACCAGCCGGATATCGGCGAGGCTGACCAAACGGTGGTGCCGGATCGGTTGAGAAAAGCCGTCGTCGATTTCCCGACGCGCGAAACCGCGGGAACGATCGTGATCGATACCGGAAACACCGCTCTCTACTATGTGCTCGGTGGCGGCAGGGCGATCCGTTATGGCGTCGGTGTTGGCCGCGAAGGTTTCACCTGGAGTGGCACGCAGACGGTGACCCGCAAATCGGAGTGGCCGGATTGGCATCCGCCGCAGGAAATGATCGCACGGCAGCCCTATTTGCCGCGGTTCATGGCCGGTGGACCGGGCAATCCGCTCGGCGCGCGGGCGATGTATCTGGGCTCCAGCATCTATCGCATTCACGGCACCAACGATCCCTCGACCATCGGCAAGTTTGTTTCCAGCGGATGCATTCGTCTGACCAATGAGGATGTATCGGACCTGTTCAGCCGTGTGAACGTCGGCACCAAAGTCGTGGTTCTGCCGAAAAGCTCGCCGCTCAGGTTTGACGCGACGGCAGAAGCTCGCCGCCCCGTTGTATCGGCCTCGTTGCCGGCTCGTCAGGGCATATCAATGTCCACGCTCTATTGAGACGGGATCGGGCGATGCGTTTTCTGTCAAAAGGGATGTTCCTGGTCGCAGCGATGACGCTGGCGCACCTTGGTGCCGGCGTGACGAGCGCATCGGCTCAGGATTTTTTCTCGCTGTTCGGAAACGTTTTCGGAGGCAAGTCGTCGCGTGCGTCGCCGGCGCTTTCGTTCGCGCCCGATCAGCCTTTTGACGATGGGAGGATCCGACGGCAAGCAGCTCGGTCCTCAGGCGGATCCTTTTGCGTGCGGACCTGCGATGGCCGTTATTTCCCCGTTTCGGCGGCGGGTGGTCAGAGCAAGGCCGAGACATGCAAGAGCTTCTGTCCCGCGGCCGAAACCAAAGTCTTCAGCGGTGGATCGATCGACCATGCGATCGCAGAGAACGGCAAGAGTTACAGCGATCTTCCGAATGCCTTCCGCTTCCGGAACGAACTGGTCGGAGATTGCACCTGCAACGGCAAGGATCCGGTCGGTCTTGCACAAATCAAGATCGAAGACGATCGCACGGTACGGCGAGGGGACCTCGTTGCCGGAGCGAACGGGTTGATGGTCGTTGGACGGGGCGCAGAAGGACGACGCGCTACTCTGCAGTTCTCTCCCGCTTCGCCCGACGTTCAGGCGCGATATCGCCAGTTTCCGGTTGTGGCAGCCGAGTAATCTTTTGGCGGTGGCCGGTCATCCCGGTTCCAGAAATGGAACCGGAATCGGTCTCTCGCGTTATACTCGCATCATGGCGATCTGGATGTTTGCGATGGCCGCAACCGCAGATCGCCGCTAGCGGGGGTTCGCATGGCAGTCCTTATCGGCATTCTGATCACGTTTCTCGTCGTCATATTGGTTCTGTATCTGATCAATATGCTTCCGCTCGACGGACGAGCGAAACAGATCGCGCGCGCGTCGTTGTGATCATAATCGGCATCATTTCGCTGCTGAAATATCTGGCGGTGTTCTGACGTCTGATTCATCAGGTGGCTGCCGCCTGACCGGTATTGTCCAAACCTTAGAAAAAGCCCCGGATGATTTCCGGGGCTTTCCGTTTGCGGATGCTCTGGCCTTATCCCTACTTTGGCTTATCCCGCCGCCTTGGCTTCCTTGCGGCGGGCATGAAGGATGAACTCGGTGTAGCCGTTCGGCTGCTCGCGGCCTTTGAATACCAGATCGCACGCCGCCTTGAACGCGACGCCGTCAAATCCGGGCGCCATCGGCTTGTACTCACGATCATCGGCATTCTGGCGATCGACCACCACCGCCATGCGTTTGAGCGCATCCATCACCTGATCCTTGGTGATGACACCTTGATGCAGCCAGTTGGCGAGATGCTGACTTGAAATCCGCAGCGTGGCGCGGTCTTCCATCAGGCCGACATCGTGGATGTCCGGCACCTTCGAGCAGCCGACGCCCTGATCGATCCAGCGCACGACGTAACCGAGAATACCCTGGCAGTTGTTGTCGATCTCTTGCCGCACGTCGTCCGGCGCCCAGTTCGACTGGGAGACCGGGATGGTCAGAATATCGGAGAGCTTGGCGCGCGGCACCTTCCCCTTCAGTTCATTCTGCTTCGCCGCGACGTCCACCTGGTGATAATGCACCGCGTGCAGCGTGGCCGCGGTCGGTGAGGGCACCCACGCAGTGGTCGCGCCCGCCTGCGGATGCGCGATCTTCTGAACCATCATATCGGCCATCTTGTCCGGCGCGGCCCACATGCCCTTGCCGATCTGCGCGTGACCGGGCAGGCCGTCGATCAGGCCGTTGTCGACGTTCCAGTCTTCGTAGGCCTTGATCCACGCACTGCCGCGCATGTCGTTCTTGCGGATCATCGGCCCCGCTTCCATCGAGGTATGAATTTCGTCGCCGGTGCGATCGAGGAAGCCGGTGTTGATGAACACGATGCGGTCGTGGGCCTTGTCGATGCAGGCCTTGAGGTTCACCGTCGTGCGGCGTTCCTCATCCATGATGCCGACCTTCATCGCGTTCTTCGGCAGCGACAGCATTTGTTCCACGCGGGCAAACAGATCGCAGGTCAGTTGCACCTCGTCTGGGCCATGCATCTTCGGCTTGACGATGTAGATCGAGCCTTTGCGCGTGTTGCGGATTTTCGACTTCGACTTCAGGTCGTGAATCGCAAGAAGACCGGCGACGGCGGCATCGAGAATGCCTTCGGGGATCTCCTGGCTCTGCGCATCGAGTACCGCGTCGGTGTACATATGATGGCCGACATTGCGCATCAGCAGCAGGCTGCGTCCGTGCAGCGTGAGGTCGCCGCCTTGCGGAGCCTTGTAGGTGCGATCGGTGTTGAGCTTGCGCTGAAGTGTCTTGCCGCTCTTTTCAAAGTCTGCGGCCAGGGTGCCGTTCATCAGACCGAGGGTGTTGCGATAGATCAGCACCTTGTCCTCGGCGTCTACGGCAGCCACGCTGTCTTCCATATCGAGAATGGTGCTGACGGCTGCCTCCAGAATTACATCTGCGACGCCGGCTGCATCGTCCTTGCCGGTCTGATTGTTGCGATCGATCTTGATCTCGAGATGCAGGCCGTTGTTGACCAGCAGAATAGCCGAAGGCGAAGCGGCATCGCCAAGATACCCGGCGAACTGCTTTTCATCCTTGAGCGCGGTTGCGTTGCCGCTCTTGAGCTTGACTGCGAGCTTACCGCTCTCGACGCTGTAGGCGGTCACATCGCTGTAATTGCCGGTCGCCAGTGGTGCGGCTTGATCGAGAATGGCTTTGGCTTTGGCGACGACCTTGGCGCCCCGTGCCGGGTTGTAGCCCTTGCCGGTTTCGCTCGGATCGTGGGGGATCGCGTCCGTTCCGTAAAGCGCATCGTAAAGGCTGCCCCAACGTGCATTCGCCGCGTTGAGCGCATAACGTGCGTTGGTCAGCGGGACCACAAGCTGCGGACCGCAGATCTGACCGATTTCCTCATCAACGTTGGCGGTCTCGACCTGGCGCGTGGCAGGCTCGGGCAGCAGGTAACCGATTTCCTTCAGGAACGCCGTGTAGGCGTTCATATCGAACGCCTTGCCTTTGTGGGCGCGATGCCAGGCGTCGATCTGGTCCTGAAGCGTATCGCGAATCTTCAACAGCTCCTGATTACGCGGGGCAAGGTCCCGAACAATTCCGGCAAGGCCGGCCCAGAATGCATCCGGCGAAATTCCGGTCTGGGGCGCGGCCTCCTTGGCAATGAAATCGAACAAAATCGGAGCGACCTTCAAGCCACTGGCATCAATACGTTTCATCTTGGACGATCTCACAGGATACGGCTCTGGGCCGTTTGATGGGATGGGGAAAAGCCGGTCCAGAGGAGGTCGGCAACTTCTGGGGCGTCTTTTACCGTCAAACGGCGGGCTGTGAAAAGCCCGCCAAATGGACCTCCGGGCCCCAAATACGGGCAGCCGGAAACTGTCGGTTGACAGGCTTCAAAAGCGCGGGAGCACGGATCAGATGTTGGCGGCGATATCGGCCGGTTCGGCTGACATAATGCCGGTTTTAGCCAGCATCTGTTCGATATCTCCGGCCAGATTCAGCGCGGATCGTGTGGTTGTGTCGAGGGTCAGCTCGGGAGCATCCGGCTTTTCGTAGTCGCTGCCGGTGCCGGTGAAATTCGCCAGATTGCCGGCGCGGGCCTTTGCGTAGTGACCTTTCGGGTCGCGGCCTTCGCACACCTCGCGCGGTGTCGCGACGAAAATCTCACGGAAGGAATCTGCGGCGATCCGGCGTGCCTGAGCGCGATCGTCCGCCGATGGCGACACAGCTGCGACAATCGCTATGTGGCCGTTACGGGCGAGATGCGTCGCGACCTCCGCAAGACGTCGGATGTTTTCCGAGCGATCCCCCGGGGAGAAATCGAGGTCGCCATTCAGTCCGGCACGCAGCGTATCTCCATCGAGAAATACCGGCGAGCCGCCGCGGCTGAACAGCTTCCGCTCCAGCGCCTGCGCGATGGTGGACTTGCCCGAACCAGGAAGCCCGGTCAGCCAAAGCACCGCGCCGGTGTGTCCATAGCGCGCCGAGCGCTCGTCGTCCCGCAAAGCAGACTCCACCGGCACAATGTCGATGGGAATCGCGCGCTCACCGGCGTTGACGCTGAGCACCAGTCCGCCGCCGGCGATCCGGCCGGCAACCTCTATGACGAGGCGGCCCGTGTTCGGATTTTCCAGATAGGGGTCAGCTGCGACCGGCTGCGCCAGTGCAAGATCGATTTCGCCGACGTGATTGCGCTGGATCGATTGTGTCTCGAGGCTTGCCAGATCGCCCGGATCGACCGCCTTGTCGATAGCGACGACGGTGGCGCGGGCTTCCTTGGTACCGAGCCGCACCAGAATTTGTGCGCCTTTCGCGAGCGGCGCATCATGCAGCCAGAAGATGCGGGCGCGCAGCCGCCGCGTATCGCGGGGCGCAGTTCCGACGTGGCTGACAATGTCGCCGCGTTCGACAAATAACTCGCGGTCGAGCGTGATTCCGACCGAGCGCCCCGCGCCGAGTTTTCCGGCAACCGGAGTCACAGGCCAGCTTTCGACCGACTTGATCCTTGCGATCTTGCCGGCTGGCATGATCACGACTTCATCACCAGCGCTCAATTGACCGGCCTCGATGCGGCCTGCGATGATGCGGCGGTCGTCGAACTTGTAGATCGACTGAATCGGCAAGCGCAGCGGCAAGTCGTCCATGGCTCGCGCCGGTTCGAGCGTATCCAGCGCCTCGACCACGGTCGGACCGTGATGCCACGAAATTCTCGGCGTCCGTGCGGTGACACCGTCGCCATCGCGTGCCGAGATCGGAATGATCGCCGACGGCGTGACGCCAAGCCCGATGAGGTGTTCTGAAATCTCGCGGCTGATTTCGGCGAATCGCTCATGCGCGAAATCAACCCGGTCCATCTTGTTGATGACGACTGCAACCTGCCGGATGCCAAGCAGATGCAACAGATAGCCATGGCGGCGGGTCTGGTCGCGCACACCCTCTAGCGCATCGATGATCAGGACCGCGGCATCGGCTTGCGATGCGCCGGTAATCATGTTGCGCAGAAACTCCGCATGACCCGGCGCGTCGATCAGAACGACCTCGCGTGAGGGCGTGCGGAAGCGGATTTGCGTGGTGTCGATGGTGATGCCCTGGTCGCGCTCGGTCTGCAGTGCATCGAGCAGGAACGACCACTCAAACGGCATGCCGCGGCGCTCGCTGACGGCCTTGAGCATCTCGAGCTTGCCGTCGGGCAGGCTCCCGGTTTCGTGCAGCAGGCGGCCGACCAGCGTCGATTTGCCGTGATCGACATGGCCGACGATGACAATCCGGATTTGCGGGCGCGGCGTCGCCACAGCCTTGGCGATCGACGATGTCGGAGCAATCATGTTCATAGCAGCACCAGTTCTCAGAGGTAGCCGGAGACGCGGAGCCGCTCGAAGGCGTCTTCCGTCTCGTGATCGAGCGCGCGTCCGGCGCGTTCGGGCACCTTGGTCGTATTCAGTTCGATCAGAATCTCGTCGATGTTCGCGGCGTTCGAGGCGACCGGGAATGTGATGTCGGCATCGCCGAGCGAGCGATAGCGTTTGCCGTTGTTCGAGAGATACAGCGAGATGATCGGAATATTCTCGCGCTGGGTGTAAGCCCAGATGTCGGCCTCGGTCCAATGCAGGATCGGATGGATGCGCAGATGTGCGCCTTGCGGGGGCGATGCGTTGAAATGATCCCAGAACTCGGGAGGCTGATCGCGCACATCCCAACCGCCTTCGACGCCGCGCGGCGAGAACACGCGCTCCTTGGCGCGGGTCGCTTCCTCGTCGCGGCGGATGCCCGCGATCAGACCGTCGAAGCCGTACTTGGCGAGCGCGAGCTTGAGGCCTTCGGTCTTGCGCGCGGCGGAACGCGCAGCCGGCGGCAAGGTCGGGTCAACCGCATCGATCGGCGGACAGGGATCGACACGCAGATCGAGACCCCACTCCTTCGCGTACTGATCGCGGAAGGCATACATCTCGGGAAATTTCTTGCCGGTATCGACGTGCAATGCCGGGAACGGCACCTTGCCGAAGAACGCCTTGCGGGCCAGCCAGATCATCACATTTGAGTCTTTGCCGAGCGACCACAGCAGCGCGAGCTTCTTCATCCGCGCGAACGCCTCGCGCAGGATGTAGATGCTCTGTGCTTCCAGTTCGTCGAGATGGTCCATTGCGGGAGCCAGATCGCCGGAATGTGATGTGGGAAAGCGCTTGCTTGCCCCCGGAATTGCATCGCTCATGCACAAGCCCTCCGGCTTTTCCCGCCGCCGCGAATGCTGTGAAGAACTGCGAAAAGAAGATGCATCTCTTGCGCTTGGCGATCAGGGTGGAAAATTCTATAGTTGCAGTGCGAGATAGAAGAAATAATTTTCTCTTTGCTGCACGTTGCAGATACATATATAGAAAATAATTCCAGTCAACCCCGCGATCGGGGAAGCGGAGCGCCGTATGCGGTTTCTGCCAATCTTCCTGGACCTGAAGGCTGGCCCCATCGTTTTGGTGGGCGAGGGAGAACTCGTGCGCGCCAAATTGCGCTTGCTGATGGCGGCAGGTGCACGGGTTCGCTGGTATGCGACCGACGGCGACCATGACGTCTCAAGTTTCGACGCAGAGAGCGCCGCTCGCATCGAGCGCGCCTCCGGCGATCCGCTCAAGGATGATCTTCGCGATGTGATTGCTGTGCTTTGCGCAGGCGCGGGCGATGTCGGCATTGTCGTGGCGTCACACGCTCGCGCCGCTGGATTGCCCGTCAATGTGATGGACGATCTGCAGCACTCCACCTTTATCTTTCCGGCGATTATCGATCGCGGCGACGTCGTCGTTGCCGTCGGTACCGGCGGCGCATCGCCGGTGGTTGCGCGCCGCGTGCGCGAGCGCATCGAAGCCGCGCTCCCCGCGCGCATTGGTGATCTCGCGACGTTCATCGGAAAATTCCGTAAAGTATTCGCCGAGCGCATCGGCGACATGCCGCTGCGCCGCCGCTTTTGGGAACGTGTCGTCGATGGCCCGATCGGAGCCGCAGTTCTCGCTGGCCGATCGGGCGATGCCGAGAAAGCGCTGAATGCGATCGGCGATCCCGCCGCGTTCGCTGGCAAAGCTCCGCAGGGCTTCGTGACATTGGTCGGCGCGGGCCCCGGCGATCCGGATCTGCTGACCGTGAAAGCGCTGCGCGCTTTGCAGGATGCCGACGTGGTATTCTACGACGATCTCGTATCTGCCGAAATTCTTGATCGTGCGCGTCGCGACGCCGCGCGTGTATCGGTCGGCCGCCGCATCGGCAAGCCTGGCATCGGCCAGGATGCGATCAACACATTGATGATCGAAGCGGCGCGGGCCGGTCAGCGTGCGGTACGCCTCAAGGGCGGCGATCCGTTCGTGTTCGGGCGCGGCGGCGAAGAGATTGCAGCGCTGCGTGAGGCAGGCGTTGCCTACGCGGTTATTCCTGGAATCACGGCGGGATTGGGTGTCGCGGCCGAGTCCGAAATTCCCCTCACTTTCCGGCATCAGGCATTGCGCATCACAATGCTGACCGCCCATAAGGCGCGCGATGCCGAAGCGGTGGACTGGTCGGCGCTGACCGACACCAAAATGACCGTTGTCGTTTACATGGGTATCACCGCCGCCGCGACGATCCGCCAGGGCCTACTCGTCGCCGGACGCTCGCCGACGACGCCCGTTGGTGTCTTTGCGCGCGCCACGCGCCCCGACGCCAAGTCTGTTGTCGGCACGCTCAACGAATTGCCCGCACTTGCCGCACAAGTGGAAACCGGCCCCGCCATTCTCGTGATCGGCGACGTGGTGATGCACTCCGCGCCGTGGCGCGACGCCTTTCTCGACGATGTTGTCAACAATGTACGCATGGCTGCCGAATGACGTCTCCGCTGCAACAGAAGATCAAGATCACCGGTGCTTCGATCGTGACTGCCAATCGCACCGGAGACGGCGTGGTGATCTACCGGACCGCCGACAAGAGCTGGTCGTCGCGGATCGCCGATGCATCGGTGGTGCACAATGCCGATGAGGCGCGCGCGCTGTTATCGGAGGCGGTCGCCGACGATGTCGGAGCGATCGGCGCCTACATTGCTCCCGTCGAAGTGATCGAAGGCAAGATTGAGCCCGGCAATCTCCGTGAACATATCCGTTCCGAAGGCCTGACGATCGAGTTGCTGCCGGTGCCGGCTTAAAGGTCCAACATGTACGCTTACGACGAAATCGATCGCACGCTGGTCAATGAACGGGTCTCGGAATTCCGGGATCAGGTTCAGCGGCGCTTGTCGGGCGAGCTGACCGAGGACGAATTCAAGTCGCTGCGGTTGATGAACGGCGTGTATCTGCAGCTTCATGCCTACATGCTGCGCGTCGCCATTCCCTACGGCACACTTTCGTCGCCGCAACTGCGCAAGCTCGCCCATGTGGCGCGGCGTTACGATCGCGGCTACGGCCATTTCACCACGCGGCAGAACATCCAGTACAACTGGATCAAGCTCTCCGAATTGCCCGACGCGCTGGAAGATTTGGCGGCGGTCGGCATTCATGGCATGCAGACCAGCGGCAACTGCATCCGTAACATTACCACCGATCAGTGGGCCGGCGTTGCCCCGGGTGAAATCGAGGATCCGCGCATCTGGGCGGAAATCCTGCGCCAGTATTCGACGCTACATCCGGAATTCTCGTTCCTGCCGCGCAAGTTCAAGATCGCGATCACCGCGTCCGACCACGATCGCGCAGCCATCAAGATTCACGATATCGGCCTGCGCATCCGGAAGAACGAACAGGGCGAGACGGGCTTCGAGGTACTGGTCGGTGGCGGCCTCGGCCGCACGCCGTTCATCGGCAAAACCATCAAGCAGTTCGTCGTTCACCGCGACATCCTCAGCTACGTCGAGGCGATCCTGCGCGTCTACAACCAGTACGGCCGCCGCGACAATATCTACAAGGCGCGCATCAAGATTCTGGTGCACGAGCTTGGCATCGAGAAATTCGCGCAGGAGGTTGAAGATGAGTGGCTGCAGATGCGGGACGGCGTGCTTGCGCTCGACGACGCTGTCGTCGAGGATATTCGCTCGCGTTTCAGCTATCCTGCCTACCAGAAGCTCTCCGACAATCCGGATGAGATGAAGGCGGCTTCGGCCGATCCGCGGTTCGCCATGTGGCTTGGCAACTCGGTCGCGCCGCATCGTGTAACAGGTTATTCGATCGTCACGCTGTCGTTGAAGCCGGTCGGCATGCCCCCGGGCGACGCCACGGCCGAGCAAATGGATGCCATCGCCGATCTCGCCGATAAATATTCCTCCGGTGAAATTCGCGTCGGCCACGAACAGAATCTGGCGCTGCCCAATGTCGCCAAGCGCGATTTGCCTGCGTTATGGCGTGCGCTCGACAAGATTGGCGTCGCCACGCCGAACGTTAATCTGATCACCGATATCATCGCGTGCCCCGGCCTCGATTATTGTTCGCTGGCGAACGCACGTTCGATTCCGATTGCGCAGGAATTGACCAAGCGCTTTGCCGATCCCGATCTCGCTAACATGATCGGCAAGCTGCACATCAATATTTCGGGCTGCATCAATGCATGTGGTCATCATCACGTCGGCCATATCGGCATTCTCGGCGTCGAAAAGAACAATGAAGAGTTCTATCAAATCACCATCGGCGGCCGCGCCGACGAGCAGGCCGAGATGGGGACGCTGATCGGCCCCGCCGTGCCGTACGCCGACGTTGCGGACGTAGTCGAGGATATCGTCGAGGCGTATCTCGCTCTTCGGGCGCGGCCAGATGAAACGTTCGTCGAGACCGTCAAGCGGCTTGGCGTCACGCCGTTCAAGGAGCGCGTCTATGCCACTCGTTAAAGGCGGCAAGATCGTCAGCGATACATATGCCGGGCTCGCGGATGATGCCGAGCTTGCGAGCGGTGGGAATGTCTTGATGTCGGCCGCGCGTTTTCTGGCCGATCCCGCAGCTCTGGCTGTACGGTCTGGACAGACCGGCGTGGTCTGGCCGAACAATCGCGACATCGACGATCTCGTGCCGCACCTCGCCGAGATCGCGGTGGTAGCCCTCGTGTTTCCGAGCTTCCGCGACGGGCGGGCTTATTCGCAGGCGCGTTTGCTGCGCGAAAGGCACGGCTACAGGGGCGAGTTGCGCGCAACCGGTCAGGTGTTGCGCGATCAGTTCGTTTTCATGCTGCGGGCCGGATTCGATACGTTCGATGTCAGGAAGGAGAGCGACGCCAAGGCATTCGCCCAGGTCGCCGAGCGCTATTCGGTGTTCTATCAGCCGACCGGCGACGGCCGCGCGACGGCCTTCCGCCAAAGACTCGCGCGCCAAGCAGAGGTGACCGGCTCGTGAGTGTCATTGCACCAATGCTCGACAGCGTTCGATTGGAGACGCCGTCCGATCGGGAGGTCCAGGCCGCCGAGCTTGGCCGTGCGTTGGCTCTTGCTTCGCCGCGCGAGGTTGTCGCGGCTGCGTTGAAAGCGGTCGGCCGTGATAACCTTGCAGTGGTATCGTCTTTCGGAACCGAGTCTGCCGCGCTGCTCAAGATTGTCGCAGATGTGGACCCTGCGATACCCGTGGTGTTTCTCGACACCGGCTGGTTGTTCGAGGAAACGCTGGCCTATCGCGATACGCTGGTCGGACTGCTCGGCCTGAAGGACGTGCGTAGCATCAAGCCGTTGGAAAGCGATCTTGCACGCGAGGACGGCGAGCGCGAGCTTTGGTTTTCCAATCCAGATCGCTGCTGTTTCGTCCGCAAGGTGGAGCCGCTGCAGCGCGCGCTGAAGCCGTTTGCTGCCTGGATCAATGGCCGCAAGCGCTTCCAGGGTGGAGAACGTTCGGCAATTCCGGTTGTCGAAGCCGACGGCAATCGCCTTAAATTTAATCCTTTGGCCAACGTGTCGCGTGAGGAACTGGAAGCAATCTTCACGTTTTCACATTTGCCGCCGCATCCGCTCGTCGCGTCCGGTTATGCGTCGGTTGGTTGCATGCCGTGTTCGAGCCGGGCTGCGCCCGGTGAGGACGAGCGGGCCGGGCGATGGCGCGGAAAAGGCAAGACAGAATGCGGCATTCACACCGTGAAGATGTCATAGCATCCTGACCTACAATTGTTCGCCACAAAGAAATCCGGTTTCGTTGACATCATGCACCTTCTCCAAGACGTTCGTCGCGGTTTTGTAATCCTGTCGTTCGGTGATGGAGATTCGCAATGATACGTCGATTGATTTTGGTTGCCGCGGGTTTGCTGTGGGCAGGCGCCGCGTTCGCGGCCGATGTCACGCTGCTGAACGTGTCCTACGATCCCACGCGCGAGCTCTATGCCGAGTTCAACAAGGCATTCGCCGCAGCGTATCAGAAGGATACAGGCAAGAGCATCGAGATCAAGCAATCGCATGGCGGATCGGGTTCGCAGGCGAGATCGGTGATCGATGGCCTGCAGGCCGACGTCGTGACGCTCGCGCTGGCTTACGACATCGACGCCATTGCCGCGAAAAACATGATCCCCGCCGATTGGCAGAAGCGTCTCTCGCTCAATTCCTCGCCCTACACATCCACCATCGTTTTTCTTGTGCGGAAGGGAAATCCCAAAGGCATCAGGGATTGGGACGATCTGGTGAAGTCCGGCGTGTCCGTCGTCACTCCGAATCCGAAGACCTCGGGAGGCGCGCGCTGGAATTATCTCGCGGCATGGGGATTCGCGCTCAAGAAATATGGCTCCGAGGAGAAAGCGAAAACCTTCACGGCAAGCCTGTTCAAGAACGTGCCCGTTCTCGATACCGGCGCGCGAGGCTCAACAGTGACGTTCGTCGAGCGCGGCGTCGGCGACGTTCTGCTGGCATGGGAGAACGAGGCGTTTCTCGCCGTGAAGGAATTCGGCAAGGACAAGTTCGAGATCATTGCGCCGCCGACGTCGATTCTGGCGGAGCCGCCCATCACGATCGTCGACCGTGTCGTTGACAAGAAGAAGACGCGGGAAGCCGCCGATGCCTATCTGAAATACTGGTACACCAAAGACGGGCAGGAGATTGCCGCGCGAAACTCCTATCGGCCGCGCGATCTCGAAATCGGCAAGCAATACGAGAAGTCGTTTGCAAAAGTCGATCTTTTCACCATCGATGAAGTATTCGGCGGCTGGACCAAGGCGCAGATGACCCACTTCGCCGAAGGCGGCGTGTTCGACCAGATCTACAAGAACTGATCCGGATCAAGGCGCGCAAGGGGGCAACGTGAGCGGGGTAACGGGACGACGACGAACGCTGCCGGGCTTTGGCCTCACCATGGGGCTGACGCTGACATGGCTGTCGCTCATCGTCCTGCTTCCGCTCGCGGGCCTGTTCCTGAAGACCTTTGAGCTGAGCTTGGCGCAGTTCTTCGAGATCGTCACCAGCCGTCGCACGCTGAACGCACTGAAAATCTCATTCGGCCTCGCGTTTCTTGCAGCCCTCGTCAATCTCGTGATGGGGACCATCGTGGTATGGGCGCTGGTGCGTTATCGTTTTCCAGGGCGGCGATTGTTCGATGCCGTCGTCGATATTCCATTTGCGTTGCCGACCGCGGTGGCAGGTGTCGCGTTGACCGCCCTGTTCGCGCAAAAAGGCTGGCTCGGTGCGCCGCTTGCCGAACTGGGGATCAAGGTTGCATTCACGCCGATCGGCATCTTCATCGCCATGGTGTTTATCGGCATCCCCTTCGTGGTGCGAACCGTGCAACCGGTGCTGATCGATCTCGATCCGGAGATCGAGGAGGCGGCCGCCAGTCTTGGCGCCAGCCGCTGGAATACAGTCACGCGCGTGATCCTGCCGAGCCTTACGCCGGCATTGCTGACGGGCTTTGCACTGGCGTTCGCGCGTGCGGTCGGTGAATACGGCTCGGTGATCTTCATCGCCGGTAACCTGCCGAACGTGTCCGAAATCGCTCCGCTTCTGATTGTAATCCGCCTGTCCGAGTTTCGTTACGCCGATGCGACTGCGATCGCAGTTGTCATGCTGGTCGTTGCATTCCTCATCATCTTTCTCATCAACCGGGTTCAGCGCTGGGCGCAGACCCGCGTTCCTGCGTTTTAGGCCGGCCGATGGCGCAGCTCGATCTCATAACCCCGGTCGCCCCGGTTCGCATTCGCGAGATCAGCGCTGAGCATGACGCGCGCACCGAACCGCGCCTGATCCGGCTTTCGATCATCGGCATCGCGGTGACGTTCCTGTCTATCTTTGTCGTGCTGCCGCTGGTCGTCGTCTTTACGCAGGCATTTTCGCGCGGCATCGGCGCCTATCTTGCGGCGCTCGCGGAGCCTGAAGCGCTGTCTGCCATCAAGCTCACGCTCCTTGTTGCTGCGATCTCCGTCGGCCTCAATCTGATATTCGGGCTCGCCGCCGCATGGGCGGTGGCGAAGTTCGACTTCCCCGGCAAGACGTTCCTGATTACGCTGATCGACCTGCCGTTTTCGGTGAGCCCGGTTATCTCTGGACTTGTGTTCGTACTGTTGTTCGGCGCGCAGGGTTTCTTCGGCGCATGGCTACAGGCGCGTGACATTCATATCCTGTTCGCGGTCCCCGGCATCGCGCTCGCGACCACATTCGTGACGTTTCCCTTTGTTGCGCGGGCCCTGATTCCGCTGATGCAAGAGCAGGGCACCCAGGAGGAAGAGGCGGCGCTGTCGCTCGGCGCGTCCGGCTTGCAGACCTTCTTCCGGGTCACATTGCCCAATATCAAATGGGGATTGCTCTACGGCGTGCTGCTTTGCAACGCCCGGGCGATGGGCGAGTTCGGGGCGGTCTCCGTGGTGTCGGGGCACATCCGCGGCGAGACCAACACCATGCCGCTGCTGGTAGAAATTCTGTATAACGAGTATCAGTTTGTCGCTTCTTTCGCGATTGCCTCACTGCTGGCGATGCTGGCATTGGTGACGCTGGTGATGAAGACCATTCTCGAAAGCCGGCTGCAAGAAGGGCAAGTGCCACGTGACGATTGAAGTCCGCAACATTGTAAAGAAGTTCGGCAGCTTCACTGCGCTGGACAGCGTCGATCTGAAAGTCGGCAAGGGCGAACTGCTGGCGTTGCTCGGGCCATCAGGCTCCGGCAAGACGACGCTGCTGCGCATCATCGCCGGCCTCGATTGGCCGGATGGCGGCGAGGTTCGCTTCGACGGCGAGAACGCTTTGGCGCGGGGTGCAGGCGAGCGCCATGTCGGCTTCGTGTTTCAGCACTACGCTCTGTTCCGCCATATGAACGTGTTCGAGAACGTCGCCTTCGGATTGCGCGTTCAACCGCGCGCGGTGCGTCTCAACGAGACGGCGATCAAGAAGCGCGTCAACGAACTGCTCGATCTTGTGCAGCTCGCCTGGCTGTCGGATCGTTATCCGAGCCAACTGTCCGGCGGACAACGCCAGCGGATTGCGCTTGCGCGTGCGCTCGCGATCGAACCTCGCATCCTTCTTCTCGACGAACCATTTGGAGCGCTGGATGCCAAGGTGCGAAAGGAGTTGCGCCGCTGGCTGCGTTCGCTGCACGACGAAATTCATGTCACTTCGATCTTCGTTACCCACGATCAGGAGGAGGCGCTTGAAGTCGCCAACCGCGTGGTCGTGATGGACAAGGGCAGGATCGAGCAGATCGGCACGCCCGGCGAAGTCTACGACAATCCCGCCACGGCCTTCGTCCACGGATTCATCGGCGAGTCGATCGTGCTTCCGGTGGATGTGCGCGACGGCCGCGTCGAGCTTGGCGGCAAGCCGCTCAATCTCGAACCGCAGGGCGCGGGCGCGGGCCCTTCGCGATTGTTCGTTCGCCGTCACGACATGCAGGTCGGCCCGGCGGGGTCCGGCGTGATCGAGGGCGCGGTTCGCCGGGTGAGGGCGTTCGGCCCGATCCAGCGCGCCGACGTGGCGCTGCCAGGCGGGGAAGGCGAGACCCTGATCGAAATCGACACGCCGCGCGACCGGGAACTGAACCCTGGCGATCTGGTCGGGCTGCAGCCTCGCCGCTATCGCATCTTCTCGGCCTCGACCTAGAACCCTGTCTCCTCAGCTCGGCCACGCCAGCCGATCAGCCTTGAATTTTGCTCCGTATTCACCTTTCAGCCACGGTTGGTGTGCAACAACCGGAGTGGAATCGGGGAACGGGGATGCAGCGTCTGGTACTGGCGATCATGGGCCTCATGGTGTTGGGCGGCTGCGCGGCTGATCGCGATCCGCCGCCGGGCCAACCCGCATTCTATCTCAGCATGGCCAGCGCCGGCGCACGGATCGATCCGCAAGTGGCGGCGTCGATGATTTCCGGCTATCGCCAGAACAATGGCCTTGGGGTGGTTACGGTCGATCCCGAACTGATGAAGGCAGCAGAAACGCAATCCCAAGCGATGGCGAGCCGCAACAAGCTCGATCACGACGTGGCCGGAAACCTGATGAAGCGCATCAAGGCGACACGGTTCGACGCCCAGATTGCGGTCGAGAATGTGTCGGCTGGCTATCACACGCTTGCGGAAGCGTTTTCCGGTTGGCGGGATTCGCCGCCCCATCGTGCCAATATGTTGAAGATTGGTGTCACAAAAATAGGCATCGCCACGGCCTACGCGCCGAACACGAAGTACAAGGTGTTCTGGACCCTGATCCTCGCCGCTCCCGACAGCCGCGGCTGATTTTTCCAGCTTTTCAAGCGTTGACGTGGCTCTTGATGAGGATCACGCTGCACTGCGATATCTTCCGTGAAACTGTCGCTTTGTTGCGTTAGTCATTGCCCCGATGAATTCGTCAGACCTCTCTCGCCCGTCGGCACCGGCTCAGGCCCAGCGCGTGCTCGTGCTGCAGGGTGGCGGCGCGCTCGGCTCCTATCAGGCCGGAGCGTATGAGGCACTATGCAACCACGACTTCGAGCCGAAATGGATCGCCGGCATTTCAATCGGCGCGATCAATGCCGCGATCATCGCCGGCAATCCGCGGGAGAAGCGCGTCCAGAAACTCCATGAGTTCTGGGAGCAGGCGTCCGCGCCGGTGCCGTGGAGCCCGCTGCTGACCGACGATCGTTCACGGTCATTGTTCAACGAAACCAGTGCAGCGACCGTTGCTGTCTTTGGTGTGCCGGGATTCTTCATGCCGCGGTTTCCGCCAGCGCCGTTCTGGCCGCCGGGCAGCGCTCAGTCGCTGAGTTACTACGACACCTCGCCGCTGCGCGAGACGCTGGAACGTCTGGTCGATTTCGACCGGATCAACAGCAAGGACGTGCGTCTCAGCGTCGGCGCGGTGAATGTGCTGACCGGCAATTTCGCCTATTTCGACAACACCAGGATCAAGATCGGCCCAGAGCACATCATGGCTTCCGGTGCGCTGCCACCCGGCTTTCCGGCGATCGAGATCGATGGTCAGCCGTATTGGGACGGTGGCATCGTCTCCAACACGCCGCTCGACTACGTCCTCGACGCAGAACGAACGAACGATCTGTTGATCTTTCAGGTCGATCTCTTCAGCGCGCGCGGGCCGATGCCGGCGTCGGTGCTGGAAGCTGCCGAGCGTGAGAAAGACATCCGGTTTTCCAGCCGTACCCGGATGAACACCGACGTCAACAAGAGAATTCACAACGCGCGGCGGGCGTGGCGCGACCTGTTCGCGAAACTGCCTGACGAATTGAAGAACGATCCTCTGGCCCACGCGCTCAACGATGCCGCGAAAGAGAACACGGTGACGGTGGTTCACCTGATCTATCGCCGCAAGAACTATCAGACCTCGTCCAAGGATTACGACTTCTCCCACTTCGGCATGCTCGAGCACTGGAGTGCTGGCGTGCGCGATGTCGATTGCTCGATGACGCATCCGCAGTGGCTGCAGCGGCCTCAATCCGGCGAGACCATGGCGACTTACGATCTGACCGGACCTGGTCCGGACGATCCGACATAAATCCTTCAGGAACAGGAGAAAATGATGGCTGATCTCAAAGGCAAAACTGCCGTCGTCACTGGGTCGACCAGCGGAATCGGGCTTGCTATTGCGCGCAAGATGGCCGGTGCGGGCGCCAATGTCGTCATCAACGGCTTTGGTGCAGCTTCCGATATCGAAAAGGAGCGCGCGGGCATCGAGAGCGAGTTCAGGGTCAAGGCAATCTACTCACCGGCAGATATGACCAAGCCGTCGGAGATTGCGGGTATGATCGCGCTTGGGGAAAGCAATTTCGGCTCTGTCGATATCCTCGTAAACAATGCCGGCATCCAGTTTGTTTCGCCCGTTGAAGATTTCCCGATCGAGAAATGGGACCAGATCATCGCGATCAATCTGTCGTCGGCATTTCATGGCATTCGCGCCGCGGTGCCTTTGATGAAGAAAGCCGGATGGGGCCGCATCATCAATACGGCGTCGGCGCATTCGCTGGTGGCGTCGCCGTTCAAGTCAGCCTACGTTTCCGCCAAGCACGGCATCGCCGGATTGACCAAGACCATCGCGCTCGAAGTCGCAACCCACAAGATCACGGTCAATTGCATCTCGCCGGGATACGTCTGGACGCCGCTGGTCGAGAAGCAGATCCCTGACACCATGAGGGCGCGGAATCTGACCAAGGAGCAGGTCATCAACGATGTGCTGTTGGAAGCGCAGCCGACCAAAGAGTTCGTCACCTCCGATCAGGTGGCGGCGCTGGCGCTGTATCTGTGTGGCGACGATGCCAGCCAGATCACCGGCGCCAATCTGTCGATGGACGGCGGCTGGACTGCGGCGTAGCTCGCGCAAGGGCGGTGAAAAGTATCAGCTCTTGCTGCTGCCGAACGGCAATACGTGTATGCCAAGCCGCGTCTTGGCGACATAGAACAGAATTGCTGTGAGGAAGATCAGTGCGATCGACAGCGCGGCCGCCGCGCCGTAGCCGCCATAGGTCGGGATCAGCAGCAGGCCCGCGGTGAAATTGACCAGAAACGCCATGCCGTAGGCTGCGGCGCAGACATTCTGCTTGCCCAGCATATTGAGCAACCGCTCGACCGGGCCGACAGCGGCACGGACCACAAGGCCGATCGCCAGCACGAACATCATGCCGTAACCGTCGACGAACTGAGGGCCGAACAGCCAGAGCATCGGTTTACCCACGATCAGCAGCAGGACAGTCACCGCGAGCGATGGCCAGAACATGACCTTGATCGAGTGAGTGACAAAAGCCTCAAGCCGCTTCTTGTCGCCGGAGGCGTGAAGTTCGCTGAACCGATGCGCCGTCGATGCGCCGATGGCGTAGTGAATGAACGACACCAGAACCAGCGTTTTCACCACTGCGAAGTAGATGCCGACCTCTTCCGATGGACGGAACTGCTGAAGCATGAGCACGTCGGTGTAGCTCAGCAGCAGGAAAGTGCCTTCTGTCAGTACGATCGGCAGCGAGGTCGCAAACCAGCTCTTGCCCTCATAACGGCGCGGCCCGTCCGGAACGACAGTCGCGAGGCGGCGATTGAGCGGGACAAGCTGGCCGATCATCGCGATCCAGACCGCAATCGCGCTGGCGATCATGGCTGCCGTGGCATCGAGCTTGAATCCGATCACGAGGGCCATGCCCGTGAATGCAATCAACAGTCCCTGCCGGATGATGAACGTCGGCACCAGCCCAAGCCGCATCCAGTCCCAGGCGCGCGCCATCGCGTCCTGAATATTGGCGACGATGAAGCCCGGAAGCGTGGCGCAGGCGATATAGAGCGGCAGCACCATCGGCTGCGGGATGTACGGCGTCAGCAGATAGATGCCGCAGGCAATGAACGCGCAGAGAATGCAGCAACCTGCGAACGCCATCCAGCGGGCGCCGGTGAAGAATCCGCGCAGGCCGTCGAGGTCATTGCGCGCACGATACTCGGGAATCACCTTTTGTGCCGCAGGCGACATGCCAAAGTCGAACAGCGAGCCCAGCATCAGCACCCAGGTCCAGACGTAGACGTAAACGCCGTAGTCGGCGACGCCCATCCAGCGGGCGAGGACGATCTGTGAGCCATAGGCGAGAACCGCGCTGATGACACGAATGATGAAAACAGTGGTAGCATTGCGATTGGTGATCGAGGCTTCGCTGGTGCCATGACGGAAGTCGCGAACGCGCGCCATCACCTTTTGCATCAGGCTTGAATTGGTGGTCTCGGTTTCGATCGCCGACACGATGCGCCATTCCCTGCTCGCCGGATATTTCCGGTAAGGATTTGGCGTAGCAAGATATCGTTAACATTCGGTTGGGTGGATGGTCGCTTCAGTAGGTGAAAATGACGCAGTTTCAATACGATTAGAGGAGCCTGGCCGGTTCCAGCCTAGTGGATCAATTGAGTCCCGACCTAGTCGTCCGATGCCTTGAAGCGGCCCAGCCCCTTGAGCGCAAATGGCGCGATCAGCGCGATCGCGGCGATGGTCAGCAGGATCACCGACGCCCAGCTTTGCACCAGCACCATCGGATCGCCGAGGCTGATGGCGAGCGCGCGGCGCAATTGGGCCTCGGCGATAGGCCCGAGGATCAGCCCGACAACCACGGGCGCGATCGGATAATCGAACCGCCGCATCAGGAAACCGAGCACGCCGAATGCCGCAAGCATCGAGAGTTCGATCACCGATGGCTTGGCAGCAATGGTGCCCATGGTCGCGAACACGAGAATTCCCGCATAAAGCCACGGCTGCGGAATCGCGAGCAGTTTCACCCACAATCCAACCAGCGGCAGGTTGAGGACGAGCAACATGACGTTGGCGATGAACAGGCTCGCGATCAAACCCCAGACCAGTTCGGGCCGCTCGGCGAACAGCAACGGTCCGGGATTGAGCCCGTACTGCTGGAAGCCCGCCAGCATCATCGCGGCTGTTGCAGATGTCGGTAGGCCGAGTGTCAGCAGGGGCACCAGCGTGCCGGCTGCGGATGCATTGTTGGCGGCTTCCGGTCCGGCAACGCCTTCGATCGCGCCTTTGCCGAATTCCTCCGGATGCGCTGCCAGCCGTTTTTCCGTTGAGTAAGACAAGAATGTCGGAATTTCCGCGCCGCCTGCCGGAAGCGCGCCGATCGGGAATCCGAACATGGTGCCGCGCAGCCATGGCTTCCACGAACGCTTCCAGTCCTCTCGCGTCATCCAGAGCGAGCCGCGCACCGGCTCGAGCTTTTCTTCGGCGTGATGGCGGCGGGATGCCACGTAAAGCGCCTCACCGATAGCAAACAGGCCGACCGCGAGCGTCGTGACCTCGACGCCGTCGAGCAATTCCGGAATGCCGAACGCCAATCGAGCCTGACCCGTCAGCTTGTCGATGCCAACGAGGCCGAGCGTCAGTCCGATGAAGAGACTGGTCAATCCGCGAATCGGAGAATCGCCGAACGTCGCGGAGACGGTGACGAACGCCACGCACATCAATGCAAAATAATCTTCCGGTCCGAACTTCACTGCGAAGTCGACCAGCGAGGGCGCCAGAAACGCCAACCCGAGTGTTGCGAGCGTGCCGGCGACGAACGAACCGATGGCGGCCGTTGCGAGCGCCGGTCCGCCGCGGCCGGCTTTGGCCATCTTGTTGCCCTCAAGCGCGGTCGCCATCGACGCGCTCTCGCCAGGCGTGTTGATCAGGATCGCGGTCGTGGAGCCGCCATACATTCCGCCGTAGTAGATGCCGGCGAACATGATGAGTGAGCCGCCGGGATCGAGCTTGTAGGTGACCGGCAACAGCAACGCGACGGTGAGCGCCGGTCCGATGCCGGGCAGCACACCGACGGCGGTGCCGAGAAATACGCCGATCAGCGCGAACAGCAGGTTCATCGGCTGCAAGGCGACCGCCATGCCGTTGGCGAGTGCAGCAAAGGCGTCCATTACAGTAATCTTTCCAGCGGTCCGGCGGGCAGGCTCAGGGTCAGCAGTTTGTCGAAGGCGAGATAAACGAGTGTCGTGAGCACGATCGCGATCGCAAGGTCCACGAGCAATGCACGGCGGCCGAACGCGGCGGACGTCGCGACGAACAGCGCCGATGTCGCCGGGATGAAGCCGCCGCCGAAACCGATGATGGCGATCATCAGCGCCAGCCCGCCGAGGATCAGCCACACCGCCACCGGATCGGCACTCTCGCGTGCAGGGAGGTTGCCGCGCAGCGCGTCGAACAGATTGGCGACCGCGAGAATGCCAAGTCCGATAGCAATCACGACCGGCGTGACTTCCGGTCCCATACCGTAAATCGTGTTAGAGGTGATCTTGCTCGCATCCCAGACCAGAATGGCGGCAAGCAGCGCCAGAAAGGCTGCAACGACGACGCCTGCGCTGTCGGTCTTAGGCCTGGCTCGGCCAGACTTCCCGGTGATCATGATTTCACGAGGCCGACCGACTTCAAGACGGCAGTGACGCGCTCGTTCTCGCTCTTGAGGAATTTCGCAAACTCCTCGTCGCCCAGATAGGCGTCATCCCAGCCTTTCTGCTTGAGGATGTCCTGCCACGCCTGCGACTTCGTCATCTTCTCCACGGTGGCGGTCAATGACTTGCGCTGTTCGGCCGTGATGCCCGGAGGCGCGACCACCGAGCGCCAGTTGGCGAGCACGAGGTCGATGCCCTGCTCCTTGAAAGTCGGAATATCGATACCCGGAATTCGCTTCGGCGAACTGACACCAATGGCGCGCAGCTTGCCGGATTTGATCTGGCCGTCATATTCGCTGAGGCCGGAAATCCCGGCTGTAACTTTCGCGCCAAGGATCGCGGCCAAAGATTCGCCGCCGCCGGAGAAGGGAATGTAGTTCACCTTGCTTGCGTCCGCGCCGATGGTGTTTGCGAACAACGCCGCCATGACGTGATCGACGCCACCTGCGGAGCCGCCGGCAAAACGCACCTTGCCGATGTCGGCCTTGATGGCGTCTGCGAGATCCTTTGCATCCTTGATCGGCGAACTCGCCGGCACGACGATCACTTGAACCTCTTCGGTCAGCCGCGCGATCGGCGTCACCTGATCGAGCGTCACCTGCGACTTGTTCATGATAAGCGCGCCCACCATGACGAAGCCGTTGACCATCATCTGATTGCCATCGCCCTTGGCGCTGTTGACGAACTGGGCGATGCCAACGCTGCCGCCCGCACCTGCCACATTGGTGACCTGAACGCTGCGGGCGATGCCGGACGCGGTGAGCGCCTGCTGCATGGCGCGCGCGGTCTGGTCCCAGCCCCCGCCGGGCGCAGCTGGCGCCATGATCTTGAGCTCAAGCTGCTGTGCCTGCGGAGAGGCTGGCGTCAGTGCAGTGGCGATAGCGGCGATTGCGCCCAGAATGGGCGTGGACAGGCGAAGCATGGCGTCCTCCGGCGGCGTTATTTGCCGCGATGAAGAGGCGCGACAATTTGACGCCATCTCAACCGGAAAAGCCTCCGCTGTCGAGGAAAACCTGCTCTTCGGTTGTGGTGTCCCGGTACAGGACTTTGTTGCGGTGGGGAAAGCGCCCGAAGCGGCGAATGATGTCCGCGTGTTCTTCGGCAAACTTCAGATTGAAAGTATTTTCAGCCGCGCGAAACAGTTCGATGCAGCGCTCTTGATGCGCAAGCTGCTCCGAGTGCATGAACGGCATATAGACGAACTGCTGAAAGTCTTTCTCGACGCGCGCGTCGGTGCCGCCGGCGATTGCCCGCTCGGCGACGGCGAGCGCCTGTGCGTCGGTCGCGTAGCTGCGCGGATCGCCACGGAACATGTTTCGTGGAAACTGGTCGAGCACGATGATCAGCGCGAGCCTGCCTGCGTCGCTTGTTTCCCATGACGCCAGTTCGCCGCGCGATGCGGCGAGCCACGTTGCCATGAAGCGCTGCGTGATCTCGCGATCGAAGGCGTCGTCTTTCTTGAACCAGCGGTCCTCTCCGGCGGCGCGCCAAAACGAGACGATGTCGGCGGGTGAAATGTCGGTCATGCTTTGCGCTCAATCCTCGTCATGCCCGGACTTGATCCGGGCATCCATTTTACTTGCAAAAGAAAATGGATTGCCGGGTCACGCGCTTCGCGCGACCCGGCAATGACGAACAGGTGGCTTAAGCGGCTGCAGCCTTCTGCGCTTCGTCGCGCAGCTCACGACGCAGAATCTTGCCGACCGGGGTCTTCGGCAGGTCGGTGCGGAATTCGACGATCTTCGGCACCTTGTAGCCGGTGAGTTCGGTAGCGCAGAACTTGAGCACATCCTGCGCGGTCAGGTTCGGGTCTTTCTTCACCACGAAGGCCTTCACCGCTTCGCCCGCTTTGGAATCGGCAACGCCGATCACGGCGCATTCCAGAACGCCCGGATGGCTGGCAATCACTTCCTCGACCTCGTTCGGGAAAACGTTGAAGCCAGAGACGAGGATCATGTCCTTCTTGCGGTCCACGATCTTGATGAAGCCGTCCGGCGCCATCACGCCGATGTCGCCGGTGCGGAAGAAGCCGTCCGCCGTCATCACCTTCGCGGTTTCGTCAGGCCTGTTCCAGTAACCCGCCATCACCTGCGGACCCTTGGCGCAGATTTCACCGGGTTCGCCGAGTGGCACGTCGTTGCCGTCGTCGTCGCGGATCGCGATCAGCGTGTTGGGTACGGGGATGCCAATCGAGCCGGTGTAGCGGTCGCTGTTGGCCGGATTGCAGGTCAGCGTCGGCGAGGTTTCCGACAGGCCGTACCCTTCGATGATCGGGGTCTTGGTGACCTTCATCCAGTTCTCGGCCACGGGCTTCTGCACCGCCATGCCACCGCCGTTGGCTGCGACAAGTTTGGAGAAGTCGAGATCCTTGAACTCCGGATGCTGCATCAGGCCGTTATAGAGGGTGTTCACGGCCGGGAAGCTCGCCACCTTGTACTTCTTCAGCTCCTTGACGAAGCCCGGAATATCGCGCGGGTTGGGGATCAGCAGGTTCGAGCCGCCAGCCCGCGTCGCCAGCAGGAAGCACGCTGTCAGTGCGAAGATGTGGTAGAGCGGCAGCGCGCAAACCACGAGAAACTCGTCGTCCTTGTTCATACCCTCGATCGCCGGCTGCAGCCATGCATCGTTCTGCAGCACGTTGGCGAGAATGTTGCGATGGAGCAGCGTCGCGCCCTTTGAGACGCCGGTGGTGCCGCCGGTGTATTGCAGGAAGGCGACATCGTCCGGTCCCAGTTGCGGCTTGGTGAACCTGGCGCTGCGACCTTTCGCCAATGCGTCATTGAAGCTGATCGCTTGCGGGATCGAGAACGCCGGCACCATCTTCTTCACGCGGCGCACGACGAAGTTGACGATCACGCCCTTGAAACCGAGCAGATCGCCCATGGTGCCCATGATGACGTGCTTGACGTTGGTCTTGGGCAGCACCTTCTCGAGCGTGGTCGCGAAATTCTCCAGGATGATGATCGCTTCCGCCCCGGAATCCTTGAGCTGATGCTCGAGCTCGCGTGGCGTGTAGAGCGGATTGACGTTCACCACCGCATAGCCGGCGCGCAGGACCGCCGAGGTCGCGACCGGATGCTGCAGCACGTTCGGCATCATGATCGCAACGCGCGACCCCTTTGGCATGCCAGTGCTTTGTAAGTAGGCGCCGAGCGCGAGCGACATGGCGTCGAGTTCGCCATAGGTCATGGACTTGTCCATACAGTAGAACGCCTTGCGGTCGCGGAATTTCTGGAAGCTCTCTTCCAGCAGCGCGACCAGTGACGGATACTGATTGACATCGATATCGGCCGGTACGCCGGGCGGATATTGCTTGAGCCAGATGCGCTCCATGGTCTTCCCCTCTGTTCGTGACATCGCTCCCGTTCTCGCGACGGGATCTGCGGATGGTCGATTATCGAGCCAAGAACGAAGTGTGGCAAGCTATGGGCTGTGAAGTGCTGCCTGGATGCGACATGCTTTCGCGTGCAGGCGCCTCACTGAGGCAGCGCGGTGGCATACAAGAAGGCAAGTTTGATCGATTCAAAATGGATACCGCAAAGCACAATGCCTGGACGTTCAGCCGAGACTGGGGCCTGGCGTTGTTCAGGAGCGCGGAGCAGCAGCCGGCTTGGCTTCGCTGCTCTTGTCCTTGCCGCCTTTGGCCGCGTTATTCGCAGCCGGCTTTGGTTTCGGCTTGTCCGCCGGTTTGGCAGCACTTTTCGGCTTGTCGGTCGCGATCGCCCCGGCCGATGGCTTGGCCGCAGCCGGTTTCGGCTTGGCATCCGGCTTCGTGCCCGCTACCGCCGCCGCTACCGATTGAGGCTTCGGCTTGGCGGCGCGCGATTTCTTGCCGCGGGACTTTGGCGTTTGTTTCAACTCTTCGGCGGCAACCGCCGCAACCAGCGCCGCGCCGGTTTTCTTCGGACCGGTGTAGACGATCACAGCCTGAACCGGGCCGGGCGGCTGCAAAAGCTGCGAAGGCTTCACCGCCGCCGGTCCTGCTGCGAACATCGACACAAGATTATCGTTGTTGCCGTTGGCTGCGACGGCATTGTCGTCATCGGATTCCGGGCCCGGTCGTTTGCGTTTCGGTCCGCACATGTCATCGCGCAGGTTTGGTGGCGCTGCATCGATCGGCGCGAGCGCTTCCACCGTACCCAGTGACGGCTTCAGCCACGACAATCCGCTTCCACCGAAACCGCGTTCGAGAATTTGCGCGGCCTTCACGGCGCGGATCGGTCCCGATTGTGCGCCAAGCACCACCGCGATGAGCCGTTTGTTGCCGCGAGTCGCGGTGGCGACGAGATTGAAGCCCGACGCGCAGATGAAGCCGGTCTTCATGCCGTCAGCGCCGGGGTAGCGACCGATCAGGCTGTTGTAGTTGCGCATCAAGCGACGGCCGAACTTGATCGCAGGCGTGTGAAAGTACTGATCGTATTCGGGCAAGTCGCGGATGATGGCGCGGGCAAGAATCGCAAGATCGCGCGCCGAGGTGACCTGTCCATCCGCCGGCAGGCCATTCGGGTTCACGTAGTTGGTCTGCGTCATGCCGAGGCGCTGGGCATTCTTGTTCATCTCTGCAGAGAAGCCATCGATCGAGCCGCCGACGCCTTCGGCGAGCACGACAGCCATATCGTTCGCCGACTTGACCATCGTCATCTGCAAGGCGTTTTCGACCGTGACGGTCGTGCCGGCCTTGAAACCCATCTTCGACGGCGCCTGAGATGCTGCAGCCGGTGAAACGGTGAGCAGGCTATCAAGCGTCAGGCGTCCATCCTTGACGGCTTTCAAGGTGACATACGCCGTCATCAGCTTCGTCACCGAAGCCGGATACCAGGGATAGGTCGCGTTTTCGGCGTGCAGAACCTTGCCGGTGTCGGCTTCGACAACGAGCATCGCTTCGGCGCCGGCCGGACTGATCCGCGCACCTGCAAGCAAAACAACAACAGCGGCGAAAGCGATACGAGTCAGCGGGAACCGCCGATGGCGAAGAAAGAACAATTGCACAATCCGGTTCCGGTCTTTTGGGACATGCCGCAGACGGCACATCGGGCGTGGCGCGGGAGCGAAGATCGTCACGACCGCAGCGGCCGTCCGATCGCGAACTGGTAAGCGACAACGTATACCGCCGAGGCACCTCGGAACAGAGGGTATTGCGTTCTTCATCCATGAAATGGGCCAAATTTCGGCAGCTTTCACAGGATGACGCTCGGATCGCGCTATACGGAGGACGCTGCCGCCGAGGGCGCGATGCTGGCACGCGCATTTTCCTGAATCATGAACTGTGCCCGCGCCAGGCTGGCAAAATGTCCGCCCTGCGCAACCAATTCATCGAACGTTCCGCTTTCGATGACCGAACCATTCTCAAACACCAGGATCCTGGTGGCATTGCGGATCGTCGACAGGCGATGCGCGATGACAAATGTCGTGCGCCCCTTCATGACCTCGTCGAGCGCAGCATTCACCTTTGCTTCGGTGACGGCATCGAGCGCACTGGTTGCCTCATCCAGGATCAGGATTGGCGGATTTTTGAGCAGAGCCCGGGCAATCGAGAGGCGCTGGCGCTCGCCGCCGGACAGCATGCGTCCGCGTTCGCCCGCGTTGGTGTCGAATTTCTGGTCGCTGCGTTCAATGAATTCCAGTGCTTGCGCACGCCGCGCCGCCTCGCGCAGTTCCGCATCGGTTGCGTCCGGCTTGCCGACCCGCAAGTTGTCGGCGAGCGAGCGGTTGAACAGCAGTGCTTCCTGAAACACCACGCCGATATTCCGCCGCAGCGCGGTCAGCGTCATGCCGCGGACGTCCATGCCGTCGATCTTGATGATCCCGGATTGCGGATCGAAGGCGCGGTGGAGCAGTGCGATCGCGGTCGATTTTCCGGCGCCGGTCGCGCCGACCAGCGCGATGGTCTGACCGGGTAGAGCCATGAAGCTCAGGTCCTCGACCGCCGCGCGCTTGCCATCATAGGAAAACGAAACGTCGTTGAATTCGACGAGGCCTTGCAGACGCCCGGGATCGATCGCGTCCGGACGGTCGCGCACGGCCGGCACCGCATCGAGCACGTCGAAGAATTCGCGCAGGCGCGGGGCTTCCATGAACACGCTGTTGACGAAGCTCACCACCTGTTCGAGCCGCTGGATCAGCATGGTGGCAAACGACACGAACATCACGATCTCGCCGACGCTGGCGAGACCCTGCGCATTCAGATAGATGCCGACGGTGAAGATCGCCAGAACCGTAATCGTGGTCGAAGCCTTGGTCATGACGGTGACCAGCGCCCACCACGACAGCACCGGCATCTGCGCCGAGAGCAACTGGGTGGCCACGTTGCGCAGGCCCTGTACCTCCGCATCGATCCTCACGAAGCTCTGCACCAGTGCGACGTTGCCGAGTGCATCGGACGCCCGCGAGGCAAGGTCGCTGTAGTGTTCCTCGACTTCGTTCTGCAGGCCGTAGGTCTTGCGCACCACGAGGGTGGTCATCAGCGTGAAGACCACGCACAGCACGAACAGCAGAATCGCAAGCCGCCAGTTGATGTACATCGCGAGCGGCAGCAGCACGAAAAGCGAGACGATCGACGCGAAGTGCTCGCGAAAAAATCCAAGCCAGATGCGCCACAGCGCGTCCGTGCCTTGCAGCATCACCTTCATCAAACGGCCGGAGTGAACGCCGGTGTGGAACGTCAGCGGCAATTGCATGATGTGTTCGAAATAGCCGGTCAGAACCGCCTGCCGCTGGCGGTGCGCGAGGCGATCGGCATGCAACGCAATAAAGGCATTGCAGACGATCGTGAACAGCCCAAAGGCGACCCAGGCCCACAGCAGCGGCCAGGGTGTCGAGGGCAGGAAACTCGGGGTCGCCGTCGAGGGATTCTTCGAGAGAACATCGATGATGCGGCCGAACAGGACCGGCTCGGCGAACTGCGCCGTCGCCATCACGAGGTTGGCGATCGCGAGAAACCAGCCGAGCCGTGCTTCGCTGCCGAGCAGTTCGAGAACGCGAGTGTAGAGGCGGAAAATAGACATGAGGACTCGGCATACGGTGGTTGCCGTCGGCGGGTGACAACGGGCACGGCCGATCTAATCAGGGAATGGCCGCGGAATACAGTGTGCTGTAATCCTCACCCGCTAGTCGGGCCGGCGCATGTCCGCGGCCGGCAAAAAGGACGGATCGAAGATGTCGGCGGCCGTGGCCGGCTTCTTCAACTTGAAATCCTCCGAGAGTTGCGCAAGCGCGCTGGCGAAACGCTTGCCGTCGATGCCGCCGAAACCGTCGCGCTTGACCTCATCGGTCAGGATGTTGTCGCGCATCACCGTTCTCAGCCGCTCGAATTCGAGATCGCGGTTGGCGCCTTCGATTTGCGAAATGATGTCGTCCATGGCGCGGGCAGGATCCCTGGCTACGAGTTTAAGGCCGGTGATGACCGCGCGAACCAGCCCGCGAACCGCATCCGGACGGCCCGCGGCGAACTTCGGATTGACGATGAGAGCGGCGCCGTAGGCTTCGCTGCCATATTCGGAAAGCTGAAACACCGCGAGATCGTTCGCGGGGATCCCGCGGTTTCGCATGTTGACTGGTGCGAGATAGGAGAAGCCGGTTGCTGCGTCGATCTGTCCTGCCGAGAGCATCGGCTCGCGCACAGCGAGGCCGATCTTCTCGATCTTGATCTTGTCGAGCTTGATGCCGTTGAGGCGTGCGACCGCTGGCCAAAACCGGATCGAGAGGTCGTCCTCGGCTACGCCGAGAACCCTGCCTTCCAGGTCGGCGAGCGCATTGACGCCGCGGCTCCTGCGCGCGATCACGGAGTAGGGCGCCTTGTTGAACAGAACGAAGATCGCCTTTACAGGCGCCGCGGCGTCGCCGTCGCGATAGCGCGCAAGCGCATTGATGTCTGCCAGCGCGACGTCCCGGTCTCCGCTTGCAACGCGGGCAATCGCGTCATTTGTGTTTTTCGCGATGTCGGTCGTCACCGACAGGTCTTCGTCGCGGAACAAACCCTTGTTCGCGGCCAATATGAAAGGGGCAAAACTCGCGTCGAGCGGCCGGTCGAACGTCAGGCGCATCGCCGTAGCCGCGCGGCTTTCGCCGCTGCCGACGACGCCGGCGATCAGCAAGACGCCCAAAACGGAAATGGCGAATGCACGCATATCGATACAAATCACCGGATTTGCCATCCAATTGGCAGGACCGCTGTGTTGGTTTGATGACGCCGTCCGCGGAATTGACCGCCGCGGCATAGACCCGACTCATCGAAGATGAACGTTTATAAATCCTGCGGCCATGATTTCGCCACCCATCGTTCAGTTGCGGTTCGGGCATTGGAACCTAGATTGATCTCGATGGTTATCCCTGCGACCGGCCATTCGGGCCGAAGGGCACCAGAAGGAGCTCGCATATGATTATTCGTAAGGGACTTTCTTATTCCGGTCGCGCCATCGCGCTGGCGAGCGTCGCCGCATTCGCGCTGACCACATTTGAAGTGCCGAAAGTGCAAGCGGCTCAAATCCGCACCGCGCCCCAGGGTGAGACGGCGAAGGTTGCCGACGAGGGCGCCGTGACCGATTTCAGTTCGCGCCGCCGTTATCGCGGAGGCGGTTCTGCTGCCGGTCTTGCAGCGTTCGGCCTCGTTGCCGGCACGATTGCAGCAGCGGCGGCCGCTAGCCGTCGTGACGACTACTATTATGGCGGCGGCCCCGTCTATTACGGTGGCCCGGCCTATTACGGCGGTGGTCCGGCATACTACGGCCCTGGCTATGGCTATTACGGGAATGGCTATGGCGGCTACTCGAACAGCCGCGCCTATCGCTACGAGTACGGCGGTAACTGACCGAGGACGAATTCAAGCAATTGGCCGCCGGACCCATGGTCCGGCGGCATTCTGCTGTCGGACTGCAACTTGTACGAACGATCTCCCGAAGCAGGAAGCCCCTGGCTACCGGCGTTAACACGCTGAATACGGGACTACGCTAGGTTGGGAGGTATGAGTGATTCGCTCGACCGGCTCTACCTCGCCATTCTGGCGGCCAAGGACCTCGATCCGGCAACGTCCCGGACCGCGCGGCTGATGAAACGCGGCCCCGCCAAGATGGCCAAGAAGCTCGCCGAAGAAGCCATCGAAGTTGTCATCGACGCGGTCAACGGCAATCGCGAGGCGGTGGTCCGCGAAAGCGCCGATCTGCTTTATAATCTGGCTGTGCTGTGGGCTTCGGCCGGTGTGAAACCCGAAGACATCTGGGCCGAAATGGATCGCCGCGAGCGTTTGCTCGGCATTGCGGAGAAACTGCCCAAAGCAGCGGCTCCCAAGATGGCCGAACCGGCGCGGCCGGCCGTTCGGCGGCCAACTGTCGCACTCAAGGGTCGCCGCCTTTCCAAGCATCACTGACATTTACCGCATTCGTATCCTTACCGGCATGGACAAATCCGGCGCGGGGTGGTTGATCGCGCCATGCTGAGACGAATGTACGATTGGTGTATCGCCGCCGCCGACAAACCATACGCGCTCTGGATCATGGGTGCGGTGTCGTTCGCGGAAAGCTCGTTCTTCCCGATCCCTCCCGACGTCATGCTCATTCCGATGTCGCTGGCGCGACCAAAGAAGGCATGGTTCTACGCGACCGTCTGCACCATCACGTCGGTTGCCGGTGGGGTTGCAGGCTATCTGATCGGCGCGCTGCTCTACGACAGCGTCGGGCAATGGGTGATCAATCTTTATGGCGGCGGAGACAAGGTCGATGCATTTCGTGCGCTCTACGCGGAGTACGGAGCATGGATCATTATCGGTAAAGGGCTAACTCCAATCCCCTACAAGCTGGTCACAATCGTGTCAGGCTTCGCCGGCTACAATATCTGGCTGTTCATTCTCTGCTCCATCATTGCGCGTGGCGGCCGCTTCTTCATCGTCGCAATTGTGCTGAATTTCTATGGAGAGCAGATCAAGGCAGAGCTTGAGAAGAGGCTTGGCTTCTGGGTCATTTTCAGTGCGGTGGTCCTTGTGCTTGGCTTCTTCATCGTCGGGTGGCTCTTCTAAGTCTTCACCAGCCAGGTTTGGCCTTTCCGGCAGACGGCATTCGCGATACCCTTTCGGCATGCTGCTACGACGTCCAGCGAGTGCCATCGTGCACACCGCATGCTCGGTGTGGCTGGTTGCGGTTGCAATCGTGGCCGTCAGCGGAATTGCACAGGCTCAAACACCGCCACAACCGCAATCGCCGTCTCCCGCGGCTGCGCCGCCTGTTGTTGCGCCGCTGGCGCCTGAAGCCGTTCCGCAGCCCACCGCGCCGCCGGCTCCAGGTAGTCCCGGTCTGATTGAGGAAATCGGCAGGGTGCTAAAGGACTCGACCAGTATCTTCTCGATCCCTTCGCCGAGACAAACCATCGACGATTTGAACGCCCGGGCCAAGGGCGCCACGGACACACTTGGCCGCTACGCCAGACCAAACGTTGCATCGGGTCGTGTGGTGTGTCTGATCGCTCCAAACGGCGCGCCTGACTGCAAGGCCGCTGCGGACAAGCTCTGTCAGAGCAAAGGTTTTGCCAGCGGCAACAGCATCGAGTCGGATGCGGCGGAGAACTGCCCGGCTAGGGTGCTGCTGTCCGGCCGCCCGCCGGAGCCCGGCGAATGCCGGACGGACAATTACGTCACGCGCGCGCTCTGTCAGTAACTGTCTGGCAACACGGCTTCATCGGTCTGTTCAAATGACCAACGTCTGTGCAACCGGGTGGCATGTGGCATGGCTGCGCAACGGGACAGCCAATTGACTTTTCATCCCCCTGTCACGCAATTGCTGGCCGCCCGCCACGGCGGCACTGATGAGATGACGATCACACGACAAAGGAAATTTGCGTATGTCCATGCCTGCCTTGTTCAAGGGGCGCCTGTCGATCCCGGTGATCGGTGCGCCGCTGTTCATTATCTCGGTGCCGGATCTCGTCATCGCGCAATGCAAAGCAGGAATCGTTGGATCGTTTCCGGCACTGAATGCACGGCCGCCTGCGCTGCTCGACGAATGGATCGCCCGGATCAAGGAAGAGCTGGCGGCTCATGACAAAGCGAACCCGGGCCAACTGTCTGCGCCGTTTGCCGTCAACCAGATCGTGCACCGGTCCAACAACCGTCTGGAGCAGGATATGGCAGTTTGCGAAAAGCATAAGGTGCCAATGATCATCACGTCGCTGGGCGCGCGCGAGGATCTCAATCAGGCGGTGCACGGCTGGGGCGGACTCACCTTTCACGATGTCATCAACCAGAAGTTCTCGCGCAAGGCGATCGAGAAAGGCGCAGACGGTCTCATCCTCGTCTCCGCCGGCGCGGGCGGCCACGCGGGCGAACTGTCGCCGTTCGCGTTTCTGGCCGAGACGCGGAAATGGTTCGATGGACCGATCGCGCTGTCCGGCTCGATCGGCAACGGCCGCGCGATTCGTGCGGCCCGCGTCCTCGGTGCGGATTTCGCCTATATCGGATCGGCATTCATCGCGACGAAAGAGGCGAACGCGGTCGAGCGCTACAAAGACATGATCGCGTCATCCGCCGCCGCGGACATTGTCTATTCCAATCTGTTTACCGGCGTGCACGGCAACTACCTGAAGCCGTCGATCGCAGCGGCTGGCATGGACCCCGACAATCTGCCCACATCCGATCCCACCAAGATGAACTTTGGGACTGACGCCAGCGGCGAGCGTGCCAAGCCAAAAGCGTGGAAGGAAATCTGGGGCAGCGGTCAGGGCATCGGCAGCATCGATCAGGTGCTTCCCGCCGCGGAATTGATAGCGCGCTTCAGGAAGGAATACGCCGAGGCGATTGATCCGGCGCTGTGATGGAAGCCGTCTACCGCATCGACGGCAATCGCGCCGAAACCAGAAGCCACGCCGCTGGTCCCTGGGATCCGCGCATGCAGCACGGATCGCCGCCGTCAGCGCTGGTAACCTGGGCCGCGGAGCAAATTCCGACAGCGCAACCGATGCACATTGCGCGCGTGACCGTCGATCTGATGCGTCCGGTGCCGCTCGCGACATTGACGATCGAGAGCGAGGTACTGCGCGAAGGCCGCAAGATTCAGCTCTGCGCCGTTCGGCTGAAAGCCGATGGTGTCGAAGTCGTGCGCGCCACCGTGCTCAAGGTACGCGCGCAGGATGCGGCTCTGCCGCCGGAAATCGCCAATTCACCGCTCGACGTTCCCCGCCCCGAGGCAGGGCATCTCGAAGATGTGAGCGGCATGACAAACCCTTTCATTCAGGGCATGTCCATCAGTTCGGTTCGCGGCCGGCTGATGGTTCACGGGCCGGGTGCGATCTGGTACCGCGCCGATCGGCCGATTGTCGAAGGCGCTGCGATATCTCAAGCGATGCGCGCGATGATCGCCTCGGATTTCTCCAACGCAACGTCATCGATGCTCGATTTCCGGAAATGGACGTTTCTCAACGCCGATCTGACGGTCAGCTTCGCGCGTCCGCCGGTTGGCGATTGGATTTTGCTCAATGGCGAGACGACGATCGGCCCCGAAGGCGCGGGACTCGCTACCGCACAGCTCGCCGACGAGCGAGGCTACTTCGGTCGTTCGATCCAGACGCTTGTCATTGAAAAGCGTTAGCGCCGCTGGCTGGCCGAAGCCGCAACGTGTTTCGCCGTCCCGAGTGTGGTGCGGTTCTGCGCGCCCCAGCGATGCCGGTTGGTCAGGAACGACAGCCAGCCCCAGACGGCGCCCGCCTGCCGCAGCAACTGAAAGCTGAACGGCTCCAGCAGTGTTGCGATGATGACGTGTCCGAAACGCGACGAGGAGGTATCGCCGGTGATGCGGCGATAGACGTAAACCATCCAGGTGTTGAGGACGAGGTCGGCCATAATTTTGGCTGCAACGATGCTGAGTGCGGCCAGCGCGATCTCTGTTCTTCCCGCGATCAGAAATCCAGTCAGCAACAGAAACGCGGCGAAGCCGTAGGCCGGCTGCAGCGTATCGAAGGCCTTGATCGGCATCATCATCGTCCCGAGGGCGCCGAAACGGCGCTGTCCCGCGAGATCGCGATTCCATAGCTGGGTTTGCAGATACCCTGAAAACCAGCGTTGCCGCTGCACCATGAAGGCGCCAAAGGCGCCGGGCGCATGGGTGACGGCGCGTGCGGCCGGGATCATCTGCAAGCGCCAGCCGAGATCATGCTCGACCGAATGGCGGTGCATGCGATGCGTCAGCTCGTAATCTTCCACGATGCAGTCGGGATCGAACCCGCCCACACGCACCAGCGCTTCGCGGCGAAATGCCGAGAACGCCCCGGAGATCAGCACCAGGCACTCGGCGTGCATCCATGCAAACCGCGCTACCATGCTGCGAATGTATTCGTAAGTCTGGAACCATTGCAGCACACGCCCGAGCGGACCGCGGTCGCATACCGGCACCAGCAACCCTCCGGCTGCAACCAGCGCAGCGTCGGCCGCGAAAGCCTTCCTGATCGCAGCGATGGCATCCTTTGCGAGGGCCGTGTCGGCGTCGATTGTCACAAGGATGTCGGTGTCAATATCGACCATCGCGGCATTGAGCGCTTCGGCCTTTCCGGAGCGCTGCAGGCGCATCACGCGAAGAAACGGATGGATAGCGCTCGGATCGCCGATCTGCCCTTCCGGCGCCAGCGGTAAACGGAAACGCTCGCTGAGGATACTGGCGGTCTGATCGGTTGAGCCGTCGTCGACTACGAGGATGAGATCGGGCCGGTCGGTCTGGGCGCAGAGCGCGGCGATCGTCTCGGGAAGCACGGTGGCTTCATTATAGGCGGCGATGACGACGCCGAGCGAGGGGCGGTCATGCTGTTCGCCTGCGGCGTTATCGCCCATCGCTGCGGACCGCGCGGGCAAAGACGGGGATCGTGCGGCGGCATGCCACGTCAGCCCCGTGATCAGCAGCAACAAAGCCGTGTCGTAGGCGATGTAAAAAATCCCTGCCGACCAGGCGAGGATGCTGTCGGCGAACAGTGCGCGGCCCAGCAGCACGAACCAGAGCGCAAAAACCACCGCGTAGATCGCCATGCTCACGACCGGCATGGCGCGGGGCGACAGCCTCGGCGATGCCGTCGCAAACGCGGTGTAAAGCAGAGGCGGCATGCGAGGACTCTTTCCGGAGGTCAGTTTCCGGCACAACGTGAGTTACGAGTGTGTCTCTGGCACGTTTCGGCCGGCGATCTCACAACACAAAATTGTCATCCCGGCCCGGGATCAGAACTGGAATAAATGATTTGGCTGTTGGCCCCGTCGCGCGGAGGCATCGGAAACCGGAACATGACTGTTGCTCAGGATGGCCCACACGTTCGGCTTCGTTACACCCGGGTTGCGATGATCCTGCACTGGATCGTGGCGATCATGATTGCCCTCAACATTGTGCTGATCTGGATCGTGGAATTAATTCCGGAATGGCTCGTTCGCCCCACGATCGACACGCACAAGTCGCTGGGCATCACCGTGATGGGCCTCGTGCTGCTGCATCTGTTGTGGCGCGTGGCGAACCCGCCGCCGCATCTGCCGCTGGCTTACAAATCGTGGGAGCGCCGCGCGGCGAAGACGGCGCATATCACGATGTACGGCCTGATCCTGATGCTGCCGCTGTCGGGCTGGCTGCACGATTCATCGTGGAAGGCGGCGGCGCAGGTGCCGATGAAGCTGTTCTATCTGTTCGAGTGGCCGCGGATCGGTTTCGTCATGACGCTCGAGCCGGAGACCAGGGAAGCGTTTCATAAACTGACCGGCAGGATTCACGTCTGGCTGTCCTATGCATTCTACGGCCTGTTCGTGCTGCATGTGTCCGGCGCATTGAAGCACCAGTTCTGGGACCGCAAGCCTCAGCTTCAACGTATGGTGCCATGGGGCAAGATCGATACGCCGGATCGGCGCGACGTCGCATAGCGATGCGCTGCGGCACGGTTGGTTGCCGTTCAGGCCCGTCGTTGATTTCAATCCGGAACTGCATTGAGATGCCCGAGCTGAAACTCGGGGGCATGCGCCATGATCATCGTGACAGGAAGCGTGGTTGCAAAACCGGACACGTTCGACGAGATTCTCAAGCTCAGCATCGAGCACGTCGAACGCTCCCGTCAAGAGCCGGGCTGCGTTTCACACGATGTTCATGCCGATTGCCAGAATCCGATGCGATTGTTTTTCTATGAGCGTTGGCAGGATGAAGCCGCCATCAAGGCTCACTTCGCGATGCCGGCCTCGCGCAGTTTCGTCAAGGCATTGAGAGAACTGAGCGCTGAAACCGGAAACGCGCAGGTGTTTCGCGCTGAACCGCTGATGTAATGGCGCCGATACAACGACGTAGCGTCAACAGCGGCGCGCGATTCCGCGCACCGCTCTTTCATGCCCGGCAGTCAGAAACCTGTGTAGCGATCAGCCTTCGAACTTGAACGAGACCTTGATCTTGGCGCGATACGCCTCGACTTTTCCGTTCTTTCCGATCTGCATGTCGAGTTGGACGACTTCGGCGATCCGCAATTCGCGCAGCGTCTTGCCGGCACGATCGACCGCCGACTTTGCGGCCTTCTCCCAGGACTCCTTGCTGGTCCCGACGAGTTCGATGATCTTGTAGACGCTATCGACCATTGCTTCCTCCACTGATTGCTTTTGCAGTTTCGTAGCCGGATAGAATGAACGTTATCGACGTTGTTGAAATTGTTTTTGATTTTGGGCGTATCGGGTGGGGCGATCGCGTCTTTGCCCCTTCGTTTGTTTTCCGCCGGGATCAATCATGTCCCTGCCCGATGAGATAGACAAGGCCACCGGCAGCGAAGTGCGCCCGGCTGTCACGCACGCATTTGCGATGGTGCAATGCGGCCTAGGATGATCTGACGTGCGGGCGTTGGCCAACCGCTGCGATCAGTTTGCCGAGCTCGACAAAGTGAGGCTTGCGCGGCGAACTGCGGCGCCATGCGAGGCCGATGGTGCGGGACGGCTCCGGGTCGGCGAAGCGAATGACGTTGATCGCGCCATGCCTGCTTTCAACGTCGAGGCAGAGTTCGGGCAGCAGCGTGATACCGAGTCCGTTGGCGACCATCTGCACGATGGTCGAGAGGCTCGACGACCCCGACGTATCGAGATTGCCGACGCGCTGGAGGTCGCAAACCGCAAGCGCCTGGTCGCGCATGCAGTGGCCCTCTTCGAGCAGCAGCAGGCGATCGCGCTCCAGCATCTCGGGCGTCGCGCGCAGGCTCGCGGTGGTGGGGTGGTTCTTCGAGGTCGCTAGCAGAAAGCGATCGTCGAACAGGGCAGCGGTCTCGATGTGCGGGTCTTCCACCGGCAGCCCAAGCAGCAACAGATCGAGCTGCCCGTCGAGCAGTTCGCGGACGAGGTGCTGGGTCTGGGTCTCGCGCAAATGCAGGTCGAGATCGGGATACTGTTCGCGCAGCAACGGCAGCAGTGGCGGCAGAATGTAGGGCGCGATCGAAGGGATGACGCCGAGATGCAGCACGCCGGCTGGCACATCGCCCTGATGCCGCGCGAAGTCCACGATATCCCGAACATCGGTCAGCACCTTGGCGGCGCGCTCCGCGATCTCGCGGCCACTCGCGGTCAGCATCACGCCGCGGCGGCCACGCTCCAGCAACTGCGTGCCGAGCTGCTGCTCAAGGTCCTGAATCTGCATCGAGAGGGCAGGCTGGGTCACCGCGCATTGCTCGGCCGCCCTGCCAAAGTGTTTCTCGCGGGCGACCGCATCGAAATAGCGCAATTGTTTCAATGAGATCATTCTGTCATCAGATTTTCTGATCTATATGACAGAAGATTAAGATTAGACCTGATCGAAAACAAGGCCTAGTTATTCGGACTTGTTCGGAGCAATTCCAAAAACGCCGAGGAGAAAAAACATGGACGCAAAAACCGACGACAAGGGCCCCGGCAAGTGCCCCGTGATGCATTCGCGTGGACATCAAAACCACGATTGGTGGCCGAACCAGCTCGACATCAACGTGCTGCACGTCAACACGCCCGACTCCAATCCGATGGGCGAAGCGTTCAACTACGGCAAAGAATTCGAGAGCCTCGACCTCGATGCGCTGATCAAGGACCTGCATGGCTTGATGACGGACTCGCAGGAATGGTGGCCGGCCGACTTCGGCCATTACGGCGGGCTGTTCATTCGCCTCGCGTGGCACAGCGCGGGCACCTACCGCATCGCTGATGGCCGTGGTGGCGCCGGTGCCGGTCAGCAGCGGTTTGCGCCGCTCAATTCGTGGCCCGATAATGCCAATCTCGACAAGGCGCGCCGTCTGCTCTGGCCGATCAAGCAGAAATACGGCTCCAAGATTTCATGGGCCGATCTTTACGTTCTGGTTGGCAACGTTGCGCTCGAGTCGATGGGCTTCAAGACGTTCGGGTTTGCGGGCGGCCGCGCCGATGTGTGGGAGCCGGAGCAGCTCTATTGGGGCCCGGAAGGCACCTGGCTCGGCGACGAGCGCTACAGCGGCGAACGCGAGCTGTCGGGGCCGCTCGGCGCCGTGCAGATGGGCCTGATCTACGTCAATCCGGAAGGGCCGAACGGAAATCCGGATCCGGTCGCGGCGGCACGTGACATCCGCGAAACGTTCACGCGCATGGCGATGAATGACGAAGAGACTGTCGCACTGATCGCGGGCGGCCACTCGTTCGGCAAGACCCATGGTGCGGGCGATCCATCGCTGATCGGACCGGAACCGGAAGGCGGCAACATCGAGGACCAGGGTCTCGGCTGGAAAAGTACGCATGGCAGCGGCATCGGCGCCGACGCGATCACTGGCGGTCCCGAGGTGACGTGGACACAGACGCCGACCAGGTGGAGCAACGCCTTCTTCGACAATCTGTTCAAATACGAATGGGAGCTGACCAAGAGCCCGGCGGGTGCGCAACAGTGGAAGGCGAAGAATGCGGCGGCGGATATTCCAGATGCGTTCGACAAGTCGAAGAAGCATGTCCCGACCATGCTGACGACCGACCTCTCGCTGCGGTTCGATCCGGCTTACGAAAAAATCTCGCGGCGCTTCCATCAGCATCCGGAGCAATTTGCCGACGCCTTTGCGCGTGCGTGGTTCAAACTCACGCATCGCGACATGGGCCCGGTGGTGCGCTACCTCGGCAAGCTCGTGCCAAATGAAACGCTGATCTGGCAGGACCCGATCCCGGCCGTCGATCATCCGTTGATCGACGAGTCGGATATCGCGGCCCTGAAGACGAAGATCCTCGGCTCGGGATTGCCGGTGGCGCAGTTGGTCTCTGCCGCATGGGCGTCGGCATCGACGTTCCGCGGGTCTGATAAGCGTGGCGGAGCGAACGGTGCGCGTATCCGCCTCGCCCCTCAGAAGGATTGGGACATCAACAATCCGAAGGAGCTTGCAACCGTGCTGTCGAAGCTCGAAGCGATCCAGAAGGAATTCAACGGATCGGCAAAGGGCGGCAAAAAGGTCTCGCTTGCCGACCTGATCGTTCTCGGCGGTTCTGCAGCCGTCGAAAAGGCGGCCAAGAACGGTGGCAACGATGTCAAGGTGCCATTCACGCCGGGCCGCATGGATGCGTCCGGGGAGCAGACCGACGCGCATTCGTTCAACGCGCTTGAGCCCGTCGCCGACGGCTTCCGCAACTACTATCGCGGCAAGTCGATCATGGCTCCCGAAGAGGCGCTGGTTGATCGGGCGCAGTTGCTGAAGCTGTCAGGCCCGGAGATGACGGTTCTCGTCGGGGGCCTGCGTGTCCTCGGCGCGAATGCCGGTCAGTCCAAGCATGGCGTTTTCACCAAGCAGCCAGGAACGCTGACGAACGATTTCTTCGTCAACCTCACCGACATGGCCACGCTGTGGGCACCGGTCGCGGGCTCGGACAACGCCTTTGAAGGTCGCGATCGCAAGACCAAGGAGATCAAGTGGACCGGCACACGGGTCGATCTGATCTTCGGCTCGCATTCGCAGCTTCGTGCGCTCGCGGAAGTCTATGGAAGCTCGGACGCCAAGGCGAAGTTCGTGCGGGATTTCATCAAGGCTTGGGTCAAGGTGATGGAACTCGACCGTTTCGATATTCGGCAGCACATGCCGCCAATGGCGCAGGCCGCAGAATGAAGAGAGTAGAAAGGCGCGGAGCCTGACGGCTCCGCGCCTTTCGCGCATAGACATCAAGTCGCCGTCGCCTTTCCCGCGAAGGGGCTGCTGACGATCTTCCACGTCGGTGCAATCACATAGCCAGTTAGCGGAATTAGCAGCGCGCCGAGAAAAAGGCCGACAATGCCCGCGCCTGCTGCGCTCACGGTCCATTCCGCCATGCCAGATAACGCGGGCGTCGCGTTGCGCGCCGCGACCGCCGCATCGTGGATGGTATGACCGAGCGTCGTGAAGCCGTATTCTTCCAGCCCATGGACGATGATGCCGCCGCCGACCCAGATCATCGCTGCGGTTCCGACGATGCTCAACGCCAGCAGAAACACCGGCATGCCGCGCACCAGACCCGCGCCAAACGCGCGCGCGACGCTGCCGAGCGCTGACCTCGATTGAGTCTTGGCCAGCGCGAGTCCCGCGTCGTCCGCCTTCACGATCAGGGCGACCACGCCATACACCGCGACCGTGATCCCGATCGCGACCACAGCGAGAACGATTCCGCGGATCCACACCCCGCCTTCGGTAATGCTGGTCAGCGTAATGACCATGATCTCGGCGGAGAGAATAAAGTCAGTCTTGATCGCGCTCGCGACTTTCCGATCTTCCAGCGTCTGCGCATTTGGCGCGACCGGTTTCAACTCGGCCTCGTGCGCGCGGGCCTTGTGCGGAAACAGCGCCTCGAAGACCTTCTCTGTGCCCTCGTAGCAGAGATAGGCGCCGCCCAGCATCAACAGGGGGGTCAGCAAGAACGGCGCGATGGCCGACAGCACGAGTAGCGCCGGCAGGAGGATGACCAGTTTATTGAACAGCGATCCGCGCGCGATCTTCAGGATGATCGGAATTTCGCGAAGCGCCGGCAGCCCGGTCATATAGCGCGGTGTGACCGCGGCATCGTCGATGACAACGCCTGCAGCCTTGACGCCGGCGCGTGCAGCTTGGCTTGCGACATCATCGAGCGAAGCCGCCGCAACCTTCGAGAACGCAGCGATATCATCGAGCAGTGCGATCAAACCAATGGCCAAAGCGATCTCCCCAAAGCCCAAACGTCATAGACACGCGGGATGCAGACGCGGGCCCGAGCGATGCGGCAACGACGCCTGCATCAAACGTGTGAAATCGAGAATGGTTCGGGATCGGCGACCTTATACTTGCGGCCAGCGCCGCAGGGCTGTCACGCATCACGCTCAGGCGCGCCGATCTGCTTGAATGGATCGGCCTTGGCGAAGGCGTCATGCGCATCGCAGTTCGCGATGATCCGGTCGATGGTCGGTGTATCGGGCACCGTCATCTTGAAGACGCGCATCACCGCAATGATGCTGGCGAGGCAGATGTCGGCAATCGTCGGCTGATCGCCGTGGCAGAACTTTCCCGTCGCGGGCTCGCTCGCGAGACGCTGCTCCACCGCCGCAAGCCCGGTGGTGAACCAGTGCAGTTGCCAGGCGCGAAATGCGGCGTCATCGAATCCGCCGGTCGTGGTGAGATACTTCTTGATGCGCGGCGTCACCAGCGGGTGTGTGTCGGCGGTGAGCATTGCTGCAATACCGCGCACCCGCGCGCGGGCATGCGGATCGGCGGGCAGCAACGCCGGCGATGGATGAATCTCGTCGAGAAATTCCAGGATCGCCGCCGATTGGGTTAGCGGCGGATGACCGGCTTCGACCAGCGTTGGAATGCCACCAAGAGGGTTGATCTTGAGATACGCTTCGCTGCGCTGTTCGCCGGCGTCGATATTGACGATACGTTCGTGCGCCTTCAAGCCCTTGAGATTTAACGCGACGCGCACGCGATAGGTGGCGGACGTTCGCCAGAACGCGAACAGTTCGAATTGCGGTTGGTCAATCATCCTGTCCTACAAAAAATCTCGGGAACCGTTGATTTTCGAATTCATTGGTCCACCATGTTTTCACTGAGGTATCGCGATTGCATTCGATTGTATCGATCTTGCTGGCGTCATTCGGCCGACAAGCCGGAGCTGCCAGCAATATCGGAGGAATGCAACGATCAGCGCAACAAGAAAAGGTGAACATTACACATCGGATACGGAGGAAATCACAATGAGTGACAATCTGAAAAGTTCAACTGATGCGATCCTCAATCGCGTCGTGTCGGGTAATCCCGGAGTTCCGGGCGTCGTTGCGATGGTGACCGACCGCACCACCAATATCTATGAAGGCGCCGCGGGCAAGCGCGTGCTCGGCCAGGATGCCGACATGACGACCGATAGCGTGTTCGCTATCTTCTCCACCACCAAGGCCATCACCGGCACCGCTGCGTTGCAGCTCGTCGAGGAGGGCAAGCTCGACCTCGATGCGCCGGCAAAGAAATATGCCCCCGACATCGGCAAGCTGCAGGTGCTGGACGGCTTCGATGCTGCCGGCAAACCGAAGCTGCGCGCGCCCAAGCGCGACATCACCACGCGCATGCTGCTGCTTCATACCGCCGGTTTCGGCTATGATTTCTTCAACGAGAATTACAACCGGCTGGCGCAACAGCACGGTCAGCCCAGCGTCATCACCTCGTCCAAGGCGGCGCTGAACACGCCGCTGCTGTTCGATCCGGGCGATGAATGGGAATACGGCTCCAATATCGACTGGGCAGGGCAGGTGGTGGAAGGCGTCGCTGGCAAGCGGCTCGGCGACGTGATGCAAGAGCGAATCTTCAAACCGCTCGGCATGACGAGCACGGCGTTCACCATGACGCCTTCGATGCGATCGCGGCTCACCCGCATCCATCAGCGCGAGGCCGATGGCTCGCTGACGCCGCTGAACGACCTCGAACTTCCACAGGATCCTGAAGTTCACATGGGCGGACACGGCTTGTATTCGACCGTCGGCGACTACATGCGCTTCATCCGGATGTGGCTGAACGACGGCGCCGGTGAGAACGGGCGGGTGCTCAAGAAGGAAACCGTTCTTGCCGCCGAAAAGAACGGTCTGGGCGACAAGAAGATCAAGATGCTTCCGGGCGTGATTCCAAGTCTGTCGAACGACGCGGAGTTCTTCCCGGGCATGCCGAAGTCATGGGCGTTGACGTTCATGATCAACGATGTCGCCGCGCCGACCGGCCGTCCTGCCGGAGCGCTCGCCTGGGCCGGACTGGCGAATCTTTACTACTGGATCGATCGCCAGAATGGCATTGGCGGCTTCTGGGCCACGCAAATCCTGCCGTTCGCTGACGCCACGTCGGTAGTTGGTTACATCGACTTCGAAACGGCAGCCTACAAGAGCTTGTCGCTGCGGGCGGCCGCGTAATCTTCAAAGCAAGATCCCCCGCGTCGGCGCGCGGGGGATTTCATTTCACCTTGGCACCTTTAGCGCGTCCCAGTCTGGTGCGTTCGGCGAACGCGGCCTTGAGACGCGGCAGTGCGAAGTCCACGAACGCGCGAATCTTGGCGACCTGCAGCCGGCCTTCCGGGACAATGAGATGAACCGGCAGCGGCGGCGGCTCGTAATGTTCAAGCAGCAATTCCAGCCGGCCGGCGCGGACGTGCTCGTGAATCTGATATGACAGCGCGCGCGAGATGCCGTAGCCATCGATCGCTGAGCCGATCGCACCCTCTGTCGTATTCACGATCAGCCTTGGCTGAATCTTGACCTTGTGAGAGCGCTTGGCGCCTGGAGACACCGGGAAGCTCCAGGTGTCGCTTTGCACCGTATCGCTGAGCGCGATGACGCGCTGTTTCGGCAGATCGGCGGGTACCGATATTTTGCCGTGCGATTTGAGATACTGCGGAGATGCGCAGAGCACCCGGCGCACCTCGCCGACGCGCACGGCGATCAGGCTGGAGTCAGGCAGGTGCGCGATGCGGAGCGCGAGGTCGATGCCTTCGTCGATCAGGTTGACCGGCCGATCGAACAGCAGCAGCCGCGCATGGACGGCCGGCTGCGCCTCCAGAAAATCATCGAGCACGGGGCGCAGAATCTGCGCGCCGGCCGCGAGGGGCGCGGTGAGCGTCAGCAATCCGCGCGGCGCGCTGCGCTCACTGGCCGCTCGCAGTCCGGCTTCGTCGAGTTCAGCCAGAACCCGCCGGCAGGTTTCGGCATATCGTTCGCCCGCATCGGTCAATTTGATGCTGCGGGTGGTTCGATGCAGCAGCCGGGTGCCGATGTGGGTTTCGAGGGCAGCGATCGCGCGTGTCACTGCCGCCGGCGAATGGCGCAGCCGGCGACCGGCCGCGGCGAGGCTGCCCTCGTCGAGCGCGGTGACGAACACTTTCATGGCGTCGAGGCGGTCCATCAGTATTCCATTTTATGAAATGATGGATTGTACGCAACAGCTATTCGACCGAAATTCGGAAGTCATTAGCTTGATCGGCAACCGGCGGACTCCCGCCTCGATGCTGAAGGAGCGCGATGATGACGACGATCCCGACGAATTTCCAAAATGGCCGCCGTGCACTGCTAGGCATTGGCGCCACGGCCCTCGGTCTGGTCGCGTTGGCTCCGGCTTTTGCGCAAGACGCGATGAAGCCGAAAGCGAAAGCAGCTTCAGCGAAGCCGGATACGGCCGTCACCCGCCACCGCACGGCCAGAGTCGATGGCATCAATATGTTCTATCGCGAGGCGGGGCCTGCGAACGCGCCGGTCGTTGTCCTGCTGCACGGATTTCCGACGTCGTCGCGGATGTTTCGTAACCTGATTCCGCAACTGGCGGATCGCTATCGCGTGATCGCGCCGGATTATCCGGGCTTCGGCCAAAGTGCGGTGCCGGATCGCACGAGTTTCCCTTACGGTTTCGCGAAGTTCGCCGAACTCGTCGACGGGCTGCTGACGCAACTCGGCGCGAAGCAGTATGCGCTTTATGTGATGGATTATGGCGCGCCGGTGGGCTTCCGGCTGGCGCTGCGTCACCCCGAACGGGTCACGGCGCTCGTGGTGCAGAACGGCAATGCCTATGACGAGGGTTTGAAAGAGTTCTGGAGGCCGATCAAGGCTTACTGGGCGAACAACAGCATCGAGAATCGCAACGCACTGCGCGCGGGCATGACGCCGGAAGCGACCAAGTTCCAGTACATCGATGGTGTGCGCGATCCGTCGCGGATCGATCCCGACAGTTGGGTCCACGATCAGGCGCTTCTGGATCGTCCGGGTATCGCCGATATTCAGCTCGACATCTTCAAGGACTACGGCACCAACGTCGCGCTTTATCCGAAATTCCAGGAATTTTTCCGCACCCGCAAGCCTCCGACATTGATCGTGTGGGGCGTCAACGATGTCATCTTCCCCGCTGACGGCGCGCGTGCCTACCTGCGTGATTTGCCCGATGCGGAGATGCATCTGCTCGATACCGGGCATTTCGCGCTGGAAGACAAGGGCGACGAGATCGCCGCGCTGATGCGCGATTTCCTCGGGCGGAAACTCAGGAGCAGTTGAGGCAGGAACGTTTGAAAGTGGTGCCCTGGCCGGAATCGACCATAGCGTACTTATGCCCGAAAAATAAGGGCTTTTGGAAGCCACAAGAAGTCGTACTCACACCGCTTACTCACACCGTTTTCGATGCCTGATTTGGGCCGGTTCGGTTCTCATCTTGCGGCATTCGTTAACAACATGTCACAGAAAATATTCTGCGATTGTCCGCAGTCCGACGGATTTTCGGAAGTCGCACGATCCGAAACGCCACGTCCATGTTTTGGAAATGCTTACCTGTTGGTAAAGGGATTTTTCCAACCGCCGCGTGGTGCCGCGCGCGGTGGGAATGACGTTTCGAGATAGTTCAATATTGTTTCGCGATCCTTGTCGTCGAGCGGCGGCATATTGTGCTTCTGCGACATCAACGCAACCGACTCGTCCCATTGCCGGCGGTTCATGCCTTGCTGGGCGACGAGTTGGAAGCCGTGACATGCCGTGCAGGCGTAGAACGTCTCGTCGCGCCCCGCCCCGGACGGAAATTCCTCCGGGGCCTCTTCACGCTGGACGAAGCCAGGCTGCTGCGTTTGCGCATGAAGCTGTTGCACAATAGATGTTACGAGTACGACGAGGGCCGTGCCCGAGATTGCCAACCAAGCGCGCCGCATCAGCCCACCAAAACCGCAACGCGATGCATTTGGTTGCCACCATAACCTTGCGGATTCCAAGACCCGGCAATATGCGGCTGAGCAACGCCTCTTGAATCGATTCCGCGCGTCCAGATTTCGTAGTAACCGTCGGACGGAAGCTTCACGACTGACGTCCATCGCTGCCAGTCATACTTGTTCTTCGGCGCCTGGAGCTTCGCTTTCGTCCAGGTCGCGCCGAAATCAGTCGAGACCTCGACCAGCTTCACCGTGAGATCACCGGCCCAGGCCGCGCCCCGCAATTTTATGTCCTTGGTCCCTGCCGCGATCTTTGCGCCATTCGCAGGGCTGGTAATGATCGAGCGCACCGGCATCGATTCGAGATCGCGGAAATTCTTTTCGTCTGCCTTGTCGCCCGGCACCATCGGTTTGACGGCGACGCGGTATGAGAACTGCCCCATGCCTTGACCGTCGTGATATCGATCGCGGACCCAGATGCGCGTCAGCCATTTCGCCGAGACCGAGCCCGGCCATCCGGGTATGATCAACCGCAATGGTCCGCCGTGAATGTTCGGCAGCGGCTGCCCGTTGAGCGCCCAGACCAACAGATTGTTTTCATCCATCAACTTCTTGATCGGCACCCCGCGGGAAATTGCCTGCTTGCCAGCGTCGCCGGAAAGATGCGGGTCGGAGCCATAGTGCCCGGTAAAAACCGCGGACGGCTTTACGCCGGCTATCTTGAGAACGTCGGCTAGCCGCACGCCAGTCCATTCGGGACAGCCGACTCCGCCGTTGGTCCACTGATTGCCCCGCGTTTCTGGAGAAAAGAAGGAGCGGCCATTACCGCCGCATTCCAGCACGATGCGCCGGGTCACGGGTTTGAATTTGGATTTCAGTTCGCCAAGCGTCATCTCGACTTTGTTTTTGACTTCGCCGTCGATGACGAATTTCCACTGGTCGGGGTCTTTGACTTCCTCGGGAATCTGACCGTTGTTGCGCACGAACAGCTTTTCGGTGGGCGTCGTGTCGTCGTCGAGCAGGTTTTCCGGCGTTTCCGCGACCAGTGGCCTATCTCCGAGCAGCACGAGCTGGTCGTTCTTTCCGGGATATTTGAGGTACTGCGGGCCTTTCGGCGCAGCAGGAGCTGCGGCTTGGGCGAATGCCTTGCCAGTGCTTACGGCTGGAAGTGCGCCAACCATCCCGGCACCGACGGCGGCAGCACTGCCAAGAAAGAAGCGACGATTCAGCAGATCATCCAACATGCATCCTCCTGGTCCCGGGACATATTCCCGCAAGAAGATGAAACGCACGACACGCCGTTTTTATTCCAGATGCTGCTTTAGACTGTGCAGGCCGCCCCGGTCTTGGTCACATCCCGCAATGCAAAGCGCACGCTATCATCGATTAATTGCTTCGGGTCCGCGAGGCGCGCCACGGCCTCGGCCAGCCGATCGATCCGGGCAGGGTTCATCCCCTTGGACATAAGGGCGTAGCCGGTGCTTTGGTCGCGCCAGGCTCGGACACGAATTTCACCGGTGTCGAATTGCTGGGGCACCGGGCCGACGCCAGCCTGTGGTAAACCGATCCACAATCCTACCATGCATCCATGCGGGCCACGGTAACCGATTAACATGGGCTCGCTTCCAGCCAGCGGCGGCGCTGCTGCGACGTAAACAAGCTTGAGTTCAGCGTCAGAAAGGTCAAGAGGCCGCGCAGCCCTGGTTACGCCAATGATGACGATCGGAGTACCTCCAACGTCGTGCTTCGACGCGGATTCGATCCAATGCCGCTGCGCAGTCAAGGCAGCATCAAGCCAGTCGTGATCAGCGCGTGAACCAAGATAGAGCCAAGCCAACAGGCCAATCGCTATAAACAGCGCCAGACCCGCCGCAATCCCATAAACGCGCCATGACGCACGGCGATGTTGTCTGAATCCATATGGCAATGGAGGAACTTGGCTCACCGGATTTTCGAGAGCGATTGTGCTGGCCTTCAACTTCGACAAAGTAGCGATGCGTGCGGCCAGCCTCGCGTCTTGTGCCGCCGCTGCCGCGACTTGGGCCGACGTGATGAGATCAAGCTCTCCATCGACATAGGCGTTCAGGATACCCCAGGTCATCTCGGTCTCATCTATGGTCATTTCCGCTGGCCTCGCAATGACTGCATCGGCCTTAAATTGTCTTCGGCGATCACTTCCAATAGTGACAAGCGTCCGCGGCTCAGTCTGCTCATGACCGTTCCGATAGGAATATCGAGAACGGTGGCTACATCCGCGTACTGGAAACCCCACAAATCGACGAGTTCGATGACCTCGCGGTAGAGCGGATCGATCTTGCCTAGACCCTGTCTCACCGTGATTTCGGCAATCACCTGATCGTCGAAACTCCAAATACCTTCAACCGGAAGCGTGAAGCCAACATCAGCCCGAATCACCCTGCGCCGGTGTTGATCTATCCAGGCATTCCGAACAATCTTGAAAAGCCACGCGCGGGCCGCATTCTGGTCGATCGGCGCATTGAGACTGGCGAGCGCATTGAGCGCGGCCTGCTGAATCAAATCGCGCGCGTCATCGGCGTCGTTTGTCAGCGCGCGAGCATAGCCGAACAACCGACTCCAGTTTAGCTCCAGAGCAATCTCGATCGCGCGTCGTGGCGTCAGCATGCCCTCCAGACTAGCCAGATCGAGCCACATTGCCAATTGGGCACAGCCCAAACTGACGGGTACAGAATCGATCAGGAGCTTTTCATCCCGGATCAATCGTTTCAGTCCGGTGCCGAAGTATGGTTGCCGGCCGGATCAATTATTCGGAGCAGGAGGATCGGCCAGCGTGGAGCGCGCCGACGTAAAGGAGAAATTGAAATGGGTAGCAAAGAGTACGATCGTTGCGGCAACTGCGCCGTCACGATGTGACAGATCACGGAAAAATTCCAGAAGCGGCTGTGCTGCAGTGGCTTTTGAGAATCTATGAGTCGCTATGAGAAGAGTGTTTGGTGCCCCTGGCCGGAATCGAACCAGCACTCCTTGCGGAACTCGATTTTGAGTCGAGCGCGTCTACCAATTCCGCCACAGGGGCAATCGTGACACCTGTGAAAACGGGTCGCGAAGCCGGCGGACTATAGAGCATGATCCCGAAAAGAGGAAACCGGTTTTCGGATCAGATCATGCTCCAAATAAAAGAAAAACGACGTCCACACAATTGATCGACCGCCGCCGGTCAACCGGATGTGCGCACCCCGCGAAGGGCGAATGCTCGACAGCGGCGGCGGTCCGGTTTACCACGGTTCATGTTTTGATTGGAGCATGATCTTTTCGGAAAGCCGGCGCCCACTTTTCCGGATCATGCTCGGCAACGGGATTGCCGCCGTGACCACTGGAATTGACTCGTCTTTCAATACCGAGCGGCCGGGCGTGCTCGGCGCCACGGGGCTGGCGTGGACCGTGTTCGCGCTGGCGCTCGCAACGCTGGCAGGCGCGTGGTTTTTCCAGCTCGTGCTCGGGTTGAAGCCCTGTCCGCTCTGTCTTGAACAGCGCTACGCCTATTACGTTGCGATCCCGCTCGCGGCGGCGGTGGCGATCGCGTCCGGCCGCGTCAGCCGCCGGACCGTTGCGATCGGATTTGCCATGATCGCACTGGCGATGCTGGCGAATGCGGGTCTCGCGCTCTATCACGCCGGCGTCGAGTGGGGCTTCTGGCCCGGTCCGAGCGACTGCTCGGGGCCGATGATCGATCTGAATTCAGGCAGCCTGCTGGACCGCATCGGAAAAGTGAAAGTCGTGCGCTGCGACGAGGTGCAGTGGCGTTTCCTCGGTCTGTCGCTGGCCGGATACAACGTGCTGATCTCGCTGATGATCGCGGCGATCGCCGCGCGGGGTGTGCGAGCCGCGAGATAAGCTGGTCGTCCGCCATCGTCATTGCGAGCCACCGGGTCTCGCCTTGGGCGAGCCTGATGACAGGCTCCGCGAAGCAATCCAGTCCATACCACGGCCTCTGGATTGCTTCGTCGCTGATGCTCGTCGATGCTCCTCGCAATGGCCGAACGGGCGTTCGCGCTAGTCGTCCGCATCCACTTGTGGCTTGCCGAACAGATGAACGATGCCGGGCGTCGTGATCGACACGAACATGAATCGCGACAGATGATGAGCGCCGACAAACAGCGGATCGATGTGCAGCGTCAGCGCCAGCGCCAGCATCGCGTCCATCGCACCCGGCGCGAACGCCACCACCGTGTCGCTGAATGATGCGCCGATCACCAGCACCATAAAGGCGACGAAAATTGCGGAGATCGAGGCGGCGATCAGAAACGAGCCGAGCGCCGCCTTCAGATGGCTGACGAAGGTGCGGACGCGGATTCTGGCGAAGCGCGTTCCGATCAGGGTGCCGATGCCGATCAGTGCCGCGGCGTAAAGTTCGCGTGGCAGGCCGCCATGAACGAAACCTGTGCCGTGCAGCACTGCCGATCCAAGCATCGCGCCGAACATCCAGCTCGCAGGGAAATTCAACCGGTGCAGCACATACGACACCAGCACCGCGGTCGCGGCGAGCAGGATCAGCGCCCAGACGGGGGCTGTCTCGAACTGGCCGGAGACAGCCGATAGTCCCGCGGTGCCGGTCAGCGCCAGCAGGATCGGCAGCGCCGCCGTCAATACGATGACCCGAAACGTCTGAACGACGGCGATGCCGGCTACATCGGCGCCCTTCTCGTTGGCGAGCATGGTGATCTGCGACAGCGCGCCGGGCGTGCCGGCCAGAAGCGCCGAGGTGCGGTCCCAGCCATGAATGCGCTGCAAATAGAAGCTCGACGCAAACGTCGCGCAGAACGTCGCCGCGGCGAGCAGCGCGATACTGGCGGGATATCGCGCCATGCCGGATATCAATTCCGGTGTCACCATCGAGCCGAGCGAGACGCCGAGCGTCATCAGGATGGTTTGCACGATCAGCGGCGGCATCGCCAGCGGCCGTCCCGCCATCGCGGCAGCCCCGACCGCGATCATCGCGCCCGAAATCAAACCGCCAGGCAAATGGATCGCTGCGAACAGCAAGCCGCCTGCCGCGCCGATCGCGATGGCTTCGGCGGCATGAAGGATATCGGAGCGGGAGAGGAAAGGGAGTTTGATCGCGCGATCCAGCTCAAGGTGAAACGAAGCATGCCTTTATGGCAAATCCGGCGTGAGGCGACAAATGCGCTAGTGGTCCGATTCTAACATTCGCATCCCGTCTCGGAGGCACTCTTGCGAATGTCAGAATCAAAGGACCACCAGCAAGTATCAGATTCTGGTGGAGTTCAGGATTTGACGTTCGCATGGCGAGTCCGCGGCAAGATGGGTAGCGAACGTCAAATCCACTCCACTGGCGCATGGCGCGCGCCGCATGAATGCAGTCGGCCGCCCCGGCGTTGCAGGACGGGCGGGCCCAGAGTCCATCCCTAAAAGCCGTACTTCATTTTTTTCAGAACGCGCTAGAATAGGCTCGGCTCGTATGGGCTTTGGGAGGAGACACAAATGAGAACACTGTCGGGATACCTCATCGCCGCGGGCGCGCTGGTGGCCGGGACAATGGTCGTCACGACATCGCCGGTTCAGGCGCTGACTTTGCAGGAATGCAGCGCCAGATACGGCGCAGCGAAAGCTGCCGGAACGCTTGGCAGCCAGACATGGAACGAATTCCGCAAATCGCAATGCGGCGCGGAGGATACGGCCGTGAAGCCTGCGGAAGCTCCGGTCCAGGTTGCGCAACAGGTCGCGCAAGCCAAATCCGAGGCGAAGCCGGAGGCGAAATCGGAATCGAAGCCTGCCAAGAGCACCAGGAAGGAAAAGAAGGAAGATGCCAAACCCTCCGGGCCTGCCGTATTCCCGACCGCGATCTCGCCGAAATACGCCAAGGAAAAGGAAGCCAGGCAGCGCATGAAGACCTGCCTTGACCAGTACAACGCCAACAAGGCGGCCAACGCTAACGGCGGCCTGAAGTGGATTCAGAAGGGCGGCGGCTATTACAGCGAATGCAACAAGAAGCTGAAAGCGTGATCCCTGCTGTGTGATCGCTTCGCCATGATCCTGGCCGCGTGAGCTTCGTCGCACGCCACAAATCGAAGGCGATCCGCGCGTTCTCGTGGATCGTCGGGATCGTTGGCGGATATTTGCTGGTCGCCTACCTCACGGTGCCGGCGCTGTGGCGGCACTACGAGCACCAGCGCAAGCTCGACGGCTTGCCGATGGTCACCACCACCGCGCAGGGCATTCTGGGCGATCCGATCAACATCGGTTTTGTCGGATCGATGAACGACATTCTCTGCGCCATGGGCAAGGCAGGCTGGCTGCCCGCCGATCCGATCACGTTCAAATCGAGCCTCGAGATTTCCGAGAGCGTCGCGCTCGATCGGCCGTATCCGAAGGCCCCGGTCAGCAACCTGTATTATGCCGGCCGTCACCAGGACATTGCCTTCGAGAAGCCGGTCGGCGGCAGCGCCGATCAGCGTCACCATTTGCGATTGTGGGAGGTCCTGAAGGACGGCAGCGAAGGCCGCCCGGTCTGGCTCGGCGCCGTCACGTTCGATCGCAGCGTGGGATTGAGCCGCTACACCGGCGAAATCACCCATCACATCGGCCCGGACATCGATCTCGACCGCGCGCTGATCGAGACCGATCTTCAGAAAGCGGGCATGATCGCGGCGCGCTACCAGGTCACCGGCATCGGACCGACCTTGCGCGGCCGCAACGGCGGCGGCGATCTCTACTTTACCGATGGCGAGGTATGGATGATGCGGCTGGTGGAGAACTGCCAGCGCCGCGTTCCGCCGCCGATCTTCCTGCCCAGCCCGCCGGCAACGCAATTCAAGGATACGATCTGGAAAAGTGTGGCGGATCTCTATCGCGGATCGCAGCAGTGATCTCCGCACATGGCCGAATGCGGCTTCGGGCGTTGACAGCCTTGCCGCCGCCGCGCCTCATGAGACGATATCAATCGGAATATCCAGCGCATGATTGCGGGGCTTTGCGTTATCCTCATTTGTCAGCTGGCAGGCGAAGCCATCGTGCGTGCATTGGGCGTCCCCGTACCGGGTCCGGTGCTCGGGTTGCTGTTCATGCTGCTGCTGTTGCTGCTGCGGGATCGGTTTCCGTCCGCTGCGTTCGGGCCGCTCAAGGGTGACGCCGTCGTCGGCGTCGCGCGGGGATTGCTTGCAAATCTGTCGCTGCTGTTCATCCCGGCCGGCGTCGGCATTGTCCAGCTCATCAATGTGCTGCTTGAGCACGGCTGGGCCATCGTCGTCGCTCTCGCCGTGTCGGTCGTCGCGACGCTTTTCATCACGGCGGGTACATTTCTGATCGTCAGCAGGCTGATGAAGCGGCGTGCGAGTCGCGCCTCATGACCCAGCCGCCGTTCTCGCTGTGGGTCTACCTGTCGCAGACGCCGCTGTTGTGGCTGACGATCACCCTTTTCGTGTACGTCATCGCCGATGCGCTTTCTCGCGCGACCAGCCGTCATCCACTGGCAAACCCGGTGCTGCATTCGATCTGGATTCTTGCGGCATTCCTGTGGCTGACCGGGACTCGCTACGAAACCTATTTCAGCGGTGCGCAGTTCGTTCACTTTCTGCTTGGTCCCGCGACTGTGGCGCTCGCGATTCCGCTTTACGAGAATCGCAAGGCCGTGATGGCCGCGATCCTGCCCATGCTGGCCGCGCTGGTCGTCGGCAGCGTGTCGGCGATCGGTTCGGTGGTGTTGCTGGCCGAAGCGATGGGCCTGCCGCGAAACGTCGTGCTGTCGCTTGCGCCAAAATCGGTCACCGCGGGGGTCGCCATGGGCATCAGCGAGTCGCTGAGCGCAAGCCCGGCGCTGACCGCGGTTGCCACCGTGCTCACGGGGATCATGGGGGCGATCGTGGTCACACCGATGATGAATCGTCTGGGCATCACGGACTTCCGCGCGCGTGGTTTTGCGGCGGGGTTGGCGTCGCACGGCATCGGCACCGCGCGTGCATTTCAGGTCGATGAGGTTGCGGGCGTGTTCGCCGGCATTGCGATGAGTCTGAACGCACTGGTCACCTCGCTGCTGGTGCCTGTTGCGGTGACGCTGTTGCTGAAGTGAAACAAGACAGGCCGCTCGAAAGCGGCCTGCCGGTCTTGAAATGTCAGCCAATGATGATTGTTAGCCCTTGGCGTCCTGGGTGAGCTTGTTCCAGCTTTCCCGGGTGCGGGTCTTCAGAATCTCCCAGTCAGCCGCAGCCACGTCCCAGTTTACAATGGTGCGGGCATTGGCTGTTGTGGTGCTGCTGGTCGATGCCGAGTCATAGGCATACACGAATACGACAGTCAGGAGCGCGCCAAGAATCATTCCGAAAAAAGTGCGCATCGATGAATCCTCCGTTCGGCGCATGATCGCAATGACCATGCCGCTGAATTACAGGGTAAGTGAATTCCAGGGTAAGAACGCCGCTGCGGTGCGAAAGTTCCTCGTGGCGGAATGCTTTCAGCGACGCATCGCTGCGACTGGCTTTTGCTGCAACCGCGAGCGCCGCGAAAATTCGAATCAACCGTCAGAATTCAATGGCGAAAAGTCGCACTGCTTTCATAATGCGATGGTCGCATATCGTGTCTCATACTTTTTCTGATCGAAACCAACAAGCAATCGGGCATCAGTCAACGATGCCGTTCAAGGGAGGACGATCGATGCTGAAGACAATCGCGTCTGGTGTATCCGCAGTACTGCTGATGGCTGTCCCGGCCGTTGCGCAGGACTGGACCAAATCGAAATGGGGGCCGAACGACGAGATCGGCGCAGCCAATTACATGACCCCCGAACTCGTGGTGAAGGCTGCCTCGCTCGTGAAGACCGGCAAGACTTACGCGCTCGGCATCGCGGTCGACTCGAAAACCCCGGCATATCCGCCGCGCGCCTTCAAGATCACGGTGGTTCAGCCCGGTCAGGCCGGCATCCCGGGTCTGGGGCCGAGCAAGACCACATACAACGATGACATCATCGAGGGATGGGTCGGCGTTGGCAGCCAGCTCGATGGGCTCGGTCATATCGGCGTCGAGCACGTCTACTACAACGGGAACAAGCTCGCCGACTTCGCCGATCCGACGGGCCTGAAGAAGCTCGGCATCGAAAAGGTGCCGCCGATCGTTGCGCGCGGCGTGCTGCTCGACATGGCTGCGCATTACGGCACCGATGTCGTCAAGGAAGGCACGGCCTTCAACGTGAAGGAGATCGAAGAGGTAGCCAAGAAGCAGGGCGTTGAAATCCGTCAGGGCGACGTGGTTCTGTTTCATACCGGCTGGGTCAGCCTGATCGGCAAGGACGACAAGCGCTACAATTCGGGTGAGCCCGGTCTGGGTGTGGAAGGCGCCAAGTATCTTATTGGCAAAGGCGTTGTGGCGGTCGGCGCCGATACGTGGGGCCTTGAGGTGCTGCCGTTCGAATCCAAGAACATCTTCGAGGTGCATCAGATTCTGCTGGCGATGAACGGCACCTACATTCTGGAAAACATGGACACGGCAGAACTCGCCAAGGACAAGGCCTACGAATTCCTGTTCGTGCTCGGCCAGCCGCGGTTCAAGGGAGCGGTGCAAAGCATGATCAATCCGATAGCGATCCGCTGATCGGGATTCCGAAAGGCAATCTTGTTACGAAATGGCCGGGGCATCGCCCGGCCATTTTTCGTTTATCTCGACCGAATTCGCCTGCGGACATCGAACGGGTCGATCCGGCGCAAGATGTCCTTGCGCACGCGCCACTGCTCGAGCGACCAGAATGCCCAGATCAACAGAACGGCGAGTACAATCGCGTTTCCGATAAAAAGAAAAGTCATCGTTGCTTTGCTGAAATCGGCCATGCCCTGCTGCTCCCCGCGCCAGAATTGACCTGCCGGGATCATAACGAGCAAAGGACATGCCAAAGAATGCGGCGTAGCATCGCGGATGGCCGGGCAATGCCGCCGTTGCGGGCGCCGGCAATCCGGCTTTACGGATCGAGCTCGGTGTCCCAGTAAAGATAGTCGAGCCAGCTATCGTGAAGGTAGTTGGGCGGAAACAGCCGGCCGTTGCGATGAAGCTGATGCACCGTCGGCGCGAACGGATGCTGACGCGGATACATCCGCGCTTGCGCCACCGTCATGTTGCCCTTGCGCAGGTTGCACGGCGAGCAAGCGGCGACGACATTTTCCCACGTCGTCTGTCCGCCCTTCGAGCGCGGCAGGATGTGATCGAAGGTGAGATCGTCCTGCGAATGGCAATACTGGCAGGTGAAGCGGTCGCGCAGGAAAACGTTGAACCGGGTGAAGGCGGGATGCGTCGTCGGCTTCACGAACGACTTGAGCGACACCACGCTCGGCAGCAGCATTTCGAAAGAGGGGCTGTGGACCGCCTGATCGTAGTTCGCGACGATATTGACGCGGTCGAGGAACACCGCCTTGATCGCGTCTTGCCACGACCACAGCGAGAGCGGGTAGTAACTGAGCGGGCGGAAGTCCGCGTTCAGGACCAGCGCCGGCCAACCGCCGTTAGGGACATGTGCGTTCAAGTAACGCTCCCGGCCTCCAGTTATGCCGCCGAAGCAGCTACCGGCTCACATACTACAGGCAGCGTGACGGCATTGTGAAGAGGCATAGGTCCGGCGTATGCGCGCGTTTCATGCGGCAAGCCACGGCGCCATCGACAAAATGAGCCAGGAAGAAGGCTCACGCGGCCGTGTGTTGGCTTCCCGCTTCCCGCCTCTTGTGCTGTCAGGATGCTTTGATTGGTTTTTCCCGCAGCCGCTTTTGCGCGGACGTTGTGACTTGGCGGCCGGAGATGGGCTTCGTTGCCGGCTTCGCCGCAATCGCACCCTCGCGCCGTTTCACCGCATGATAGTAAGCCCACCACAGGTGCGCGGCAGCTCCGCGCATCGGCCGCCAGATGTCCGCGAGCGGGCCCATCTGCTTCACGGTCGGACGAGCCTTGAGGCCAAGGCCTATTCGCATCGCTTCCTGAATCGCAAGGTCGCCCGCGGGCCATGCATCGCCGTGGCCCAGACAAAACAGCAAGTAGATATCCGCGGTCCACGGTCCGATGCCATGGAGTTGCGTCAGCGTATGATGTGAGGCGTCTGCATCCTGCTCGGCCAGCACATCGAGATTGAGCCGCTCGGCGGCGAGTTCGCGGGCGATGATCTTCAGCGTCTTGATTTTCGCCGCCGACAGTCCGAGCCGCCCGAGCTTGTCGGTGCGTGCCGCCTTGAGAGCGTCGTGATGAAACGGATCGAACGCAGCACTTACCCGCCCCCAGATCGCCGCCGCTGCAGTTGTGGAAAGCTGCTGGCCGCAGACGATCGCCGCCAGCCCGGCGAATCCAGGTTCGCGTTGCCGTAACGCCGGCATGCCGGCGATCTCCATCACGGGAACCAGCCGCGGGTCGAGCCTGAGCAGCGCCGCCAGCGCGTCTTCCAGATCGGCTTGCGTTTTGAGACGAATGGTCATCGGTGTCTAGGATCAGCACGTCTGTTAAAGAGTATCAATGCCGCCACCCGTTTTCCGATTTGCCCCCAGTCCGAATGGCTATCTGCATCTCGGCCATGCGCGCTCGGCGTTGCTGAACTTCGATCTGGCGCGGGCGAGTGGCGGGCGGTTTCTGTTGCGGATCGAGGATATCGATACCGCGCGCTGCCGCCCGGAATTTGAGGCTGCAATCTGCGAGGATCTCGACTGGCTAGGGCTGTCGTGGGAGCGCCCGGTACGGCGGCAGTCGGAGCATTTCGATCTGTATCGCGAGGCGCTGTCGCGGCTCGATCGCGAAGGACTGCTTTACAAGAGTTTTGAAAGTCGGGCAGAAATCGCGCGCCTCGTTGCACAGCGCGATGCGCTCGGCAGATGGCCGCGCGATCCCGATGGCGCGCCGCTTTATCCCGGCGCGGGCGCGGCGCAATCCACCTCGGAACAGGAGCGGCTTGAGCAATCCGGATTGCCATTTGCGTTACGCCTCAAAGTTGAAGCCGCGATGCATCGCGCCCGTCATCTCATCTGGACCGAACAAGGCGAGGGTCCGCAGGGCGAAACCGGAATGGTTGCGGCGCAGCCGCAGGTGTGGGGTGACGTCGTTCTCGGCCGTAAGGAAACACCAGCCAGTTACCATCTGTCGGTGGTCGTCGACGATGCGCTGCAAGGGGTGACCCATGTGGTGCGGGGGCAGGACCTTTTCTGGGCCACCAGCGTCCACCGGCTGTTGCAGCGGCTGCTCGGCCTGCCGGAGCCGGTTTACCAGCACCACGCGCTGGTGCGCGACGCAAGCGGAGCAAAGCTCGCAAAATCGAGCCAGTCGACGGCGCTTCGCGCATTGCGAGCAGAAGGTTTTTCTCCTGCTGATGTCCGCCGAATGGCCGGCGCCGAAGCCGGTTGACGGTAATGCCAACGGCGTGACTCGCGCATGAGCCCCTGCCATGATGGCGAATGGGGGAATCATGGCGGCGAAATCGCGTCTCAAACGCAAAGCCAGCGCGCGAAAGACAACAGCGAAGCCGCGTGGCCGCAAGCCCAAAACTGCGCTGAAAAAGGCCATCTCCCGCCGCCGTTCAAAAGCCGCGTCCGCCTCGAGGCAGAACGTTGTGGAAGCCGCGCTCGCCGCTTTCGCGCACGAAGTCCGCACGCCCCTGACGGGGATACTTGCGGTCAGCGATCTGCTCGCGACCTCAGAACTCGACGAACGCGAACGCCGCTGGGTCGACACCATCAAGGCCGGCGCCGAGCATCTCGCCGGGCTTGCGACCCTGTTCGTCGATGCAGCGCGCAACGGCCGCGCCGGGCTCGGCGTGCGGCAGGATTTTTTCGATCTCGGCGCGCTGGCGCGGATCGCTGGCGATTCGCTGGCGGGACGCGCCGCAGCGAAGGGACTTCGCGCGTCGATTTCGATTTCGGACAGTCTGCCGGCGTTCGCGATCGGCGACCAAATTCGGCTTCGGGCGGCGCTGGAAAACCTGATCGACAATGCCGTGAAGTTCACCGAGCGCGGCGAGGTCGCGCTGACGGCGACGTCAAACCGCGGCAGCGGCGGCCGCATCGTGCTGACGTTCACGATCTCCGACAGCGGAATCGGATTGTCGCTGGCCGAAATCAAACGGCTGTTCCGGCCGTTCTCGCAAGCCAATGTAACGATCGTGTCGCGTTTCGGCGGCGCCGGTCTCGGCCTGTCGTCGGTCAAGCAGATTGCCCGCGCGATGGGCGGCGATATCGTCGCGGCGTCGCGGCCGGACGGCGGGACGTCGTTTACACTGACGGTGATGGTCAAGCACGCCGAATTGCCGGACGCCCCATTCGCGACAACCGACAGGCGCTCCGGTCCCTCGGCAGGTTTGCGCATCCTCAGCGTCGAAGACAATCCGTTCGGCCGCGTGGTGCTGAATGCGATTCTCAACGAACTTGGCCACACCACGGAATTCATCGGCCGCGGCGAGGCGGCAGCGGAGCGCGTTGCCGCCGGCGATTTCGACGTGGTGCTGATGGATATGGTGCTGCCCGGCATCAATGGCGTCGAGGCGATCCGGCAGGTGCGGGCGCTTCGAGGCCCTCAGCGGCGCGTCGCCGTGATCGGCGTCTCCGGCCGCAACAGCGATGAGGTCCAGGCGCTTGCCGCCGGCGCCGATGCGTTTCTGGTCAAACCAGTGAGTCCGCGCTCATTGGCGGCGACGCTTCTGGCTGCGACCCGCCGGGCGACTTCCGCGACTTCATGATCGCCGCGTTGAGCTCGCCGCCATAAACGAAGATCGCCGCGATGAAGTAGAGAAACACCAGTGCGATCATCACCGATGCGAGACCGGCATAGGTGGTGACGTAGTTTTCAGCGAAACGTGCCAGATATTCGCCGAACACCATGCCCGAGATCAGCGAAGCCACCATCGTCACGACGATGCCCGGCAGGATTTGCATGAAGCTCCGCCGCCCCGCCGGCAGCCATGCATGCACCATGAAGAGCGCCGCGATCAGAGAGACGATCGCAATGGCATAGCGCGCGATTTCGAGCAGGCTCTCGTTGGATTCGACTCTCAGCGGAATATAACGCCGCGCCGCTGCGATCAGCAGCGGCCCGAGCACGATGAGAAACGCAAGCGCGAGCGAAGCCATCGCCGCCACCAGCGTGTAGCCGATCGATTCCAGCCGCAGCCAGTACCAGCTTCGCGGCTCGGTCACGCCATAAGCGCGGTTCAGCGCGACGCGCAGGCTTTCGATGCCGTTCGATGCGAAATAGATCGCAAGCGCAACGCCGACGGTGAGTGCCTGACCGCTGGCGCCGGTCAGGACGTTGTGAATTTCTCCGGACAATGCATTGGCCACCTGTTGCGGCCAGGTCTCCAGCATCAGCTCGACGGCCTGATCGGCCAGTTGCTGGCTGCCGAAGAAACCGGCAAGCGATGTCATCACGATCAGGAACGGAAACAGCGCCATCAGGGCGGACAGCGCGATATGGCTTGCGATTGCCCAGCCGTCGTCGGCGAGGAAGGCATAGAAGGCGTCCAGCCCAACGTCGAAAACGTAGCGGATTTGCTTCACCGTTCCCCCGGACCGCGGCAGTCGCTTTGCAAAATATACGGCAGCTTGGTGGCGGACGCCAACGCGAACGTGCCCGGCGCGGACAGCGTCGTGTTATGGCATCCCCGTGCTGCCGGTGTTATGTAAGCGGCCATGGGCTCGGTTCTCTCCACCATCATTCTTCCTCTCGCAGTCGGCGCGGTTGCTGTGGTGCTCGTTCTCGGCCTGCTCAACATGATGCGGGGGGGCTCGCCAAATACGTCGCAGCGGCTGATGCGGTTGCGTGTGTTATTGCAGTTCGTCGCCATCGTGATCGCGATGCTCGCGGTCTGGGTGCTCGGTGGCCGGAACTAGTGGTCGGATTCTAACCTTCGCATCCCGTTTTCGGAAGCAAACCCGCCGCACTAGGACGTGCTCGTTTTTTCGGGCATGATCCGGTCAGGAATCGTTAGTCCGTCCCGGCTCGAGCCCGGGACAAGCATTTCGGGATCATACCCTGATGGTCGTCCTCAACCGCATCTACACCCGCACCGGCGATGACGGAACCACCGCGCTCGGCAGCGGCGAGCGGCGTCCGAAATACGATCTGCGAATCTCCGCCTATGGAACGGTCGATGAGACCAATGCTGCAATCGGCCTCGTGCGCCTTCAACTCAAGGGCGCGCTCGGCGACGGCGAGGCGATCGATCGCATGCTCGGCTTGATTCAGAACGATCTGTTCGATCTCGGCGCGGATCTGGCGGTGCCGCAGCGGCCGGACAAGGCGGAGCGCTTGCGCCTGCTGGCGACGCAGGTTAGCCGTCTTGAGCAGGACATCGACAGGCTGAACGCGGATTTGACGCCGCTCAGTTCATTCGTCCTGCCTGGTGGAACCGCTGCCGCCGCACACCTTCACATGGCGCGCACGGTTTGCCGCCGCGCCGAGCGGATCATGGTGGAACTGGCGGCTCAGCCGGACGAGCCGGTCAACGATGCCGCCATCCAATATATGAATCGGCTTTCCGATTTTCTGTTTGTGTCGAGCCGCACATTGAACAGCCGGGGGGCGGGCGATGTGCTCTGGGTGCCGGGCCAAAATCGCTAGTGGTCCGATTCTAACATTCGCCTTCGGGATCGGCATTGTTGTGAGCGAATGTTAGAATCAAAAGACCACTAGCAGATATAAGTTGCTAGCGGAGTTTTGGATTTGGCATTCGCTTGTCGAGTTTGCGGATAGATGGTGGCGAATGCCAAATCCACTCCGCTAGCCGGAACAGGCGTTTCAGAACCGCAAAAACGGGGATAAATTCCGCTTCTCGCGCGTTGACCGCGCTAGGCTGGGCCTTTAGGTTCCGCGGCCACACTCACGATTAGCTGCGAAAGAGGCCCATGAAGGTTCTGGTACCGGTCAAACGTGTCGTCGATTACAATGTCAAGATTCGTGTCAAGAGTGACGGTTCGGGCGTCGAACTCGCCAACGTCAAGATGTCGATGAATCCGTTCGACGAAATCGCCGTCGAGGAAGCGCTTCGCATGAAAGAGGCGGGCAAGGCGACCGAGGTCGTCGTCGCGTCGATCGGACCGCAGCAGGCGACCGAAACCATTCGCACCGCGCTCGCCATGGGCGCTGACCGCGGCATTCTGGTGAAGACCGATACCGCTGCCGAGCCGCTGGCTGTCGCGAAAATTTTGAAGGCCATTGCCACAGAAGAAAAACCGGGCCTGATCCTGCTCGGCAAGCAGGCAATCGATGACGACTCCAACCAGACCGGCCAGATGCTGGCGGCGCTGCTCGGCTGGTCGCAGGCGACATTCGCCTTCAAAGTCGAGGTCGACGGTTCCGACTTCAAGGTGACGCGCGAAGTCGATGGCGGCTTGCAGACCATCAAGCTCAAAGGACCCGCGATCGTTACCACCGATTTGCGGCTGAACGAGCCGCGCTATGCGAGCCTGCCGAACATCATGAAGGCGAAGAAGAAGCCGATTGATGAGAAAACCGCCGAGGGTTACGGCGTCGATCTCGCGCCGCGGCTTGAAATCCTGAAGACATCGGAGCCGCCGGGCCGCAAGGCGGGCGTCAAGGTCGGTTCTGTCGCCGATCTGGTTTCCAAACTCAAGAACGAAGCCGGGGTTCTCTGATGACGACGCTCTTGATTGCAGAACACCATCACGACGTTCTCAAGGACTCCACCAACAAGGCGCTGACTGCCGCCAGCCAGCTCGGTGCGGACGTTCATGTGCTGGTCGCCGGTGGCGGGCAGGGGACCAAGGCAGCGGCGGATGCGGCGGCCAAGCTGAAGGGTGTCGGCAAGGTGTTGCTGGCTTCCGACCCGATTTACGAACACGACCTTGCCGAGCCGCTCGCCGCGCTGATCGTCTCGCTGGCTGGCAGCTACGATGCGATCGTGGCGCCCGCAACATCGCGCTTCAAGAACGTGATGCCGCGCGTCGCGGCGCTGCTGGATGTGATGCAGGTGTCGGAAATCATCAAGGTGGTGTCGCCCGATACGTTCGAGCGGCCGATCTACGCCGGCAATGCGATCCAGACCGTCAAGAGCAAGGATGCCAAGAAGGTCATCACTGTCCGCACCTCGACGTTCCAGGCCGCAGGCGAGGGTGGTTCGGCGTCAGTCGAGAATGCGGCCGCCGCCGCCGATCCAGCCCTTTCGAGCTTCGTCGGCGAGGAAGTCGCGAAGTCGGATCGTCCCGAACTGACCTCGGCGAAGATCATCGTCTCGGGCGGCCGCGCGATGCAAAGCCGCGAGAACTTCACCAAGTACATCGAGCCGCTTGCCGACAAGCTCGGCGCGGGCGTCGGTGCATCGCGCGCCGCGGTCGATGCGGGCTATGCGCCAAACGACTGGCAGGTCGGCCAGACCGGCAAGGTGGTCGCCCCCGAGCTTTACATCGCCATCGGGATTTCCGGCGCGATCCAGCATCTCGCCGGCATGAAGGATTCCAAGGTGATCGTCGCGATCAACAAGGACGAGGACGCGCCAATCTTCCAGGTCGCTGATTATGGCCTCGTCGCCGATCTGTATCAGGCGGTGCCGGAACTGACTGACGAACTGGCCAAACTCGGCAAGTAAACGGCACCGATCCGGGAAACGGTTCTCCGGCGGCGGCGTGCATGAATGAGGTGGGCTCGCTTTCTTGCGAGGGCGCAAACCGCGAGCCCATAAAGAGATGAAACCATGGTGTTGAAAATCAAATGGCTTTGAACATCAAGACTGTCGGCGTGATCGGCTCGGGCCAGATGGGCAACGGCATCGCCCATGTGGCGGCACTCGCGGGCTACGATGTCGTGCTCAACGATATTTCGGCTGATCGCCTGAAGTCCGCGATGGCCACCATCAACGGAAATCTGACGCGCCAGGTGACGAAGAAGATCATCACGGAAGACGCCAAGAAGCAGGCGCTCGATCGGATCAAGTCCTCGGATACGATTGACGGTCTCGGGGCCTGCGATCTGGTGATCGAGAGCGCGATCGAAAAGGAAGAAGCCAAGCGCAAGATATTCCAGCAGGTCTGCGCGGTGCTGAAACCGGACGCGATCATCGGCTCGAACACATCCTCGATCTCGATCACCCGGCTTGCCGCGTCGACCGACCGGCCGGAGCGATTCATCGGCATTCACTTCATGAATCCGGTGCCGCTGATGGAGCTGGTCGAGCTGATCCGCGGCATCGCCACCGACGACGCGACATTCGAGACTGCGCGCGAATTCGTCACCAGGCTCGGCAAACAGATCGCGGTGTCGGAGGATTTCCCCGCCTTCATCGTCAATCGTATTTTGCTGCCGATGATCAACGAGGCGATCTATACGCTGTATGAAGGCGTCGGCAACGTCGAGGCGATCGACGCGGCGATGAAGCTCGGCGCGCATCATCCGATGGGACCGCTCGAACTGGCCGATTTCATCGGCCTCGATACGTGTCTGTCGATCATGCAGGTTCTGCATGAAGGGTTGGCTGACTCAAAATATCGCCCGTGCCCGCTGCTGGTGAAGTACGTCGAGGCCGGCTGGCTCGGCCGCAAAACGCAGCGCGGCTTCTACGACTACCGCAGCGACAAGCCTGTTCCGACGCGCTGAGTTGTCCTCATCCTGAGGAGCGATCCAAAGGATCGCGTCTCGAAGGATGAGGCCGTTGTCTGGCAGCAAGCGCCCGGAGCGCGGTGTAATCGCCCCGGGCAAACGCTTCCTTTTTCGCACGGGTCCAACCTTTTATCTGACGTTCCGCGGCAATCGCGTCGATGATGCGCTCGAACCATTCGGCATGAATGAGCGTGACCGGCCTGCGTGTGGATGTATAGCCGCCGAGATCGCCTGTATTGTGCTGTGCAAGCCTATGCTCCAGCGCTGAGCGCGTAGTGCCGACGTAGATACTATGATCGGCACAGCGCAGAATATAGAGATAGGCTCCGTCGGCCACGCGCGCTCTCCGGTCTCAGCGGGATCATGAGCATGGCTTTTCAGCCGCGTCCTGCCAAGTCGGCCTCATGGTTCGAGACGGCCGCTGCGCGACCTCCTCACCATGAGGTCTGAGGTCGATCAAGCCACTTTTCTTTAACGGTTGCAACTTTATGGTCCAGCTAGGTCTAGAGGGTGGGGCGTTTGGTATGAGTGTGAGCAGTCTGGCTGCAAGCGTTGTGGGCCTGCAGGCCCAGCAGACCCAGTCGCAGATCGGCACTGCGGTTTTGAAGCAGCAGCTCAATGCGCAGGCCGCGGTGCTTCAGTTGCTTCAGCCTTCGCCGGAATTGCTGCAGGCCAATCTGCCGCCGGGTGTCGGCGGCAGCGTCGATGTTTCGGCCTAGGCGGCTAGCTCACCCTTGGCGGCCTTCTGCAGGGTCGCGATATCGAGTTTTTTCATCTGCATGACGGCGCCCATGATGCGCGAGGAGCCTGTGGCGTCGGCCGCTTCCATCAGTTCGCCGAGCGCGGTCGGCACCACCTGCCACGACATGCCGTATTTGTCCTTCAGCCAGCCGCACGGCTGCTTCTCGCCGCCCTCGGACAACTTCTCCCAGAGGTGATCGACTTCGTCCTGGGTCTCGCAATTGGCAACCATGGAGATCGCCGGCGAGAACTTGAACATTGGTCCGCCGTTGATAGCGAGGAAGTCGAGACCATTCAGCGTGAACGACGCGGTCATCACCGTGCCCTTTGGCAAGGGCATGTTATCGCCGTAGCGCGTGACCTTGCCTTTCTTGCTGTCCTTGAAAATCGACGTGTAGAAGTTCATCGCCTCTTCTGCTTCCCTGTCGAACCAGAGACTGGGGTGGATGTTTTTCATACCTTCATTCCTTGTTCGCTCGCTTGGCATGTTTCGGCTGGGTTTTCTGGCGTCATCCAGCCGACGCCGGCGCCGCCGGGTTCGGTGAGAATTGCAATGCGGCCGACATTCGGCACGTCGAAAATCGGGCGCATCAACGTCGCTCCCGCCGCGACAGCCTTCTCGGTGCGGGCATCCACATCGTCGACCGCGAGGTATGACATCCATCCCTCGCACACATCTTCATATCCGGGCCGGTCGGTCGGGAAAATGCCCGCGACCGGCTGCCCGTCCATCACCGCGACCCAGTAGATCGCGCCGTCATCGAGCGGCATCGGCTCGAAGCTCCAGCCGATGGTCTTCGCATAGAACTGCTTGGCGCGTTCGGCTTTCGGCGTCACCAGTTCGTTCCAGTGAAAGCTGCCATGCTGTGTCATTGCATGTCCTCCTGATCAGGCCTGAACGATGGTCTTGAAGCCGCCGTAGATCATCCGCTTGGCGTCGAACGGCATGGCCTTCGGATTCATCATCATCTTGGCGAGCCGCTTGTCCTTCATCACCTTGGCGTTGACGGAGTCGCGATGCTTGCGCGACTTGTAGAGGATGTAGGAGAACACAACGGTCTCAGTGGGTTTCATCTTTACACTGCGGGGAAACGACGTCAGCTTGCCCATCGGCGCGTCGTCGGCGACGCACTCGCGATAGTCGAGCGCGCCATGCTCGCGCCAGACCTTGCCGGCGAGGCGCGCGATCTTGCGATAGGCGGCGATGTTCTTCTTCGGAACAGGAATGACAAATCCATCGACGTAGGACATCGTGTTCTCCACTGCGGTTGTTGATCTTCAGGCGAAATAGGCTTCGAGTTTAACAAGCGATCCGGTCCAGCCATGGGTGTGGCCATCGCGCGCGGCTTCGTCGAACAGTTGCTCGTGCAGCAGCGTCAGCAGTGTGCCGCCGGCGGCCGGCGCGAACGTCACGGTCACGACCGACTCGCGTTCGGGCGTCGTAATCCAGGACCATGTGAATCTCAGCTTCGTATGTGGGACGACCTCCTGATACACGCCGCTGACGTTGTGAAGCTCTCCCTTGTCATCTTCCATGATGACGCGAAAACGGCCGCCGACGCGCACGTCGGTTTCGGCATGCGTTATGGCGTTGATGTTTTCCGGCCCGAACCAGCGGATGAGCTGCTTCGGTTCCGTCCACGCGGCGTAGACTTGCTCGGGAGAGGCGTTGAGGCGGCGGCTGAGGGTAAGGCTCGGCCGTGTTGCTGTTTCGGCAGACATCATTGATTCTCCAGAAACTGTTCGAGCCGATCGAGCCGCTGCGCCCAGAAGCGCGCGTAGCGCTCCAGCCACCGATTGGCTTCCTGCATCGGCGCGGCATTGAGGCGGCACATCACGGTGCGGCCCGATTTCGTGCGCGTGACGAGGCCGGCATCGCTCAGCACGTCGAGGTGCTTCATCACCGCGGGCAGTGACATTGCGAAGGGCTCTGCCAGATCGCTGACCGACACGCTGTCCTGACCCTCGAGCCGTGTCAGCAAGGCACGTCGTGTCGGATCCGCGAGCGCGGAAAAAGTGAGGTTCAGCTGGTCGCCCGAATAGTAAACCATATGGTTAAGTATAAAAGCCGCAGGAAATAGTTCAAGCCCGGCTGTGAAAAAAGCCGGGCCTCCATTATCGGGAACCTGAGGAGCGATTCGATCAGTTCGCCATGGCGGCGGTGATCATCTTGACGGCGTCGTCGCTGGCCCATTCGGCGGGTCCGGCCATGAAGCCGATTTCGCAGCCGTTGTTGTCCATGAGGACGGTGGTCGGCATGCCGAGCGCCCGGCCGGCGCTCTTAAGGTCCTGAAACACCTTGGCTTTCGAATCGGTAAAATAGCCGAGCTTGGTCAGGTTGGTGTCCTTGTAGAAGGCTTTCGGCTTCTCCGGATTGGTGGTGTCGATGTTGATCGCCACCACCTCGAACTTGGGTCCGCCGAGCTTGGTTTGCAGCGCCTCGAGCGCGGGCATTTCCTTGCGGCACGGCACGCACCAGGTCGCCCAAAGATTGACGAGAACGGTTTTGCCTTGCCATTCGGACAGCTTCCGGGCCTTGCCGCTGAAATCCTCGAAGGCGAGATCGGGCACCTTGAATGGCGTCGCATTGACGGTCAGCGAGGCGACTTCGCCTTTCACCAGCGGCATGATCTTCTTCGCAAGATCGACGGTTTTCGCGCAGCTCGCCGCCGTATCCGCCCGCACATTGCTTTGGGTCCCGCGCATCCCGTATACCGCGAAGGCGCCGGCGGCGATTGCAACAACAACGGCGCCAACCACGATCGGCGTGCGCGACTGGGTGGGGGCAGGCTTCTCTGGTGTCTGATTCTCGGTCATGCGTCAGATACGGCTGGCCTTGCTGCCGGGTTGCAGATCGCGGCGGGTTGCGGTTCGGGTGGCGTTAGCAAATTACGACGTTAGCGGATCACAAAGACAAGTGTTAGCGGATTAGGGTCATGAGCAACAAGATGTGGGGCGGCCGGTTTGGCGAAAGCCCCGATGCCATCATGGAAGAAATCAACGTCTCGATTGACGTGGATCGCCACCTTTTCGCTCAGGACATTGCCGCATCGAAAGCGCATGCAGCGATGCTTGCTGCTCAGGGCATCATCGCGGCGAACGATGCAAAAAACATCGCCAAGGGTCTAGACACGATTTTGTCAGAGATTGGCAACGGTTCGTTCACATTCAAACGGGCGCTTGAGGATATTCATATGAATGTCGAAAGCAGACTTTCCGAACTGATCGGTTCCGCTGCTGGCAGGTTGCATACGGCGCGCTCGCGCAACGATCAGGTTGCAACCGATTTCCGGCTCTATGTGCGCGATACGATCGACGCGATCGATGCGGCACTTGCCGCGTTTCAGCACGCGCTGGCCGCGCGCGCGCTCGAACATGCGGACACTGTGATGCCGGGGTTCACGCATCTGCAGACCGCGCAGCCTGTGACATTCGGTCACCATCTGCTGGCCTATGTGGAAATGGCGTCGCGCGATCGGGGCCGGTTCCACGATGCGCGCAAACGTCTCAACGAAAGCCCGCTCGGCGCCGCAGCGCTCGCCGGAACCTCATTTCCGATCGACCGGAATGCGACGGCGAAGGCGCTCGGCTTCGACCGGCCGATGGCCAATTCGCTCGACGCCGTGTCGGATCGCGATTTCGTGCTGGAGACGCTCGCGGCGTGCGCGATCTCTGCGACGCATCTGTCGCGCTTCGCTGAAGAGATCGTGATCTGGACCTCACCGCTCACCGGCCTCGTGCAATTGTCCGACAAGTTCACCACCGGCTCGTCGATCATGCCGCAGAAGCGCAATCCGGACGCGGCCGAACTGGTCCGCGCCAAGACCGGGCGCGTGATCGGCTCCCTGATCGGACTGCTGATCGTGATGAAGGGTCTGCCGCTCGCCTATCAAAAGGACATGCAGGAAGACAAGCAGGGCGCGATGGAGGCCTTCGCTGCGCTGTCGCTCGCGGCGCGGGCGATGACAGGCATGGTCCACGACCTCACACCCGACAAGGCAAGGATGAAGGCGGCAGCGGGCGATGGCTATGCGACCGCGACCGATCTTGCCGACTGGCTGGTGCGGAAGCTGAAAATGCCGTTCCGCGACGCGCATCACGTCACCGGCCAGATCGTGGCGAAAGCCTCCAAGGCCGGTGTGGCGCTCGACAAGTTGCCGCTCAAGGAGATGCAGGCGATCCAGCCGAAGATCACGCCGGAGGTATTTGGCGTGCTGAGCGTCGAAAGCTCGGTGAAAAGCCGCGTCAGCTTTGGTGGTACCGCGCCGAAAAACGTCCGCGCCCAGGCCAAGGGCTGGCTGAAGCGGCTGGAAAAAGAGCAAAAATAGGGCTAGCGGTCCACTTCTCACATTCGCACGCCGTTTCGGCAGGTATGTATGCGAATGTGAGAAGCAAAGGGCCGCTAGCAAGTATAGGTTACTAGTGGAGTTTCGGATTTGGCATTCGCATCATGGGCTCGAGGCTGGTTCCTTTGCGAATGTCAAATCCACTCCACTAGGCCAGTTGCTTAACGCGAATTTGGCAGGCTGTAACCTCTCGCCAAAGCGAGACGATCTTTGTAAGTTGCCGCCGTCATTTGGGGATACCGATTGTGAGCCGTCGTTCGAGTGTCAGCGTCAAGCTGGCCATCCTGATGCTGACTGCCGGGGCGCTGGCAGGTTGCGGCCGCAAGGGCCCTCTTGAACTTCCGCCGAGCTCGGCGGTGCAGTCAGGCTACCGTGGCGACGTGGCTCCACGCGGGGACGTGACGGCGAATGCGCCCCCGGGGGTCGCCCGGTCGGACTCGCTGTTTGCTTCGGGCGACGAGCCCGATCCGGTTGCGGCGCGTGGCCGGAAAAAACCGTTCTTGCTCGATTTCCTTCTCGACTAGACGCTCGTCCTCGCGCGATCGTTAAAATCGGACTCTCGTCATGAATCACTTTGATTATCGCGACGGCGTGCTGCACGCCGAAGCGGTCAATCTTGCAACGCTCGCGGAGACTGTCGGCACGCCGTTCTATTGCTATTCGACGGCGACGCTCGAACGTCACTATCGCGTTTTCACCGAAGCGTTCGCGGGCGTCGACTCGCTCGTCTGTTACGCGATGAAGGCGAATTCGAACCAGTCGGTGCTGCGCACGCTGGCCAAGCTCGGCGCCGGCGCCGACGTCGTGTCCGGCGGCGAACTCAAGCGTGCAAGGGCTGCCGGAATTCCCGCGAACAAGATCATCTTCTCGGGCGTAGGCAAGCTCGAGGCGGAGCTGCGCGCAGCCCTGATCGAAGACATTCTCTGCATCAACGTCGAATCCGAACCCGAACTTGAGTTGCTATCGCGCATTGCGAGCAGCATGGGCCGCGAGGCGCGCATCTCGATCCGGCTCAATCCCGATGTCGATGCCAGGACCCACGCAAAAATCTCGACCGGCAAGTCCGAAAACAAGTTCGGCATTCCGCTGAGCCGCGCCCGCGAGGTCTATGCGCGCGCCGCGAAGCTGCCGGGCATCAGGATCACCGGGGTCGATACCCATATCGGCAGCCAGGTCACGGACCTCGCGCCGCTGGAGGAGGCTTTCTCGCTGCTCGCCGATTTCGTGCGCGAGCTTCGCGCCGACGGTCACACGATTTCGCATATCGATTTCGGCGGCGGGCTTGGCATTCCCTATCATATGGAGAAGGCCGCGCCGCCCGAACCGGCCGCGTATGCGGCGATGGTCAAGCGCGTCAGCCATAACCTCGGCTGCAAGTTGATGTTCGAGCCGGGCCGCATGATCGTCGGCAACGCCGGTATTCTTGTTGCCCGCGTCATTTATGTGAAGCATGGCGACGCCAAGAACTTCATCGTCATCGATGCGGCGATGAACGATCTGATCCGCCCGACGCTCTATGAGGCCCACCACGATGTGATCCCGGTCCGCCAGCCGGCAGCGGGAGTGCCCTCGATCACGGCGGACGTGGTCGGGCCGGTCTGCGAGACCGGAGACTATCTCGCCATCGGCCGCAGGATGCCGGAGCCAAGGTCCGGCGATCTGGTCGCGATCATGACGGCGGGCGCTTATGGCGCGGTCCAGTCGGGCACCTACAACACCCGGCCGTTAATTCCGGAGGTTCTGGTCAACGGCGCGCAATATGCCGTGGTTCGCCCGCGGATCGATGCCGATGCGCTGATCGCGATGGACAACATCGCTCCTTGGCTGTGAGACCGACCTGAACCCCTGATTCGGAGCTATCGTCACGGCTTCGTGAAGGATTGCTGCCGTTTTGGCCCCATGATTGCATGTGAGCTTCTCAACAGTTCAGTGTGCCCTGCGGCGATCGTTATGTTACGCTTCGCGCCGGGTTAAGTCTGGAGAACGTGTTGATACGCCTCAGGAACGATCCACCCGCTCCCGATCGTGAAGCGCCGTTTGCGGCATCGCTCCGATTGTCACAGGCGCTCCAGCGCGCACGGCTGGCGATTGCCTGGGAGCGGCTGTGGCCGAATCTGGCGCGGCTTCTGACTGTCGGCGGCCTTTTCGTTGCGGTGTCATGGGCCGGGCTCTGGCTTGCCTTGCCGCTCACGGGACGCATCGCCGGGCTTCTGGTTTTCGCAGGCATGGTTGTTTGGGCTCTGATTCCATTCAGCCGCCTACGCTGGCCGACGCGCGATGACGCGCTGGTGCGGCTCGATCGCGGTGCCGGGGTGAAGCATCGCCCGGCGACCGAACTCTCCGACACCATGATCTCAAGCGATCCGGTCGCGCAGGCCTTGTGGGCCGAGCAGCGAAACCGGACGCTGGCGTCGATCAAGAGCATTCGCGCCGGCAATCCGTCGCCACGGCTAGCGCTGCATGATCCACGCGCCCTGCGCGCGCTGGTGATGGTTGCGCTGGTGGCGACGTTCTTCGCCGCCGAGGGTGAGCGCGCCCTGCGCCTGTTCGGCGCATTCGATCTGAACGGTTTTCTGACCCCCGCCAATGTTCGCGTCGATGCGTGGATCAACGCGCCGCCCTACACCGGCAAGCCGCCCGTCATTCTGGTGTCGTCGGCGAGTGCGGCCAATCGCGATGGCGCAGCGCCTCCGCGATCCGACAAGAGCGTGCTGCAGGTTCCGGCGGGAAGCACGCTGATCGTTCGGACCAGCGGAGCCAACGGCCCGGAGATCACGCTCACCGGCGGCGTCGCCGAGGCGGTTTCGGACGAGAAGGCTCCCCAAGGCACCCACGAGCGCCGCTTCACCATCACGACGGACGGCGCCGCAAAATTGCGCTCGCCGAGCCTGCAATGGAATTTCGTCGCGCTGCCGGATCGTTCCCCGTCGATCGAACTCGCCAAGGATCCCGAACGGCAGGCGCGGGGATCGTTGCTGACGGCCTACAAGATCGAGGACGACTACGGCGTCACCGAAGCGCATGCGCTGTTAGCGGCGCGTGCCCCGGCTGTTGCCGCAAACGGCAAGACTGCGCGGCCGTTGTTTGAGGCGCCGAAATTTCCGCTGCTGCTGCCGAATGCGCGCACCCGGGCCGGCGTCGGTCAAACCGTCAAGGATATGACCGAAGACCCCTATGCGGGCGCTGATGTCACCTTGACGCTGACGGCCAAGGATGAAGCCGGCAACGAGGGCAAGAGCGCGCCGTTCGAGATGCGGCTGCCCGAGCGCCTGTTTGCCAAGCCTGTCGCCCGTGCGTTGATCGAGCAGCGGCGCGATCTGGCGCTCGACGCTAACCGCCGTGCGAGTGTGCAGGGTGCGCTGGAGGCGCTGGCGATCGCGCCGGATCAGTTCATGCCGGAGCTCGGTCAATATCTCGGCCTGCGCAGCGTCACTTCGCAGCTTGCCGCGGCGAAAAACGACGAGGCGCTGCGCGAAGTCGTGGCCAGCCTCTGGGCGCTGGCTGTCACCATCGAGGACGGCAACATCAGCGATGTCGAAAAGGCGCTGCGTGCCGCTCAGGAGGCGCTGAAGCAGGCGCTGGAACGTGGCGCCAGCGACGAGGAAATCAAGAAGCTCACCGAACAATTGCGCGCGGCGCTCGACAATTTCATGCGCCAGCTTGCCGAACAGTTGCAGAAGAACCCGCAACAGCTGGCGCGGCCGCTCGATCAGAACAGCAAGGTCCTGCGTCAGCAGGATCTGAACAACATGATCGAGCGCATGGAGCGCCTGTCGCGTTCCGGCGACAAGGATGCGGCCAAGCAATTGCTCGAACAGTTGCAACAGATGCTCGAGAATCTGCAGATGGCGCAGCCTGGCCAGTCCGGCGAGGACGGCGACATGCAGCAGTCCATGAACGAGCTGGGTGACGTTATCCGCAAGCAGCAGCAGTTGCGCGACCGGACTTTCAAGGAAGGTCAGGATTCGCGCCGCGATCGCTCGCGCGGTCAGCAGCGCGACAAGAATGCGATGGGCGATCTGCAGCAGGACCAGCAGGCGCTGCGCGATCGTCTTCGCAAGCTGCAGGAGGAACTGGCCAAACGCGGTCTCGGTCAGGGACCGAAGGGCGAAAAAGGTCAGGGCCAGCAGGGCCAGCAGCCCGGTCAGGGCCAGCAGCCGGGCAGCGAGTCCGGTGACGGCGATGGCGATTCGTTTGCCGATGCCGAGGGCCAGATGGGCGATGCCGACGGGCGGCTCGGCGAGGGCAATTCCGAGGGCGCGGTCGATTCCCAGGGCAAGGCGCTGGAGGCGCTTCGCAAGGGCGCGCAGAAGCTGGCGCAGGCCATGCAGCAGCAGGCCGGCGAGGGGCAGGGCGATGACGGTCCCGGCAATCGCAGCGGCCGTGCGCAGCGCAACGGGCCGAACAGCGATCCGCTCGGACGGCCGCTGCGCGGACGCGAGTTCAATGACGATTTCTCGGTCAAGATTCCCGGCGAAATCGATGTGCAGCGGGTCCGCCGCATTCTCGAGGAACTACGCCGCCGGCTCGCCGATCCGCAGCGTCCGCAGATCGAGCTCGATTACATCGAGCGGCTGCTCAAGGATTACTGACAGTCTGTCGTCCCGGCCAAGCCAACGGGTCGCGCAGAGCGCGCTCCATGATAAACTCCGCGCGAGCCGGGATACGTTCCCTCAGGTCCAATGATGGTGCGCGGCGGATGGGTCGCTGCCTTCGCAGGGACGACAGCTAGCCTGTGAGCGCATCCGCGACTGCGGTTCGGATATCCGCCACCGAGAATGGCTTGGTGACCACATCGTGGACGATGGCATCGAGGCCTGAGGCGCGCTCTCGCTGGTCGGCATATCCGGTCATCAGCAAGATCCTGAGCCGCGGAAAATCGCGCGCCGCCGCGAGCGCCAGCGCAATTCCGTCCATCACCGGCATCTTGATGTCGGTCAGCAACAGATCGAACGCGCCGTTTTCGCGCACCAGAATCTCGAGCGCCTCGGCGCCGTCCTCGGCAGTGACGGTCGCGTGTCCGTCCATGCCGATGGCGCGCGCCACCAGCATGCGGACGGATTCCTCGTCATCGGCGATCAGGATACGGGGCATGCGGCGCAACGGTCCTCGGAAGGGGCCAATTCTCTGATTTCCAGAGCAATTCAGCACATGAATTTGCGGTGATTCGATGGGCGGATCGCTGTGGCATCAGCCCGCACCCGCCGAAGGGCCAAGCCGGCGCAATGCCTATGCGCCGATATCACGCTTGTTAAAGAACCGCACGGCGATGGAGCGCGCCTCCGGCGGCGGCGAAGCGAGGCGCGACGTGAACGCTGCGCGTTCGCCGGGCTGCAGCGTCGATTGCTCGATCACGCTGGTCCATGCGTAGATTTCGGAGCCCTTCTCGTCGTGCACCACGAACCGCAGCCGCGGCACCTGCAGCTGCTTGCGGGTGATATCGGCGACGACGCCTTCAATCACGAAGACCTGCTTGCCGTCCACCGTCTCGCTCATCACCTTCACGTTCTCGATGGCGAGCCCGCGCAGGTTGACGTCGAGGCCGACCGTCCTGAAGAAAGCCGCGGTCTGCGGCATCAACCGCACCACGTCGGTCCGCCACGTCACCAGCGCTACCGAAAGCGCGGCCATGGCGACGCAGGCGATGGGGAGCGTCAGATAGTGGCGGGCGAATTGAGGGACCGGCACGCGCGGCAGTGGCGGCAGGCTGGCCGGTAATTTCAGGACCCCGAACAGGCGGCCGAGTTTCGAGACGGGCTTCGGACGCTGCTCGTCCTCGTCCGCCGACCAGTCCGGATGGACGCCGAGGTCGTTGTGCTGACCGTCATCGGCGGCGGCCGAAATGGAAGGGCTGTCCACCACCGGAGCCTCGTCCTGCCAGCCTTGCTCCTCGCTTGGCGTCAGCCCGGCATCGCCGCCGGCGTCCGTATCGGCCATTTCCATGGCCATGACGTCCTCGGCGCGCGCCAGCCACGTTTCCTTGCAGCGGGCGCACCGCACCGTGCGGCCGTCGGGGCCGAGCTTTGCGGGATCGACGTCGTAGGATGTCGTACAGTTGGGGCAAACGATCATGGGAGCGACTCGCCGGGATGACGCTGCTGACAGCCTATCCGCCGTCCGTTAACGAATCGGAAACCATAACGGCCGCAACAATCGCTTGTGGCAGCGGCCGGGTCTTCCCGGCTGCCGTTGCTCCTCGCAGTCAGGGCGAACGGAGCAGCGAGTACCGCCGGGGACGAACTTCGGAAACGGGGTACTAAGGTATGGTCCGGTTCGAGAACGTCGGCTTGCGCTATGGATTGGGACCGGAAATCCTCCGCGATCTCAACTTCCAGATTCCCGCCCGCTCGTTCCAGTTTCTCACCGGCCCTTCCGGCGCTGGCAAGACCTCGCTGCTGAAGCTGTTGTTCCTGTCGCTGCGGCCGACCCGCGGACTGGTCAACCTATTCGGCAATGACGTCTCGCTGCTCGACAAGGATGCAGTTGCGAACCTGCGCACCCGGATCGGCATCGTGCTGCAGGATTTTCGCCTGCTCGACCACATGACGACTTACGAGAATGTCGCCTTGCCGTTCCGGGTGATGGGCCGTCCCGAGTCCGCCTATCGCAAGGAAGTGATCGACCTGTTGCGCTGGGTCGGGCTGGGCGAGCGCATGGATGCCTTGCCGCCGATCCTGTCGGGCGGCGAAAAACAGCGCGCCGCGATTGCACGCGCGGTGATCGCGCGGCCGCAACTGCTGCTCGCCGACGAGCCGACCGGCAACGTCGATCCGACACTGGCGCGGCGGCTGCTGCGACTCTTTATCGAATTGAACAAGACTGGAACCGCCGTGGTGATCGCCACCCACGATATTTCCTTAATGGATCAGTATGAAGCGCGGCGAATGGTGCTGCACGACGGACGGCTTCACATCTATGAGTAGGCTTGCGGTCCGATTTCAATATTCGCATGCCATCGCGGCCCTGTTCGTTGCGATTGTTGAAAAGCATCTGATGGAGCTTTGAATTTGACATTCGCTGACAAAGACAGCGGCAAGCCGGGAGCGAATGTCAAATTCGCTCCATCAGGCGATCGCGGAACGCTTCTTGATCTCGGGCATGAACGCCCGCAGGTTCCGGTGACCGCGCGCAACCAGTCGCCGATCGTGCCGCGCGGGTCGATCTCGGGCAAGGCCCTGATCGCCGTCGTTGCCATCATGACGTTTCTCGCCTCGCTCACCACCGGCGCGGTTCTGCTGGTGCAGGGCGCTGCCGCCGAATGGCAGTCGGATGTGGCGAGCGAGATCACGATCCAGCTTCGCCCGGTCGGGGGCCGCGATATCGAGCGCGATCTGCGCAGCGTGGTCGATGAGGTGCGGGCACAACCCGGCGTCGTCGAGGTCCGGCCTTACAGCATCGAGGAATCCGCCAGACTGCTCGAGCCATGGCTCGGCAGCGGCTTGTCGCTCAAGGAGTTGCCGGTGCCGCGCGTGGTGGTGGCGCGCGTGACGCCGGGCAGTTCGCTCGAACTGGCGGGTCTGCGCGAGCGGTTGTCGAAACTCGCGCCGTCCGCCAGCGTCGACGATCATCGCGCCTGGATCGAGCGGATGCGATCGATGACCGGCGCGACCGTGTTCGCGGGCATCGCCATCCTCGTGCTGGTTGTCATTGTGACGGTGATTTCCGTCTCGTTCGCGACGCGCGGCGCGATGGCGGCCAATCGGCCCATCGTCGAGGTGCTGCATTTCGTCGGAGCCGGCGACCGCTATATCGCCAACCGCTTTCTTCGTCATTTTCTCCGGTTGGGTCTCGAAGGCGGCTTGATCGGCTGCGGCGCGGCGATGCTCACTTTCGGGCTGTCGGAATCGATCGCAAACTGGTTTTCCGGCACGCCGATCGGCGATCAGTTTGCGGCCTTGCTGGGCACGTTCTCGTTGCGGCCGTCGGGCTATGTCATTCTCGCATTGCAAACCCTGCTGATTGCCGTCGTCACCGGATGGTCGTCCCGGCGCACCTTGTTTGCCACCCTCCGGGAAATCGATTGAACCGTTAGGCGCTTGATAGGACCAAAAAACAGGTATCCATTCACAGATGGGAAAGGGGCCGCGCGTTCCGGGGATGGATTCAAAGACTGACCAGACCGGGCAGAATACTGCCTCTGGGGTCGTGCGCGCACGCCGCTGGAGCGTGAGGAGGCTTGTCCTCGCCGCCGGCGCGTTGATCGTTCTGGCGATCGCCGCCGGTTTTGGCCTTTTTCTGGTTCAACTGAGTTCGGAAGAGCGCCGGCCGCAGACCAATGCCGACGGCATCGTCGTACTCACGGGAGGCTCGTCGCGCGTTGCCGACGCGATGGAGCTGCTAGCATCGGGCTACGGCAAGCGTCTGCTGATTTCGGGCGTCTATCCCGCTAACCGGTCCAACGATATTGGCCGCTCGCTCCCCGAGCGGCAGGCTATGTTCAAATGCTGTGTCGATCTCGACCACTCAGCCGTCAATACCCGCAGCAATGCGACGGAGACCAAGCGATGGGTCAGCGAACGCGGTTTCCGATCCTTGATCGTGGTCACGTCGAACTATCACATGCCGCGCGCCATCGTGGAAATGTCGCACTCGATGCCGGATGTGACGCTGATACCCTTTGCGGTGATCGGCGATAAATGGCGCGACGAACCGTGGTGGTCGAATGCCGCGACGTTCAGGCTTCTGCTGACGGAGTATGTCAAGTACCTCGTGGCCGAAGTTCGCGCCCGTGCCGACTGGGTGGATATTGCGTTGGCGCTGATATTCGACGACAAACCGCGCCAGGGCGAGGCCGTCAAGCGTGCATCGGCGGCCGTCGTCAGATAAACGGGAATCCGCCTGTGTCGAACACGTCAATCGTCGTGCGTTCCGTGATCTACAATATCGTATTTTACCTGAACCTCACCTTCTGGGTGCTGGCCGGCATCCCGACCTATTTCATGTCGCGCGAGGGCGTGGTGTGGCTTGCCAGCACCTGGGGCAAGACCAGTATGTGGTGGCTCGAAAAAATCTGTAACGTCAAAACTGAAATCCGCGGTCTCGACAACATTCCGCGCGGTCAACCGTTGATCGTTGCGTCGAAACATCAGTCGATCGCCGAGACATTCACGATCCTTCGGTTTCTGTCGTCACCGCTCTACATTCTCAAGCGCGAGCTGACGCTGCTGCCGCTGTTCGGCTGGTATCTGATCAAGGCCGACATGATCGCAGTCGATCGCAGTTCCGGAAAATCCGCGCTGATCAACATGACGAAAAAAGCACGGGAGGAAATCCGCTCCGGCCGTCAGCTCATCATTTTCCCCGAGGGCACGCGCACGGCGGTCGATGCGCCACCGGCTTACAAATACGGCGTAGCGTTTATCTACGCTCAATGCGGCGTGCCGTGCGTGCCGGTCGCGCTCAACACCGGACTGTTCTGGCCGCGCCGCAAATTCCTGCGTTTTCCCGGCACGCTGGTCATCGAATTCCTGCCCGTCATTCCGGCGGGTCTGCCGACCGATGAGTTCTATGAACGCATGCAGGAGGCGATCGAAACCAACACGAATCGGCTGGTTGAGGAAGGCCGCCGCGGGCAGGCGGCGCTGATGTCCTGAGCGTCATTGATGTTTCAGCATCTCGGCAAGCTGGTGCAATGACCGGTCCCGAATGCCGAGCTGTTCGATGGCTGCGATCGTGGCAATCACATAGTCGCGGTTGATCCCGGAGCGGCCGTGGCCCTGCCGCACATGGCGCAGCTGTTCTGCCAATGAGAGCTTGCCGGCATACTGTGCATGCGAGCGGTCGGCGACATAGGTCAAAGCGCTGACGCGGCGCCGGGCTTCGTCCAGCAGCCAGACCGAGCGCATCACCTCCCGATAGACGTTGGTGGTTTGCTCGCGTTCGCGCAGATAGGCGATGGTTGCGTCCCGCTTTGCGGCCGCGACGCGAAACGCGAGACCCCGGCACGCGCCGCCGCGATCGAGTCCGAGCACCAGACCCGGCTTTTCCGGCGTGCCGCGGTGATCGAACGATAAAACACACAGTGCGCGATGTTCCCCGATCAGCCGCGCCGGGACCTGCTCGATAAAATCGAACCCCGGCTGCCACATCAGCGAGCCGTATCCGAACACCCAGAGATCGTGGCCGGAGGCAGAATCGTTGTCAGCGTCGGGGATGGTCATTGCTCGACTGGATAAATTATTTCGCGAGGTGACGGAATTCGGCCATAACCTGCAAATACGCCTGACCGGGTTGCGGGATTACGCATCGCTTCTGATTCTCTATATTGTCCTTTTTGCAGCGCATATTGCACCCTGTTGTTGCCTGATTTCGATCTCAAGGTCTTTCGATGACATCATTTTCCGTCACTTCGGATCAGCACCGCCGATCTGACATTTCTGCACCGTTGCCTCGAATCCTTCATCAGAAACATCACATCGAAAGCGGTGCTGAAACCATGAAATTCGCTGGTACCCTGCGTTTCCGAGTTCGTTTGAGAGGGTGCCGCCATGATTGACGAACTTCGGAAACAAGGTGCCAGCCGTTCGCGCTTCGGCCTGTTTTTCATGCCTGTCGTCGTTCTGCTGGTTGCGGTCGGCTGGAGCGCGTTCTGGTTCTATGCTTCCTCCCGGATCGGCGATCAGCTCGATGGATGGCGTGCCCGCGAGGCGCAATCCGGCCGCATCTACGACTGCGGCAAGCGTTCCGTGAGCGGCTTTCCGTTCCGCTTCGAAGTCCGCTGCAGCGATGTGAGTGTCGCGCTGGTCTCGCAGACCGCCGAGCAGGCAGCCAGCCAGACCCGGCTGAATGCGAGGCTCGCCGATATCGTCGTCATCGCGCAGATCTACGACCCGAAGAAACTGATTGCAGACTTTACGGCCCCCTTCACCCTCGCCGAACGCGATGAAGCCCCTTCGATCTCCGCATCGTGGACCAAGGGCCGCAGCAGCGTCGCCGGATTGCCGGATGTTCCGCAGCGAGTCTCGCTCGAGTTCGACAATCCTGCGATCGATTATGTGGCGGGCGCGGTGCCGACGCCGCTGTTCCGTGGCAAGCATACCGAGTTGCACGGCCGCCTCGCAGAAGGCTCTGCCGCCGACAATCCGGTCATCGAAGCTGTGCTGCAACTGGCGCAAGGCAGCGTGCAGGGCATTCATCCGCTCGCGGCCGAACCGTTCGATGCGGATATCCGCGTGCAGCTGCGCGGGCTGAAGGATTTCTCGCCGAAACCGTGGCCGGATCGTTTTCGCGAGATTCAGGCCGCGGGCGGCCGTATCGACATCGTGCAGTCGCGCATTTCGCAGGGTGCGTTGCTCTCGGTCGCAGCCGGTTCGCTTGGCATCAGTCCCAGCGGACGGCTGAACGGCGAACTGCAAATGACGATCGCCGGCGTTGAGAAGATATTGCCGGCATTCGGCATCGACAAGTTGCTGGAGCAAGGCGTGTCGCAGTCGGCTGTCGACAGAATCGCGCCCGGCGTCAACGCCGGCGAGGTCAACAAGCTGCTCGGCGCGCTCAACAGGGCAATCCCAGGTCTCGACAAGGTCGTGCGGCAGAATGCCGGAGCAGGTCTGGCGCTGCTCGGTCCCGCGACGACGCTGGAGGGCCGCAAGGCACAAAGCATTCCGGTGCGCTTTGTTGACGGCAATGTCTTCGTGGGTCCCTTGCGCATCGCGCAGGTGCCCCCGCTGTTTTGAACCCGGTGTCGTCTCTGCGAACGCAGGGACCCATATGCCGTGCCGTCTCGATAGGTCAGGGCGCATGGGTTCCGGGTCTCGCAGAGATGCTCGCCCGGGATGACAGTGGGCTCACTCCTTCTTCGTCAGACTGGCATGCGGGCGGCCGAAGTCGGCGCTCGCCGCGTCCTGACCGATCGAGACGATGCCGCGCCGGATCGCGCGGGTGCGGGTGAAATGCTCGAACAGCACGTCGCCATCGCCGCGCCGGATCGCGCGGGTCAGCTTCGACAGGTCCTCCTGAAACGCGCCGAGCATTTCCAGCACTGCATCCTTGTTGGTGAGGAACACGTCGCGCCACATGGTCGGGTCGGACGCCGCGATGCGGGTAAAGTCGCGGAAGCCGCCGGCCGAGAATTTCAGCACCTCCGAGCGTGTCACGTCTTCCAGCTCATCCGCTGTGCCAACGATGGTGTAGGCGATCAGATGCGGCAGGTGGCTCGTCACGGCAAGAACAAGATCATGGTGATCCGCCGTCATGATCTCGACATTAGCGCCGATCGCGCGCCAGAACGCCGCGAGCTTCTCGACGGCCGCAGCATCGGCGTTGTCCGGCGGCGTCAGAATGCACCAGCGATTGATGAACAGTTCCGCGAAGCCCGAGTCCGGCCCCGAATGCTCGGTGCCCGCGACCGGATGCGCCGGAATGAAATGCACGCTGTCCGGCAGATACGCCGCCATGTCGCGCAGCACCGCGCCCTTCACAGAGCCGACGTCGGAGACGATCGCGCCTCGTTTCAGATGCGGCGCGATTTCCCTGGCGACATCGCCGCACACGCCGACCGGGATACACAGGATGACGAGGTCCGCGTCCTTTGCGGCCTCCGCATTGGTGTCCAGCACGCGGTCCACGATGCCGAGCTCCATCACCCGCGCGCGCGTTTTCTCAGAGCGTGCGGTGGTGACGATCTCAGCCGCCAGACCCTGTGCCCTGGCTGCACGCGCGATCGAGCCTCCGATCAGTCCGAAACCGATCAGCGCGATACGCGAAAACAGCGGCGCGGAAGAGGTCACTTTTGGCCTACGAAATCGGTGAGCCCCTTGACGACAAGGCGGTTGGCTTCCTCGGTGCCGACCGTCAACCGCAGTGCGTGTGGAATGCCGTAGTTTTTCAGACCGCGCAGGATCAGTCCGCGCTGGGTCAGGAACTTGTCGGCGTCATCGGCGGTCTTGCCTATGTCGAGCGGGAAGTGAATCAGGATGAAGTTGCCGACACTCGGCGTCACCTTCAGCCCGAGTTTGCTGACTTCTTCCATCAACCAGGCGAGCCACTTCGCATTGTGCTCCTGTGAAACGCGCAGGTGCTCTTTATCCTCCAGCGATGCGGCCGCCGCCATCATTGCCGGCGTCGAGACGTTGAAGGGGCCGCGGATGCGGTTCACTGCGTCCACGATATTCGCCGGCCCGAACATCCAGCCGATGCGCAAGCTCGCGAGGCCGTGGATCTTGGAGAACGTGTGCGTCATCACCGTGTTGTCGGATGTCGCGACCAGTTCGATTCCGGCCTCATAGTCGTTGCGCGAAACGTAATCCGAATAGGCTGCGTCGAGCACCAGCAGCACATGCGGCGGCAGGCCGTTGCGTAGCCGCTTCACCTCGTCGAACGGAATGTAGGTTCCGGTCGGATTGTTCGGATTGGCGAGCCACACCAGCTTGGTCTTCGGCGTGACACGCGCGAGGATCGCATCCACGTTGGCACAATAGTCCTTCTCGGGTGCGACCACATTGATCGCGCTACAAGCCATGGTCGCGATCGGATACACCAGAAAACCATGGGCGGTGTGGATCGCTTCATCGCCTTTTGCGAGGAAAGCGTGTGCGAGCAGGTTGAGAATTTCATCGGAGCCCGCGCCGCAGACGATGCGGTCGGCATCGAGGCCGTAAGCCTTGCCGATGGCTTCGCGCAGCACCCGCGAGGTGCCTTCCGGATAGTCTTCCATATGGAGCGCGGTGGCGCGAAAGGCCTCGATCGCTTTCGGCGAGGGTCCGAGCGGCGTCTCGTTGGCGGACAGCTTGAAGATGCGCACGTTTGCAGGCCCGGCGCTCTTGCCAGGCGTGTAGGGCGCGATATTCAGAATGCCGGGATTCGGCACGGGGGCGGACATCGGAAACTCCAGAGGATCTTTCAGGCGGACCACTAGGTCGGCGTCACCGTATAGCGCTTCGCGTGGCTGCCGACGAGGGCTGTCGAGCGCACCGTGGCCCCGGCGCGCTTGAGCGCGGTGGTGATGCCGTCGAGGCCTTCGCTGGCGGAAATTGACACCAGCAGGTTTGCGCCGTCAAAGGCCGTATCCGGCACCGCGATGATGTCGGCGAGCGGCGCCAGCGCGCGTGCGATCTCGGCATTCCAGCCGGAAACCCGCACGCTCCACATCTCGACTTCGGTCACCATTGCCTCGTCGGCGACGCGCGAAATCACGAACACCGGCAGCGCGGCCGGATGGTCGGCGCGTTCGATGAACGGCAGCCGCGCGATGATGCGCGGCGCGCCTGCGGCTTCGAGCGCGTTCCACCATGCGGCCCGGCTGCTGGCCGCGGAGATCAGCGCGAGGTCGCCCTTGGACTTCGCCACGGCTTCGACCGCCGCGCCTGCGCCGAGATGCGCCACGAATGGCACCGTGAAGCCGAAATGAAAGCGCGCGGAATCGCGCATCGCGGATTCGCCCGGCGACAGATCGGCGTGCACCGAGAACGGCGCTTGTACATATGTGAAGGTCGAGATGATAACGCGCCAGATGCTCTCGACGGTATCGAGCGGCAGGATGCCGCGATGGCGCTCGGCGAGCCGGCGCATCATGTCGGCCTCGCGCGCCGGGCGGAATGCCGAGCCGACTTCCTGCGTCTGCTTCACGGCGATCAGGCGGTCGATGATGTCGCCGCGCTGCATCAGAAGGCCGTGCACCTGCTGATCGATGCTGTCGATTTCGCGGCGCAAGTCCTGAAGTGACACGGGTGCTGGAGGCTTCGACATCGCTGGCCTGGGACACGTCCAAAATTGACAGCACTGATTAGGTAAGACGCCCGCCGAAAGCAAAGAAAACCTTGCGTTGAAGCGTCACTTTGTCGTCCCTGCGAAAGCAGGGACCCATACGCTGTGCCTTCTCGATAGATCACAGAGTATGGATCCCGGGTCTCGCTCTGCTCGCCCGGGACGACAACCAAGACCTTAAGCCGTTAACCGTAAGCGTGCCTTGACGAAAAGCATAACCGGGACTAGTTTTCGATCCGTTCCGTGGTCATTTGAGCCGGCCGGCTTGCAGCCACGTTAAAAAACTCGCTAAACAGGCCGGGGACACATGTGATCCCGGCCGAACCTTTGTTCAGGCCGGGTTTTTTTATGGCCTGATTGTCGGTTGGTCGGGAGGCTTCCTTTGCGGAAGCATGTGTCGGGATGAACAAGGTCCATTCGGTGAAGAGCCATATTCCGCATATCGAGGAGCGTGCGCGAGAGGCGGATCATCCGACCTCGCTGATTGCCCATTTCGGTGCGGACAAGCCGCTGCGGCTCGATTGCGGCGTCGAACTGACGCCGTTCCAGATCGCTTACCAGACCTACGGCTCGCTGAATCAAGATCGCTCCAACGCGATCCTGCTCTGTCATGCGCTGACCGGCGATCAGCACGTCGCCAACATTCATCCGGTCACCGGCAAGAATGGCTGGTGGGAGACGCTGGTCGGGCCGGGCAAGGCGGTCGATACCAATCGCTACTTCGTGATCTGCTCCAACGTGGTCGGCGGCTGTCTCGGCTCCACCGGCCCGGCGTCGATAAACCCCAGGACGGGCAAGGTCTGGGGCCTCGATTTTCCTGTCATCACCATTCCCGACATGGTGCGGGCGCAGGCGATGCTGATCGATCATCTCGGCATCGAGACATTGTTCGCCGTCGTCGGCGGTTCGATGGGCGGCATGCAGGTGCTGCAATGGACCGCGGCCTATCCCGATCGTGTATTCTCCGCGCTGCCGATTGCATGCGCGACGCGCCACTCGGCGCAGAACATCGCGTTTCACGAAGTCGGACGTCAGGCTGTGATGGCCGATCCGGATTGGCGCGGTGGGCGTTATGTCGAGGAGGGGACCGATCCACATCGCGGCCTCGGCGTCGCGCGCATGGCCGCGCACATCACCTATCTCTCCGACGCCGCGCTGCATCGCAAGTTTGGCCGCCGGATGCAGGATCGCGAGCTGCCGACGTTTTCGTTCGACGCGGATTTTCAGGTCGAAAGCTATCTGCGCTATCAGGGCTCCTCGTTCGTCGAGCGGTTCGATGCCAACAGCTATCTCTATCTGACGCGGGCGATGGATTACTTCGACATCGCGGCGGATCATAACGGCGTGCTGGCTGAAGCCTTCCGCGAAACCATCACGCGGTTCTGCGTGGTGTCGTTCACCAGCGACTGGCTGTTCCCGACCTCGGAGTCGCGCGATGTGGTTCATGCGCTGAATGCCGGCGGCGCGCGGGTGTCGTTCACCGAGATCGAGACCGATCGCGGCCATGATGCTTTCCTGCTCGACGTTCCCGAGTTCATCGACATGGTGCGCGCATTCCTTGAGTCCGCCGGCGACGCGCGCGGTCTGACGGCGGGACGCTGAGATGAATTTTCAGTCGCCAAACTTGCCGCTGATTGCCCCGTCACATGACTATACGGGCGAGTACCGCAGCGACCACCTTGTGGTGGCCGAAATGGTCGAGCGCGGCTCGCGTGTGCTCGATGTCGGCTGTGGCGAAGGCGATCTGCTGCGGCTGCTCGAACAACGCGGCGTCGATGGACGCGGCATCGAACTGTCGCGCGAAGGCGTCAATCGTTGCGTCGCCAAAGGCCTCGCCGTGATTCAGGGCGACGCCGATACAGACCTCGACAGCTATCCGAACGACTCGTTCGACTACGTGATCCTGTCGCAAACCTTGCAAGCAACGCGGCAGCCGCGTCTCGTGCTGGAAAACATGCTGCGCATCGGCAATCGCGCCATCGTGTCGTTTCCGAATTTCGGTTACTGGAAAATGAGGATGCAGCTTCTGGTCAAGGGTCAGATGCCACGTACTGAAAATTTGCCCGCGACATGGTACGATACGCCGAATATTCACTTTTGCACCATCAAGGATTTCGTCCAGCTCTGCGACGAGATCAACGTGAAGATGGAGCGTGCCGTCGCGCTTAACAGTCATGCCCGCCCGCTGCGCCTCAACGCACCTTGGTGGTTCTGGAACATGTTCGGAGAGCAGGGCGTGTTCCTGATGAGCCGGGTGTAGGGTTTCCGGCAGGGAACCCGATGGCTGCGAAAAAGTTATATTGTTGTGAGCAACCTTTTTCCCCTGCCCCCCATTTTTGAACCTGTCTCGGAATCCGAACGCCTGGCTGTTCTCGACAGCTACGACGTGCTGGATTCCGCGCCTGAAAGCGGGTTCGATGACGTGGTCATGCTGGCGCGACAAATCTGCGAAACCCCCATCGCTCTCGTCAGCCTGGTTGCGTCCGACCGGCAATGGTTCAAGGCGGTCTCCGGCTTAAGCGTTTGTGAAACGCCACTCGATCAGTCGGTGTGCGCGCATGCGCTGCGACAGACGGAAACGCTCATCATTCCCGATCTGACCAAGGATGAGCGTACGCGCGACAACCCGCTCGTAACGGGCGATCCGTTCATTCGCTTTTACGCGGGAGCGTTGCTGACATCTCCATCCGGCATTCCGATCGGTACGGTTTGTGTGATTGACACCGAACCGCGCCCGGAAGGTCTCACGGCCGATCAACAGTTTGCGCTTGAGGCCTTGGGTCGGCAAGTGATGACGATGCTTGAGCTTCGGCGTTCAGTTCTCGAAAGCGAGATGACAGCCAGCCAGCAACGGAGCGAAGTTTCCCGTAGTGCCGCGAGGGCGATTGAAAGCGAACGGCTGGCTGCGAAGCTGAGGATCAATGAAGAACGCCTTCGCATGGCTCAGGAAGCCGGCCGCGTCGGCAGCTTTGAAATCGATGTATCGACCGACCGGATAGCGGTTACCGAGCAATTCTGTCTGATCTTTGGTTTGCCGATGACAATGAGTATGCCCGCGGCCGATATCGAAAAGCTGGTGCATCCGGACGACCTGAATCTCGTATCGAGCCGGGACAGCAGGCAAAAAGGCAATGCGTCGCTTTACTCGGAGTATCGGATTCGCCGGCCCGACAATGGCGAAATTGTTTGGGTGGCGCGGCGTGCGCAATTCATCCGGGATGCTTTGGGTGCGACGACGCGATTGCTCGGTACAATTCAGGATATCACCGAACGAAAGGGCATCGAGCAGCGCCAGAAGGTTCTCAACGATGAGCTCAGTCATCGTTTGAAGAATACCCTGGCGATGGTTCAGGCGATCGCGCGGCAGACGCTGCGCAATGCGTCCGATCGCGAAGCCGTGCGTTCGTTCGAATCGCGTGTCAATGCGCTCAGCCATGCCCACGATATCCTGCTCAGGCAAAGCTGGTCCGCGGCCGATATGCAGGAGTTGATGACCGGAGTCCTGGCTCTCCTCGGCGACCGGCAACGGTTTGTCATGAGCGGCCCCCGTGTCGCTCTCGGCCCGCGAGCGGCCTTGTCGTTTTCCCTGCTCATGCACGAGCTGGCAACCAACGCTTTGAAATATGGCGCTCTTTCGGTCCAGACCGGCACCGTCGATCTCACTTGGGCAATCGAGGGAGGAACCCTGACGTTCACCTGGGTTGAAAGGGGCGGGCCAGCCGTCGCCGCTCCAATAAAGACGGGATTGGGCTCGCGTCTGATTGATATGGGATTTCTTGGAACCGGAAAGACCAGTAAGAGTTACAATCCGTTGGGTCTTGAAGTCGAGATCACCGCGCCGCTTGCCTCGGTTGAGGATCCCTCCTAACGCGACGACACAAACCTTCGGGTTGAGTCAGGAAACAAGTTGAAAAAGAAGTGTGTCCTGATCGTCGAAGACGAGCCGATCATCCTTTTGTCTGCGTCCGATATGGTTGAAGAAGCCGGTTTCGAGCCGATCCTTGCACGTAATGCGCAAGAGGCGATCGATATTCTCGAGTCGCGGGACGACATCAGCATCATTTTCACCGACATCGATATGCCGGGATCAATGGACGGAATGAAGCTCGCTGCGGCCGTCAGGAATCGGTGGCCGCCGATCGAAATCATCATCACGTCGGGGCACAAGAATATCTCTCAGTCCGATTTGCCCGAGCGCGGGCTATTCTTCCGTAAGCCGTACGGTTCTCAAAAAGTCACGCAGGCCATGCAACGACTGACCGCTGGCTGTTCGAGTCCTGGTTAAACCCTTACCGACCGCGGGTCGCGGTCTGGCCAGCGGCCGGCTTCGGCTAGTGCGAGAAATCGCCCCACGGTCTCGTTGAACAGCGCGGGTTCTTCCTGATTGAGGACGTGTCCCGTTTTGGGAAACATCGCGAGACCTGAGGGCGGGATGTTCGCCTTCATGAACAGGCTCGCCTCGATGCAACTGTCGTCCTCGTCGCCGACGATAATCAGCGTTGGCACTTTCAGTTTGCGCATTTGTTCCTTGAATTCCGAGATCGGCGGACGGGCGCCCTGAAATCCGCGCATGGTGTGAGCGGAACCTTGGTGGTCGTGCTTAGCCAGCGCGTCGTGGAATTCACGGAAACCGCGCGGGTCTTTCAGCAGAAACGGAATCCGGCCCGGCGACATGCCGGTGAGTTTTGCGACTCCCTCGCCGCCGCCACGCTCCATGTCAGTGGCTTGCGACATGCAAGTTTCACGGAAGGCCTTCAATCGCTCCGCTTCGAAGCCGGAACCTCCGCCCGCAAGGGTCAGCGAACGCACGCGCTCGGGCGCATTGATTCCGACCTGCAGGGCGGAGTATGCGCCCATCGACAGGCCGACGAGATGCGCAGCCTCGATCTTGAGATGATCGAGCACGGCCAGCGCGTCAGTGTAGAAGTGCTTGTAGCTGTAAGCGTCAGGCTTGTCGGGAACGTCTGACGGGGTATAGCCGCGTGCGGAATAGATGATGCAGCGGTGTCCGCGCGAAAAGTAGCGGATCTGCGGTTCCCAGCTTGCATAATCGGCCGCGAACTCATGCAGAAAGAGGATCGGTGTGCCGCTGCCAGCTTCCTCGAAGTAGAGTTTCACATGATCGGCGGTGGTGGCGTAGGGCATCGGTGGTCTTTCTATCGGCCTGTTTTCTCCCTCTCCCCGCGTGCGGGGAGAGGGTCG
>JAKFVL010000032.1 GCA_021732215.1 Hyphomicrobiales bacterium
GGTCTGGATACCCCCACCCCCGACCCCTCCCCACGAGGGGGAGGGGAGAACAAGAGCCGCCTCGTCACCAACGTGGTGATGATGGGCATGGGCGAGCCGCTTTATAACTTCGACGCGGTGCGCGATGCGCTGCTGATCGTGTCCGACAACGAAGGAATCGGCATTTCGCGCCGCCGGATTACGCTGTCCACGTCGGGCGTGGTGCCGAACATCGCCCGCGCCGGCGACGAGATCGGCGTCATGCTGGCGATCTCGCTGCATGCGGTGCGCGACGATCTGCGCAACGAGCTGGTGCCGCTCAATCGCAAGTATCCGATCGCGGAATTACTCGACGCCTGCCGCAACTATCCGGGCGTGTCCAACTCGCGCCGCATCACCTTCGAGTACGTCATGCTGAAAGGCGTCAACGACTCGATGGCTGATGCCAAGCTGCTGGTAAAAATGCTCAAGGGCATTCCGGCAAAGATCAATCTCATTCCGTTCAATCCGTGGCCGGGCACAAAGTACGAATGTTCGGATTGGGATCAGATCGAAAAATTCTCCGAGTATATTTTCAATGCGGGTTATTCCTCGCCGGTGCGCACGCCGCGCGGCCGCGATATTCTTGCCGCCTGTGGCCAGCTCAAGTCGGAAACCGAAAAACTCTCCGCCCGCGAGCGTCAGGCGCTGCGCGCCATGGCGATGACGGATTGACGGCTCACTTTCGCTCCACGCAGAAGATCGTATGGCCATCCTCGGACGTATCATCGTCATCTTCTTTGCGTTCTGCGCAGCATGTGCGGTCGCGGGTGCGGTGATCGTCGCGGCTGTGCTGTTTCCTGAAATGAGCGATGTGCGGCTCGGCTCGGAGCAGGACACGCTCGCGGTTGCGCTGGCATTCGGGTTTGTCTTTGTCAGCGGCTTCGCGTTGCTGCCGGCGCTGATTGCAGTCCTCGTCACCGAGGGATTTTCGATCCGCTCGGTGCTGTTCTATGCAGTGGCCGGTGCAGTGGTGGGTGCTGTTTGCTATCTCGGATTGACTGATTTCGACCCACGCGCCATGCAGTTCAGCGGGATCGATCGCCGCCATCTCGAGATTATGGCCGGTGCGGGAGTTCTCTCCGGCCTGACCTACTGGCTGATCGCGGGTCGCAATGCCGGCGCGTGGCGGTCTCGCGCCAAGCCGCCGGTGCGTACCTAGCCGCGTTTTGCCCAGCGCAACGCCCTTTCGAGCCGGTCATTGCCCCAGAACATCTCTCCATCTGCGGTCGTGAAGCTGGGTGCGCCGAACAGTTCGAGTTTTTGCGCCTGCTTGGTTTGTGCCCGCAGTTTCGATTTGTTGTTGTCGGACTGCGCAAGCGCCAGCGTTGCGTCCACGGGCAACTTCAGTTTGCCGAGCACATCCGCGATCACGCCTGGTTCTGAGATGGTTCTGCCATCGGAAAATTCAGCAACATAGGTTGCGCGGGTAAAATCCTCGCCCCAGCCTTCATCCATTCCGGCCATCGCCACGCGCGCCGCGAGCAGGCTGTTTTGCGGAAAGACCGAAGGACGGCGAAAGCTGATTCCGATCTCGTCGGCGAGGCGCTCCATATCGCGCCACATGTTCCGGCCCTTGAGCGGAAACGTCACGAACGGCGACGTGGTCATGTTCTGGCTCTGGAAAATCGGCCCGAGCAGGAACGGCCGCCAACGCACGGTGACACCTTCAGCCTCGGCCAGCGGCGCGATCCGCATCGCGCTCAGGAATGAATAGGTCGAGGCGAAGTCATACCAGAAGTCGAGTACCGGCTTGGCCATTAAGTGTCCTGTCAGGTTCGGCGCTTCCGCAATCTAGCATGACGGGTACCGGCCAAAAGGCCGCAATGGCTTTTCTTGTTTCGCGGCGTCGGGTAGACCCTCGCCATGAACCGGACCGGACTATTCATTGCGCTCGGCGCGGCTGCTTTGTTCACACTGATCTACGCGCTGTTTCCGCAACTCGATCTGGCCGCGGCGCGGCTGTTTTACGATCCGGCGACGAAGACATTTCCTGCGTCCTTCAATCGGACGCTGGAATTCCTGCGCCAGGCCGCGATGGTGATCGCCTGGCTTTTTGCGGCGCCGGCAATCGTCGCATTCTTCGTGAAGCTGATCTGGCCGCACCGGCCGCTTCTGATCTCGGGACGCAAGATGGTGTTCATCCTGTTCACCATCGCGATGTCCGCGGGGATTCTCACCAATGCCATCTTCAAGCAGAACTGGGGCCGCCCGCGCCCCGCCGCGACCGCGGACTTCAACGGGCGTTGGGAGTTCAAGCCGTGGTGGGATTCGAGCGGCGCGTGTCCGCGCAACTGCTCGTTCTTCTCGGGCGAAGCCGCGACCGCGTTCTGGACCTACGCGCCGGCATCGCTGGCGCCGGCCACAATCCGTCCGGTGGCTTACGTGGCTGCGACCGCGTTCGGCACCGCGACCGGATTGCTGCGGATGATGTTCGGCGGTCACTATCTCAGCGACGTCATCGTCGCCGGCATCGTTGCGTTTCTGGTGATCTGGCTGACCCACGGGCTGTTGTTCCGCTGGGGTGCGACGCGGTTCTCCGACGAGAACATCGACCGCTGGCTTGGTGACAAGCTGATCGCTGGCCGTGCCGGCATGAAGAATTTACAGACCCGTTTTGCCGGCGACCTGGCATTGCCGCATGATGGCGGCTTGCCGCGAACGTTCTGGTGGCTCGTCGCCATGCTTGCCGGCCTGACCGCGTTTCGCATCGTCGGTTTGAAAGTATCCGTCGTCGATCTGTTCTATGACGAAGCGCAATACTGGGCGTGGGCGCAAGCTCCTGCATTCGGCTACTTCTCAAAGCCCCCGCTGCTGGCTTGGGTGATTGCCGCGACAACAAAGGTCTGTGGCGACGGCGAAGCCTGCATCCGCGCGGCATCGCCCGTCTTTTACCTCGCGACGGCGCTCGTCAGCTATGCGATCGCGCTCAGGCTCTATGGTGCACGCACGGCATTCTGGACCGGGCTTTGTATCGCGCTTGGCACCGGCGTCGTTTTTTCCTCTCGCATCATTTCGACCGACGTCCCGCTGCTGCTGTGCTTTGCCGTCGCATTGCTGGCTTACGTGCGGTTGCTCGACGAGCGGGACTGGCGCTGGGCCGCGGTGCTCGGCATGGCGCTAGGTTTCGGCATGCTTGCAAAATACGCCATGGCCTACTTCGTGTTCGGTGCGGCGCTTGCGGCGTTCGTCGATCCGCGAGCACGCGATCTGCTGCGCCATCGGTTGTGGTGGATTGCGATGGCGATAGCGGGGTTGTTGCTGTTGCCGAACCTGATCTGGGTTGCGATCCACGACTTCGCCACGCTGCGGCATACCCAGGACAACATCACCGGCGGCCGCAGCATCGGCTTCAACCCGCTCAATGCCGTGGGATTTCTGGTGGCGCAGTTTGCGGTATGCGGCCCCGTCATCTTTGCCGTGTTCCTGATGACGTTTGTCCGTCCGATCAGGGATCGTTTGCAACCGGCAGATCGTATCATGATCGCCTTCGCAGTTCCGCCACTGGCGATCGTCGCGTTCAATGGGATCTTCAATCATGCCAACGCCAATTGGGCCGCGCCCGCGGCGATTTCAATGACCGTCGTTGCCGTCGCGATACTGGTTCGGCAGGATGCCTCGCGCTGGCTTCGGGTCACAGTCGCGATCGGTCTCGTCGCGCAGATTGTCTTGCCGGTCGCGGATGCATTCGCCGACCGGATCAGTCTCAAGTTTCTGGCCAAGCCGGATGTCTATGCACGCACTATCGGTTGGCGGGCGCTGAGCGAGAGCATCGCAAGCGTGTCGCTGGCCAATGGCGCAAAGGCCATTGTCGCCGATCAGCGCGATATTGTCGCCTCGCTGATCTACTACACCCGAAAGTTTGGGCTTCCCATTCTGTCCTGGCGCACCAGCCGGGCTTTCAACCATCAATTCGATATTGATCGGCCGTTGACGCCGGCATCGCCTGAGCCGCTGTTGTATGTTTCCGGCTGTCCGCTGCCTTCGCGGCTCGCAGGTCATTTCACAGCGGTCGAACCGCTGCCTGCGATCGCCGCGCCGGCGGGCCGCCGCTCGTCAAGAACAGTGTTCGCATTCAAGCTGTCCGGCAGCCGTGGCAACGACGCACCGATCGGACCTTGTGTGCCGTAGATGCCGTCGGATTCCTGCGTCTGCGCGGCTTGCGCGGCGGGCGGTTCTCCCTATAGTCCGGCCGAAATCCGGACGTTTCCAAGAGAAATTCATGAGCCAGACCAAGGTCAAGAAAGCCGTGCTCGCCTATTCGGGCGGTCTCGATACGTCGATCATCCTGAAGTGGTTGCAGACCACCTATGGCTGCGAAGTCGTGACGTTCACCGCCGACCTCGGTCAGGGCGAAGAGCTTGAGCCCGCGCGCAAGAAGGCGCTGCTGCTCGGCATCAAGCCGGAGAACATCTTCATCGAGGATTTGCGCGAGGAATTCGTGCGCGACTACGTGTTTCCGATGTTTCGCGCCAACGCGGTCTATGAAGGGCAATACCTGCTCGGCACGTCGATCGCACGGCCTCTGATCGCCAAGAAGCAGATCGAGATTGCCGAGAAAGTGGGAGCGGACGCGGTGTCCCATGGCGCCACCGGCAAGGGCAACGACCAGGTGCGGTTCGAGCTTGGTTATTATGCGCTGAAGCCTGACATCACCATCATCGCGCCTTGGCGCGAATGGGATTTACGCTCGCGCGAGCAGTTGATCGCGTTCGCCGAACAGCACCAGATTCCAATCGCAAAAGACAAGCGAGGCGAAGCACCGTTCTCGGTCGATGCGAACCTTTTGCACGCCTCGAGCGAGGGCAAGGTGCTGGAAGACCCGGCGCTGGAAGTGCCGGATTACGTTTATTCGCGCACCATCGATCCGGAGAAGGCGCCGGACACGCCGACCGTCATCAGCATCGACTTCGAGCGCGGTGACGCCGTCGCGATCGACGGCGTCAAGATGTCGCCGGCGACGTTGCTCGCGAAGCTCAATACGCTCGGCCGCGACAACGGCATCGGCCGCCTCGATCTGGTCGAGAACCGTTTCGTCGGCATGAAGTCGCGCGGCATGTACGAGACGCCCGGCGGCACCATCCTGCTCGCAGCGCATCGCGCCATCGAATCGATCACACTCGATCGCGGCGCGGCGCACCTCAAGGACGAGCTGATGCCGAAGTATGCCGAACTGGTCTATAACGGGTTCTGGTTCGCGCCCGAGCGCGAGATGCTGCAGGCCGCCATCGATCAAAGCCAGCAGTTCGTCACCGGCCGGGTACGGCTAAAGCTCTACAAGGGCAACGTCATCACCGTCGGCCGCGAGAGCAAGTATTCGCTCTATGACCAGGACCTCGTCACTTTCGAGGAAGGCGCGGTCGCCTACGATCACCGCGATGCGGCGGGGTTCATCAAGCTCAACGCGCTGCGGTTGCGCACGCTGGGTCAGCGCAAGAAGAAGCTGGGGCTTTAATCGATTGCGGAGCCGTTTGCTGATGGTCAGCCGAGGAGTCGTCAAGGCGTCTGCCGTTGCAGCTTCGCTCCTCGCCATCGCCGCGACTTCCAGCGATGCCCAACCGCCACAGGGTCAGCGTCCGCTCTCTCTCGAAAAGCTCGAACGCATCTCCGACTATCTCAACGGCCAGGTTGCGGGCGGGAAGATCGCCGGCGCGGTGGTGCTGGTCCAGCGCCACGGCAAGCCGGTCTATCTGAAGAGCTTGGGGGTGCAGGACGTCACGACCAGAACGCCGATGTCGCCCGATACACTGTTCGCGGTCTATTCGCTGTCCAAGCTGGTCACCAGCGTTGCGGCGATGATGCTGGTCGATGAGGGCAAGCTCGCGCTCGACGATCCGCTCTCGAAATACATCCCCGCCTTCGCAGATGTGAAAGTCGGCATCGACTCGAAAACGGCTGCCGGCGAGCCCGTGATGAAGCTGGTGCCGCCGGTGCGGCCGATCGTGATCGAAGATCTCATGCGCCACACCTCGGGTATCACCTACGCCGACACCGGCGGTGATCTGATCAGGCAGGCCTACGGCAAGCGCGATATTTTCATCGACAATCCCGACAACGCGACGGTGGCGGACCGTATCGCGCGGTTGCCCTTGTCGTGCCAGCCCGGCTCGACGTGGCGCTATGGTTATTCGACCGACATCCTCGGCCGCGTCATCGAGGTGATTTCGGGTCAGACGCTGTATCAGTTCATGCGGGAGCGCTTGTTTGTTCCGCTCGGCATGAAGGATACGAAGTTCGTGCTGGAAACGCCGGGCGAATGGGCGCGGATGGCGGAGCCGATGCCGCACGACGCGGTGATGGGTAAATCGGAAAAGGCACGGCGGGCGCGAACCCGCTGGGAATCCGGCGGTGGCGGGCTGGTCTCCACCGTCAAGGATTATGCACGCTTCGGTCAGATGATCCTCAACGGCGGCGAACTCGAAGGCAGGCGCTATCTCAGCCGTGAAGCGTTCACGCTGATGACGACCGACAAGGTGGGGCCGGGATCGGGCGTCGAGCACGATGACAACTACTATCCCGGCGACGGCTTCGGCTTCGGGCTCGGCTTCGGTGTGCGAACGGGAATTGGCGTGCTCAAACCGCCGCGTGCGGGTTCAATCGGTGAACTGAAATGGGATAGCGGCAGCGGCATTTACCTCGGCATCGATCCAAAGGAGGACACTGTCTACATCCTGATGGAGCAGACCGGCATCGAACGCGGCCGCATCGTCCCGACGGTGAAGAAGCTGTTCTACGAGGCGTTCGAGGATTGATCCGGTTTGGTGCAACGAACGGCGGCGGATCGCCTGCCGCAAAAGAAAAAATGGCCGGGATCGCTCCCGGCCATTTTGTGCGTTTACCGCGATTTACCTGCGCGGCGGCGCGGTGCCCGGAGGTGGCGGAGGCAGCGAGGCCTGTCCGCCGTTCAGCAGCGGCGTGATGTTGCGGATGGTGACGCGGCGGTTGGTGCGTTCCGGCCCGTCGGTCGGCACCTTGAGATACTGCTCGCCGTAACCTTGCGCCGTCAGATTTTCCGCAGGCACGTTGAACTGCTGTGTCAGCAGCGTCGCAGCCGATTCGGCCCGGCGATCCGACAGCGACAGGTTGTCGACGTCGGAGCCGACCGCATCGGTGTGCCCTTCGATCAGGAACACCGCGCGCGGATTGCGCTGGATGGCACGATTGAGTCCATCTGCGATCGATTGCAGCTTGCTGGCCTGATCCGGCGAAATGTCCGAAGAACCCAATTCGAAAGTGATGGTGTCGAGATCGATCGAGGGCATGCGCTGACGCACCGACGGCGAATACCGGATTTCGTCGAGCGAGTATCGCCGCTCGATGCGTTCGACCGGTGGTGCGATCAGCGTCTCGTAGATCAGTTCCGGCGGGGCCTGTTCGGCCTCGACGATATAGCGATCCTGCGGAATGCGCAGGACCGGCGGCGGCAGCGCGACAAAGAAACCGCCGATGCCGCGCGGTCCACGCGGTGTGTTGTCGATGATGATGATCTCGCGGCCCCGATCGTCGCGGCGGATTCGTCGCAGCAGCGAACCGTCGCGGTCGGTGACGGTGATGATCTGCGTTCCATCGGGGCGGATCACCACGGTGCGCGTCTCAGCGCCCTGCTGCTGGACACGCACGTCACGCGCGCCGTAGCGGAAGCGATCGACGTCGCTGTGGCGCACGAACGATTGTCCGTTCGGATCCTGAATGATGACGCGGCCCGGTTCGCGGAAAACGGTGCGTCCGCCCTCCACGGTCTGTTGCCGTTGTGACCGGATCGCCTCGATCGTCAAAGCCGTCGCTGCACCCGCAACAACGCCGGCGGCGATCGCCGGCAGCGGACTCGGATTGGCGCGCGGGGGCGGCGGCAGTGGTGTTGCCACGGCCGGCGCCGGCGGTGAGGCCGGTGTACCCGCGGGCAGTCCGGGCGGCGGACCGCTGCGGCGCTGGAATCCCGGCGAGCCCGGAGCTCCGGACGGACGAGGTCCGCCTGGCGCCGATTGCGGTGTCGCGGCTGGAGGTGCTGCGGCTGGAGGTGCGGCAGCCGGAGGTGCTGCGGCGGGAGGTGTCGGCGGCACTGCAGGTGGTGCGGCTGCGGGCGGTGGAGGAGGTGCAGCAGCTGGTGCCGATGGAGCAGGCGCGGCAGATGGCGCAGCCGCAGGAGGCGGCGCGGTCCGCGCAGCAGGGGGCGGGCTCGATGCTGGAGGAGCTCCAGGAGCCGGCGCCGTTGAAGAAGCCGGTGGCGCTGTCCTTTGCGGTGCAGCCGCTGGCGGCGGTGCAGGAGGCCGTGGAGGTGCTGCTGCAGGAGGCGGTGGTGTTGCCGGCGGCGCGGCCTTCGGCGCGCCCGGAGGCGGTCCCTTCGGTGGCTGCTTCGGCTTGCCGTCCGGGCCTAGCTCAACAGGTGGTGCGGCTTGCGCGAGCACAACGGGTTCGCTGTGAGATTGCGCAAAGCTCGACGTCGCGCAAGAAGCCGAAAGGGCAGTGGTGGCAAGAAGGACCAAGCGAAGCGTTGTCATGTCAACCCGCAGTTCGAAGGGAAAGTTTCAATAGCGTACAGCGAAGCGAAAGATTTGGAGAATCGATCAGCATGTATCGGTGGGGCCGGAATGTGGCGGATGTGAATGCCGCAACGCGATTTATTCTCGAATGACGGCGGTATCCGCGGTGCATTATTCAGGCGGTATTCATGACCGGCTTCGACAGCGGCACGATCTCGTCCGATAGCGGTCGATGCCTCGTCATATCCTGGGCGGCTCGATGATTTCCGGATCGCCTTCGGATGGCTGGATCGGCGGCCGATCGGGGCCACGCACGGGCAAATCGTCGGGCACCCGTCCCGGCAACTCGATCGGATGTTGCGGTTCGGCGGGATCGTTGGCAGGCGGTGGTATCTCCGGGCGCGGATTGCCCGGAGGCTGTTCGAGCGGCGGCTCTTTCGGGCCGGGCGGAATGTTCGGCATTACATCGCGACCTTGCGATTGTCACCGATGTCCGGGCGCGTACCGGTTACGGCCGCAGCCGCCATCTTCACGTAGCTGACGACGGTGCCGGGCGAATCCCAATACTCAGCATCGTCGGGTGTGATCTTCAGCACGCGGATATTCGGATCGTCGGCGCTGTCCCACCAGGCCTTTGCCTCTGTGGTGAAAAGCTCCTTGATCTTCGCTCGATCGTTGGACACGGCGGCATGGCCGGTTACCGACACGTAATTTTGCCCGCGGCTATCGGCAAAAGCGACGTTGACGCTCGGATTGCGCGCGATCTCGTCGTCCTTTTGCTCGCGTGCGTCGGTGAGAAAATAAATCTGGTTCTCGTCGGGTGCGACGCGCGCCGACATCGGACGCGAACGCAGCTTGCTGCCGTCGGTGGTCACCAGCATCGCAAAGCCGATCTTTTCCATCAGCTTCCAGACGTGTCTCGTATCGCTGTTGTCGTTTGCCATGATTTTCGACCTCCGGTCTGCTTGCGAGGGACAAAGCTGAATCTGCTAACGGTCATCAATGCCGGATGTTCCGGTTCGGCATTCGTCGATGGCGCCGATTGACAATCGCGATGGAACTCAGCATCGAAAGCGTGCGGGCGTTCCGCAATCGGGGGAGGAGCCAATGCCGTTTGCTTACTGGTGTGTATTGATCGCCGCCTTGATGCCGTATGCTCTGGTCGCCTACGCGAAGTCGTCGTCGCGCAACAACTACAATCCCCGCGACTCTGCGGAAAAACTGGAAGGCGCGAAGCGGCGCGCCTATGCCGCGCATCAAAACGGTTTCGAGGTGTTTCCGTTTTTCGCCGCCGCGGTGATCGCGTCCGCACAACTCGGCGGTTCGATCAGCACGATCAATACGCTCGCCGGCCTCTTCATTCTCTGCCGGATCGTCTACGCAGGCTGCTATATCGCCAACATCGCGACGCTGCGGTCGCTGGTCTGGTTCGCCGGCCTTCTGCTCACAATTGCGATCTTCGTACTGCCGGCGTTCAAATAGCGGCGATCGCGCTACGCCGCATGCTGCCAGATTCTGGCAGCATTTCGTGGTAATCCGGCAGCGAGGATATCGCTATGTCTCGTGCCGAACGCCTGCTCGACCTGATCCAGATTCTCCGCCGCTACCGCCAGCCGGTCAGCGGGCAAACGCTGGCCGATGAGCTCGGCATCAGCATTCGCACGCTGTACCGCGATATTGCATCGTTGCAGGCGCAGGGCGCCGCGATCGATGGCGAGGCCGGCATCGGCTATATCCTCCGACCCGGATTCATGCTGCCGCCGCTGATGTTTTCCGATGAGGAAATCGAGGCGCTGGTGCTCGGCTCGCGCTGGGTGGCCAAGCGCGGCGATGTGCGGCTCGGCGCTGCTGCCAAGAATGCGCTGGCGAAGATCATCGCGGTGCTGCCGCCCGAATTGCGCGACGACGCCGACAATTCATCGCTGGTGGTTGGTTCGGGCGAGCCGCTATCGGCTGGCGAAAACGAGTTGCCGACAATCCGTCAGGCGATTCGCGCCGAACGGAAGATCAACGTCGATTATGCCGATGAGAAAGGCCGCCAGACCAAGCGCATGATCTGGCCGTTCGCGTTGGCCTATTTCGACCGTGTCCGCGTGATCGCGGCATGGTGCGAACTGCGCAAGGACGTCCGGCACTTCCGCGTCGATCGCATCTCGGCGCTGGAAGTGACTGAAACGCGCTATCCGCGCCGCCGTCAGGTGCTTGTCAGCGAATGGCGCAAGACCTTCGATATGCCGCCGCCGCCCAAAAACTGATACTGCCAGAATCTGGCATGAGTTGATGTTATTCTGGTCTCAGATCGAAAGGGACAGGAGAGGTCAGATGGTGTTGTTGATCGTCATGCTGCTGCACAGGCATTTTCGTAGTCAGGCGCAAAGGTCTGAAACGCAGGTGCCGCCGTGCAGATAAAGCCCGGTGCGTATCGGATCGGGCAGTCCGAAAAACAAAAAGGGCCGCGCAGACACGCGGCCCTTTTCATTTGAAGCGATGTCTCGACCTGAACGTCAGACCTGAATATCAGACTTGGCGTTCGACCATCTTGAGCTTGAGTTCGGAGATCGCTTGCGAGGGGTTCAGCCCCTTCGGACATGCTTTGGCGCAATTCATGATGGTGTGGCAACGATACAGCCGGAACGGATCTTCCAGATTGTCGAGCCGCTCGCCGGTTGCTTCGTCGCGGCTGTCCTTGACCCAGCGCGTTGCCTGCAAAAGTGCGGCAGGACCGAGAAAGCGATCGCTGTTCCACCAGTAGCTCGGGCAGGAGGTCGAGCAGCAGGCACACAGAATGCACTCGTAAAGCCCGTCGAGCTTGGCGCGGTCGTCATGGCTTTGCCGCCATTCCTTCTGCGGTGTCGCCGTCGTCGTCTTCAGCCACGGCTCAATCGAGGCGTATTGCGCATAGAAGTTCGTGAGGTCCGGCACGAGATCCTTCACCACGGGCTGATGCGGCAGCGGATTGACCTTGACCGCGTCCGCTTTGGTGTCGTGCATCGATTTGGTGCAGGCCAGCGTATTCTGGCCGTCGATGTTCATCGCGCAAGAGCCGCAGACGCCTTCGCGGCAGGAGCGGCGGAAAGTGAGCGTCGGGTCGATGTTGTTCTTGATCCAGATCAGTCCGTCGAGAACCATCGGACCGCAATCGGAGGTATCGACATGATAGGTGTCGAGCTGGGGATTCTTCCCGTCATCCGGATTCCAGCGATAGACCCTGAACTGACGTGTCTCGGTTGCGCCCGCCGGTTTCGGCCAGCTTTTGCCTTCGGTGATCCGTGAGTTCTTCGGAAGGGAGAATTCAACCATTGGTCTCTCGCGAAAGCGGCCGTGCCGCTGGTTTTCGAACAGGTGATGGCCTCAAGTCAACAAACAGTTAGGATTCCGTTTTGCCGACCGGGACGAGCACCGGCCGGGTCATCGCGCGCTTCTCTATAACCGCAAGCGCCGGGTGAAAATGGATTCCGAACAGCTGCCTGGCGAGAGCATCCGGTTCGGCATCGACCGTGTCGCTCGAGTACCAGGCGTTCATCTCGTCGATCAGCGTCTTGAAGAATTCGATGCCGGTGCCGGGCTTGCGCACGCCGCCGCCGAACTCAGGCACCCAGTAGGAGGAGCACAGGTCTTCGCAGGCATAGAGGCCGCCGGCGCGGATATGCGGAAACAGCGCGCGAAACGTGCCGATCTGATGGTCGAAGGCGTGGCTGCCGTCCTCGATGACGATGTCGAGCGGCCCGAATTCCCTTGCGACGGTTTCAAGAAACGCATCGTCGCCCTGGCTGCCGATCCGCACGAACGTATTCGGCGATTCATAGGCCTTGCACTTCGGATTGATGTCGATGCCGACGATCTTCGCCTTCGGTCCGAAATAAGAGCGCCAAAGATCAAGCGATCCGCCGCCTTCGACGCCAATCTCGACCACCACGATGTCCTGGTTGCGGAAGGCCGCGAAATGGCGGTCGTAGATTTCGAAGTAATGGCTCCACTTGTTCATCCGCCGGCCACGGTGGCTGGCGACGATGGAGTCCATTTCAGACGCGGCGTTCCAGCGCGCGGTCAAGCGGCGCAAACCTTTGATCGTCTTGGACTGGACGCCCTTGTGCAGCAACGCTGCGCTCCTTCAAGCGGAAAACGCAGTCAGTACACCCGCGCCTTCGGCGGAATGTACTGAACGTCGTTGGTCATCGTGTAGTTGTGTACCGGGCGGAAATCGATCGTGGTCGAGCCGCGCTGATCGATCCAGGCCAGCGTGTGCTTCATCCAGCTGACGTCGTCGCGATCCGGGAAATCCTCGCGTGCGTGTGCGCCGCGGCTCTCGGTGCGGTTGGCGGCGGAGTCCATTGTCACCACGGCCTGCGAGATCAGGTTGTCGAACTCCAGCGTTTCGATCAGGTCGGAATTCCAGGTCAGCGACCGGTCGGTGACGGCGATGTCGCCGATGCCGCCATGGACCTTGTGGATCAGGTCCTGGCCTTCGTGCAGCACTTCGCCGGTACGGAACACGGCGCAGTTGGTCTGCATCACATGCTGCATGCCGGCGCGCAGCTTTGCCGTCGGTGTCCCACCTGAGGCGTGACGGAAATGATCGAGGCGGCCGAGCGCCAGGTCGGAGCCTTCCGCGGGCAAATCGGGCTGCTTGCCGTTCGGCGTCAGCTTTTCGGCGCAACGCAACGCCGCCGCGCGGCCAAACACCACAAGATCGATCAAGGAGTTCGAACCCAGGCGATTGGCGCCGTGAACTGAAACGCAGGCCGCTTCGCCGACCGCCATCAGCCCTTGCACGACCGAGTTGTCGTCGCCATTGACCTTGGTAACGACCTCGCCATGAAAATTGGTCGGGATGCCACCCATGTTGTAGTGGACCGTCGGTGTGATCGGGATCGGCTGGCGGGTGACATCGACATTGGCAAAGATCTTCGCCGATTCGGAAATGCCGGGCAGGCGTTCGTGCAGCACCGCCGGATCGAGATGATCGAGGTGCAGGAAGATGTGGTCCTTGTTCTTGCCGACGCCGCGGCCTTCGCGAATCTCGATCGTCATCGCTCGCGAGACCACGTCGCGAGAGGCGAGGTCCTTTGCCGACGGCGCATAACGCTCCATGAAGCGCTCGCCTTCGGAGTTGACGAGATAGCCGCCTTCGCCGCGCGCGCCTTCGGTGACGAGACAGCCCGAGCCGTAAATGCCGGTCGGATGGAATTGCACGAACTCCATGTCCTGCAGCGGCAGGCCGGCGCGCAGCGCCATGGCGTTGCCGTCGCCGGTGCAGGTGTGCGCGGACGTACACGAAGCGTAGGCGCGACCATAGCCGCCGGTGGCAAGGATCGTGGTCTGCGCGCGAAAGCGATGCAGCGTGCCGTCGTCGAGTTTCAGTGCGACCACGCCGCGGCAGGTGCCCTGGTCGTCCATGATCAGATCGATGGCGAAAAACTCGATGAAGAATTCGGCCGAGTGCCGTAGCGCCTGGCCATACATCGTATGCAGCATGGCGTGGCCGGTGCGGTCGGCCGCGGCACAGGTGCGCTGCGCCTGGCCCTTGCCGTAATCCAGGGTCATGCCGCCGAACGGGCGCTGATAAATCTTGCCGTCTTCGGTGCGCGAGAACGGCACGCCCCAGTGCTCCAGCTCGTAGACCGCCTCCGGTGCATTGCGCACCAGATATTCGATCGAATCCTGATCGCCGAGCCAATCCGACCCCTTCACGGTGTCGTACATGTGCCAGCGCCAGTCGTCCTTGTGCATGTTGCCGAGCGAGGCCGAGATGCCGCCTTGCGCCGCAACGGTATGCGAGCGGGTCGGGAAGACTTTCGTGATGCAGGCTGTGCGCAGACCCGCCTCGCTGCAGCCGACCACGGCGCGCAGGCCCGCGCCGCCGGCACCGACGACGACGACATCGTAGGTGTGGTCTTCGATCGGATAGGCCTGGCCGTTGGTGGCGGGAGCGCTCGTACCCGGTTTCCGAAGTTCGTCAGTCATCTCGGCGGCCTCATAACGAACGTCGGAAACCAAAGGATATTGGCAGAGTATTGATTCCAGTACCGCTTTCGATCTGAAGTTCCTGACAATGGACTCGCAGCGATCGCTGCAGCAACGTCAGATCGGCGGTACCAGCTCCGTTGAGGCCATTGCTTTTGCCAGCCATGAGCTAGACTCCAGAGGAAAGTTTCAGAATGGCGTAGATCGATGCCAGCGCGACGGACGCGCAGAAGAAATTGTTGGCCATGATCGCGGCGAGTTTCAGTTTCTCGCCATGGACGTAGTCCTCGATCACCACCTGCATGCCGATCTTCATGTGCCAGACACTGGCAACGATAAACAACAGGACAATGATGGCGATCAGCGGCGAGCCGAGAATCTGCGCGGCCCCGGCCTGATTGCGGCCGAGCATGATCATGATGATGACGATGGCGGGGATCAGCAGCAGGATCATTGCAACGGCAGAGACGCGCTGCCGCCAGAAATCCGAGGTACCCGAATGAGCCGCGCCGAGATTCCGCACCCGTGCGAGCGGCGTGCGCATCGAACCGCCTTTGGCCGGTGTGCTCATCGTCCGCCTCCGGCAGCATAGGCGACCGCCCACAGCAGCAGCGTCGCGACGATGCCGCCGATCAGCGCGGCGGCTGTCAGCCACTCGCGCTCCTTGGGTCCGAAGCCGTAGCCGAGATCCCACACCAGATGGCGGATGCCGCTCATGAGGTGATGCATCAGCGCCCATGTGTAACCGAACACGACGAGCTTGCCGAACCATGTCCCGAGAAATGCCTGCAGCGTCGCATAGTTGGCGGGCTCGGATGCGACCGCGATCAGCCACCAGACCATCAGCAGCGTGCCGAAATAGAGGGCAACCCCGGTGGCGCGATGGAAGATCGACATCGCCATCGTCAGGGTCCAGCGATAGGTCTGGAGATGCGGCGAAAGCGGGCGTTCGATGCCAATACCCGGTTTTCGAAGTTCGTAATTCATCGCAGCATTCTCTTTAACGAGCTTCAAAAACCCAAGGGGCTCGCAGATTATCGATTCCAGTAACGCTATCGATCTGAAGTTCCAGATGATGGACTCGCGGCTTGCAGTGCAGGAACTTCAGATCGGCGGTGCTGGCGCTCATCGGGACTTTGAAGGTTGCGGGCCGGGAAGATTCGGCATCGAACAAGATCGTTAGAGAAGTTCTATTTACGAAGTCAGAACAGCGCGTGCAACGCCGAAATCCGACTTCCGCGAACGTCAATTCATATCTTCTCCAAGCGATTGTTTCCTCACCGGACGATTGGTTTGCGCTCCTCGTAGACCGCGCGCAATGGCTTGTCCGCTGGTCTGCATTGAGGCAATGGCAGGCAACCAGCCGGCGGGGCTGGTATACAATCTACCAGTAGGGCTTGCTACCAGCAGGGCTTGCTACCAGCACCGGCTTGCTGCCAGTCGCGGCTTGCCGCCGTCCGCTCGAGGCGTCATGCGGCTCTGCATTGGCAAGTCGCGCGCGATCGCGCCTCACGCAATCATGGCCACTAACGCTTTTCGTAGAGCGCCGCATACTGATCGCGCAGCACGTTCTTCTGTACCTTGCCCATCGCGTTGCGCGGCAGATCGTCGACGAAAATCACCCGTTTCGGCATCTTGAATTTCGCAAGCCGCCCGTCCAGTGCGCGCAGCACGCCGGCTTCATCGAGTTGTGTCTTCTTGTCGGTGACGACAACAGCCGTGACGCCTTCGCCGAAGTCCGCGTGCGCGACGCCGATGACAGCGCTCTCGAACACCCCCGAAATCGCGTCGATCTCGCTTTCGACTTCCTTCGGATACACGTTGAATCCGCCAGAAATCACCAGATCCTTGCCGCGTCCGACGATGTGGACATAACCCTTGCCGTCGATCTTGCCGAGATCGCCGGTGATGAAGAAACCGTCCGGGCGAAATTCTGCCGCGGTCTTTTCCGGCATGCGCCAGTAGCCCTTGAAGACGTTCGGTCCCTTGACCTCGATCATGCCGATCTCATCGGCCTTGATCGGGACGCCAGTTTCCGGGTCGGTGACGCGCACACTGACGCCGGGGAGCGGAAGACCGACCGCGCCGGGTACGCGCTCGCCATCGTACGGGTTCGACGTGTTCATGTTGGTCTCGGTCATGCCGTAACGCTCGAGCACGGCGTGTCCCGTGCGTGCGGACCATTCGCGGTGCGTATCGGCCAGCAGCGGGGCCGAGCCCGAAATGAAAAGCCGCATTTGCTTTGTCGACTCTTTCGTCAGCGCCGGGCTCTGCAGCAGTCGCGTATAAAATGTAGGCACGCCCATCAGTACGGTGGCGCGCTTCATCAAGCCGATCACCTGCTCGGGATCGAACCTGTTGAGAAAGATCATGGTTGCGCGGGCGAATAGCGTGACGTTGCTCGCCACGAACAGGCCATGGGTGTGATAGATCGGCAATGCGTGGATCAGGATATCGTCGGACGTGAATCGCCAGTAGCTCACCAGCGAATGTGAGTTCGACGCCAGATTGTCGTGGGTCAGCATCGCTCCCTTGGAGCGGCCGGTGGTGCCGGACGTATAGAGGATGGCGGCGAGATCGCCGTCGGCGCGTGACACGGTCGTAAAGTCCGGCTTGGTCCTGGCGGCGCCGTCGCTGAGCGAACCCTTGCCGTTGCTGCCAAGTGTGTCGATGTTCGCGCCGACTTTTGCCGCGATCGGCTTGATACCTTCGGCCTTTGCCGGATCGCAAACGATCAGCGAGGGCTCGGCATCGGTGATGAAATATTCGAGTTCGTTCAGCGTGTAGGCGGTGTTGAGCGGCAGGAACACCGCGCCCGCCCGCACGGTGGCGAGATAAAGCACCAGCGCCTCGACCGATTTCTCGACCTGGACCGCAACACGGTCGCCGGGCTTGACGCCGCGCGAAACCAGATGATTCGCGACCTGTCCTGCATTGGCGACCAGATCGCCATAGGAGATGCGGCCGCCATCCGGCATTTCGATCGCGGTCTTGACCGGATCGGTGAGGTTGTCGAACAGGAGGGAAAACAAATTACGGCTTGTCATGCATAAATCCGGATCGGAACCCTGGTTCAGTGGCCAGTTCCAATAGCAACATCAGTCTTTGAAAGGCAACGGGTGGCGGCGCTTTGAGCGATGCAAATGCCGCCACCTGTGGCTGGTAGCGCTGGACCGGCGGCGTCTATGCGGCAGTCTTGCAAGTGCGAAATCCCATCATGCGCATGCCGATATTGTTCCATCGAGCAGTCCTTCTCTGGAACGAATTGGCAGCGAATGCGTTGTTATCAGCAGTCGTTATAGATGTGCGAGGAGCTGCCAGCATGCGCTGCGCGGCGATTTGCGTTGAGCGATGGTCAAACTGAATGTCGTTACAAAACATTCACAAGCCATCGGGACGAAAATCGAAACCGGTGCTTCAGCGCAACGTAACTCGTGCATCGACATCGCGAACTGCGCATCACGCGCGGCGGTGTTGGCCGATTCACAAGTCGGATTTCACAACCGAGATGCGGTGAATGACACCGCTTCGATCAAACCACCATTGGAGATCTAACACATGTCAAAACGTATTGCTTTGCTTTCCGCGGCAGCCGTTGCCGCGCTCGCTTTCGCCGCCCCGTCGCTCGCACAGGACAAGATGTCCGGTGGCGAGAAGACTGTTCAGGTTGGCGGCGCGCCGATGTATCCGTCGAAGAACATCGTTGAGAACGCGGTGAACTCGAAGGACCACACCACGCTCGTCGCAGCCGTGAAAGCTGCGGGCCTTGTCGATACCCTTCAAAGCAAGGGCCCGTTCACCGTGTTCGCGCCGACCAACGCAGCATTCGGCAAGCTGCCGGCCGGTACGGTCGACACGTTGGTGAAGCCTGAGAACAAGGCGACCCTCACCAAGATTCTGACGTATCACGTCGTACCGGGCAAGCTGAACGCAGTTCAGTTGAAGGACGGTCAGAAGCTGAAGACTGTTCAGGGTGACGAACTCACTGTGAGCGTTGCTGGCGGCAAGGTCACTTTGACCGACGCCAAGGGTGGCAAGTCGACGGTGACCATCGCCGACGTTAACCAGTCGAACGGCGTGATCCACGTCGTCGATACCGTCCTGATGCCGAGCTAACGGCATCGCATCGGGTTTGCCGTTGCGGCAAACCCGGATCGACGGCGAGCAACAACAGACGAGCATTGACAGAACGGGCCGGAACAATCCGGCCCGTTCTCGTTGTTCGTAACTCCAGGCTGCGATGCTTTGCCGCTGGCGTTGATGATTCGTCGGTTTTAACGGTCTATATTTATAGGAGCTGCGTCTCCGGGGCGAAACATTGGCAGGGATCGGATCGTAATTGGTGGTATGATTCCACAGGCCATGGAGCCGACGCGATGTCCGGCATGACAGCAAGCCATGATGCAGCACGCGCGGACGGCGCGATGGCGCAAAAGGCGAAAGTGATTCAGCCAGCGTGGGTGCGCGTTGTGCACTGGATCAATGCGGTCGCGATGATCATGATGATCATGTCGGGATGGCAAATTTACAATGCGTCTCCGATTTTCAGTTTCACTTTCCCGACCACGATCACGCTTGGCGGATGGCTCGGCGGTGCGCTGCTCTGGCACTTCGCGGCAATGTGGCTGCTGGTGATCAACGGACTGGTCTACGTGATTGCCGGCCTCGTGACCGGCCGCTTTCGTCGAAAGCTGTTGCCGATTTCGCCGGCCGGTGTGATCGACGACACCAGGGCGGCACTCACCGGCAAGCTCTCTCACGACGATCTGTCGACCTACAACAACGTTCAGAAACTGCTTTATATCGGCGTCATCCTTGCCGGTGTCGTGGTTGTGCTGTCGGGTCTGTCGATGTGGAAGCCGGTCCAGTTTCAGGAATTGACCGCGGTCTTTGGCGGCTATGACAACGCCCGCGTCGTGCATTTCTTCGCGATGGCCGCGATTGTCGGCTTTCTCGTCATTCACGTCGTTCTGGCTGTGCTGGTGCCGAAGAGCCTGCGCGCCATGATCATCGGCCGTTAGGAGGCAGACCATGGGCCGTACTTCGAAAATCATCCCCGGTGTCGATCAAACGTTGCTGGTCAAGGATGCAGCCTTGCTGCTGCCGGACCCCGCACGCCGCCGCTTCCTGGCCGGTGGCGCCAGTCTCGGTGCGCTCACGCTCCTGACCGGCTGCGACGTGGTCGACAGTTTTTCGGCGGAAGACGTGCTGAAGAAAATATCGAAGTTTAACGATGCCGTGCAGGCGCGGATTTTCGATCCTAACAAGCTGGCGCCGACCTATTCAGAAAGCATGATCAAGCGGCCGTTCCCGTTCAACGCATACTATACGCTGGACGAAGCGCCCGACGTGAAAGCGTCCGAATACAAGCTCGAGCTGACGGGCATGATCGCCAACAAGAAGCCGTGGACGCTGGATGAGCTTTACAAGCTGCCGCAGGACAAACAGATCACCCGGCACATCTGCGTCGAGGGCTGGAGCGCGATCGGAAGCTGGAGCGGGCCGAAGCTCGGCGATTTCCTCAAGACAATCGGCGCCGACACCAGCGCGAAGTACGTCCGCTTCATTTGTGCCGAAGGTTACACCACCTGTCTCGACATGCCGACGTGTTTTCATCCGCAGACCCAGATGTCATTCAGGTTCGACGACCAGATACTGCCGCGCGCCTACGGTTATCCGATGAAGGTTCGGGTGCCGACCCGGCTCGGCTTCAAGAATCCGAAATACGTCGTCGGCATGGAAGTCACCAACGAGTATAAGGGCGGCTACTGGGAAGACTACGGCTACAACGACTACAGCGGTCTCTGATTGCTCGCAATGTGATCGGTTGTCGTCTCATCGCTCGTCAGCCGCCGCTGGAAGCACGCGGCGAACGCGCCCACGACGAGCGCCGCGGCCGACACGGTCAGCGCCGAGTTCAGGCTTCCCAACAGGTCGCCGATCGCGCCGATCGCAATCGGACCGATCGTCTGCCCGATGCCGAAGACGATGGCCATCACCGCGATTGCCTTGGGCCATGTCGCCGCAGGATAGTTGAACTGCGCGAAGGTGGTGGTCGCGCCGACCATCGTGAACAAGACCGACCCGAACACGAAGGCCGAAACCGCAAGGATCAGCGGCGACGTTCCGAGCAGCGGCAGCGCAGCGGCGGCGGCATTGACCGCCAACAGGATGGCGAGCGTCATGCCGCTTTGGCCGCGCGCTAGCAGTCCGCGCCACAGCCATGGCGACGCAATCGTGCCGAGCCCGATCAAGCACCAGAAGATGCTTTGAGCCCAGACGCTGCCACCGACGCCGCGGATGTAGGCGATCATGAAAGTCATGTAGGCGATGTAGCCTGCGCCGAAGCAGAAGTATGCGAACAGATAGGTCCAGATTTTCGACAGGCTGATGCGCGTCACAGCCTTGCTGTCCGTGGCGGGCGGAGTGTCGATGCGTTTCATCGTCATGATCAGACCCAGTGCGAGCGAGATGATCGCAAAGGCCGCCCATATCATCGGCCAGGAACCGGGGCCGATTGTTTGCAGCAGATACGGTGCCGCAATGCCCGACACGATGATACCGATCCCTGGTCCGCCGTAATAAAGTCCGAGCAGAAACGCCGACCGTGTGGGGTGTGCTTGTGCGATGTGGGCGGCCAGCGCACCGCCTGCGATGAACCCGAACGCTGCGCCGGCGCCTGCGAGCAATCGCGCGAAACTAAGAATGACAAAGTTCGAGGTGATGGCGCAGAGTGCCAGCGACAGCACGCAGGCGAGCACGCCGAGCCGCACCGCGTCGAACAGCCCGAATTTACGCACCAGGGCCGCCGTGCCGAGCGCCCCGAACAGATAGCCGGCGGCGTTGATGGTGTTCATGAAGCCGGCCGCGGAATACGACCACTGCAGGCTGTCGCGCATGTCCGGCAACACCAGCGCATAGCCGAACCGGGCGATGCCGATTCCGATTGTCGGCGCCAGCGACAGGATGAGAATCGTGAGCGCGGGATTTGCTGGCGGTGCGGGCTGCAAGTTCAACGTTTCGGCCTCCGGCAGCAACTGTTCTGGCATGTCTGCCTGCGGTCTTCCAGCACCGGAGACCGCCAGTGGTCCGATTCCAACATTCGCATCCCGTTTCAGCAGTCGGCTTAGCGAATGTTAGAATCAAAGGACCACTGGCAAATATAGATTTCTCGTGGAGCTTGGATTTGCCATTCGCTATGCGAGTCTGAGGCGGGATGGGGAGCGAATGTCAAATCCACTCCACGAGCGGCTTGCCATTTTTGCCCCGGCGCTCTAGCAATCCGCGCGCAATCAATCCTGTGTTCTCTGTTTCGCGAGGCGTTTTCCAATGGCCAGCCATAAACTTCTCCTTCTGCCCGGCGACGGCATCGGCCCCGAAGTCATGGCCGAGGTCAAACGCCTGATCGGCTGGCTCAACAGTGCAGGGATCGCCTCGTTCGAAACCGAGGACGGTCTGGTCGGCGGCGCGGCCTACGATGCCCACAAGGTCGGTATTTCCGAAGACGACATGAAGCGAGCGCATGCGGCCGACGCCGTGATCTTCGGCGCCGTCGGCGGCCCGAAGTGGGACAGCATCCCTTATGATGTGCGTCCGGAGTCCGGCCTGCTGCGTCTGCGCAAGGATCTTGCGCTGTACGCAAATTTACGCCCCGCGATCTGCTATCCGGCGCTGGCCGACTCGTCGAGCCTCAAGCGCGAGGTGGTCGAGGGCCTCGACATCATGATCGTGCGCGAGCTCACCGGCGGCGTCTATTTCGGCGAGCCGAAGACCATCACCGATCTCGGCAACGGCCAGAAACGCGCCGTCGATACGCAGGTCTACGATACTTACGAGATCGAGCGCATCACGCGCGTTGCATTCGACCTCGCCAGAAAGCGCAAGAACAAGCTGACCTCGATGGAAAAGCGCAACGTCATGAAGTCCGGCGTGCTCTGGAACGAGGTGGTGACGCAGGTGCATCAGCGCGAATACAAGGACGTCACGCTCGAGCATCAGCTTGCCGATTCTGGCGCGATGCAACTGGTGCGCGCGCCCAAGCAATTCGACGTCATCGTCACCGACAATCTGTTCGGCGACATTCTGTCCGATATCGCGGCGATGCTCACCGGCTCGCTTGGCATGCTGCCGTCGGCATCGCTCGGCGACATCGATCCCAAGACCAAAAAGCGCAAGGCGCTGTACGAGCCGGTGCACGGCTCGGCGCCGGATATCGCCGGCAAGGGCATGGCCAATCCAGTCGCGATGCTGACCTCGTTCGGCATGGCGTTGCGTTACTCGTTCGATATGGGCGAGCTTGCCGACAAGCTCGATTCCGCGATCGCATCGACGCTGGCGAAAGGTCTGCGCACCGCCGATATCAAGTCCGACGGTGCTAGCATCGTTAGCACGCCGCAGATGGGCGAAGCCGTGCTGAAGGAATTGCAGGCGTTGTATGCCTAAGGATACCGAGGCTCCCTACGAGGGACCGCCCATGACGTTACCAGTCTGCAAGGCGCAGCTCGCGCCGCCTGCGGTCACCGAAATGACATCGACCTTTCGCTTCGTGATCGGGCTCAGCGAGACGGCCGATTTGCCCTCCTGAAAGGCCGTTGCGGTCCGCGCGCTGCAGCTGGTGAAGCCGGCATCGAAGTTAACCACCGTGCGCCGAGCTCCGCCGCGGCCTTCGCCGACGATGGTCATCGTCTTGCCTGCGAATGACGGCGTGCGCACAGGATACGAGCCGCCGCCTTCGCCCGCGACCTGTTCGGTTGTCCCCGATCCGGCGCTGGTGGCATTGGTCTGACGTGTGAAGACGCGCCCGGCCGTACTGACATAAATGCTGAGCCTATGTGTTGCGCTGACTGACCGAACCGGGGTCCATGTGCCGTCTGATTTTTCGTCGCGCTGCTGCCGCGTCTCGCTCCAGTTGATGACGATCGACTTGCCCTTGAGCTGATCGGGCGGTGCCGCATGGGCGGCGCTGGCGGTGCACGTCAAGAGTGCCGCTAGTCCGGCGAACGTCAGGCGCTTTCGGAAAACGGCACTCTGAAAAAAATCCATTGACGCGCTCCGCAAACGGAAGGCTGCAATGCGCTCATCGTGACGCCGTGGCGTGCGTGTCGCAATATCCAAATCCAGGCAAAAAAGACCCGGCGTTGCGGCCGGGTTTTGATTTCGCGATCGAAGGCGCGGATCAACAAAGATCAATAAAACGGAATCTGGATCGGATAGCCGTTGAGATCGTATGGTGTGTCGGACAGCGGTGAGCGAACGCTTGAGCGCGGCTGTGCGCGGTCGCTCGGGGACTGATTGCCCGGCGGGAATGCATAGTCCTGATACTTGCGCTCGCCCGGCAACACTTCGGTGCCGGCGTCCAGCCAGGACCGCTTGGTCACATAGATCCGGGTCGGGCCGCGCTGGTATGAGACGTTCGGGCCGTCGGTGCGCACCAGCGCCGGGCGCTGATTCTTCCGCCTGGGTTCTTGAGCATTCGCTTCGGTCGCGCCGAACACGGCAACCGCTGCGATGGCGGCGGCAACGCCGGTGGCGAGCATTTTCAAAGTCATAGCGTCCTCGAACGTCCTGATTTGCCCCTGTTGTAGCCCCCTAAGGTCCGGGGCCACAAGGTGATTTCGGCCACACCTCAATGGGATAATGGTGGCCGGGCTTCCAACATGTCGTGAACGCGAGGCGCTCCTGGTTCGTTCCCGGGCCCCAATCAGTGCGGTATTTCTAGAACCGGCCGCGCAGTTGCGGTTCATGCAAGCTGTTTGCCCAGTCGCCAGGCGTGGGCGCGACGTTGCAGGTGCCGCGCTTCAGCTCTGCGCGGGCGAAAAGCTCGGCCATTCTGGTGTCGTTTCCTGCCCCCAGCAGGGTCAGACGGTTCAGCATGCAGCCGATAAAGGCCCGCTGGGCCGCGATCGTGTCGGCCTGGCAGGCGAAACCCGTAAGCTGCACGCGCGCGTTGTCGAATGTCTTGGCGAAGCCGAGGCAGGGCCTGGTTTTGCTTTCCTGTGCAGGGAAACGAATGAGCCCGACGGGGCCGAATTTGCTGTCGATCATGCCCGCTGCTTCGGCCTCGCCAGCCGCCAGCAGGCCCATCCGGATCGCGAGATCCGGGGCAGGGGGCGCGTTCTCGGGCGTTTCGCCGCCGGGACGGAAGATTTCAATCTCGGCAACCGGCTGGTCGCCTGTACTGGCCCAGCTCAAGACATCCTTGCGGCCGCCTTCCGGGTGCCGGCGGATGCTATAAGTGCTTGTCCTGCCGTTAAAATCGACCTGATTGACGGTGAAAGCCGGATGCGGCTTGGCGACCTCGATCCAGCCCGGCCTGACCTGCGGCTCATTCGCGGCGACGGGCAGCGCGGGCGAAACCAGATCGGCGGCAATGAAGGCAAGTGCGGCGAGGCCGCCCGCATAGGCCATCAGCCGAATGACCACGGCTCGGACCTCATCCGTGACACGCCGCAGCGCTGGATGAATTTCGGTTTGCTTTAACAGGTCGGGAAGCGTGGCCATAATATGCTGAGGAATGATGTGCCAACGTTGTCTTGGCAGCATTTCTCGCATAGAAGCGCACCCTCTTCCCTTTACCGCGAGGTATCGAGGGAGGGATATTTCCTCGGAGAGTGAACGATGGGTTACAAGGTCGCAGTCGTGGGCGCGACCGGCAACGTGGGCCGGGAGATGCTCAACATCCTCGAAGAACGCAGCTTCCCGGCCAATGAGGTCGTGGCGCTGGCGTCACGGCGCAGCATGGGCGTCGAGGTGTCCTACGGCGACAAAACCCTGAAAGTGAAAGCGCTCGAGAATTACGATTTCTCCGATGTCGATATCTGTCTGATGTCGGCTGGCGGCGAGGTGTCGAAGGAATGGTCGCCGAAGATCGCAGCGCAGGGCGCGGTCGTGATCGATAACTCGTCGGCCTTCCGTTACGATTCCGATGTGCCGCTGATCGTCCCGGAAGTGAATGCCGATGCGGTCGCGGGCTTCACCAAGCGCGGCATCATCGCCAATCCGAACTGCTCGACGGCGCAGCTCGTCGTCGCGCTGAAGCCGCTGCATGACTTTGCGAAGATCAAGCGCGTTGTCGTATCGACCTATCAGTCCGTCTCCGGCGCCGGCAAGGATGGCATGGACGAGCTGTTTGCGCAGACCAAGTCGGTCTACACCAACAGCGAACTGGTGACGAAGAAGTTTCCGAAGCGGATCGCTTTCAACGTCATCCCCCATATCGATACGTTCATGGAGGATGGCTACACGAGGGAAGAGTGGAAAATGATGGCCGAGACCAAGAAGATTCTCGACCCGGCCATTCTGCTGACCGCGACCTGCGTGCGCGTGCCGGTGTTCATCGGCCATTCGGAAGCGGTCAACGTCGAATTCGAGAATCCGATCTCGCCGGACGAGGCGCGCGACATCCTGCGCAAGGCGCCGGGCTGTCTCGTGATCGACAAGCGCGAGCCGGGCGGATACGTCACGCCGTATGAATCGGCAGGCGAGGACGCCACCTACATCAGCCGCATCCGCGAGGATGCGACGGTCGAAAACGGCCTCGCGTTTTGGTGCGTCTCGGACAACCTGCGCAAGGGTGCGGCACTCAACGCGATCCAGATCGCCGAATGCCTGATTAACCGCAAGCTGATCAGCGCCAAGAAAAAAGCAGCTTGAGCATTCTTCTCCCCTCGCCCCGCGCGTGCGGGAGAGGGTTGGGGTGAGGGGCTATTCTCCGCGAACGCAGAGTTTGCGGTGACGCTCTTTACCCCTCACCCGGAAACCGCGCTGACGCTCAGTTTCCGACCTCTCCCCGCAAGCGGGTAGAGGTGACAAGTCCTGCCACGGTTGCTACGACATTGGGTAGCCGGACGGACTTGCGAACATGACCGAGCCCACCACCGACCAGCGGCCGATCAAGAAGCTCGAAAAAGGCTTCGAAGCCGTGCTGTTCAACAGCCGCTGGCTGATGGCGCCGTTCTATTTCGGCCTGATCGTCGCCCTTGCCGTGATGCTTTACAAGTTTGTCCTCGAACTCGGCCACTTCATCACCCATGCTTCGGCGGCGAAAGAGGCCGACATCATTCTCGGCGCGCTGTCGCTGATCGACCTTTCGCTGACCGGCAATCTCATTCTGATCGTGGTGTTTTCAGGCTACGAGAACTTCGTCTCGCGCATCGATCCCGGCGGCCATCCCGATTGGCCGGAATGGATGACCAAGGTCGATTTCGCCGGCCTCAAACAAAAGTTGCTCGCGTCGATCGTCGCAATTTCCGCCATTCAGGTGCTGAAGGCGTTCATGGCGCTCGATACCTCCGTCAACACCGAAAAACTGATGTGGTTGGCCGGCGTGCATCTGGTGTTTGTGGTGTCCACATTGCTGATGGCGTTGTCGGATCGTTGGGGCAGCGATCACGGCGGCGGCAAGGGCGGGCATTAGATTCAATGTTGGAATATTCTTCCGTCATCGCCGCGCTTGACCCGGCGATCCATCTTGCATGTAGCGATTGTTATGAGATGGCTGCCCGGGTCATAGGCGAGCGAAGCGACGCCGTTCTGCGAAAGGCTACGCCCGGCATGACGAAAGATAGGATTGGGCTCAAGCCTTGGCGTCCGCCGCCGCGCCCACATCGTGAAATTCGCCGGTCTGCGGATCGCGCAGCGACAGCGAGCCCTGTGCGACGCCGAAGAACGCGCCGTGCAGCTTGAGCTTGCCGCGCTCGACCAGAATCTTCACGCAGGGGAACGTCATCAGGTTTTCGAGGCTGCGCTTCACCGCGGCACGTTCGAGCTTGGCGAGAAATTGCTGCTTGGACATGTCGCCGCGCGGTCCGATCTCTTTCGCTTCCGGCTCCATCAGTTCCATCCACTTGCCGATGAAGTCGCCAGGCGACAGTGGCGCGGTTTCTTCCGCAAAGGCGCGGATGCCGCCGCATTGCGCATGGCCCAGCACGACGATGTGTTTCACCTTCAGCACCTGCACCGCGAATTCCAGCGCGGCCGACACTGCGCGCGCCGCGCCGTCTGGCGTGTACGGCGGCACGAGATTGGCGACGTTGCGGATCACGAACAGTTCGCCCGGTCCGGCGTCGAAAATCACTTCCGGCGACACACGGCTGTCGCAGCAGCCGATCACGAGGGTTTCCGGCGACTGGCCGTACTCCGACAATTCGCGATAGCGCGATTGCTCGGCGGGCAGCCGGTTGGCGGCGAAACTGCGATAGCCGTCGATCAGATTCTTCGGAAAGTCCGTCATCGCGGCGCTCCTTGTGCACTAGTGGAGTGGATTTGACATTCGCCTTACCTGTCCGCGCACGCGCGTTGCGAATGTCAAATCCATAAACTCCACTAGCAAATCTATATTTGCCAGTGGTCCTTCTTCTAGCATTCGCAAAGAGTATGCCGCGGTGGTGTGCGAATGTTGGAAGCGGACCAATGGCCTTTCGATAAGCATACCCTGCGCAGCGCGACAACCCTTGTTGGCATGATCCCGGAAAGTGGGTACCGGTTTTCGGATCAGATCATGCAAAGAATTCGTTCGTCCCGATTGGAGATAAGCCGCCATGATCCGCCCCCGCCGTTCGATGTTATTTATGCCGGGCTCCAATGCCCGTGCGCTGGAAAAAGCGCGCAGCCTTCCTGCCGACGGCCTGATCCTCGATCTCGAGGACGCGGTGGCGCCCGACGCCAAGCTGAAGGCGCGCAAACAGATCGCGGACGCGGTGGCGGCCAAAGGTTTCGGCAAGCGCGAGGTCATCATTCGCATCAATGGCCTCGATACGCCCTGGTGGATCGACGATGTCGGCATGGCGGCGAAAGCGCATCCGGACGGCATCATGATTCCCAAGGTGTCGCGCGTCGCCGACCTCAAGGCGATTTCCGATCGCGTCGCCGACATGGGCGGTGGCATGGCGATGAAGCTGTGGGCGATGATCGAATCGCCGCGCGCGGTGCTTCATGCGGCGGAGATCGCCGCCGCCGGCGCCGAGGCGGATAATCGTCTCGCCGGGTTCGTGATCGGGCCGAACGACATCGCACGCGAGTCGCGGATGCGGATGGTCAAGGGCCGCGCGCCGATGCTGCCGTTGCTGTCGCAGTGCGTGCTTGCCGCGCGCGCCGCCGGTATCGAGATTCTCGACGGCGTCTATAACGACTTCAGCGATGCCGAGGGCTTTGCGCGCGAATGCGAGCAGGGCCGCGACATGGGCTTTGACGGCAAGACGCTGATTCATCCCAGCCAGATCGAGCCGTGCAACACTGCGTTCACGCCGCCCCCGGAAGAGGTCGCCCGCGCCCGCAAGATCGTCGCCGTGTTCGATCAGCCGGAGAATCTGGCCAAGGGCGCGGTGCAGATGGACGGCCAGATGGTCGAACGTATGCATGCCGACATCGCCCGGCGCACTCTTGCGATTGCCGACGCGATCGCTGCGGCGGGGTGAATTTGCGCCATCTACCAGTTCTTGTGATTGATGGTCTACGCCAAGGGCAATTAACCTCTCCCCGCATGAGCGGGGAGAGGTCGGACCGCAACAGCGGTCCGGGTGAGGGGCGAGGCAATGCGTGGCCCGAATCTGAAGCGTGACGACATCACGCAAGCTGCGCGTCAATCAGACAGACGCTGAGAGCAAGCTCTGGTCTCGCCTCAAAAATCGTCAGCTCTCGGGAGCCAAGTTCGTGCGGCAAGAGCCAATTGTCCGCTACGTTTGCGATTTCGTTTGCAGAGAAATGAAACTTGTTGTCGAGGCGGATGGCGGTCAACATGCCAACTCAAAAAGCGACCCGGTGCGGGATCGTTATCTCAATGACCTTGGCTTTCGCACAATACGTTTCTGGAACAACGATATCCTATCGAATATCGAGGGCGTGCTCTCAGCAATTGAAACAGAGCTGATTGGATAGCGGCCCCTCACCCCGACCCTCTCCCCGCTAAAGCGGGCGAGGGAGTTTAAAGCCAGGGCCGGCTTTCCTTCGCCTTTGCCTCGTAGGAATTGATAGAGGTCTTTTTCTCGAGAGTCAGTCCGATGTCGTCGAGGCCGTTGAACAGGCAGTGCTTGCGGAACGGATCGAGTTCGAAGGTGATGCAGCCGCCGTCGGGTCCGCGGATTTCCTGTTTTTCCAGATCGACGGTCAGCGTCGCGTTGGCGCCGCGGTCGGCATCGTCGAACAGCTTGTCGAGCTCGTCCTGCGAAACGCGGATCGGCAGAATGCCGTTCTTGAAACAGTTGTTGTAAAAGATGTCGCCGAACGAGGTCGAGATCACGCACTTGATGCCGAAGTCGGCGAGCGCCCACGGCGCATGCTCGCGGCTCGAACCGCAGCCGAAGTTGTCGCCCGCGACCAGAATCTTGGCCTGGCGATAGGCCGGCTTGTTCAGCACAAAATCAGGATTCTCGCTGCCGTCATCCTTGTAGCGCTGTTCGGAGAACAGCCCCTTGCCGAGGCCGGTGCGCTTGATCGTCTTGAGGTACTGCTTGGGGATGATCATGTCGGTATCGACATTGATGATCTTCAAGGGCGCAGCGACGCCGCTCAGCGTGGTGAACTTGTCCATGACAGCGATCCCGTAGAACAATGCGATGATTGGGTGTTTTTGGAGGCGCTGACCGCCCGCGTCAAGGCTTATTGACGCGGGGAGATATGAGCGGCGGTCACGGCTGAGGTACGTAACTGCGAGATCGCGTTTTGACGGACAACCTCGGTCCGCGCCCACCGGTCGTGCCAGGCGAGTTCGCCCTTCTTCATCGCCCATATTGCGTTGACGGCGACAGCCAGCAATACGGTCATGCTGATGACGGCCAGGCCCACGATGATCTCGACGAGATGGCCGGGCGAGGACTGCAGCAGTTTCTCGCCGATCGGCGCAAGCGCGAGCCATGCGAAGCGGGCCACGAAGCGTTTGACGATCTGGATGAGCGAAGCGGGCGCGCCACCGACCGAGCGCACGCGCATCCCCAGCATGCGCTGGGCCAGCGTGCCGCCGAGCAGCCATTCAAGCGCTATGAAATAGAGCCCGTACAGCAGGAACGAGTATTCATCGATCACGACAGGTTCGGCCGGCAGGCCGTAAGGGCTGAGCGGGTAAGTGTAACTGAGCTTCTTCGACGTTGTGAATTCGGTGCCGCCGATGGAAACGTCGCTTTCCGTGATCTGCTCGGCCTTCACCGTCCAGTTGTAGGGAATCGACAGGAAGGAATATGTGCAGGCCGTGATGCTGGTGGGCTTGAAGCCTTGCGGGAGCTCAAGTCCTGCCGGCATCGCTTCAAGTGTCTTGCAGTCCGTGCTTTTGATCAGGGTGCTTTGAACGCGGATGAATCCGCCAGACAATTTCGAGAGCGTCACGCCGATCAGCGTCACCACCGTCAGAATGATGATGACGTCGATGACAAGCGCAGCCAGGCGGCGCGTGAATCCGGCGCGGATGGGTGTCGGGGCAGGAGGCATGCGCACGAGATCCGGAAAAGGTGCTGGCTCCCTTTAGTCCCGGCAGCCGCCCTGATGGTTCGATCCGGTTCGATGGTTTCGTGCGTGCTTCATCGGCGGTTGCTACCCGACTCTCAGCGTATCCGTATCGCCCACGCTGGCCTCGATCGCCTCCATGTCCTCGTCGGACAATCCGAAGTGATGGCCGATCTCGTGGATCAGCACGTGCCGGATGATATGGCCGAGCGTCTCGTCATGCTCGGCCCAGTAGTCGAGAATCGGACGGCGATAGAGCCAGATCATGTTCGGCATCGGCACGATTTCATCGACGCTGCGGAACGGCAGGCCGATGCCCTGGAACAGCCCGAGCAGGTCGAACTCGCTCTCGGCCTTCATGCTCTCGAGCACCTCGTCGGTCGGAAAATCGTCAACGCGAATGATGACGCCCTCGCACAGGTCGCGAAAACCTTTGGGCAGCCGGTCGAACACCTGCTGCGCGATGGCTTCCATTTCGTCGAGCGAGGGTGCTTTGGTCGATGTCCACATCCATCCTTTTTAGGTGGCGCGGCCATGTACGCCAAGGGGTGCGTGGGTGGGGGCCAAGGCCGGTTGACGCAGCGCCGGTAATCCGCGATTTTGCGGTCTGAACAAAGCTCACAGGGCATTGGCAGAATGAGAGTTCGGGGCATTTTGATCGCGGCGGCGCTGGCGACGATGGCCGGTCTGTGGCCGGGCGTGGTCTCCGCCGCCCAGCCATCGGGTGCCGTGCCGTCAGCGCGTGTGGACGGATCGGCAAAGCCGACCGACGTCACCGCGCAGCGCCGGGCGCGCCGCCAGCCGACGCGCCTGCGCGTCTATCGGGCTGCACCCGGTCCAAACTCGAAGCGCGTCTGCAACGCGAGATACGTTCAGGAATACCGGCCGAGCGGCACGGTGATCGTGCCGGTCGTCAACTGCTATTGGAGCGGATAAGCCGCGATCCCGAATGGCCGGCATGCCGGCTGGCATCGGAAACTCAGCTCCGGCTGACGCCGCGTACAACGGCGAAGACAATCACCGCAGCGCACAAGCCATAGACGACCGCAGCCATCGTGGTCTGCAGGGTGCTGCTGGCGCCGCCGATCCCGGTTCCTGGTCCCTGAGATGCTTGGGCGACGCTTGCGAGCGATGCGCACGCAGTTGTGATTGCGCTCGCCGATGCGATGCGAATGAGGTTCGTCATGGTAGGGCCTCCGGATGGGCTTGTTGCGGCGTCACCATGAGAAGGTTCTGCCGCCGGCATTGAGATACGGTCGAGCGAGCCGGATGCGCAGGATGCGGAGCGAAAATTTTTACTGCGGTTTGATGCGTTCATCATTGCGGCATCGACATTCATGACGCATTCACGTTGCCCGCCCTAGCTTTCGCACAGAAAGCGCCCGCACCTTTCACCGACATAAATCGTCTGCGACGAGATGGTCGATCGGCAGTCCGGTCGCCGGGAGGATTGGAAGATGAAGATCAAGAAAATATTCGGGCTTTTGGCTGTCGCCGGTGTCGTGGCGATTGCAGCACCGGTCCAGCGGGCCGAGGCGCTATCGCTGATCAATCCGGCAAGCGCTGGCGCCGCGAAGTATGCGTCTGAAAATCTGATCACCGAAGTGCGCCGTGGTGGCGGCGGCTTTCGAGGCGGCGGTGGTTTCCGTGGCGGCTTCCGCGGCGGCGGTTTCCGGGGCGGCTATCGTCCAGGTTTCCGCGGTGGCTTCTATCGTGGCGGCTTCTATCCGCGGCGTTTCTATGGCGGTCCGAGCTACTACTACGGCGCGCCGTTGATCTATCCGCGCCGTTGCCGCTGGATTCAGACCTATTACGGCCCGCGCCGGGTCTGTCGCCCTCGGCCTCTCTATTATTATTGATCGGGCCGGTCGTCCGGAACCGGAACGGACGCTGTGCGTTGGTATATCCGATGGCTTTGCGGCTTGAACCTTGACCTCCGCAGGGCAGACAAATGAAGGCGGAAAACGGCAATCCAAGGCGCGCGTTGCGGTTTCGGTCGCAGTGGCGTCTGAGTGCAGGAGAATAGAGGAGCGTACCATGAAGACAATGTTTGGCGCCGCCCTCGGCGCAGCCGCATTGATGATCGTCGGCTCAGCGGCGGTCACGCCCGCGGCCGCAGCCAGCGAAACGAGCACGGCGCAGCAGGATGCCAGCACATCGGCGATCCAGGACTTCAGCGCCCAGCGGCGATATCGCCGCTACTATGGCCCACGCTATTACTACGGGCCGCGCTACTATCGTCCGTATCGTCCGTATGGCTACTACGGCAATCCTTACTATTATCGGCCTTATGGCTATTACGGTGGACCGCGTTTCTACGGTCCGGGGTTCGGATTCAGCTTCGGTCTTTAAGCAGACCCGTCACGGGAATCGGACAGGCGCCTCGCGGCGCCTGTTTGTTTTTTGATTTGCGCCTGGGTCTGAGCTGATGCTTCAACGCCCTGATCGCAGCAAAACCGACCTGAGCATGTCAGCGGAGTAAGGCTTCGCGATGATCGGCATGTTGGCGAGGGCTGTGGGCGGGGAAATCAGCTCTGCGTAGCCGGTGGCGAAAGCAAATGGAATTGCCCGGTCCGCAAGAACGCTGCCGACATCGAATCCGCTCTCGCCGCCAAGGTCGATATCGATGAGTGCGAAGTCCGGCGCGCGATCCCTGATCGCTGCCAATGCCGCCGCAACGCTACTCACGGTCCGCACGCGCGTCACGCCGAGATCTTGCAAGACCATCTCGGTATCGAGCGCAATGATGAAGTTGTCTTCGACGATCAGAACATCTGAGGGCATGCGAATGTCGTCCATCGGCTGTCCGGGCTTGTCCACGCCCGCCACCCGTCATGGCTTGACCCGGAGAACCGGACCAGAAGTCCACGCAAGCGCGGTTCCGTTCAGATGAAGAAAAGATGCGAATCGCGTTGCAGGTCGGTCCCCTCGCTGCAACCGAACCGCCGCTGCCCGATGGCGCAGCATTGTTCCTGTGATGGAACAATATTTCCGTGCTGGGCGTTTGTCTGTGCAGAAGTGGACATAACAGGGCTTTAGTTTGGTGTACGCGAATGGATATGAACCCAAGCCAACCATCGATCCGCAGCGGGTCTGAATTGCCCGAGAACAATCTGTTGCGTGCGTTACGCTTGAAGGATTACGAGCTGATCCAGCCCGAGCTTGAACTCGTGGACTTGCAAGCGCGCGAGTTGATCTACAATCCGGGCGATCACGTCGGCACGGTCTATTTCCCCTGCGGGCCGAGCCTCGTCTCGTATCTGGTCACCAACGAAGACGGCCGCGATGTCGAAACCATCCTGGTCGGCCGTGAAGGCGCTGTCGGCGGCATCGTCAGCCGCGGAAATCTTCCCGCCTACACCCGGATGATCGTGCAATTCGGCGGCATATTTGCGGCGCTTCCGCTCGACCGCCTCGAAGCCGCGAAAGAGAAATCGCAGTCGCTGAACCAGATGTTCGCGCGTTACGCCGATTGCATGATGGCGCAGATGTTTCAGTCGACCGCCTGCAATGCGACTCATTCGATCGAGCAACGCGCCGCGAAGTGGATCGTCTCGGCGATGGAGCGAACCGGCGACTCGATTGTACCGCTGACGCAGGAGCAGCTTGCTGCGATGCTCGGCGTCGGACGCAGCTATGCCAGCCGCGTGCTTCAGAATTTTCGGCGCGAAGGAGTCGTGGAAACGCGACGCGGGTCGATGCTTGTCGTCAAGCCGGAGATGCTTGCCGCGCGCGCTTGTCTTTGTAACGATTCGGTCAAAGGTCATTTCGAGAACGTTTTGCGCGGCGTCTACCCGACCGAAGAGGGTGTTGACTGAAACGCTGCGGCAGCGGAGAGTTTCTCGCTGCCCCTGATCCAAGCTGCCATCTGAAGCCGCGTAAGGAGCCGCAGCGACCGGTGTATTCGCACCGGCCGCTTATTCTGTCGTGGAGGAGGTACGTTCATGCCGATATGCCGCAGGCTATCGTTGGCCGCCGTGATGGCGCTGTTTGCAATTCTGCCCGCCATTGCCCCGCAAGGCGCATCGGCCCAGGACAATCCGTTCGGCGGCTCGGTGACCGTGGTGGTGCCATTTCCTGCCGGCGGGTCGGTCGATGCAGTCGCCCGCCAGGTGCAACAGGGTTTGCAGGACCGGCTGAAAACCAATGTCATCGTCGAGAACAAGCCTGGCGCGTCCGGCAGCACGGGGGCTGCGCAAGTGGCGAGATCGGCGCCGGACGGCCGCACCTGGCTGTTCGTGTTCGACACGCATGCGGTCAATCCGTTTCTGCAAAAATTACCATTCGACTCGGTGAAAGATCTCGCGCCGGTCATGCTGATCGGAACGGCGCCGAACGTTCTTGCGACCAATCCATCGAAGCCGTTCCGTTCGCTTGCCGATATCGTCGCCGCCGCGAAGGAGAAACCCGGAGCGATCACCTATGCGACCATCGGCGCAGGCAGCCTCGGTCACCTCACGATGGTGCGGCTATCGAAGCAGCTCGGCATCTCGCTCAATCATGTGCCGTATCGCGGCGGCGGACCGGCGATGAACGACGCGCTCGCGGGCCACGTCGATCTCATCATCGGCAGCGCCGCGCTGGTCAATCCGCAGCTTCAGGGCGGCACGCTGCGGCCGCTGGTTCAGTTTGCGTCGAAGCGCGTGCAATCGCCGGAATTGTCGCAAGTTCCGACGGTGGCTGAAAGCGGCGCGCCGGGTGTTGAGTCCAACGCATGGTGGGCCGTGTTTGCGCCCGGAGGCACGCCTGCGCCGATCATCGAACGCTTTGTCAGCGATCTGCGCGCCACGATGGCCGATCCAAAAGTCGCGGAAAAACTCACCCAGGGTCAGCAAATTGCAATCCGCGCCGCTGGACCGGAAGAACTCAGGATTTTCTTTGAGAACGAAATGAAGGTCTGGGGCGCCATCGTCCGCGAGAACGATATCCAGATCGGATCGCAATAGCTTTCGTCATTGGAAAGATTGTCTATTCTTCCGGCTCTGTCGTGAACAGCAGCGGATAACCTTGCGCGCGGCCGGCATCGGTCGCGCGTGTCGCCTTTGTCTCCGCGACATCTTTGGTGAACACCGCAACCACGCAGACGCCGCGCCGGTGCGCCGTGATCATCACCTTATGTGCCTGATCTTCGGTCATGCGGAATTCGGCCTTCAGCACCGAGACGACAAACTCGCGCGGCGTGAAATCGTCATTGACGAGGATGACCTTGTGCAGCCGCGGCCGCTCGACCTTGGTCTTTGGCTTGGTGCGAGGCTTGGCGACAGTCGAGGGCATGGCGGCAGCTTCGGACGGGTCTGCGATATTCGCATGGCTCGGCCGATCCGTCTACGGGACCCCTGCGTCTAGCCGCGAGGGTCTCTTCGCTTCTTCCATGGCGTCAGGATATCGAGCCGCCACATCGCCAGCCGCTGCGGTGGCCAGTGCGACAATCGCGAGCGTTCCTTTTCGGGCTCCAGCTCTGGCAGCGGGTCACGCATTATCGCCGATGCGCCCGGCCGATGCCAGTTCTGACGTGTGGCGGCTCCTATCAGATCGACGTAGGTTGGTTTGTCCGCCATCATGCGCCTCTTGGCCTGACTGGTAACGACCGTCAGGACGCAGCTTGCTCACAGAAATTTAAAACCCGGACCGCTAAGCAAATTGTCCGGATTTGCTTCGGGTTTGATACAAATATTACAGGTGTCGTCTATTGCAGGCGTCGTCGCGCTCACGGCAAAAGATGCTAGACAGCGCGGAGCTGCTCGAATCGCAGCGGTCATCGGGGTAGAACCATGGACAAGAAAGCAATGCGCGAGCAGGCCGAGCGTCTTGTCCGCGAGGCGATGGAGAAAAACACCGTCGTCGTCAAACAGGGCGAGACCCGTATCGAGGCTGTGTGCGGTAAATGCGGCGCGCCCAACCGGGTCAAGGCTGCGAAGGGAGTGACCCGCGCGGCCTTCACCTGCAAGGAATGCGGTCACAAGCAGGAAACGCTTTAGGATTTGCGACGATACGCGGACGGACGTAAGACCGGCTGCCGCTCCGTGCCGCTCACGATCTCATGTAAGGACTACCTCATGTAAGGACTACCAGTATGGCCTTTTCTCTCTATGACGCGAGCGTTGCGAATTATCTCCAGATGCTTGGCGGGGTCAGCCACTTTCTGGACAAGAGCCTGAAGCATTTTCAGGACAAGGGCATCGATCCGGAGAGCATCGTCGAGGCGCGGATCGTGGATGACATGTGGCCGCTGCGCCATCAGATCGTCGCGGTGGCGCATCACTCCCGTGGTGCGATGGAGGGCGCAAGCGCCGGCGAGTTCAAGCCGCCGGTCTCGGACCCTGCGTTGAACTATGCCGGGCTGCAGGCGCTGGTGAAGAATGCGTCCGATGCGCTGGCAGCGTTGAAACCGGATACCGTCAACGCGCTGCAGGGTCGCGATGTCATCTTCAGACTCGGCGATCTGTCGATGCCGTTTACGGCGGAGACGTTTCTCATGACGTTCTCGTTGCCGAATTTCTATTTCCACGCCACCACGGCCTACGACATCCTTCGTTCGAAAGGCGCGCCGATCGGAAAGCGCGACTTCATGGGCCGGATGCGGATGAAGACCTAGAGTTCCGGCGTCATCCTGAGGTGCGAGCTGCGCACGCAGCGAGCCTCGAAGGATGTATGTTTGCCGGTCCGCCGCCCTTCGAGACATCCGCCTGCGGCGGGCTCCTCAGGGTGACGGAATCAATCCCCCAGCTGGAACGCCTCAAAGCGATCGAGCTCATCCTCGATGAGCTGTTTCATCTCTCTCCGCATGCCGGCATTGCCACGCTTTTGCGCATCGCCGAGCCAGGTCCATTGCTGCATCAGCAGCTTTCTGTTCTGCCTGTCGGTCTTCAGGTCCAGCGCGGCGACGATGCGATCGCCAACCAGCACGGGCAGCGCGAAGTAGCCGAGCACCCGTTTCTCCTTCGGTGTGTAGGCCTCGAACTTGTGGCCGTAGCCGAAGAACAGCTCGCTGCGCTTGCGCTGGATCACCAGCGGATCGAACGGCGACAGGATATGCACGAGGTCGCTTGCGACCCCGTTTGACGGCTCCAGAGTCTTCGGCCTCGCCCAATGCATATGCTTCGCGCCGTCGATGGCGACGGCTATCAGTTCGCTCCGGCGCACCTTCGCGTCGATGATGCGTTTGACGTTCGCCTTGCTCGCCGCGTCGAGATGGCAGATCGAATCGAGGCTGACCGCGCCCTGCGAGCGCAGTGCACGATCGAGCAGATAGGCCGCGACCTCGCTCGCGGTCGCTGCCTTGGGCCGGATGTCCGGCCGCGTGTCCCAGCCGAAATGGCGATCGATCAGATCGTAGGTCTTGAGCATGCCGTTGCGCTCGCGGACCGCGAGCCGCCCTTCGAAGAACGCAAGCTGCAATGCGCGCTTTGAGGGCTTGCGGCTGGCCCATTCATGATCCTTCTCGCGCAGCTCATCGTCGTCGATATCGCGGATCGTCAACGGTCCTTGTTTGGCGAGCCGCATCACCTTGCGCTTGTCGGCCGGTGTCACCGCCGCAAACCAGCGATCGCTTTGACGCCGGTGCAATTTCATGTCGGCCATGAAGAAGCGGAAATCGGCGGATGGCACATAGGCCAGCGCGTGGGTCCAGTATTCGAACACGCTCTTGTCGTCGGTTTGCGCGCGGCGCAGATCGAGACGTTTGTAATTGGGAATGCGCGTGAACAGGATGTGGTGATGGCAGCGTTCGATCACGTTGATGGTGTCGATCTGCACATAGCCGAGATGTGCGACCGCTTTCGCCACGGCACCGGCGTCCTCGCCAAACGGCGCGCGCTCGTCCAGCCGCTGCGCGCGAAGCCAGATGCGGCGGGCGGCGTCGAGGGCAAGCGGGTTGGGCTGATGCGATGAGCGCGGCATGAGGGAACAATAAAGCGATTCGTGCGTGGCTTGCGGCAGCGCTAGACGCTGCTGACGATAAACCCCGCACGGGGAAAATGCACCACGATGTCGCGGGCCCGCTCGTCCTTGCGGCGGATCGCGATATGCTGGGCGGAGAGCGAGACGATCTCGCCGGTGACGGCGACCTTGCCGTAATCGTCCGGCGTCACCGACACCATGTCGCCCGGCTTGCGCCCGTTCGGATCGTCAGGGTCCGCGATCACCGGAGACAGCGGCGTGGCTTTGGCGGCGAGCTCCAGCGCGTCCTGCGGCGAGATGTCGGTGCGCGTGCCGTGGCCGACGGCCTTCATGCGCGCGGTCCAGGCCGTCACGCGCGGGAAGCCGCCGAGCATCTCGGTGAAGCCGCCGAGATTGCCCTGCGCGTACCAGACGTTCATGTAGGCATTGATATCGGCGAGGCTGAACGCGCCGAGCAGCCAGGGCCGCCCGTCGCCGAGCTGCGTCTCGATCCAGTCCACATGGGCGCGAAACTGATCCTTCATCTGCGGGATCGCGGCACGCATCGCCGCCACGTCGAATTTGGCGCCACGCAATCGCTCGCGGTCTTCGATGAAATCCTGCGGCACCTTGTCGGCCAGCGTGCCGAATACGAGGTTGACGCTGTTCTGGAAAAACGAGCGGTCGCTCCACATCGCCAGCGCCCATGGCACGCCGGCATGGCCGTCGGGGCACAACGGGGCTTGCGGAAACCGCGCCTCGAGCTCGCGCAGGATGATCTGCGTATCGCAATAGATATCCGCGCCGATCTGCAGCGTTGGCGTCCGCCGGTAGCCGCCGGTCAGCGGCATCAGATCGGGCCGCGGCATGATGCGGGAGGTGATGACCGACGTCCACGCCAGCTTCTTGTGGCCGAACGCCAGCCGGATTTTTTCCGAAAACGGCGAGGCTTCAAAATGATGCAGGATGAGGGGGTGGGGGGTCATGGCGGCAAGCGCGAGGTTCTAGCAAGATTAGCCATACAGAAAATGCTGAAATCCGACGAAAGTGTTGCGGATGGTCGGGATACTGCCGAGCGTGGCGACCGCATCGTCGATCGTGTGATACTTCAGTTGCAGCAGCGCACCGAGCTTCCCCTGATCGAGTTCGTGGATGCCCTGGCTTACGTACTGAGCCAACACGAAACTCAGAAAAGTCTGCAGCTTCTCGTCGTAGTTCGCGAGGATCGTACTCCTACGCGTTTCAACGCGCTCTGAGCGCGTGATGGGCGGCATCGCAAAGGCAATATAGGCCAGCACATCGTAGACATCGCTATTCTCGGCGTTGATCATGCGGCTGATCTCGGCAAGCTGTTCGCCGCCGAATCCCTTCTCGGCCAGTCCCTCCAGCAGCACCTTGCGCGTATCCGGGATGCTCCAGAGCTTGCGCAGTTCGTTCTCGTCCTTGAAGAAGCGCGGCAGCTCGCCAAACAACTGCTCGATCATCTGATGGGCGGTGATTGGCCTCCCGTCCGGGCTCCAGTAGCTCGTCGCCATCATGCTTTGAATCAGACGGTCTTTGCCGTCCGCCAGCTTGATCTTGATCTGCTTCGGCCGTTCACCGCGCGGCTCCGGCTCGTATGGCGTGTCGTCTTCCTCGCACCCCGGCTGCTTCGGTGCCTTGGGCGCGGCTGCAACCGGCTCCATCGGTTCACCATCCCATTCGGGGTCGTTGAAGTGCTCGTAGGCCTTCACGAAATCATAGATCGTGAAGTAATCCTTGCCGTCGAACAGCCGTGTGCCACGACCGATAATCTGCTTGAACTCGATCATGGTGCCGACGGGCCGCATCAGCACAATGTTGCGGACGTTGCGTGCATCGACGCCTGTCGAAAGTTTTTGCGACGTCGTCAGGATGGTGGGAATGATCTTTTCGTTGTCCTGAAACGTGCGCAGAAATTGATCGCCGAGGGCGCCGTCCTCCGCCGTCACCCGCACGCAATAGTTCGGATCGCTTGACGTCTTCATCTGGTTGATCAGATCGCGCACCAGTGCGGCGTGCTGTTGTGTTGCGCAGAACACGATCGTCTTCTCGCGCTGATCGATCTGGTCCATGAACAGCTTGATGCGATAGCGCTCTCGCTGCTCGATCTCGATGGTGCGGTTGAACTGCGGCTCCTTGTAGCGCTTGCCTTCCTCGACATCGCCCTCGACGACCTTATCGTCGGGCGTAAAGACATAGTCGTCGAGCGTGGTGGCAATCTGCTTCACCTTGAACGGCGTCAGGAAGCCGTCGTTTATGCCGTCCTTGAGCGAATAGGTGTAAACCGGCTCGCCGAAATAGGCGTAGGTGTCGACGTTGTCGCGACGCTTCGGCGTCGCGGTCAGGCCGAGTTGCACAGCCGGAGAGAAATAGTCGAGGATGTCGCGCCAGTTGCTTTCGTCGTTGGCACCGCCACGGTGGCACTCGTCGATTATGATGAAGTCGAAGAAGTCGGGCGGATAGTCACCGAAATAGGACGACGGCTTGCCGTCTTTCTCGGGGCCGCTCATGAAGGTCTGGAAGATGGTGAAGAACACGCTCGCGTTCTTCGGTACGCGGCCTTTCTTCTTGATCTCATCGGGCTTGATGCGCGCCAGCCCGTCTTCGGGAAATGCCGAGAACGAGTTATAAGCCTGATCGGCCAGTATGTTGCGGTCTGCAAGGAACAGGATGCGCGGCCGCCGCTCTGGCTGGCGTGAGAGATTCCAGCGGCTTTGGAACAGCGCCCAGGCGATCTGGAAGGCGATAGCGGTCTTGCCGGTGCCAGTCGCCAGTGTCATCAGAGTGCGCTGCTTGCCGGCTGCGATCGCGGCGAGTGCGTTCTCGATAGCGTTGTGCTGGTAATAGCGCGTCTGCCATGTGCCGCCGCGTTCCTCAAAGGGTACAGCCGCGAACCGCTCGCGCCATTCGTTCTTGGCCTTGAACACCTCAGCCCAGAGTTCGTCCGGTGTCGGATAGCGCTCGACATAGCCCTCCGCGCCGGTCGCCATGTCGATGCGGTAAATCTTCCGGCCGTTGGTGGAGAAAGCAAAGCGCGCCTGCAGCTTTTCGGCATAGGCCTTGGCCTGCGCCACGCCCTCGGTTGGCCCCTTGTCCTCGGTCTTGGCCTCGATCACGGCCAGCTTGTGATTGCGGAGAGTGAGAACGTAGTCGGCGATCTCCGCCTTGCCGCGCCGCCCCGCGCCTTCGATGCGGCCGGGGCATATAGTCTCGCGCCGAACCCGGCTGTCGGCAACCACGCCCCACCCCGCTTCCCGCAAAGCGGGATCGATCAGCTCGGCGCGGGTCTCGGCCTCGTTCACTCAGCCGCCTCTTCGATCGCTCGTGATGGTGGTGAGGTCAGTTCGCCGGAGAAGGCTCCTTGAAGGATGGATTGCTTCAGCGCAGCCAAATCTGCGAGCCTTCGTTCGTAGAAAGCGACCAAACGATTTGCGTCGATGGACATCTCATCCAATTTGTTCGCTAGCTGCGCCTGTTCCTCGACACTTGGTGCCTTGAACGAGTATCTGAATAGATGATCTCGATTGACCTTTGGCATCCCCGCTCGATCGGACCCCGAAATAGCGAACTCGGTAAAGTCTTTACTCATCAGCAGATGAAAAAGGAAATTACGATCGAGCTGGCCCACGTTAGGCGACAACGGATAAACGTCGGCACTACAAAGCCCCTGAAAATCTGGTCGACACGCCTTCATGAGGTATGGTCGGATTTTGCTGTAAAGCACCATAGTTGAGTCAAAGAGGAATTTGCCAGACTTGAGTCCCTCCTCGCGCGCTGTCTTTATCTCGGACAACTCGCCAGTCTTCGAGGCCATGTTGCCTGCGCCCAGATGCGGGAGATCGATAAATTGTGGTTCGCGTGGGTCGACCAGCCTTGATGAAATGCCGCACACCTCACCCAAGGTTTTCGTCGATCCGAAGCTATCATCGGCCAAGATCGAATTCAGATAGCCCTCGAACAGCTCTCGCGCGTTCTCGAGATTTTTTTCGGCGTTGGCGGTCGCGGTTGCGAGCCCCGCAAAGGCCTCGTCTATTGTGGCGACGATGCGTTGTTGTTCGGGAAGCGGGGGAAGCGGAACTTGCAGCGGCTTAAGGTCGTCAAATCGAAGGTTGTTAATATTCACGCCGTCGGACAGAGCTCGAATGTGCTCCTTGTACGTGTCAGAAATCATAAAATAGAAAAGGTACTTCGGATTCGCGATCGGCTTGGCCGTCAACTGTCCCATGAATCCGCCGAAGGCATAGTCATAGTCATCGTCAACCAAAGCCACTTTGCCCAGATGACTCTTGCTCCCGCTTGCCGTGCACACGAGCAAGGAACCCCGCTTTAGTTTTTTGGAAGGCGGCACCTCGATCTTGTTGCTGATGTGCCTAAGTTCGGTTAAGTCAAGCCGATTTGTCGCGAGGTCGATATTGTTGGCTCGCAACACAATATTTGAAGACGATTCGACTTCGTCTCTTTTCGAGTAAGTCAGTCCACGCTGAAATTCGACGATCTCGCCGAGAGGCTTGGTGATTAACTGCCCGCTCACAACATCGCCTCGATATTCTTGAGGATCGCCGCACTCTCCACATCCAGCGCCGCCATTTCGGCGATGATTTCCTTCGGATCGCGCAACTCCGTCTCGTCAGTCTTATTCGGGTTCTTCACCGACAGATCATAGGTCGCCTTGTCGATACTATTCGCATCGACCGTCCATGAATTCACGCTGGCCCTGAACTTGGCCTGCAACGCGACGAAGTCCTGCAAGTCGTCGTCATTGAGCGGGCTGGTCTTGCCGAGCCTGCGGCCAAGATCGGACCTGTAGAACCAGGTTTTTCGAGTCGGCGCCCCCTTTTCGAAAAAGAGCACTACTGTATTGACCGTCGATCCTTGAAAGGAACCGCTCGGGACGTCCAGGACGGTATGAAGATTGCAGTTTTCCAGTAGCTCTTTGCGCAACGCTATTGATGCGTTGTCGGTATTCGACAGGAACGTATTCTTGATGACCACTGCGGCCCTACCGCCGGCCTTCAGCGACTTGATGAAATGCTGCAAGAACAGGTACGCGGTCTCGGCTGTCTTGATTGGGAAATTCTGATTGTAAATCTCCGGGCGCTCCTTGCCACCGAACGGCGGATTGGCCAGCACCACGTCAAAGCGGTCCTTGTCCTGGATGTCGCTGATGTTCTCGGCAAGCGTGTTGGTGTGGACGATGTTCGGCGCCTCGATGCCGTGCAGGATCATGTTCATGATGCCGATCACGTAGGCGAGGCTCTTCTTCTCCTTGCCGAAGAAGGTCTTCTCTTGGAGAGTCTTGCGCGCGGCGGTCGAGTTGGCCTTGGGCAGCAGATATTCGTAGCCTTCGCAGAGGAAGCCGCCCGAGCCGCAGGCACCGTCATAGATGCGCTCGCCGATCTTCGGATTGACCACCTTGATCATGGCGCGGATGAGCGGGCGCGGCGTGTAGTATTCGCCGCCGTTGCGCCCGGCATTGCCCATGTTGCGGAGCTTGCCTTCGTACAGCTCCGACAGCTCGTGCTTTTCCGCCTGCGTGTTGAAGCGGAGCTGATCGATCAGCTCCAGCGCGTCGCGCAGCGAATAACCCGAGCGGAACTTGTTTTCGATCTCGGAGAAGATTTCGCCGATCTTGTATTCGATCGTGTTGGCGCCCTCGGCGCGGGTGCGGAAGCCTTTCAGGTAGGGAAACAGCTTGTCGTCGACGTATTTGACGAGGTCGTCGCCGGTCAGCGCTTTGTCGTGATCGAATGAGCCATCTTTTTTCTTCGGCGCAGCCCAGACCGACCAGCGATGCCTGGTGTCGATGATGCGGTCGTATTTCTTGCCGGACAGCTCGGCCTTCTGCTCGTTGGCCTTCTCGAGATCATCGAGATACTTGAGAAATAAAATCCAAGACGTCTGCTCGGTGTAGTCCAGCTCGGTGGCGCAGCCGGCCTCTTTCCATAGGACATCATCGATATTCTTAAAGGTTTGTTCGAACACTGTGACGCTCCCTGCTCGCCTTTACTACCAGAGCGAGCAGGACAGCGTCAAAGGAACGCTTGGAGAGTGGCGTTCACCGCCACTCCCTCACATCCACGAAGTGACCCGCGATCGCGGCGGCGGCTGCCATGGCCGGTGAGACGAGGTGGGTGCGGCCCTTAAAACCCTGGCGGCCCTCGAAGTTGCGGTTCGAGGTGGAGGCGCAGCGCTCCTCCGGTTTCAGCTTGTCCGGGTTCATCGCAAGGCACATCGAGCAGCCCGGCTCGCGCCATTCGAACCCGGCCTTGATGAAAATCTTGTCGAGGCCTTCCTGCTCCGCCTGCTCCTTCACGAGGCCGCTTCCCGGCACGATCATGGCGTTGACGCTGGCGTTCACGGTCTTGCCGTTCACCATCGCGGCCGCCGCGCGCAAATCCTCGATGCGGCCGTTGGTGCACGAGCCGATGAACACGCGGTCGAGCTTGATGTCGGTGATCTTCGTGCCCGCGACGAGACCCATGTAGGCCAGAGCGCGCTGCTTCGACAGCCGCTTGGCCTCGTCGGCAATGTCATCCGGGTTTGGCACCTTGCCCGCGATCGAGATCACGTCTTCAGGGCTCGTGCCCCAGGTCACGATCGGCGGCAGCTTCGCCGCATCGAGACGGATTTCGGAATCAAACCGCGCGCCTTCGTCGCTGCGCAGCGTGTCCCAGTAGCGCCGCGCCGCGTCCCATGCCGCGCCTTTCGGAGACTTCGGCCGGTCTTTGAGAAATTCAAACGCCTTCTCGTCCGGCGCGACGAGGCCTGCGCGCGCGCCGCCCTCGATCGACATGTTGCACACCGTCATGCGGCCTTCCATCGACAGCGCGCGGATCGCGTCGCCGGCATATTCCAGCACATGGCCGGTGCCGCCCGCGGTGCCGATCTCGCCGATGATCGCCAGAATGATGTCCTTCGCGGTGACGCCGTCCGGCAGTTTGCCGTCGACGATCGCGCGCATGTTCTTGGCCTTCTTCTGGATCAGCGTCTGCGTGGCGAGCACATGCTCGACCTCGGACGTGCCGATGCCGTGGGCGAGCGCGCCGAACGCGCCGTGCGTCGAGGTATGGCTGTCGCCGCAGACGATGGTGGTGCCGGGCAGGGTGAAGCCCTGCTCGGGACCGATGATGTGAACCACGCCCTGGCGCTTGTCGAACTCGTCGTAATACTCGACGCCGAAGAATTTCGCGTTGTCGGCGAGCGCTGCGATCTGCTCGGCGCTTTCCGGATCGGGATTGGGCTTGCTGCGGTCGGTGGTCGGCACGTTGTGATCGACCACGGCGAGCGTCTTCTCCGGCGCGTGCACCTTGCGGCCCGAGGTGCGCAGGCCTTCGAACGCCTGCGGGCTCGTCACCTCATGGACGAGGTGGCGATCGATATACAGAAGACAGGTGCCGTCCTCGGCTTCGTGTACGAGGTGGTCGTTCCAGATCTTGTCGTAGAGCGTCGTCGGTTTGCCGGTTGCGGACATGATGTGCGGTCCTGATGCGATCGTCTGAAAATCGGAAAGCGGTTTGAAGATGCGCGCGGCCGAACGCGCGCCATGCGATTCAAATCAGCTTGCAAGCGCAGCCGTCGTCAGCCGCCCGAAAAAACGTCCGGGCAGGCGGCAGCGGTCGTCCAGAATCACGCGGCCGACGACACGGTGCTGGCAAAGCTGGTTGCGATCTTGAACCATTCCACACTGTAACATAGGTGCGCAAAACCCGACAATCGAGGGACGCGCTTGCTCCGGCAATGTCTCGCATGCGGACAGTGTCATCCCTCCCCCTCTGGTGGGGAGGGTGGCGAGCGAATTGCCCCCACCCCGACCTCCGCTTCGCTCGGCCGACCCTCCCCACGCTCCGCGGGGAAGGGAGTTCTCTGCCGCAACAAAAAGCGCGGCTTTAGAGCCGCGCTTTTGCAAATCTGGAAGTGGTGGCGGCTCAGCTCGCGGCCTTATCCTGCTGCTTGTCCTGCTTCTCGACGATGCGGGCCGATTTGCCGCGCAGGTCGCGCAGGTAATACAGCTTGGCGCGGCGCACCTTGCCGCGGCGCACGACCTTGATCGAGTCGATCATCGGCGAGTGGATCGGGAAAACGCGCTCGACGCCTTCGCCGTAGGAGATCTTGCGCACGGTGAAGCTCTCGTTGAGGCCGCCGCCGCTGCGTCCGATGCACACGCCCTCATAGGCCTGCACGCGGGTGCGCTCGCCTTCCTTGACCTTCACGTTGACGATCACGGTGTCGCCGGGCGCGAAGTCCGGAACCTCGCGGGCCGCCACGAGCTTCTCGAGCTGCTCTTTTTCGAGTTCCTGAATGATGTTCATCGTCAAATCTCCATCGGCGGCGCTACCTATAAGGCTGCGCGAACGCTCTATCCTGAATAGCGAGGATTTGGCGCTGCTATACGTCAATCGGCTTCCGTTGTCACCCGTCCGTCGTGTTTTTTGGCGGCTTTTGGCCGGGCTCAAGAGCGCCTCTTGCAGCATAAAGGTCCGGGCGGCGGCTTTTGGTGAGGTTTCCGGCCTGTTCCCGGCGCCAGTCGGCGACTTTTGCGTGATCGCCCGAGGTCAGCACCTCCGGAATTAACCGTCCCTCGAACGCCTGAGGGCGGGTGTACTGCGGGTATTCCAGCAGGCCGGCCGAGAAGCTCTCGTCCTCGCCGGAGGCCATTTTCCCCATCACGCCGGGCAACAGCCGGACGCAGGCATCGATCAGCGCCATGGCGGCGATCTCGCCGCCAGACAGTACATAGTCGCCTATCGAGATTTCCTCGAGGTTGCGGGCGTCGATCACACGCTGGTCGATCCCCTCGAAGCGACCACAGACGATCAGCGGTCCCGATCCTGCTGCGATCTCGGCGACGCGCGCCTGCGTCAGCGGCGTGCCGCGCGGAGACATCAGCAGCCGCGGGCGATCCGGCGAAATATTCGCAGCGTCTATCGCTGCGGCGAGAACATCGGCGCGCAACACCATGCCCGGCCCGCCGCCGGCTGGCGTATCGTCGACACTGCGGTGCTTGTCGGTGGCGGAATTGCGAATGTCGCGCGCCTCAAGCTGCCAGAGACCGGACGTCAGCGCCTTGCCTGCGAGGCTGATGCCGAGCGGGCCGGGAAACATATCTGGAAACAGCGTGAGCACGGTGGCGCGCCACATGTTTAAGTGCCTGTGCGGTCGGCATCGGCCGGCGTATCGCCTTCGATCTCGCTTGGCAGTTCGACGATGATTTTGCCGCCGTCGAAATCCACTGTCGGAACCACCGCGTTGGTGAACGGCAGCAAAAGCGCGGGGCCTTTTGCCGGTTTGATCTCGATGATGTCGCCGGCGCCGAAGTTATGCAGCGCGATGACTTCGCCGATGGTGTCGCCTTGTGCGTTATCGGCGCGCAGTCCGATCAGATCGGCGTGATAGTATTCGCCGTCATCGGGCGCGGGCAGCATGTCGCGTGACACGTACAACTCGATTCCATTGATGCGTTCGGCGTCGTCGCGGGTCGCGATGCCTTTCAGCGTCGCGACCAGATGATCCTTCGCCTCGCGCGCACGCACGACTTCAAAGCTGCGCGCGCCGTCTTTCGTCGTGAGCGGGCCGTAACGCATTACGGCCAGCGGATCTTGCGTGAATGGCCAAAGTCTCACCTCGCCGCGCACGCCATGCGCGGCGCCGATTCGAGCAACGCAGATTGGCGCTGCTTTCGTCACGAAAGTTCTTACGCCTTGGCTGCGGCTTCGGCGTTAGCCTTGCGCTCCTTGCGCGGCACGGCCTTTTCGGGATTGTTGCGTGATGTTCGCTTGGCAACGCCGGCGGCGTCGAGGAAACGCATCACGCGGTCCGACGGCTGCGCGCCCTTGGCCATCCAGGTCTTGACCTTGTCCATGTCGAGCTTGAGGCGGGCTTCGTTGTCCTTGGGCAGCAGCGGATTGAAGTGACCGAGACGCTCGATGAAGCGGCCATCGCGCGGGAAGCGCGAGTCGGCGACGACGACGTGGTAGACCGGACGCTTCTTGGTGCCTGCGCGAGCGAGGCGGATGACGACGGACATTTATTTCTCCTGAAAAGTTCGGTTGCGTTTGATCTCGCCGTCATTGCGAGGAGGCGAAGCCGACGAAGCAATCCAGCCCCGGATTGCTTCGCTTCGCTCGCAATGACGGAAATTCTTTCACTTCTTTTTCCCCAGTCCCGGAAAGCCTCCAAGGCCTGGTAATCCTGGTTTTCCGAGCCCCGAAAGACCTGACGGCGGTGCGCCAAGACCTGATGAGCCAAGACCTGCGGGGAAATCTTTCGGCAGGCCGGTCATGCCTTGCGGCAAGCCGCCAGGCATCTTGTCGGCAAGCGCTTTCATCTGTTCCGCGGACGGCATGCCGCCGCCGCCAAAACCCATCGCTTGCGCCATTCCCGCCATCGGTCCGCGCTTGCCCTGACCCATGGCCTTCATCATGTCGGCCATGTTCCGGTGCATCTTGAGCAGCTTGTTGACCTCTTCGACCTTCAGCCCCGCGCCGGCGGCAATACGCTTTTTGCGGCTGGCTTTGAGAATGTCGGGGTTCTTGCGTTCCTGCCGCGTCATCGAATCGATCACAGCGACCTGACGCTTCACCACCTTGTCGTCGAGATTGGCGGCCGCAATCTGGTTCTTCATCTTGGCGATGCCCGGCATCATGCCGAGCAAGCCGCCGATGCCGCCCATATTTTTCATCTGCATCAGCTGTTCGCGCAGATCGGACAGATCGAACTGGCCCTTGCGCATCTTCTCGGCTGCGCGTGCGGCCTTTTCGGCGTCGATATGCGCCGCCGCCTTCTCGACCAGAGACACCACGTCGCCCATGCCGAGAATGCGGCCGGCGATACGCGAGGGATGAAAGTCTTCCAGCGCGTCGCTCTTTTCGCCGGTGCCGATCAGCTTGATCGGCTTGCCGGTAACCGCGCGCATCGACAGCGCGGCGCCACCGCGGCCGTCACCGTCCACGCGGGTCAATACGATGCCGGTGAGGCCGACGCGCTCGTCGAACGAGCGCGCCAGATTAACGGCGTCCTGACCGGTCAGAGAATCGGCGACCAGCAGCACTTCATGCGGATTGGCCGAGGTCTTCACCGCGGCAGCTTCCTGCATCATCTCTTCATCGAGCGTGGTGCGGCCGGCGGTGTCGAGAATCACGACATCGTAGCCGCCGAGCTTGCCGGCCTGCAGCGCGCGCTGTGCGATCTGCGTCGGCATCTGGCCAGCAACGATCGGCAGGGTTTCGACGCCATTCTCGCGGCCAAGCACGGCGAGCTGTTCCTGTGCGGCCGGACGATAGACGTCGAGCGACGCCATCAGAACTTTTTTCTTGTCGCGCTGGGTGAGGCGGCGCGCGAGCTTTGCCGACGTCGTGGTTTTGCCCGAGCCTTGCAGGCCGACCATCATGATGGCGACCGGCGGCACCGCGATCAGATCGATGCCTTGACCTTCGGAGCCGAGCATTTCCACGAGCTGGTCGTGGACGATCTTGACCACCATCTGGCCGGGCGTGACCGACTTGACGACGGTGGCGCCAACGGCTTGTTCGCGGACTTTCTCCGTAAACGAACGCACGACATCGAGCGCGACGTCGGCTTCCAGCAGCGCGCGGCGGATTTCGCGCATGGCGGCATCGACGTCGGCCTCGCTGAGCGCGCCACGCCCGGTCAGCCGATCGAGAATTCCACCAAGCCGTTCCGACAGATTGTCGAACAAGTTTCGTATCCTGCTGCCTCACCCTGAGGAGCATGCGCAGCATGCGTCTCGAAGGGTGATTTCGTTCATCGCTTGCCTCATCCTTCGAGACGCCGCTTTGCGGCTCCTCAGGATGAGGAATTCAAAACACGTTTACACCCGAGGGCGCACAGCGCTGTCGGGCGTTGACCTCCGGTCTCTCAAGGGCCGGTCGGCGGGTCGAAAAGAACGTCTTTTCGAGAATTGGGCGGGGTTAAACCCCGGACCTCGCCGAAAGTCAAGAAATCGCGGAAAAGTGCTGTTTTTGGGGCTGGCTAAGGCCTTTAGACCTTGCTGAAACGGCTGCCATGGACCAAATCCGGCCCATGACAATTTCCCGCCGTGGCTTCTTCGGGTTGCTGGCTGCGGCCGCCGCAGCCGTTGGCCTGCCAGTGGCCTGGTATTCCCGGAATTATGCTGGTCCGGTATCAGATCATTTCGACGGCGTGCGGTTCTTCGATCCCGAGGGCGCGCAGCTCAAAAGTCCGATCCATCTCCTCAAGTGGCAGCTCACGCCGAACAAGCCGAAGTGGCCAGAATGGGCGCCATCGCCGCTGCCGCCTGACGAGCCGCCGCAGCGTGTGAACGGCAACAAAATCCGATTCGCGTTCGTCGGGCATGCGAGCTGGCTGATCCAGACCGCGGGCCTGAACATCCTGATCGATCCGATCTGGTCGGATCGCGCATCGCCGGTGACGTTCGCCGGGCCGAAACGCCACAACGATCCAGGCATTGCTTTCGACAAGCTGCCCCCGATCGATGTCGTGCTGGTGTCACATGGTCACTACGACCATCTCGACATGCCGACGTTATCGAAACTTGCCGCAAAGGACTCGCCGCGTGTAATCACGCCGCTTGGCAACGATCTCGTGATGAAGGACGGCGACAGCGCAATCAACGCCTCGGGTTACGATTGGGGCGATCGTGTCGAGATCGGCAACGGCATCGCGGTCACGCTGGTGCGGACACGGCACTGGTCGGCGCGCGGCATGTTCGATCGCAACAAGACGCTGTGGGCGAGCTTCGTTCTGGAGGCGCCCGCCGGCAAAATCTACATCGTCTGCGATTCAGGCTATGGCGAGGGCAAGCTGTTTCGCGACGTGAAGGCCGCGCATGGCCCGCTGCGGGCGGCGATCCTGCCCATCGGCGCGTATGAGCCGCGCTGGTTCCTGAAAGATCAGCACATGTCGCCGTCGGATGCGGTGATGGCGCTGAACGATTGCGGGGCGCAACAGGCGTTCGCGCATCACTTCGGCACGTTCAAGCTGACCGACGAACTGATCGATCAGCCGGTGAGCGATCTCCACGCCGCGCTCGATGAGAAGGGCATCGCGCGTGAACGCTTTCTCGCGCCGAAGCCCGGACAGGTGTTTGAGATTTGAACACCGCCGTCATTCCGGGGCGTGAGCGGAGCGAACGAGCCCGGAATCCATAACCCCGTTATTTCAGCAATCAACGCAGGGAGTATGGATTCCGGACAGCCGCTGCGCGGCTTCCGGAATGACGACCACTACTGCCCCGTTTTGATTTCGTAGGAGACACTCACCGCGATGCGGAGTGTTTCCTCTCCGGATGCAACGGGGACTGACGCGGGAGCGGCGGCAAACTTGCTGCGAAACACCGGCGGTCCCGGCGTGCCTTCTTCTGTAATGCTGATGGCATTGCCGAGCGTTACGTTCGCCGCCTTCGCATAGATGTCGGCCTTGCGCCTTGCATCGGCGACAGCCTCGGCGCGCGCATTATCCAGCAGTTTCGACGCATTGGATACGCCGAACGAAATGCCGCCCATGTCGTTGACGCCGGCGGCGATCAGCGTGTCGATCACGCTCGCGACTTTCGTGATGTCGCGCAAGCGGACGCTGACGCGGTTGCGTGCCGTGTAGCCGACGATCTGTGGCGTCTGGCTTGTGGGCGTTCGCGTCGATGTCTGCGGTGTCAGCGACAGGCGAGAGGTTTGGTAGTCTTTCTCGGCCACGCCGGCGCTCTTCAGCGCCAGCAGCACCTTGCCCATCTGGGTGTTGTTGGCTTCGACCGCGTCACGCGCGGTTTTTGCCTCCGTCGTCACACCTGCATCGATCTCCGCGATATCCGGCGGCACCGAGATGCTGGCTTCGCCCGTGACCGAGATCGATGGCGGCGTCGGTTGCGCTGCCGCGATTTGTGTCAGCGTGATCGACGGCAGCAGCAATGCTGCAAGAAGGGGGGCAGCGCGCATCATTTCGTCTTCGGTGGCACGAAGATGGTGATCACCAGCTTGTCCTCCGGTGTCTTCAGAGGATCGGTGCCGTACTCCTCGATGTAGGTGTCGTTCGCTTCCAGCTTCTTGTCGTCAAGGTAGTTGGTGATTGCCTCGTAGGTGTTCTCCATCGTGTCGTAAGACCCGCGATGGATGAACTTCAGCACCTTGCCTTCCGGCGATTTGGCGATGACGACGTCTTTCGGAAGATTCTTCGGATCCTGCTCGACAGGCAATTGCGCTTGATAGGCGAGGCCGTTGTCGTCCGCCGAGGTGTAGACGATGATCGCCGGGCCCGACGCCTTGATGCCTTGCTTGTCAAGAACAGCGGTCAGGGTCTTGAGCGAGTCGGTCAGCGCCTCGAAAGCGTTGTCCCAGGTCGCGTTGCCCTTGATCGCAATCACCTTCTTGGCGGTCAGCGTGGTTTCCTCGCCGAACGGATCGGCGACCTGAACCTTGGCCTCTGCCGGAGGTGCTGCGGGCGTCTGTGCAGCGGCCGGCGGAGAAGTTGCCGGGGCGGGCGTCGCTGCTGGAGTTTCAGGCGCAGCGGGTGCAGGTGTCGCAGGTGCTGGCGTCGCTGCGGGAGGCGCAGCCGGAGTGGTGGCGGGAGGCGTCGCAGGGGGCGTCTGCGCCCAGGCCCCGGAGCCCAAGCTCGGAAGGCTCAGCGACCCCGTGAGGCTGAGCACGACGGCGGCCGGCATCAGCATCGCCAAACTCAAGGAACGGGGGGGCTTCATCGCAGTCTCCATTTGGGCCTCGCGCAACGAATGTCGGCGAAGCGATCCGGCATCAACGTCTTAACACGCTGCGGCGCATTTCGTCCCGCGACAGATATGAGCTCAGCGCAAAGCCGCCAGAGTGCAGCCAGACACAGAATTGCCGCACTAGGGCCCACTCCACTGGCCAACCGGCCCTGCCGCGCCATATAAGCGGCCTTGGGAAATCATATGAACTCGCTCGACAACCATAGCTTTGCGAAGATGAACGGCGTCGGCAACGAGATCGTCGTTGTCGATCTGCGGGATTCGCCTGCCGCTGTGGGTGCCGGCGAGGCACGGGCGATTGCGGCAGCCGTCCCTTATGACCAGCTCATGGTGTTGCATAAGCCGCGCCTGCAGGGCACCGCCGCGTTCATTCGCATTTTCAACAACGACGGCTCGGAAGCCGGAGCTTGCGGTAATGGCATGCGCTGCGTGGCGCGACTGATGTTCGAGGCGAGCGGCGAGCGCGGCCTGACCGTGGAGACACGCGCCGGTATTCTCAACGCTTGGCAGGGACCGTCGCCCGAACTTTATACGGTGGACATGGGCGCGCCGAAGTTCGGCTGGCAGGACATTCCGCTGGCGGAAGAATTTCGCGACACTCGTTACATCGAGCTGCAGGTCGGCCCGATCGATGCGCCGATCCTGCATTCGCCGTCGGTCGTGAGCATGGGCAATCCGCACGCGATCTTCTGGGTCGACGACATTCATGCCTACGACCTCGAGCGCTTCGGGCCGCTGCTGGAAAATCATCCGATCTTTCCCGATCGCGCCAACATCACGCTGGCGCATATCGTCGATCGCGATCGCATCGAAATGAGAACCTGGGAGCGTGGCGCGGGCCTGACCAGGGCATGCGGCTCGGCGGCGTGCGCTACCGCGGTTTCAGCGGCGCGGCTCAAGCGCACCAATCGGATCGTGACGACCGCGCTGCCCGGTGGCGAGCTCGTAATCGAGTGGCGCGAAAAGGACGATCATGTGCTGATGACGGGAACGGCCGACTTCGAATACGAAGGCCGCTTCGATCCGTCGCTGTTCGCCAGCGTGGCGTGAGGCGCGGATTGTGAGCGTCGACGTCGTGACCTTCGGCTGCCGCCTGAATATTTACGAGTCTGGCGTCATCGAGGATCGCGCGCGCGATGCCGGTCTCGATGACGCGGTCATCTTCAATACCTGCGCCGTCACCAGCGAGGCCGTCGCGCAGGCTCGGCAAGCGATCCGGCGCACGCGGCGTCAGCGGCCCGATGCACGTATCGTCGTGACCGGTTGCGCGGCGCAAACCCAGACACAAATGTTCGCCGAGATGCCGGAAGTCGATCGCGTCATCGGCAACGACGACAAGATGCACGCCGCGCCGTGGCGGCAGGCGCGCGAGGCGTTCGCGGATTCAACTCGCGCATCGAAGATCGCCGTCAGCGATATCATGACCGTCATGGCGATGACGCCGCATGCGGTGGTTCGTTCGCAGAGCGGTCTGCCGCGCGCGTTCGTGCAGGTGCAAAATGGCTGCGATCATCGCTGCACCTTCTGCATCATTCCTTATGGCCGCGGCAATTCGCGCTCGATTGCGATGAGCGATGTTGCCGATCAGGTCCGCGCGTTGACCGAGGCCGGTCACGCCGAGATCGTTCTGACCGGCGTGGACCTCACGAGCTACGGCAGCGATCTGCCGGATGCACCGAAGCTGGGCGCGTTGGTGAAACGTATTCTCAAGGCCGTTCCCGAACTGAAGCGGCTGCGCATCTCGTCGATCGATTCGATCGAGGTGGATCGCGATCTGCTCGATGTGATCGCCGATGACGCGCGGCTGATGCCGCATCTGCATCTCTCGCTGCAATCCGGTGACGACATGATCCTCAAGCGCATGAAGCGGCGGCATCTGCGCAGCGATGCGATTGCGTTCTGCGAACAGGTGCGGCGGTTGCGTCCCGATATCGTATTTGGTGCGGACATCATCGCGGGCTTCCCGACGGAAGACGAAAATATGTTCGCACGCTCGCAAGCCTTGGTCGACGACTGCAACCTGTCGCTGCTGCATGTGTTTCCGTATTCGCCGCGTCCCGGCACGCCAGCCGCACGGATGCCGCAAGTCGCAAGCGCCGCGATCAAGGATCGCGCGCAACGCCTGCGCAAAGCCGGCGAAACCGCTCTGAGCAAGCGCCTTGCATCGGAGGTCGGTCAGACCCGTGCGGTGCTGATCGAAAGCGCCGCGCAGGGCCGCACCGAGCATTTCCTGCCGGTCGCGATAGCAGGCGAGAAGCCAGGCACGGTTCGTGAGCTACGTATTGCCGGCAGCGATAGCCGCAGGCTCGCGGTCTGAAACGTTCACCGCCACATCGCTCGCCGCGTCCTCGCCATTCCATCCGCACAGCATCAGCCGCTCGCGCATGTGCTCCGGCACTGGCGCGGTGGCGCGTATCGGCGGCTTGTTCTTTGAGATCGGCACCACGATCTCGCGGGAATGCAGATGCAGCATCGGTCCGCCCGCGCGCGGCGCTGAGCCGTAGATGTTGTCGCCGAGAATCGGCCAGCCCATGGCCGCGCAATGGACGCGCAATTGATGCGTGCGCCCGGTGATCGGCTCGAGCGCCAGCCAGGTGAATTTCTTTGTTACCTCCCCCCATGTGGGGGAGGTCGAACGCGCAGCGTTCGGGAGGGGGGTGTTTTGAGACGCTGACTTATTCGTGGACCCCCCTCCCCAACCCTCCCCCGCAAGGGGGGAGGGAGCAGTCGGAGCATCGTCGTTCGCTTCAACTGCAAGAGAGCGGCCCATCACCTTCCACGTCGATCGTGACGGCAACCCGTTCGGATCGGGCTTCTGCCACCAGCCGCGTTCCTCGTTCAATTTGCCGAGCGGAATGTCGATGCTGCCTTCGTCCGCATCCGGCCCGCCTTCGACGATAGCCCAGTAGGTTTTGCCGATCTTGCCGTGCTTGAACAGAAGGCCGAGCGATGCGGTGGCCTTGCGGTGTCGCCCGAGCACGAGGCAACCCGAGGTATCGCGGTCGAGCCGGTGTGCCAGCACAGGCGGGCGCGGCAGCCCGTAGCGGAGCGCGTCGAAATCGTCCTCGAAAGCCCTTCCGCTTTTGTCATGACTGTTGCGCGGCCCGCGATGCACGGGAACGCCGGCCGGTTTGTTGACGATCAGCATCAAGCCGTCGCGATGCAGGACGCGCGACAGAATGTCGTCGGCTGGCGGCGCTGAATTGGTGGCTTTCGTCATGATGATAGAACCGCTATCACGAGCATCCGATGAATGACACTCCCAAACAAAGCTGGTGGCGCAGGCTTTCCAGCGGCCTGAAGCGAACCTCGAGTTCGATCGGAACCGCTGTGGCCGATCTCGTCACCAAGCGTAAGCTCGACCGCGCCATGCTCGACGATATCGAGGATGTGTTGCTGCGCGCCGATCTCGGCAGTGAGGTCGCGGCGCGGATCGCAACCGCCGTCGGGCAGGGGCGCTATGACAAAGCGGTTTCGGCGGATGAAGTGAAGGCCGTGGTCGCAACGGAAGTCGAGAAAGTGCTCGCGCTCGTGGCGAAGCCGTTGGTGATCGATGCCGGCAAGAAGCCTTTCGTCATTCTGGTCGTCGGCGTCAACGGATCGGGAAAGACCACCACAATCGGCAAGCTGGCGTCGCGCTTCAAAAGCGAAGGCCGCGCCGTGATGCTGGCCGCGGGCGACACGTTTCGTGCAGCCGCGATCGAGCAACTGAAGGTCTGGGGCGAGCGCACCGGCGCGCCGGTGATCGCGCGCGCCCACGGATCGGATTCGGCCAGTCTCGCATTCGATGCGCTCTCGGAAGCGGCTGCGCAGAAGAAAGATGTGCTGCTGATCGACACCGCCGGCCGGTTGCAGAACAAGGCCGAACTGATGAACGAACTTGAGAAAGTGGTGCGGGTGATCAGAAAGGTCGATGCCGATGCGCCGCATGCGGTACTGCTGGTGCTCGATGCCACAGTGGGTCAGAATGCGTTGTCGCAGGTCGAGGCGTTTCTCAAGACCGCGGGCGTGACCGGCCTCGTGATGACCAAGCTCGATGGCACGGCGCGCGGCGGCATTCTCGTGGCGCTGGCAGAGAAATTCCGGCTGCCGGTGCATTTCATCGGCGTCGGTGAGGGCATCGACGATCTCGCGCCGTTTACGGCAAGCGAGTTCGCCAAAGCAGTCGCCGGGATTGAACGATAATGGCGCGTCATTGCGAGGCATAGCCGTTCGAGGAACGGCGTCGCTTCACTCGCCTATGACGCGGCAATCTATCGTTCTTGCGAAGGAAGATGGATGCCCGCGTCAAGCGCGGGCATGACGATCGGAGGGAACGTAGTTACGATGCAGAAGTCCGCACCTCATCCGCTGTTCAAGCTCGCGACCGAACTCGGGCCGCTTGTCGTGTTCTTTGTCGCCAACGGCCGCTTCGATATTTTCACAGCAACGGCGGCGTTCATGGTGGCGATCGCTATATCGTTAATCGTGTCCTACGTGGTGACGCGGCATATCCCGATCATGGCCATTGTATCGGGGGTCATTGTCGCCGTGTTCGGCACGCTCACGCTGGTGCTGCACGACGAGACCTTTATCAAGATCAAGCCGACCATCATCTATTCGCTGTTCGCCGTGATCCTCGGCGGCGGGTTGCTGTTCGGTCGTTCGCTGATCGCGGTCATGTTCGACCAGATGTTCAACCTGACGCCGGAAGGCTGGCGCGCGTTGACGGTCCGCTGGGCCGGCTTCTTCGCCTTCATGGCAGTGCTGAACGAAATCATCTGGCGAACGCAGACGACTGACTTCTGGGTTGGCTTCAAGGCGTTCGGCGCCATCCCGCTGACCATGATTTTCGCGATGCTGCAGATGCGGCTGATCGGCAAGCATTCGATCGAACCGGCGACCGCCGAGGCCAGCGACGCCGAGCGCGGCAGGACGGAGTGAAGCCTTCTGCTCCGTCATGCCCGGCTTTATGCCGGGCATCCACGTCTTACTGAATACTTGCAGTCCAAGACGTGGATGGCCGGGACAAGCCCGGCCATGACGAATGTGAAAGCAATCAGCTCTTTTGCTTGGCGATAATCTTGTCCTTGATGCCGTCGTAGGTCTTCTCCGGCACGATCTTCTTGGACACCAGCTCATCCTTGCCCTTGTAGGGGCGGCCCTTGATGATCGCGGCCGAATAGGCCTTGCCGATGCCGGGGAGCGCGTCGAGCTGTTCGGCAGTGGCGCTGTTCAGGTCGAGTAATTCCTGCTTTGCGGCGGGCGCGGTCGCGGTTGTTGTTGCGGGGGCTTTCGGCGCAGCAGCAGCCGGCGCCATCTTGCCGCCCTTGTCCGGAGCGGCGGGCTGGGTCGACTGGGCGAACGACGGGGATGCGGCGAGCAGTGCAAGGGAAAGCGCAGTCAGTGTAGCGAGCGTGAAATGACGCATAGAATGTCCCTCCAGGACGGTTTGATAACGCTGACTAGCTAGTCGTCGATTCATGGCGGCTCCATGGCTGCCAAATGAACGGCAGATAAATCCGGAAAATTATTTGCGGCTTGCAAACGCAGCGAGCTTAAGGCTTTACCCGCAGGGCTTTCTCGATCTCGGGCTTGAGCACCTTCTCGAGATTCTCGGCCGTCACGGGTCCGACCAGTTTGTAGGCGATAGCGCCGTCGCGATTGACGACGAATGTTTCGGGCACGCCGTAGACGCCCCATTCGATCGAGGCGCGGCCATTGCCGTCGGTGCCGACGCGGCCAAATGGATTGCCATGACGGCCAAGGAAGCGCCGGGCGTTTTCGGCGTTGTCCTTGTAGTTGATGCCGATCATCTGGATGCGCTTGTCGTCGCTGAGTTTCAGAAGCAGCGGCGCTTCGTCGTGACAGGGCACGCACCACGACGCGAACACGTTGACGATGCTCACCTGACCCTTGAATGCCGCCGGGTCGAGACCTGGCACCGGGCCTCTGGCATCAGTCAGGCCTTCCAGCGGAGGCAAGATCGTCTGCGGTGCCACCCGGCCGATCAATGCCGAAGGAATCCGCGACGGGTCGCCTGCGCCCAGACGAAACGCAAACAGCACCGCGAGCGCCGCGAATGCCAGAAGAGGTGTGATCACCAGCCAGGAGCGCCGGCGAGGCGCGATGGTTTGTTCGCTCATGCAGCCGTCTCTGAAGGCTTATTGGTGTGGCTTGAACGTCGCGTTGCGCCTCGCGCTTCGAGGTCGTGCAGTATGTTTTGCTGTTTGCGATAATCGGTCACAACCCAGACGATCAATGTCGCAACTGCAAGTGCGGTTACCGCATAGGCTGAGACAATGAAGGGCGCGTACGATCCGGTCAGCATGCGACTATGCTCGCCCGGCTGCCTGCATCATTTGCAGCGTTCGCACACGCCGCCGCAGGATTTCGTTGCGCATCGCTGCAAGGTGCAGCGTGAGGAACAGCAGCGAGAACGCCAGCGCCATGATCAGCAGCGGAATCAGGATGGTCGGATGGATCGCAGCGCCGCCCGACCGGATCAGCGACGCCGGCTGATGCAGCGTGTTCCACCAGTCGACCGAGAACTTGATGATCGGAATATTGATCGCGCCGACCAGCGTCAGTATCGCCGCCGCACGCGCGGCCCGCGACGGATCTTCAACCGCGCGCCAGAGCGCAATCAGGCCGAGATACATCAGGAACAGTATCAGCACCGAGGTCATTCGCGCGTCCCATTCCCAATAGGTGCCCCAGGTCGGACGTCCCCACAGCGAGCCGGTGACGAGTGCGACGAAGGTGAACGCCGCGCCAAGCGGTGCGGCGGCCTTCGCCGCGACATCGGCCAGCGGATGCCGCCAGACCAGCGTGCCGAGCGCCGCGGCGGTCATCACGATCCAGACGAACATCGAGAGCCACGCATTCGGCACATGGACGAACATGATCTTCACGGTCGCGCCCTGCTGATAATCGTCGGGCGCCATGTACGCCTGCTGCAATCCGGCCAGCATCAACAGTGCTGTGACGCCGATCAGCCATGGCAGAAGGCGCGCCGTCAGCGCGAGGAACCGGGTGGGATTGGCAAGATCGATCAGGGCCATGAACGGCTTATAGCAGAACCATTGTACTTGTCAGTCTGCGTACTTGTCAGTCTGCCGCGTCGGCTTTCGTTCAGACCCGCAACCGCGGCATCATGCCCAATGCGTTGTCGCGCTCGATTTTAAGCAACTCCGCGTCGGTGAAGCCGCAGCTGCTGAGGCCGGTCACATGTTCAAGACCGGTCCGGAACGGAAAATCAGTCCCGAACAGGATCTGGCTTGTCTCGACAAGCTGCCGCAATGCACCCATCGCCGCGGGGTTGGATGTCTGTGCCGTATCGTAGAAAAACCGGCGCAACGCGGCCTTCACGCCGTTCGGAACCATCCGTGCCGCCTGCGGCGCACGGGCCAGTACCTCGAAGCGCTCGATCAGGAATGGAACCGTGCCGCCGGCATGGGAAAAAATAAACCTGATGTCGGGCCATCGGTCGGCCGCTCCCGAAAACACCAGGCTCGCGATGGTGCGCGCCGTGTCGGTGCCGAACTCGACAACGCTGTCGGGAATGTAGGGGATAAGATTGCCGCAGCAGGCCGCGGTGGCCGGGTGAGTGGCGACAATGGCTTTGCGGCGGTTGAGTTCATCGAACACCGGAACGAAGGCGGCATCGCCGAGCCACTTGCTATCGTAGCTCGTGAACATCGAGACGCCATCGACGCGCAAGGTGTCGAATGCGTAGGCGATCTCGCCAAGCGTCGCATCGACATTCGGCATCGGCAGCGCGGCGAAAGAGCCGAAGCGACCTTTGTTCTCGACGATCAGCCTGGCGGCGTATTCGTTGCAGGCGCGCGACAGTTTCGCCGCTGCGGCTGCATCGCCAAACCAAAGACCTGGCGTGGTGATCGACAGCATCGCTGTCTGCACACTTGCCTTGTCCATATCGTCGAGCGTCTTGGCCACGCTCCATTCTGAGGATGGCACGGGAATTCGGGCCCGGCCGCTGATCGCTGCGATATATTCGGGCGGCGTCAGGTGATGATGCACATCGACGCGAAAGGGCGCCGGGGTTCGAGCAGACGTTTGGGCAGGTGCAGCCGATTGCGCGTTGGCATCGTCGGCTGAGACGACAGACGTTGCGGCGAAAGCCGCGCCGCCTTGCAGGAAATGGCGGCGACTGAGAGCGCAACCGCAACCGCACGCGGCAAGCCTCGTCGGCTTCATGCCGAAACGCGACATTCCGAAATCCTCAAGGCCTCACTTTGGCCAAGCCTGTTGCGGTCAGTTGGTGCTTGCATATGCGGGATCATCAGATTTTTCAGGCGTTTTTGCAATTGCGCAGGTTCGATTAATCGGAGCCTTGATTAACGCGGGTCTGGTTAACCCACGCCCTTAATCAAGACGCCTCAATCAAGGCATCCTTTAATCAGGACCTTCTTTAATCAAGACCTTCGCGCAGGCTGGCAGCCGCCGCCACAGGTCCTATCACCAGAGTGGTCAGTGTGATCGCGCACAGAATCGAGAATGGCGTGCCGAACGATGATGGCTCAAGCGCGGCGGCGTTGGAGGCGGCGACGCCGAAAATCAGCACCGGGATCGATAGCGGCAGCACCAGCACCGCGAGCAGGAGCCCTCCGCGCCGCAGCGTCACGGCGAGCGCCGCGCCGATCATGCCGGTCAGCGTCAGCGCCGGGGTGCCGACAAGCAGCGTCAGCGCCACCGTGAGACTTTCTTTCGGTTCAAGGTTGAGCAGCAGGCCGAACAGCGGCGTTGCAACCACAAGCGGCAGTCCCGATGCGATCCAGTGCGCCAGCGCCTTTGCGACGCATGTGAGTTCCAGCGGCGTGCGGCTCATGATGAGAAGATCGAGAGAGCCGTCGTCCTGATCGGCGGTGAACAGCCGCTCGAGGGTCAGGAGACTGGCCAGCATCGCACCCAGCCACAGGATCGACGGGCCGATCCGCTTCAGCAGCGGCAGGTCGGGCCCGATCGCGAACGGGATCAGCACCACGACGGTCAGAAAAAACAGCACGCCGATCAGCGCGCCGCCGCCCGCGCGGATCGCAATGAGCAGATCGCGCCGGATCAATGCGCCAAGGGCGGTCATGCCGGAATCCTTGCAGGCTCGTTTGGCATGCCAGACATCGCCAACGCGCGGGATGGCACGCCCAACGGCCCGTGGGTCGCTGCCACAAGAATGCCGTCACTTTTGAGGTGGGCTGTGGCAGCCTCGGCGAACATCGCCTGACCGTCGTGATCGAGGGCGGATGTCGGCTCATCCAGCAGCCAGACCGGCCGTTTCACGGTCAGCAACCGCGCGATCGACAGCCGCCGCCGTTGCCCGGCCGAAAGAAACCCGGCCGGCAGGGCAGCCGCATGGCCAAGGCCGACAGCGATCAAGGCTTGCTCCGGATCGCCATAGCCGCGGAGAAATGCCTGCCAGAAGCGGAGATTCTCGATCACGGTCAGCGATGGTTTGAGCGGATCGCGGTGACCGAGGTAGTGGCTCTGCTCGGCCAGGGTCAGTTCGGTCTCGCCGCCATCCAGTGCGACAGTCCCTCCGGCCAGCGGAAGCAACCCGGCGATGATTCGCAGCAGCGATGATTTTCCCGCACCGTTGGGGCCGGTGACAGCCAGCGCCTCCCCGGAAACTGCCTCAAAATCGAGACTTCCCAAGATTTCGCGGCCACCCCGAATACATTCGAGACCCCGTCCGGTAAGCCGCATCGTTCCTCGTTCGATCCCCGTCGCCAGGATTGTTTGTTTGGCATCTCACATGCATCGCTGCGAGACCATTGTCAGTGTGGCGGCGCGCTTGGAAAGATTCTATAACGCCGGAACTTCATGCAGCACACAACGCGCGGCTGTCGTCTTGCTGAGTTATCTCTTGCCGAGTCATCCCCGCCTGTCGTGCCTAGATATCCTCGTTTTCGAGGGTATAACCAACAAATGAATTAGGATTCCCAGCATGACCTCGCTCGACAGCTTCAAGTGCCGCAAGACCCTCAAGGTCGGCGCCAAGACCTACGTGTATTACAGCCTCCCCATCGCGGAGAAGAATGGTCTGAAGGGCATTTCGAAGCTGCCGTTTTCAATGAAGGTGCTGCTGGAAAACCTGCTCCGTTTTGAAGACGACCGCACGGTCAAGAAGGCCGATATCCTCGCGGTCGCCAAATGGATGAAGACCCGCAAGCTCGAGCACGAGGTCGCGTTTCGCCCGGCGCGGGTGCTGATGCAGGATTTCACCGGCGTGCCCGCGGTGGTCGATCTCGCGGCAATGCGCAACGCGATGCAGGCTCTCGGCGGCGACGCCGAGAAGATCAATCCGCTGGTGCCGGTCGATCTGGTCATCGACCACTCCGTGATCGTGAATTTCTTCGGCGACAACCAGGCGTTCAAGAAGAACGTCACCGAGGAATACAAACAGAATCAGGAGCGCTACGAATTTCTCAAGTGGGGACAGAGCGCGTTCTCGAACTTCTCCGTCGTGCCGCCTGGCACCGGCATCTGCCATCAGGTCAATCTCGAATACCTCGCGCAGACCGTTTGGACCCGCAAGGAGAAGCACACCATCGCCAAGAAAACAGCCATGTTCGAGGTCGCCTACCCGGACACGCTGGTCGGCACCGACTCGCACACCACCATGGTCAACGGTCTCGCCGTGCTCGGTTGGGGCGTCGGCGGCATCGAGGCGGAAGCTGCGATGCTCGGCCAGCCGCTGTCGATGCTGTTGCCGGAAGTGATCGGCTTCAAACTTAAGGGTCAGCTGAAGGAAGGCGTCACCGCGACCGATCTGGTGCTGACGGTGACCCAGATGCTGCGCAAGAAGGGCGTGGTCGGCAAGTTCGTCGAGTTCTTCGGACCCGGCCTCGATTATCTGTCGGTTGCCGACAAGGCGACCATCGCCAACATGGCGCCGGAATACGGCGCGACGTGCGGCTTCTTCCCGGTCGATCGCGAGACAATCGATTTTCTCAAGACCTCAGGCCGCGCTTCGCCGCGCGTCGCATTGGTGGAAAAGTATGCCAAGGCGCAAGGCATGTTCCGCGTCTCCTCGACACCCGATCCGGTATTCACGGAGATTCTGACGCTCGATCTCGCCGATGTTGTGCCGTCACTCGCCGGTCCGAAGCGTCCTGAAGGCCGCGTCGCGCTGCCGTTGGTTGCCTCGGGCTTCTCCGCGGCGATGGAGACCGAGTACAAGAAGGCAGCGGATGCGGCTTCGCGCTTTTCCGTCGAGAACCGCAATTTCGATCTCGGCCATGGCGACGTGGTGATCGCGGCGATCACGTCGTGTACGAATACATCTAATCCCAGCGTACTGATTGCCGCCGGCTTGCTTGCGCGCAACGCGGCTGCGAAGGGCTTGAAGGCCAAGCCGTGGGTGAAAACGTCACTCGCGCCGGGCAGTCAGGTCGTTGCCGAATATCTCGACAATTCGGGCCTGCAGAAAGATCTCGACAAGGTCGGATTCAATCTCGTCGGCTTCGGCTGCACCACCTGCATTGGTAATTCGGGGCCGTTGCCGGAAGATATTTCGAAATCGATCAACGACAACGGAATCGTGGCTGCCGCTGTGCTCTCTGGCAACCGCAACTTCGAGGGCCGTGTTAGCCCCGATGTTCAGGCGAACTATCTCGCATCGCCCCCGCTGGTTGTCGCCTATGCGCTCGCCGGATCGGTGACGAAGGATTTGACCAAGGAACCGCTCGGGACCGGGAAGGACGGCAAGCCGGTTTACTTGAAGGACGTCTGGCCGACGACGAAGGAAATCAATTCCTTCATCAAGAAATACGTGACGGCCAAGGTTTTCAAGAAGCGCTACGCCGACGTGTTCAAGGGCGACGCCAACTGGCGCAAGATCAAGACTGTATCGAGCGAGACCTATCGCTGGAACATGGGCTCAACCTACGTGCAGAACCCGCCGTACTTCGAGGGCATGAAAGCGAAGCCCGATCCTGTTACTGATGTGATCGACGCCCGTATTCTTGCGCTGTTCGGCGACAAGATCACCACAGACCACATCTCTCCGGCCGGTTCGATCAAGCTGACGTCCCCGGCCGGCAAATATCTGTCCGAGCACCAGGTGCGCCCGGCCGACTTCAACCAGTACGGCACCCGGCGCGGCAATCACGAAGTGATGATGCGCGGCACGTTCGCCAACATCCGCATCAAGAATTTCATGATGAAAGGGGCCGACGGCAACATCCCCGAAGGTGGCTTGACCAAGCACTGGCCGGACGGCGAGTCGATGTCGATCTACGACGCGGCGATGAAGTATCAGCAGGAGAACGTTCCGCTGGTTGTGTTCGCCGGTGCGGAATACGGCAACGGCTCTTCGCGTGACTGGGCGGCAAAGGGCACCCGTCTGCTCGGTGTCCGCGCCGTGATCTGCGAGAGCTTCGAGCGCATCCATCGCTCCAATCTCGTTGGCATGGGTATTCTTCCGCTCACCTTCGAGGATGGTACGTCGTGGAAATCGCTAGGGCTGAGAGGCGATGAGCAGGTCACGATCCGCGGACTGCAGGGTGACCTCAAGCCCCGCCAGAAGCTGTCGATCGAGATCGTCAGCGCCGGTGGCCAATTGCAGCGAGTGCCGCTGCTTTGCCGCATCGATACGCTCGACGAGCTCGAATACTTCCGTAACGGCGGCATCCTGCAGTACGTGATCCGCCAGCTCGCTGCCTGAATGTCATCGTCTCACCGCGAAGTGAGTGGCAGGTGATTGGAGGGGGGCCTATGAATGGCGGCTTCTCGTCATTGAGGGACCGGTACAGTCAGGGTTCCTTGCGGAGACCGATGCGATGACCGGCGAATCGGGCGTGATGCCTTTCTCCATTCGCAGCCTTCCCGGTTGCGGGTTGCCGCGCTGGACGGCCGCCTTTGGAGTTATCGCGATGGTGATATCTGCAGGCCCCGCGGCGGCAGGTGAGCCGAAGGCTGTCGTCGAGCTGTTTACGTCTCAGGGCTGTTCGTCCTGCCCCGCAGCCGACAAGGTTCTCGGCGAGCTGGCAAAGGATCCTTCCGTGATCGCGATCAGTCTTCCGATCGATTACTGGGATTATCTCGGCTGGAAAGACACGCTGGCTGATCCGCGGTTCAGTGCGCGCCAGAAGGCATACGCGCTGATGCGTGGCGATCGAGAAGTCTACACGCCACAGGTCGTCGTCAACGGCGCAGTTCATGTCCTGGGCAGTGACCGAAATAGCATCGAGAGCGCGATGACATCGACGCGCAAGGCAACCGGCGCAATGTCGGTGCCCATCACCATGACCGTCTCGGGTGGCAAGCTCAACGTCTCCGTTCCAGCTGCGAAGACGGATGGAGAACACGGCGAAATCTGGATTTGTGCGGTGTCCAAATCGGTGCCGATCGCCATTGGCCGCGGCGAGAATCGCGGGCGCGAAGTGACGTACACCAATGTCGTTCGCAACATCCTGAAAGTCGGCGACTGGACCGGTAAGGCTGGAAGCTGGAACGTGCCGCTGGAGAATATCGTGCACAACGGTGTCGATGCAGCGGTGGTGTTCGTTCAGGGCGGCAGCCGCGAAAAGCCCGGTGCCATGAGAGGCGCTGCCTACACAGCGCTGCAATAGGACAGAACGCATTCCTTTCTGCGAGACCCTGGCGAAGATGCCGGGGTCCTTTTGTCCATGAGCGGGCGAACTCGTCGTCTGCGCCGCCGTGCATATGCAGAAGAGGACATGTGCAAAAAAGAAAAGACCGGCTCACGCCGGTCTTGAGGCAATGTTGGGGTCACCGCGACGAGGCCCGATCCTGACACCCCCGGGGGGCTGGGGGCTGAGGAATCCGGTGATGAAAGAACCGGGCCGTCGCAGTAATTCAATTTCCCAATCCAGCACGGCGGTCGATTGGCTGAATTCTGGCCTTATTATGATTTTTTCGATGTGCTTCGAAAGGGTTGGCCGATTCTGAGACTTGCAGGAAAGCCAAGTCCGTCCGATCATGTCAGGCCAGTGACAGGAGGCGCTCATGAGTTCGATATCTGGGGAGGGCGAACCGGGAGAAAGTCGCGGGGCGGAGCGTTCAGCCGCCGCCCCGATATCCCAGCGTGTCACCTTCAATCGGCTCGAACTCAATCGCATTCTGAACTTGTATGGGCGCATGGTCGCCGACGGTGAGTGGCGCGACTACGCCATCGATTTCCTGAAGGACCGCGCGGTGTTTTCGGTTTTCCGGCGTGCGTCGGAAGTGCCGCTCTATCGCATCGAGAAAGATCCGAGTCTTGCGCGCCGCCGAGGTGCTTACAGCGTGATCGCCGCTGGCGGGCTTATCCTGCGGCGAGGCAACGATCTCGATCGGGTGTTGCTGGCGATCGATCGCAAGCTGGCTGTCGTCTAGGACAACTCGATCGGCGTCGTCGTGCCGCCGCTGCCAAGCGCACGCTGCATCATCACGGTGTCGAGCCAGCGGCCGAACTTGAACCCTACATCGCGATGAACGCCGATCAGCTCAAAGCCCGCGCGGGTATGAACGGCAATCGAACCGGCGTTGGCGGAATCGCCGATTACCGCGATCATCTGGCGAAAACCGCGTTGCGTGCATTGTGCGATCAGTTCGTTGAGCAGCACTATGCCCGCGCCCTGACGCTGGGCTTCCGGCGCGAAATACACCGAGTTCTCGACAGTGAAACGATAGGCCGGGCGTGGCCGATAGGGGCCGGCATAGGCATAGCCGAGCACGGCGCGATCGCGGCTGGCGACAAGGTATGGAAAATCACCATGCTTCAACCTGACGAAGCGCTGCAGCATTTCAGCGACGTCAGGCGGGTCGATCTCGAACGTCGCCGTCCCTGTGCGCACGGCATGGTCGTAGATGGCGGTGATGGCGGGAAGATCGTCTTCGGTCGCGGCACGGATATCGAAATGTGGCATGTTGCGGAGGGATCAAGAGGACGTTGGCGGGATCATGCCTTGCGCCGCGCAGCCGTTGCAAACAATAAGCAAAGAAAAACCCCGGCCTTTCGGCCGGAGTTTTGGTTCGGTCGATGACCGAGTTCGACTACTCGCGCTGTCCGAGCAGCTGCAAGAGCAGCGTGAACAGGTTGATGAAGTTCAGGTACAGCGAGAGCGCGCCGGTGATGGCCGCACGTTCCGCTACATCGCCTCCCATGCCGCCGTAGCCGTAGATGTAGTCGTTCTTCAGCCGCTGGGTATCCCAGGCGGTGAGGCCCGCAAACACCAGCACGCCGACAACCGACACGATGAACTGCAGCATCGTCGAGGCCAGGAACAGGTTTACGAGGCTCGCGATAATGATGCCGAACAGGCCCATCATCAGGAACGAACCCATGCCGCTCAGGTCGCGCTTGGTGGTATAGCCGTAGAGGCTCAGTGCACCGAACGTTGCCGCCGTGATGAAGAACACACGCACGATCGAGGTGTGGGTGTACACCAGGAAGATCGACGATAGCGAAATGCCCATCAACGCCGCGAAAGCCCAGAACAGCATCTGCGCGGTCGCGGGGCGAAGCCGGTTGATGCCGAACGAGATCGCAAACACCATGACCAGCGGCGCGAGGATGAACAGCCACTTCAACGGGCTGACATACAGGGCGACGCCGAACGAGGTGAGGAAGGTGTTGCCGATCTTGCCGGCGGCGCCGACAGCGGTATCGGTAATGGCCGCCTTGTACACGCCGAGCGCGGCGAGGCCGGTGATGGCCAGACCGATCGTCATGTAATTGTAGATTTTAAGCATGTATGCGCGCAGACCCGCATCGACGGCTGCGGCGTCGCGGGTAGCTGCACGGCCGAACGGGGACGTACCCGGAGCGGCGTAGTTGCGATCAAAGTCCGACATGGTCGAAACTCCGTTGTTGTCCGGACCCCGCTAAAGGGCGAGCAGAGCCGAAGCGAATTCCACTTCAGATGCCTTGCGATCCGAGCCGACTGTCCGGCAGGATCGGGTTAGCATCGAAACCCGTTGGATATGTGGGAAACTAACACACTGACTGCAAGCTTCAACGCGCGGCTGAATGTCGCGCGACCCGTTGGCTGAACATTATTAGCCGGGCGTGAAACGGCCTGCAATTGCTATAAATTGCGCAATACCGTTGCAGGCTTTTGGTTAAGGGCCACCAGCGTTCCAATCAGGCCCAACCCGACCGTGACCGCAAGGGCAACCAGCACCACCGCTGCGGCGCTTCCAGCCTGCCATACGAAGGTCAACGTCATCAGCCGGGTGACGATCAGTCCGGCAGCGACGGATCCCGCAATAACGCCAAATACCGCTGTTGCGATGCCAATCATCATATATTCCAGAGCATAAGCGCCGATCAGCCGTCCACGGGTAGCGCCCAGGGTTTTCAATATGACGGCATCGTAAACCCGATGGCGGTGCCCGGCTGCCAGCGCCCCTCCCAGAACCAGAATGGCAGCGATCAGGGTGATCGAGGTGGCTCCGCGCATGGCCAGCACGAGATTGTTGACGACCGCGCCGACGGTCTGGATTGCGTCGCGGACCCTGACCGAGGTGACCATCGGAAAGGCGTCGGCCACCGACTTGATCAGCGCCGCATCGTGAGCCGCACTTGGCTTGTCCTCGGACAGGGTGGCGAGATGGGTATGCGGCGCGCCGCGAAAGGCATTCGGCGAAAACACCAGCACGAAATTGATGCCGAGGCTTTGCCAGTCGATCACGCGCAGATTCGCGATCGTCGCTTCGATGTCGCGACCGAGTACGTTGACCACGATCGGATCTCCGATCTTGAGACCGAGCCCATCGGCCACCCGCTTCTCTAGCGAGACCAGCGGCGGGCCGCTGTAGTCGGCCGTCCACCACTCGCCGGCCACAACCTTGGAGCCGCGCGGGACCTCGCTGGTATAGGTCAGGCCGCGGTCGCTTTGCAGAACCCATTGCGAGTCGGGCGTCGCTTTCATCTCTTCGGCCTTGATGCCGCGCGCCGCCATGATGCGCCCGCGCAGCATCGGGACCCGCTCGACATGCGCTTCCGGGGCCTGCGTCTGAAGGAAAGCGCCAAAGCGGTCAGCATCGTTGGACGGGATGTCCATGAAGAAGAACGACGGCGAGTGATCCGGCAACGTGGCGATGAACTGGCGTCTGAGGTTGCCGTCGATTTGCGTGATCGTCACCAGAACGGCGAGACCCAGACCCAGCGACATCACCACCGACGGCGTCAGTGCGCCCGGGCGATGGATATTGGCAAGGGCCAGCCGCAACATCGTCATGCGCGGTCGCGGCAGTCGCCTGGCTACCGCCATCAGCAAGGCAGCGACGCCGCGCAGCAGCACGAAAACCAATGTGGACGCAGCGATAAAAATGGCCGCCACGCGCTTGTCGTAAGCCAGTCCAACGGCAACCGAGATCAGCGCTGCGACCACGATTGCGATCAGCAGCAGATAGCGCCGCCGCGGCCATCGCGTATGCCCGCTCACCGTGTCGCGGAAAAGCGCGGCAACCGGCACATCGTGAACGCGCGCCAGCGGCCACAATCCGAAAGCAAGAGCAGTCAGCAGACCGTAGACAAAGGAGAGCGCCAGTTCGTCGGGCTGGAGCGTGGCTTCCAGCGGCAAGGGCAGAACCTTGCCGAAGCCCGCCGAGATAATGAAAGGCAATGCGGCGCCGATGGCGAGGCCGATCATCGACCCGGCGATCGCCAGCAGCATGACCTGTGTCAGATAGATCGTGAAAACGTCGCGGCCGGTCGCGCCAAGCGCCTTGAAGGTCGCAATGACGTCGCGCCGGCGATCGAGGTGGCTCTTCACCGCGTTGGCGACGCCGACACCGCCGACGAGCAGCGCTGCAAGACCGACGAGTGTCAGGAATTCGGTAAAGCGGCTGATATTGCGCTCGAGCTGGGGCGACGCATTGGCGCGCGAGCGGACTTCCCAGCCGGCCTCCGGAAGCGACATGCGAGTCGCTTCAATCAGCCTTTGCGCGGCCTTTTCGTTGTCGGCTCCGTCGGGCAGCCGCACGCGGTATGTCCATCGCACCAGGCTTCCGGGCTGGAGCAGGCCGGTTGCGCGCAAGCCAGCCTCACTGATCAGCAAGCGCGGCCCGAAGCCGATCCCACCCGCGAGCTTGTCGGGCTCCGATGCGATGGCGCTGCGCAATGCAAAATTCGCGTTGCCGACGCGAACGCGGTCGCCGACTTTCAGTCCTAACCGCGTCAACAAAACCGGGTCGGCGGCCGCGCCGTATGCGCCGTCGATTTCTGCAAATAATTCGCTGCGTGGGACTTTCGGCTCGAGCGCAAGTTCGCCGACCATCGGATAGAGATTGTCGACGGCCTTCAGCTCGACCAGTGCAAACTGATTGTCGCCGGCGCGTGCCATTCCGCGCAACGTCGCCGCCGATGACACGTTGCCCCGCGACTCGAGGAAGCCGCGCTCCTGCGCGGTCGCCTCGCGCTGGATCAGCGAAAACGCGGCGTCGCCGCCCAGCAGTCTGCGGCCTTCACGCTCCAGGCCGTCGCCAAGACTGGATGCGACCGAGCCGACGCCGGCAATCGCCATGACGCCGAGCGCGATGCAGGCAACGAATACGTAGAAGCCGCGCAAACCGCTGCGCAATTCGCGCAAGGCGTAGCGGAGAGCGAGCATGAAGGAATTCCGACGCGCCGGGGTGGTGGCAGATGTCATCGCAGCTAAGCCGTCTCGATCCAGTGACGCTCGGTCACCGGGCCGTCGATGGAGCCCGAGCGCAGACGGATGACACGGTCGCAACGATGCGCGAGGCTCGCATCGTGGGTCACCAGCACCAGCGTCATGTTGCGCTCGGCGTGCTGGCTGAACAGAAGGTCAACGATGTGTTTGCCGGTGGTCTCGTCGAGATTGCCTGTCGGCTCATCGGCCACCAGAATTGCCGGGTCCGGTGCCAGCGCACGCGCCAGCGCGACGCGCTGCTGCTCGCCGCCTGAAAGCTGGGCGGGATAGTGATGCAATCGGTCGCCAAGGCCCACATCCGCAAGCTCCTGGGCCGCGCGGCCCGCCGGATCGGGATGACCCGCAAGCTCCAGCGGAACGGCGACGTTCTCCAGCGCCGTCATCGTGGGGATCAGATGGAAGGATTGGAAAACGATGCCGACCTGACGGCCGCGGAATCGGGCAAGACCGTCTTCGTCGAGAGCATTGAAAGCGGTGCCATTCACCACCACCTCTCCGCTGTCGGGACGTTCCAGCCCCGCCATCACCATCAGCAGGGTTGATTTGCCTGAGCCTGATGGTCCGATCAATCCGATCGCTTCGCCGGAAGCGACCCGCAGGCTGACATCCTTGAGGATGTGAACGCGGGCGGCGCCTTCGCCAAGCGAGAGATTGACATTAGAGATTGTAACGGCATCCGGCGTGGAGCCGGTAAGCGGCGAGGGTTCGATGCGACTGTCCATGACGATTACCGCCGATCTGAAGTTCCTGCACCGCTTGCTGCTATCCCATTTTCAGGAACTTCAGATCGAAAGCGGTATTCGAACTTTAATTGCTGGTGCCCTTTCGTTTCCGAAGTTCGTCTCAGCAACTGCTGCGATGGTTCGCGAACTTCGGAAACGGGGTACCAGGTCATATGGGATTGAGCGCGGTCCGGTCGAGGGGCTGCGGGCAATGTTTATTGCCTTGCTTTCGGGGGTATTGCTGACGATGGCCGGTATCGCCCCTTCCAAGGCCCAGACCTTGCCCATCAAGATGGCGGTTTTGGGGGATTCCCTGACGGCCGGCTATGGGCTTCCTGCGTCTGCGGCCTTTCCGGTCCGGCTGCAAAAAGCCCTGAAGGATCGTGGTATCGATACGACGATCGTGAATGCTGGAGTCTCCGGTGACACGACCTCCGGAGGACGCGACCGCCTCGATTGGTCGATTCCCGAAGGGACTGAAGCCGTGATCGTCGAGCTTGGCGCCAACGATGCGTTGCGCGGCATTGATCCGAAGGTCACCCGCGCGGCGCTCGACGATATCGTGCGAAAGCTGAAGGCGCGCAATATCGCGGTGCTGCTGGCCGGGATGTATGCTCCGCGCAATTTTGGACCCGAGTATGCGAAGGACTTTGACGCGATCTATCCGGATATCGCAGCGATGTGGAAAGTGCCGCTCTATCCATTTTTTCTCGATGGGGTTGCTGGCGATGCGAAGCTCAACCAGCCTGATGGCCTTCACCCGACCGCGGACGGGATTGACGTGATCGTCAAGCGTATCCTGCCAGCGGTCGAGAGTTTTCTGGCGAGCCGCAATGAGCAAAGGAAATAGGCAACAGCCGGGGGACGATTCGAGGTCTGCGAGAATCCAATGCTTCGCACTGTCATAAAGCTGGGATACAACTAGATATCGGTGATTCGTCATCGGGTTAGCATCGGAGATCAAAGCGATGCCGCGTCTGTTCACCGGTCTGGAAATTCCGCCCGACATTGGTCAGTCGCTATCGAATTTGCGCGGCGGCTTGCCCGGGGCCCGCTGGATCGATCCCGAAAACTATCACGTCACCCTCCGGTTCATTGGCGATATCGATGGCCGTGCCGCCAACGAAATTGCGGCCACGCTGGTGCGGATCAATCGCAAGCCGTTCGAGGTTTCGCTGCGCGGGCTGTCGAGCTTCGGCAGCAAGAAGCCTCGTGCGGTGGTCGCCACCGTCGTGCCGTCCCGGCCTCTGATGGAGTTGCAGGCCGAGCTTGAGCGGTTGCTGCAAAGGTTCGGGTTCGATCCGGAAGGCCGTAAATTCATTCCGCATGTGACGCTGGCCCGGCTGCGCGATGCTTCGTCTCGCGACGTTGCCGACTACCTGTCCGTGCGCGGCTACTTTCCGACCCGCACCTTCATCGCATCGCGATTCGTGTTGTTCTCGTCGCGGGACTCTGTCGGCGGCGGTCCTTACATCGTCGAGGATTCCTACGCGCTGACGAACGGACCGTCGGCGGATTGGGCAAGCGCCGCCCGCGCATAGCGGCTCGCAGAATTGCTGGCTTGATTTTTCGGAACAAGTCATGCCGTTAGCGCATCTATGGCTGCATCCAGGACAAGCACGTTTCGCGCCCGCTATCAGGCGCTGGTGACGTCGGGCGCGATCGAAGCCGACCCCGCACAGGCGGGCGCGGTCGAGGCTTTCGCGCGGCTTGAGGCCGGACTTATCCGTTACCGCCGTGCGCGCAAGGCCGGTTTCCTCGTCCGGCTGTTCTCGAGCGATCTCGACGATGCGCTGCCGCGCGGACTTTACATTCACGGCGAGGTCGGCCGCGGCAAGACCATGCTGATGGACCTGTTCTTCCATCAAAGCCCGGTCAAGCTGAAGCGCCGCGCGCATTTCCACGAGTTCATGGCCGATGTCCACGAGCGTATTCACGGTTTCCGGCAGCAGATCGCAAGCGGTGAAGTTGCAGATACCGACCCCATCAAGCTGACGGCGGCGGCGATTTTCGAGGAAGCCTGGCTTCTCTGCTTCGATGAATTCCATGTCACCGATATCGCCGATGCGATGATCCTCGGCCGCCTGTTCTCGGCATTGTTCGGTTTGGGAGCGGTCGTGATTGCAACATCGAACGTCGCGCCCGACGACCTTTACAAGGACGGCCTCAACCGTGCGCTGTTCTTGCCATTCATCGCGCAGATTACCGAACGCATGGACGTGCTGCGGCTCGATGCGCGAACCGACTTCCGGCTTGAGAAACTGACCGGCGTCAAGATGTGGCTCACTCCGGCGGATGCGGCTTCGGATGCGGCGCTCAATGCGGCTTGGGCAAAATTGACCGCCGGCGCCAAGAGCGCGCCGCGCGACATCGTGATCAAGGGTCACAAGCTGCGCGTGCCGCGTTCCGCCAACGGCGTCGCGCGTTTTTCTTTTGCGGACATCTGCGAGAAGCCGCTGGCGGGCTCGGACTATCTGCGGCTGGCGCGCGACTATCATACGATCCTGATCGACCGCATCCCGGCGATGAACTACGAGCGCAGGAACCACGCAAAGCGCTTCATTACGCTGATCGACACGCTCTACGACAACAGTGTGAAGCTGATGGCGTCCGCCGAAGCCGATCCGGTTTCCCTTTACCGGGCGACCGAAGGCGTCGAAGCCAACGAATTCAAGCGCACCGCCTCGCGCCTGATCGAGATGAGTTCGAAATCCTATCTGGCGCTGCCACACGGACGAAGCGATTCCACAGCCAGCGGCTCGTCCACGGGCCTCGTCGAAACCTGATGCAATCGCAGGCATGCCACGCACCGGCTGGCCTATTGAGCCGAACGGCGACTTGAACCGGTTTCTCGAAAGAGCTAACCACCACCTCACGTTTTCATCTTCTTCCCCCGCCGGGCTCAAAGGACAGATTTCCCATGGCACGCGACAAGATTGCTTTGATTGGCTCAGGCCAGATCGGTGGAACGCTCGCTCATCTCGTCGGCCTGAAAGAACTGGGCGATGTGGTGATGTTCGACATCGCCGAGGGCATACCGCAGGGTAAGGCGCTGGACATTGCGCAGTCGTCTCCGGTGGATGGTTTCGATGCCAACTACACCGGTGCGAATTCCTACGAGGCGCTCGATGGCGCCAAGGTCTGCATCGTGACGGCTGGCGTGCCGCGCAAGCCCGGGATGAGCCGTGACGATCTTCTCAGCATCAACCTCAAGGTCATGGAGCAGGTCGGCGCGGGCATCCGCAAGTATGCGCCGGATTCGTTCGTGATCTGCATCACCAATCCGCTCGACGCCATGGTCTGGGCGCTGCAAAAGGCCTCCGGCATGCCCCACAAGAAAGTGGTCGGCATGGCGGGTGTGCTGGATTCGGCCCGTTTCCGCTATTTCCTGGCAGACGAGTTCAACGTCTCGGTCGAGGACGTGACTGCGTTCGTGCTTGGCGGCCATGGAGATACCATGGTGCCGCTGACGAAGTACTCGACTGTGGCGGGCATTCCGCTGCCCGATATGGTCAAGATGGGCTGGACCTCGCAGGCCCGCATCGACGAGATCGTTGATCGCACCCGCAACGGCGGCGCCGAGATCGTCAACCTGCTCAAGACCGGCTCGGCGTTCTATGCGCCGGCGGCGTCCGCGATTGCGATGGCCGAGAGCTATCTGCGCGACAAGAAGCGCGTGCTGCCTTGCGCCGCCTATCTCAACGGCGAGTATGGCGTTAAAGACATGTATGTCGGCGTGCCGGTTGTCATTGGCTCGAAAGGTGTCGAGCGTATCGTCGAGATCGAACTTGCGGGCAAGGATCGCGAGGCTTTCGACAAGTCGGTTGGTGCGGTTCAGGGTCTCGTTGACGCTTGCAAGAAGATCGCGCCCGATCTGCTCGGCAAGTGATCCGCTCGCAAGTGATCTTCCCGCGCGAGTGACTTCGCGCGGGTTACCGTCTGACACCGGAATGAACGAGGGGCTGGCATGAATATCCACGAGTATCAGGCGAAAGCCGTACTGAAAGAATTCGGCGTTCCGGTGTCGCGCGGTGTGCCGGTGCTGAAGGCGTCCGACGCGGAGCAAGCGGCGCGCGATCTCGGTGGGCCGCTGTGGGTGGTGAAGAGCCAGATTCATGCTGGCGGCCGCGGCAAGGGCAAGTTCAAGGAAGCCTCCGCCGGCGACAAGGGCGGCGTCCGGCTCGCCAAGTCGATCGACGAGGTGAAGCAGTACGTCAAGGAGATGCTCGGCGCGACGCTGGTCACGATCCAGACCGGCCCTGCCGGAAAGCAGGTTAATCGTCTCTATATCGAGGAAGGCTCCGATATCGCGAAGGAGTTCTATCTTTCGGCGCTGGTCGATCGCGAGACGTCCGAAGTCGCGTTCGTGGTTTCGACCGAAGGCGGCATGGACATCGAGAAGGTCGCCCACGACACGCCGGACAAGATCGTGACATTCTCGGTCGATCCGGCGACGGGCGTGATGCCGCATCACGGCCGCAAGGTCGCGAATACATTGAAGCTCACAGGCGAGCTTGCCAAGCAGGCGGAGAAGCTGATCAGTCAGCTCTACGCAGCGTTCGTCGCCAAGGACATGGCGATGCTGGAGATCAATCCGCTCGTCATCACCAAGCAGGGCGAGCTGAAGTGCCTCGACGCCAAGATCTCGTTCGACTCCAACTCGCTTTACCGGCATCCGGACATCGTCGCACTGCGTGACACGACGGAGGAGGACGCCAAGGAGATCGAGGCGTCGAAGTATGACCTCGCCTACATCGCGCTCGAGGGCACCATCGGCTGCATGGTCAACGGCGCGGGCCTTGCGATGGCGACGCTCGACATCATCAAGCTCTACGGCGAAAGCCCGGCGAATTTCCTCGACGTCGGCGGCGGCGCGTCGGAAGAGAAGGTCACGGCGGCGTTCAAGATCATCACCGCCGATCCGAACGTGAAGGGCATTCTGGTCAACATCTTCGGCGGCATCATGAAGTGCGACGTGATCGCGCGCGGCGTGATCGCGGCGGTGAAGGCGGTCGGCCTGCAGGTGCCGCTGGTGGTGCGGCTTGAAGGCACCAACGTCGAAGAGGGCAAAAAGATCATCCGCGAGTCGGGGCTGAACGTGCTGCCGGCGGACGACCTCGACGATGCCGCGCAGAAGATCGTGAACGCGGTCAAGAAGGGCTGAGCCATGGCGGAAGCGCGTCGCGATGCTGCGCCAGCGCCTCTCGAAGAACACCGCAGGCTTGCGGCGTTTGCGGGCGAGTGGGCCGGCGAGGAGATGGTATATCCATCGCGCTGGGTCGAGGGCGGTGCTGCTGTGTCGCGCGTCGTCGCACGGATGGACCTCAACGGCTTTTATCTGATCCAGGAAAGCCGTCAGACGCGCAACGGTCAGGAGACATTCGCTACCCACGGGCTATTCACCTATGATCGCGAGGATCGGCTCTACAAAATGTTCTGGCACGATTCGCTTGGCTATTTCGCGCCGGCCCCTGCCGCCGGAGGCTGGACGAACAAGACGCTGATCCTGGTACGCGGCTCGCTGCGCGGCAGCGCGCGGCACGTCTATGAGATCGTCGATACAGATACCTACAGGCTTCGAATCCAGTTCTCGCCGGACGCAGAGGGATGGGCCGACGTGCTCACCGGCGTCTATCGACGGCTGAGCTGACCCTTCACTTTTTTCCGAGAGAGCAATCCAGCCATGTCCGTCTTGATCGACAAGAACACCAAGGTCATCTGCCAGGGCTTCACTGGCAAGAACGGCACCTTCCATTCGGAAGGTGCGATCGCCTATGGCACCAAGATGGTCGGCGGCACCTCGCCCGGAAAAGGCGGCTCGACCCATCTCGGTTTGCCCGTATTTGATACTGTGGCGGAGGCGCGGGAAAAAACCGGCGCCGACGCCAGCGTGATCTATGTGCCGCCGCCGGGCGCGGCGGACGCGATCTGCGAAGCGATCGATGCGGAAGTGCCGCTGATCATCTGCATCACTGAGGGCATTCCGGTGCTCGACATGGTGAAGGTGAAGCGTTCGCTTTCGGGCTCGAAGTCGCGGCTGATCGGGCCGAATTGTCCCGGCGTCGTCACCGCTGGCGAATGCAAAATTGGAATCATGCCGGCGAATATCTTCAAGCCGGGCAATGTCGGCATCCTGTCGCGTTCGGGCACTCTCACCTACGAAGCAGTGTTCCAGACTTCTCAGGCCGGATTAGGCCAGACCTCGGCGGTCGGCATCGGTGGCGATCCGGTCAAGGGCACCGAGTTCATCGACATGCTCGAGCTGTTTCTTGCGGACGAAAAAACCAAATCGATCATCATGATCGGCGAAATCGGCGGTTCGGCCGAGGAAGATGCCGCGCAATTCCTGAAGGACGAAGCCAAGCGCGGCCGCAAGAAGCCGATGGTCGGGTTCATCGCCGGGCGCACGGCGCCTCCGGGCCGTCGCATGGGCCATGCGGGCGCGATTGTGTCCGGCGGCAAGGGCGATGCAGAATCCAAGATCGCGGCCATGGAAAGCGCAGGTATCACTGTGTCGCCATCTCCGGCGAGGCTCGGAACGACGCTTGTCGATGTCCTGAAGCGCTGAACTTTTTTCAATCTTCAAATGCAAGAGGCCCGTTCGTTTCCAAACGGGCCTCTGTTGCATGTGGCGCTGTCTATCAGACAATCGGAGTTGGCTAAGCAGCCTTCGCCTGCTTCTCGCCGGCCGTCGGCAACCCTTCCTCGATCGGATACTTGTTGTCGCGCGACCACTCGTTCCATGATCCGAAGTACATCCGCACGTCGGTGATCCCGGCATTCTTGAGAGCCAGGAACGTGTTGGACGCACGCGCGCCCTTGAAGCAGTAGAGATACACGGATGTTGCAGGCGTGATGCCGACAGTGGCGCATTCCGCGAGGATTTCGTTTTTGGACTTGAAGCGCGGACCTTCCGCTGAGGGCTTCATCATGCGGTACCATTCGATCCATACCGCGCCCGGGATGCGGCCCATGCGCGGGCAGAAATCCTTGCCGTAAGGCGACGAGCTCTCCCCGATCCACTCGTCCACGTCGCGCACGTCGAGCAAGGCGATCGACGGACTGCCGACCGCGGCGAGCATCGTCTTGGCGTCGATCAGGATCGATCCTGCTTCCGGCAGAATCTTGAACGAGGCCGGTTTCGGTGTCGGGACGTCCTTGGTCACCGCAAGACCCTTTGCGCTCCAGGCATCGAAGCCGCCGTGAAGAACCTTGATCTTGGGATAGCCAAGGAATTCGAGCAGGAAGTAGCCGCGGCACGACTGGCCGAAGCCCGAGTTCATCGATTGCTCATAGATCACCGCTGTTTCTTTACCGGATAATCCAGCGCCGCCGAATGCATCGGCGAATTTCTTCTTCAGCTCTTCCATGCCCTCGGGTGTCGATGTCGCGAGGTAGGTGAAGATCTCATGGAGATTGACCGCGCCGGGAATGTGACCGGCGGCGTACGCGTCCGGATTGCGGGTGTCGATGATGACGCAAGGTTCTGATTTGGCCAGTGCGACCAGTTCATCGGGAGAAATAAGAATTTCAGCCATTGCTATGCCTCCACTGTGGTTGATGCGGTTCGTTCGTTTCAGTCGTGACGATCGGCGAATTCAGACGGCTTTCGGTATTGTCTTGAAACGTGCTGTTGGAATCAGGGCCCGCTCTGGCCTCCCTGATGTTCGCGTGTGTTGTCGGCGAGCATTTTTCTGAGTTGCTTGGTGGCGGGCGTGACGATCGCCACAAAGTACGCTTCACGCAGCCGGCGCTGGGCGCGATGCGACCTGAGATAACCGCGGGCGCCACAATGCAGCATTGCGGCATTGGCCGCGGCGACGCTGGCTTCGCCTGCGCGCAGGCGAAGATCTATGACGCGCCGCCAATAGTCATTGCTGGACTCGTGGGGCGTTGCCGCAAGCTCCATCGTCTCAGCTTCAAGCTCTGCAAGCAGCGTGGTGAAATCTTCCGGCTGTTGCGGAAGGAAGCGATTGACGTGTTCGAGCGATGGCCGCACGCCCTGCATGATCGCGACGCAATCGCGGATCAGCCCCAGGGCCATCCCGTTCTGCATCATGATGAACCCGGCGCGGATGTTCTTGACAAACGGCATCGCTGGCGCCGCCAGCACCTGATCGTCGGGAATGAATGCATCGCGAAATTGGACAGCGTAGGTGCCGGTGCCGTCCATTGCGAGAAACGGCTTGCAGGGCGTCAGCGTAACGTTCGCGTCGGCGCAGTCGGCCAGGAACATCACCTTGTCGCCTGCCGCAGTTTCTCCCGCTTCGACCTCGAAGATGGTGCCGAACATATGATCCGGGCCGAGGTTGGAGACCCATGGCAGCGCGCCACGAACGACGTAACCCCCTTCGACCCGGCGCCCCTTCAGCTTCAGCTGCTCGATGCCGAAGAAACTTTTCATCGGATTCGAAAGCCCGGTGCCGCCCAGAAGCGCCCCGCTGGATGCGCTCCTGGCAAACCGAGCTTTCAACGCCGGGTTGGCGGAATTGACGATGTACCAGACGAGCGTGTTCTGGCACCACGCCATGAAGGCGGTGGCGCCGCAGGTCTCGCCGATTGCGGCAATGCCGGCGATGGTGTCGCGCAGGTCGGCATGCGCGGACCACGCGCCAGCCGCACCCAGATTGCGGAGTACTTGCTCCGGGTAGATCGTGCCTTCGTCGATGGCATGGGCGATCGGCGTCAGTTCCGATCGCGAAAGCCTCGAGACCCGCTCCACGAGCGACACGTCATCGCTTGCGATGGTGTCGGGCTTTCGCAGAACTGACGTCGTCATTCCGATCTCCACGTCGTTGCCACGCGATCAGGCAGGGCATGAAAGGGATTGCCGCATCGCTGCGGCAATCGTCAGCAGGCCGGATTCAGGCCGAAACTTCGAGATTGACGGGGCGCGTGAAGGTGTTGGCGACGGGCGACCATTTCTTGACGTGATCGATCAGAGCGTCGATTTCCGCCTGCGGAATGCCCTCGCATTCCATGTCGACCTTGATGCGCACGTCGGTGAAGCCGACCGGCTTCTCGCTGACGTCACCGGTGCCCCAGACGGCTGTGATGTTCAGATCGCCTTCGAGCTGAAGCTCGAGTTTGTTGACGGTCCAGCCGCGATGCACTGCATTGGCGTGCAGCCCGACCGCGATGCAAGAGCCGAGTGCAGCCAGCGATGCTTCCGACGGATTGGGCGCGGTATCGTCGCCAAGCAGGGCTGGCGGTTCGTCGACGATGTATGGCGGAAGGCTGCGGATGTAATTGGCGTGGCGGAATTTGCCTTCAGCCACTGTCTTGCATTTCAGCGTCTTGATGACGTTGGGATTGGCCTTGCCGTTCGCGATCAATTGCTCGAGGCCGTCCTTGTCGATCGGTGCGAGACATCCGGTCAGTACGGGTTTCTTCTGTGCGGCGACGTTCATCATTTTTCTCCCTGCCGGCCGGGTGGATACCGACCGTTCTGTTGCTTTGCAGGAAGCGTGCCATTGCAGGCAGATCAGGAAAAATCAGCCTGGTCAGTGGATTAAGGTGATGCTGAAGAATCGTGCATCGCGCAGGCTGCCGCGAAGCGCGTCATTTCACTGCCTCACCGCTCGAATGTTGGTCAGGAACCGATCATCGCTTGCGCGTCGCGCGCGGCATATCATATGAAGAGATATGGCCCACGCGATTCCGCAGGACGCACCGTCTCACGTCTCGGATATCTTTCATCCGACACCGCGCGACAGATTGATGAACGCGGCGACGCGGCTGTTTTGCAAATACGGCATCAATGCAACGGGCATCGACGCCATCGTCGATGAAGCCGGTACCGCAAAGACCACGCTTTACAAGATTTTCGGATCGAAGAACGATCTCGTCGAAGCAGTGCTGGAGTCGGAAGGCAAGATCTGGCGCGGCTGGTTCATCGCGTCGATCGAGCGCGCCAAGACTCCGCGAGCAAAAATCGATTCCATTTTTCCGGCGCTGAAAAAATGGTTCAGCGAAGACGACTATTACGGCTGCGTTTTCATCAATGCGGTTGGTGAACATCCGAAGGACGAGACGCGGTTGCGCGCGATCACGATGGAGCACAAGTCGTTTGTGCTCGCGCATGTCGAGCAACTGGCGCGTGCGGCAGGCGCCGCCAAGCCGGCGTTTCTTGCGCACCAGATAGGGATCTTGATGGACGGGGCTATTGTGGCCGCCATGGTCACCCGCGATCCGACGGTCGCCGATACGGCCGGCAAGGCGGCGGCGGCACTGCTCGACGAGGCCTGTGGACAATCGGCGAAAAAGCCTCGGCGCAGGCGAATTCAGCCGTCTTCCCGGCTCGGCAAGGAAAGCCTTTCAGTGGCTTAGACGCTTCACCAAGAAATGATTTAATAGTCATTTCTTGGTTCTTTTCGTCGCGTATGTTTGCCCTAAATAGGGTAAAGATAGCCGATCGGTCGATCACGATTGGTGATCGCGCCGTTTCGTCGGAATCCCTGCGCGATCCAAAAACAATCAGGACGCAATCATGTCTCGCCAAGACGCGAATGCCGCTTTTGCACTGACCTCCTTCCTTCACGGCGCGAACGCCTCCTACATCGACGAGATGTATGCCCGGTACGAGGCCGATCCGCGCTCGGTCGATTCCGAATGGCAGGAGTTCTTCAAGAGCCTCAAGGACACCCCGGACTCGGTCAAGAAAAATGCCGAGGGACCAAGCTGGGAGAAGGCCCACTGGCCACAATCGCCGCGCGACGATTTGACTTCGGCGCTCGATGGCAATTGGGCCCAGGTCGAAAAGGCGATCGGCGACAAGCTGCAGGCGAAGGCGCAAGTCAAGGGCGCCGCTCCCGCAACCTCCGGCGACGTGCTGCAGGCCACGCGCGATTCGGTTCGCGCGCTCATGCTGATCCGCGCCTACCGTATGCGCGGCCACTTTCACGCCAAACTCGATCCGCTGGGTCTCGAGCCGCCGCGCGATCACGAAGAACTCGATCCGCGCACCTACGGCTTCAACGACGCCGATCTCGATCGCAAGATTTTTCTCGATCATGTGCTCGGCCTCGAATACGCATCGCTGCGCGAGATCGTCGCCATCTGCGACCGCACCTATTGCCAGACCCTCGGCGTCGAGTTCATGCACATCTCGAACGGTGCGCAGAAAGCCTGGATTCAGGAACGCATCGAAGGTCCGGACAAGGAAATCAGCTTCACCCGCGAAGGTCGCCGTGCCATCCTGATGAAGCTCGTCGAGGCCGACGGTTTCGAGAAGTTTTGCGATCTCAAATTCACCGGCACCAAGCGCTTCGGTCTGGACGGCGGTGAATCGCTGATTCCTGCGCTTGAGCAGATCATCAAGCGCGGTGGCAATCTCGGCGTGAAGGATATCGTGTTTGGCATGCCGCATCGCGGCCGCCTCAACGTGCTCACGCAAGTCATGGGCAAGCCGCACCGTGCGCTGTTCCATGAATTCAAAGGTGGCTCCGCCAACCCGGATGAAGTCGAAGGCTCGGGCGACGTGAAGTATCATCTCGGCGCATCCTCCGATCGCGAGTTCGACAACAACAAGATTCATCTGTCGCTGACCGCGAATCCATCGCATCTCGAAATCGTCGATCCGGTGGTGCTGGGCAAAGTACGCGCGAAGCAGGACCAGAATGGCGATCCGCCGGATCAGCGCATTTCCGTGCTGCCGCTTCTGCTGCACGGCGACGCGGCTTTTGCGGGCCAGGGTGTCGTGCCTGAATGTTTCGGTCTTTCGGACCTGAAGGGCTATCGAACCGGCGGTTCGATCCATTTCATCGTCAACAACCAGATCGGCTTCACGACCTATCCGCGCTACTCGCGTTCGTCTCCGTATCCGTCGGACGTCGCGAAGATGATCGACGCGCCGATTTTCCACGTCAATGGCGACGATCCCGAAGCGGTGGTGTTCGCGGCGAAGGTTGCGATCGAGTACCGGCAGAAATTCCACAAGCCGGTCGTTATCGACATGTTCTGCTATCGCCGCCACGGTCACAACGAGGGCGACGAGCCGGCATTCACCCAGCCGGTGATGTACAAGAAGATCGCAACCCAGCCGACAACGCTGGAAATCTACTCAAAGCGCCTCATTGCCGACGGTGTAATGACCGAGGGCGAAGTCGACAAGGCGAAAGCCGATTGGCGCGCGCGGCTCGATGTCGAGCTCGAAGCGGGGGCCGGCTACAAGCCGAACAAGGCTGACTGGCTGGACGGCAAATGGGCTGGGTTCAAGTCCGCCGATCTCACAGAAGATCCGCGCCGCGGCGTGACCGGTGTCGATATCGAGAAACTGAAAGACATCGGCCGCAAGATTACCAAGGCACCCGACGGTTTCCGCGTTCATCGCACCGTCCAGCGTTTTCTCGATGCGCGCGCCAAGGCAATCGACAACGGTGAAGGCATCGATTGGGCGACCAGCGAAGCGCTGGCTTTCTGCACGCTGCTGGAAGACGGACATCGCGTTCGTCTCTCCGGCCAGGATTGCGAGCGTGGCACTTTCTCGCAGCGCCATTCGGTGCTGTTCGATCAAGAAGATGAAAGCCGCTACACGCCGTTCAATCATCTCGGCGAGAAGCAGGGTCACTACGAGGTGATCAATTCGCTGCTGTCGGAGGAGGCGGTGCTCGGTTTCGAGTATGGCTATTCGCTGGCCGAGCCGAATTCGCTCACGCTGTGGGAAGCCCAGTTCGGCGATTTCGCCAACGGTGCGCAGGTCGTGTTCGACCAGTTCATCTCTTCGGGCGAACGCAAGTGGCTGCGCATGTCGGGGCTTGTCTGCCTGCTGCCGCATGGCTACGAAGGTCAAGGCCCGGAGCATTCTTCAGCCCGCCTCGAGCGCTTCCTGCAGATGTGCGCGGAAGACAACATGCAAGTCGCGAACTGCACGACGCCGGCCAACTACTTCCACATCCTCCGTCGTCAGTTGAAGCGAGAAATCCGCAAGCCGCTGATCCTGATGACGCCGAAGAGCCTGTTGCGCCACAAGCGTGCGGTCTCGCGGCTGGATGAGATGGCGACCGACACCACGTTCCACCGCATCCTTTACGATGACGCCCAGATGCTGAAGGACCAGGTCATCAAGCTGGTGCCGGACGCAAAGATACGCAGGGTCGTGCTGTGTTCGGGCAAGGTCTACTACGACCTTTACGACGAGCGCGAGAAGCGCGGCATCGACGACATCTACCTGCTGCGCGTCGAGCAACTCTATCCGGTGCCACTCAAGGCGATGGTTCAGGAGTTGAGTCGTTTCCCCGGCGCGGAGGTTGTCTGGTGTCAGGAAGAGCCGCGCAACATGGGCTCGTGGCATTTCATCGAGCCCTATCTCGAGTGGGTGCTGAACCAGATCAACGCCACGCACAAGCGTCCGCGCTACGCGGGCCGTGCGGCGGCGGCTGCGACCGCGACCGGTCTGATGTCGAAGCATCTCGCCCAGCTCAAGGCGTTTCTGGACGAAGCGCTCGGCTGAAATTTCAACTTATCCGATGCCCCGCTTGACGGGGCATTCAAACAGCTCGCTGCCAATCACTCGGCGTCTCTGGATAGCTGGATCGTCTGCATCGCGGGCGACGAACTGAAAAAAACGCATTGAGGAAACGAGACCATGACTGAAATTCGCGTTCCCACGCTGGGTGAATCCGTTACCGAAGCCACCATTGGCCGCTGGTTCAAGAAACCCGGCGAAGCCGTGGCGGTCGATGAGCCGTTGGTCGAGCTTGAGACCGACAAGGTGACGATCGAAGTCCCGGCGCCCGCAGGTGGAACGCTGTCCGACATCATTGCCAAGGACGGCGAGACGGTCGCGGTCGGCGCGCTGCTCGGCCAGATCAGCGAAGGCGGTGGATCTGCCGCAAAGAAGGACGCGACCAAGGCGGTTGAGGCAAAGGCCGAGCCGTCGAAGGCTGAGGATAAAAAGGCTGAAGCAAAAACCGAATCCAAGGACTCAGGCGACAAGAAGCAGCCGCCGAACGATGTGCAGGCGCCATCAGTCAAGAAGCTCGGCGCCGAGAGCGGCGTCGATCCGGCTGGTGTCGCTGGATCCGGCAAGGATGGCCGCGTCACCAAGGGCGACATGCTGGCTGCAATCGAGAAGGCCGCCTCGTCGCCGACGCCGGTCAATCAGCCCGCCGCGGCTGTTCAGGTTCGCGCCCCGTCGCCGGCCGACGATGCCGCGCGTGAAGAGCGCGTGAAGATGACGCGGCTGCGCCAGACCATCGCGCGCCGCCTCAAGGACGTGCAGAACACAGCCGCCATGCTGACGACCTTCAACGAGGTCGACATGAGCCACATGATGGCGCTGCGCACCCAGTACAAGGATCTGTTCGAGAAGAAGCACGGCGCCAAGCTCGGCTTCATGGGCTTCTTCACCAAGGCATGCGTGCAGGCGCTCAAGGAAATTCCGGCGGTCAATGCCGAGATCGACGGCACCGATCTGATCTACAAGAATTACTATCACATCGGCGTCGCCGTCGGCACCGACAAGGGCCTCGTCGTGCCGGTGGTGCGCGATTGCGATCACAAGTCGATTGCCGACATCGAAAAGTCGATCGCGGACTTCGGCAAGCGTGCCCGTGACGGTCAGCTCAAGATCGACGAAATGCAGGGCGGCACCTTCACCATCACCAATGGCGGTGTTTACGGCTCGCTGATGTCGACGCCGATCCTCAACGCGCCGCAGGCCGGCATTCTCGGCATGCACAAGATTCAGGAGCGTCCGGTCGCCATCGGCGGCAAGGTCGAGGTGCGGCCGATGATGTATCTTGCGCTGTCCTATGATCACCGCGTCATCGACGGCAAGGAAGCGGTGACGTTCCTCGTTCGCGTCAAGGAAGGTCTGGAAGACCCGGCGCGGCTGGTGCTGGATCTGTGATGTCGTTCTGACGGGTCGGCTCGAATGGATCAGGTCGCCATCGTTACCGGCGGAAGCCGCGGCATCGGCCGCGCCACGGCACTTGCTGCTGCTGCGCGCGGCTACAAGGTCGTCGTCGGCTATGCCAGCAACAAGGTGGCCGCCGACGAGGTGGTCGCAAAAATCGAATCCAGCAACGGCAAGGCGATTGCCGTGAAATGCGATGTCGGCTCCGAGGCCGATATCCTCCATCTGTTCAAGCAAGCAGATGCATTCGGGCCGTTGGGCGTTCTCGTCAACAACGCCGGCGTGGTCGATATGACTGCGCGGGTCGACGAAATGAGCGCCGAGCGCCTGCACCGGATGATGAATGTCAACGTCGTCGGCAGCATTATCTGCGCCCGCGAGGCAGTGAAGCGGTTGTCGACCAGGCACGGCGGCAAGGGCGGCGTTATCATCAACCTGTCGTCGGTCGCGGCCACGCTCGGCTCGCCCGCGCAGTATGTGGATTATGCGGCTTCCAAAGGCGCGATCGATACCTTCACGCTCGGGCTCGCGCGCGAAGTCGCGGGTGAGGGCATTCGCGTTGCCGCCATACGACCCGGCCTGATCGATACGGATATTCACGCCAGCGGCGGCGAGCCGGATCGCGCGCATCGTCTTGCGCATAACGTTCCGATGAGGCGCGTCGGCCAGGCAGAAGAAATCGCCAATGCCGTCGTCTGGCTGATGTCGGACGAAGCGTCATATGTGACTGGTACGATTCTGGATGTATCGGGCGGGCGTTAAGCCGCTCCAGTGAGAAACGGGATTTCCATCATGGCTTCATACGATCTCATCGTTATCGGCTCCGGCCCCGGCGGATATGTTTGCGCGATCCGCGCGGCGCAGCTCGGCATGAAGGTGGCGGTGGCTGAAAAAAATCCGACCTATGGTGGCACCTGTCTCAACATCGGCTGCATGCCGTCCAAGGCCTTGCTTTATGCCTCAGAGCTGTTCGAGGAGACGGAGCATTCGTTTGCCAAGATGGGCATTGGCGTGGGCAAGCCGAAGCTCGATCTGCCCGCGATGATGAACTTCAAGCAGGAAGGCATCGATGGCAACGTGAAGGGCGTCGATTTCCTGTTCAAGAAGAACAAGATCGATGGGTTGCGCGGCACCGGAAAAATTCTCGGAGCTGGCAAGGTCGAAGTGAAAGCCGCGGACGGTAAGACTGAAACGTACGACACCAAGAACATCGTCATCGCAACCGGCTCGGACGTCGCAAAGCTGAAAGGCATCGAGATCGACGAGAGGCGCATCGTGTCATCTACTGGCGCGCTGTCGCTGGAAAAAGTACCTGGCCATCTGCTGGTCGTCGGCGCAGGTGTTATCGGGCTTGAACTCGGCTCGGTATGGCGACGTCTCGGCGCCAAGATCACGGTTGTGGAATTTCTCGACCGGATTCTGCCCGGCATGGATGGCGAGGTTGCCAAGCAATTCCAGCGCATCCTCGAAAAGCAGGGCGTTGCGTTCAAGCTCGGCGCCAAGGTCACGGGCGTCGATACCAGCGGCAAGACACTCAAGGCGCAGATCGAGCCCGCAGCAGGCGGCAAGGCCGAGACGATCGAAGCAGACGTCGTCCTCGTCGCGATCGGCCGCACGCCTTACATCGAAGGCCTTGGCTTGAAGGAAGCCGGGGTCGCGCTCGACAAGCGCGGCCGCGTTGAGGTCGACAATCATTTCGCCAGCAACGTGAAGGGGGTCTACGCCATCGGCGATGCGATCCGCGGGCCCATGCTCGCGCACAAGGCCGAGGACGAGGGCATCGCGGTTGCGGAAATCATCGCGGGGCAGGCCGGTCATGTGAATTACGATGTCATTCCCGGCGTGGTTTACACCACGCCGGAAGTCGCTTCCGTCGGCAAGACCGAGGAAGAACTCAAGGAGGCCGGTATCGCTTACAACGCAGGCAAATTCCCGTTCACGGCAAACGGCCGTTCCAAGGTCAACCAGACCACCGAAGGGTTCGTGAAGGTGCTGGCAGATGCCAAGACCGATCGCGTATTGGGCGTTCATATCGTCGGCCGCGAAGCCGGCGAGATGATTCATGAAGCAGCCGTGCTGATGGAATTCGGCGGTTCGGCTGAAGATCTCGCGCGCACCTGTCATGCCCATCCGACGCGCTCAGAAACTGTCAAGGAAGCGGCGCTCAACGTCGCCAAGCGCGCAATCCATATGTGATGGCTGCCGCGTCATCCGAGGAAGTCATGCCGGACAGTTTCCTCGACGAGTTACGCAAGGCATTTCGGGCCGACGCGCTGCTGATCGGCGACGATATCGATGCGCGATACTTCACCGACATGGCCGGTGTTCAGGTCACGCGGCCCCGCGCAGTGGTCCGGCCCAGGACCACGGAGGATGTTTCAAGACTTCTGAAGCTGTGTCATCGCATGAAAGTGCCGGTGACGACACAGGGCGGCATGACCGGGCTGGTGCGGGCGACCATGCCGCACAACGGCGAGATCGTGCTGTCGATGGAGCGGATGAACGCCATCGAGGAGGTCGATGTATCGTCCGGCGTGGCGATCGTTCAAGCGGGCGTCATTCTGCAGAAACTGCAGGAGCGTGTCGAGGATGAGGGCTTCATGTTCCCGCTCGATCTTGGTGCCCGGGGCAGCTGCACGATCGGTGGCAACATTTCGACCAACGCCGGCGGCAATCGCGTGATCCGTTATGGCATGACACGCGATCTGGTGCTGGGACTTGAAGTCGTTACGCCCGATGGCACGGTGCTCAAGGGCCTGCGCAAGTTCATCAAGAACAACACCGGCATCGATCTCAAACAGCTTTATATCGGGACGGAAGGCATTCTCGGTGTCGTGACGCGCGCGGCGCTGCGAATTTTTCCGGCGCCTGCGGAGCGGCAGGTCGCGCTGTGCGCGCTGTCGTCGTTCGGCGATGTCACTTCACTGTTGAAGCTCGCACGATTGCGGCTTGGCGGAGGATTGACCGCGTTCGAGGTGATGTGGAACGAATATTATCGCCTCGTTATCGAGCGCGTGCCGGGCGTTGCGTCTCCGCTGCCGACGCATCATCCCTTCTATGTGCTGTTCGAGGCGTCGGGCAGCGACGCCGAGCGCATGCGCGCCGATCTGGAAGCATTGCTCGAAGAGGCGGTGGAGCAAGGCATCATTCTCGATGCGACGATCTCGACCTCCAATGCGTCGGCCGCGGCGATCTGGCGTATTCGCGATTCGAGTGTCGAACTTAGCCGCGCGTTGTCGCCGCGCGTCGGTTTCGATATCAGCCTTGCCATCGACCGGATGGAGGATTTTGCCAACCGCATCGCGGCCGATCTGCGCAAGTTCGACAATGAAGCGTTTTCCGTCGTTTACGGCCATCTCGGTGACGGCAATCTTCATGTGGTCGTCCACCACGCCGATGTACCGGATCGCTATACCCAGATTCAGGAATTGGTTTATGGCATCACCGGAGAATACGATGGCTCGATCTCGGCCGAGCATGGCATCGGGATGCTGAAGCGGCCATACCTCAAGCTGAGCCGGACTGCCGAAGAGATCGAAACCATGCGGACTCTCAAGCGGGCGCTCGATCCGCATAATATTCTCAATCCGGGCCGGATATTTGCCGTGTGATGGCGATGGACCTGACGGAAACGGTTCTCGAAAACGATCATGTCCGGCTTGAACCGCTCCGCGAAATCCATCGCGAACAGCTGCGCGACGCCTGCAACGCCGATCAGGACGTCTGGCCGCAATTCTATTTGTATTCGCTTGCGAACGAACATTTCGATCCGTTCTGGGCGCGCGTGCAGAAAGATCGCGAGTCGGGATCATGGATTCCGTTTGCGGTCATGTCAGACAGTCGCTGCGTCGGGATTTCATGTTACATCGGCATCGAGCCTGTCCATCGCGCACTCGAGGTCGGGAATACGTATTACCGGCCCGAGTTTCGGGGAACGGCCGTCAATCCGGCCGCAAAGCATCTTCTGCTCAGGCATGCATTCTCGTGCAGCGCCAATCGCGTGCAGTTCCGGGTTGATGCACGCAATGTTCATTCGCGCACGGCGCTGGTGAAACTCGGAGCAACGCAAGAAGGCGTCTTTCGGCAGGAAAGAGTGATGTGGACCGGCCGTGTCCGTGACACGATGTTCTTCTCCATCCTTCGCGAGGAATGGCCGATCGTCGAAGCCAAGCTGCTGGAACGGCTTGCGAATAGCCGCGCGGCCGGCGGCAAGCCAGGGTAATCAGGATCAGCCGTTCGCGACATGCCGCCAAATTGATCCCCTGTACAGGTAATGCGCCGCTGGCGTTCGCGTATGCAATATCAGGTGATACAGTTCGTACGGCCGCGCTTGCCTGAATCCGGCGTGATATCCATATGTCGATTCAGGCTTCGGCGATTGCCGTAGTGGGCCCTCCTTGAGACCGGATCATGCGACGTCTGCTTCAACCGTTGTGGTTTCTGCTCGCGCTGATCTTTCTGATCGAGGCGTGGCTGTGGGAACGGCTGGAGCCGATCGTCCAGTGGGTCGTCGATCGGATACCTCTCCAGCGGTTCAAGGCTTGGCTGTCCCATCGCGTTGACAGTCTCTCGCCCGCGATGACGCTGATCGTCTTTGCGGCGCCCGTGATCCCGCTGTTTCCGCTGAAGCTGATCGGGTTGTGGCTGCTCGCGCACAAGTATTGGGCGAGCGCGGCTCTGGTCATTGTGTTCGGCAAGCTGCTTGGCGTCGGCGTGACCGCATTTATCTTCGACGTGACGCGGCCCAAGCTCCTCAAGATGATGTGGTTCAGGACACTTTATGAATGGGTGTTGCGCATTCGTGCCTGGGCGCATGCGCTGGTCGATCCGTTTCGCGCCAAGGTCAGACGCTGGCTGCGCCATCTGCGCAGCGGATCGTCGTCGAGATTCTTCCAGACGGTGTCGCGGTTGCGACGCCGTGCGCATGCCGCGCGCACGGGCTCGTCTCCCGCGGAGTAGTTCAAGTCTTCCGTCAGAACAGATGGATTGCGTGTGGCGCGAAGAGTCCGATCGCCATGAACGCGAGACCTGCGATGGCGAGCACGCCCGATACCCACGACAGCACGATCATGCCGGTGATAATGGTCGCCGACGCCAGCACGATTCCGATCTGAAACGCAGCAGACGCCACCTCGTAGTGGTGATACTTCGCCATGAACAAATCGCGCTCGTGCTCAGCTTTCTTGGCGCGGACCGCGAGTTGCTCGGAGCCTTCGCCGGTCTCAGGCTCGGAACGATAGCGCGCGCCGGCCTTCTGCCAATCGTCGATCTGCTTTGCGGCCACCGCCTTCGCCGCATCGTCGGGCAGGCTGGCTGAAGCAATCTTCAGGTGCTCGGCGGCGGCCTGTACCGTGGTGCGCCGGATCGTCTTGGCCTGGAAGAAAGCCCAGAGATTCGAGGCTTCGACGTTCTTGGCGATCGATTCGGTCTGGGCGCCTTTGCCGAGCGTTTCCGAGAACGCAAGGCACAGTGCGATCAATGCGATCAGCAGTGCGATCCGCTTGTTGGAGCTGGATGCGTGTTCGGCATGCTCCGCGTGCTCCATACTTTCATGTGCGCCCATGGTTTCCTCCTGCCCGGCTGGCCGAACGATTGACCGAACCGCCATGCCGGCGCAAGAGATTTACAAGTGGTCCACATATGACAATTGTCTTGCATCGAAATCAGGAGCGCGGGTGCGCCGTCCGATAGACCTCCAGCAGCCGCTCGGCATCGACGCCGGTGTAAATCTGCGTGGTCGAGAGCGAGGCGTGGCCGAGCAATTCCTGGATCGCGCGCAGGTCGCCGCCGCGCGACAGCAAATGGGTGGCGAACGAATGGCGCAGCGCGTGTGGCGTGGCGCTATCGGGTAGTCCCAGCGAACCGCGCAGCCGCTCCATGGTGAGCTGGATGATCCGCGGACTCAAAGGTCCGCCGCGCGCGCCGACGAAGATCGATGACGCCGCAGGCAGGTCATGCGGACACAGCGCGACGTAATCTGCGATCAGCGTCAGCACGTTCTGCAGCACCGGCACCATGCGGGTCTTGTTGCCTTTGCCGGTCACCACAAGCACGTCGCCTTCGCCTGGTGCGGGTACATCGCGGCGCTTGAGACCGAGCGCTTCGGAGATACGCAGCCCCGAGCCATACAGCAGCGCCATCACGGCGGCGTCGCGCGCCAAAATCCATTGCTCGCGATTCTCGCCTGCGCGCAAATCGGCGTTGGCGATCTGTTTGGCGGCGGTCATCTGGATCGGCTTCGGCAGGCTCTTGGAAACCTTGGGCGCCCGTATGGCGGCCAGTGCCCCAACCTTGCCCCGACCTTCCCGCTCCAGAAATCGCCCGAAAGAACGCAGCCCCGCAAGCGCGCGCATCAAGGATCGTCCGGCAATGCCACTGCTGCGCCGCGACGCCATGAAGGCGCGAATGTCGGTGGCCTCAAGGCTGGCGAATCGTTTCAGCGAAACCGTCTCGCCCCAATGCTCGCCCAGGAAGGCGATGCATTGCTGCAAATCGCGGCCATAGGCCTCGAGTGTTTTTGGCGACAGCCGCCGTTCGCTGCGCAAATGCCCGAGCCATTGCGCGGCCGCGCTCTGGAAATCCGCCGCGGCGCAGGCGATCGGAGGCGTCTCGGTTGGTGCGGTTGATTCGGCCATGCAGGCTATCTTGCTGATCCAATGTCCCGCAATTGCGGCGCTTGACAGACCTTACTATATCGCACCCCTTTCCTTCACCGTCCCTTAATCCGGGTTTCCTGCCTCCATGGTTAGACGTGTCGTCGATGTTCTCGTGCCGGTGGCGCTCGACCACACCTATTCCTATGCGGTTCCGGAAGGCATGGAGCTGGCCCCCGGCGACGTGGTCATCGTGCCTCTGGCGTCCCGCGCTGTGACGGCGGTGGTCTGGGCCGAAAATCCCTCGCCCGATCAACGGCTGCACAACCGTCTGAAGGACATCGACGAGAAATACGATGTGCCGCCGCTGCGGTCTGAGCTGCGCAGCTTCGTCGACTGGGTGTCGAACTACACGCTCTCCGCGCGCGGCATGGTGATGCGGATGACGCTCAAGATGGGCGACCTCGGCCCGGAGCGGATGCGGCCCGGTGTGCGGCTCGTCGGCGAGCCGCCGAAACGAATGACGCCCGCGCGCCGCCGCCTGATCGATGTGCTCTCCGACAGCCTGCTGCACGGTAAGTCGGAAGCGGCAAGGGAAGCCGGCGTCAGTCCCGGCGTCATCGATGGCCTGGTCGATGAAGGCACGCTTGTCGTCGAGCCATTGCCGAAACCGCCGCCTCCTCCCGCGCCCGATCCCTCGTTTGCCAGCCCTGAGTTTTCGCCCGAACAACAGACCGCGGCGGAAACCCTGCGTGCGCTCGCCGCAAGAAACGAGTTCGCCGTCGCACTGCTCGACGGCGTCACCGGTTCCGGCAAAACGGAAGTGTATTTCGAGGCCGTCGCCGAAACCATCCGGCGCGGCAGGCAGGCGATGATCCTGATGCCGGAGATCGCGCTCACCGGACAGTTTCTCGATCGCTTCGCAGATCGCTTCGGCGTGCGGCCGCTGGAATGGCATTCGGACCTCTCGCCGCGCACACGCGCGCGCAACTGGGCGGCGATGGCGAGCGGCGAGTCGCAGGTCGTGGTCGGTGCGCGCTCGGCGCTGTTTCTGCCTTATGCCGATCTCGGATTGATCGTCGTCGATGAAGAACACGATCAGGCGTACAAGCAAGATGACGGCGCGCATTATCATGCGCGCGACATGGCGGTGGTGCGTGCCAGCATCGCGAAAATTTCAGTCATCCTTGCGTCCGCCACCCCGTCGGTCGAGACCGAGGTCAACGCGCGCAAGGGCCGTTATCGCCGCGTCGTGCTGCCGGAGCGCTTCGGAGGGCAGTATCTTCCCAATATCGAAACCATCGATCTGAGGCGTGCGCCGCCGGCGCGCGGCAAATTCATTTCGCCACCGCTGGCGGAGGCGATCCAGACTGCGATCGGCCGGGGCGAGCAGGCATTGCTGTTCCTCAACCGCCGGGGCTACGCGCCGCTGACGCTGTGCCGGTCGTGCGGGCATCGCTTTGCCTGCACCATCTGCGATGCATGGCTGGTCGATCACCGCTTCCGCCATCGTCTCGTCTGCCATCACTGCGGATTCTCGATGGCGCGGCCGCATGCTTGTCCGCAGTGCCAGGCCGAGGAGTCGCTTGCCGCGATCGGCCCCGGCGTCGAACGCTTGCAGGAAGAAGCAGCCGCGCTTTTTCCGGACGCGCGCTCCATGGTTTTGTCCAGCGATCTGATTACCTCGATCGAGGCGATGCGCGCGGAATTGACCGAAATCGCCGAGGGCCGTGTCGATCTCATCATCGGCACGCAACTGGTGGCCAAGGGCCATCATTTTCCGCGACTTAATCTGGTCGGCGTCGTCGATGCCGACCTCGGACTCGGCAACGGCGATCCGCGCGCCGCCGAGCGGACATTCCAGTTGCTCAATCAGGTGATCGGGCGGGCCGGGCGCGAGCAGGGTCACGGCCATGGCCTGCTCCAGACCCATCAGCCAGACCATCCGGTGATGAAGGCGCTGGTCGCCGGCGATCGTGAGGCATTTTATGACAGCGAGATTGCCGGGCGCGAGCGCACCGGGTACCCGCCGTTCGGACGGCTTGCGAGCCTGATCGTGTCGGCGGGAGATCGCCCGAGCGCAGAAGGGTTTGCGCGAAAGCTGGCAAACGCCGCACCGCGCGACGAACGCATTCAGGTGCTTGGCCCCGCCGAGGCGCCGCTCGCCGTCATCAAGGGCCGCTATCGCTTTCGTCTGCTGCTCAAGTCGGCGCGAGGTGTCGATCTGTCGCAATATCTGCGGGACTGGCTCGCTTCCGGGCCGAAGACGAAGGGCAATCTCAAGCTCGAGATCGACGTCGATCCGCAGAGCTTCCTGTAGGTTACCGCTGCGCGCCAACGCCGGGCTTGCAGCGCAGCAACGATTTGACTTTGCGGCATCCGGCAATGCGCTCATCATGAGACGGCTTCCAACGCCAGAACCATAAAAAGATACACAAAGGGAAACGTCATGAGGTCGATTGCCATTGCCGCTATCCTGACTGCGTTTTCGTCTGCCGCGTTCGCGCAGACGCCGACGTGGTCGCCGCCGCCGGAGAGCCAGCGCTGTCCTTCGAAATGGGGCGCCAACGATGAACGGGGTTCGATGAATCATCAGAAGCCGGTGACCGTCCAGAATGCGGCCAAGCTGATCAAGACTGGTGAAGTCATCGAGATGGCGCATGTGCTCGGGCCGACGATGCCGTTCTTCGGCACGCGCCGCTTCGACGTGCATGCCAAGCGCACCTTCATGAACCAGCCCTCGAACCGCCGCGGCTCGAACGAGGAAATCGTCATCTCCGAAATCGGCCAGGTCGGCACCCAGTTCGACGGCTTCGCGCACCAGACGCACGAGGACAGCTGGTACAACTGCGTGAAGGTCAGCGAGAACGCGACGCGCAGCGGATTCTCCAAGTACGGCGTCCATGGCGTCGGCCAGATTTTCACGCGCGGCGTGATGATCGACGTTGCAGGCTTCAAGGGCGTCGAGATGCTCGGCGACAATTACGAGATCACGGTCGAGGATCTCGAAGGCGCGATGAAGAAGCAGAACATCACGCTGCAGGCGGGCGACGCGGTGCTGATTCACACCGGCTGGGGCAAACTGTACGGCAAGGACAACCCTCGCTATGTCAAGTCGTGTCCCGGCATCGGCGTCAAGGCGGCGCAATGGCTGATTGCGAAAGATCCGCTGCTGCTCGGCGCCGACAACTGGCCGGTCGAAGTCAGCCCCGGCCCGGACCCGCTGATCTCGCTGCCGGTGCATCAGATCGCGCTGGTGGTGAACGGCGTGCATCTGCTCGAAAACGTCAAGCTCGACGAAATGGCGCAGAAGCAGATTTCCGAATTCGCCTTCGTCATGCAGCCACTGAAGATGCAGGGCGGGTCGGGCTCGACGGTCTCCCCGGTGGCGATCAGGTAGGGGCGGTTTCGATGTGGTCCCTGCGAAAGCAGGGACCCATAGCCACGGTGCGCGTTGGGATTCACTGAACGAGTCGCAGGGTCTTTTCTGTCGCCAGTCTCGCTCCTGCTGAGGCGTATGGATTCCGGACAGCCGCTGCGCGGCTTCCGGAATGACGAAGTAGGGATGTGCATCATCGCCCCTGTTGTTTGCGGCGCGGGGTTCGCCGGATTTCATTTGGTCCGTTACCCTCTTGTGAGAGGGCGCGCGGAACGCCGGACGCATCGTGCGTCCGCAGCCTCGTGTGTAAAAGTGAGTTTGAACACACGAGCGTCGTCACCACGGATGCCGAACATCGTCCGGCGTTCCGCACGCGGTGGTTTTTTCGGCTTGCTTCGTGCTCTCCCCGGTGGCGATTGATACGCTTGAATTCGTCACCGTCGGGATTGAGCTGTCCGGAACAACTCCGGTGGTTTCCCGCGTGCCGGTCGGCAACATGGGCGCTCCGCTCCCTTGAGGCCAGCGACGGGCCTCGGGACCACACGACTTGGGCCGGCGCGCAAGGCGATGCCGGTGGAGCGAATCTCCGCTCCGGCCAACACCGCGCAGCGTCGTCGTCAGCGCATCAGTGAAGTGGGTCCATAGATGTATCGGCTACCCCTGCGGAGCACGGCCCTCACATCCCCAGCCACCTCACATCCCGCGCCTGACGCTGCCGCGTCCACCGCACCCCGCCCCGCAATCCGTGACGATCGCGTATCGCCCCTCACAGTGGGACGGGATGCGTATGACTATATTCCTAAAAAAAAGAATGTCAAGCGGTCAGCCCCTCATGGTGAGGAAGCGCGTCACGCGCGTCTCGAACCATGAGGCCGGATGCGTGTCTCTATCCTTCGAGACGCGCTCCTGCGAAGCGCTCCTCAGGATGGGGAGAGTTGCCTCCGGAGTTTGGCGGATTACGCTGCGCCAATCCGCCCCACGGGCTGTCATTGCCGAGCTTGATCCGCGATCCGGCTTCTTCGGGAAATGGTTTTGAAGATGGATCACCGGGTCAAGCCCGGTGATGACGATCTGAGAATGACGCGCCGCTGTGCCATCTCTCGGTGCAATTCCGGGTTTGTCCTCAAACGAAAAAGGCCGGCACTTCATGCCGGCCTTCTCCATTCCAGACTGTACGCAACGCGACATCACATGACGCAACTCAACGCCACATCACTCGACGCTACTAAAGCAACGCTTACAGGGCTTCCGCGACGACGCGGCCGACACCGCGGCCGGTCATACCGATCGCCTGCGCAGCACCCTTCGACAGATCGAGCACCCGGCCGCGAACGAACGGCCCGCGGTCATTGATCGTAACGACGACGCTGCGGCTGCCATGAGTGACGCGCAGCCGGGTGCCGAAAGGCAGCGAGCGGTGGGCGGCAGTCATACCGCCGGGGTTGAAGCGTGCGCCGGAGGCGGTGCGCCGTCCGGCCAGCTCATTGCCATAGTAGGACGCCATGCCGCTGAAGCTGCGGCTGGAGCCGAGCGATGCATTGGCGTTCAGCGGGTTTTTGCGGATTTTTGCGGAGGCCTCGGTCAGTCCGCCGGCGAAGGTGAGCGCAACAAGCGTGGCCGCACAGATCGCAAGCGGCCGGGCCATCCGTGAGGACGGCTTCAAGGTTCGATACATATAGTGTGTCCCTCAGAAAGTATTGCCACATCCGTGGCAAGTGAAACCCCCATCCCTGGGTCGATGACGGGCCTGTTGACGGACCAATAAGGCGAGAAATAGGCACGCGAGTTCGTATTACTTCTTGAAAGTTCGCGAATCACTGTGCAGCAATACGTGTACTGCGAGAATTATTTGGAAAATATAGTATAGGATACTGTCTATACTTGAGGTTGCTGAACAACCGAGTCTTGCCAGTGCATGGCCAGCATTCAGCAAGTATTCGCACCCGGACGAATCTCGCGGCAACGCCGATATCGCAGGAGCCAGAGGACTGCCGGGGCGGCTTCCAGGATTGCGGACTTTCTGGTCCCGGCTTCGGCTGGCGAATCGCCCGCCGGAAGCTGGCGGAAGGCGGTCCGGACGATGGCCGGCGCACCTCTGCTGGCCGCCTGCCGGAACTCGCGATGCGACCTTTGGCCCATACGAAATTCCGTGTGAGCGAGTGCGCGATGAATGTGCAGGAAACAGGCGAAAAATAACGGTTTCAGCTCCGGCCGAATCCAATTTCGGTGATGTTGCACCTGCGCTGTGCGTGTGTTAGCAAACCCGCGATTTTGGGGTGCCGGTACGACCGTATCGGCGGCAAATCGAAGTCCAGCTTGAAACTCAAGCCCTTGAATTCTCAAGGACAGAGCCTTGAGGGGTCGGCGCCGCGCCTGGCGACGGATTCCTCGCGGTTCCGGCAGCAATAAAGAGCGCGTGGTGGCATCAGAAAGTTCATCCGTATCTGGCGTGTCCGGCCGCTACGCCACGGCCCTGTTTGAACTGGCGCGCGACGAAAAATCCGTCGATGCCGTCAAGGCCGATCTCGATCGTTTCGAGGCGTTGCTGGCCGACAGCGCCGATCTCAAGCGCCTGGTGCGAAGCCCGGTGTTTACCGCCGACGAGCAGGGCAAGGCCCTGGCGTCGGTTCTGGCCAAGGCCGGCATCTCCGGCACGACGGCAAAATTCCTGGCAGTGCTGACGGCCAATCGCCGCCTGTTCGCGGTGTCCGATGTGATCCGTGCCTTCCGCGCGCTGGTCGCCAAATTCAAGGGCGAGGCGACCGCGGACGTGACGGTGGCGGAGACGCTCAGCGACAAGAATCTCGATGCCCTGAAGGCGGCGCTGAAATCAGTGACCGGCAAGGACGTCGCTCTCAACGTGACGGTCGATCCGTCGATCATCGGCGGGCTTGTGGTCAAGCTCGGCAGCCGGATGGTCGACAGCTCGCTGCGCACCAAACTCAACTCGATCAAGCACGCGATGAAAGAGGCAGGCTGATGGACATCCGCGCCGCGGAAATTTCCGCAATCCTCAAGGACCAGATCAAGAATTTCGGCCAGGAGGCCGAAGTCTCCGAAGTCGGTCAGGTTCTGTCGGTCGGCGATGGTATCGCCCGCGTCTACGGTCTGGACAACGTTCAGGCCGGTGAAATGGTCGAGTTCGAGAACGGCACGCGCGGCATGGCGCTCAATCTCGAAACCGACAACGTCGGCATCGTGATCTTCGGCGCCGACCGCGAGATTAAAGAAGGCCAGACCGTCAAGCGGACCCGCGCCATCGTGGACGCGCCGGTCGGCAAGGGCCTGCTCGGCCGCGTCGTCGACGCGCTCGGCAATCCGATCGACGGCAAGGGTCCGATCAAGGCCGACAAGCGCATGCGCGTCGACGTCAAGGCGCCCGGCATCATTCCGCGCAAGTCGGTGCATGAGCCGATGGCGACCGGCCTCAAGGCGATCGACGCTTTGATCCCCGTCGGCCGCGGCCAGCGCGAACTGATCATCGGTGACCGTCAGACTGGCAAGACCGCCATCGCGCTCGATACGATCCTGAACCAGAAGCCGCTCAACGCGCAGCCGGACGAGAAGATCAAGCTGTATTGCGTCTACGTCGCGATCGGCCAGAAGCGTTCGACCGTCGCGCAGTTCGTGAAGGTGCTCGAAGAGCAGGGCGCTCTGGAATACTCAGTCATCGTCGCCGCGACCGCGTCCGATCCGGCGCCGATGCAGTACCTCGCGCCGTTCACCGGCTGCACCATCGGCGAGTTCTTCCGCGACAACGGCATGCACGCCGTCATCATCTATGACGACCTGTCCAAGCAGGCCGTCGCCTATCGCCAGATGTCGCTGTTGCTGCGCCGTCCGCCGGGCCGCGAAGCGTATCCGGGCGACGTGTTCTATCTGCATTCGCGTCTGCTCGAGCGGGCCGCGAAGCTCAACGACGATCAGGGCGCAGGCTCGCTGACCGCGCTGCCGGTCATCGAAACCCAGGCCAACGACGTGTCGGCCTACATTCCGACCAACGTGATCTCGATCACGGACGGGCAAATCTTTCTGGAAACCGATCTGTTCTTCCAGGGCATCCGGCCTGCGGTGAATGTCGGTCTGTCGGTTTCGCGCGTGGGATCGTCGGCGCAGACCAAGGCGATGAAGAAGGTCGCCGGCAAGATCAAGGGCGAGCTCGCGCAGTACCGCGAAATGGCGGCGTTCGCGCAGTTCGGCTCCGATCTCGACGCCACGACGCAGCGGTTGCTCAGCCGCGGCTCGCGCCTGACCGAACTTCTGAAGCAGGCGCAGTTCTCGCCGCTGAAGATGGAAGAGCAGGTCTGCGTGATCTATGCCGGCGTCAACGGCTATCTCGACCCGATCCCGGTCAACAAGGTGCGCGCATTCGAGGACGGCTTGCTGTCGCTGCTTCGCGGCAAGCACACCGATTTGCTCAATGCGATCCGCGACTCGCGCGATCTGTCGGATGATTCAGCGGGCAAGTTGAAGAGTGTCGTCGAAGGTTTTGCCAAGACGTTTTCGGCGTAAGGAATGCGAACGAACGCTCTCTTTCTGTTACCTCCCCCACAAGGGGGGAGGGAATACGTCCGAGTTCGGGGATAGGTTAGCCGCAATGGCCAGTTTGAAAGACATGCGGGTCCGCATCGCCTCGACCAAGGCGACGCAGAAGATCACCAAGGCCATGCAGATGGTCGCGGCCTCCAAGCTGCGCCGCGCGCAGACCGCCGCCGAAGCCGCGCGGCCCTATGCCGAGCGCATGGAAGCGGTGATCGGCAATATCGCGGGCGCGGCGGCTGCGACCGGAACGGGTCCGGCCTTGATGGCGGGCACCGGCAACGACAAGGTGCACTTGCTGCTGGTCTGCACCGGCGAGCGCGGTCTCTCCGGCGCGTTCAACTCGTCGATCGTGCGTCTGGCGCGCGACCGTGCGCTTTCGCTGATGGGGCAAGGCAAAGAGGTCAAGTTTTTCTGCGTCGGCCGCAAGGGCTACGAGCAGTTGCGCCGCCAGTTCGACAAGCAGATCGTCGAGAATATCGAGCTGCGCTCGGTCAAGGTGCTGGGTTTCACCAACGCCAACGATATCGCCAGGAAGATCATCGCGCGTTACGAGGCCGGCGAATTCGACATCTGCACACTGTTTTTTTCGCGCTTCAAGTCGGTGATCTCGCAGGTCCCGACCGCACAGCAGATCATTCCGCTGGTGATCGAAGACAAGCCCGCGGGTGCCGCGCCGCTCGCGCCGTATGAGTACGAACCGTCGGAAGACGAGATTTTGGCCGACCTGATGCCGCGCAATCTTGCGGTGCAGATTTTCCGCGCGCTGCTCGAAAACAACGCCTCGTTCTACGGTGCGCAGATGTCGGCGATGGACAACGCCACGCGCAACGCCGGCGACATGATCCGCAAGCAGACCTTGATCTACAACCGTACCCGTCAGGCGATGATTACGAAGGAACTGATCGAAATCATCTCGGGCGCCGAGGCGGTTTAACGAACCGACACAAGAATAAAGCGCGCCGCGCTCACGAAGATTCGAAGGAGAGAGTCACATGGCATCACCCGCCAACCAGACCGGACGCATTACCCAGGTCATCGGCGCCGTCGTCGACGTGCAGTTCGAAGGGCATCTGCCGGCCATTCTCAACGCCATCGAGACCAGGAACAACGGCAACCGCCTGGTGTTCGAAGTCGCGCAGCATCTTGGCGAATCGACGGTGCGCGCCATCGCGATGGACACCACCGAGGGTCTGGTGCGCGGTCAGGAAGTCACCGACACGGGCGCACCGATCAAGGTGCCGGTCGGCGTCGGTACGCTCGGCCGCATCATGAACGTGATCGGCGAACCGATCGATGAAGCCGGCCCGGTCGCCTCGGAAGGCGAGCGCGCCATCCATCAGGAAGCACCGGCGTATACGGAGCAATCGACCGAGGCTGAAATTCTCGTCACCGGCATCAAGGTCGTCGATCTGCTGGCCCCTTACGCAAAGGGCGGCAAGATTGGCCTGTTCGGCGGCGCCGGCGTCGGCAAGACCGTGCTGATTCAGGAACTCATCAACAACGTCGCGAAGGCCCACGGCGGCTACTCGGTGTTCGCCGGCGTCGGCGAGCGCACCCGCGAGGGCAACGACCTCTATCACGAGTTCATCGAATCCGGCGTCAACAAGAAGGGTGGCGGCGAAGGCTCCAAGTGCGCTCTGGTTTACGGCCAGATGAACGAACCGCCGGGCGCACGCGCGCGCGTCGGCCTCACCGGGCTGACCGTCGCCGAGCACTTCCGCGATCAGGGCCAGGACGTGCTGTTCTTCGTCGACAACATCTTCCGCTTCACGCAGGCGGGTTCGGAAGTGTCGGCGCTGCTGGGACGTATTCCGTCGGCGGTGGGTTATCAGCCGACGCTCGCGACCGACATGGGCGCGCTGCAGGAGCGCATCACCACCACCACCAAGGGTTCGATCACCTCGGTGCAGGCGATCTACGTGCCCGCCGACGACTTGACCGACCCGGCGCCCGCGACATCGTTCGCGCATCTCGACGCGACCACCGTGCTCAACCGCGCGATCTCGGAAAAGGGCATCTATCCGGCGGTGGACCCGCTCGACTCGACCTCGCGCATGCTGTCGCCGCTGGTTGTCGGCGAGGAGCATTACCAGACCGCGCGTCAGGTTCAGCAGGTGTTGCAGCGTTACAAGGCGCTGCAGGACATCATCGCCATTCTCGGCATGGACGAACTGTCGGAAGAGGACAAGATCGCGGTCGCCCGCGCGCGCAAGATCGAGCGCTTCCTGTCGCAGCCGTTCTTCGTCGCCGAAGTGTTCACCGGCTCGCCGGGCAAGTTCGTCGACCTCGCCGACACCATCAAGGGCTTCAAGGGCCTTTGCGAAGGCAAGTACGACCACCTGCCGGAAGCGGCCTTCTACATGGTCGGCACCATCGAGGAGGCCGTCGCAAAGGGCAAGAAGCTCGCGGCCGAAGCGGCCTGAGCGATGCGGAAATGGACGGTCGCGGCGCATGCCGCGATTGTCGTCATGGCAGCCATTGGCGGTTTGGTCGGGCGCGCCAGTTACGGAATTAGTTGTGTTTATGCAAAGCAGCCGTACGGGTCGGCCTGCAGCGAATGGGAGGCGCTCGGCGCCTTCCTCCAGTTTTCGCTTCCGGTCGCCGCGGTGTTTTATGCAGTGTGGGGCATCATTGTTTTCGCCCGGCGGGCAAACAGGAAGAACATAGGGTAGATCATGGCCACTCTTCACTTCGAACTCGTCTCGCCCGAGAAGCTCGCGTTCTCCGGCGAAGTCGATCAGGTCGACGTGCCCGGCGTTGACGGCGACTTCGGCGTGATGGCCGGCCATGCGCCGATGGTCGCGAGCGTGCGTCCCGGAATTCTGACCGTCACGGCCGGCGGCAAGCATGAGAAGATCGTCGTGCTCGGCGGTCTTGCCGAAGTGTCGGACAAGGGTCTGACGGTTCTCGCCGAGACCGCGATGTCGGTGCAGGACGTCGACAAGGCGGCCTTCGCCGAACAGATCGCGCAGATGGAAGCCGATCTGAAGGAAGAAGAGGGCAGTGCGCTCGATCGCGCCATCGAGCGGCTCGACCATTTCAAGACGATCCAGCAGCACATCGTCTCAACCGCGATGCATTGAGCTGCGCTGGTCGCCGCCGCCGCATCTGCCGCCCTGCCGTGCGACGCCTTGCGACAGATTGGTAGCTCTGTCAGCCGAGCAATTGCTTCCGAGGCTATGGCTCCCTGCTTTCGCAGGGACGACCCACTTCGAGCAGTTTCTTTTGTTGCGGGGATGACGATTGGATCGCGGAGCCGCGCAGCCGGCTCGCTGATGCTGGCGCGCCAACCTGCAAGAGTTGGCAATGGTCATCGCCTCGGAAACACTATTAGGTCGTCCCTGCGAAAGCAGGGACCCATAGCCTCCGAGCATATGCGTGCCGTATCACGTCTACATACTCGCGAGCTCTCGTTACGGTACGCTGTACATAGGCGTTACGAACAGCTTGGCGTCTCGCATCGCTGAGCACAGGGCGGGTCGAGGGTCTGGATTCGTGCGCAGGTATTCCATCCATCGCCTCGTCCATAGCGAGGTGTTCGATGATCCGGTAGAAGCAATCGGCCGTGAAAAACAACTCAAACGCTGGAAACGCGAGTGGAAGATTCAGTTGATCGAGAGGGACAATCTGGACTGGAGTGATCTGAGCGACTTATTGATTTGAGCGCCATCGGGAAACTCTGAGGCTATGGGTCCCTGCTTTCGCAGGGACGACCTAATAAATATTGCCGCCAGATAAAGACTATGACCAGTCTCAGTTCCCGCAGGGACGCTGGCTAAGATGCCTCCGCAAATCGCGCGAATTCCTGCGCCACGGTGCGATAGACGCCTTCCCGAAACGGCACCACCAGACCGGCGACGCGGTCGAGCCGCTCCCAGCGCCATTGGTCGAACTCGGGCGGCTGGCCGTTCCGCAGCGTCAGCGGATCGATCTCGCTTTCATCGCCCTGGAAACGCATCGCGAACCATTTTTGCCGCTGGCCGCGAAATTTTGCGAGCCGATGCGGCGGGCCGTCGTAGGGCGGAAACTCGTAGGTCAGCCATCCGGTCTCCGCGAGATAGCTTGCGCGAATAACGCCGGTTTCCTCCCACAGCTCGCGTGCCGCCGCCTTGCGCGGGTCTTCGTGTTCGTCGATGCCGCCTTGCGGCATCTGCCATTCGCGGCCGGGCAGGATGATCTCAGGCCCGTCGTCGCGAAAGCGGCGCGCGATCAGCACGCGGCCCTGCGCGTTGAACAGCGCGATGCCGACATTGGGCCGATAGGGTTTTGCGGTGGTCATCGCGTTCCAAACAGCAACCGCCGTCAGGTGAAGCTCTTGAATTCCTTCACCACCCGCTCATAGACCGGCCGCTTGAACGGCACGATCAGTTCGGGAAGATTCTTCATCGGCTCCCAGCGCCAGGCGACGAATTCCTGCTTGTGACCGCCGCCGGCGGGATTGGCGACATCGATCTCGCTGTCCTTGCCGGTGAAGCGCATGGCGAACCATTTCTGCTTCTGGCCGCGGTAGCGGCCTTTCCATGTGCGGCCTGCGACGGTGCGCGGGATATCGTAAGTCAGCCAGTCCGGCACTTCGCCGATCTTCTCGACCGACCGCACGCTGGTTTCCTCATAGAGTTCGCGCTTGGCGGCGGCCCAGGTATCCTCGCCGTTGTCGATCCCGCCCTGCGGCATTTGCCAGACGTGAGACTCATCGACGTGCTCGATGCCACCGGCACGGCGGCCGATGAAGACGAGGCCTTCCTTGTTGAGCAGCATGATGCCGACGCAGCTACGGTAGGGGAGATCTTCGTAACGCGGCATTCCGATGCGGTCTCCAGCTACGCCAAAAATGTACGATACGTGCGCGATATTTGTTTCAGCATGTCTTGTCCGGAACCGGTATCCGCTTCGGGGTCATGCCCAAAAACAATAACTTGCGCGTATTCATATCGCCAAATCGGCGTTCACCGAACACGCCCTAACCCGATCTTGTTTTCTGCATCGCCGTTGTCAATGGAACGAGCAGGATTCCGCGGCTTTCGAGCGCCTTCGCCCATGCGCCGATCCGGTCGATCGAGACCGGCAGGGCCGAGGCGACCCCGATGGCGCTGCCGCGCTCGCGCGCGATGCCTTCGAGCCTGGTCAGCGCCCGGTCGATTTCGGCGGCGGTCGGCACCGTATCGATGCTGACGTCGGCCTTGCTGAACGGCAATGCCTGCGTGCCGGCGATCGACGCGGCGACGCTGCGGGGCGAACTGCCGTCATCGAGAAAAGCGAGCCCGCGTTTGGCCGCCTCGCGCAGGATCGGCTGCAGCGCGGCATCGGTCGCGACGAAACGCGCGCCCATGAAGTTGGCGAGGCCGACATAGCCCTGGAAGCGGCTGAGGTGCCAGTGCAGGCGATCAAGATTCTGTTCGCCGTTGAGCGTGGTCAGCAGCGTCTGCGGGCCAGGGTCGTTATCGGGATAGTCGAATGGCTCCATCGGGATTTGCAGCAGCACCTCATGCCGCTGCGCGCGAGCACGCTCGACCAGCTTGCCCGGGTCGGAGCCGTAGGGCGTGAACGCCAGCGTGACCGCGCCCGGCAGCTTCATGATCGCGTCGGTGGTCTTCGCCGCGCCGACGCCAAGGCCAGTGATGACGATGGCGATACTCGGAATCTTGGCGGCGCGCGCGCGATCGAGGTCGCTGCCGGCGGCATAGGCCTTGAAGGGTTTGAGTCCGTCGGCCGCCGCGATCGGGATCATGCCGTAGCGCGAGTTCTCCAGCAGCTTGGGATCGATGCCGGCGAGCCGCACCGGCGCGGGCGCTGCACCGCTGCTATCGGCCGGTTCGCCGCCGCCGATCTGCACGTCGCGCCGTTCGCCGCTGGTTCCGTCGATGATGGTAATGGTCTTGCGGCCGCCATCGTCGGCCTTCGCCATGGCTTTCGCAGGCTCCGGCGCTTTCGCCATGCTGCCCGGCCCGGCCATGCTTCCTGAGGCAGTTTTGGCGTCAGTGGGCGCCTTGGCCGGATCGATCGCGACTCGCACCATCGGTTCGCCGCCAGACGGATTGTCGTTGAACAGCGCGAAGCCGGCGAAACCCGCGAGAAACAGCGCGAGCACCGCCGCGAGCGCCTGCACCGCCGAGATCGGCATGCGCAGCGCAAGTTTTCGCTTGCGCGGCTTGCTTTGTCCAAGCGGGGCGCTCAGGTCGTCCACGGCCACGGCTGGTTCGTTTCCCTCGCGAATCATTGCCGCGAATCCTAGCACGTCGGGTGGCTTTTCAGCCGCAATGACGAGGAACCGAAAACCTCAAGGCAAACAAAAAGGCGGCCCGCAGGCCGCCGTTCTATTGTCGGATGTCACCTGCCGCCGATCAGTTCGCGGCTTTCGGCTTTTCCGGAGTCTTCTGGGCATTGACCTGGATGCCATGGAGCAGATCGACAGCCGCCTTGAGCGCCTTGTCGTCCTTGGCTTCCGGCGGCACGTAGGACTGCGAGCCGGTTTCTTCGGTGCCATCGGCCTTGAGATGGCCGCGCAGCGAGGCCTCACCCTTGGTGTCGGTGCGGGACTTCAGCTCTTCCGGGATATCCTGCAGGATCTCGATATCCGGCGTGATGCCCTTGGCCTGGATCGACTTGCCCGACGGCGTGAAGTAACGCGCCGTGGTCAGCCGCAGCGCGCCGTTGCCGCTTCCCAGCGGAATGATGGTCTGCACCGAACCCTTGCCGAACGAGCGCGTGCCGATCAGCGTCGCGCGCTTGTGATCCTGCAATGCGCCCGCGACGATTTCCGATGCCGACGCCGAACCGCCGTTGATCAGAACCGCCACCGGCTTGCCCTTGGTCAGGTCGCCCGACTTGGCGGTGCGGCGCTGGGTTTCGTCGGCGTTGCGGCCGCGGGTCGAGACGATCTCGCCGCGATCGAGGAACGCATCGGACACCGTCACGGCTTCCTCGAGCAACCCGCCCGGGTTATTGCGCATGTCGATGATGAAGCCCTTGAGCTTGTCCGCACCGATCTGGGTGGTGAGGTTGGCGATCTCGCGCTTCAGGCCTTCGGTGGTCTGTTCGTTGAAGGTGGTGACGCGGATGTAGGCGATATCGTCGCTCTCCACACGCGCGCGCACTGAACGGACGCGAATGTTGTCGCGCATCAGCGTGACTTCGATCGGCTTGTCGGCGCCCTTGCGGTTGATCTTCAGCTTGATCTTGGTGTTGACCGGGCCGCGCATCTTCTCGACGGCCTGATTGAGGGTGAGACCCTGCACGGCTTCGTCGTCGAGATTGGTGATGATGTCGTTGGCCATGATGCCGGCCTTCGACGCCGGCGTGTCGTCGATCGGCGACACCACCTTGATCAGGCCTTCCTCCATGGTGACTTCGATGCCGAGACCGCCGAACTCGCCGCGGGTCTGCACCTGCATGTCGCGGAAGCTCTTGGCGTCCATGTAGCTCGAATGCGGATCGAGGCCCTGGAGCATGCCGCTGATCGCGGTTTCGACCAGCTTGCTGTCATCCGGCTTCTCGACGTAGTCGGCGCGCACGCGCTCGAACACGTCGCCGAACAGATTGAGCTGGCGATAGGTGTCGGACGTCGCGGCTCGCGCGGTCGAACCGATGAACACGGCGCGGGGCTGCGTCATGAAAACCGTCAGCGCCGCACCAGCCGCAGCACTCAGGAGAACCAGGGAAGTCTTGCGCATCATCCGCGAACCTTTTCGCCTTCACTTGCGGCCCACCATGGGCCTGGATCGATAGACGTTCCGTCTTTGCGGAACTCGATATAGAGCACGGGCTGACTTGCGGTGGTCGCGAGGATCGCAGCAACCTGGGAGGTCGATCCCATGGTGGCAACGGGTTCTCCCGTCAGCACAAACTGGCCGATGTTAACAGATATACGCTCCATCCCGGCGATCAACACATGATACCCGCCACCGGCATTGATGATCAAGAGTTGTCCGTAGCTGCGGAACGGGCCTGAATACACAACCCATCCATCACACGGTGTTGTGACCTGCGCGCCGGGCCGGGTTGCCAGAGAAATGCCTTTTTCGACGCCACCAGCGCCGTCGGAACGGCCAAAATCGCGAATTTTGACGCCATTCACGGGCATCGGCAGCAGGCCCTTGGCCGAGGTGAATGCGATCGCCGGCGCGAGCCGGCCCGGGTCCTTGAACACATTCGGATTAGGCTTAATCCCGGAAGGTGCGCCCTGGAGGCTCGCGGTGGCGGCGGCCTTGGCCGCGCTCTTGAGGTCCTGTTCCATTTTCGCGATCAGGCCCTGCAGCGAATCGACCTGCTTTGAAAGCGCGATCGCGCGCTGCCGCTCGGATTCCAGATCGCGTTCGGCGTCGGTCTGCTTCTTCTGGCGCTCGTCGATGTAGGCGGCGAGCTGGATGCGCTCGGTCGCGAGCTTGTCGCGATCCGAAGCCAGCGCGTCGCGCTCCTGCGTGATCGCCTTGCGCACGGTGACGAGCTCCGACAGATCGCTGACCAGTTTGTCCGCGCGCGTGCGCATCTCCGGCACAATCGCGCCGAGCAGCATCGCGGTTCGCAGCGATTTCAGCGCATCTTCCGGGCGCACCATCAGGGCCGGCGGTGTGCGGCGTCCGGCGCGCTGCAGTGCTGCGAGCACCTCCGCCGTCTCGGCGCGGCGCGAATCGAGCGATTGGCGAATCTGGGTTTCGCGCACGTCGAGCGGTTGCAGCCGCTTCTCGGTCTCGCTGATTTTGGTCTCGACGCCGCGCACACGCGAAGCAATGCCGATCAGCTGCTGATTGAGCTTGGCGCGATCCTGACCGATCGCGGCGATATCGGCCTTCAGCTTCTTCTCGAGTTCGGCGGCGTCTTTTTGCTGAAGCCGCGCCGCTTCGAGTTCCTGCTCGCGCTGCTTGATGAGATCGGCATCGGGCGTGGTCGGCGGCGCTGCGTTCGCTTGCGGCGAAGGATTGGTCGCGGCCTGCGCATGCAGAATATGTGACGGCAAACTCAAGGCAGCAGCGAGCGCGAGGGTCAGCGACGCTTCGCGCGCGCGCATCGAATTGATGCGGCGTCGATTGGCGATGTGCGGCTCGGATGCGGTCGTCACGTTGTCGCTGGTCTCGGTAATTTGTGTTGGCGCATGATCTGATCCGAAAACCGGTGCCCACTTTTCGGGATCATGCTCTAGGCCCGGTGATAGGGGTGGCCCGACAAGATCGTCGCCGCCCGGTAGAGCTGCTCCAGCAGCATGACGCGAATCATCTGATGCGGCCAGGTCGCCTGGCCGAACGCCAGCCGCAGGTGAGCCTTGCGCCGCAATTCGGGCGAAAGTCCGTCCGCGCCGCCGATCACGAACGCCGCATCGGCCGAATCATCCCGCCAGCGGCCAAGATGGCGCGCAAACGTGGAACTGTCGATGTTGTCGCCGCGCTCGTCGAGGGCGACCAGGATGGCCTTGTCCGGGATCAGGGCCGAGATGGCGGCTGATTCCTCGGCGATCCGGGTGGGCGGGTCGCCGGCGCGGCTTTCGGGAAGCTCGCGAATCTCGATGCCGCGAAAGCCGGTCTTGCGGCCAGTGTCCTCGAAACGCTCCCGATATCGCGCGGCGAGATCGCGCTCGGGGCCTTGTTTCAGTTTGCCTGTGGCAATGATGAGGATGCGCATGGGCGCAGCCTATCACGGCTGCGAGCCATGTATTGCAGGCTCAATCGGGCAGCGTCAGTTCGACCGCGCTGTACCCGCAGGTGAGGTCCACATCTTCTCAAGATTGTAGAACTCGCGGACCTCGGGGCGGAAGACATGCACGATGACATCGTTGCAGTCGATCAGCACCCAGTCGCAGTTCTGCAAACCTTCGATGTGGACGTTTTTGATCCCGCTCTCGCCAAGACCTTTTGCGACGTTCTCGGCGATTGCGCCCACATGCCGGTTGGCCCGGCCGGTGGTGACGATCATGAAGTCCGCAATCGTGGATTTGCCGCGAAGATCGATGGTGATCGTGTCTTCCGCCTTCATGTCGTCAAGGCGGGAGAGGATCAGGTTCAAAGTCTCGCCGGCGTCAGGCCGCGCCGTGAAGACTTTTGTGGGCGAGGAAAACTCAGTCGCCCGGGACAATACAGATGTGGTCAGGGACCATTTCCTTTCACTGTATCGCGGACACCGAATCTGGGTGCCCGCCGCCATACTACCCATGTGGGGTTAACGGTTTCAATCGTCCAGTGCCCACAAGGCCTTTCCAAACCGGAACCTCATCCTGAGGAGGCCGCACGGCGGCCGTCTCGAAGGATGGATTTGGATCGATCACAGGCCTCATCCTTCGAGACGCTGTTTCTTGCGAAACAGCTCCTCAGGATGAGGAATATCAGCCGAACATGGGTTCATCCGCGCTTCCAGGTTCCGTCGGCGTTGCGCAGGCCGGTCGAGGACAGGCTGGATTTCATGCCGGTCAGAAATACCCATGCTGGCGGTTTGCGGCCGGCCAGCGTTCCGGCAAGACTTTCGGGAATGCGGCTGTCGCCCAGCGCATGGGCCGCTGGCGAGGCAAGTGCTGCGAAACTCTGCGGCGGCCGGTCGATCACTGCGATCGGCACTTTCTCTGCGATCCCTTGCCAGTCTTCCCAGCGGTGGAATTGCGCAAGATTGTCGGCTCCCATGATCCAGACGAAACGAAGCGTGGCGCAGCGCCGCGTCAGATAGGCAATCGTATCGTGAGTGTAGCGGGTGCCGATGACAGCTTCGAGACAGCTAACGTCGATGCGCGGATGGTCGGCGACCTCGCGCGCCGCGGTCATGCGTGCGGTCAAATCCGTCAGGCCCCGGGTATCCTTGAGCGGATTGCCGGGCGTTACCAGCCACCAGACGCGGTCGAGCTTCAGCCGCTTCATCGCGTAGAGGCTGATGGCGCGGTGGGCCGCGTGCGGCGGATTGAACGAGCCGCCGAGCAGGCCGATCCGCATGCCGGCGGTATGCGGAGGGATCACCGATCGGAGATTCAAGTCAGAACACTCCGCCGTGCCGTCATTGCGAGCGAAGCGAAGCAATCCAGATCAAGCCGGGACGCTGGATTGCTTCGTCGCGCAAGTGCGCTCCTCGCAATGACGGCGTAAAGATCAAGGCGTGGATGCCCGGCACAACGCCGGGCATGGCGAGTCTTCGGGATCATGCTCACGGGCGCGTCTGTCCGCTGCCGTGGATGCGGTACTTGAAGCTGGTCAGTTGCTCGACGCCGACCGGGCCGCGCGCATGAAACCGGCCAGTGGCAATACCGATCTCCGCGCCGAAGCCGAACTCGCCGCCGTCAGCGAACTGGGTCGAGGCGTTGTGCAGCACGATCGCCGAGTCCACTTCGCGCAGGAATCGCTGCGCCGACTGATTGTCTTCGGTAACGATGGTGTCGGTGTGATGCGAGCCGTGCTTCTCGATGTGCGCGATCGCGCCGTCGAGGCCATCGACGACTTTCGCGGCGATGATCGCGTCGAGATATTCGGTGTCCCAGTCGTCGTTGGTGGCGGCCTTCACGCGCGCATCGCTGGCCTGCACGGCATCGTCGCCGCGCACCTCGCAACCGGCGGCGATCAGCATGTCGACCAGCGGCTTCAGGTGTGTGCCCGCAACGTTGCGATCGACCAGCAGCGTCTCGACCGCGCCGCAGACGCCGGTGCGGCGCATCTTGGCGTTCAGCACGATGGACTTCGCCATGTCGAGTTTCGCGGAGGCGTCGATGTAGACGTGATTGAGGCCTTCGAGATGCGCGAACACCGGCACGCGGGCTTCCGACTGCACGCGAGCGACGAGGCTCTTGCCGCCGCGCGGCACGATGACGTCGATCTTGCCGTCCAGCCCGGCCAGCATCAGGCCCACAGCGTCGCGGTCGCGCGTCGGCACCAGCACGATAGCGTCTTCCGGCAACCTCGCATCGCGCAGGCCTTGCACCAATGCATCGTGTATCGCGCGGCAGGAGCGGAAGCTGTCGGAGCCGCCGCGCAAGACCACCGCGTTGCCGGCCTTGAGACACAGCGCACCGGCGTCGGCCGCGACATTGGGGCGGCTCTCGAAGATCACGCCGACCACGCCGAGCGGCACGCGCACGCGCTCGATGGTCATGCCGTTCGGGCGTTGCCAGGATTCGGTGATCGCGCCGACCGGATCGGCGATCTCGCGGATGCTATCGATGCTGCCGGCCATCGCGGCGATGCGGTTCTCGTTCAGCATGAGACGATCGACGAACGCGGCGGTGGTGCCGTTGGCTTTGGCTTCGGCGACATCCTCGGCATTGGCGGCGAGAATCGCGGGCGCAGACGAGCGGATCGCGGCCGCCATCGCGGTCAGCGCCTCGTCTTTCTGTTCGCCGGGCGCAAGCGCCAGCACCCGCGCGGCGGCGCGCGCCCGGCGGCCAAGGTCGGCCATCAGTGCGGGCAGATCGGCGCTGCCGTCCACGGACTTCAGGTCGACTGCTTTCAAAGAGGCGGTCATGAGGCGGTCTTGCTCGAAAACTCAGGTCGGGTCCGGTCTAACATATGGTGGTTCCGGGGGCGATATGCCCTTCGGCCAGTGGTTGGCCCGGCGATCGGATCAGACTTGTCGGCCATTGGCCGATATGGGCATTTCAGGCCGGATTTTCTGCATGGCAGCTCGGCCAATGGCTGAGCCTTTTCATCCCTCCCCCTTGTGGGGAGGGTCGACCGGCGCAAGCCGGTCGGGGTGGGGGTTTTCGACTGCACTGAGAATTGTTTCCACCACGCCGTCGAGATTTCTATCGACTTCTGAATTCCAAAAGCGAAGGACCCGAAATTCTTGCGATCGAAGAAAGGCATCACGCAATGCATCGCCAGTGGCGCCAGCGCCGATGTTGTGCTGACCACCGTCCAGTTCGATGACAATTTCTTTGCTGAAACAGACAAAATCCACGATGTAGCGACCGATGGGAGCTTGCCGCCTGAAGTGAAGGCCCCTGGTCTTCAAAGATCGCAGTACAATCCAGAGCTTCACCTCTTGCGGTGTAAGGCGCTTTCGAAGGCTGCGTGCGATTGCGTTTGCCACCGTTGCGTCACCCCACCCGGCTGACCTTCGGCCAGCCACCCTCCCCATCAAGGGGAGGGATGGCTCAGCGTCCAACTGCTAACTTTTGCCATGTCGAAAGTTGAGAAGCGTTTTTGAGACGAGTCTACTTCCCCGTCGGCACGTGGCCAACGACGAGGTCGTCGCGGTGGATCATTTCGGCGCGGCCGGTGATGCCCAAAATCGCCGCGACATCCGGCGACGAACGGCCCTTGATCCGGTCGGCATCGTCCGCGTCGTAGGCCACAAGTCCGCGGCCGACTTCCGCCGTGTCCGGGCCGCGCACGATCACCGCGTCGCCGCGCGCGAACTGTCCATCGACGCGGATGACGCCCGCAGGCAGCAGGCTTCGTCCATTGCGCAGCGCCGTGACCGCGCCAGCGTCGATCGTCAGCGTGCCTTTCGGCTCCAGCGATCCGGCGATCCAGCGCTTGCGCGAGGTCACCGGGTTGGCGGGCGTCAGAAACCAGGTGCAGCGTGCGCCTTCCGAGATGGCGCGCAGCGGATGCTCGATCTTGCCGGAAGCGATCAGCATGTGAGTGCCGCCTTGCGTCGCGATCTTCGCCGCCTCGACCTTGGTGCGCATGCCGCCGCGCGACAGCTCGCTTGCCGCATCCCCCGCCATCGCCTCGATGCTGGCGTTCACAGAGTCGACCACCGGGATCAGTTTCGCGTCGGGATTGAGGTGGGGTGGCGCGGTGTAGAGGCCGTCGATGTCCGACAGCAGGATCAGCAGATCGGCGCTCGCCATGGTCGCGACACGCGCGGCAAGACGGTCGTTGTCGCCGTAGCGGATTTCGTTGGTGGCGATGGTGTCGTTCTCGTTGATGACCGGCACCGCACGCCATTCGAGCAGTTTGGCGATGGTGGAGCGCGCATTGAGATAGCGGCGGCGCTCCTCGGTATCCTGCAGCGTGACGAGAATCTGCCCGGTGCCGATGTTGTGGCGGCCCAGCACCTCCGACCAGATGCGCGCCAGCGCGATCTGGCCCACGGCCGCAGCGGCCTGACTTTCTTCCAGCTTCAACGGTCCGCGCGGCAGTTTCAGTTTGCTGCGGCCGAGCGCGATCGAGCCGGACGAGACGATCAGCACGTCGCGGCCATCGCCGTGCAGGGCCGCGATATCGGCGGCGAGCGCGTTGAGCCACGACTCATGCACGTCGCCCCTGTCCTGATCGACGAGGAGAGCCGAGCCGACTTTCACGACGATGCGGCGGAAGTTTTTGAGAGAGGGCGTGGACATGGCGATGGGTCAGGAGTGGTGAAGATACTGGCGAGGCCGCTTAAGCATCGACCGCCCACGGCTCGGCGTTGGCGGCACTCCTGGCCTGCGCCGACACCGGCGCTTCGCCGATCACCTCGATCAGCGCGCGCAGCGCATCCTGCACGCCCTCGCGGGTGACGCCCGAAATTTTCAGAGGTGTCTTTTTCGCCGCCCGCTTCAGCCGCGCCATCTGCTCTTTCAGAACGTCCGGCGTGACCGCGTCGATCTTGTTCAGCGCCACGATCTCGATTTTATCGGCGAGCATTGCGTCGTAGGCGGCAAGCTCCGTGCGCACGGTCTTGTAAGCCTTGCCCGCGTGCTCGCAGGTCGCATCGACCAGATGCAGCAACACGCGACAGCGCTCGACGTGACCGAGGAAGCGGTCGCCGAGGCCGATGCCTTCATGCGCGCCCTCGATCAGGCCGGGAATATCGGCAAGCACGAACTCGCGGCCATCGATGCTCACAACGCCGAGCTGCGGATGCAGTGTCGTGAACGGATAGTCGGCGATCTTCGGCTTCGCCGCGCTGACGACCGAGAGGAACGTGGACTTGCCCGCGTTCGGCAATCCGACGAGGCCCGCGTCCGCGATCAGCTTCAGCCGCAGCCAGACCCAGCGCTCCTCGCCGGTCTGGCCGGGATTGGCGTTGCGCGGCGCGCGATTGGTGGACGATTTGAAGTGCGCGTTGCCGAAGCCGCCATTGCCGCCCTGTGCCAGAACGAAACGCTCGCCGACGGTGGTGAAGTCGTGCAGCAGCGTCTCGCGATCCTCGTCGATGATCTGGGTGCCGAGCGGAACTTTCAGTACGATATCCTTGCCGGCGGCGCCGTGGCGATCCTTGCCCATGCCGTTGACGCCCTTCGGCGCCTTGAAGTGCTGCTGATAGCGATAGTCGATCAGCGTGTTGAGGCCGTCGGCGACCTCGACGATGATATCGCCGCCACGGCCGCCATTGCCGCCGCTCGGCCCGCCGAATTCGATGAACTTTTCGCGGCGAAACGCCACGCAGCCGTTTCCCCCGTCGCCGGAGCGGATATAGACCTTGGCTTCATCGAGAAATTTCATGTTTTACTGGTATCGCAGGGGTGTTCCGGCGGCAACCGCAACATGCGTTAAAGCCGTATCAGGTGGCATTTTTGGCACCTTGCCGGGCTCGCGAATGCTTTCTAAACAGGCGCTCCGCGAATACCGGCAATCCTTAACGCCAATCTTTCCCTGCCAACCATGACCGCAACGCCTCACGCCGCGCTTCTCGCCGACAACCGCACCGCGCGGCTCGCCGGTATCGGTCTGATGCTACTCGGCGTGTGCCTGTTTTCGTTCGGCGACGCGCTCGGCAAGCATCTGGTGGCGACCTACGCGGTCGGCCAGTTTCTGCTGCTGCGCTCGATCGCCTCGCTGATCGTGATGTCGCCGCTGATCTGGCGCAACCGCGCGTCGTTCAGGGCCATCGAGCGGCCGCAGTGGCAGTTGCTGCGCGTGACGCTGTCGGGTGCGGAGGTCGCCGCGTTCTTCTGGGCGGCGGTGTATCTGCCGCTGGCCGACATCATCACCTATTATCTGGCCGCGCCGATCTTCGTCACCGCGGGTTCTGCGATCTTCCTCAAGGAACACGTCGGCTGGCGGCGCTGGAGCGCGGTCGCGGTCGGATTTTGCGGCGTCCTGATCGCGCTTCAGCCGTCGCCGCAATCGCTCAGCTGGCCGGCGCTGATCGCGCTGATGGGCAGCCTCTCGTTCGCCGGGCTGATGCTGGTGACGCGTTCGCTGCGCCAGACGCCGGATATCGTGCTGGCCTCGACGCAGTTCATGAGCACGCTGGTGATGGGCGCGATCGCAGCCCCGTTCGCCTGGGTCACGCCGACCGGCGGCGACTTCGCCCTGTTCATGCTGGGCGGACTGATCTCGGTCGGCGCGCTGCTCAGCATTAACCGGTCGCTGATTCTTGCACCCGCCAGCGTGGTCGTTCCGTATCAGTATTCGATGATCGTGTGGGCGGTGGCGTTCGGCTACATCGTGTTCGGCGATATTCCCTCGACCGCGACGTTCATCGGCGCTGCGGTCATCATCGCGGCCGGCCTCTATATTTTCCTGCGGGAGCAAGCGCAGGGGCGGCGCAACGCCACCATCGTCAATCCGCCGCCGGCCTGATCGCATGAGGGGACCCGCACCCATCGACTCGCAAGGCGTCGCGGCGTCAACGCTGCGTGGCATCGCGATGATGCTGGCGGCGATCGCGATTTTCGGCTGCGTCAATGCGTTCTCGAAGGCGATCCTGGTCAACTACGGCTATTCGCCGACGCAAATCCTGTTCATCCGCGGGTTTGCCGCGATGGCGGTGCTGATCCCGTTTCTGGCGCGCGACAACTGGGCGGCGCTGCGCACCATCCAGCGGCCGCGGGTGCAGGTGCTGCGCGCGATGCTGTCGGGGGCGGATGCGCTGATGTTTTTCATCGCCATCCGCTACATTCCGCTGGCGGACGCCACCACATGCTATCTCGCAGCGCCGATCTTCGTGACGGCCCTCTCGGCGATCTTTCTTGGCGAGCGGGTCGGCTGGCGGCGCTGGAGCGCGGTCGTGATCGGCTTTATCGGTGTGATGATCGCGCTGAAGCCGACCGGCGCATCGTTTTCGTGGCCGGCGCTGATCGCGCTGGCCGGTTCGTTCTTCCAGTCGATCTTCATGCTGCTGACGCGCAAGGTGCGCGGCACCGACGGCATCTTTCTGTCGCTGACGCAGGTGATCGCGTCGTTCGTCATCGGGGCGTCGGGTTCGCTGGCGTTCTGGGTGCCGCCGACATGGACCATCGTGTTGCTGCTGCTTGCGAGCGGCATCGTCAACGTGATGGGCGTGCTGTGTCTCAACCGCGCGCTGACGCTGGCGCCGGCCAGCGTGGTCGCGCCGTTCCAGTACACCATCATCATCTGGGCAATTCTGCTCGGCTATCTCGCGTTCGATGAGGTGCCGTCGCTGACGACACTGCTAGGCGCCGCCATCGTCACCGCGGCCGGCATCTACATCTTCTTCCGCGAGCGCGCGTTGCTCAACCGCGAGCCGCAGCCGGCCCCGCCGCAATCGGTTTGATCGGCGTTCTCAGCGGACGGATTTCCGCTTGTTGCGGAGCGATGCGAAAAACGCCTTGAACAATTTGCTGCGCGACTGGCTGAGGATCGCCAGTTCGCGAATGCCGGCCTGACCGGCCGTGCTGCTTGCGGCGTATTGCGGACGAACATGCGTCTGCCACACCGTGGGGTCGGAAAGATCGATCCACGACGCCGGCTTGGCTGCGACGAGGCGATCGAGCGCCGCATCGCTGCGGAAGGCGTGGTAGGTGCCGCGCGTCCGCCCGGCGACCGGATGATCCTGATAGTAGATTCGCTTAAATCCGGCCGTGCGCAGCAATCCGTACATCAGCGACGGATTCGGACCCCAGCGGTTGCTGGGATCGTCGCCGTATCCGTCGGGATAGAACACCATCACCGGCGTGCTGGTGCAGATGGCGTCGTGATCGTGATGCGTCCTGACCACGAGCAGATCGGTGGCGCATTGCGACAGGTTCATCAGGCAGGTCTGCGGGTCGAACAGATGATAGAAAACATCGAGAAACAGCACGATATCGAATTGCCCCGTCGCGCGAGAAATATCGGGGACGTCGATGACGAGCGGTTCGACATCCTGCTTGAGCAGGGTTCGCGCGAGATCGAAGGTTTCCCGGCCCTGATGCCGTTCCCACGCAAACTTGTCGGCTGCGACGACCCTGCCCGCGCCGCGCGCCTTGGCGGCGAACGAAAAATGTCCGTGCCAAGCGCCGATATCGAGCAGCGATTTGCCGCGGATGTCGAGGCCGTCGAACAGGATGTCGGTGTCGGCCTTGAGATACGCGAAGCTCTTCACACCCTTCGCGATCAGGCCGTTGCCGAAATCGAAGCTGTGGTACCAGTAATAGGAATCGATCTTCTTTTGCAGATCCTTGGCGCTTTCGGTCATAGGACGGTTTCGGCTTCTCCCGGAGGCGTCTTGATCGTGACGTGTCAGGCTGTATCCGATTTTGTCCGTCCGCCAAAGCGCCGATCGATGACGCAGCCGGCCCCGCCGCCCTTCGAGGCGCGGCCAAAGCCGCGCGCCTCGGGGTGCCGGCCCGTTCGCTAGCGCGGATTGCGCGTCGCGTTGCTCCACGCCTTCAGGGAGGCCCAGACATGGCGGTCGAGCCTGAAGCGATCGACAGGCGTCGATGAGCCGAGCGCGAGAAAGCGATGCAGCTCGACGCCGGTCCACTGGAAGCCGCACTTCTCCAGGATGCGCCGCGACGCCGGATTGATCACGCGCGCGCCGGAGGAAAGCTGCGTCACGCCGTCGAATTCGCTGAAGGTGTAGTCGATCACGGCGCGCGCGGCCTCGGTCGCGAAACCGCGGCCCCAGAAATCGACGCCGAGCCAGTAACCGATCTCGGGCGCATCCGCGTCGGCCCAATCGACGCCGACCATGCCGACGGGCGTGCTGGCATGCTCGATCAGGAACACGGTTTCGCGCTCTGCCCCTGCGATGGTCTTGATGAAATGCGTTGCGTCGGCGGCGGCGTAGGGATGCGGCAGGCGGCGTGTCATCTCTGCGATGCGGCGATCGTTGGCGAGCCGCGCCACGGCTTTTACGTCCGCGAGCGTCGGCTTGCGCAACTGCAAGCGAGCGGTCTCGAGGACGAACTTACTTTGCCTTTGCAGCGTCTGGGTCGGGCATTCTTGCAGCATGACGGGCTCCTGATGAAACATGATTGGGTCCGAAACCCGGCGCTCGCTGCGTCATCAGGCCCTTGTGACAGGACGTGATGATTCAAAACGAAACCGGCTTTCGACCGTCATGCTCCTGTTGTCTTGACGCTGCTCCCCAACAGCGCCGATCATTCTTGAGCATGGCCTGGTCCGAAAACCGGTGCCCACTTTTCGGGGCCATGCAAAAGGGGAGGCCGGTTTCCCTGCCTCCCCTTCAAGAGCCTTGTCTGGCTCCGCCGGTTTGTCAGGGACCGGCAGACCAGAATGGTGTCTACCGTTTTATTCAGCAGCCTCGGCCATTACCGGAACAACCGATACGAAGGTGCGGCCGTTGGCTTTGGCGCGGAATTCCACTTTGCCTTCGACGAGCGCGAACAGGGTGTGGTCAGTGCCGATGCCGACGTTGGTGCCCGGATGCCAAGTGGTGCCGCGCTGACGCGCAATGATGTTGCCCGGAATCACGTGCTCGCCGCCGAACGCCTTGATGCCAAGGCGCTTGCCAGCCGAGTCGCGTCCGTTGCGCGAAGAACCGCCTGCTTTTTTGTGAGCCATCGCTCGTCTCCGAACTCGTTGTCTGTGTAGCGCGATTCCTTGACGGAATCATTAGCTATTCGTGTCGTCTGCAAATCTTCTAAAATGAGGCCTTCTCTCGCGAGAAGACCTCAAATCTTGTTCCTGGCCTTACTTGCAGGCCTTACTTTTCAGCCTTTTTCGCGGCCGGCTTCTTGGCTGCGGCCTTCTTCGCCGGAGCCTTTTCAGACTTCGCAGGGGTCTTGGCTGCTGCCTTGGCCTTGCCGGCTGTCTTGGCCGCCGCTGCCTTCTTGGCGGCGGGCTTCTTGGCCTGCTTGGTGTCGGTCTCGCCGTCGGCATCAACCGGCTTCTCGACCTTGGCCTTCTTCGGGCGCGGGCCGATACTCGGCGCCTTGCCGTCGGTCAAAATCTCGGTGACGCGGATCAGCGTGATCTCGTCGCGATAGCCGCGCTTGCGCTTGGAATTCTTGCGCCGGCGCTTCTTGAACGAAATCACTTTCGGGCCGCGCTTGTGATCCAGCACTTCGGCCGCGACCGACGCACCCTTCACAAACGGCACGCCGAGGACCGGCGTATCGCCGCCGACCACCATCACTTCGCCAAGCTGCACGATCGTTCCGACATCGCCGGCGATCTTGGTAATCTCGAGCACATCATCCGGGACGACGCGGTATTGCCGGCCGCCGGTTTTGATGACTGCGAACATCGTTTTCATCCTTCGTGTTCGATCCCGAACTCATGGAAAAAGCCCTAGGGCTAAGTCCTTGGTTCGGCTTCTTATTCAGTCGTTATAGTTAAGCGCAGCCGGTCGCAAAACCGGTGTCCACTTTTGCTGGCTGCGCTCGTTCAGGGTCATCGCGGCGGTGGGCATTCGCCCTTTGTGGCCACGAAAAACAAACGGCGCGAGACGAGCCCGCGCCGGGTTGGCGGGACTTATAGCCGCCGGAAGCCGTGAGTCAAGGAAAAGGGCCTGCAAAAGCGGCGGTTTGGGAGGGTTTTGGCGGGTCAGTGCCCGTCTCAGGTACTGACGGGCGGCTGTGATGCCTCCCGCAACCGCCCGATCAGATCGTAAAGCTGCCGGGCGAGACCGGAGTTGTACATCCGGGCTTCCGGGTCGGTGGCAAGGCCGGCGATCAACGCGCTTTCGGCGGCGCGTTTTTCGAGCTCATCGATACGGGATTGGATGTCCATGACAGCGCTCCTCGTCAGGAAACGGGCGGGAGCGCAATCGGTCTCTCTGTCACCGATGATAGCCACGAACCGGGCGGTGATGATGGGAACAATATGCCCCAACCAGCGCAATGTATGTCCACTAATGAACACAGGGAGGCTTGAAACAATCCGGTTCCCGGACCGTTGTCGCTGCAGTGAGGCGGCAGGACCGCGAGCAGGGGGCATTCATGGCTGAAGACACCATCGTTCATGCGGGCATCGGCAAGCATGGCATATCACGGCTGCCGTCGGTCGATATCGACAGCTACAATATCGAACTGAAAGACGAGGACGGATTTCTCGGCGACCGCGCCAGCAAGGGCGCGTTTCAGGAGATTTTCGAGGGCTGGCGCAAGACGTTGCGCAAGAATGACGAAGACCCGTTCGGCGATGTCGCGACGGAAGATATCGGCAAGGCCGAGTTGAACGCCGTTCTGATTGGCGACGATGTCGCTGCGGCTGCGGTGGTCCATAGCGCGATCGAGGATTTCGCGCAGCAACTGGCGTTCGTGATCCGCCGCTTTCTCAAGACCAAGGCGTGGGCGAAAACCGAGACCATCGTGGTCGGCGGCGGCTTCAGCCATGGCCGTCTCGGCGAACTGGCGATCGCCCGGGCCGAATTTCTGCTCAAGGATGGCGAGGAGAAGGTGCATCTGGTGCCGATCCGCCATCATCCCGACGAGGCCGGCCTGATCGGCTGCCTGCATCTGGCGCCGTCCTGGATCTTCGAGGGTTACGACACGATTCTCGCGGTCGATATCGGCGGCACCAACATCCGCTGCGGTCTGGTCGAGACGCGATGGAAAAAGGCCAAGGACCTGTCGAAGGCCAAGGTGATCAATTCAAAGCTGTGGCGGCACGCCGACGACGAGCCGACCCGCGAGGGCGCGGTCAAGAAGCTCGGCAAGATGCTGAAGGACTTTATTGCCGAAGCCGAAGACGAGGGCCACAAGCTCGCGCCTTTCATCGGCATCTCGTGTCCGGGTGCGATCCTCGATGACGGCGCGATCGAGAAGGGCGCGCAAAACCTGCCCGGCAACTGGGAAAGCAGCCGCTTCAACCTGCCGGCGTCGATTGTCGAAATCATTCCGACCATCCGCGATCACGACACCGCGGTGCTGATGCACAATGACGGCGTGGTGCAGGGGCTTTCGGAGGTGCCGTTCATGCAGGACGTCAAGCGCTGGGGCATCGTCACCATCGGCACCGGCCTTGGCAACGCGCGCTTCACCAACCGGCCGGCGAAGGGCAGCGGCGGCAAGGAGGACTAACGGCTGCGGCACGGCTTTCTGGCAGGGCTTCACCGGCGTCGATTGCTGAATTTACGGTACCAAGATACTCTCCTGGCACTGATTGCCTCTCCGCGAGAGTTTCATGCGCGCCGTTGCATTGCCGATCACCGTTGCGGTCACCTTGATGGCCATCCCGCTTCTGTCGCTGTCGCCCGCGTCGGCCGCCCCGGCGCAACTCTACGGCAAGTCGGTCGTCATCACCTGGAGCGAGGAGCGGCAGCAGAAAATCGTCGGCGAGGAAACCATGCGCAACGTCTCGCGCAGCGCCGAATTCAGCGTCTATATCAGCGATCAGGGCCGCCCCTTCAGCCGGATGCGCTACTCGTTCGGGAGCAAGCGCGGCGCGCTGCGGACCGGCAATCGCGACGCGGTCGGCGGCGAGGGCGGCGGCAACCGCAAGGTCACTTTCAGCGGCAACACCATGAACGTCACCATGCGGATGGGGAGCGGCGGCGCGCGCAACATCGTCGTCAATCTTGCGGGCGACAGCTGCAGTGCGCAGGTGATCGCCGGCAAGGAGGAAGGCGCGAGCCAGATCCGGACCAAAAGTATGGTGACGGGAAACCAGCTCGAGATCGTCTCGATCAAGACCGGCGGCGCAAGTTGCCGGATTCAGAGCGGCAACGTGTTTGGCAATTAAGCCTGCACAACAACTGGGCGATCTGTCCGTTGCCTAACGCCGATGTGAGCGGTAAAATCGGACTGATTTCGAACCTGTGTTTTCGAGCCGCTGACCAAGATGCAACGGCACTGACCGCAAGCCTCAAGACCGCGCGCGGGCCTCATGGGCAGATTTTTTGTGAAGTTTTTACAACGAGTTAGTTTTGTCGGGGCGCTCGCTCTGGCGCTGGTTCCGCTGTGGGCCGGTGCTGCTTCCGCCGAGCGCCGCGTCGCCCTGATCATGGGCATTTCCAAATACGAGCATGTGCCGCAGCTCGCCAACCCGATGCGCGACGCAGCCGCGATGGGCGACATTTTCAAGAAGGCGGGCTTCAACGTCGTCGAGATGAAGCGCGACCTCAATATCTCGGAGATGCGCCGGACCATCCGCGAGTTCGCCGCGTCGGCGCAGAATGCCGACATGGCCGTGGTCTACTACGCCGGCCATGGCATCGAGGTGAACGGAGTCAATTATCTGATCCCGGCCGATGCGCGGCTGGTGTCCGACTTCGATGTCGAGGACGAAACCGTTTCGCTCGATCGCATTCTCAAGGCGCTCGATTCGGCGAAGAAGCTGCGTCTCGTGATTCTCGATGCGTGCCGCGAGAACCCGTTCAACAAGACGATGAAGCGCTCGATCGGCACGCGCTCGATCGGCCGCGGTCTCGCCGAGATCGAACCGCAGCAGACCAACACGCTGATCGCATTCGCGGCAAAAGCGGGAGCGCTGGCGTCCGACGGCGACGGCGCCAACAGCCCGTTCGCGCTCGCGCTGACGAAGCATCTCGCATCTCCCGGCCTCGATCTGCGCCTGGCCTTCGGCCGCGTGCGCGACGACGTGCTGAAGCAGACCGGCAACCGGCAGGAGCCGTTCGTCTACGGCTCGCTCGGCGGCGAGACAGTGGCGCTGGTGCCGCAGGCTGCGGCGCCGCCGCCAGATCCGCAGGCGGAAGCACGGCGTGACTATGAATTCGCGGCGCAGATCGCGACGAAAGAGGCGTGGGATTCTTTCCTCGCGAGTCACAGGACGGGGCTCTACGCGGATCTCGCCCGCGCGCAGCAAGGCAAGCTGATCGAGGCAGAACGCGCCCGCGCCCGCGCGGACGATGCGCGCTCGCTGGCCGAGAAGCAGGCGCAAACCAAGGCCGATGATTTCCGCCGTCAGCTCGAACAGCAGGCGGCGAAGCAGGCGGAAGACGCCAAGCGGCAATACTCCGAGCAATCGAAGAAGGAGCTCGAGATCGCCCGTCAGCAGATAGCCGAACAGGCCAAGCGTGAACTCGACGAGGCGCGCCGCCAGGCCGAGGACGCGAGGAAGCAAGCCGACGATGCGCGCAGGCAGGTCGAGGCCGCGAAGGCGCAGGGCGTCGAGGAGGCGCGCAAGCGCGTCGAGGACGCCAAGCGCCAGGCCGAGGAGGCCGCAAAAAAGCAGGCGGAGGACAAGCGCGCATCGGACAATGCGAAGGTCGCGTCGCTGTCGCCCCCGGATCAGCCGGTGCCTGTGGTTGCCGCGCCTGCAATGGATGCTGGCGATATCGCGCGGCTGCTGCAGGCGCATCTCAAGCGCGTCGGCTGCGATCCGGGCAACAGCGACGGCAAATGGGACGACAAATCGCAGAAGGCGCTTGCGCTGTTCAACACAAATGCCAGCACGGCATTTGAGATCAAGCTCGCGAGCCTCGATGCGCTCGACGGTGTGCGCGCCAAGACGAGCCGCGTCTGCCCGCTGATCTGCGTCAAGGGACAGAAGGCTGATGGCGATCGCTGCGTCCAGATCACCTGCGACTCTGGCTTCGTGCTGAATTCGAGCGGCGTCTGCGTCAAGCGTCCCGATCCGCCGGCGGCAAAGCCGCGCGTCGCGCAGGAACGCCCGGAGCCGAAGCGGGCCGCGCCGGCCGCGTCATCCGGTGGTGGAGGCGGCGGCAAGTGCTTCACCTTCAACGGCAAGCGCTACTGCGAGTAAGCAGGCGGGGCTGCGAGACCACGCGCGCTCGCGCCTTTCGCAGTGTTTTCGGTTAAATCACGGCATGCCGGAACGCGCAGTAATTTGCTCGCGATTTGTCGGACAATTCGCGCCGCGTTGCCTTGTTTGGCAGCCGATCATCGCTTAAGAACACGCCCGACCGCGGGCGATTTGCCGCCCGCCCTTGCGGCCTGGAGAGGTGGCAGAGTGGTCGAATGCACCGCACTCGAAATGCGGCATAGGTGCAAGCCTATCGGGGGTTCGAATCCCTCCCTCTCCGCCATTCTGGCTGTTGTGATCGTGTCGTCGCTCCCTCGCGTCGAATTGCAACGTAACGCGCCCGAGAGACTTTGGAGCCGCATGGGATGCATTGCATCCAAAGATGTCGGGCTGGCTGAAGTCAATGTTGCGGAACGGGCCACCGCCACGATCCTCGTGCGTCAACGTAGATCGAACGTCGAGAACAAATGGCGGCTCGCGTCTGTCGTCATTGGAGCGATGGCGATGTCAGCTAAATGTTGGGCCGCGAACGATCTGCTGATGTTGAAGCGTTACATCCGTGAAGCTGATCTCTTCCACAATAATGTCGCGGCTGCCCTTGTATAATTAGCGTTTCATCGTCGTCTGCCCCGGAACGAGGTTAACGCTGACGTCCATCTCTAATTCGTGAACCCGAGTGGCTTTCGCAGGAACCGCGTCCGTGCGACACTTGAGCGATGAAGATGCCGTCGTTCTTGCGCACCTTGCTTGCAGTGGTGGTGATGGCCGGTCTGGCCAGCGCGCCGATGGCCGTGCCGGCTGCTGCCAAGACCGGGCCGGGTTCTATGCATCATTCCATGGATCAGAATTCCATGGATCAGAATTCCATGGATCAGATGTCCGGCGACATGCCGTGCTGTCCCGACGAAGCGATGCGCAATGGCTGTGATGGTTGCAAGGAGTGCCCTTGCATGGCGATCTGCGTGGTAACGACGTTCCAGGCCGCGCCCGTCGCACCGAACAGCTTTATGCAATCCGTCGCGTTCACCAGCGAACGCTCCTTCGCCAACGATGCTTTGGCGGACGGACTTGGACAGCCGCCTCCCGCCCGTCCTCCCCGAGCCTGATTCCCTAAAAACCGTTCGACGAGTCCGGCGCCTTGCGACCGGACGGCGTCGTATCCGCGTTTGCGGCCGCATTTGACGGCCGGGAGAAATCAGGAGTGCAGTCATGTCGACCAAGGGAATCTGCCGAGCGGCAATTGCCGTGCTGTGCGGATTGGGCACTTTGGCCGCGAGCCATCGCGGCGTGCTCGCAGGAGAGGCGCGGCCGAAGCTGACGGTTGACCAGTCGCAGCCGGGCGCGACAGTCGAGAGCGTCGTCGTACTCGCGCGCCGCCTCAATCCCACCGTCGCCGCTGCGGCGCTGGAGTTCGATGCTGCGGTCCACAAAATCGGCGCGGCGGGTGTGTTGGCCGATCCGACGCTCGTTCTGGAAGCGTGGGATGTGAACCGGCAGGGCGTTGCCCAGCGGCGCATCGGCATCGAGCAGGACATCAAGCTCGGCGGCAAGTATGAGCTCGAGCGCGGTATTGCGCGCTCGGAGGCCGACGCCACCCGGTTTCAGGGGCGCGCTGTGGTGACCGAACTGGTCGCGCGTGTGATCGCGACCCATGGCGAATACAACGCAGCCTATGAAGCTGTCGGCGTCTCGCAGGATATCAAGCGGCGCTTCGACGAAATTCTCGGTCTGCTCCGATCGCGCTATGGCGCAACCTCGGTCGATCAGCAGGATGTCATCAAGGCGGAGATCGAAGCCGCGACCGCGGAGGGCGAAGTTGTGCGCCGGCAGGGCGAGATGAAGTCCGCCGCTGCGCGCCTGAATGCCTTGATCGGACGTCAGCCATTGGCCCCGCTCGCCGCCCCAGCCGGCTTTCGCACCGTGAAGCAGATCAATCTCACTCAGGTTCTTGCGCAGGCGCGCTCGGCCAATCCCTTGCTGGCGCAGGCCGGAGCACAAACGGATTCAGCGTCCCGCACCAAATCGCTCACTGATCTCAATTTCGTTCCGGACCTTACCCTTGGCGCGAAGTACGTGCAGCGTCCTCGCGTCGCGGATACGGGTGAATTTCTGGTCGGCGTCAAACTGCCGTTGCAATACGAGGCGAAGAACGCCGAGCAGCGTGCCGCGGGAGCGAAGCTCAATGCCGCTCAGGCGCGCAACGAAGCGCTTCGCTTGCGGATCGACGGCGACATCGCAGATGCGTGGTTCGGGTTCGATGCGCTGCGCAAGGTGATCCAGATTTACGTTGCGCGCCAACTGCCGCCGGCGCGCTCCTCGGTCGATAACGCGCGCAACGGATTTGAAGCGGGCTCGACCGATCTCTCCGTGGTGTTCGAGGCGGAGCGGCGGTTGCGCAGCGTTCAACTGGAACTGCTCAAGCTCAAGGTCGAATTGCAGACGAAATACGCCGAGATGGAACGTCTCGCGGGAGGATCCCTATGAAGCCGTCGTTGAATATGCCCGTCATGGTCGTGGCGATCGTTGCCGCCGGGGCCATCGGCCTGCTTGCTGGTCGCTCCAACTGGTTCGGGTCTGTTTTGCCCGCAGCGATGCAGGGTGGTGGCGGTTCGATGTCCGCTGACACATCCTCAGGCGCGATGGCCAAAGGGAGCGAGAAGCGCATCAAGTATTATCGCAACCCGATGGGTCTGCCGGACACCTCGCCGACGCCGAAGCTGGACAACATGGGGATGGATTATCTCCCCGTCTATGAAGGCGACGATACGGACGATGGCTCGGTCAAGTTCAGCCCGGGCAAGATTCAGAAAACCGGCGTCCGCTCCGAGCCGGTCGAGATGCAGGTGTTGAGCGTGCCGCTGCGCGTTCCCGGAGCCGTGCAGCAGGACGAGCGCCGGGTGTCGGTCGTGTCGCTGCGCTTCGATGGATTCGTCGATGCGGTCGAGGATGTCACCACAGGCACGTTCGTCAAGAAGGGCCAGCCGCTGATGCGTGTCTACGGTCCGGGATTGTCGAGTGCGGCAGCGGAATATCTCTCGGCGCTGAACGCGCGAGCGGAAGGCGCTGTGCCGTCGCAGGCTCTGAAAGGCGCGCGGCGGCGGCTGGAGAATTTGGGTGCGCCGGAGTCGCTGATCGCCACGATCGAACGCACGCGCGAGGTGCCGGTGTCGATGACCTGGCCTGCGCCGCAGGACGGCGAGATCATCGAGCGCAACGCGACTAACGGCATGCGGGCCGCATCGGGCGATGTGCTGTTTCGCATCGTCGATCACGACAACGTCTGGGTCATGGTTGACGTGGCGGAGCGCGATCTGTCGCTGGTCGCCGTTGGGCAGAAGGCCACTGTCAAGCTGCGCGCGTATCCGGACCGCACCTTTAGCGGCGAGGTCACGCTGATCTATCCGCATCTCAAGGCGGAAACACGGACGGCACGAATCAGAATTGAACTGCCCAATCCGGCAAATCTGCTGCGCCCAGATATGTACGCTGAAGTCGAGATCGCCACCGGAACGGCGGCTCCGGTCCTGACCGTCGCCAACAGCGCCGTGATCGACAGCGGCACCCGTCAAGTCGTGATTATCGACAAAGGCGAGGGACGCTTCGAGCCGCGCGAGGTCAAGCTCGGGCGGCGCGGCGATGGCCGGGTGGAAATCATGGAAGGCGTTGCGGATGGCGACCAGGTCGTTGTATCCGCCAACTTCCTGATCGACGCCGAAAGTAATCTGAAAGCGGCGCTGCAAGGTCTTGCCAATCAAGGTTTCGGCAATGCGGAGAAACCGCAATGATCGCCCGCCTGATCGACTGGTCGGCCCGCAACCTTGTACTGGTCTTGATCGGCACCGCGTTTGCGGTTGCGGCAGGCCTCTATGCACTCAAGCATTTGCCGCTCGACGCAATCCCGGATCTCTCCGACACCCAGGTCATCGTCTACACCGAATACAAGGGGCAGGCGCCGCAGGTGATCGAGGATCAGGTCACCTATCCGCTATCGACAGCAATGCTGACGGTGCCGAAATCGAAAGTGGTTCGCGGCTTCTCGTTCTTCGGCGTGTCGTTTGTCTACATCATCTTCGAGGACGGAACCGATATCTACTGGGCGCGCTCGCGCGTGCTGGAATATCTCAACGCCGCGGCGCGCAAGCTCCCCGCCGGCGTGACGCCCACGCTCGGCCCCGACGCCACCGGCGTCGGTTGGGTTTATCAATACGCCCTGCAGTCGAAGGATATGTCGCTGGCGGACTTGCGCTCGTTGCAGGACTGGAACGTGCGTTTCGGCATCGCCAAGGCAGAGGGCGTTGCGGAGGTCGCGAGCGTCGGCGGCTTCGTCAAGCAGTACAATGTTGTCGTCGATCCTAACCGATTGCGTTCGCTGAACATCCCGCTGTCCAAGGTTCGCGACGTCATTCGCGGTAGCAACATGGATGTCGGTGGGCGGACAGTGGAGTTGTCCGAGTTCGAATTCATCGTGCGCGGGCGCGGATACCTCAGAAGTGTCGCGGACCTGTCGAACGTCGTGCTCAAGGTCGACGGAGGAACGCCAGTTTTGCTCAAGGATGTCGCGCGTATCGAGCTTGGCCCTGACGAGCGGCGCGGCATCACCGAGCTGAACGGGGAGGGTGAAGTTGCGAGCGGCATCGCCTTGCAGCGCTTCGGCCAGAACGCGCTCGACGTCATCGACAACGTCAAGGCGCGCCTTGTCGAAATGGCGTCGAGCTTGCCGAAAGGCGTCGAGATCATTCCGGTCTATGACCGCTCCAGACTGATCCACGATGCCATCGAGACTCTAAAGGCCACCCTGATCGAGGAAAGCGTGATCGTCGCGCTGGTGTGTTTCGTGTTCCTGCTGCATGTGCGCAGCGCGCTGGTGGCGATCCTGATGCTGCCCGTCGGCATCCTGATGGCGTTCGCAGCCATGAAGGTGCTGGGCCTCGGCTCCAACATCATGAGTCTGGGCGGCATTGCGATCGCCATCGGCGTGATGATCGACGCGGCCATCGTAATGATCGAGAACGCGCACAAGCATCTCGAACGTGCGGCTGCGGACAAACCACGCATCGAGGTGTTGATCGAGGCCGCCAGCGAAGTCGGGCCGGCACTGTTTTTCAGCCTTCTCATTATCACCGTCTCGTTCCTGCCGATCTTCACCATGGAAGCGCAGGAAGGGCGGCTGTTCAGTCCGCTGGCGTTCACCAAGACGTTTGCGATGGCGGCGGCAGCGATTTTGTCGGTCACGCTGGTGCCGGCGCTGATGGTGATCTTTATCCGCGGCAAGATCGTTCCGGAACACAAAAATCCGGTCAATCGCTTTCTGATCTGGGTTTACCGGCCGGTGATCGAAGGCGTCTTGAAGGCAAAGACACTGACGATCGCGCTCGCCGTTGCGGCGCTGATCGTGTCGATCTGGCCGGCCAGCCGGCTGGGCACCGAGTTCATGCCGAGCCTGAACGAAGGCACGCTGATGTACATGCCGACGACGTTGCCGGGTCTGTCGGTGACCAAGGCCGCGGAAATCCTGCAAACCCAGAACCAGATCATCAAGACGTTTCCCGAGGTGGAGTCGGTCTATGGCAAGGCAGGCCGCGCCGAAACCGCCACCGATCCGGCGCCGACCGAGATGATCGAGACTGTGGTCAATCTGAAGCCCAAGGCGCAATGGCGCGCGGGTTTGACGGTCGATGGCCTGATTGCCCAGCTTGACAAGGCGTTGCAGTTCCCCGGCGTCTCCAATGCGTGGACCATGCCGATCAAGGCGCGCACCGACATGCTGGCGACCGGCATCCGCACGCCGATCGGCATCAAGGTGCTCGGCACCGATCTCGTCGAGATGGAAAAGCTCGCGCGGCAGATCGAGGTTGTGGTCAAGGCTGTGCCGGGAACATCGAGCGCCTATGCGGAGCGGGTGATCGGCGGATACTACATGGAGGTCGTGCCCAATCGCGATTCGCTGGCGCGCTATGGCCTGATGGTCAGCGACGTGCAGGACACGGTTTCGACCGCGCTCGGTGGTGAGACCATCACGACAACCGTCGAGGGACGCGAGCGGTACGGCGTCAATGTGCGCTATCCGCGCGATCTGCGCAGCGATCCGCAATCGATTGCGCGGGATGTCCTTGTCGGCATGCCGGCCGGCGGCACGGTGCCGCTCGGCGAGGTCGCAGCCATCAAGCTCACGCGCGGGCCGACCACGATCCGCACCGAGAACGGTCAGCTTGCGATCTATATCTTTGTCGATATCCGCGACCGCGATCTTGGCGGCTATGTCGCCGATGCCAAGGCCGCGGTGGCCGCCAGCATCCAGTTCCCGCCCGGCTCCTATGTCGTGTGGAGCGGGCAGTTCGAGTACCTCGAACGCGCCAAGGCGAAGCTCAAGATTGTGGTGCCGCTGACGCTGCTGATCATCTTCTTGCTGCTGTACCTGAATTTCCGGCGTCTGACCGAAACCCTGATTGTGATGCTGTCGCTGCCGTTCGCGCTGGTCGGCGGCCTGTGGCTGATGTGGTGGCTCGGCTTCAACTTCTCGGTCGCCGTGGCGGTAGGTTTCATCGCGCTGGCCGGCGTGGCGGCCGAGACCGGCGTCATCATGCTGATCTATCTCGACCATGCGCTTGCGGAGGTGAAAGCGGCGCGCGCTGCAAAGGGCGAGCGGTTGACGCGGGCCGATCTGCATGACGCCATCATGCTGGGCGCGGTGGAGCGAGTCCGTCCCAAAATGATGACCGTGATTGCCATCATGGGCGGACTGGTCCCGATCCTGTGGAGCACCGGCGCTGGCTCGGAGCTGATGCAGCGCATTGCTGTGCCGATGATTGGCGGCATGGTGTCATCAACCGCACTGACACTGATCGTCATCCCGGCGGTCTATGCGGCGATCAAGGGGTGGGGGTTGCCTAATGAAATTCACTCGGCTGGTCCGGGCAAAGCCAATCCGGAGCCAGTGCCGTCAGCAAAAACTTTTATGCCCCAAGGCACACCGTAAGGGACACCATGATTGGTGCTTGCTCGATCGCGATATGGCTTGAGACGGTTTCGTCTGTCGGGCGGCCTGACTTTAAGACCACCAGCGGAGCAGCCTGACTAAATCACGGATATCATTACGAGAGTAATTTGGGGTTCTTCTCCCTCCTCTCCGCCAGTTCTTCGCCCGGCAGTCATCGTTTCGAGCAGCCGATTTCGCAGCGATATCGAACCGCCGATTTCCTGCGCGTCCCGAGACAAGATGGCTGATGACAGGTCAAGTCCCGGGCCTATAATCCGCTACCGGCAAGCGACGGACGGAACCATTTTTCAGGCCTCTCGCGGAGATCACATCATGATTCATCATCCTATGAAATCCGGCGGCGTCAGCCATCGGTCTGTCATTCACATGCGCCACGGCCGGTTCGCGCTCGCTCTGTCCGCGGCCTTGCTGCTCGCGACCGTGGCGGCGGACGCCCGCCCGCTGAAATGGGCGCGATCGGGCGATAGCCTCACGCTCGATCCGCATGCCCAGAACGAAGGCCCGACCCACGCATTGGCCCATCACTTCTATGAGCCGCTGATCCATCGCGATTTTCAGGGCAAGGAAGTCGCAGCGCTCGCTGTCTCCTGGAAGATCACCGACGATCCGGCGATCTGGGAGTTCAAACTCCGGCCCAACGTGAAATTTCACAACGGCAATGCGTTCGACGCCGACGATGTGGTGTTCTCGCTCGACCGCGCGCGGCAGCCGACCTCGGACATGAAGGGCGCGATCACCTCGATCGAAAGCGTCACCAAGGTCGATCCCCTGACCGTTCTGATCAAGACCAGGGGCCCCAATCCCCTGCTTCCGAATACGCTGACCGATATCTTCATCATGGACAAGGAATGGTCGGAGACGAACAAGGTTCAGAAGCCGCAGGACTTCAAGAACAAGGAAGAAAATTTCGCCGTCCGCAACGCCAACGGCACCGGTGCGTTCCAGCTCGTCTCGCGCGAGCCGGACGTGAAGACGGTGATGAAGCGCAACGACAGCTATTGGGGCATCGGCCAGTTTCCGATGCAGATCACCGAGCTGACCTACATCCCGATCAAGGCCGATGCGACACGGCTCGCCGCGCTGCTGTCGGGCGAAGTCGATTTCGTTCAGGACGTGCCGGTGCAGGACATCGAGCGCCTTCGCGGGCAACAGAACCTGCGCGTCAATGTGGGGCCTGAGAATCGCAGCATCTTCTTCGGCATGGATGTCGCCTCGGCCGATCTGAAGACCGACAACGTCGAGGGCAAGAATCCGTTCGCGGACAAGCGCGTGCGGCAGGCCATGAACATGGCGCTGAACCGGCAGGCCATCCAGCGCGTCGCGATGCGCGGCCAGTCGCTGCCGGCCGGCATGATTGCGCCGTCCTTTGTCAACGGCTGGAGCAAGGAGCTCGATGCGTTTCCTGCGGGCGACGTCAACGCCGCCAGGAAGCTGCTGGCCGATGCCGGCTATCCGAACGGCTTCAGCATCACGCTGCATTGCCCGAACGACCGTTACGTCAACGACGAGGCGATCTGTCAGGCGGCGGTCGGCATGTGGGGTCAGATCGGCGTCAAGGTGAATCTGGTCTCGCAATCGAAGTCGATCCACTTCCCGCTGATCCAGAAAGTGCCGCCGGAGACCGAGTTCTATATGCTCGGCTGGGGCGTGCCGACGTTCGATTCGGAATATGTCTTTTCGTTCCTGTATCACTCCCGCGCCGACAAGTACGGCAGCTGGAACGCGACCCGCTACGCCAACGCCGACGCCGACAAGATGATCGAATCGCTGTCGAGCGAGGTCGACAAGGCCAAGCGCGACGCGACGATCGCCAAGCTCTGGACCTTGTTCAAGGAGGAGGTCATCTATCTGCCGGTGCATCATCAGACGCTCGCCTATGGCATGAAGTCGGGATTCGACATCCCGGTCGACGTGGCGAACCAGCCGAAGATGAAATACGTATCGTTCAAGACTAACTGATCGCGAACAGGATTGCGGGAGCCTGAACAGCTCCCGCAACCGTTCAGATGATCGCGCATCTTGTCCGCAGCATGTTGCAGGGCGCCCTCGTCATCCTGACGGTGGGGCTGATCGCTTTCTCCATGTTCCGTTTCGTTGGCGATCCGGTCGCAACGCTGGCCGGGCAGGAAGCGACCGATGCCGATCGCGCCGAACTCACGGAACGGCTCGGGCTGAACGATCCGTTTCCGGTTCAGTTCGCCCGATTCCTCGGTCATGCCGCGCAGGGCGACTTCGGTATTTCCTACCGCCAGGCGCGCCCCGTGGCCGATCTGCTCGCCGAGCGGCTGCCCGCCACGCTCGAGCTCGCGGTGCTGTCCGCGCTGTTCGCGTTCGTGTTCGGCGTTGTGTTCGGCGTCTACGCCGCGATCAACCGCCGCGGTGTCGTTGCGAACGCCATCATGGTCGTCTCGCTGATCGGCGTCTCGCTGCCGACGTTCCTGATCGGCATCGGGCTGATCTATCTGTTCGCCGTCACGCTCGGCTGGCTGCCGTCGTTCGGCCGCGGAGACGTGGTGCGGATCGGCTGGTGGACGACGGGCCTTCTGACCGAAAGCGGACGCAAGTCACTGGTGCTGCCGGTGCTGACGCTGGGCTTTTTCCAGTTGACGCTCATCATGCGGCTGGTGCGCGCCGAAATGCTGGAAACCCTGCGCGCCGAGTATGTGCGGTTTGCACGCGCGCGCGGCCTGCCGGAGCGGCGCATCCTGTTTCGTCACGCCTTGCGCAACACCATGATTCCCGTCATCACCATCGTCGGCCTGCAACTCGGTTCGGTCATCGCGTTCGCCATCGTCACCGAGAGCGTGTTCCAGTGGCCCGGCCTCGGCGCGCTGTTCGTCAATGCCGTGCAGTTCGTCGATATTCCGGTGATGGCCGCTTACCTGATGTTCGTCGCCTTCGTGTTCGCGGTGGTGAATTTCATGACCGATCTTGTTTATGTGACGATCGATCCGCGGCTGAAATCCTGAGGAAGGCGAGGGCGTGGTCTCACAATCCGGAAACGAAGCGGGCGGTCCAGCCGGAACAGGCTGGCTGGCGCGCGCGTGGGATTCCGATGTCGGCTATTCGTTTCGCACCTCGCCGGTCGCCATCGGCGCGGCGTTTGTCAGCGGCCTGATTATTCTTGCCACTGTGTTCGCGAACGTCATCACGCCGCAGAACCCGTTCGATGCCGCCACACTCAACCTGATGGACGGCTTCACGCCACCGGGCGAAGCGGGCGCAGGCTCCGGCATGACGTTCGGTCTGGGCGCGGACAGTCAAGGCCGGGACGTGTACTCGGCCATTCTCTACGGCACGCGCGTGTCGCTGCTGATCGGCTTCGCCTCGACGGTCTTCTCGCTCGTGTTCGGCGTGACGCTCGGCCTCGTCGCCGGCTATGTCGGCGGCCGGATCGAGGCGCTCATCATGCGCATCGCCGATATCCAGCTCTCGTTTCCCGCCATCCTCGTGGCGCTTCTGGTGTTCGGCGTTGCGCGCGGGCTGATGCCTCCCTCGCTGCACGAGCAGATGACCTTCGCGGTGATGACCATCGCCATCGGCCTGTCGAACTGGGCGCAATATGCCCGCACGGTGCGGGCCTCGACGATGGTGGAAAAGCGCAAGGAGTATGTCGACGCCGCCCGCGTCATCGGGCTGCGGCCGTTTCCGGTGATGATCCGCCATGTGTTGCCCAACGTCGCCGGTCCCGTACTCGTCATCGCCACCATCAATCTGGCGCTCGCGATTCTTGAGGAGGCGACGCTGTCGTTCCTCGGCGTCGGAATGCCGCCAACCCAGCCCTCGCTCGGGACGCTGATCCGGATCGGTCAGCAATTTCTGTTTTCGGGAGAGTGGTGGATCCTGTTGTTTCCCTCGCTCGCCCTGGTGATCCTCGCGCTCGCCATCAATCTGTTCGGCGACTGGCTGCGCGACGCTCTCAACCCGAAGCTGCGATGAACGAGCCGTTGTTGTCCGTTCGCAATCTCCGTGTCGAATTTCCGACGCGACGCGGCATTCTGACGGCCCTCGACGGCGTGTCGTTCGATATCGCGGCCGGCGAGATTTTGGGCGTGGTCGGCGAATCCGGCGCGGGAAAGTCGATCACCGGGGCTGCGATCATCGGGCTGCTCGAACCGCCTGGCCGCATCGCCGGCGGCGAAATCAGGCTCAAGGGCGAACGGATCGACAATCTGCCCGCAGATGGCTTGCGCCGGATTCGCGGCAAACGCATCAGCATGGTGTTTCAGGACCCGCTGACGGCGCTCAATCCGCTGTTCCGGATCGGCGAGCAGCTCTCGGAGACCATCCAGCTTCACACCGGCATGAAGCCCGCAGCTGCACGCGAGCGCGCCGTCGCCCTGCTCACCGATGTCGGCATTCCGGCGGCGAGCCGCAGGATCGATGCCTATCCGCATCAATTCTCCGGCGGCATGCGTCAGCGGGTGGTGCTGGCGCTGGCGCTGGCCGCCGATCCGGAGCTGATCATCGCCGACGAGCCGACCACGGCGCTCGACGTCTCGGTGCAGGCGCAGATCATCGGCCTGATGAAACGGCTGTGCCGCGAGCACCGTGTCGCCATCATGCTGATCACCCACGACATGGGCGTCATCGCCGAAACCGCGGACCGCGTCGCGGTGATGTATGCCGGACGGATCGCGGAGATCGGCCCGGCGCGAGACGTCATCAAGAACGCGCATCATCCCTATACCCAGGGCTTGATGGGCGCGATCCCGACGCTGGTGGCGGCGGCCGGGCGCCTCACGCAGATTCCCGGAACGATGCCGCGCCTCGATGCGATTCCGAAGGGTTGCGCTTTCAACCCGCGCTGTCCGCACACGTTCGCTCGCTGCGTCGTCGAGAGGCCGGAACTGCTGCAAGCGGAACGCTCCAGGGCTGCGTGCTGGCTTCACGCGAAGGCGGCGATATGAGCGCGGAGACGAAGGACCTGGCATCCGCGCCGCTGGTCAGGGCCGATCGGCTGACCTGCCGGTTCGACGTGTCGCGGCCGTGGCTGGAACGAGTCGTCGCAGGTGCGCCGCGGCAGACGCTGACCGCGGTCGCGGATCTGTCGTTCGAGATAGCGCGCCGCGAGACGTTTGCGTTTGTCGGGGAATCCGGCTCCGGCAAATCGACGGTCGCCCGCATGGTCGTCGGCTTGCAGCAGCCCACGTCCGGCGACGTGACGATCGACGGCATTTCGATGTCGGACCCCCGCAGCGCCGCCGCCCGCGAGAAGCTGCGGCAACGTCTGCAGATGATTTTCCAGGATCCGTTCGCGAGTCTCAACCCGCGCTGGCGCGTCGATCGCATCGTCGCCGAGCCGATCCGCGCCTTTGGTATCGCCGACGGCGCCGCGGCCGAGCAGCGCGTGGCCGAACTGCTGCAACTCGTTGGACTGAGCCGGACCGATAGCCGGAAATATCCGCACGAGTTTTCCGGAGGACAACGCCAACGCATCGCGATCGCGCGTGCGCTGTCGGCCAATCCGGAATTCATCGTGTGCGACGAGCCGACGTCGGCCCTCGACGTATCCGTGCAGGCGCAGATTCTCAATCTGATGCGCGATCTGCAGGATCGCCTCGGTCTGACCTATCTGTTCATCTCGCACAATCTCGCGGTGGTGCGGCAGATGGCGACCCGCGTCGGCGTGATGTATCTCGGCCGGCTGGTCGAGGTCGCGCCGCGCGACGAATTGTTCGCGCGGCCGCGCCATCCGTATACGCGGATGCTGCTCGATGCCGTTCCCGATCTCGACATGGTCGGCCGGCAGCGCAAGCCGGTGGTCGGCGAGATTCCCAACCCGATCTCGCCGCCGGGCGGATGCAGCTTCCATCCGCGCTGTCCGCTGGCGTTCGACCGCTGCCGGACCGAGCTGCCGGTCATGACCGACAGCGCTGGCGCGCTCGTTGCCTGTCATGCCGTCGCGGACGGGCGAATCTCATAGCGTTCGTGAGACCGTCGTATTTCGACGATGATATCAGCCCTTGCGCGTGTGGCCCCAGGTCTCGTCCCAATCCTCGCCCGCGGCGTCGATGACACGGCCGTCGGCCTCGAAGAACTTGTTCGGCACCTGGAAGATCGCGAGCATCAGTCCGCCGTCCGGACACCACGCGACGTGGCGAGAGCCTTGCTCGCGCCAGATGAATTCGCCGGCCTTGCATTCGATGCCTTGCGCCGGACCTTCCTTGTCGACCAGCGAGCCTTCGAGAACGTAGGTCTGCTCGATATTGACGTGCTCGTGGTCGGGCAGGATAGCGCCCGGCGCGAACCGCATCAGCGCGGTCATCAGGCCGGTCTTGCGATCGAACAGCAGCGTCTTGGCTTCGCAACCGGGAAAACGGGTCTTCTGCCATTCCATGCTGTCGGGGCGAACGAGATGGGAATGCGCGTCAGCGGCCTGCGCAGAAGCGGGAGTCATGGCGTCCATGGCGATCCTCCGTCCTGATGTTTTTGTTTAGATTGTTTGACCCGATCCTAACAGCTTTGCCCTCGGTCGCCAGCCGGATCGGCGCTGGCGAATGCTCTCAAGGCGTAACGGTCAGCCGATGTCCTTGCGTTTCTTCCTGCTGCGAAAACCACCAGACGACGCCGTTGCCGCCGCTGATGCCGCCGCGACAATCGCCGTCATGGCGCCGTCGCGGGCGCGGCTATCACACGACAAAATCGCAACGGCGATGCGCCGGCCGCGGAACATCTTTCGCCGCCGCGCATTGCCTCTTCGAAGACGGAATCGGATCAACCGACAGTCATCAAAAGGAGCCGTGCGGCTTGATCCCGCACGGCTCCTTTTTCGTGGTCCGGGTCTCGTTCTGTTAATTCAAGTCTTGCGCCGATTGGCCCCGAGCCACGCTGCAAGCGGCGTTTTGCTGCCGCCTGCTTTATTGTCGCACCTGGCCTGTTTCATGATATGTCGGCCCTTGCGGGTTGCTCCGGTCCTGAGCGACCGGCATCTGGGCAGCCGATGATCGACAAACTCGAATTCATGATTGCGCTGGCGCACGAGCAGCATTTCGGGCGCGCTGCGGAGCTGTGCAACGTCAGCCAGCCCACGCTTTCCGCCGCGATCAAGCAGCTCGAAGAAAGTTTCGGCATGATGCTGGTCAAGCGCGGCTCGCGGTTTCAGGGTTTTACGCCCGAAGGCGAGCGGGTGCTGGAATGGGCCCGGCGGATCGTCAACGACTCCCGCGCCATGCGGCAGGATGTCGAATCCTTGAAGCGCGGCCTGACCGGCCACATCAGGATCGCCGCGATCCCGACCGCGCTGGCGATGACGGCGACGCTGACGACGCCGTTTCGCGCCCGCCATCCGGGCGTCCGCTTCACCATCCTGTCGCGCACCTCGATCGAAATCCTGCGGCTGATCGAGAATTTCGAGGTCGATGCGGGCTTGACCTATCTGGACAACGAGCCGCTCGGCAACGTCAGCACGGTGTCGCTCTATCGCGAGAACTACCGCCTGCTGACGTCCGCGGATGGCGCGTTGGGCGACCGCGAGAGCGTGACCTGGGCCGAGGTCGGCAGCATTCCGCTATGCCTGCTGACGCCGGACATGCAGAACCGCCGCATCATCGACCGCATGCTTGAGCAGGCCGGGACGCGGGTTTCGCCGACTCTCGAATCCAATTCGATGATCGTGCTGTACGCCCATGTCCGCACCGGACGATGGGCGAGTGTGATGCCGGGCCTTTTGGCGGAAACGCTCGGGCTGACCGACAAGGTGCGCTCGATCCCGATCACCGACCCGGAAAGCGTCCATACCGTGGGCCTTGTCGTTCCGATCCGGGAGCCCATGACCCCCATTGCCATGGCGCTGGTCAGCGAGGCCAAAAAGGCGGCGTCTGCCTGACGGCCGATCACAAAAAGGTGCGGCAAGCTGCCGCAGGTCTCGAGCAGCCGTTTTGCACCGCAAAATTGACCCGAATCGGCCTCGGCAGCCCCGGCTCAAGGCCTTGATAGGCTTTTGCAATCGCAGCATTTAGAACGAGTCTTGATCGGAAACCGATATTTCATCACGCTGGCATACAAGAGATCGGTCCAGGACATTCAGCATGGCGGCATATGAGCCGTGGAGCGCCCCCAAGGCGCTCCAGATTATCGACGAACTCAAGTCGCTTGAGGGGCCGGCGTTGCCGATCCTTCACGCGATGCAGGAAGCGTTCGGGTATGTGCCCGAGCCCGCGATTCCGATGATCGCCGAAGCGCTGACCCTGTCGCGCGCGGAAGTGCACGGCGTCGTCACGTTCTACCATGATTTTCGCAGCGAGCCTGCGGGCAAGCGCGTGCTGAAACTCTGCCGCGCCGAAGCCTGCCAGGCGGCCGGCGGCGATGCACTCGCGGCACGCGCCGAAGCGGCGCTGGGGATCCCGATCGGACACACCACGGCCGATGGCCGCGTCACGTTCGAGCCGATCTATTGCCTCGGGCTTTGTGCGACGGCGCCGTCCGCGATGCTCGACGGCCGTGTCGTCGGGCGGCTGAACGAAAGCCGGCTCGATGCGTTGGTGACAGAGGCAAAGCAATGAGCATGCGCGTTTACATTCCGCGCGACGCCGCAGCGGTTGCCGTCGGTGCCGACGAGATCGCGGTTGCTTTCGAGGCCGTCGCCGCCAAGCGGGGCATCGCGCTCGAGATCGTGCGAACGGGTTCGCGCGGCATGTGCTGGCTCGAACCGATGGTGGAAGTGGCGACCACCAATGGCCGCGTTGCGTTCGGTCCCGCCACCGTCGAGGATGCAGCATCGCTGTTCGATGCGATGATGGCCGATGGCCCGCACCCGCTGCGGCTCGGCATCGCCGACGAGCTTCCCTGGCTGAAGCGGCAAACCCGCCTGACCTTCAAGAATTGCGGCGTGATCGATCCGCGCTCGATCGACGACTACAAGGCGCATGACGGCTACAAGGGGCTGCTGCGTGCGCTGTCACTCGGCACTGACGGCATTCTCGACGATGTGACGAAGTCGGGATTGCGCGGCCGCGGCGGCGCTGGTTTCCCGACCGGCATCAAGTGGAAGACGGTGGCGCAAACCAGCGCCGACCAGAAATACATCGTCTGTAACGCCGACGAGGGCGACAGCGGCACGTTCGCCGACCGCATGATCATGGAAGGCGATCCGTTCGTCGTGATCGAGGGAATGACGATCGCGGGCGTCGCGGTCGGCGCGACACGCGGCTACATCTACATCCGCTCGGAGTATCCGCACGCCATCGTGGCGATGAATGCCGCGATCAAGGCCGCGCGCCGCGCCGGATTTCTCGGCAAGAGCGTCGGCGGCTCCGCGCATGCGTTCGACATGGAGGTGCGCGTCGGCGCCGGTGCTTATGTTTGCGGCGAGGAAACCTCGCTGCTGGAAAGCCTCGAAGGCCGCCGCGGTCTGGTGCGCGCCAAGCCGCCGCTGCCGGCGCATCAGGGCCTGTTCGGCAAGCCGACCGTCATCAACAACGTGCTGTCGTTCGCGGCGATCCCGTTCATTCTCGACGGCGGCGCCAAGGCCTATTCGGAATTCGGTGTCGGCCGCTCGCGCGGAACGATGCCGCTGCAGATCGCGGGCAACGTGAAGCATGGCGGGCTGTTCGAGGTCGCGTTCGGCCTCACGCTCGGCGAGATCGTCGATGACATCGCAGGCGGCACGTTCACGGGCCGTCCGGTGCGCGCTGTGCAGGTCGGCGGGCCGCTCGGGGCTTATTTCCCGCGGGCGCTGTTCGATACGCCGTTCGACTACGAGGCATTCGCCGCGCGCGACGGTCTGATCGGTCACGCCGGCATCGTCGTGTTCGACGACAGCGTCGATATGTCGAAGCAGGCGCGGTTCGCGATGGAATTCTGCGCCATCGAATCCTGCGGCAAGTGCACGCCGTGCCGGATCGGTTCGACCCGCGGCGTCGAGACCATCGACAAGATCCGCAAGGGCGAGCAGGTCGCCGCCAACATCGCGGTGGTCGAAGACCTCTGCAACACCATGAAGTTCGGATCGCTCTGTGCGCTCGGCGGCTTCACGCCGTACCCGGTGATGAGCGCGCTGAAACATTTCCCCGAAGATTTCGGCGCACCGTCGCGCCTGCAAGCTGCTGAGTAAGGAGCCGACCATGTCGCTCATTCACGAAACCGATTTCGGCACGCCACGCTCGAAGTCCGAAAAGATGGTGACGCTGACCATCGACGGACAGAGCGTCACGGTCCCTGAAGGCACCTCGATCATGCGCGCCGCCATGGATATGGGCACGCAAATCCCGAAATTGTGCGCGACCGACATGGTCGATGCGTTCGGCTCCTGCCGGATGTGCCTCGTCGAGATCGAAGGCCGCGCCGGAACGCCGGCCTCCTGCACCACGCCGGTGATGGCGGGGCAGGTGATCCATACCCAGACCGATCGCCTGAAGAAAATCCGCAAAGGGGTGATGGAGCTTTATATCTCCGATCATCCGCTGGACTGCCTGACCTGCGCGGCGAACGGCGACTGCGAACTGCAGGACATGGCCGGCGCGGTCGGCCTGCGCGACGTGCGTTACGGTTACGAGGGCGAGAACCATGTGTTCGCCAAAGCCGGCGGCAAGTCCGGCGGGTCCGCCAACGACCGCTGGATGCCAAAGGACGAGTCGAATCCGTACTTCACCTACGATCCGTCGAAGTGCATCGTCTGCTCGCGTTGCGTGCGGGCCTGCGAGGAAGTGCAGGGCACCTTCGCGCTGACGATTTCGGGTCGCGGCTTTGACAGCCGCGTGTCGCCGGGCATGAGCGAGAGCTTCCTCGGTTCGGAATGCGTATCGTGCGGCGCCTGCGTGCAGGCCTGCCCGACCGCGACGCTCACCGAAAAGTCGGTGATCGAGATCGGCCAGCCCGAGCATTCGGTGGTCACGACCTGCGCCTATTGCGGCGTCGGCTGTTCGTTCAAGGCCGAGATGCGCGGCGAGGAAGTCGTCCGCATGGTGCCTTACAAGGACGGCAAGGCCAATCGCGGCCACTCCTGCGTCAAGGGCCGCTTCGCGTGGGGCTATACCACCCACAAGGAGCGCATCCTCAATCCGATGATCCGCAAGAAGATCACCGACCCGTGGCAGGAAGTGTCGTGGGACGAGGCGTTCTCGTATGCGGCGTCCGAACTGAAGCGGGTCCAGACCAAGTACGGCCGCGATTCGATCGGCGGCATTACGTCGTCGCGTTGTACCAACGAAGAAGTCTACGTGCTGCAGAAGCTGATCCGCGCCGGCTTCGGCAACAACAACGTCGATACCTGCGCCCGCGTCTGCCATTCGCCGACCGGCTACGGTCTCTCGACCACGTTCGGCACGTCCGCGGGCACGCAGGATTTCGACTCGGTCGAAGAGACCGATGTCGTCATCGTCATCGGCGCCAACCCGGTCGCCGCGCATCCGGTGTTCGCTTCGCGCCTGAAGAAGCGCCTGCGTCAGGGCGCCAAGCTGATCGTGATCGATCCGCGGCGCACCGAAATGGTCGAAGGCCCGCATCTCAAGGCGTCTCATCATCTGCCGCTGCTGCCCGGCACCAACGTCGCAGTGATGACCGCGCTCGCGCATGTGATCGTCACCGAGGGCCTCGCCGACGAGGCGTTCATTCGCGAGCGTTGCGACTGGAGCGAATTCCAGGATTGGGCGTCGTTCGTCTCGCTGCCGAAGAACAGCCCGGAGGCGGTTGCCATTCACACCGGTGTCGATCCGGAGGAATTGCGCGAAGCGGCGCGGCTGTTCGCCACCGGCGGCAACGGCGCGATCTACTACGGTCTGGGCGTCACCGAGCACAGCCAGGGTTCGACCACCGTGATCGCGATTGCAAACCTCGCAATGGTGACCGGCAATATCGGACGCCGCGGCGTCGGCGTGAATCCGTTGCGCGGCCAGAACAACGTGCAAGGCGCGTGCGACATGGGCTCGTTCCCGCACGAGTTGCCGGGCTATCGCCACATCTCGGGTGATGCGGTGCGCGAGACGTTCGAATCGCTGTGGGGCGTCAAGCTCAACAAGGAGCCTGGTCTGCGTATTCCCAACATGCTGGATGCGGCTGTCGATGGCACGTTCAAGGGCCTCTACGTGCAGGGCGAGGATATCCTGCAGTCCGATCCGAACACCAAGCACGTCGCGGCGGGCCTCGAGGCGATGGAGTGCGTCATCGTTCACGACCTCTTCCTGAACGAGACCGCGAATTACGCGCATGTTTTCTTCCCGGGTTCGACCTTCCTTGAGAAGAACGGCACCTTCACCAACGCGGAGCGGCGCATCCAGCTGGTTCGCAAGGTGACGACGCCGCGTAACGGCCTTGAGGACTGGGAGGTCACGCTTGGCCTCGCCAAGGCGATGGGCTTCGAGATGAAGTACGATCACCCCTCGCAGATCATGGACGAGATCGCGGCAGTGACGCCGACGTTCGCGGGCGTGTCGTTTGCGAGACTTGAAGAGATGGGTTCGGTGCAGTGGCCGTGCAACGAGAAGGCGCCGGAAGGCACGCCGATCATGCATATCGACGGCTTCGTGCGCGGCAAGGGCAAGTTCGTCATCACCGAGTATGTCCCGACCGACGAGAAGACCGGCCCGCGCTTTCCGCTGCTGCTCACGACCGGGCGCATTCTCAGCCAGTACAATGTCGGCGCGCAGACGCGGCGCACCGATAACGTGGTCTGGCATGGCGAAGACGTGCTGGAGGTGCATCCGCATGACGCCGAACAGCGCGGCATTCGCGACGGCGACTGGGTCAAGCTCGCAAGCCGCGCCGGCGAGACGACGCTGCGCGCGACGATCACCGATCGCGTGGCGCCTGGCGTGGTCTACACCACGTTCCATCATCCGGACACGCAGGCCAACGTCATCACCACCGAGTATTCCGACTGGGCGACCAACTGTCCGGAATACAAGGTGACCGCGGTGCAGATTCTGCCGTCCAACGGGCCGAGCGACTGGCAGAAGGAATACAACGAGCAGGCTGCGCAGTCCCGCCGGATCGTGTCGGCGGTGGAAGCGGCGGAGTAACCGGTGAACGAGCCGTCCCGCACCGTCGATCGGCTGGTCTGGCGCGACGGCAGTTGCAACAAGGGCGGCCGTGCGATCCCCGAGGAGAGCGCGGTTGCGCTGACCTACAATGGCGGCACCTATGCCGTCATGATGGCGACGCCGCGGGATCTGGAGGATTTCGCGATCGGCTTCAGCCTCAATGAGGGCGTGGTGCGGTCGCCCGCCGATATTCAATCGATCGAGGCCGTGTCGCTCGATGACGGCATCGAACTGCGGATGTGGCTGCCCGAGGCGGCCGCTGCCCGGCTCGGCGAACGGCGCAGGCAGATGGCAGGCCCGACCGGCTGCGGATTGTGCGGCGTCGACTCGATTGCGGAAGCGATCCGGCCCGCGGCGACCGTCGGCCCCGGCAGATCGTTCTCGCCGCAGCAGATCATGACCGCGATGCAGGGTGTTGCTGCGCGCCAGACGCTGAACATCGAAACCCGCGCCGTCCATGCGGCGGCGTTCTGGGAGCCGGCGAGCGGCATCGTCGCGCTGCGCGAAGACGTCGGCCGTCACAACGCGCTCGACAAGCTCGGTGGCGCGCTGGTGCGCGATGCGGCCGATGCCAGCCAGGGACTGGTCTTGTTGACCAGCCGCGTCTCGGTCGAGATGGTCCAGAAGACCGCGATGATCGGCGCCTCGGTGATGGTCGCGGTGTCGGCGCCGACAGCGCTGGCGGTACGGATGGCGGACGCCGCGGGCATCACGCTTGCCGCGATCGCACGCGCCGACGGTTTCGAGATATTCACGCATCCGCAACGCATCGGCCATGGGAGTGCCGTCAATGTCGCCTGACAGGCTGATCTACATGGCCAACCAGATCGGCAAGTTCTTTGCCGCGCAGAAGGAAAGCGAAGCCGTCCCCGGCATCAAGACTCATATCGAGAAGTTCTGGGACCCGCGCATGCGTGCCCGCATCATCGCGCACAATACGTCCGGCGGAGACGGGCTCGATCCGCTGGTGAAGCAGGCGATCTCCAATCTCAAGCCGCCGCCGTCCGCCTAGGGGGTGGATTTGACATTCGCCAGGCACCTGACCGCGAAGCCGCGGTGCTCGCCGCAATGGGGTGCGAATGTTGCAACCGGACCACTGGCGAACCGCCCCCCGCTGCATCGCACCTGACGTGATCGCTTGAATCGCAGATTTGCCGCGACGCTGTAGCTCAGCGCCGCCGCTTGTGCTGCGTTGCAGCCTGCGACTACTCTCTTTCCGGTAGAGGCCGTCAAAGCGAGCCTGTGACGCGACGAAGCCGCAAGAGCTTCGCGATCCGCACAATCAGAACCGGGAGGACTACGATAATGACACCACTCGTCAAGCTCGCGCCGATTGCGCTGGCCGCCGCCATGCTCACAGCCTCCGTCGCGCAGGCGCAGGTCAAGCTGCCGCCGACGGTGACGATGACGGCTTACGACACCGGCACGTCCGGTTTCAACATCACGGTCGCGATCGGCAAGATGATGAAAGACAAGTACGGCAGCGACGTGCGCGTGTTGCCGGCCGGAAACGACGTTGCGCGTCTGCAGCCGCTGCGCATCGGCCGGGCGACGCTGTCCGCGATGGGAGCCGGTGTGTTCTTCGCGCAGGAAGGCGTGTTCGAATTCGCCACCAGGGAATGGGGGCCGCAGCCGGTCCAGATCACGCTGACCACGGTCGATTGCAACGGGCTCGCGCTCGGCGTCGCCAAGGATACCGGTGTCGTCAAGATGGCGGATATGAAGGGCAAACGCCTCGGCTTCGTCGTCGGCTCGGCGGCGCTCAACCAGAACGCGCTCGCGATGCTGGCCTTCGCCGGCCTGACGCAGAAGGACGTCAAGATCGTCGAATTCGCCAGCAACAACGCGATGTGGAAGGGCATCCTCAACAACGACGCCGATGCGGCGTTCGGATCGACCATCTCGGGTCCGGCGAAGGAAACCGAGACCTCGCCGCGCGGTCTGCTATGGCCGGCGCTGCCGCCCGAGGACAAGGCGGGATGGGATCGCGTGCGCAAGGTCGGGCCGTTCTTTACCCAGCACACGGCGACCTGCGGCGCGGGGATTTCAAAAGACAAGCCGATCCAGATGGGCACATATCCGTATCCGATCTATTCGGTCTATGCCGCGCAGCCGGAAGACGAAGTCTACATGCTGACCAAGGCGATGATCGAGGGCTACGACGGCTACAAGGACAACGCGCCTGGCGCCGGCGGCCTCGCCGTCAAACAGCAGACCAAGGACTGGTCGGTGCCGGTGCACAAGGGCGCGGTGAAGGCGCTCAAGGAAGCAGGCGCCTGGAGCGACGGACAGGACAAGCACAACAACGCCCTGTTCAAGCGGCAGGAGTTGCTGGTCGCCGCGTGGGCAGATTTCAGCAAGGCCAATCCACCGGCCGACGCTGCGAAATTCACCGAGGAGTGGATGAAGGTCCGCAAGGCGACGCTGGTGAAAAACAATTTGCCGGATTTTCTCGAGTAGTCGAGAGGAGCCGGCGCTAGATCGATGTTTCGATCTTGTCGTGCGGTTGTGACGGCACGAGGCTGGTCTCGCCGAAATCCCGGACCAGCGTCGTGGCGGTCACCGACCGGTTGCGGCCCGCTCGCTTGGCCTGGTACAGCGCCATGTCCGCTTCGGCGATCAGGTCGCGATCGCTGTGCATCTTCGGCGTTTTGCTGGCGACGCCGACGCTGACCGAAACATGGCCGCGGCTTGCGGCCGGGTTGACGATCCCGAGCGCTTTCACCTTGAGCCGGACCGACTCGGCGATGATGAATGCATGCTGCTCGGCGATTCCAGGCAGCACCACGACGAACTCCTCGCCGCCGTAGCGTGCGGACAGAAATGCCTTGCTGTGGGTGGCCGATGCGATGACTTCGGCGACGCGCTTGAGGCACTCGTCGCCGGCCTGATGCCCGAGCCGGTCGTTGAAGCCCTTGAAATGGTCGATATCGAACATCAGCACGGAAATCTGGTCGTTGGCCTCGAACTCGCGGTTCAGAAAGCCGTCGAGCGATCTGCGGTTGGCGAGACCGGTCAACCCGTCGGTTCGCGCCATTTCGGCGAGGCGCGCATTCGCCGCCGTGAGTTCGTCTTCCATCGATTTGCGCTGGTCGATGTCGCGCAGCACGCCGACGATCTCGACATGCCTGGCGTTGTCCGCGGCCATCGTCAGCCGGAAGACGATCTCGACCCAGCAGAGCGAGCGATCCGACCGGTAGGTACGGAAGCGAAGCGTCTGCGTCGTGTTGGTCTCGACGAGGCGGGCCGTCGCGAGCTTCACGCTTTCGACGTCGCCGGGATGAACCATGTCGAAGCAGGATGTTCCCGTCAGTTGCTCCGGCTTCCAGCCGAGAACGAGTTCGACCGAATGCGACACGTACAGGAAGTTTCCATGACGATCGAGCTGGATGACGATGTCTGCGATATTTTCGGCCAGCAGCCTGTAGCGTTTCTCGCGGTGGCGCAACGAGGTTTCGATCTTGTTGCGGTGCCTAAACTGCGCTGACAGCAGCGTCATCATGAAGCACACGACGCAGAACATGGCCGCGGCGACGATCAGGTCGAATTCGAGATCGTTGCGCCAGTTGGCAAGCAGTTCGTCTTCCGGAAGCGCGACGGTCGAGAGCGTCTTGTATCCCTGAATTTGCTCGTAACCGAAGTATTTGACCAGGCCGTCGAACGGCGAAACCACCTTGTAATAGCCGGTGGAGGCTTTGCCGAGACGGGACTGAAACAGCTCCAGTCTGGAAAGATCCTGTCCGATCACCTTCGAGTCCGAATGCGCCAGCACGGCGCCGCCCGGACCGACAAGACTGATGCCGCCCTTGGCTCCGAGATTGAAGGTCCTGTAAAACGCGCTGAAGAAGTTGCAGTCGATCGCGGCAACGATCACGCCGCCGAAGCTGCCATCCTGCTTCGTCACGCGCTTGGTCAGAACGATGACCTGTTTTTTCAGGAGCCGTGAGAATACCGGACCGCTGATCTTCATCGCCTGATCGCCGTTGTCGCGATGAAATTCGAAATAGGCCCGGTCGGAATTGTTGTATGTCGGCATTTCCGCCGTCGATGCGTAGATGTAGTCGCCGTTCGCATTGAGGACGCCGATTTCGGCAAGCTGCGGGAGCGAACGCACCGTGCTGCTCAGGAATGCATTGAAGCGTTCGGCCAGCGGCTGCTGGAACCTGAGCAGATCGACCATCCCGGCGGTCGCCACATCCACCGCCTTGAAGGTGCCTTGCGCATGCTGGGCGAGCGAATGGGTGAGGTTCTGGATTTCAGCTTCCGCGCGCTGCAAGGTGGTGCGCCGGGCTTCGCTTGCTTTCCAGATAATCAGGCCCAGAACGCAACTGCTCATCACAAGCAGAAACAGTCCGATCATCGCGCCGGGAGTCGTCAGTCGGCCGAAAATGATTGTACTGAAGGGCTTACGGGTCATCTGCATTGCAAGCTGGCTGTCGGCGGTCATCCTTGCCGGAAGATGCTTGATAACCTGCTAATTTTGATGCCGCGGTTGATCATGTCGCTCGATATGAGGCGTCTCGTCGTGCGCATGGCCTCGGCGCGAAGCGGCCGGTTAGAAAAGTTTCACCTGTGAATGCAGCGCTGAGTTGCGGTGGACAGCTTGCCGCACATTGCCGGTAGTGGAACACTCGCCGGGAGGAATGATCGCGAATATGCCGCGGTTGCGCGGTTTCAGAGGGGAGGAACTGCGATGGCCGAGATGTCTCTCGATGCAAAAGCAGGTGCTCAGGCCAAGCCTGACGCGGAGCCCAGCCTCAACAGGGTGATGGGTCCGTGGCTGCTGTTGCTGTTCATTGTCGGCGATATTCTGGGAACGGGTATCTATGCCCTGACCGGGCAGGTGGCGAAGCAGGTCGGCGGCGTGGTCTGGCTGCCATTTCTGGTCGCGTTCGTGGTCGCGGTCATCACCGCTTTCAGCTATCTCGAACTCGTCACCAAGTATCCGAAGGCGGCGGGCGCCGCACTGTATACCCACAAGGCATTCGGCATCCACTTCGTGACATTCATCGTGGCATTCGCCGTGATGTGCTCCGGCATCACCTCGGCCTCGACGGCATCGCGGGCGTTCTCGGCCAATATGTCGAGTGCCTTCGGCTTCGGTTTCGGTCCGTTCGGCATCACCATGATCGGGCTCGCGTTCATGGCGGTCGTTGCGATCGTCAACTTTCGCGGCGTCGGTGAGAGCGTCAAAGCCAACGTCGTGCTGACGCTGGTCGAGCTGACGGGCCTGCTGATCATCATCTTCATCGGCCTGTGGGCGATCGGCGCGGGGCAGGGCGATGTCTCGCGCGTCACCCAGTTCAAGGCCGGCGATGCGGGCATGTTCTGGCCGGTGATTGCGGCGACGACGCTGGCGTTCTTTGCGATGGTCGGCTTCGAGGACTCGGTCAACATGGCCGAGGAATGCACCAACCCGACCAAGCATTTTCCGATCGTGCTGCTGACGGGGCTGCTGATCACCGGAGTGATCTACGTGCTGGTGTCGATTTCGGCGATCACGCTGGTCGCGCCGGAACAGCTCGGCGAGGGCGAAACACCGCTGCTCAAGGTGGTGCAGGCCGGCGCACCGAATTTTCCGATCTGGATTTTCGGCTTCATCACCATGTTCGCGGTCGCCAACAGCGCTTTGATCAACATGCTGATGGCGAGCCGTCTGGTGTATGGCATGAGCCGGGAGCATGTGCTTCCGCCCGCGCTCGGCAAGGTCCATGCCGGGCGGCGCACGCCGTATATCGCCATCGGCTTCACCACACTGCTGGCGTTCGCGCTGATCACCTTCGTCGGCGAGGTGCCGGCGCTCGGCGGCACCACGGCATTGCTGCTGCTCTGCGTGTTCACGGTGGTGAATGTCGCGGTGCTGATGCTGCGCAAGGATTCGGTCGATCACCAGCATTTCCGGACCCCGACATTCCTGCCGATTCTCGGCGCGATCTCCTGTGCGTTTCTCGCCGGTCCATGGACCGGACGCGATCCGGTACAATACAGGATCGCCGGCGTGCTGATCGGGATCGGCGTGGTGTTGTGGATCGTCACCGTGCTGGTCAACAAGCCGGCTGGCGTGAAGCCGACAGATCCGGTCATGAACGAGATGGGCGGCCACGGTCCGGTGAACTGATTTGCGTTCATCAGACGGATGCAAAAAGACAAAAAAGAGCCCCGCGTACGCGGGGCTCTTTCACATCGGAACTGACGTTCCGGTCAGTATCGCTGGATCACAACGCCGGGCTCACGATAGACCCGCTTCTTCTTGATGATTACGGTCTCTCCGCGGTCACGGTTGCGATAGTAGGCGCGGCTGTTGCGGAAATCGCGGTCCCGGTCGAAACGGTCCGAGCGATATGACCGGTCACGATCGGGGCCGATGTTCAGCTCGATCGATTGCGCCGATGCGGCGACGGTTCCGAGCAAACTCGCGCCGATCAGCGCAGCTGTAAAAAATTTCATATTGTCCTCCTCTGAAATGCCTCGAAGTGATAACGCGCGCTTCAGCTTTATGTTCCGCACGTTATATGGAGGTTCTCGTCAGAGAAGTTACCGCGCGTGTCAGGCGACAGCACGGCGCGGCTGGTTAGGGACGTCCTTGTTGGCAACTTCATTGTTCAGGTATTGCGCGAACATGATCTGGTTGCCGTCGGGATCCGTGATCATGGCGACGCGCGAGTTTTCCGTCGTCGCCGTCGAGCGAATCTCGATGTCCTGCTTCGTCAGGTCGCCGATGCGCGCATCGATATCGGTATCGATCAAGGTGACCGACGACGTGCCGCCGCGCTCTGAATCCTCGAACAGCCGGATTCCTCCGCCGTTGCCGAATGTCCACTCGGCCACGCTTTCGATCGGCCGCCGGTCCGGCGGGCGCCCTAACAGCCGCTGATACCAGTCGAGCGACTCCTCGAGGTTGAAAACGGCCACTCCAGCCAGCGTATTGACGATGCTCATCGCCGGTTCTCCTGCGGGGAATGAATGGGCAATTTCGCCGGGAACCAAAAGTTCCTCCGGTTGTTATCAGCCCGCCGGAGCAAAGGGACAGCCATGCAAAACGCGGTGGACATTGCGATTCAGCGTATTCTCAAGACTTATTCCTTGATGTGGAATGATCAGAAGGCCGAGGAGGCCCGGTCTCGAGTGACCGACTATTTGCAGACCCTGTTTGCCGGCGGCGAAACTAACGGCGACCGGCTTGCCGTGTGTGGCCTCGTCTATCTGCGGGAGAAGGAAGGCCGCTCCGATCCGGTGCGGGACGGTTATAGCGGATTGTAACGCAAGCAATTTCAGCAGGTGGTATCCATGAGCGAAGTCGATCGAGCCCGCCAGACTCACGGTACGCTGATCAGCGATGCCCATCGCATCGCCTGGTATTTTCTCAGCGCCACCGGCCAGGTCCGGGACACATATTCAGACCAGGTGCTGCTGTCGCAGATCATCATCGCGTTGGCCAAGCGCGGCGTGACTCACCGGATCAGGCTGGCGAACGTTGCGATTTCACAGTTTGGCCGTCAGGCGTCATTCGCCCGCCGCCAGCTCGCCACGGACGGTCTGCTGGCGACCAATTGAGCCCGTGTCCCGAGCCTGTAATCCTGAGCCTTTGGCCCTGAAGCCGAAACGCCCCTGAAGCCTCAACCCTTGAAATCCTGCCGATTCGGCACGGACCTGCCGCGCGTCGTCCCGATTCAAGTCAATTCGGCGCTTCGCCGGTTGTGGCTGGAATGCCTTCTTTTTCCAGCCGATATGCGATCTTGGCACCGCCGATCCGAGCAATTTTCATGACACCTGGATGCGCCGCGATAACCGGCGGGAAACCATTTTCATCCCATTGTCTGTCATGGATCATTCTATCCCGGTTGCAGAGCGAAAAAAACTCGCGTTGGAGTTACCACAGCTCTCGGCCAACTGGCTGGTTGTTGTCGCGACGACAATCGTCGTTGGGTTTTCGGCGATTTGCGTATCGGTTCTGCTCAGCATGCGTCGCGGCGATATCGATCTTGCGGCACAGACCAGCAGCAACCTTGCCGCGGCGATCCACGCCGACATCGTGCGAAACGTCGAGCTGTACGACCTGTCGCTGCGCAACGCGATCGATGGCCTTCGCTCTCCCGAGATCGAGAAACTCACCAAGCCGCTTCGTCAACTGGTTCTGTTTGATCGCACATCGACGGCCAGGCACTTCGGTCCCATCAAGGTCTACGACCAGGCCGGCGATGTGACGCTCGATTCCACGACGCTGACCCCCCGGCCGGAAAATATTTCCGGTCAGGAGAATTTCGAGGTTCACTCGAAGCAATCCAGCGACGCACTCTTCATCAGTAAACCGCTGAGAACGGAGAGCGGCGAGTACGTCATCTTCGTCAGCCACCGGATTAGCGGTAATGACGGTTCGTTTGCTGGTATGGTCGCAGGTTCGATCAGATTGAGCTACTTCAGCAGTATGTTCCGGCGTCTCAAAATGGATTCGCAAGATGTCCTGACGCTATTCCGGCGTGACGGCACGATTCTGACACGAAATCCGCCTGACGCTTCCGCCATGGGCCGCAATCTCCCAAATACCAGCCGCTTCCGCGATCCTGAAATAATGGAAGGATCATTCCGTGCGGTTGCCGCGATCGATGGTGTAGATCGCCAGTATGTCTGGAAGGGAGGCACAGTTCCGCTGGTCGTCGTCGCCGGCAAATCGATGGACGATATTCTGAGCCGGTGGCGAGGCAAGGCGTTTTTGATCGGAGCGGCGATGCTCGGTCTTGCCGTATTGTCGATGGGCTTTACGTTGTTACTTGCCGCCGAAATGAAGCGCCGGACCATAGCCGAAGGAAAGCTGGCAGCTCTCGCCAATACGGACGCACTGACCGGCCTGAGCAACCGACGATCTTTCGACAAGATCATGCTGGCGGAGTGGTCGCGCGCGCGGCGCGAACGCACACCGCTGTCCCTGCTGATGATCGATGCCGATCACTTCAAGGGCTTCAACGATACTTTCGGCCATCAGGCCGGAGATATCGTGCTGGCAAGCATTGCCGCCTGCATCGCGGACAACGCACGCCGGCCGCTCGATTGCGGCGCCCGCTATGGCGGCGAGGAATTCGCGGTCCTGTTGCCGAACGTGCGTTCGGAAGATGCCATGCAGATCGCGGAAAGCATCCGCTTCGGCGTTTCCGGTCTGCCTTCGGAATTTCGCAGCATCACGGTCAGTATCGGCGTTGCGACGCTGATCCCCGTGGACGGGATCGATCATCGCGATCTCATCTATGCGGCTGACGTTGCGCTGTATCAGGCCAAATCACGCGGCCGCAACCAGACCGTCGCGCAACAGTCCCGGCAGGACGTCCTGGCCGCGTAGCGCCTTCTCGACGACTTTGGTGCTTTCGCTTTCGGCCGCGCTGTCAGCCGTGTGGCAACGCGCGGATTTTCTTCGCCGTCTCGAAGCCGTGCATGCCGGCATGCCACTGCAGGGCGACGATGGCGCCCTTGGTCGGCTGCAGCAATCCAAGACACATCCCGATCGTCAACGGCAGCCACAGCGCGAGATGCACCCAGTAATCCGGCGCGTAGCGGGTCTCCACCGCCAGCACCATCGGCACGATGATGTGACCCGCGATCACGATGACGACGTAGGCCGGAAAGTCATCGGCGCGGTGATGATGGAATTCCTCGCCGCAGGCCGGACATTCGTCGGCGACCTTCAGGAACGACCTGAAAAGCCGGCCTTCGCCGCAATTCGGGCATCGGCAGCGAAAGCCGCGCCACATGGCGGCGATCAGCGACGGCTTATGGCTCGCATTAAACATCGATGATTCCGGCAAATTGTGACTTCACGCATGTCTTACAACGCGGTGCGGTTGCCATCAATCGATAACGGCGCGAAGATTGCGGATGTGAGCGAAGCGCATGGCTGGCAACAGGCCGGAATTGACAAGAAACAGCACAGAAAAAACGCGAGGGAGCGAATGTGACGCAGGTGACCGAGACGCAGACTTACGAGATTTACGCCATCCGCTACGGCACCATGGCCGGGCGAACGCCGCAGATGAATTTCATCAACCCTCCCGATCCGCACGAAACCGCGTCCGATCTCGATTATTTCGTCTGGCTGATTCGTGGAGAGGACGAGCAAATTCTGGTCGATACCGGTTTCAACCAGGCCGCCGCTATCGAGCGCAATCGCAAGCTGACGATCAACCCGGTCGATGCGCTGGAGAAATTCGGTGTCGCGGCCGGCGACATTCACGACGTCATCGTCACTCATCTTCATTACGATCATGCGGGAAACCTGGACCGGTTTCCCAACGCCCGATTTCATTTGCAGGATCGCGAAATGGCCTTCGCTACGGGGCGCTGCATGTGTCACGGATTCTTGCGGCATCCGTTCTCGGTGGAGGACGTCACGCTGATGGTGCGTCATGTCTATGGCGAGCGGGTCATCTTTCACGACGGCGATGGCGAGGTTGCACCCGGCGTGACGTTGCACCGGATCGGCGGCCACTCCGATGGATTGCAGGTGGTTTGCGTCGAAACGGCGCGGGGCCCTGTCGTGCTGGCATCCGATGGCGCGCATTTCTATGGCAACATTCACAGGCGCACGCCATTTCCGATTGTCTACAATGTCGGCGATATGTGCGAAGGCTGGGAAACGATCGAGGCGCTGGCCGGTCATCCGGACCGCGTGATCCCGGGCCACGATCCGCTGGTGTGCCAGCTTTATCCGCGCGCCAGCGATACGGTCGATGCGTTCGCGCTTCACAAGCCGCCGAAGCGGTCGCTTGTGAGGGAGTAATGTTCGTCATGGCCGGGCATAGCCGTTCGAAGAACGGCGTCGCTTCGATCGCCTATGTCCCGGCCATCCACGTCTTCCATCCTGAGTGAAGACGTGGATGCCCGGCATAAAGCCGGGCATGACAAGAATTAGCTTTTTCGATGTGTCGCTTTCAGCGGCAGCTTGCGCGAGGTCTTGAGCCGGTCGAGCACGATGGACGAGCGAACATGCGCGACGCTGTCGTGCGGCATCAGCACGTTGTTAACGAGCTCCGAGAGACCTTTGAGATCGCGGAGCATCGCCTTCACCAGATAATCGGCGTCGCCGGTGAGCGAATAGGCTTCCTGAATTTCATCCACGCGACGAACCAGATCATGAAAGCGTTTCGCGTTGTTCGGCGAATGCGTCGCCAGCGTCACATGGATGAAGGCGATGACGCCGAAGCCGAGCAGGTCCTCGGCGAGGTCGGCGTGATAGCCGGAAATCACCTTGTCTTCTTCAAGGCGCATCCGCCGCCGCGAGCATTGCGAGGCGGAAAGGCCTGCCTTGTCGGCAAGCTCCTGATTGGTCAGGCGTCCGTCGTCCTGCAACGCGGCGAGAATTTTAAGGTCGAAAGTATCGACAGAAATCATGCGCAGATTATCCATTTCATGCACGGATCGTGCATACGATAGCCAATATAGCCTGATTATGCATTCTTTTTGCGCTCGTTAAGGCGGATTCTGTATCCAGCAAAACAGGAGATTCGCCATGGGACCGTTCCCTCACGACGCGCCGGCTGCCGTCATCTCCGAGCAGAACCCGATGGGCACCGACGGCTTCGAATTCGTCGAGTATGCGCATCCGCGCCCGGCCGAGTTGCACGCGCTGTTCAGGCTGATGGGCTTTACGCCGGTTGCGAAACACAAGACCAAGGCGATCACGCTCTACGCCCAAGGCGACGTGAACTATCTCGTCAATGAACAGCCCGGCACTCACGGCAACGACTTTGTCGCGAAGCATGGACCATGCGCGCCGTCGATGGCGTTTCGCGTGGTCGATGCGAAGCGCGCCTATGAGCGCGCGCTCTCGCTCGGCGCGGAGCCGGCGGATGTATCGTCCGCGAAAAAGACGCTCGATGTGCCGGCGATCAGGGGTATCGGCGGCAGTCTGCTGTATTTCATCGATCGCTACGGCGCGAAGGGCTCGGCCTACGACTCCGAGTTCAACTGGCTCGGCGAAGTAAATCCGAAGCCGGAAGGCGCGGGGTTGTTCTACCTCGACCATTTGACCCACAACGTGCATCGCGGCCGCATGGATGTGTGGACGGGCTTCTACAGCCGTCTGTTCAATTTCCGGCAGATTCGCTTCTTCGATATCGAAGGCCGCGCGTCGGGATTGTTCTCGCGCGCGCTGACCAGCCCGGACGGCAAGATCAGAATTCCGATCAACGAAGACGCCGGCGAGGCCGGGCAGATCGAGGAATATCTCAACGTCTATCGCGGCGAGGGCATCCAGCACATCGCCTGCGGTGTGACGGACATTCACGCGACGATCGAGCGTCTGCGCGCCGATGGCCTGCCGTTCATGCCCGCGCCGCCGCGGACCTACTTCGAGATGATCGATGGACGGCTACCCGGCCACGGCGAGGATGTCACACGGCTGGAAAAGAACGGCATCCTGATCGACGGCGAGGGCGTGGTCGATGGCGGCATGACCAAGGTGCTGTTGCAGATTTTCTCGGCCAACGCGATCGGGCCGATCTTCTTCGAGTTCATCCAGCGCAAGGGCGACGATGGTTTCGGCGAAGGCAACTTCAAGGCGCTGTTTGAATCGATCGAGGAAGACCAGATCCGCCGTGGTGTGCTTGATGTCAAGGACAAGAGCGCGGCCTGAATCGCGAGCGACTCTCAGAATCGTCATACCGGCCTCGTGCCGGGCATCCACGCCTTATGGAAGCTCAGTCAAGATAGACGTAGATGGCCGGGTCATAGGCGAGCGAAGCGACGCCGTTCTTCGAACGGCTATGCCCGGCCATGACGAAGCGCGTTACCGCTTCGCCCATTCCTTTGCGACGGCGGCGATCTCGCCGGTGACCATCTTGCGGATCGCCGACGGCGTGCGCGAGAAGCGCGGCGCGGGCGCGGGCTGCAGGTAGCCGTCGTTGTTGACGAACACCTTGCGGTCGACCATGTGCGGATGCCTGGTCGCTTCCGACATGGTCAGCACCGGCGCGAAGCAGACATCGGTTCCTTCCATGATGGCGCACCACTCGTCGCGGGTTTTGCTCTTGAACACGGCGGTGAGTTTGTCGCGCAGGCCAGGCCAGTCCTTACCCTCCCATTGCGCGTCGTAGGCTTTATCGCTCAGTCCTGCGAGTTCGCGAAGCAGCGCGTAGAACTGCGGCTCGATCGAGCCGATCGAGACAAACTGGCCGTTCTTGCATTGATAGACGCCGTAGAAATGAGCGCCGCCATCGAGCATGTTGGCCTCGCGCTGCTCCTTCCAGCGGCCCATGGCCGTCATGTCGAAGAACATCGTCATCAATGACGCCGCGCCGTCGCACATCGCAGCATCGACCACCTGACCCTTGCCGGACTTGCCGGCCTCCAGCAGCGCCGCGAGCAGACCGACCACGAGATACAGCGCGCCGCCCCCGAAATCCCCGACCAGATTGAGCGGCGCAATGGGCTTTTCCTTCGTGCCGATGGCAGCGAGCGCGCCCGTCACCGAGATGTAGTTGATGTCATGACCGGCGGCTTGCGCCAGCGGACCGCTCTGGCCCCAGCCGGTCATGCGGCCGTAGACCAGTTTCGGATTGCGCGCGAGCAGCACGTCTGGACCGAGGCCGAGCCGCTCCATCACGCCGGGACGAAAGCCTTCGACCAGCGCGTCGGCGCCGTCGAGCAAGGTCAGCACCTGCGCCACCGCAGCCTTGTCCTTGAGGTCGAGTGCGATAACGCGGCGCCCGCGCGACGATGCGCCCGCGCGGGGCATCTGGTTCGGCCGCGCCAGCGTGACGATGTCGGCACCCATGTCGGCCAGCATCATGGAAGCGAACGGGCCGGGGCCGATGCCTGCGAACTCGACGATGCGAACGCCGGCCAGCGGCCCGCTGGCTTTGGCCGGTTTGTCCTGCGAAGCGGGTTTGGATGCGAGCGTTGTTTCCGACATAAGGTTGATCCGCTATTCCCCGAAATGACGTGCTTTGCGCACGCGCCGTTGTCTGGTTCGGGATAACCCTTCCATACGTTTTGTGAATTTGCGAGGGCCCTGATGCGTGCAGAGCGGCATGCAAGCGTGCGATAAACGCAACGCGGGTGACGTTGTGCGGTGCGGCCTAATTTCGCCGGAACACCACGCTCAGATTGTTGGCCGGCATCTCGGTGACAGTTGGCTTCGAGAACCCGACCGACTGCGCCAGCATCGCCACAATCTCCAGATTGCGCAGGCCCCACTCGATGTTGCGCGAGCGAAGGCTGGTATCGAACGCCTCGTTGCTGGGAGCGGTCGGCACGCCCCGGCGGCGATAGGGGCCATAGAGATACAGCGGCGCGCCGGAGCGCAGACTGGCTGCTGCGCCCCGCATCAAGGCTTCGGTCGCGCGCCAAGGCGAAATATGGATCATGTTGATGCAGATCATCCCGGCCAGTTTCTTGAACGGCCATTTGGGCTGCATCACGTCGAACATCAGCGGCGGCTGGATGTTGTCGAGTTCGCTCTCCTTGACCCAAGCCCTGATGCTGTTGACCGCGCGCTCGTCCGGATCGGTCGGCTGAAATGTCAGCGCCGGAAAATGCTGCGCGAAGTGGACGATGTGTTCGCCACTGCCGCTGGCGATCTCCAGAACCGTGCCGCTCTCCGGCAACACGCCGCGCAAAATCTCAAGGATCGGCTCCCTGTTGCGGGCAACGGCTGGCGCCTTGATGCGGTCGTCGGTCATGACGGCACCAGTTTGCAGCCGGAGGCGTCATGAGTCGAGGTGGTTCCCTCCCCGCGAGGGGAGGGACGAATCTCATCCCAGCGCGCGCTGCGCCATCACCTTGATGAGGTTGGCCCGGTACTCCGCCGAGCCATGGATGTCGGCGATCAGGCCGTTCGGCGAGATCTTGACGTTTTCCAGCGCGCTCGCCGACCAGTTGGCTTTCAGGGCGGTCTCGATTCCGGGCACGCGCATGACACCGTTCTGCGACGCGCCGGTGGCGGCGACGCGCACGTCTCCGTTTTTCATTTGAGCCACGAAAACGCCGGTGAGCGCGAACCGCGACGCCGGATGGCGCATCTTGGAATAGCCCGCCTTCGCCGGGACCGGGAACGAGATCGCTGTGATCAGTTCGCCGTCATTGAGCGCGGTGGTGAACAGGCCCTTGAAAAAATCATTCGCCGCGATGCTGCGCTTGTTGGTCTTGACGGTTGCGCCGAGCGCCAGCACGGCTGCGGGGAAGTCCGCCGCCGGATCGTTGTTGGCGATCGAGCCGCCGATGGTGCCGCGGGCGCGCACCTGCGGATCGCCGAGCACCGAGGTGAGATGAGCGATGGCCGGGATCGATTTCTTCACGTCGGCACTGTTCATGATGTCGAAGTAGGTGGTCGCGGCCTTGATGGTCAGCATGTCGCCGCTCACCTCGACGCCGATCAGCGCGGGAATGCGGCCGATGTCGATCACTGCTGTCGGCGACGCGAGCCGCTGCTTCATGACCGGGATCAGCGTATGGCCGCCGGCGAGGTACTTCGCTTCCGCGTCCCTGGCGCTGAGCGCGGCGGCTTCGTCGACGCTCGAGGGGCGATGATAAGTGGTCTCGTACATGATCTGTCTCCAAAATCCTGTTTGTCATTGCGAGGAGCATTGGCGACGAAGCAATCCAGAGCGGAATACAGGACTGGATTGCTTCGCTTCGCTCGCAATGACGGTTAAGCGCGGGCCTGAATCGCGTGCCACACCCGGTCGGGCGTCGCCGGCATTTCGAGCTTGTTGTTGCCGATGGCGTCGGTGATCGCGTTGATCACTGCGGCCGATGAGCCGATCGCACCGGCCTCGCCGCAGCCCTTGATGCCGAGCGGATTGCCCGGGCACAGCGTCGTGGTGTGCTGCAGTTTGAACGATGGCAGATCGTCGGCGCGCGGCATGGCGTAGTCCATGTACGACGCGGTGACGAGCTGGCCGCTGTCGTCGTAGACCGCGCCTTCCAGCAGCGCCTGCCCGATGCCCTGGGCGATGCCGCCGTGAACCTGACCCTCGACGATCATCGGATTGATGAGACGGCCGAAGTCGTCGGCGGCGACGAAGTTGATGAACGTGGTCTTGCCGGTGCCGGCGTCGACCTCGACCTCGCAGATGTAGGAGCCTGCGGGGAAGGTGAAGTTGCTCGGGTCGTAAAACGCACTTTCCTTCAGGCCCGGCTCCATGCCGTCCGGCAGATTGTGTGCGGTGTAGGCAGAGAGCGCCACATTCGCCAGCGCCATCGCCTTGTCGGTGCCGGTCACCTTGAACTCGCCGTTCTCGATGACGATGTCCTGCTCGGATGCTTCGAGGTGGTGAGCCGCGATCTTCTTCGCCTTGGCCTCCATCTTCTCCATCGCCTTCACGATCGCCGAGATGCCGACCGCGCCGGAGCGCGAGCCGTAGGTGCCCATCCCGAACTGCACCTTGTCGGTGTCGCCGTGCACGATCGAGACCTGATTGATCGAGATGCCGAGGCGATCCGCCACCACCTGCGCGAAAGTCGTCTCGTGCCCCTGACCGTGGCTGTGCGAGCCGGTGAGAATCTCGATGGTGCCGACCGGGTTGACCCGCACCTCTGCGGATTCCCACAGGCCGACGCCGGCCCCGAGACTGCCGACCGCCTTCGACGGCGCGATGCCGCAGGCCTCGATGTAACAGGAGAGGCCGATCCCGCGCAGCTTTCCTTCGCTCTTGGCTTTCGCCTTGCGCGCGGGGAAGCCGGCGTAGTCGATCTCCTTCAGCGCCGCGTCGAGCGAGGCATTAAAGTCCCCGGTGTCGTAGGCCATGATGACCGGCGTCTGGTGCGGGAAGCTGGTGATGAAGTTCTTCCGCCGCAGCTCCGCGGGGTCGATCTTGAATTGCCGTGCGGCGGTTTCGATGAGGCGTTCGAGCAGGTAACTGGCTTCGGGCCGGCCCGCGCCGCGATAGGCGTCGACCGGCGTGGTGTTGGTGTAGACGCCCATCACCTCGGCGTAGATCGCCGGAATATTGTACTGGCCCGACAGCAGCGTGGCGTAGAGATAGGTCGGCACCGACGACGAGAACAGCGACATATAGGCGCCGAAGTTGGCGTGGGTCTTGACCCGCAGTCCGAGCATCTTGTGATTGGCGTCGAACGCCATCTCGGCCTTGGAGACGTGATCGCGGCCGTGCGCGTCGGTGAGAAACGCCTCGGTGCGGTCCGAGGTCCACTTCACCGGGCGGTTGACCTTCTTCGACGCCCACAGCGCGACCATTTCTTCCGGATAGATGAAGATTTTCGAGCCGAAGCCGCCGCCAACATCCGGCGCGATCACGCGCAGCTTGTGCTCCTGCGCCACGCCGTAGAATGCGGACAGCACGAGCCGTGCCACATGCGGATTCTGCGATGTGGTGTGCAGTGTGAAGTGTTCTTCGGCTTCGTCGTATTCGGCGATTGCAGCACGCGGCTCCATCGCGTTCGGCACCAGGCGGTTGTTGGTGAGCTCGAACGAGACCTTGTGCGCGGCCTTGGCGAAGGCGTCGCTGGTGGCCTTTTCGTCGCCGATCGCCCAGTCGTAGACCACGTTGCCCGGCGCTTCGGGATGAAGCTGCGGCGCGCCCGGCGCGATCGCGGCCTTGATGCTGGCGGCAGCCGGCAGCTCCTCGTAATCGACGATCACCGCATCGGCGCCGTCGCGCGCCTGATTGCGGGTCTCGCCGATCACCACCGCGACCGCCTGTCCGACGAAGCGCACGGTCTCCGGCGCCATCGCCGGCCATGCGCCCATCTTCATCGGCGAGCCGTCTTTCGAGTGGATCATCCAGCCGCAGATCAGATTGCCGATCTTGTCCTCAACGATTTCCTTGCCGGTGAGGACCGCGACAACGCCGGTCTTCTTCATGGCCTCGGAAATATCGATGCCCTTCACCTTGGCGTGGGCGTGGGGGCTGCGCACGAAATGCGCGTAGGTCATGCCGTGGACGCGAACGTCGTCGACATATTTTCCCTTGCCGGTGACGAAGCGCTTGTCTTCCTTGCGCGTAACCCGTGCGCCGATTCCCTCAACACCCATCATGCGTCTCCCTGTCCAGCCGCCTGAAGCCTCGCGGGCCGGCAGCAATTTTTGGCGTCAATCTTTGGAGCAGCGGTGGCAGCATTCATCAATGCTGCCACTCGGGATCATTCGGCCGCGTTGGCGACTTTCATCCGGCCGGCAGCGTCGAGCACCGATTTGACGATGTTGTGGTAGCCGGTGCAGCGGCAGATGTTGCCTTCGAGCTCTTGCCGCACGGTGGCCTCATCGAGCTTACCGCCATGTCGATGCACCATATCGACCGCAGACATGATCATGCCCGGCGTGCAATAACCGCATTGCAGGCCGTGATTGTCGCGGAACGCGGCTTGCATCGGATGCAGTTCGTCGCCCCTGGAGAGGCCTTCGATGGTGGTGATCTTGCTGCCGTTGGCCTGACCGACGAGGACGGTGCAGGATTTCACCGCGCGTCCGTCGATGTGGACGGTACATGCCCCGCACTGGCTGGTATCGCAGCCGACGTGGGTACCGGTGAGACCAAGCTGATCGCGCAGCAGATGGACAAGAAGAGTTCGGTCTTCAGCATCAGCGGAAACACTCTTTCCGTTGACAGTCAATTTAATGGCCGACACGCCTGCCTCCCCATTTTCAGTTTTTCATTATTCTAATTAGAGGCAGGGTCTGGGGACTTTGCAATGAAGTTTTCTGCGAAAGTGGACAGTCTTTGTGACAGGACATGCATACGGTGCGGCCGTTCCGGCGCTTCGCTTTGGCCTGAAATCACAGGCGTATTTCCACGCAAGATGCATGGTCTGCTTGGCGCGACCGACGTCGGACACCGCTCAAATCGAACGCCATTGTGCAGTTGCGAAGTGACGAAACAGGGATGGTTGAGGGCCGGCGCGGGCGGCAAGCGCCTCGGCACCGGATGTCGGCGGCAACGGATTTTGGCGGTCAATTCGGTAAATGAAAGCCTTGTTTTCCTGACTGAAGGCGCTGGCCGGTAACCCGGTCCGGGTTCCCTCAACGACCCAGATCGTCGCAGCCATCAGCTTTGATATTGCTCGATAATCAGTTGGCTTCGGATCGATCCGGCAACGTGGCGGCCGGACGTGAGTTTACGCCTCCTTATCCATTTCTATTTACCTTGGCGCTGCATTGGGCAGGCCGCTCCTTCCCAAAAATCATCGCGATCGAAGCATTGCTGGGGGAATTCTGGTGGCCTGGTTCACATTCAAACGCAGCCAAACACCGAAACAGCCAAAATCAAAAAAGCCGGGGCTGATCGCCAATCTCAGCCTGCGCACGAAAATCATACTCGCCTTCGGCGTTGTGACCATCCTGTTCGCCCTCAACATGGGTGCGATCTACATGGGCTATGTGCAGATCAACGATGGTCAGAAGGCATACAGACAAAGCGTTGCCTCGGCCAATGTCGCGCGCGATCTCGATCGCGAAATGGCGACGTATCAACTGCTCTCCCGCTATTTCGTGCTGACAGGCGCCGACGCCGACGCCAAGGCCGCGCTCGGCGCTCAGGACGCCGTGAAGGTCGCGATCAAGAATTCGGCCGCGCAGGCAAAAAAGGGTGATGGGCAGAATGCGATGCTGCTGGCGAGCGCGCTGGAACTGCAATCGCAGTACGAAGACTTTTCAAAACTGCTGGCGCGGATCATCGCGCTGAAGGCCGAGAATGCGCAGATCTCCACCAATCAGGTCACCCGGACTGGCACCATGCTGCGCTACAAGCTGGAAGACCTGTCCGACAGCGCCACGCTGGCCGGTCAGACCAGCCTGCATTCGGCTGTTTCCGAAATCGCCACGCAATTGATTTCAGCGGCTGCGACGGCGAATACATTCGCGGCGAAGCCGGACATGGCTGTCGCGGGCGGCGCGCTGGCGCGCATCACCTTCATCCAGAAAACCTTCGGCGGCCTCACCGTCGACGGCGATGCGATGAAGACCAAGGCGACGGAAATCGCCGCGATGCTGGAAAGCTATCGCGCGTCGTTCGCCAAGCTGATCGATAACAGCAAGCTCGTCATCGGTCTCGGCGTCGATATGAATTCGTCGGCCAACGCCATGATCGTCAGTGCCGGGGATATGAAGGCGGCGTTGCTCGCCGATCTGGCCAAGATCGAGAACGAGAGCGCCGAAGCGGCGAGCCAGACCGAGCAGATCGTCGGCATGATGACCATCGGTCAGCTGATTCTGACGCTGCTGCTCGCCATCGTGGTCGGCCGCGGCATTTCTGGACCGATTGTCGCGATGTGCAAGGCGATGCGCGAACTCGCGGGCGGCAATTTCGACGTCGTTCTCCCAGGTCTCGGCCGCAAGGACGAAATCGGCCAGATGGCCGCCGCGGTGGAGGCCTTCAAGGTCGAGGCCGTCGCCAAGGCGCAGCGCGACGCCGCCGAGCAGGACGAGAAGAATCGCGCGTCCGCATCCGCGCGGCGCGCCGAACTCATTCGCTTCGCCGACGACTTTGAATCGGCGGTCGGCGGCATCGTCTCCAGCGTATCGTCTTCCGCGACGCAGCTCGAAGGCGCCGCAGGCACCATGTCGCATTCGGTCGACGTGACCCAGGATCTGTCGAGCCGCGTCGCCGCCGCATCGGAAGAAGCATCATCCAACGTGCAATCGGTCGCATCCGCGACCGAGCAGCTCTCGGCGTCGGTGACCGAGATCGGCCGTCAGGTCCGCGATTCGAGCCGGATTGCCGAGAGCGCCGTGATGCAGGCCAAGCAGACCGACGATCGCATCGGCAAGTTGTCGCGCGCCGCGCAGCAGATCGGCGATGTGGTCAAGCTGATCACCGCGATCGCCGAGCAGACCAATCTTCTCGCGCTGAACGCCACCATCGAGGCGGCGCGCGCGGGTGAGGCCGGCCGCGGTTTCGCAGTCGTCGCATCCGAGGTAAAATCGCTGGCGAACCAGACCGCCAAGGCGACCGACGAGATTTCCTCACAAATCGCCGGAATGCAGGATGCGACCAGGGAATCGGTCGGCGCGATCAAGGAGATCGCCGAGACGATCAACCAGATTTCGCAGATTGCCTCGACCATCGCGATTGCTGTCGACGAGCAGGGCTCGGCCACGCAGGAGATCGCGCGCAACGTTCAGGGCGTTGCGCAGGGTACGCAGGATGTCGCCTCCAACATCACCGAAGTCAACCGCAGCGCGACCGAGACCGGCTCGGCCGCCGGCGAGGTGCTGCATTCGGCGAAGACACTGTCGGTGGAAAGTACGCGGCTGCGCGAGGAACTCGACAGGTTCATGACGACCATCCGCGCCGCCTGACGAGTTTCCGGCCTCAAATCGGCCGGGAACCAAAACTCCCTTACCGCGTTAAATCCTTGTGCCGGTGGCGGATGTACCCACCGCGCGCGACAGAGGGGCTGGGGCATGACGTTCCGGCGCCTTCTTTGTTTTCGGCGTATCCATAGTCCTGAGGCCGCTGGAACTTTCGCCGGAAACGGGAAAGCGGGATGAGCATTCCAAATCCACCGCGCCAAACCGCCGACGTTGCATTTTCCCAAGCTGATTCCGTCCAAACCATTTCTGCTGACGACATTGCAATCGTTCGCTCGCGCGCCGCGCCGGGACGCATCGTCGAGAGCGATATTCCCTCGCGGCTGGATCGTCTCGCCTGGAGCGGATTTCATACCCGCGTCGTGGCGGCGCTCGGCATCACCTGGATTCTCGACGGACTTGAGGTCACGCTGGCCGGCGCTCTCGCCGGCGCGCTGAAGCAAAGCCCCGTCCTGCAGTTCAGCAATGCCGATATCGGTCTGGCGGCAAGCGCGTATCTCGCCGGCGCCGTGCTCGGTGCGCTGGGCTTCGGATGGCTGACCGATCGCATCGGCCGCAAGAAACTGTTCTTCATCACGCTGGCCGTCTATCTCATCGCCACGGCAGCGACGGCGTTCTCGTGGAATTTCTGGAGCTTCATGCTGTTTCGCTTTTTGACCGGCGCGGGGATCGGCGGCGAATACACCGCGATCAATTCGACGATTCAGGAACTGATTCCGGCGCGCTATCGCGGCTGGACCGATCTTGTCATCAACGGCAGCTTCTGGATCGGCGCGGCGCTGGGTGCGGTCGGCGCGATCGTCCTGCTCGACCCGCAGCATTTCGGTCCAGATGTCGGCTGGCGTCTGGCCTTTTTCATGGGCGCTGCGCTCGGTCTCGTGGTGCTGCTGATGCGGCTATGGATCCCGGAAAGCCCGCGCTGGCTGATGATCCACGGTCAGCCAGAACGCGCCCGGCAGATCCTCGACGACATCGAGGCGTCGGTGCCAGCGCAGACCATTGCAAGCCACGCGCCGTTGCCAATGATCCGGCTGAAGATGCGCGATCACACGCCGCTGCGCGAGGTGTGGCATACGTTGTTTCATCTCTATCGCCAGCGCTCGCTGGTCGGTCTGGCATTGATGGCGTCGCAGGCGTTCTTCTACAACGCGATCTTCTTCACCTATGCGCTGGTGCTGACCGATTTCTTCGGCATTCCCGCGAGCCACGTCGGCTGGTACCTGCTGCCGTTCGCCGCGGGAAATTTTCTCGGGCCGCTGCTGCTCGGACGCCTGTTCGATACAATCGGCCGCCGCACCATGATTACGCTGACTTACAGTGTGTCGGGTGTGCTGCTGGCGATTTCCGGTTATCTGTTCGCGCAGGGCTATTTGAGCGCGCAGACGCAAACCGTCGCGTGGATGGTGATCTTTTTCTTTGCCTCGCCAGCGGCGAGCGCTGCTTATCTGACGGTGAGCGAGACGTTCCCGCTGGAGGTGCGCGCTTTTGCCATCGCGATCTTCTATGCGATCGGAACCGGCATTGGCGGCGTCATCGGCCCGGCGCTATTCGGTGTTCTGATCGATTCGGGGTCGCGCAACAGTGTGTTCGCGGGCTATCTGCTTGGATCGGCCTTGATGATTTCTGCCGCGTGGATCGCGTGGCGCTTTGCTGTGCGGGCCGAGCGGCAACCTCTCGAACAGGTCGCGCCCCCGCTGGCTGTTGCAGATTAGGACAACCTGATGGAAGACATTATGACGCGCGACGCGCCACCCCTTCAGCAAACCGACTTCGGCGCGATGCCGCAGATCGATTTGAAGCGCTGCGCGCTGCTGTTCGATGTCGACGGCACGCTGCTGGAGATGGCGCCAACGCCGCGCGAGGTGGTGGTGCCTCCCGGATTGCGCGAGAATCTCCAGATGCTGCTGAAAAAAACGTCCGGTGCGCTGGCGCTGGTCAGCGGCCGCTCGCTGATCGACATCGACTGGATTTTCGATCCGGTGCTGTTTCCGGCGGTCGGCGGTCATGGCGCCGAAATGCGTCTCGATGTCGAGACCGAAGCAGTGGCGTCGCATGCGCCGCCGATGGCTCCGGAACTGAAAAAGCGCTTCGCCGACATCGCGCAGCTCGACGCCGGCATTCTGCTCGAAGACAAGGGTTACTCGCTGGCGCTGCATTATCGCAAGGCGCCGCTGATCGAGCGCGCGCTCTACGATGCGGTGTCCGCGATCCGCGCCGATCTGCCCGATGCGATTATCGAGGTGCTGCCCGGCAAGTTCGTTTGCGAGATCAAGGCGTCTGGCGTGAGCAAGGCGACCGGTGTGCGCGAACTGATGACCAACGAACCGTTTCAGGGGCGCACGCCGATATTTCTCGGCGACGATGTGACCGACGAAACGGTGTTTGCGATCATGCCCGATCTCGAAGGCATGTCGTTCTCGGTCGGCCGCCACTCGCGCGGCGTTCAGGGACATTTCAACTCGCCGCACGACGTCCGGCAGTGGATTGCTTATTTGCTGCACAACGCGAGCTGAATCCCGGCTGCGTCGGCTCGTGCATTTTCTTGAATGATTTCTTTGAGGCCCTCCTCGATGGAACTTTTGTTCCATTCGGCTTCGCCCGAATTTGGTTTCAATCGGGTCGAATGATGGTGAGGAACCATAATGATGAATGTTTGTTTATAGACGGGCATCCAGTGCGGAGGGGACGCAGTGAATCTCGTAGTTGTGTCGAACCGCGTGGCGCGCGCAAAGGCCAACGAACCGATGACCGGCGGATTGGCGGCGGCGCTTTTGCCTGTGGTCGAAAAATCCGGTGCGATATGGGTCGGCTCGAGCGGCCGCGTCCGCGATGGCGGAAGCAAGGATGGATTCGCGGATATCGAGCCGCTGGGCGAGGGCGCGATCGCGCTGCTCGATCTGCCTGCGGCGCATTACGGCGGCTATTACGAAGGCTTTGCCAATTCGGCGCTGTGGCCTGCGCTGCATTCCCGTACCGACCTCATCCGTGTCTCGCTCGATGATTACCGCTCCTACCGCGAAGTGAACGCATTCATGGCGCGTGCGCTGCTGCGTTTCCGCAAACCGGATTCGGCGTTCTGGATCCAGGATTACCATTTCCTGTCGCTCGGCGAGGAATTGCGCTCGCTCGGTGTTACCCAGCCGATCGGCTTCTTCCTGCATACGCCTTGGCCGTCGCGCGATGTGATGAACGGCGTGCCAAATCATCGCGAACTGATCGAGGCGATGCTGGCCTACGATCTGATCGGCTTCCAGACCGAGAACGATTGCCAGAATTTCGCCATCTATCTGAAGTCCGATCTCGGGCTCAGCATCGAGAACGGCTCAGTGACCTCGCGTCACGGCACCTCGCGCTTTGCCGCGTTTCCGATCGGAATCGATGTCGATGCCTTTGCCGCGAACGCCGCCAGGGCGATATCGCATCCCGAAGTGGCGCGGTTGCGCAAGAGCGTCGATGACAAGCGGCTGGTGATCGGCGTCGACCGCGTCGACTACTCCAAGGGTCTGGTCAATCGCATCAAGGCGTTCGACCGGATGCTCGCCATCAATCCGTCGCTCAGCCGCACCGTGTCTCTGTTGCAGATCGCAACACCGTCACGCGGCGCGATCGAAGCCTACGAAGCGCTGCAGACAGAACTGTCGCGCGTCGTCACCGAGGTCAACGGCCGCCACGGCGAGGTGGATTGGACGCCGATCCGTTATCTCAGCAAGGGCTTCAGCCAGACCATGCTGGCCGGATTCTATCGCACCGCGCAGGTCGGCCTCGTGACGCCGTTGCACGACGGCATGAATCTCGTCGCCAAGGAATACGTCGCGGCGCAAAATCCTGTCGATCCCGGCGTGCTGGTGCTGTCGAAATTCGCCGGCGCTGCCCGCGAGCTTGATACCGCGCTGCTGGTCAATCCGCACGATATCGACGGAATGGCGCGGGCGCTTTCGATGGCGCTCACCATGCCGGTGCCGGAGCGGCGGTTGCGCTGGGAGGCGATGATGAAGAAGCTCAAGACCGGCAACATCGAGCAATGGTCGTCGAGCTTCATCGCGGCGCTTGAGCAAACCCGCGCGGCGGAACCGGCCTCGTTGCAGTACTGCGATTTTCCGAAGCGGAAAGTGGCCGGCGACCTAACGGTGCACTGATCGTGCGCGCCGGGCGCAGGTCATTCATTCAGTAGCAGTACGACACGCCCTCTAGCACGGCGCACTTCAGCTTGTTCGGAGCGTTGGGATTGTCGAGCGGCACCGAGCCTTTGCCGGTACCATCGCCGACGAACACCCCTGGTCCAACCTGCACCGACGATTTGTTGCCGATGATAACGCTCGGGTGCGGCGATGCCTTGCTCGAGCGCGTGCCGTCGGTCCAGATGATCGCATCGCCGGACAGCACGCCCCGCCGGCCGTCTTCGCAGGCGACATCGAGGCCGGTACGCGAGCAGGCCTGCGCAGCGGCGGTCGTGGGCGTCTGGGTGATCGCGGCGATCAGCCACAGCGCTGTTGCTCCATTCGACAATCTCATGACGTGATCCTGCTGGCCGGTCGGATGGCCTGCATATCAGGCGGCCGAGCCGGGCAGCGGGTTCAATGCCTGGTACCCAGTTTCATTCCGGCAACCCCGACGTCATGCATGTCCGGCGTTGTCGCCTGAGCTGGTCCGCAAATCCCCTTGCGGCTCAAATGCTTGCGGAAAGACGTCGTTTTCCCCTTGAATCCCTTGCCAAATCCGCCCTGCGCCGTCATGAGAGAGCGCCCGGAGGGATGGCCGAGTGGCTTAAGGCGCACGCTTGGAAAGCGTGTGTGCGGGAAACCGTACCGTGGGTTCGAATCCCACTCCCTCCGCCAAACTGCCTGAAAAGCCCCTGTTCTTCAGTGCTTCCTGACGCGGCTGTTTGGCAGCCCGTATCCCGGCCCATACTTCGTGTTTGAACCTGACGCTGTGATGCTCAAAAATTAGACTTGCAAGCCTGCAAATCCATCAAGCATCTCACTCAATTTCAATATGCATAATTGCACGATGCCTTGCACATCTCCGTATTTCCTTTCGCTGCGCTCCAACCAACACTTCAAGCGGCTGGATAGCTCCGAGGCGGCAACGGACGATTGTCATGCGATACGTCACCGATGCTTTTGGCAATGCGAAGGTCAGGCGTGCCATCGAGCTCGCTATCGGGCCGCTCTTGCTGTTCGCGATCTGGTGGGTGGCCTTCAAAGGGCAATTGGTCAACAAGGATCTCCTGCCATCGCCGATCGACACCTTGCGCGACACCGCGTCCAGCATTGCCGCCGGCAAGATGACCGGCGATTTCGTTCACACCATTGTTCGCGTCGGCTACTCGATTTTGGTCGCCGTCGTTGCCGGCGTTCCTGTCGGAATCGTGCTCGGCGCCAGAGCTTCGATCTATCGGTCAGTCGAGTTCCTGATCGATTTTTTCCGATCTACGCCGGCGACGGCCATGTTTCCGTTGTTCCTGCTGCTGTTCGGACTTGGTGATTTCGCAAAGATTGCGGTCGCCGCATTCGCGGCCTGGCTCGTCATTGTGTTCAACGTTGCCTATGGCGTGATGAACGCGCGGCAGACCCGCATCCTGGCGGCGCGTTCGATGGGGGCTTCCTCGCTTCGCATCTTCAAAGACGTCATCTTCTTCGAAACCCTGCCGCAAACATTCATCGGGCTGCGCACAGCCGTCTCGCTTGCGCTTGTCGTCATCATCGTCGCCGAGATGTTCATCGGCGCGACCGACGGCATCGGCCATCGAATCATCGACGCTCAAATTTCCTATTCGCTGACTGAAATGTACGGGTCGATCCTGATCGCCGGGGCGATGGGGTATGGACTGAACCTCATGCTTCTGATGATCGAACGCTCGCTGATTCACTGGTCCGGCAAGTAATTCGCCACTCAAACGAAGGACACAAGCAGATGAAAATGATTTTTGGAGTTGCAGCTTCGGCTTTCCTGCTCTGCGCCTCGTCCGCGAATGCTGCTTGCAGCAAGACCGAGAAAGTCACTGCGGTCTGGCTGCCGATCATGCAGACCACCGCTTACTATGTCGCGCTCGAGGAGAAGCTGTTCGAAAAGGCTTGCATCGAAATCGTCTCGACGAAAATGGAGGCGCCAAATCAGATCATCGACGCGCTGATCGCCGAGCGTGCCGATTTCGGTCCTCCGGGAGCGGCGGCCGGCATCGCCATGATTGCAGAGTCCAAATTTCCCGGAAAGCTGAAGGTCTTCGGCTTGCAGGGTGGAGGCGTTGCCGTCGATCGCATCAATGACGGGCTGATCGTCAAGCCGGACAGCCCGATCAAGAGCTTTGCCGACCTCAAAGGCAAGTCGCTCGGCCATGTCCCGGGCATTCAATGGCGAACGATCTCTCGTCATATGGTGCGCTCGGCGGGTCTCGATCCGGACACCGACGTCAAACTTGTCGATCTCGCCGTGGCCATGCAGGTGCCCGCCGTGGTTGGGGGAACCGTCGATGCAACGCTGTCGCTTGAGCCGGTAGGGTCCATCGCTGTTGCTACGGGTAAAGCGAGCCGCGCAATGACAAATCCGGTCGCGCGCGTGATTGCCGATCCATTTTACTCCGGCGCATCTCTGATGACGGTGAAGTTTCTGAAAGAGCGGCCGGATGTCGCGCGCAAGATCGTTGCGATCATCGATGAGGCGACTGATCTCGCGAACGCCAATTTCGCGAAGTACAAGCCCATTCTCACCAGATACACGCCCACCAAGGACGATCAGCTGGAGTTTATTGCGCAGCCATATCTGCGCGGCTTCAAGGATTTGAATCAAACCGACATCAATTCGTATCAGGCGCTTATCGATGTCTTTATCAAGGAGGGCGTCATGGCCGGCCCTATGAACGTGAAGGACAAGATGCTCGCCAAGTCAGACCTCGGCAATTGAGTGGTTTTCCGATGGGGAAAGTGACCGCCATACGCAACGCTGATCGGACCGCTCCAGAGTACGCACCGGTGGATCAGCAGCGCGCGCCCAGACAGGCTTTCATTACCGTGCGGGGCCTGAGCAAGCAGTTTCAAGGTACGACAATCTATGACGACTTCTCGATCGATCTGCCGATCGGGAAATTCATCTCCGTGTTCGGACCGAACGGCTGCGGAAAAAGCACCTTTATCAACATGATCTCAGGTCTGTTGCCGATGGATGCGGGCGAAGTTCTCTATGACGGCCAGACCATCCGCGACACCAGGATATCGTATGTTTTCCAGAACTACCGGGAAGCACTGTTCCCGTGGATGCGCGCGATCGACAACATCCATTATCCGCTGAAGGTCCTGGGCGTGGACCGGGCAGAGCGGCGACGGCGCGTCGAAAAACTGTTGGCCGATTTCGATGTGCCATTCGATCTCAATGCCTATCCTTACACCCTGTCAGGCGGCCAGCAGCAGACGGTTTCGATCTTGCGGGCGCTTGTGACCAATCCGGAAATCCTGTTTCTGGACGAACCGTTCTCGGCGCTTGATTACGAAATGACCCTTTTCATGCGCGAGCGGCTTCAGAAAATTTTCATGAAGCTGAAAACGACGATGCTGCTGGTGTCTCACGACCTGGAAGAGGCCATCCAACTCGCCGATCAGGTCGTCCTGCTTACGCGGCGGCCGACCCGCGTCGCAGAGATCGTCAATGTCGGTCTGCCCTGGCCGCGTGACCTTGATGTTACGACGGGCGAGCAGTTCATCCGGCTGAAACGCCACTGCCTCGACCGCTTCTGGCGCGAGGTCAAACGAGACTGATTTCGAAACAAAATGGAGACTGCCATGACGAAGCGCCGCTTCCGCGCTGCCGCCGTCCAGACGCTTGCCCGTTTGGGGGACTTCGACCACAACATCGCTCTCGCAACCGGCTTTGTCGAGGACGCGGTCAGACAAGGGGCCGAGCTTGTCGTGTTCCCTGAATGCATGGACACCGGCTATCTGTTCGACTCGGCCGAACATTGCCGCGAACTTGCCGAGACGATGAAAGATGGCCCGTTCGTTACGGCGCTGGCCGATCTCGCGCGCAAACACTCGATCTATATCGCCAGCGGCGTGACCGAATGGGACCCGCAGAAAGAGAAGATATTCAATACGGGCATCATGTTCGGCCGCAAGGGTGAAATCGCCTGCCACTACCACAAGCAGTTTCTGGCCACTCACGACCAGAACTGGTTTGCCTTCGGCGAGCGGGGATGTCCGGTGGTCGATACCGATCTCGGCCGGATTGGGCTGCTGATCTGCTTCGACGGCCGCATTCCCGAAATTTTCCGCGCGATGGCGATGCAGGGAGCCGAAGTCATCGTCGACATGGCGAACTTCTTCGCGATGGATCAAGCCGACATGTGGGGACCGGCACGCAGTTACGAGAACGGCTTGTGGCTCGTCGCCGCAACCAAATCGGGCTACGAGCGATCGATCTACTATCCCGGCGGCAGCATGATCGTCGATCCGAAGGGACGGGTGGTGTCAAAGGTGCCTTACGACACCCACGCCATGGCGGTGGCCGACATCGATCTCGACGCTGCGCACGACAAATCAATCTATGCCGCCAACGACAAGATCGCCGATCGCCGCCCGGAGACCTACCAGCTGATGGCTTTGCCATACGAGAAGACGCCGGTTTACCGGATAGCGGATAAGCCGCTCATTCCTTCAAAGTCGGTCACCAAGGTTGCAGCCGTCCAGATGCACGTGACGCGAGACTGTCCGGCGGACGATGTTTTCGACATGATCGATCACGCCGCCAAGCTCGGCATCAAGGTTCTGGCACTTCCGGAATATGCCTTCTGTCCGAGCGCAATTCCGAATGCTGCCGAGGCTGCGGCACTGGCCGAGCAGACGCCCGCGCTGTTGAGCAGAGCCGGCGGGATCGCAGCCCGCTACGAATGCCTGATTGCGATTCCGAGCGTCGAACGCGCGGCTGCCGGTCCCTACGTGACGACTTTCCTGATCGGTCCGGACGGCAAGGAAACCGGAAAGTATCGAAAGACGCACCTGACCGCTGAAGAGCGCAAATGGGCGCTGGCGGGGGATAACTATCCGGTGTTCGATACGCCGTTCGGACGGATCGGCGTCATGTCCGGCTATGATGCAGTGTTTCCCGAAACGTCGCGCTGCCTCGGCATTGCGGCGGCCGATATTATTCTGTGGCCCGCGTCGTTGCGCGAGCCGTTCGAGCGGGAGCTGCTTGCCGTTCCGAGGGCCGAGGACAATCGCGTGGCCGTCGTGCTGGCCAACCGCGTCGACTCGCCCTATCCGGGCGGCAGTCTCGTGATCCCGCCGACTGGATTTCCGCTGTGGGATATCAACGTGGTCGCCCCGCGCGTCCTCAAGCTCGGAGCAGTCATGCCGAAACATATCGATCTGGCGGTGTGCCGGCAAAAGCTGATGATCCCGAAGGTGGACATGTTCGCCAACCGCCTGGTCGAGACCTATGCGCCGATCATTGCCGCGTAAGGGTTGCCGCCCCGACTGATATGCCTGACAGTAGCGGGCATCGGATGTCGCTCTCGGGCGGGCATATCAGGAAGGCTAAGTTGGCAAAAGCTGCGCGAGCGCTGCGCTACAACTGGGATGACATCATCTTCTTTCTGGAAGTGGCGCGTACAAAAAATCTGGTACGCGCCAGCCAGAAGTTGAAGGTCGATCACACCACTGTCAGCCGCCGGGTAAAGGAACTCGAGCGCAGTCTCAATACAACGCTGTTCAAACGCAGCAAGACCGGCTTCGCACCAACCGAAGCAGGGCTGCGCCTCTTGCAGTACGCAGAAGGTATGGAGAACAACGCAAACGCCATCATTGAAGCCGTCGCCGGATCAGAGAAGGCGGATGCCGCGGGGGCCGTCCGGATCGCGAGCATGGAAGGCATCGGCAGCATGTATCTGACCCCCTGCATGGCGGCGTTCAGTAAAATCTATCCGTCGATCCAACTGGAACTGATCACCGATACTCGTCTTCTCGATATGACCCGGCGGGAAGCAGACATTTTCATCACCTTCTTCAAACCCAAGGGACGGCGGCTTCTGGTGAAGAAGATCGGCGAGTTCAAGACGTTCCTGTACGCTTCCAATGCCTATCTGCAACGGCAGCCAATGCCGTCCAGTCTCAAGGAACTGGAGGATCACGACTTCATCGATTTCATCGACGAGCATGTTCACATCAAAGAGAATCGCTGGTTGTCCGACATACTGCGGCCTGCCCACGTCGTGTTTCGAAGTACAAGTCTCGTCGCGCAGTACATCGCTGCGACCAGCGGACTCGGCATTGCCATGCTGCCGTCCTATGTGGCGGCCCGGAACAAGGATCTGCGCCCGATTCTGCCGAGCTATTTCTCTGTTCGAGATATCTGGTTGTCCGTGCACGAGGACTTGTTGCACATCGCGCGCATCAAGGCCGTCATCAGCTTTCTTGAAAAGCGCGTTTTGTCAGACGCCGAATACCTGTCGTCGCCCTCTTGCGACGAAAACCTGACCAGGCGAGTCGCGAAATCGAAGGTATAGGTGCTTCGGAAACCGCGTCCGACGGGATGATAGGCCTTCCAGCTTATCGGCATGCGTCGGTGGCGCAAGCGCGCCTACGGAATCAGCACCGTTGCGCCGAGTGTCTTGCCGGATTCGATGGCTTCGTGCGCCTTGACCGCATCCTTCAGCGGATACTCGTAATTGATATTGGCGTCGAGAATCCCTGCTCCGATCGCCTTGAACAGGGCGTTCGCGGTCATTTCAAGATCGGCGCGTTTGGCGACGTAATGCATGATTGCCGGCCGCGTGATGAACAGCGATCCGCGCCGTCCGAGATCCTGAATGATGTCGATCGGATCCGGCGGGCCCGAGACGTGGCCGTAAGCGGCGCAAACTCCCATCGGCCTTAGCGTATCGAGTGATTGATGCATCGTCTCCTTGCCAATGGCCTCATAGACGACGGCGCAGCCTTCGCCGTCGGTGACGTCGCGCACCACGTCGACAAAACTCTGCTTGCTGCGCACGACCGGATGATCGCATCCCGCCGCGCGTGCGACCTCCGCCTTATCCTCGGTGCTGACGGTGCCGACCACGATCGCGCCCAGCGCCTTGGCCCACTGGCACAGAATAAGCCCCATGCCGCCTGCCGCCGCATGAACCAGAATCGTGTCGCCCGGCTGGACCGCATAGGTCCGGTGCAGCAGATAATGCGCGGTCATGCCTTTCATCAGCAGGGCCGCGACGGTGCGGTCGTCCAGACCATCTGGCAGATGCAACAGTTTGTCGGCGGGGTAGTTGCGGAATTCCGAATAGCTGCCAAGCGGCGGAATGCCGTAAGCGACGCGGTCCCCGGTCTTGAATCCGGAAACGCCTTCGCCGGTGCCTTCGACAACGCCAACGCCCTCGAAGCCGATCACGACCGGACACGGCGCGACCGGCCATGGATGCGAGATGCCGCCGCGATGGTAGGTATCGGCATAGTTGACGCCGATGGCGGTGTGCCGAAGCAGAACCTCACCCGCGCCGGGGTCCGGCACCGGCCAGTCCTGCCATGTCATGGCGTTCGGCGGGCCGAGTGCGTGAATGACCTGGGCCTTCGACTTCAGGTTGGACAAGGCATGCGACATCGAAGGACTCCTGCGCCGGATTTTCGGCAATCGGACGACCTTACTCCATTCATTACTTCGTGACTGTCATTTTGGCGCATCCGGATTGACTGCCTCGTGCGTTTCGTTACGTGCTGGATTCGAGGAGACACGACATGCTTGCGCGCCTGAAGCCCGATCCGATCCCGAAGATTTTTCCAGTGCCGGAATACCTCGCCACCGGGCGGTTGCTCGAGGTCTACAACGCCACAAAACAGGGCCTGAATGTTCCCTGGATGGGCGTGGTGTCGATGTCCTTCGCGCACTATCCGAATTTCTATGACAAGCTCTGGTCGTCGCTGGCTCCGATCGCATCGACCGCGCCGTTCGTAGACGCCTGTGCCGAATTGCGCGCCGTGGCGGAAGCACAGGCGCTGCAACTGCGGCCTTCGCCGCTCGGCGAGGAACTGGTCAAGCGCGGGTATGCACCCGAAGAGCTGAACGACATCCGCGCCTGCATCGAAATCTTCTCGGCCGGCAACATGCCCTACGTTCTGATGGCGACGCTGGCGCGGCTGCAGCTCGAGGGTCATGACCTCGGCGCGGGCCGTCCTGCCGGGCCGCGTGTCGGCGCGCCGCCGTTTCCCGACAGGCCGGCGCTGATGCAACTGCATCACGCCGATCCTTCGACACGCGCGATCTTCGACGACGTGATGAAAACCCTTGGGCTGCCTTTGGTGAACACGGACTACCGTGCCTTCGCGCGATGGCCGAGCTATTTCGCGCTGGCGTGGGCGGATCTGAAGCGGGCCGTCGAAGGGCCGGGCTACGCCGATGCAGTGCTCGCGACCCACGACACCGTGGTCAATCTGGCAAGGAGCCTGCCCAATCCGGCGGCTCTCCCGCCATCAGCCCTGATCGAGGCCGCCGAACGGGACGCGCCGCTGGCGGAAGTGCTCTCAGTGGTGCGGCTGTTTCAATGGCTGCTACCCGGACTCATCGTCAATGTCGGCTTCATGCAGGAGCAGTTGAAGGCCGCCTGATCTGTGGGCAGCCATGATTTGAACCGGCAAACGGCCTGTGGCGACCAAGGGAACAGAATTCAATGATCCGCGTTCTCTCTGCGTCATCACCGGAACCCGCCCATGCTGCTGCTTCGCTATTTCGTTTTCGCCGGCGCGATGTTGCTGGGTTGCTTCTGGGCGCTTGACGCCATCAATGGTCCGTCGGCGCCGAAAGCCCGGCAGGGCAACGTGGCGTCGTTGCAGGGTGTGTCATCGATACAGGCTTGGCGAGCCGCCGAGGCGCGCAAGCAAGCCATCACGGATGGGCGCGATACGTCCGCCGCCTTGATTCTTCCTTCGATCGCAACGATGGCGCCGACCGCTGAACGGCTCGCTTACGAGCGCCAGATTGCTTCCAACACACTTCCTGCTCCCGTGGCGATGGCCGAATCCGCGCGTTCGCCAACCGACGCACGGGCTGAGTTGACGGAAACTGCGCCGGCGCATCTGGATGCGGTTCCCGCGCAGTCCAAGCCCAAGGCAAGGCGCAAGGTTGCCTCCAAGGCCGTGGTCGCAACGGCGCAGCCACGGAGCCCGAATTCCGAATTCGGCGGCTTCTTATTCGGGCGAATTTTCGAAAATTGATCGCGAAGTTCTCGCATGAAGTTCTCGCACAGGTTCCTGGCGACGATTTTCGCCACGCTTTCTCACATCTCCGCCACATCCGCCCCGCACTGCCGCCCTTGATCCAAATGTAAAGGCGACCTCACATTCAAGTGAGGCGCCGTGCGACCAGCAATCATTCCATTGATCGGGACCATCCTGCTCGGCCCCGTTTTCATCGAGGCATCGGAACCCGAGCGGAACGTGGCGGGACACGTCAACGCCATCGTCAAGGCGATCGGAGATTATGCAGCGGCGCTGCCGCAGTTGCCGTTGATCGTCGAGCGGTACGCTTCGCGTTCCGTTCCGGCGATGCCGGAGATCGAAGATATCGGCCCGCCGCCCGATGTGGCGATCGAGGTGGTTTGCCGCACGCTCGCGCAGGCCGCCGAATCCAACGGACTGCCGGTGGGCTTCTTCGCGCGGCTGATCTGGACCGAGAGCCGTTTCCGCCAGCGCGTTGTCAGCCATGCCGGCGCGCAAGGCGTTGCGCAATTCATGCCGGCGACCGCCGCCGAATACGGACTTGCCGATCCGTTCGATCCGGTCGCGGCGTTGCCCGCGTCCGCGCGCTTCCTGCGCAAACTGCACGATCAGTTCGGCAATCTCGGACTTGCGGCGGCGGCCTACAATGCGGGCGGTGGCCGTGTGCAGGACTGGCTTGCGCGCAGGAAAACATTGCCGGCGGAAACGCAGAATTACGTTCGCGCGGTTACCGGACAAGCGGCCGAGAACTGGACCCGCGATACAAAGGACATCGACCTCGAACACAAGCTGCCGCGCGCCGCACCGTGCGAAGGCGAGGGCGGTCTCTCGCCGCAAAGCAAACCGATTGCGATGAAGGTGGCGCTGTCGGCGAACGCGGGCGAGATCGTGCGCAAGGCCGAGATCGCCGGGGAAGAAGCGCGCAAGGCGAGGATCGAGGCGGAAAAGCGTGCGCTGGCTGCGCTGCGCTCCAGGAAGGGCAAGGCGACGCAGCTTGCCAAATCAAGGGACGGAGAAAGTCACATCCAGGTTGCCGCGAAAGGGAAGGCTGCGGTCAAATTCGCAGCCAAAGCCGCTGCTCGCAAGGGACGGCTCAAGGTCGCATCGGCCGGCAGCAGCACGCGCTGATAGATCAATGACCGGCGGCGCTCTTGCTGGCCTCGTTGTTGAGCACGATCAATGCATCGACCGCGACGCCGGTTTTGGCGTTGACCAGAAACGGATTGACGTCGATCGATGCGATGCGCTGGCCGGCGTCGGCTATCAGGTTGGAAAGGCCGACGATCGCCTTCGATACCGATGGTTCGTGCAGCGCGGGCTTGCCGCGATACCCGCGCAGCTTGACGCCGGCCTTCGTCCTGTCGATCAGCTCCTTCGCATCGCTGGCATCGAGCGGCGCGCCCGCCAGCGCCACGTCCTTCATCAGTTCGATATCGACGCCACCGCTGCCGAACAGGATCACCGGCCCCATCTCCGCATCGAGCGATGCGCCGACGACCAGTTCGAGGTCGGCCTTGACCTGCTGCGCGATCAGGATGCCTTCGATCCGGGGTTTGCCCTTCAGCTTCTTCACCCGCGCGGTGATGTCGTTGAAGGCTTTCCTCGCCTCGGCGGCAGTCTTGATGTTCAGCACCACGCCGCCGATATCGGATTTGTGCAGGATGTCCTCGCTGACGATCTTGGCGACCACCGGGAAGCCGATTTTCTTCGCGACCCTGGCCGCGCTCGCGGCGTCCTGCACGATCTCTTCTCTCGAGACCGGAATACCGTAGGCCTTGAGCAGCTTTTTCGAGGCAACCTCGTCGAGTGCCGCGCCCTTTGCGCTCTTGAGCACCCGCTCCAGCGTCGCGCGTGCCGATGAACTCGAACTCGACATCACATCGGGTACTTCCTTGCGCAGCGACGCATAGCCGATCATGGCCTTGATCGCGGTGACCGCGCGGTCGAGGCCCTGCGTTACCGCGATGTTCGGCAGCGACAGGCGCAGCTCCTTCATGAAGTCGGTGAATCCGATCGACATGGCGCTGATATAGATCACGGGTTTGCTGGCCGCGCCCGCCATCTCGTTGACGATCCGCAGATTGCGCTCGCGCAATTCGTGCGGCGCTTTCGGCAGTTCCGCATCGATAATCACGATGTCGGTGTCGGGGTCTTCGATCATGATCCTGATCGACTGCATGTAGACCGAGGGATCGACCACGGCGGCGAATCCCGCATCGAGCGGGTTGCCGACGATGCTGCCGGGGCCGAGCATCTTTGCCAGCTTGCTGCTGGCGTCTTTGCTCAGGTCGGCGAAAGTCAGGCCGGCCGCCGAGAAGGCGTCGATCAACAGGCCACGCTTGCCGCCTGACAGCGAGACCGCGGCAAGACGCGGGCCTTTCGGCAGATGCGCGTGGACGAAGCATTCGGTCATCTCGATCAGCTCGTCGAGGCCGCGTGCGCGGATCACGCCTTCGCGGGTCGAGATCGCGTCGAACGATTCGATCGAGCCGGCGAGCGCGCCGGTATGCGCCATCGCGGCGGCGCGTCCGCCCTCCGATGCGCCGAGCTTGAGCGCGATCACCGGCTTGCCGGCAGCGCGGGCCGCCTTGCATGCCGCGCGGAAAACTTTCGTGTTACGAACGCCTTCGAGATAGACCACGATGGCGCGGACCGAGGGATCGGCGGCGAAATACTCCATGAACTCCGGCGTCTCGAGGCCTGCCTCGTTGCCGGTGGTGACCATGTAGCCGACGCCGACGCCGCGATCTTCCAGTGTCTGGCGGATCGACATCACGATCGCGCCGGATTGCCCGACGATCGCGACCGGGCCTTCGCCCATGGTGACGATGCGATCGTCGATATTGGTGAACAGGTTCTCGCTCGCGCTGAGATTGCCGAGACAATTCGGTCCGGTCACCGCAAGGCCGGTTTCGCGGATTACGCCGGCGAGTTCGGCTGCAAGTTTCTGACTCTCCGCGTCCTGCAATTCGCTGAAGCCCGAGGTGACGATGGTCGCGGAGCGCGCACTGGCCGCGGCAGCCTCACGCATCACCTGCGCCACGAACCGCGCAGGCACCAGGACCAGAACGTGATCCGGCTTGTCCGGCAGGCTGGCGAAATCCTTGTAGCAGGGCACGCCCCAGATCGATTCGCGCTTGGCGTTGATCGGATAAAGCCCGCCGCGAAATTGATACTTGATGAGGTTGGTCCAGATCCGTTCGGCGTAGTTGCCCGGCTTGTCGGTGGCCCCCACGACAACGATGTTGCGGGGATGCAGCATCGCGTGAATGCGTTTGACGGTGTTGCTGGCTCCGGACCCGGGTGACCATGCGCCGGTGGCATGCGACGCGGATTTCGAACGACCTTCCATAGACTTTCCTCTGACGCTTATTGTTATTACCGGCAAGGTAAGCGGCGCTCCGCGCCATGTACATCGGCGAATCCGGGTTGACGCCAGAACAACCCGTTAAGCGTTTGATTTTCCGCGACGCGGACAGCCTTGTCGGCGCGCACGACGGCACTGCTTTCAAGGCTCGCCGTGCGGCGAGACGTGCCGTGCCTCGGCACAGATGCCTGGGCGCTCTGAAAATGTCGGGAAGCGATATCAGTTTAGGAAAGAACAGTGGTTCAATTCTTGTTTGATTGCAGCTCGATCGCGTGTCGGCATCTACGCGACGAATCTGACGCCGACCAGTGAGCCTTTGCGCCACCTGATTTCGCAAGTCCGGCCCGTTCGCGAGGCGAGCGAGAAAGTGAGGGTAAACCGGGAGCCCAGCCGTTCGGCATTGGCGACCGACAACTTCGCGCCGCCCGGCGACATATCCAGCACCGAGCATTCGACGACGCCGAACGCGCCGGGAAATGAGATCCAGGCCTTGGCGTTTTGTGATCGCCTTGGTTCTCGCGACTTTCTTCCGAACGCAGCCATGGCGCTCTCCTCGCACAGATAACGCAGCATGGGTACGCACGTTTCAGTCAGATAAAGTTCGAGAAAGATTGTCGTAAATGTTAGATTAACTGCGAGACTCACAAGCAGCCGTCGCGTCGTCCGGCGGCAAAGAGGTATGATGCGGATCGGTATTCGTCTCGCGGTTTCCGTTCTGGTGTTGCTGTCGATCGCGGTCAGCGCATTCGGCGTCCATTTTTTGTGGTGGAGGACCGCGCAAGAGACCAGCCAGACGCTCGCTAAGACGATCAACGAGCAGATCGCGTCCGCGGTCGGGAAAGAACTATTTTCGATTACCATCGAGACGACCTCAGCCTTCATCGCGGCACGGGCGCTGTTCATCCGGCATGTCGTCGAAACCGACGACGTCGACAAACGCGAGCTGACGTTCTTGTCCCTGCTTCAATCGCAACCCTCGATTTCCTGGATCGCCTTCGGCACGCCCGACGGAGCGCTGAGCGCGGCTCACAAGCTCGGCGACAACGGAGCGGAGATTTTCAACATCGCGGCCGGCGCCGGGCAGGTTGCGCAGGAGATCGAAACCTACCGGCTGGTTGGCCGCGATCTTCAGTTCGAGAGCCGCAGGTTCACGACCACATCCTACAAGGCGACAGAGCAGGAATGGTTCAAGGAAAGCATGCAGTCGGACGGGTGGAGCTGGTTCAACCTGACTAAACTTCCGGCCGGCGAACGGCTGGCGGTCACGCTTGCGGGGCCGATCGTTGTCAATCAGGAGCGTCGCGGCGTGCTAAGCATCGTCGTCGAGTTGACGCGGGTGTCGCGCTTCCTGGCTGAAATCAAAGCCGGCAAGTCCGGTGCGGTGTTCATTCTCGACCGCGACAGCCGCGTCATCGCCGCGCCCGATGCGGACGCCGATGAAATCAATGCGGTCATGACCAATCAGCCGTTGCTGCCGGTGGCGATGAATGCGCTGAAGCAGTCGGCCGGCGATTACGCGCAGGAGAAGGGCGATGCCTATCGGACGCGCTTCGTCCAGCAAGGGCAGGCGTATGACATCAACCTGACGCCGCTGACCTTTTCCGGCTGGACGCTGGTGACGATCATCCCGGAATCGGAGTTTCTCGGCCCGGTCGCGGCGACCATTCGCCAACTGGTGTTCGTGCTGGGGTTTCTCGTCGTTGCGGCGAGTTTGCTGTCGGCCTGGCTGGCGCAACGTTTGATCGCGGCGCCGTTGATCAAGGTGGTCGACGAGATCAAGCGCGTAGAGCGGTTCGAACTGGATCAGGTGCAGCGCCATTCCTCCAGGCTCGACGAGATCAACAATCTGTCGGGCGCGATCGCCGATATGGCGACCGGCCTGTCTGCGTTTCGCAAATACATCCCGGCCGATCTGGTGCGCCGCCTTCTCAGCGAAGGCACCGAGGCGAAGCTCGGCGGCACGGTGCGGCCGATGACGGTGATGTTCGTGGATATCGCCGGCTTCACCGGCCTGTCGGAACGTCTCGGCGACCGGATCATTCCGCTGCTGTCGCGTTACTTCGGCGCCATTTCGGCGGAGGTTCAGGCCCATGGCGGCACCATCGACAAATTCATCGGCGATGCCGTGATGGCGTTCTGGGGCGCGCCGGCCGCCAATCCCGATCACGCGCTCGCATGCTGCCGCGCGGCTTTGGCCAGCCAGCGTGCGATTGTCGATCAGGAGATTTGCGACGACTCCGGAGCGCCGCTGCAAATCCGCATCGGCATCAATTCAGGCGACATTCTGGTCGGAAACATCGGCTCGGACGTCCGGTTGAACTACACGGCGATCGGCGATGCAGTGAACGTGGCGAGCCGGCTGGAAGGCGCCAACAAGCAATACGGCACTCAGATCATGATCGGCGAGGAAACCCGCCGCCTTGCCGGCAGCCGGGTCTACGTTCGCGAACTCGATCGTCTTGCGGTGTATGGCCGCGCAGCCGGATCGACGATCTATGAACTGCTCGGGATCGCCGGCGAGCATGCCGGTCCTGAAGCCTGGGTCAGCAGATATGAGGCCGGGCTTGCGGCCTATCGTTCGCGGGATTTCTCCGGGGCCATCCGCTGTTTTGAGGAGGCCGATGCGGGCCGTGCCGGCGGCGACCCGCCGTCCCGGCTGATGATCGAACGCTCTCAGGACGCGATCGCCACACCGCCCGAAGCGGGCTGGACGGGTGTTTCCGTTGCCGGAACCAAGTAGTCCGATAGAGCGTCCCGCGCCGGTCGGTACGTTGCTGGCGTTGATCGTTACCTGAGTGCTGCCGCGATTTTGGGCTTTTTCTTGAGTACGGCGCTCGTCTCATGATTGTGCAGACCCATCCGTCATGCAATAAATAGTTGTAATTCATTCTTTATGTCTTGGGGAACATGGGAATGCTGAGCGGAGGGCTTCAGCCTTTTGAGACCGCTGTTTCGTTCATCGAGCGGTTCAAGCAGTCAGGGTCCGTCGAGGCTTTGACGCGGCACATATTGGATGCCGCCTCCACGTTCGGTTATCGTAATTTCTCGATCATCGCCGGTCCGCAACTCGCGCGAGCGAACTTCGAGCAGCGGATCATGCTGCTGCATTGGCCAGACAACTGGCTTCAGCAATACGTCCATGAAAACTTTCAGGACCACGACCCGGTCGTGGATTTTGCGCGCAGCCAGGTGCACTCGTTCTATTGGGCGCAGGCGCCCTACAAGGCCGATCGGACCATGCCTTCGCGTGTGATGGACTGCGCGGCGCGTGACTTCGACATGCCGCAGGGGCTTTGCGTTCCGATCTACGGGATGCAGGGCTATCAGGGGTCGGTCAACTTCGGCGGTCCTGAAATCGACGACAGCACCTCGGCACGGTCCGCGATGGAGCTGGTCGCGATCTATGCCGTGAACCACCTCTCGCGGCTCCGCTCGCAGATATCGGACGAAGCCGTTCTCTCGATGCGCGAACGGGAAGTTCTGAAGTGGGCGGCGGTCGGAAAAACCGCATGGGATACCGGACGCATTCTTCAGATATCGACCGATACGGTGAACAAGCACATCGCATCCGCAATGCGTAAGCTCGATTCGTTCAGCAAGACCCAGGCAGTCGCCGAATCAATTCGCCGCGGCGAGATTCAGATCTAGCCTGTCAATTCCAAGTCATCTGAATAGAGCGTATTTTCGCATCATGTGAGCGTCCGCCTGCAAATCAGCAGGAGGACGAGATGATCCGGGTGATCGATCAGGCCAATCGCCTTCGGTATCGCGACACATTCGACAAACTGTCTCGCTTTCGTCACGACATTTTCGTCAAGGAATGCGGCTGGACGGATTTCGATCTGGACGGCGAGCGCGAGGGCGACAGCTATGACGACGAGCACGCAGTGTATGGCGTTTCGCTGACCGAAGACGATCGCGTCGTCGGTTGTTTGCGGCTCTATCCTTCCACCATGCCTCACATGCTGGCCGAGACTTTTGCCTATCTGATCGAGGGGCCGGTGCCGCAGCAAGACGACATCGTCGAACTGACCCGACTCGCGATCGCGCGCGACAAGCGTGACGGGCGCACCTACTACGAAATGTTCGCCGGCCTGCAGGAGTTGTGTTTGCAGGAAGAGTACATCGGCGCCACCGCCGTGATCCGCGCCTACCGGATGCCGGTGGTGCAGGGCGCGGGGATCACGGTGCATCCGCTCGGCCTGCCGCGCGATGTCGACGGCGATAAACTGATCGCGGTGATGTACGAGATCAACGAGGCGTCGCTCGAGCGGGTCCGCGCCGCCGGCGGGCTGACCGGCTCGGTGCTCGAGCACAGGATGCCTGTCGAGGAGATCGTCCGGCGCAGGGCGTAGCTCATATCTTGTCTCGATGAGAGTCTGGCTTTCCTGTCCCGGATGCGATGCAGCGCTCTTCACGCGGCGTCGCTGCTCCGGGAGCAGCGCGTCATGTCATGCCGCGCAGCGTCCGGGGGCAAGCATGGCTTTCAGACTCTGACCGGAACGCGAACCCGGCCGGCGTCGCCGAACACGCGCAGATAGCGCGCGATCTCGGCCGGATCGCCGGTGGCCTTTTCCGGATTGTCCGACAGCTTGACGGCGGGCCGGCCGTTGACATGTGTGACCTTGCAGACCAGCGAAATCGGATCGAGGTCGGTGCCGCCGTCGGGCGTGCAGCCGATGAAATCGTTGGTGAGGTTGGTGCCCCAGCCGAAGCTGGTGCGGACGCGGCCGGCAAAATGGCGATAGGTCGCCTCGATCGCTTCGATGTCCATACCGTCGGAAAAGATCAGCAGTTTCTCTCGCGGGTCGCGGCCGTGCTGTTTCCACCAGCGGATGATTTCCTCGCCGCCCTCGATCGGCGGCGCGCTGTCGGGACGAAATCCGGTCCAGTCGGCGACCCAGTCCGGCGCGTCGCGCAGGAACGATGTCGTGCCGAAGGCGTCGGGCAACGCGATCAGAAGATTGCCGTCATAGGTGCGTTGCCATTCGTCGAGCACGCGGTAGGGCGCCTCGCGCAGCTCCTTGTCGGTGGTCGCGAGCGCCGCCATCACCATCGGCAGCTCATGGGCGTTGGTGCCGATCGCTTCGAGATCGTTGTCCATGGCGAGCAGCACGTTCGAAGTGCCGGTCAGCGCCGACCCCAAGCCTTCTTTCAGCGCCTCGACGCACCAGCGCTGCCAGAGGAAGCCGTGCCGTCGCCGCGTGCCGAAGTCGGATACGCGCAGCGCCTGCAGTGTTTTCAGCCGTTCGACCTTGCTCCAGAGCTTGGCCTTGGCGCGGGCGTAGATGACGTCGAGCACGAAGCGGCCCTTGCCCTTCATCGCCTGCCGGGAGCGCAGTTCGTTGACGATGGCGAGCGCCGGGATCTCCCACATCGATGTGTGCGTCCACGGCCCGTAGAAGTGGAGTTCGTACTGGCCCTCGACCTTGCGAAGGTCGTATTCGGGCAGCCGGAAATCGGCGAGCCAAGCGATGAAACCGGGTGAGAACATCTGGGTCTTGCCGTAGAACGTGTTACCGGCGAGCCAGATCAGCTCTTTCTTTGTGAACCGGATGCTGCGGGCGTGGTCGAGTTGCGCGCGCAGCTCGCCTTCGTCGATCACCTCGGCGAGACGGACATGCCAGCTCCGGTTGATCAGCGAGAAGGTGACACCGACATCCGGGTGTAATTCCCGGATCATCTGAAGCATCAGCAATTTGTAGAAGTCGGTGTCGAGCAGGCTGCGGATGATGGGATCGAGCCGCCAGCCGTGATTGTAGGTTCGTGACGCAATATCGGTGATGGCCATCACGTAACCCCAGGATTAACCGAAACTCAACAGAGCGGCTCAACGGAACGCGAAAGCGGGGCCGCCTGTACCGGCGATCCCCGCATTCCTGACCGCAGTCTACACGCTTATTGGGGTTCGATTCCAGCGTCCTTGACCAGCCGCTCCCACAGCACGAGCTGGTCCTTGACGAACTTTTCCATCTCCTCGGGCGAAGAGGAAAAAGCATCCATGCCGCGCGTCGCCAGTTCGGCCCTGATTTCCGGCTTGTCGATGACCTTGCGGATCTCGGCGTTGATCTTGACGATGATCTCCTTCGGTGTGCCGGCCGGTGCGAAATAGCCCTGCCATGACGTGATGTCGAAGCTGGGCACGCCGGCCTCTTCCATCGACGGCAGATCGGGCACCAGCGCCGACCGCTTCTGGGTCGTCACCGCCAATGCCTTGAGGTCGCCGCTCTTCACATGGGGCAGGCCGGTCAGCACGTCGATGAACATCATGGTAATGCGCCCGCCGAGCACATCGCTCAGCGCCGGCGGCGAACTCTTGTAGGGGACATGCAGCAGGTCGATGCCGGCCTGTTTGGCGAAGGTCGCGCCGGACACGCTCGATGAGGAGCTGCCGCTGGCATAAGTGAGTTTGCCTGGATTGGCCTTGGCGTAGGCGACCAGTTCCTTCACCGTTTTCGCGGGCACCTGCGGATTGATCAGCAGCATGAACGGCAGGTCGCCGGTGCGCGCGATCGCCGTGAAGTCCTTGACCGGATCGTAGGTCAGGGTCTTGAGCAGATACGGATTGGCTGAGTGGGTCGTGTTGGTGGTGACGAACAGCGTATAGCCGTCGGGTTGCGCGCGGGCCACGTATGTAGCCGCGATCATGCCGTTGGCGCCGGGCTTGTTGTCGACGATGAATTGCTGGCCCAACGCATCGGCCAGGTGTTTCGAGATGATGCGCGTGGTGGTGTCGGTGCCGCTGCCGGCGGCGAACGGCAGCACCAGCGTGATCGGCCGGTTCGGATAGGCCTGCGCCCGCGCGGCATCGGTTGTGAAGAGAACGGCTGCGAACAGAACGGTTGCGAACGCGGCCAGTGCGGCGGCCGCAAAACGGGTGGTCTTCATTATGTTCCTCCTCGGCGCGATCGATCTGATGCCGACTTTTGCGGGTTGAAAGGCGCGCAGCCTCCGTGAAATTTCATGAAACTTCAATCGGCAAACTTCAAACGGTTTGTCAGGCGCAAACCGGCGGCTTGCGGTCGCGCCACGGGCGTTCCCGCTCCAGTTGCGCGGCGAGACGAAACAGCGTCGCCTCGTCGCCGAAGCGGGCGGTGAACATCATTCCGAGCGGCAGACCTGTAGCGCTCCACACCAGCGGCACCGACATCGATGGCTGGCCCGACATGTTGGCCATATTGGTGCCGGGAATGTAGCGGCGCAGCAGCGCGGCGATGGGCGACAGATCATCCGCCATGGTGTCGAGCTCGCCGATCCGGAGCGGCGGCAGGCAGAGTGTCGGCGATAAAAACACGTCGCAGGTCTGTGCGAATTCGGCGGCGGCGCGGGCGATCTGGAAGGCATGCACTTGCGCCTCGACATAGTCGCTCGCCAATGCCTTGTTGCCGTTGCGGGCATTGGCGAGCGTCAGGCGCTCGAATTCGTCTTCCGTCACGGCGCGGCCGAGCTTCTGCTCGGTGAGCCGCACGATCAATGCCGTGTTGGCAGCGACGATCGTGCTGATGGTGCGGGCCGGGTCGTGCGGCAAGGGCGGCGCGCGTTCTTCGACATGGTGACCGAGTGTCTCGAGCAAACGCGCGACATCGCGGACGGCAGCCGCGATTTCCGGATCGATGGCGTCGCCGAAGGTCGAGCGATCGGTAAATGCGATGCGCAGCTTGCCGGGGTCGCGGCTGACTTCGTCGAGAAACGGCCGCTCGGGCGGCGGCGCCTGATAGGGGCTGGAGACTTCGGGTCCGTGAATGGCGTCGAGCATCGCGGCGCTGTCGCGCGTGCTGATGCTGATGACATGGCCGACGGAAAACCCGCCCCAGCCCTCGCCGCGTTCCGGCCCGAACGGCGTGCGTGCGCGTGTCGGCTTCAGGCCAAACACGCCGCAGGCGGATGCCGGAATGCGGATCGAGCCGCCCCCGTCGCTCGCATGCGCGACCGGAAGGATGCGGGCTGCGACCGCGGCTCCCGCGCCGCCGGACGAGCCTCCCGACGAGTGCGCCAGATTCCACGGGTTGCGCGTCGCGCCGAACAACCGGCTCTCCGTCGTCGGCATCAGACCGAATTCCGGCGATGCGCTCTTGCCGAAGATGGTGACGCCGGCGGCGAGAAACCGCTTGCTGATGGTGTGGTCGCTCGTCGCGACAAAATCCTTGAACAGCGACGCGCCAGATGTGGTGCGCGTGCCGGTGACGTAGGTGAGGTCCTTGATCAGGAAGGGAACGCCGGTGAACGGCCCCTGCGGCAAACCCGCCGCGATCTGCTTCTTCGCGTAGTCATAATGACGGACGACCACGGCATTGATTTTCGGATCGATCGCCTCGGTGCGCGCAATGGCTTCGTCGAGAAGTTCCGCCGCGCTGACGTCGCCCTTCTTCACCAGCGCCGCGAGGCCGAGGCCGTCGTAGTTGTCGAATTCCTTCATTTTTGATTGCCTCCCGACAGTCGGCGCGCAGATGACCATTGGCCGCCGCGCGCGTCAACGACGCGGGTTGCCGGCCGGCGTTCGCGATGAGCTACTTTACGATCTGCAACTGCGCGGTCTTTCCCGCCACCGCGCGGACCTTGCCGGGCGAGGCCATGGTGATCGCGAGCGCGGACAGCAGGCTCATTGCCGCGCCGATCCAGAACGCGAGCGTGTAGTTGCCGAAGATATCGTAGAGCACGCCGGTCAGCCACGGCCCTGCGGCGCCGCCGGCGAGCGCTGTCAGCATCAGCATGCCAAAAATGCTGCCGTAGTTCCTGCCCTGAAAAATCTCGAGCACGATCGCGCCCATGATCGACGTCAGGCCGTAGCCGAGGAATCCCTGCGCCACCACCATGACATAAAGCAGCAACGACGACGGATGGGACTGCATCGCGATCAGCGCCACATAGCAGATGCCGAAACCCGTGGTGCTGATGGCCCAGATCGCCTCGCGGCCGAAGCGGTCCGAGAGATGACCGAGCAGAATCTGTCCGGGGATGCCGACGAAGCTGACGAGGCCGAGCGCGAACGCGGCGAATTTAGCGTCGAAGCCGATCTCGAGCAGATATTTTGTTTGATGAATCTGCACCGCGTACCAGATATACAGCCCCGCGAAATATCCGGCCGCGATCCACCAGAACCGCGATGTGCGGATCGCGCGCGCCAGCGTCCAGTCGGTCGCCGCCCACGCTGCATCGACGATGTTCGATACCGGCTTTGTCGCGGTCGCCGCGGTGCTGTCGCCGTCCGGCAGTAGCCCGATGTCCTCCGGCCGCTTGCGCAACAGCAGGTTGATCGGCACCAGCACCACCAGAACGATGACGCCGAGCGTGAAGCTCGCGCTGCGCCAGCCGCTCTGTTCGATCATCGACTGCATCCACGGCAACAGCGTGATCGATCCGATGCCGACGCCAGCGAACGCCATGCCGACCGCAAGCCCGCGCTTGCGCACGAACCAGTTCGGCAGGAACAGCGATTGACCCGAATAGCCAAGGCAGATGCTGCCGATGCCGACCAGCACGCCGATGGTGAGATAGAGATGCCAGGGCTGCGTCGTCAGCGGCGACAGCAGAAGGCCGGCGGCCATCAGGACAACGCCGGTTTCCATCACGACGCGCGGGCCGTATTTGTCCATCATTCGCCCGATCACCGGGCCCATCACCGCGGAGACGATGAAGCCGAACGAGAATGCGCCCGCGGTGACGCCGCGCGGCCAGCCGAACTCGGTGATGATCGGAGGAAACAGCAGTGAGAACGAGGTGCGCGCGTTGACGCCGATCCCCATGGTGACGAACGTGACTGCGACGACGATCCAGCCATAGAAAAAGGGGAGGCGCATGCGGTTTCAGTCCCGGTCGTTCTTCATTGGCCCTGCGCTGCGAAAGCGGGCGAGCGCACGATCTTGGGATGCTTGGGCGGCAATGTAAATGCGAGCAGGGCAGGCATGATCCCGAAAAGTGGATACCGGTTTTCGGATCAGATCATGCCGAAACGTTGCCGCTAAACCATTACCTTGCGCGTCATGAGACGGCTTTGCCGGTTCTTACTTCAGCATGCCCATGGTGCGCGGCAGCCAGAGCGTCAGTTCCGGGAGCAGCGTGATCGCGACCAGCGACATCAGAAGCGGAATCAGCCACGGCACGATGGCCATGGTGGTGCGCTCGATCGACAGTTTGGCGATGCGCGACAACACGAACAGCACCATGCCGAGCGGCGGATGCAGCAGGCCGATCATCAGATTCAGCGTCATCATCACGCCGAAATGTACCGGATCGATTCCCACCTTGAGGATGATCGGCATCAGGATCGGAACCAGAATGCTGATCGATGCGATCGGCTCGAGAAAACATCCGACCACCAGCAGCAGGATGTTGGTGAGGAACAGGATCGCGTAGCGGTTGCTGGTCAATTGCAAAAGCGCTTCGGCGGCCTTCTCGGTAAGCTGGGTGGTGGTGAGCACCCAGCCGAACAAGGAGGCGGCGGCGACGATCAACAGCACGCCGGCGGTGGTTTCCACCGTGTCCATCGTCACCTTGTAGAACTGCTTCAGGCTCATGGACCGGTACAGCAACGTTCCGAGAATCAGCGCCCAGGTGCAGGCGGCGATCGCCGCTTCGGTCGGCGTGAACCAGCCGAAGGTCATTCCGCCGACGATCAGCGCCGGCGTCAGCAGCGCCGGAAGTGCCGCGACGAACGTGCGGCCGAGAACGCCCCAGTTGAACGCCTGATCCGGCCCCATGTTGTATTTGCGGGCGCAATAGTAGGCGTACAGCATCATGAACGCGGTCATCACGAGACCGGGGATGAAGCCGCCGAGAAACAATGCACCGATCGAGACGTTACCCATCATGCCGTAGATCACGAACGGTAATGACGGCGGGATAATCGGGCCGAGCGTTGCGGACGCGGCCGTGACACCCACCGCGAATTCGGTGGTGTAGCCATGATCCTTCATCGCCTTGATCTCGATGGTGCCGATACCGGCCGCGTCGGCGATCGCCGTGCCGGACATGCCGGCGAAGATCACCGAGCCGAAGATGTTCACATGCGCGAGACCCCCGCGCATCCAGCCGCAGGTCGCGACCGCGAAATCGTAGATGCGGTTGGTGATACCGGCCGAATTCATCAGATTGCCGGCCAGAATGAAGAAAGGCACTGCGAGCAGCGGAAAGCTGTCGATGCCGCCGGCCATGCGGTGCAGGATCACGAAATCGGGAATGCCGGCGATAAAGTGGGTGTAGATCAGCGACGATCCAGCCAATGCGATGAACACCGGAATGCCGGCAAGCAGAACGATCAGAAACACAAAGACCATGATTGCCATGTGATCGTCCGCTCAATCTGCCTTGATCTGGTCGGTGAGCTCGTGCGGCCTGCGCCACCCTTGCTTGTAGTGTTGCCACAACACCCACAGCTGCCGTCCGAACATCAGGAAGCATCCGAGCCCGACGCCGCCATAGACGGCGCTCATCGGCACCTCGAACACGGTCATACGCTGGTAGTGCATGCGCTCGATGATCGAGATGGAGAAATAGGAGAGCAGGCCGAGGAAGCCGAGCGTGATGAAGTCGGCCGTCGCCAGCAGCGCCGTGCGCGCCGGTCCCGGCTTCATCAGATTCGACACCAGCTCCACCGCGATATGGCTGTTCTTGCGGGTGACGACCGCGCCGCCGATGAACGTCAGCCACATCAGGCCGTAGCGTGCGATCTCCTCGGTCCAGGCCAGACTGTCGTTGAGAATGTAGCGCGTGAAGAATTGCAGAAAGACGATGAAAGCCAGACTCCAGAACAGAACGAAGGCGATCCAGTCCTCTGGATGCTTCTCGATAACGACCTCTTCGTCCTGCGCGACGATAAGGCGCTCCGGGTGATCCGGGGTTGAGGCCGAAGCCTTTTCCATCGCTGTTGTCATGACGCGCTCCGTGGCGAAGAAAGCGCGGCTGCGCCTGGCGCAACCGCGCTGTTTCCTCTGTGGCGGGTTCTTACTTCAGTGCCTGCAAGGCGTCATACTCGGCCTGGCTCCATCCGGCGCCTGCGCTGGCGTCGTTATGCAGTTTCATCGCCGCCTCGCGAAACGCCGCGCGATCGACCGTCACCACCGTCTTGCCGAGTTTGCGCAGCTCGTCAGCAGTCTTTTGCTCGGACGCGCGGATCTGATCGGTCGCCTTCGCTGCGGCCTGTGTCAGAACTTCCTCGAACACCTTCTTGTCGGCGTCCGACAACTTCGCCCAGACGTGGCTGCCGACGATGGCCAGCAGCGATTCCGAGATGTGGCCGGTCAGCATGATGTGGCTCTGCACCTCATAGAACTTCTTTGCCATGATCGTCGGCAGGGGATTTTCCTGTCCGTCGACCGTGCCCTGCTGAAGCGCGAGATAGACTTCGGCAAATGCGATCGGAGTCGCGTTGGCGCCGACCGATTTCGCCATCATCAGGTAGAGCGGCGCCGGTGGCACGCGCAGCTTCATGCCTTTCATGTCTTCCGGCTTCTTGATTTCCTTGTTGGCGGTGACCATGCGCTCGCCATAGTAGGTCAGCGATATGATCTTGTGCCGGGTCTTGTCTTCGTAACCCTTGGCAATGTCGCGGAACAGCTTGCTGTCGCGATAGGCTTTCCAGTGATCGAAATCACGCATCATGAAAGGTGCGCCGGAAATCGCCAGTGGCTTGTGGATCGAGCCGGCGAAAGAGGTGCCGGTGTAGATCATGTCCACGGTGCCGAGACCGAGACCTTCGTTGATCTGGTTTTCGTTGCCGAGCTGCGAGGCGGGAAACACGCCGATCTCGTAGCGGCCGCCGGTGCGCTTCTTGATTTCCTCGGCGGCCCACAGCGCTTCGCTGTGGTAAGGTTCGGAAACTTCATACACATGCGCCCACTTCAGCTTGGTCTGGGCGGCGGCGGGTGAAGCGAAAGCGGCAAGTGCTGCAATTGTTGCTATCGCCAGCGGTAGCCGGCGCAATCCGTATATCATGATGTCCTCCCTTAGTTATGCTTGGTGCGGCCGCGTGAACCGGGCTTCTTGCGAACAAGATTCGAAACGTCTTGCTCCCGCCTTTGGGCGGTGTTAGCAAAATTTGTACGATGACCGGACAACGAGCGTCAATACGGTACCTCTCACGCAAGACAAAAGACGCAGCCGCTGCGCCGCGCGGCTTGCTGCGTCCGCTCAGTCCGGCCAGGCGTCGGACCGAGGAGGTCGTCGAGCGGATCGCCGACCAGATCAGTTCCGGAAAACTCGGCGCGGGCGCAAAACTTCCCACCGAACAGGAAATGATGGTTGCGATGGGCGTCAGCCGCACGGTGGTGCGCGAGGCGATCTCGGCGCTCAGGGCTCGCGGGCTGGTGATGACGCGGCAAGGCGCGGGCGCGTTCGTCAGCACCGATCCTGCCCAGCAGCCCTATGTGATCCATCCGGACGGACTTGGGTCCATCGGCAGCGTGATCGAAATTCTCGAACTACGTACGGCTGTCGAGATGGAAACGGCGGCGATCGCCTGCGAACGGGCCACCGCGACCGAGCTGAAGGCCATTCGCCGCGCCGCGGCGGTATTCAGCAAGGCCGTCAAGCGCGACGATCGCGCCGTTCAGGAGGATTTCGACTTTCATCGCGCTATCGCTCTGGCGACGCACAACCGGCGCTTTGTCGGGTTCCTCGAGTATCTCGGCGGGCTGATTATCCCGCGGCAGAGCATTCGCCTGATCGACGACAAGACCTATCTCCGCAAGGTTGCGAGCGAGCACGAGATCATCCTTGGCGCAATCGAGGGACGCTCGCCCGAGAAGGCGCGCGAGGCGATGCGCAGGCATCTGCTCAACGGCCGCGAGCGCTACCGGCGGCTCGGCGTTGCTGCTGCCGAAATCGGAGGCGGCACGAACGGCGGCAAGATCAACGGCAAGTCCAACGATAAGCCTAACGGCAGGACGCGGTGAACGGCGTGACGGCTGCGAGCGGGCAAACGCCGGTCATGCGGCGCGTTCTTCTCACCGGCGCCAGCGGCGGCATCGGCACGCGATTGCGCAAGCTGCTCAAGCCGCTTTATCCCGAATTGATTCTCAGCGACATCCGCCCGCCCGGCGATCTTTTGCCCGGCGAGACGTTCATTCAAGCCGATCTCGCCGACGTGGGTGCTGTTCACGCCATGATGCAAGGCATCGACGGCGTCGTCCATCTGGGCGGCTATTCGGTGGAAGGCCCGTGGGACGCGATCCTCAACGCCAACATCGTCGGCGCCTATAACGTGTTCGAGGCGGCGCGGATCGCGCATGTCCAGCGCATTGTGTTCGCATCGTCCAATCATGTTGTCGGATTCTATCCGCGCTCGCAGACCATCGGCGTCGACGAGCATGTGCTGCCGGATTCGCGCTACGGCGTCAGCAAGGCGTTCGGCGAGGCGCTGGCCGCGCTCTATGCCTACAAGCACGGCCTCGGCGCGCTGTGCATCCGGATCGGCAATGTCGACGACCGCCCGGTGGACGAGCGACGGCTGGCGATCTGGCTCAATCCGGAAGATCTGGTGTCGCTGATCCGGATCGGACTGGAACGACCCGGTCTGGTTTATGAGATCGTGTACGGTATGTCCGGCAACAAACGTGCGTGGTGGGACAACACGCGGGCCGGCGAGTTGGGCTACGAGCCCCAGGGCCGCGCCGAGGATCATGTCGAAAGCGCGATGGCGGCACAGCGCGGCATTGCGCCCGATCCGGTCGCCGAAGCCTTTCAGGGCGGGGCATTTTGTGCCGATGAATTTTCGTCCGATCTGGCGAAGATCAGGCCATCGTAATTGCAAGGAGCAAAGCGACGAAGCAATCCATTCCTGCTTGAGGCCGGATACGTCGCTTCGCTCGCAATGACGGCATGAGATGGCGTCAGGTCGATTCCATCCTGAACGTCATGCCGGCGTTGGCAACGAGTCGTCCGATCAACGCCTCTCCCATGGCCGCGCCGGGCGTCCAGATGCCGCCGGGCACATCGCGTGCATCGCGCACGAGGCAGATCGCAGTCTCGGCAATCATCTTCGAGGTCGAGCCATAGCCGGGATCCCTGTCACCGCCGACCGCCGCACGCAACTGTCGTCCGTCCGTGGCGGTCGCAACGAACAGCACGTCATAGAAGCCAGTCTCGCGTTCTTCTTTGGACGGACCATCGCCAGGCTTCTTGCCGCCCATCGCCGCATCGGGACCGGCCATCGCCTTGGCGATCGCCTGCGCCGTGGCTTCGCCTTTTTCGCCGGGGCCGGCCAGCATCATCTCGTCATAAATGAAGTCGCGGCCATAGGCGTGGCCCAGCAGGGCATTGCTGCGATGGACATTGCGCGTGTTGATCGCGGCCATTACGAACGGCGCGCTCCACATCTGCAAGTCCTCATCGAACTGCGGCTTGTTGCCGGACGGCTGCTTCGGGCCGTCGAAGCCCGGTGTCAACGAGAATGGATTCTTCAGGAGCGCGACGACGCCGGGGTCTTTGGCAGCGGCCGCGAGCGTCGCCTTGAGACTGGCCGCCGTACCGCCCGAGAACGTGCCGCGCATCTTGCGCACGCGCCCCTTTATGCGCGGCGCTGCCGAGCCCCACGCCGCCCTTGCGTTCTGTTGCAGGAAGAACACGCCAAGTTCGAACGGAATGGAATCGAATCCGCAGGAAAAGACGATCCGTGCGCCGTTCTTCTTTGCAGCCGTCTCGTGCGTATCGATCATTTTGCGCATCCATGCAGGCTCGCCGCAGAGATCGAGATAGTCGGTGCCGGTTGCCGCGCAAATCGCCACCAATTCCTCGCCATAGAGCTGATAGGGACCGACGGTGGTCAGCACCGCTTGTGTTCGCTTGACGAGGGCGGCGAGCGATGCCGCATCGCTTGCATCTGCTGCGATCAATGGAGTTTCACGCGGCGCGCCGATCTCGTCGCGCACCTGCGCCAGCTTGTCGAGGCTGCGGCCAGCCATGGCCCACTTGATGTCCTTGCCGACGCCGTAGCGCTCCGCGAGATATTCGGCGACGAGTCTGCCGGTGAAACCGCTGGCGCCATAAACGATGATGTCGAATTCCGCGGATGGTTTCATTTCAATTCTCCCGGCGTTGGCTGCATTATGATGGCGCAGGTTGCGCCTTCCGTATGCCAAAAGCTGCGAGGTTGGTATAGCGTTCTGACAACATCGGATGTCCTGCAGATACAGCGAGCGTTTGCGTAGATGCTGAAAGTGTCGCGGTTGAGCAAGAGTTACGGCCTTCCGCAGGGAACACTGTCCGTCTTGCGCGAGGTGAACTTGCAGGTCGCGGCCGGCGAGTCGGTGGCGCTCACCGGCGAGTCCGGCAGCGGCAAGAGCACGCTGCTGCATCTGATCGCGGGTCTCGACGAGCCGGACAGCGGCGAGATCGTGCTCGACGGCAAGGCCATGTCAGGTGCTTCGGAAGGCGATCGCGCCCAGATGCGGCGTGAAAAGCTCGGCCTCGTGTTTCAGCAGTTCAATCTCATTCCAAGCCTCAAGGTCGGCGACAATCTGTCGTTTCAGGCGCGGATCGCGGGCAAGCTGGATTTCGCATGGCTGAGCGAGCTCGCCGGCAGACTGGGGCTGGCGGATATGCTCGACCGATACCCCGAGCAATTGTCGGGAGGCCAGCAGCAGCGCGTCGCGATCGGCCGTGCGCTGGCGGTCAAGCCGTCGCTGGTGCTGGCGGACGAGCCGACCGGCAATCTCGACGAGGCGACCGCCGACGAAGTGGTGCGGCTGGCGCGCGAGCTGGTGGCGCGCAGCGGCTGCGCGCTGTTGATGGTGACCCACAGCACGCGGCTTGCGAGCCTGCTCGATCGCCGCGTGCATCTGACCGCGGGACAACTGACATGACCGCGCTTTGGATCATGCGGGTGTTACTCAGCCACTGGATGCGGCATCGCATGCAGCTCGCAACATTGCTGATCGGGCTGATGTCGGCGACGGCGCTGTGGAGCGGCGTGCAGGCGATCAACCAGCAGGCGCGTACGAGTTACGACCGCGCGGCGTCCGCGTTCGGCGGCGGCAACACCGCGATGCTGCTGCCGGGCGATGACGTCACCGTGCCGCAATCATTGTTCGCGACGCTGCGCCGGGCCGGATGGCTGGTCTCGCCGGTGCTCGAAGGCCGCGTGCGGATCGGCGAGCGCAGCGTGCGGCTGATCGGAATCGAGCCGCTCAGCCTGCCGCGCGATGCGGGGCCTGCGCCGGGCTTGTCGGATGCGAAGCTGCTGCAGGGCTTTCTGTCACCGGGCGGACAGACGCTGATTGCGCCGCGGACTGCAGCGGACTTCGGCTGGCGCGCGGATCAAGTGCTCACCACGGAATCCGGAGAACGTTTGCCGCCGCTGCAACTCGCGCCCGATCTGTTGCCCGATCTGCTTGTCGCCGACATCGGTTTCGCGCAGACAATTCTGCGGCAACCCGATCGCATCTCGCGATTTCTGATCGATCCGGCACCGGGCGGCGAGCGGCTGCCGCTGGCGCAGGTGGCCGGCTCGCAGCTTCGCCTCGTCGAGGCCGGCAGCGAGAGCGATCTGCAGCGGTTGACAGCGAGCTTCCATCTCAACCTGACGGCGTTCGGTTTGCTGTCCTTCCTCGTCGGCTTGTTCATCGTGCATTCGGCGATCGGGCTCGCCTTCGAGCAGCGCCTGCCGATGTTGCGCACGCTGCGCGCCTGCGGCGTATCTGCTTCAAGGCTCGTGTCCGTGCTGCTCGCCGAACTGGTGATGCTGGCGCTGATTGCCGGCGTCGCGGGCCTTGCTTGCGGTTATCTCATAGCGTCCGCGTTGCTGCCCGATGTTGCGGCGAGTTTGCGCGGGCTCTATGGCGCGGCGGTGCCGGGGCAGCTTGTGATTCAGCCGCAATGGTGGATCGCGGGGCTTGCCATGTGCGTGGCGGGGTCGCTGGTCGCAGCCGCCGGAGCGCTGGTTCGTGTGCTGCGGTTGCCCTTGCTGGTGTCGGCGCAACCCTATGCGTGGCAATTGTCGCAACGCCGATGGCTGATCGGGCAGGCCTTGCTTGCCACAGCCATCCTGATCGCAGCGCTTGCCGCGTTCCGGTTCGGCACGAGTTTGTTGACGGCCTTTGCCGTGCTCGCGGGTGCGCTGCTTGGCGCGGCGCTGCTGTTGCCGGTGCTGCTGAATGTGATGCTGCGAACCGGTGAAGCGATGTCGCGTGGCCCGGTCGCGCTGTGGGCGTGGGCCGACAGCCGCCAGCAACTCTCCGGCCTGTCGCTGGCGCTGATGGCGTTGCTGCTGGCGCTCGCGGTCAATGTCGGTGTCGGCACCATGGTCGGGAGTTTCAGCAAAACCTTCCTGCGCTGGCTCGATGGACGTCTCGCGGCTGACATCTATCTGGTCGTGCCAGATCCAAACCGGGCGGCCGGGATCGAAGCATGGCTGCGGCAGCGCCCCGATATCGATGCGGTGCTGCCGGCGGCGCGCGCGGATGTCAGGATCGGCGGCGAGCCGGTCGAGCTGTTCGGTCTTGCCGATCACGCGACGTACCGCGATCTGTGGCCGCTCCTCGAAGCGCGGGCGAATGTCTGGGACGGCGTGCGCGACGGCCGCAGCGTGCTGGTCAGCGAGCAGTTGGGCCGGCGTCTCGGCATCAAGCTCGGCGACAGGGTGCGCCTTCCAACGCCATCGGGCGACTGGATTGCAGAGGTCGGCGGGCTCTATGCGGACTACGGTAATCCGAAGGGCCAGATCACGGTCAATACCGACCAGTTGCTGCAACGGTTTGTCGCCGCCGGACGAACACGGTTCGGCTTACGGGTCAAATCCGGCGCGATTCCCGAAGTGATGCGGGAACTGGAGTCAACGTTCGGCCTCGGCCGCCGCGACCTTGCCGATCAGGCGACGGTCAAGGCCGAGTCGCAGCGCATCTTCAATCGCACGTTCGCGGTGACGTCGGTGCTGAACGCATTCACGCTTGGCGTTGCGGGCGTGGCGCTGTTCACGAGCCTGCTGACGCTCGGTCAGTCGCGCCTGCCGCAGCTTGCACCGTTGTGGGCGCTCGGTGTCACGCGCCGCCGTCTCGCTGTGCTGGAGTTGTGCAAAACCATGCTGCTGGCATTGATGACGGCTCTGCTGGCGCTGCCGCTCGGCATCGGGGTCGCGTGGTGTCTGATCGAGGTGGTGAACGTAAAGGCGTTCGGCTGGCGTCTGCCGCTCGAGATTTTCCCTGGCGAACTCGCGCGGTTGCTGCTGGTGGCGATGGCGGCTGCGTTGGTTGCAACCTTGCTGCCGATGCTGAAGCTCGGGCGGATGCGGCCGGTGGCTCTTCTCAAGGTGTTCGCCGATGAGCGCTAGGATTGCCGCGATCGCATTCACGGTGCTGGCCGCGATCCTTGCGGGGCCGGTACCATCCCGCGGGCAGGGTTTCTCCGGTCTCGGCGCCGATCCGGGTGGTTTCGCGCCGGTGGTGCGTGGCCGGGCGCTGATCTTTCCGGCTGATCACGGCGCGCATCCGGAACATCGCATCGAATGGTGGTATCTCACCGCCAATCTCAAGGATGCGAGCGGCAACAGCTACGGCGTGCAGTGGACGCTGTTCCGTCAGGCCGCGATGCCCGGCGCGCAGGGCGAAGGCTGGTCGACGCAACAATTGTGGATGGGACACGCCGCGCTGACCAGCGCGACGACGCATCGCTTCGCGGAGAAGTTCGCGCGTGGCGGCGTCGGGCAGGCGGGCGTCGAGACCAAGCCGTTCAGTGCGTTCATCGACAACTGGCAGATGAAGGCGCTCTCGCCGGACCCATCAGCGCTGGCGCCAACCGAACTGACCGCGTCGGGAAAAGATTTCGCCTATCGCTTGCGGCTCGACAGCGACCGTGGCGTCGTGCTGCAAGGCGATGCGGGCTACAGCGTCAAATCCGAGCGCGGGCAGGCTTCGTATTATTACAGCCAGCCTTATCTTAGTGTGACCGGAACGATTGTTCTCGATGGCAAGACCATCGAGGTCACGGGACAAGGCTGGATCGATCGCGAATGGAGCAGCCAGCCGCTGGCCTCCGACCAGACCGGATGGGACTGGTTCTCATTGCATCTGGAGTCCGGCGAGAAAGTGATGCTGTTCCGGTTGCGCCATGCGGACGGGAAAGACTTTTACGCCGGAAACTGGATCGGGACCGACGGCAAATCCGAGCTGATTGCCGCGAGCGCCATCGCGATGACGCCGCTCGGCACGACGCAGGTAGCGGGCCGGCCGATCCCGACCGCCTGGCGGATCGCAATTCCATCGCGGGGGCTGAGCGTGGAAAGCCAACCGCTCAATCCGCAAAGCTGGATGGATACGCGGTTTCAGTATTGGGAAGGTCCGGTCACGGTCAAAGGCACCCAGAACGGGATCGGCTATCTGGAGATGACAGGCTATTGATGCGGCTATCGATTGCCGGTCGCATTTAGCTATCACCGGCCGTTTCAGGTATAAGGATGTCCGCTCGCTGATGCATTTACCGTCTGTATGTTTGTCGTGTTCTTCGCCCGTGTGTTCGCGCCATGCCATTGAGCTTTTCTTTTTTGAAATGCCGTGACCTTATTGTTGTCGCACCGCATGCGTGGCGGTGGGGCTTAGCTTGGGCATCGGCCGGCCTCGTCCTCTCGCCGGACTCCGTGCTGGCGCAAGAGCGCCTGTCGGCGCTTGCGGCGGCGGTGGGGATCCAGACTTTCGTTGTCGCAGTGAGTTGCTTTCTGGTGGGATTCGGCATTGCCACCATTTCGATGCGCCGCAAGGTGCGCCCGCTGGCGGCGGATGCGACCCGCGAAGCGAGCCTGCGGCTGCTGGCCGAGCAGCGTCAGGCCGAGGCGCAGGAGGATTATCAGAAGCTGTTCGAAGGATCGGTCGACGGCATCTACGTCACCACGCCTCAGGGAGAAATTCTTAACGCCAATCCCGCGCTGGCGCGGATCATGGGTTACGACACCCCGCAACAACTTATCGCGGGCGTCAAGGACGTTGCCAAAGCCATTTATGTCGATCCGGCGGCGCGCGCAGAATACGAGATGCGCATGAAGCGCGACGGCTTCGTGCGCGAGTACGAATATCAGGTGCGCCAGCGCAACGGGACGATGCTGTGGCTGTCGGACAGCGCTGGTGTGGTCCGCGATGACGCAGGCAAGGCCGTTCGATATGAAGGCGTGGTGCGCGACATCACCCATCAGAAGGAAGTCGATTCCGCGCTCGACGAAACCCGTCATCGTCTGCAGCAGGTGATCGACACGGTTCCGGCCGTCATCAACGTCAAGGATTCCCGGCTGCGTTACATTCTGATGAATCGCTACATGGCGAAAATCTTCGGCATCGAACCGCATGAGGCGATCGGCAAGACCACGGCCGAACTGATGTCGCGGTACGGCGCGCGGAAAACCGATTCGCACGATCACCGGGTGCTGGCCAGCCGCACTGAAACCGGCTTTTACGAGGAAGACTACATCGACGTCACTGGCACCACGCGCTCGTGGATGGTCAACAAACTGCCGGCGCTCGCTGCGGACGGCTCGGTCGATGCCATTTTCACAGTGGCGCTCGATATTTCGGACCGCAAGCGGATCGAGGAGGAGATGCGCCGTGCCCGCGATGCCTCCGAGGAGGCGCTTCGCAATCTGCGCGAGACCCAGAATTCGCTGATCGAGGCGGAGAAACTCGCAGCGCTCGGCCGCCTCGTCGCCGGCGTGGCGCACGAGGTCAATAATCCCGTCGGCATCAGCCTGACGGTGGCGTCGTCGCTCGAGCGCCGCAGCCGGATGTTCGCGGCGGAGGTGGCGCGGGGGGAACTGCGCCGCACCAGCCTCAACGACTTCGTGAAGGCATCCTCGGAAGCGAGCGAACAGCTCGTCACCAATCTCAATCGCGCGGCCGAGCTGATCCAGTCGTTCAAGCAGGTCGCCGCCGATCGCAACTACTCGGATCGCCGTACCTTCGATATGCGCGACTTGACCGAGCAACTGATCACCAGCCTGCGGCCCGGCATCGGCAAGCACAACGTCAAGGTCTTGATGGACTGCGAGCCGGACCTGTCCATGACGAGCTATCCGGGTCCCTACGGTCAGGTGCTCACCAATCTGTTCGTCAATTCGATCACCCATGCGTTTCCCGATCGCGCGCCGGGTGAAATCGACATCAAGGTTCGCCGCGTCAATGAAACCCAGGTCGAGTTGTTGTTCTCCGACAACGGTTGCGGCATGACGCCGGATGTCCGCCGTCAAGCGTTCGATCCGTTTTTCACCACCCGCCGCGATCAGGGCGGCACCGGCCTCGGCCTGCACATCGTCTACAATCTCGTCACCAACCGTCTCGGCGGACGCATCAGCATGCGCTCGGAAGCCGGCAAGGGCACGCACGTCCAGATCGTGCTGCCGAAGGTCGCGCCGCTGGAGCAGGCCGCCGAATAGAAGCCCCTCTTGCTGTTGCCATGCGGCCTCCGGTCTGGTGAGTTGGAGCCACAAAAAGCCAGAGGGAGAGAAACATCATGCGCGTGCTGCAACCCGCTGACTGGTCAAAACCCCGCGGCTTTGCCCATGGCTTTGAGTTCGACGCGCCGGGCCGCTGGGTCGTGCTGGCCGGCCAGACCGGCGGCGACGAGAGCGGCAACTATCCCGACGACATGGGTGCGCAGGTCGGCAATGCGCTGAAACGCATTGGCAAGCTCTTGAGCGAAGCCGGCGCGGGACCAGAGCATATCGTGCGGCTCAACTGGTACATCACCGACAAGGCGGCCTATGAGGCCGCCGGCGCCGGCATCGGTGCGGCGTGGAAGGAAACGCTCGGCCGGAATTTTCCGCCGGCGACGCTACTGTATATCTCCGGCCTCGTGGACAGCCGCGCCAAGGTCGAGATCGAAGTGACGGCCTTCGTTCCCAAAAGCTGAGATGGCAAATCCCTGAAGCCGATGAGCGCCACGTCCGTTCCCGTCATCGATGCGGCCACCGTCGCGCGGCTTCTCGACTATCCCGGTCTGGTGACGGCGCTGCGCCGGGCGTTCGTTGCGCCGCCGATCGTGCCGTTGCGGCATTCGATTGCGTTTCCGCAAACGCCGACGTCGCATGCGGGGACGCTGCTGGTGATGCCGGCGGTCCAGCCCGGCAGCCTGATGGCGGTAAAGCTCGTCAGCATTCATCCGAGCCATGCCGGCCGCGAGGGCGGCGCATTGCGCTCGACCTATCTGGCGCTCGATGCGGCCAGCGGCGACATCCGCGGCCTGATCGACGGTCACGCGCTGACCGTGCGGCGGACGGCGGCGACGTCCGTGCTGGCGGCGATGGAGCTGGCGCGGCCTTCGCCGGATGTGCTGCTGATCGTCGGCTCCGGTGAAATCGCGCATGCGCTGGCGGATGCGTACCTCGAACTGATGAAGCCGCGCCTGATCCGGATCTGGAGCCGGCGCGACGAACAGGCCAGGCGGTTCGCTGCCGAACTTGCCGCCCGCGGTGTCGCCACCGAGCCGGTCACCGATCTGCGCAAGGCCGTGCCGACGGCCGATATCATCACCACGGCCACGCTGTCCGAAGCGCCTCTCATTTTCGGCGCCGATGTGCGCGAGGGGAGCCATGTCGATCTGGTCGGCGGCTTTCGCCCGGAGATGCGGGAATCCAACGACGACCTGATCGCCCGGGCGCGGGTGATCGTCGACGTCGAAACCACATTGAAAGAGGCCGGCGATATTGCATCCCCGCTGGCGGCAGGCCGGGTCGCAGCGGCCTCTATCGCGACGCTTGCCGACGTCCTCGAACGCCGCAGGCCTGGCCGGATAACCTCAGCGGACGTGACGGTATTCAAGTCAGCGGGTCATGCCCTGGAAGACATGGCTGCTGCGGAGCTGGTATTTGCGAGGCACGCGGACCTGTGCCGGCATTCACCCTGAGTACAGGTTCGCTGGTGCATGGCAGACGGTGCTGCTGCGTTGACCTGTCGCATGCGACCGGAACCCGCTACGCAATAGGCTAGCGAAGGGCATGAGGATCAAGGACGTGAAACCGTTTGTTGCCGTTCTGGCAGTTCTCGGAGTTTTGGTGCTGTTACCGGCCGCCGCGGAGGCTCGAGAATATCGCTGGTGCGCCTTCATGAAGAAGGGCGCGCGGATCTGCGCCTATGACAAGTTTTCCCGGTGCATGAATTCGCCGGGCCGCGCCACCTGCTCGCGCAATCCGCGTTTCAGCGCCAGCGTGCGCTGATCGTTCAGGCCGCCAGTTCGTAGGCGCTCTGGATTTCGGTGACGATATCGGTCGTTTCGAAGATCGCCTCTGCCGGCACCTTCTCCAGACTGACGGTCCAGTTGATGCCGCGGGAGTTGCGCGGGATGCCGAGCACTTCAAGCTGCACATCCCGGCAAAGCGGGTGGTTCCACAGCACGGTCAGAAGCCGCATCTCGATCTCGTCACGGGTCGCGGGGGTGCGGGTGCTATGGGCGTGATGCATGTGATGACATCCTCGATGCGTCGCTGCTGTCCGGCCTCCAATCTCGGACAATTATGGTTATCGAAGTCTTAACGGCGCTGGTTCCGCCCGGTCGCGCTGCCGGGAGGTAACGAATTGGCAAGCAATTCATGGTTACCAATTCATGAACCAACCCGAGGGCCACGGCCGTGAGCGAATCGACACCTTCCAACGTTGAACCGTCATCAGAAAGCGCGGGTTCCGGAGCGGGAACCAATCTGGCGGTGTGGACGCCCTCAGATGAAAAGGGATTCGCCGGCGATACCATTTCGAGCGAGCCGACCGGCTCGGCGAGTAGCGGCTTCAAGCGTGGCCGGAACAGGATCGCGGCCATTGCACTGATCGCGGCCGGTATCGGCGCTGTCGGCGGCGCGCTGGCCAGCGAAGGTGTGCGTTTCTGGTTGTCGCCAGGCGAAGACGCGACCGCGGCGATGGCGCAGGATGTCAATCTGCTGAAGGACGCGCTCCATCGCGTGAAGGGTGAAGTCGCTTCGCTCAAGACCACGGCCGATCAGGCCGCCAAGGCGAGTACGCAGGTCGGCAAGATCGGCGATCGGCTCGACCGCATTGAAAAGGCGCAGGCCGAACCGGCCGCGAAGATCGCAAAACTGTCCGAGGCCGTCGACAAGCTGAAGGCGCAACCCGCTCCGGACGTGACCGGTTCGATTCCCGAACCCAGGCAGGAGCCGAAGAAGCCGCCGATCCTCGACGGCTGGGCGCTGCGCGATATCCAGAACGGCATTGCCCTGGTTCAAGGCCCGCAGGGACTGTTCGATGTGGAGCCCGGCGATCCGCTGCCCGGCCTCAATCGCGTCGAGGCGATCCGCCGCGAAGGCGGCCGCTGGGTCGTCGTCACCAAGAAGGGCTGGATCGTTACGCGCTAGAACTCGCAGCAAGCGCGGTGACAGATTTCTGACGGCTTTGACCTGTTCTGGATCTTCGCCAAACTGCCTACGTCTTCGATCTCGACAACGCACATCAATCGCGGCACGTTCTGGCGATGAGTAAGCGTTCCGACACAGGCTTGAAGAGCATCGGGCTTCTGCTGCTCGCGTTGGCGCTGGCGGGTCTCGTGATCGCCGCCGGACCGGTTGTCGTCGCTCCCGGACAGATCACAGCGTCGGACTGGCTCCTTTTTGCAGGACCATTGCTTGGGGTCACTGTCGCGATCGCGGCTGTCTATCTCGGCTGGCGTGGCTACCTGGAGCGCCGGGACCTCGATCGCCGCCTTGCTGAACAGCGCCAGGATGCGGCGCTTGCGGTTGCCATCACGGAGATCGGCAAATTTCTCGATGTCATCGAAGCGATCTGGTGGGGTATCGACCGCACGCTCGACCAGACCGGAAATCCATCGCTCGACAGCGCGCGGCGCGGCTTTACGGCCGACAGCTTCAACACCCTGCCTGACGTCGAGCGAATTGGAGAAATCCGGATCGTCGCAGCGCAGCTCGATCCGTTGCGGCAACAGCGCGTGATGTCGGTGGTGTCGCTGCTGGAACAGGTCTACTATCTGCGCCGACAACTGCTGGGACGTCCACCGCTCGGCACGCCGCCCGAGCAATGGCAATTGCAGATGTTCGATCTCTGCCGCATCCACTTTTCCCATATCGGCGATTATGTCCGCAAACTCGATCCGCAGTTTGCCGCGCGGTTTCAGGACCGCGTGCAGCGTTGCGCGAAGGACCCGGCGACCTCCGACCAGATCGCAAGGGCAAGGGCGAGCTGGGTGATGGAGGAAGGTCAGATTCTCAGGACAAAACCGCCGACCTTGTCCTGAGCCTTTCTCCGGCCAGCGTTGTCTGCTGCCGGTTGCTGTCAATGCAAGCACATGTCCCGCTTGACGTTTTGGTTTCAAGCCCGTGTTATGCGGCCCCGCCTGCACAAGACCCCGGAGAGGGATCGATGCCAAGTCGCGAGCGCGTTCAGGAATTTATCGCCACCGTCGAGAGCGGCGATCATGTCGGCGCCATCGAACGCTTTTACACCGAAGACGCCAGCATGCAGGAAAACAGTGCGACCCCTCGGATGGGCCGCACGTTGCTCGTGGAATTCGAGAAGGCCGCTCTTTCGCGTCTGAAAGAGATGAAAACCCGCAAGGTGAAAACCTGGCTGCTCGACGGCGATCACGTCGTCATCAACTGGGTGTTCGAGATGACGGATCACAACGGCCATACCCGTATTCTCGACGAGCTCGCCCTGCAGGAATGGAACGGCGACCGCATCCAGCACGAGCGCTTCTATTACGATTCGGCGCGGCTGAAGCAGCAAGTGGCCTGAGCGGAGCCGGCATCATCATGGATGGGTCGCCTTTAAGGCCGCCGGTCGACGAAACGTCGTTCCGCTACCCGGGCTGGCGCGCGGTCGTCGTCTGCTTTCTGCTGGCGACGTTCGCGTGGGCTTATGCGTTCTACGGCCAGAGCGTCTACCTCGCCGAATTCCAGCGGCTCTACGGCTGGCCGGCGTCGCTAGTTGCGACCGCAACCTCCGCCTTCTATCTGTTCGGCGCTTTGCTGGTGGTGTTCGTCAGCGACGCGATCCGCATCGTCGGCCTGCGTGCTTGTCTCCTGATCGGCGTCGGCTTCATGGCCGTGGCGACGGCCGCGATCGGGTGGGTCACGTCACCGTTGCAGCTTTATCTGGCTTACGCGCTGCTCTCCATCGGCTGGGCCGGGATGAGTCTGGGTGCGATCACCAACACGCTCGGAATGTATTTTTCGGCGCGACGCGGGCTAGCGATCAGCCTCGCGCTGAACGGCGCCAGTATCGGCGGCGTCATTGGTGTGCCGCTGCTTGTTTTCGCTGTGCAGGCTTACGGCTTCTCCGCGACCATGCTGGCGGCTTCGGTCATTCTGGTTCTGGTCATGGTGCCTGCAATTCTGTTCGGCATTGGCGAGCCGCCCATGCGCCTGTCCGATACGGCGCCGGCGGCCGGTGTGCCGGCGCAGTCGGCGACTGCGGTTCGCGCAGCGGCGTTTCGCAGCCTGCCGTTCTGGACCATCTCGATTCCGTTCGCGTTCGTATTGTTTTCGCAGGTCAGCTTTATCGTTCACCAGATTTCATTCATGGACCCGCTGATCGGCCGCGAACGCGCGGCGATCGCTGTGGCGCTGATGACGCTGATGGCGGTGGTTGGCCGGGTCGGACTGGGCTTCTTCATCGACCGGATCGATCAGCGCAAGGCGTCGTCGGCGCTGTTTCTCAGCCAGGCGATCGCGCTGATCGTGATGATCAACATTCATAGCGATCTCGCCCTGCTGCTCGGGAGCGCGGTGTTCGGATTGACCGTCGGCAACGCGATCACCTTGCCCGCGCTGATCATCCAACGCGATTTCGACGCGCGCTCGTTTGGCGTGCTGGTCAGTCTCGTGACCGCGATCAATCAGGTGACCTATGCGTTCGGCCCCGGATTGATCGGACTGTTGCGCGATCTCACGGGCAGTTATGGAGCGGCTTTTTATCTCAACGTCGTGCTGGAGATTGCGGCTGCGGTGATCGTGCTGGTCAAGGGCCGCGCCGTATTGCCTGACGCGCGCTGACGATGACGCCCGAAATGACGGCTAAACCAGAGCCGGCTCGCGCAGCAGATTGTCGATATCGAGCCGGTGCGTGTACATCCGGATGCCGCCCTCGGCGTCCTGCGGCCATTGCTCGCGCGGCTTGTCCCAGTACAACTCGACGCCGTTCTCGTCCGGATCGCGCAGATAAAGCGCTTCGCTGACACCGTGGTCGCTGGCGCCGTCGAGCGCGATGCCTGCCGCCATCACGCGCCGCAGCGCATCGGCCAGAGCCGGACGGGTCGGGTAAACGATCGCGGTGTGAAACAGCCCGGTCGTGCCGGGCGCGGGCGGCGAACCGCCTTTGCTCTCCCACGTATTGAGGCCGATGTGGTGGTGATAGTCGCCGGCGGCGATGAATGCGACCTCGTCGCCGCGCCGAATGATGATCTTGAAGCCGAGCACGCCATGATAGAAGCCGAGCGCCCGGTCGATGTTTGCGACTTTGAGGTGGACATGGCCGATCCGCGCGCCGGCGCTGATCGGCTGATGGTCTGGGCCGGATGTGTTGCTCATGACGGCCTATCTATGGGCTGACCTGCGAAGTGCCAGAGCGCAATGCTGAAATTGATCCAAGGCGCGATGAGACTGGGATGAATCGTCATCGCGCTTTAGGTTGTTGTTTGAGCGTGATTTTTCGGAAAACCGCTACACACTTTTCCGGATCATGCTCTAAGGCAGCAAATCCGAAATCTGGCCGTCCGGCAGGCCGAACTCGTAGGTGTTCAGCGTCATCGACACCATGGTGTAGTAGCCGCACAGCCCGATGACCTCGACCAGACCGCGCTCGCCGATCTGCTTGAGCGCTTCATCGTAGAGCGGCTGCGAGACGCATTTTGCTTCATGCAGCGAGCGGCTGACCTCATAGATTACCTTCGCCTTCGGATCGGCGAACACCGGTACCCGGCGCGCGTTGATGTCGTCGATGATCTTCGGATCGAGCCCGCCGTCGAGCGCCATCTTCTTGTGGGCGTACCATTCGAACTTCGCGCTCCAGTGCCGCGCGGTGACGAGGATCGCCAGCTCCGACAGCGCGGGCGGCATCGAGGTATCGTAACGCAGGAATGCGCCGAGCCGCGTGGCGTGCCGCGCCATATCGGGGCTGGCGAGCCACGCGAACATCGGCTCCGGTGGCCGGCCGCGTTTGCTCGCGATCGACTCGTCGTAGACGTCTTTCTGAGCGGCGCTCATTTCGCCTGGCGAAAGAAACTTGATGCGCATGCCTCACTCCCTTGAATTCTTTTGTCTTGTCTGCCTACCGATGCACCGGATCGCAAGCCATGACAAGAATGCAACCGCCTTAGCCGAGTGCATAGATGTGTTGAATTTCACTCGCTGCCGGATAAGGTCCGATCCAACAATCGCAAGTCAGCCACACGCGCGTTTCCACTCTGCGGAATTGATGCGCGGCGGACTTCAACGGGACAACGCTCATGACCGCAAGCATCGATACCTTCCGGAAAGAAACGCGCGCGTGGCTGGAGGCGAATTGTCCGCCCGAGATGCGCAAGCCGATGACACGCGAGGACGACACCTATTGGGGTGGCCGCAACGCCACGTATTCGTCCGAGCCGCAGAAGGTCTGGTTCGAGCGGATGCGGGACAAGGGCTGGACCGTGCCGCACTGGCCGAAGGAATACGGCGGTGGCGGCCTCGATGGCGAGGAAGCCAAGATCGTCCGGCAGGAGATGGCGGCGATCGGCGCTCGCCTGCCGCTGGTCAGCTTTGGCATCTCGATGCTCGGACCGGCGCTTTTGAAATACGGCAACGACGTCCAGAAGAAAGAGCATCTGCCGAAGATCGCGGCTGGCCTCATCCGCTGGTGCCAGGGTTACTCAGAGCCGAATGCCGGATCCGACTTGGCCTCGCTGCAGACGCGCGCGGACAGTGACGGCGACGAGTTCGTCATCACCGGCCAGAAGATCTGGACCTCGTATGCGAACTATGCCGACTGGATTTTCTGTCTGGTCCGGACTGATTTTCAGGCCAAGAAGCACGATGGTATCAGCTTCGTGCTATTCGATATGGCGTCCAAGGGCGTCTCGACCAAGCCGATTTTGCTGATCTCCGGCAAATCGCCATTCTGCGAAACCTTTTTCGATGGCGTGCGTGTGCCCAAGTCCAATCTCGTCGGCACGCTCAATCGCGGTTGGGATGTGGCGAAGTATCTGCTCCAGCATGAACGCGCGATGATCTCGGGCATGGGCGAACGCGGCGGCGGACGTCCGCTCGGTCAGGTCGCTGCGAATGCGATCGGCGTCGATGACAAGGGGCGGCTGGACGATTCGGTGCTGCGCGGTCAGATCGCTTCGTTCGAGGTCGATGAAGCGGCGCTCGCCGCCGCAGCCGAGCGCGCCGTCGATCTTGCCAAAGCCGGTCAGGCGCATCCAGCGTTCTCGTCGGCGATGAAGTATTACGGCACGGAGCTGAACAAGCGCCGCCATGAGCTTTTGATGTCGGCCGGCGGCATCGATGCGCTGGAGTGGGAAAGCTCGCGCTCGCACGAGGGGCACGCTGCGCGATCGTGGCTGCGCACCAAGGCGAACTCGATCGAAGGCGGCACCAGCGAGGTGATGCTCGGCATCGTCGCCAAACGCATCCTCGATCTGCCCGGCGCCTGAATCGTCACATCTTCAACACCGGAACACCCCATGGCTCTCGTCCTGACTGAAGAACAAACCTTGCTGCGCGATTCGGCCCGCGGCCTGATCGGTGAGAAAGCGCCGGTCGCGCATATGCGCAAGCTGCGCGACGACAAGGATGTGACCGGTTTCTCGCGCGATCTGTGGCGCACGTTCGCCGAGATGGGCTTTTGCGGTCTGCTGATCCCGGAAGATCATGGCGGCAGCAATCTCGGCTTTGTCGAGGCCGGTGTGGTGATGGAGGAAATCGGCCGCACGTTGATGCCGTCGCCGTTTTTCTCGACCGCCGTGCTCGGCGCGTCGGCGCTGTCGCGAGGCGGTTCGGGCGCGCAACGCAAGGAATTCCTGCCGAAGATCGCGGACGGCTCGCTGATTGCGACGCTGGCTGTCGATGAAGGCGCCAAGCATCGTCCGGTCAAGACCAGGATGCAGGCGGTGCGTTCGGGCAACGGCTTCCGGCTCAATGGCGCCAAGGCGCTGGTGGTCGATGGCCACGTCGCGGACTTGCTGATCGTCGCCGCGCGAACCTCAGGCGCGCCCGGCGAACGCGACGGGCTGACGCTGTTTCTGGTCAATCCGAAATCCAGAGGCGTCGCGATCGAGCGCACCACGATGGTCGACTCGCATAATGCGGCGCGCATCGAATTCAAGGACGTGGATGTCACATCCGATGGCGTGCTCGGCGAAGTCGATCAGGGCGGAGCGTTGCTGGAGGGTATTCTCAATGCCGGCCGTGCCACCGCCGCCGCCGAAATGCTCGGCATCGGAGAGGAAGCGTTTACGCGCACCGTGACATACCTGAAGGAGCGCAAGCAATTCGGCAAGCTGATCGGTGAATTCCAGGCTTTGCAGCATCGCGCCGCGCATCTCTATACCGAGATCGAGATCACTCGCGCCGCGGTGCTCAAGGCGCTGCAGGCGCTCGATGCAGATTACGGCAAGGCTGGCTTTGCGGTCGCGGTCGCCAAGGCGCGCGCCGGAACCACGACAACGCTCGCGGTGCAGGAAGCGTTGCAGATGCACGGCGGCGCCGGCATGACCGATGCGTTCGATATCGGCCTGTTCATGAAGCGCGCGCGGGTGTGTCAGGAATTGTTCGGTGACGCGAATTTCCACGCCGACGCGCTGGCGCAGTCGAAGCAGTATTGAAGGTCATTGCGAGCGAAGCGAAGCAATCCAGCTCCAGAGCGAGGTATGGATTGCTTCGTCGCTAACGCTCCTCGCAATGACGAAAAATCACCTGATCGGCGGCGCGTACTGAATGCCGCCGGCGCTCCAGAGCTGGTTGAGACCGCGCGGAATTCCGAGCTTCGAGCCCTGGCCGACATTGCGCTCGTAGACTTCGCCGTAGTTGCCGACATGCCGGATCACGCGCGCGGCCCAGTCCTTCGGCAGGCCGATGACTTCGCCGTAGGCGCCTTCGGTGCCGACAAGGCGCATCACGTCGGGTTTCTTCGATTTCAGCGCCTCATCGATGTTCGCGGAGGTGATGCCGAGTTCCTCGGCATTGATCATCGCGTAAAGCGTCCATTTGACGATCATCATCCAGTCGTCGTCCCGCTGCCGCACCACTGGTGCGAGCGGCTCCTTCGAGATCACATCGGGCAGGATGGTGCTCTGGCCCGGCTTGGCGAGGCGCAGGCGCAGCGCGTAGAGCTGTGAGACGTCAGCGGTCAGCACGTCGCAGTCGCCGCTGTCATAGGCCTTGACAACATCGTCGAGCTTGTCGAACCGCTTTTCTTCGAACTTCATGTTGTTGGTTTTGAAATAATCGCCGAGGTTGAGTTGCGTCGTCGTGTTGTTCTGAACGCAGACCTTGGCGCCGTCGAGTTCGAGCGCGGACTCGCTCTTGCGCGAGTCGCGGACCATGAAACCCTGACCGTCATAATAGGAGACGGCCGGGAAGTAGAGGTCGTAAGATGTTTCGCGCGACATGCTCCATGTCGAGTTGCGCGACAGGATGTCGATCTTGCGGCTTTGCAATTCCTTGAAACGCTCGTTGGCGTCGAGCGGGATAAACCTGATCTTCTTCGGATCGTCGAAGATCGCCGCCGCAACCGCGCGGCAGAAATCGACATCGAAGCCGGTCCAGTTGCCCTTGTCGTCGGGGATCGAGAAGCCGGGCAGGCCCTGGTTGACGCCGCAGAGCACCTCGCCGCGCCGGATCGTGCGCTTCAGCGTCTTGGTGTCGTAGCGCTCGTAGGTGATCGCGGCGGCGGCGATCGCAGCCGCAAAGGCCAGACCGATCAGAAGGCCGCCTCGAAATGTGCGCAGCATGACGATGTCTCTTTCAGCGAATGAATAAACGAAACGGAGCGAAGTTGAGCGGCCGGGATCGGCGTCTGTTCTAGAGTCCCGGCTTCTGGCGCACGATCACCTTGGTGCCGACCGGAACGCGCTCATAGAGATCGGCGACGTCCGCATTGACCAGACGGAAGCATCCCGAGGAGACGGCGGTGCCGATCGTATCGGGCCGGTTGGTGCCGTGAATGCGATAGACGGTGGCGCCGAGATACAGCGCGCGTGCGCCCAGCGGATTGCCGGGACCGCCCGCCATGAAGCGCGGCAGATAAGGCTGGCGCTGAATCATTTCCGGCGGCGGCGTCCAATCCGGCCACTCCGCTTTCTTCGAAATATTCAACAGGCCCTGCCACTGAAAGCCGTCACGGCCGACGCCGATGCCGTAGCGCAGCGCCCGGCCATTGCCCTGAATCAGATAGAGATGACGCTCGGCGCTCGAGATGATGATCGTGCCCGGCGGCTCGGTGGTGCGGTAGAGCACGACCTGTTTCTTGAACTGGGGATCAAGCTCGTAGGAATCGTCGGCAACCAGACCCGGCTGATCGCCGACGTCCGGCTGTTGCGCAAATCCAGGTGACGCCGAGAGCATCAAGCCAGCGGCGATGGCGAACTGGCAGAATCGATAAAGCCAGGCTGTTGTCGAAGCTGATCTCATTTGTGATTCCCTGCCGGCAGATCATTTGACGCCATCAAATCCGACAAGCGCCGCGCTGGCAAGCGCCCTGAGGTGTGGCGATCCTGCAACGCATTGTCAAATCAATCAATTTTGTGACTTTGCGGACCGATCAATGCGGCGCGATCCAGAGCCGCAGTCCATAGGACAGCGCGGTGACGCAGCCGACGCCCGCGATCCACAATGCAGCGAACCACAGCAGACGTTTGCCGAGCGTCGATGACGGGACGTCGCGCGGCGCCTTGATGTCGTGGTCGCGCATGCGCCCGCCCGCTCAGTGATAGCCGGAGTCGGCGTCGATCTTGCCGCGGAACACCCAGTAATTCCAGGCGGTGTAGGCAAGGATGATCGGCACCAGGATGGCGACGCCGACGATCATGAACAGCAGGCTGTCGTGCGGCGAGGCCGCATCCCAGATGGTGACGCTGCGTGGCACGATATAGGGAAAGATACTGACGCCGAGGCCGCCGAACGAGGTCGCGAACAACACCAGCGTCAGCGGAAACGGATAGTAGTCCTGCCGCTTGGCGATGCTGCGCAGGAGCAGGAACGTGATGCCTGCGACCGCCACCGGCACGGGTGCAGTAAGGACGATGTTCGGCCACGCGAACCAGCGCCGCGCATACTCCGCATCGAGGAAAGGCGTGGCGAGGCTGACGGCAAGGATAGCGACCAGCGTTGCGACCAGCAGCGGCCACGCCAGCATGTAGGCGCGCTCGCGCAGGTCGCCGTTGGTCTTCATGATGAGCCAGGTGACTCCGAGCAGCATGTAGCCGGCGACGACGGACAATCCGGTAAGAATGCTGAACGGCGTCAGCCAGTCCCACCAGCCGCCGCCATAGGCGCGGCCGGTGACGGTCACGCCCTGCAGGATTGCGCCGAGTGCGATGCCCTGCGCCAGCGCCGCGATCAGCGATCCGGCGGCGAACGACACGTCCCATTGATTGCGCTCGCGCCTGCTGCGCCAGCGGAATTCAAATGCGATGCCGCGAAACACGAGGCCGATCAGCATGGCGATGATCGGCGTGTAGATCGCCGGCATCAGGATCGCATAGGCCAGCGGAAACGCCGCATAGAGCGCGCCGCCGCCGAGAACCAGCCAGGTCTCGTTGCCGTCCCAGACCGGCGCCACCGAATTCATCATGACGTCGCGGTCTTTCTTCTCCGGGAAAAACGGGAACAGCATGCCGAGGCCGAGATCGAAGCCATCCATGACGATGTACAGAAACACCGCGAATGCGATGACGAAGGCAAAGACGGTCGGAAGGTCGATGACGATGTTCACCGCTTATCCCTTTCCGCTGCTCGCCGCCATGCCGATGCCGGGCGCGATCCCCCCTGCGTGTGTCGGCACGTCGCCGCGCGGACCTTCTTCGCCGTGATGCGGCGGCTCGGCCATCAGCCGCAGCATGTAGATCACGCCGGCGGTGAAAACGATGAAGTAGACGATGATGAAGGCGATCAGCGAGGTCGCCACCGCGGGGGCGGCCAGCGGCGAAGCGGACTCGGCGGTGCGCATCAGCCCGTAGACGGTGAACGGCTGACGTCCGGTTTCCGTGGTGATCCAGCCGGCGAGCACGGCAACAAAACCGGCCGGTCCCATCAGCACGGCGAGCCGGTGCAGCAGCGGCGAGTCATACAATTTGCCGCGCCAGCGCATCAGCAGGCTGAGCGCGCCGATCCCGAGCATGGCAAAGCCGATCCCGACCATGACACGGAACGACCAGAACACGATCGGCACCGGCGGCCAGTTTTCGCGCGGCACGGTATCGAGGCCGGCGAGCGGCGCGTTGAGATCGTGCTTGAGGATCAGCGACGAGGCTTTCGGAATCTCGATGGAGTATTTGACCTCGGCGTCCTTCATGCTCGGGAAGCCGAACAGGATCAGCGGCGCGCCGTTGGGATGACTCTTGAAGTGGCCCTCCATCGCCATCACTTTGGCAGGCTGGTACTCCAGCGTGTTGAGGCCATGCTGGTCGCCCGCGAAAATCTGGATCGGCGCAACCAGCGCCGCCATCCACATCGCCATCGAGAACATCACGCGCGAGCCTTCGCGTGCGTTGTCGCTCAGCAGATGCCACGCACCGACCGCGCCGACGACGAAGGCGGTCGTCAGGTAAGCCGCCAGCACCATGTGCACGAGCCGGTAGGGGAACGAGGGATTGAAGATCAGCTTGAACCAGTCCGCGGCAATGAATTGCCCGGCAGCATTCATGGCGTAGCCCGCCGGCGTCTGCATCCAGGAGTTCGCCGACAGAATCCAGAACGCCGAGATCAGCGTGCCGGTTGCGACCATCATGGTCGCGAGGAAATGCAGCTTCGGGCCGACGCGCTTCAATCCGAACAGCATGACGCCGAGGAATCCCGCCTCGAGGAAAAATGCGGTCAGCACCTCGTAGGCCATCAATGGGCCGAGGACCGGCCCGGTCTTGTCGGAGAACACCGCCCAGTTGGTGCCGAACTGGTAGGACATCACGATGCCGGAGACGACACCCATGCCGAAGGCGATGGCGAAAATCTTCAGCCAGTAATTGAACAGGTTGATGAAGACCTCGCGGCCGGTCCATAGCCACAGCGCTTCCAGCACCGCGAGATAGCTGGCGAGGCCGATGGAAAAGGCGGGGAATACGATGTGGAACGACATCGTGAAGGCGAACTGGATGCGGGCGAGAACGACAGCATCGAAACCTTCGAACATGCGACCGCCTTGTCTGGCTGGCGATCGCTGCCGGTGACGTGTGTTCGATGCGGCCCGCAGCGTGCCGGCGTCCGGTGAGGTCTTAGCACGCCGCCGGTGACATTCAAGCAGCGCAAAACGCGCAGCCGATGCGCTTCATTGCGGAACAATTAGCGCGCCCGGCCGTTCGGCGAGGTTGCCTGGAACGCCAGCACGAGCGTCCTGCTTTTGAATTGCGGTGAGGTGATCGCGCGCGACGCTGTAGCTGGGTCGCCGCGTCTCCCACTCATGCTCGCGGATCGCTGTGCCCATAATGTCCATGCCTCGCAGGATCGTCACTCTCCGCCCGAAAATCGATCGGCGATCGATACGCAAACGATCTCCCGTGGGCGTCCATTCGGAATCGCCTCCGAACAATCCGCCCGGAAGCAGGGCGTCCGCGACCGCGCATGCGACGAGGATGACGATGAGAGAGGATGACGATGAGAAGCTGCAGCGAGCCCCATGTGAAGGGACGCAGGGCGCGGCCGGGATCGGGGATCACGAGCGTGACGACGACAGCGCCGATCAGCGCGACCGCCGTGCGCTTCGCGAGGTTTTGCTCATTTTCGGCAAAAGCTGCCGCTAATTCTCCGAAAGTTGGTCAGCTTGTCGCATTCAGGAGTTTACCAATCAGCCGGTCCATCTCCTCATAGGCGCCTTCGCCGGCATGGGTGTAGACGATCTGGCCTTTCTGATCGACGATGTACTGCGCCGGCCAGTACCTGTTGCGGTAGGCATTCCATGTCGCGAAATCGTTGTCCTGCGCCACAGGATAGGTAATGCCGTGACGCTTCAGCGCGGTCTGCACATTGCTGGCGGAACGCTCGAACGGGAACTCCGGCGTGTGCACGCCGACAATGACGAGCCCCTTGTCCTTGTACTTGTCGTAGAGCTTGGTCACGTGCGGCAGCGTATTGACGCAGTTGTAGCAGCCATAGGTCCAGAAATCGACCATCACGACCTTGCCGCGCAACTGGTTCATCGTCAGTGGTTGCGAGTTGAACCACTGGCCGAGACCGGTGAATTCGGGCGCTGCGCCGCGCGCCTCGGCGAATCTGATCGGGGACGTGAGTGAACTGCCCGCCACTCCCGCGAGCGCCCAACTGGCGGCGCAGACCGCGGCGAGCGCGGCAATTCCGATCTTGGTCCGTGTCATGGCAAATCTCCTTGCGATCAAAGGCCGGTCTGGCCGTCGGGATAGAATTGGGTGAGCCACGCCACCGCGAGCGTGTCGTACTGGAAGAACATCGCGACTGCGAATGCGATCACGGCGACGCCAAAACCCTGCTGCAGGCGCGGCGCGATGCGCGCGACGCTGCGCACCCGTGACGTCACCGCCTGGCCGCCGTAGGCAATCAGCAGCATCGGGATCGCGGCGCCGAGCGCGTAGACGAACAGCAGGAAACTCGCGAACGTCTTGTCGGGCGAGGTCGCCACCACGGTCAGAATCGATCCGAGCACCGGGCCGGCGCACGGCGTCCAGACGATACCGAGCGTGGTGCCAAGCACGAAGCCGCCGACATTGCCGTCGCGGTTGAGATGTCCCGTGCTGCCGATGACGCCCTGAAGCGGCGCAGTCAGGCGTTCAGATAGTCTTGCGAACATCTGCGGAAAAATCAGCAGCGCGCCGAATGCGATCAGCAGCACGATCGCGCCATCGCGCAGCACGTTCGGATCGAAATCGAAGATGCGGGTCAGGGCGCCGAGCAACAGCGCCACCGCGGTGAACGACATCACGAAGCCGAGCGCGATGAAGACCGGGCGCAGCGTTCCGGCGCGGCCCACCGATGCGCCGAGCAGGATCGGCAACACCGGCAGCGTGCAGGGCGCTGCGATGGTCACCACGCCGGCCAGCAGGGCGAAGAATACATTCAGCATCGAGACTCTGTCCCCGCCAATCCCTGGCCAAGCGAAAGCGCCGCAGAATTGCGGCATTATGCGCCATGTGGAGTCTTCGGATGCCGGGTGCGGCTGTTACGGGAAAGGCGTCACGTGTTTGTGAGGCGAAGCCGCGTGTCGGGTGGGCGACGGAACCTGATTCTCACGAGCGCGGGCGCGTCACCCGATACGAAACGGCCCCGATCGTGGGCATCGATCGGGGCCGTTAGTCGGAGCATGGGAGGTGTCAGGTGTCGTCGCCTGATCAGGGATTTTTCAGGCCGCAATCCGGTCGAGGCCCGCGCCCTTGAGCATGTCGGCGAGCTGCTTGCGGGCGTAGAACATGCGGGTCTTCACGGTCGCCTGGGGAATGCCGATGATCTCGCCGGCCTCTTCGACCGACTTCTCGTGGTAGTAAACCAGATCGATGATTTCGCGATGGGCCGGCGACAGCCGGGCGATGCAGGCGCGCAGCAGTGCGCCGGTCTTGTTGCGGTCAAGCATCGCTTCCGGATCGTCGGACTGATCGGCGATCTCCGTCACCTCGTCCTGATCGATGTCCTCAAAGCGGCGCTGGCGCAAAGCCGAAAGCGCCTTGAAGCGTGCGATCGACAGCAGCCAGGTCGACACCTGCGAACGGCCTTCGAACTGGCCGGCGGTGCGCCACACGTCGAGGAACACCTGGCTTGCCAGATCTTCGGCGATCGACTGGTCGCGCACGGTGCGCAGAATGAAACGGTAAACCCGGACATGATGGCGAGCGTAGAACACGTGCATGGCGGGCTTCTCGCCGTCCGCGATGCTCTGGAGCAGCATTTCATCCGAGACGGCCTGCGCGGCGAAAACGCCGTGTGCGGCGCTGGTCATGGCGAAATTGGTCTGCATCTCACTTCTCCTGCATGCGCCTTTTGGCGGCTCGTTGGATGAAAGTGATAGAGGCGGCCGGTTTCAGGATGTCGTCGCAAAAAGCGGAAAATGGTTTCGTGACGCCGCAGAAATGTGTTGTCGCGCCGTCCACGACGAAACATTGATCTGAAAAATGTAATGATTTCAATGGTTGTGTGCGGAGATAATGATCGGTTTCTATTCTCGGTTCCGTGAGCGCAAAACCCGATAATTGCTCCTCATTCCCAATATGGCGCCCGTTGCAAACACAACTGTTGAAGCAATCAAACCAACACCGGCTTCAATTTGCTGGAACACCGTTGAAGCCCGGCCGTAACTGAACAGCGCAACTACGATCGAGCTAATGAGCAGAAAGACACAGATTCCTCCGAAGCCGCTGAGCGCCCGTTCTTCGATTATTATTGCGATTTCTCGCGAAGCCATTTCAGCGTCTCGATCGCGCCTCTGTTGGTCGCGGCGGAGCATAGCAATAATCAAAATGACGATCAGCACGACAATGACTGCAATCGTGCCGATGCTTGCTATGTCCGCATTCTGCAAATTATCCATTCCCCCTATCGCTTTTGCGACTCCCACGGAGGAAACGTGACATGACGCCGACCGGCTGCCTATGACCAGAATTCTTATTGGAGGATTGTGATCAGCGAGGCCTTGAATGGCGCTAGCCGGTGCACCGCCTAAATTCGGCGATTACTTGAAGCTCGGAATGACCGTCAGGCCTTTTCGCCGGAGGGTGAAAAAAGATAGCCGCCGCCGCGAACCGTCCGGATTACCGAGGGTTTTGACGGGTTGGGCTCGATCTTGCGCCGGATCCGCATGATGCGCAGATCGACCGCGCGATCGAACGCCTCGGCGTCGCGGGCATTGGCAAGTTCGAGCAGCCGCTCGCGCGAGAGAACGCGCTTTGGGTTTGCGGCGAACACTTTCAGCAATCCGAACTCGGACGCAGTCAGCGGATGCTCGTTACCCTCGTCGTCGCGCAACGCCTGCGCGTTGAGGTCCAGCCATTTGGTGCCGAACCGCACCAGCTCCGTGGCCGCCGCTGCCTTGGCTGCGTCGCCGCTCGCCGCTGCGGCTTGCGCGGGAGCTGCGCGGCGCAGGACCGAGCGGATGCGCGCCATTAGTTCGCGCAACTCGCAAGGCTTGGCGATGTAATCGTCGGCGCCGAGTTCGAGGCCGACGACGCGGTCGATCGGGCTTGCGGTGGCGGTGAGCATGATCACCGGGACGTTGGTCTTGCTCTTGAGATCGCGGATGATCGAGAGGCCGTCTTCCTCGGGCATGTTGAGGTCGAGCACCACGAGGTCCGGCGTTGCAGTCTCGATCGAGCTGCGCAGGCTCTTGCCGCCGTCGCACAGCGTGACGTTGAAGCCGTGCATCTTGAGATAGTCGCCGACCATCTCGCGGGCCGGGGCTTCATCGTCGACGACAAAGATGTGCTGCTGGCTCTGGGTCATGTTACGCCGTCGCTATGGGCAGGGCTATCATAAAGGACGAGCCGGTGCCCGGTCCGGAGCTTTCGGCGGTGACTTGGCCGCCATGCATGTCGATGATCCGCTTGACGATGGACAGGCCGAGACCGGTCGAGCTTTCGCCGCCGGTCGGCTTTGCCGACAGACGCTGAAAGCGGCCGAACAGCCGCCCGAGATCCTCCGGCGACAGGCCGGCCCCTTCGTCGGTGACGCGGATCAGCGCGTTGCCGTCCTCATGCGATACGGCAACGACGATCTTGCCGCCGACCGGGCTGTATTTGATCGCGTTGCTGATGAGGTTATCGATCGCCTCGCGTATGCGGTCGGAGTCGCACATGGTCAGGAGTTTGTCCGGCGTCGACACCGTCATCGCCTGCTGCTTGTTGACGGCGGATGGCTGGTTGCCCTCGACCACATCGGTGACCAGTCCCGCCACATCCACCTGCTCGCGGCGGATGGTGATGTCGAACGCATCGGCCATCGCATCCGAAATCAGGTGATCGACCATCGATGTCAATCGTCCGGCCGCGTCACGGATATGCGTGACCTGACCCAGTACGTTTTCTTTCGGCGAGGCAGCGCCAATCAACTCGTTGAGCATCTCCGTGCGGCCGAGAATGACGCCGAGCGGATTTTTCAGATCGTGTGCAACGGTGCCGAGCACTTCGTTCTTGAAGGCATTGGCGCGCTGCAGCCGGAGCCATTGCGCCGACAGTCTACGGTTGGCCGAGGTGAGGGCGCGGGTGCGCTCCATGACGCGGTCTTCGAGCTGGGTGTTGGCTTCATGGAGCTGCTGATAGAGAATGACGTTGTCGAAAGCGATCGACAGCCGGCTGCCGAAAATCTCGACCAGCGACTTGTCGGTGTCCGACAGCTCGCGCGCCGCTTCCAGCAGCACGACGACTTCGCGGCCACTGCCGGTGCGGATGTAGAGCGCGGAGCGCTGATTGTGGAAGTCGTGCTTGCGGCGCTGGAACGCGGCCTTGACCATGGCGCATAAATCCTGGTCGAGCGCTTCCGGTCCGGCGCTGCCGATGAAACGGCTGTAGCAGCCAGAGCCCGCCAGCACGGAAAACCGGTCGCCGACGTCGCCGCCGTCGCGCAGCACCAGGATGCCGGCGCAATCGACGTTGAGCAGCGAGGCGATCTGCGTCAGCACGCCTTCGGCGAGCCGCTGCATCGACTTGAAATCGTACAGCGTGGACGCGGCATCGATGATGATCTCCAGCCCGCGGCGGGTCTGCACCATGCGCTCGAGCTGCTGGTAGCTGCGCAGCGACGCGGTCAGCGACGTGAACAGCTTGTCGGCGGTGAGTTCGGTCTTCGCCTTGTAGTCGTTGATGTCGTAATCGACGATGACGCGGCGTTCCGGCGCCTGACCGGGCTGGCCGGTGCGCAGGATGATGCGCACGGTTTCGTTCTTGATGTCGTTGCGGATGTATTCCACGAGGTCGAGACCGGCGGAATCGGTTTCCATGATGACGTCAAGCAGCACGGCTGCGATGTCGGGATGGTCGCGCATCAGTTCGCGGCCCTCGGCGGCGGAATAGGCCGAGAGAATTTCGAGAGTCTGGCCGTTCAGGTTGTAGTCGCCGAGCGCAAAGCGCGTGCCTTCATGCACCGCGTGATCGTCGTCGATCACCGCGACTTTCCATTTGCGCTGCGATCCGGCTTGCGGCTCCGGACCGGTGTCGTCGATCAGGTGGAGGATATCTTCCTGGTCGGCCATTGCGTGGTTCCAGAACTCTCGATGATGGTTTCAGCCGTCGTGCGGGCCGCCCGCGGCATGACGATGCGGAATGTCGTACCCTGTCCGGGCTTCGACTCCAACACCAATCGCCCCCCCAATTGCTGCGTAACAAGGCTGTAGACGATGTGCAGGCCGAGTCCGGTGCCGCCCATATTGCGGCGGGTGGTAAAGAACGGGTCAAACGCCTTGCGCTGAATGTCCGGGGTCATGCCCGCCCCGTCGTCGGAGAACAGGATTTCGATCTCGTCGCCGCTGCCGCGCGGCCGCGCCACGATCTTCACCGTTCCCGACCGGCCCTCCGGGAATGCGTGATTGGAGGCATTCAGGATCAGGTTGGTCAGAATCTGGCCATAGGCGCCGGGGTAGCTGTCGATGATCAGGCCTTCGGGCACATCGACCTCGACGTTCACCGCGGTCTTGCGTAGCACCGGCCGGACGCTGGCGACGATCTGCTCGGTGGCTTCGCGCAGTCCGAACTCGCGGCGCTCGGCATGCGACCGATCGACCGCGACCTGTTTGAACGACTGGATCAGATCGGCGGCGCGATGCAGGTTGGCGACCAGTTGCTGCGCGGCGTCGCGGCAGGTCTGGACGAACTCGTCGAGCTGCGAACGGCGCAGCGGCGTGTTGGATTTCAGATCGGCTTCGAACATATCGCTGCGGCGCGCGAAGCTCGATGCCACCGTGAGACTGATGCCGATGGGGTTGTTGACCTCATGGGCGACGCCGGCGACCAGCCCGCCGAGCGCCGCGAGACGCTCGGCGTCGATCAGGTTCTGCTGCGTGGTGCTCAGCTCGGCGAGCGCGCGCTCCGCGTTGTCCTTGGCGGCGCGCAGGTCGATTTCCGCGGTCCGTTTGGCGACGGCGTTCTCGCGGAAGATTTCGACCGCGCGGGCCATTGCGCCCACCTCGTCCTTGGCGCTGGTGCCGAGCGGCCTGCTATCGTAATCGCCTTGCGTGATGGCGCGCATTGCGCGCATCAACTGTTGCAGCGGGAGACGGATGCTGAGTGCGATCAGACCGCTCGCCGAGATGATGAGCGCGAGGAAGAATCCTGCGATCCACAGCATGCGGTTCGAGATGTTCTTGAGCGTCAGGTCGAATACGTTCTGCGCAGTCTGTTCGCGCTGGCGCATCTGCGTGGAGAGCCGGTCGATCGCCGCGATGGTCGCCGCCTGGCTGGCGTCGATCGAGTTGCGCAGCAGATCGGTCCGTGACGCGAACTGCTCGGCGAGTTTGGCGAGACCGGCGCGCAGCGATGTGACGCGATCCCGCAGGCGGGCCAGCGCCTCCTTCTGCAGATCGTTTTCCGCCAGATCGTTCATCACCGGAATGGTGCGTTCGATGGTGTCGGTGTTGCGTTTGGCCTCGTCCGCCGATGTCGTCGCGAGCGACAGGTAATAGGCGTTCGCAGCGACCAGCATCGCGGTGAAGGCTTCGCGGGACTTGCCGAGCGCCGGCGCTATCAACGCCTCGCGGCGGCCGGTGGCGCCCTCGATGATCGAATAGAGCCCCGACATGTCGCGCGCCGGGGACAACACCTGCTCCTCATAGGTGCGTGCAATGGCCGCCTGCACCGTGCGCAATTCGCCGAAGCCTTCCAGAAAGCGTTCGGTGACCTTTTCAAGCTCGGCGACCGAGCCGGACAGCACCGGGTCGGTCGCGGCGCGGTTGGCAAGCGTGCCGAGCACAGCCTCGCGCAGCAGAAGGATTTCGGCGAACAGTTCGGGACTGGGCTGGTTGATGTAACGGTGGATCAGATTGTGCAGCCGGCTGGTTTCGCTCTCCAGCAATGCCAGCACGCGATCGGAGTCGCGGACCTGACGAACGTCGTCCCATGCCGAATCCAGCACCCTGGCGCCGCTCAGGATGATCGCGGCCAGCGCGACGACGACCGCCGAATTCATCGCGGCGATAGACAGGATGCGCCAGCGGATCGGGACCGCGCGCACGAGGCGGACAATGCGCTGACGCAGGTTGCCGTTCAGATCGGCGTCGGCCGGTTTTGCCTGTGGATCGGGAGCGCTTTCGATCACGTCATTCAACCTTGCGAATGCGTCCGATCAGATCGGCGAGCGCTGGATCGTTCTGCGCCCTGGCATAGATGCCGGTCATCGCAGCCTCGAATCCCTTGCGGTCGATGCCGTCGATGATGAACGAACCGGCACTCTCCGCCTTGCTGCGCGAGCGATCCTCGAGCTCTTTCCATTTCTTGCGCATGAACTGTTTCGACTCCTGCGCTGCCTGCAGGAAGATTTTCTGATCGTCGGGCGTCAGGCTGTCCCAGGCCTTGCGGGACATCACCAGCACTTCGGGGCTCATGGTGTGTTCGGTCAGCGTGTAATATGCCGCGTGTCTGAAATGATCGGTCGTCACATAGGATGGCCAGTTGTTTTCCGCGCCGTCGAGCAATTTCGTCGACAGCGCGGTTAACACCTGTCCGTAAGGCAAGGCGACCGGTTCCGCGCCGAGAGCCTTGACCATTTCCATCATCAGGGCGGATTGCTGGACGCGGATACGCAGTCCTTTCATATCCGCAAGGTTGCGCACCGGTCTGACCGAATTGTACAGCGAGCGCGCGCCCGAATCGTAGAACGTCAGCCCGATCAGTCCGGCGGACTGAAGGCTGCTCAGGATTTCGTTGCCGATCGCGCCGTCGAGAACGCGCTGCAGATGGTCGATCGAGCGGAACAGAAACGGCATCGCCAGAACGTTGACTGTCGGAATGAAGCTGCCGATCAGCGCGACGTTGGTGCGGTTGATATCGACCGCGCCGGCTCGCGTCTGCTCCAGCGTTTCGCTTTCTTCGCCGAGCTGGTTGGAGTGGAAGACGCGCAGCCCGTGACGGCCGCCGGTTTTCTCCGCGATGATGCGGTCCATCATGCGCAGCGCCTCGACGGTCGGATAGTCCTCGGCTTGCGTGTCGGCGACGCGAAACTCCCGCGCCTGCACGGTGCCCCCGTGCGTGCTCAATAACGCGACCGCGACAACGCACGCGACGGCGGCTCGGCTGGACAGATGCAACCTCATCCCCTTATGGTGGCGCTGAAATCCCAGAGGAATTGTGCTCCGATGCTAGAGCATTTCGCGGCCATGTGGTACCGGGTCGCAAGGAAAATGCACGCAGTCCAGATACTCCGCATGCACGATCGTTTTCTTTCGCCGATCCATCGCGCTGCCGTGCGGCTTGCCGCGGCGCTGGGAATGGCGCTGGCGGCAGGGTCGCCGTCTTTCGCCTCGACCGATGTGGTCTGGTGGCACGCCATGACCGGCGAACTCGGCAAGCAGCTTGAAAGGCTCGCCACCGATTTCAACGCCACGCAATCCGAATTCCGCGTCGTTCCGGTCTACAAGGGCAGCTACACCGAGACCGTGACGGCTGCGATCTTCGCGTTCCGCTCGCGCAGTCAGCCCGCGATCGTGCAGGTCAACGAGATCGCCACCGCGACGATGATGGCGGCGAAGGGCGCGACCTATCCGGTCTATGAGTTGATGCGCGATCAGTCCGAGGCGTTTTTCCCGAGCATGTATCTGCCGGCGGTGGCCGGCTACTACACCGACTCCACCGGGAACATGCTGTCGTTTCCGTTCAACGCCTCGACACCAATCCTCTATTACAACAAGGATCAATTCCGCGCCGCCGGGCTCGATCCGGAATCGCCGCCGAAAACCTGGCCCGAACTTGGTGCGGCGGCACAGCGTCTGCGCGCCAATGGCGTCGCCTGCGGCTTCACCACGCATTGGCCGTCGTGGGTCAACATCGAAAATCTCTCCGCGCTGCACAATGTTCCGGTCGCGACCAGGGCGAACGGAATGACGGGTCTCGACGCCGAGTTGAAGATCAATAATCCGCTGCTGGTGCGCCATATCGGGCAGCTCGCAGAGTGGCAGAAGACGAAAGTGTTCGATTACGGCGGCCGCGCCACGTCGGCCGAGCCGCGCTTCCAGAGCGGCGAGTGTGGAATTTTCCTCGGATCGTCGGCGACCCGCGCGGATATCAACGCCAAATCGAAGTTCGCGGTCGGCTACGGCCGTTTGCCTTTCTGGCCCGGCGTGGAAGGCGCCCCGCAGAACACCATCATCGGCGGCGCGACCTTGTGGGTTCTGCGCGATCGGCCCCGCGAAGAGTACAAAGGCGTGGCGAAATTCTTCGCTTATTTGTCGCGGCCCGAGGTGCAATCGGTGTGGCACGAAAAAACCGGATATCTTCCGATCACCCAGGCGGCTTACGAATTGACGCGCGCGCAAGGTTTCTACGACAGGACGCCGGGCACTGCGATAGCCATCGAACAGATTACGTTCAAGCCGCCGACCGAATACTCCAGAGGCTTGCGGCTCGGGTCGTTCACGCTGGTTCGCAATGTGATCGAGGAAGAACTCGAACAGGCGTTCAGCGGCAAGAAGACCGCGCAGGAAGCGCTGGATGCGGCAACGGAACGCGGCAATCGCCTGCTGCGTCAGTTCGAGCGCGCCAATCCCTGAAGGCCGATTATACGCGAGGGTTTGAACGATGATGACGCAAGCCGCCGTTGCTCGCTCCGACGTTACTGCGTTGTTTACCGAGCCTCGCGTCGAAACTGAGCGCCGCGCCGATGGCGGCCTGATCCTGCGCTCGCCGGTGCCGCTGCAGGATTATGCGCGCTGCGTTGGCGACTGGCTGGTGCATTGGGCGGCCGCGCGGCCCGACCGGATTTTACTCGGCGAGCGCACGTCAACCGATAAACCCTGGACGACGGTGACGTACACCGAGGCGTTGAAACAGGTTCGCGGCGCAGCGCAGTGGATTCTGTCGCAAGATATGAGCGCGGAGCGGCCGCTGGTGATCCTCTCCGACAACGGCATCGAACACGCATTGTTTGCGCTGGCTGCGATGCATGCGGGCGTTCCGGCTGCGGCCGTCTCGCCGGCGTACTCGCTGATGTCGAAGGATTTCGACAAGCTGAAAGCGATGATCGCGCTGCTCGATCCCGGAGCGATCTACGTCTCGCAAGCCGCGCCGTTCGCCAATGCGCTCGCCGCGATCAAGCCGCTGCATCGTGCCGCCATCGTCAGCAGCGAGCCGGGCGATGGCGTGCTCGCGTTTCGTGACGTCGCCAGCACCGCGGCGACAACGGCGGTGGATCACGCTTTTGCAAAAGTCAGTCCCGACACCATCGCCAAATTCCTGTTCACCTCGGGCTCGACCGGGACACCGAAGGCGGTCATCAACACCCAGCGCATGATTACGTCCAATCAGGCGGCGAAAGCGCAGGTCTGGCCGTTTCTGGAGCGCGACGATCTCGTGATGCTCGACTGGCTGCCGTGGAGTCATACGTTCGGCGCCAATCACAACTTCAACATGGCCCTACGCAACGGCGGCACGCTCTACATCGATGCAGGCAAGCCCGCGCCCGGTCTGTTCAACACGTCGCTCGCCAATCTGCGTGATGTGATGCCGACGGTTTACTTCAACGTGCCGCGCGGATTCGACATGCTGATCGCGGCGCTGCGCGACGACGAAGCGCTGCGGCGCAGGTTCTTCTCCGAGGTGAAGTTCGCGTTCTACGCCGGCGCGGCGCTGCCACAGAATTTGTGGGAGGCGCTGGAAGCCCTCTCGATCAAGACCATTGGCCGCGCGATGCCGATGGTTTCGGCGTGGGGCTCGACCGAGACGTCGCCACTCGCGACCGACTGTCACTTTCAGGCCGAACGATCTGGAAATATCGGTGTGCCGATTCCCGGCACCGAACTGAAGCTGGTCCCGTCGGGCGACAAGATGGAAGTCCGGGTGCGCGGGCCGAACGTCACGCCGGGTTACTGGAAAGCACCGCAGCTGACCAAGGCTGCCTTCGACGAGGAAGGCTTCTATCTGATCGGCGACGCGGTGAAACTCGCCGATCCCGTCAGGCCGGAGCGCGGCGTGTTTTTCGACGGCCGTGTCAGCGAGGACTTCAAGCTCAACACGGGCACCTGGGTTAGCGTCGGCGCGGTGCGCATCTCCGGGATCGCGGCGCTCGCGCCGCTGGCGCAGGATATCGTTGTCGTCGGCCACAACGGCGACGAGGTTCGCTTCCTGGTGTTTCCGAACATTGCGGCGTGCCGCGCGGCGAGCGGCTTGCCGGAGAGCGCATCGCTCGACGCGGTACTTGAAAGCGAAGCAGTACGCAAAGCCATCGCATCGGGTCTGGCGAAATTGAAAGCCGGCTGTGGCGGATCGTCGTCCTACGCGACGCGCGCACTGCTGCTTGCGGAGATTGCCTCGGTCGATGGCGGAGAAATCACCGACAAGGGCTACATCAACCAGCGCGCCGTGCTCTCCCGACGCGCTGCCGATGTCGCCGCGCTGGGCGATGATGCGTCAAAGCGCTGGATTGCCTGCGGCATCTAGGAATGGTGCGCTGGCGGGCAGGCATTTATGGCGACAACCTGAATTATATTTCTTGCCAACGGTTCTAAACCTGAAATATGGTTCATGCGGTAGGGTGACCGACAGAAGGCGGGCTTGAGGGGAGCCGGCAAGACATGCCCTTAGTACAAGCCGAGCCTTCAGTAACCGCTTGCACAGTCAGACAATAAAAGATCCGAGGGAGGAGTTTGCATGTCCAATCATCGTTTCCGCCTGACACGGCGCGCTCTGTTGTCCGGCGCTGCCGGCACGGTGACTCTGGCCGCCGCGCCGCAGATATTTTCGCCGGCGATCGCGCAGGGCGCGCCGCTGAAGGTCGGCCTGATGCTGCCGTACACCGGCACCTTCGCCAAGCTCGGCCAGTTCATCGACAACGGCTTCCGCCTCTATGTGGAACAGCAGGGTGGCAAGCTCGGCGGCCGCGAGATCGCCTTCGTGCAGCTCGACGACGAGTCGAAGCCGGAAGCTGCGACCGACAACATGAATCGCCTCGTCAGCCGCGACAAGGTCGATCTGGTGCTCGGCACCGTGCACTCCGGCGTCGCCATGGCGATGGTGAAGGTTGCACGCGACACCAACTCGCTGCTGGTCATTCCGAACGCGGGCGCCAACGATGCGACCGGTCCGCAGTGCGCGCCGAACATCTTCCGCACCTCGTTCTCGAACTGGCAGACGACATTCCCGGCCGGCAAAGTGCTGATCGACGACGGAAAGAAGAACGTCGCCACGATCACCTGGCGTTATACGGCCGGCGCCGAAATGATCGGCGCGTTCAAGGAAAACTTCGAGAAGCTAGGCGGCAAGGTGGTGGAGGATCTCACCGTGCCGTTCCCGGAAGTCGAATTCCAGGCGCTGCTGACACGCATCGCGACGCTGAAGCCGGACGCGGTGTTCTCGTTCTTCGCCGGCGGCGGTGCTGTAAAGTTCGTCAAGGATTACGCGGCGGCCGGTCTCAACAAGACCATTCCGCTTTACGGCGCGGGTTTCCTCACCGACGGCACGATCGCCGCACAGGGCGAGGCGGCCAACGGCATCAAGACCACGCTGCATTACGCCGACAACCTCGACAATCCGGCGAACATTGCGTTCCTCAAGGCGTTCAAGGACAAGACCAAGCTCGACGGCGATATCTACGCAGTGCAGGGCTTTGACGCGGGCGCGCTGCTCGACATCGGCCTCAAGGCGGTCGGCGGCGATACCGGCGCGCGCGACAAGATGATCGCGGCGATGGGTGCGGCGAAGATCGATTCCCCGCGCGGGCCGTTGTCGTTCAACAAGGCGCATAACCCGATCCAGAACATCTATCTGCGGGAAGTGAAGAACGGCCGCAACGAGATGGTCAAGATCGCGCAGGCCGCGGTCGACGATCCGGCGCGCGGCTGCAAGCTGTCGTAAGTGATGTGACGGAAGCGGGCCGTTCGCGGCCCGCTTTTTCTTTTTGGGGACGGGTATGGACCTCGCGACGTTCGGCGTTCAGCTTCTGAATGCCCTTCAGTATGGAATGGTCCTGTTCCTCGTCGCCAGCGGGTTGACGCTGGTGTTCGGCATTCTCGGCGTCATCAATCTCGCCCACGGCGCGTTCTACATGCTCGGCGCCTATCTCGCCTACGGAATCGCTTCCGCGACTGGCAGCTTCTGGCTGGCGCTGATCGGCGGCGTTGCGATTGCATTCGTTGCCGGACTGCTGCTCGAGAACGTTTTCATCAAGCGACTCTATGGGCGCGATCATCTGGCGCAGGTGCTGCTGTCGTTCGGTCTCATTCTCGTCCTCGATGAAGTACGGCAACTGCTGTTCGGCAAGGACGTGCATTCCGTCGCGCCGCCGCAGGGCTTTGCGGGCACAATCCAGCTCACCGACAATCTGTCCTACCCGGTCTACCGCCTTGCGATCTGCGCGTTCTGTCTCGCGATGGCGGCAGCCATATTCTATGTGGTCCAGCGCACCAAAATCGGAATGATCGTGCGTGCCGGAGCCGAGAACCGCGAGATGACGCGCGCGCTCGGCATCAGCTTCGACACCGTGAACCGCTATGTCTTTGCGGTCGGCATCGCGCTGGCAGCGCTCGGCGGCATCGTGGTGTCGCCGGTCTCGACCGTGTTCCCTGGCATGGGCGACAGCATGCTCATCCTGTCGTTCGTCGTCGTGGTGCTCGGCGGCATCGGCTCGATCACGGGCGCTGCGATCGGCGCGCTGCTGATCGGCCTCACCGATACCTTCGGCAAGGTGTTCTTCCCGAGCGTGTCGAGCATTCTCATCTACGTGCTGATGGCCGCCGTGTTGCTGTGGCGGCCGAACGGCATCCTCGGCCGGCGCGAGGTGTAAGCCGCATGATCCCGAAAAGTGGGCACCGGTTTTCAGAACAGATCATGCGAGAAAAGGCATGACGCCTCAAATGAGTCTTCGCGCGTGGCTGGTGCCCGCGATCCTGCTTGCGATCGCGGTCGCATTGCCGTTCGTCGTGCCGAAGTATTACGTGCAGTTCGCCAGCAAGGCCCTTATTCTGGGCATGCTGGCGATGGCGCTCAATCTCGTCGTCGGTTACGGCGGCTTGGTCAGCCTCTGTCACGGCGCGTTCTTCGGGATCGGCGGCTATGCGCTGGCGATGGTGACGCCGAAATACGATCCGGTTTCGCTCTGGTGGTCGTTTCCGTTCGCGGTCGGCATTGCTGCCGTGGTGGCGCTCATTATCGGCGCGCTGGCGCTGCGCACGCGCGGCGTCTACTTCATCATGGTGACGCTGGCGTTTGGCGAGATGTTATTTTTTCTGTTTCACGACAACCAGTTCGCGGGCGGCTCCGACGGCGCATACATCAACAACAAGCCCGAGATCGCGATTGCGGGACGTGTGCTGCTCGATCTCGACAAGCCGCTCGCATTCTATTTCGTCGTGCTGGCATGTCTGATCGCGACGATTGCGTTGCTCGCGATGCTGGTGCGTTCGCCATTCGGCCATGCGCTTGCCGCCGCACGCGATAACGAACGGCGGGCCCGCTCGCTGGGCTTCCCGATCTTTCGCCTTCGGCTGATCGCATTCGTGATCTCCGGCGCCATCGCAGGCGTCGCCGGTTACTTCTCCGCTGCGCAGTTCGGTTTCATCGCGCCGCAGACGCTGGGCTGGCACGTCTCGGCGACCGTGCTGGTGATGGTGCTGATCGGCGGGCTACGCTCGGTCGTGGGTCCGCTGGTCGGCGCGCTTGTACTGCTCGGACTCGAAGAGGTGCTCAAAGCCACCACCGAATACTGGAAGCTCGCCGAAGGCTTGATCGTTATCGCCATTGTCCTTTTGTTGCCGAATGGTGTCCGTCATCTGCTGACCGCTGTACTCGGTGAGCGCAAGGAAATCGCACCGCAAGACGTGAAGGCCGTGGCGAAGGTGGAGCATGCCTGAAGCGTCACCTGTCATCGCATCGATGCGCGCGACCGGACTTTCAAAGCAGTTCGGCGGACTCCGCGCGGTTGCCGACGTTTCGCTCGACGTGCATCAGGACGAGATCCACGCCGTGATCGGGCCGAACGGCGCGGGCAAGTCGACGCTGATCAATCTGCTGTCCGGCGACATGCAGGTGACGGGCGGCTCGATCGTGCTCGACGATCGCGATGTTACGCGGTTCGGCGCGGAGCGGCGTGCGCGTTCTGGCATCGGGCGCTCGTACCAGAAGACCACGATCTTCCAGCAATCCACGGTTCACGAGAACGTGCGGCTCGCCGCACAGGCGCACTCGAAAGCGCCGTTGAGGATGTTCGGCGATGTGGTGTCCGACGCGAACGTAAACGCAGCCGCTTGCGACGCACTGGAACGCACCGGCCTCACGTTGCGGATCGGCACACCTGCGAACCAACTCAGTCATGGCGAACAGCGCCAGCTCGAGATCGCCATGGTGCTGGCAACCAGTCCGCGCATCATCCTGCTTGACGAACCGCTCGCCGGCATGGGCACTCAGGAGGCACGCAAGATCGTCGATCTGATCGCATCGCTGCGAAAAGGACACGCCGTGCTCCTTGTCGAGCACGACATGGACGCGGTGTTCGAGCTTGCGGATCGTTTGACGGTGATGCAGGACGGGAAAGTCATTGCCACAGGATTGCCGCAACAGGTGCGGATCGATCCGGCGGTGCGCGCGGCGTATCTCGGCACCCATGGAGACGCGGCTGGAGATGCCGCGTGAGTGCGCTCCTGACCGCCGAAAAGCTCGAAGCATTCTATGGCGCGAGCCAGGTGCTGCACGGCATCGATATCGAGGTGAAGCGCGGCGAGCAGATCGCGCTGATCGGCCGCAACGGCATGGGCAAGACCACGCTGCTGCGTTCGCTGATGGGGCTGGTCGGCGATTGCCGTGGCAAGGTGACGTTCGCGGACAAGGACATTGCGCGTGCCGCGCCCGAGACGATCGCCCGCGCGGGCGTTGCGTTCGTGCCGGAAGGCCGCGGCGTGTTCGGTTCGCTGAGCGTGGTCGAGAATCTGGTGATGGCGGCGCGTCCGGCTATCGACGGGCGTTGCACCTGGACGCTTGCGCGCATTTTCGATTTGTTTCCGCGCCTGCATCAGCGCCGCGCCAACGGCGGGCATCAGTTGTCCGGCGGCGAGCAGCAGATGCTCACCATCGGCCGCGCGCTGATGACCAATCCCGATCTGATCCTGATCGATGAGGCGACCGAAGGTCTCGCGCCGATGGTAGCGCAGGATATCTGGCGCACGCTCGGTGTCATTCGCGGCGAGGGCGTTGCGACTATCGTGGTCGACAAGGATTTTCGCAATCTCTCGAAGATCGCCGATCGCGTGGTGCTGTTGTCGAAGGGCGCCGTGGTGTTCGAAGGCTCGCCGGCAACGCTGGCGTCGCAGCCCGAGACGCTCGAGCGGCATCTCGGCGTTTAGACAAATTGTTGTCATGGCCGGGTTTATCCCGGCCATCCACGTATTCCTTTTTGAGTTTAAATTAAGACGTGGATGCCCGGCACAAGGCCGGGCATGACGAAGACAACATTATCTCGCCGCGACGGCGCGGGGCGGTTCGGCCATTGCGAGCACCGGCGTCACGGTCTCGATCAATCGTGCCGCGGCCTGTTCGATGCTGAGCCTGGCAGTGTCCACTTCGGCGGCCGCGCGCGCATAGAGCGGCTCGCGACTGAGCAGGATGGTGCGCAACTCCTGCATCGCCGAGCGGTCATCGGCCATCGGCCGCAGGTCGCCCTGACTGCGCACGCGCGTCATGTGTTCTTCCGGTTCGGCTTTCAACCACACCGTGTAGAACGACGACAGGATCAGATCGAAGGTCAGCGGCTCGGACACGATGCCGCCGCCGGTCGCCAGCACAATCGGCTCACCCTGCGCCAGCAACCCGCCGAGCGCACTCTGCTCCATGCGGCGGAAGCCTTCCTGGCCGTAGAGCGCGATGATCTCGGCGACGGAGAGACCGTTTTGTTTTTCGATCTCCTTGTTCAACTCGACGAAATTCCAGCCGATCTTCTTCGCCAGCAAGCGTCCGAGCGTCGATTTGCCGGCGCCGCGCAAGCCGATCAGCGCGATGCCTGCTTTCGGCACGCGATGCGACACCGCTGCGCCGGAATGGCCGGACAGGATTTCCTTTGCCTGCGCGATCTGCGCCGGCGACGCCTTGCGCACCAGATCGCGCATCACCGCCCACTCTTGTGATGTGTCGCCCGACGGGATCAGGTCTTCCAGATGCGCGGCCATCGCGTTCGAAACACGGCGCAGCAGCACGATCGAGACATTGCCCTTGCCGCTTTCGAGCTGCGCGATGTAACGCTCCGAAATGCCCGAGACTTTCGCCAGCACCTTGCGCGACATACCGCGCAATCCGCGCATGGTGCGCACCCGTTGTCCGAGTTCTTCAAGAAAGACTGTTTCAAGGTCCATATTCGGAAACATAATGCCGGACTGGATTGACAGCAAGCATTCCGGCTGTCTTTATATGAATTATAATTCAAAAAAGCATGATCCGGAAAAGCGGACCCCGGTTTTCCGGAAAGATCAGGCTGTAAAAAATTCCACAGGAGGAAGCGCCTTATGAGCGCGTCCGATAGCTATAACGCGGTGACCTGGTTGCTCGACCGCAATGTCGACGAAGGCCGTGGCGGCAAGCTGGCCTTCACCGACACCGTGTCGGAACTGACCTACGGCCAGTTGCAGACACAAAGCCGCAAGCTCGCAAGCATGCTCAAGCGTCTCGGCGTCCGCCGCGAAGAGCGCGTCGCCATGATGATGCTCGACACCGTGGATTTTCCGGTCGTATTTCTCGGCGCGATCCGCGCCGGCATCGTGCCGGTTCCGCTCAACACGCTGCTGACCGCCGAACAGTATGCCTACGTGCTGGCGGATTGCCGCGCGCGTGTGTTGTTCATCTCAGAGGCGCTGCTGCCGGTGGTGAAGGATGTGCTCGGCCGGATGCCGGATCTCGCGCACGTCGTGGTGTCGGGCAAGGACGCGCACGGTCATCTGCGGTTCGCCGATGAGATCGCGCGCGAAAGCGACAGCTTCGAGACGGTTGCCACTCACCGCGACGAACCGGCGTTCTGGCTCTATTCGTCCGGCTCGACCGGGATGCCGAAAGGCGTGCGGCATCTGCATTCCAGCCTGCAAGCGACCGCGGAAACCTATGCACATCAGGTGCTCGGCATTCGCGAGAACGATGTCGGGTTGTCGGCGGCGAAATTGTTCTTTGCCTATGGCCTCGGCAACGCGCTGACGTTCCCGATGTCGGTCGGCGCAACGACCGTGCTGAATTCCGAGCGGCCGACACCGGCCTCGATGTTCGCTCTGATGCGCCGCTACAATCCGACGATTTTCTACGGCGTGCCGACATTGTTCGCGGCAATGCTCAACGACGAAGCATTCAAGAACGAGCCGGCATTTCCCAAGTTGCGCATCTGCACGTCGGCGGGCGAAGCGTTGCCGGAAGCCGTTGGCGAAACGTGGAAGAGGCGCTTTGGCGTCGATATCCTCGATGGCGTCGGTTCGACGGAGCTGCTGCATATCTTTCTGTCGAACGCGCCGGGCGACATCAAGTACGGCACGTCGGGCAGACCTGTTCCCGGCTATCGCGTGCGGCTGGTGAATGATGCAGGCGCGGATGTCCCTGATGGCGAAGTCGGCGAGCTGATGGTCGATGCGCCGTCGGCTGCGGAAGGCTACTGGAATCAGCGCAGCAAAAGCCGGCAGACGTTCGAGGGCGGCTGGACCCGTACCGGCGACAAATACATGCGCGATGCTGACGGGCGCTACACGTTCTGCGGCCGCGCCGACGACATGTTCAAGGTCTCCGGCATCTGGGTGTCGCCGTTCGAGGTCGAAAGCGCGCTGATCACGCATCCGGCGGTGGCCGAAGCCGCGGTGATCGCCGCCGCCGATCCGGAAGGATTGCTGAAGCCGAAAGCCTTTGTCGTGCTCAAGTCCGGATCGCAGCCCGAGGGTTTGCACGAAGGCCTGAAGGAACACGTCAAGGTCAAGATCGGCCCGTGGAAATATCCACGCTGGATCGAGGTGGTGGAAAGCCTGCCGAAGACCGCGACCGGAAAAATCCAGCGCTTCAAGTTGCGCGACGGTGATGCTGCGTAGTTTGTGTCCGTCATGCCCCGCCTTGTGCCGGGCATCCGCGTCTTTGTGGTGATGTGAACTAAGGACGTGGATGGCCGGGACGAGCCCGGCCGTGGCGACTGATTGGAATGCGGAGCGCGACGATGACGGTCTGGAAAGATTCAGGGCAACTGAACATCGATGCGAGCGAACTCGAATATCGCGCCATCGGCCCATCGCCCGGCAATGCGCCGACCATCGTCATGCTGCATGAGGGACTAGGCTGCGTCGGCCTATGGGGAGATTTCCCGGATCGTTTGGCCAAGGCCACCGGAACCGGCGTGTTCGTGTATTCGCGCAGCGGTTATGGCGCGTCGAGCCCGGCAAAGCTGCCGAGGCAAGCCGACTACATGCATGCGGAGGCTCTGGACGTGTTGCCGAAGCTGCTCGATGCGATCGGCTTTCGCAGGGGGTTGCTTGTCGGCCATTCGGACGGCGCGTCGATCGCGACGATCTATGCGGGTGGCGTGCAGGATCATCGCATTCGCGGGCTGTCGCTGATCGCGCCGCACTTCGTGGTCGAGGATATGGGGCTCGAGTCGATCGCAAAAACCGGAGCGGTGTACGAAAACTCCGATCTGCGCAGCAAACTCGCGCGCTGGCACAAGGACGTCGATCATACGTTTCATGGCTGGCATAAAGCCTGGCTGGATCCGGATTTTCGCGCCTGGGACATTTCCGAGTCGCTCGCCTACATCCGCGTGCCAGTCCAGATCGTGCAGGGCGAGGCCGATCAATACGGCACCATGCGGCAGATCGAGATCGCGCGCGAGGAATGCTATTGCCCGGTCGATGTAACGATGCTGCCGGGCGCCGGCCATGCGCCGCATCGTGAGGCGGCGGATGCGACGCTCGATGCGATCGCCGGTTTCGCCAATCGCATTCTGCGCACGCATGGCGAGGGTGAACTCGGCAAGGCCGCGTGATGTTTTCCTCTCCCACAAGGGGAGAGGGAAGAGAGGTTTCGTGGCTTGCGATCTAACCAACCTTCCGCTCCCGCGCTGGATTTACACTCCGGGAAAGACCGCCGCGCCTGATGACCAAACACTCGCCCGTGCAAAATCTCTGGTGCCGTCGCGTTTCGAATCCTTCGTGCCGTTCAATCACCCTGCGCTGATCTTTGGCCTTGCGCTGAACGATGCCGGCTTCTTCTGGGAGTCGCACGAAATTCTCGAGGCAGTATGGCAAGCGGCGCCGATGGGCGGCCGCGATCGCATTTTGCTGCGTGCATGTATCCAGATCGCCAATGCCGGTTTGAAGCACAGGCTCGGGCGTGCGCGCGCGGTCGATCGCTTGCTCGGCGATGCAATGGCCGAGCTCGGTGAGCTTTCGGCGCGTGTGGCGCGACCGCCGTTGCCGCGAAGTTTTGCGGAGCGCTTTTCCTATTCCGGCGTTGCAAGGGATATTTCGAAAAGTAAGGAGCTTTCAGGGGACGGGAAGGCAAGCCTGCCGATCACTTTGCTTGGCTTTCTGGTCTGGGATGCGAGCTAAGCTATTGGCAGACGTGATTGATTTTGAATTTTGGATGCTTATGGCAAACATGAAAGAAAATGCATGTTATTGACGTTTCTGCTGGACCTTTTATCAAAAACATGCATTATTATGCATATTCAGATCAAGAAGCGCTCACAGGGTGGCACCCATGGCCGGTGAAGACCGCAAGCTCGCGAACGGCGCCAAGCACATCGATTTTCAGACCGATCCGTCGCGCTACCGGCACTGGAAGCTGGCCGTCGCGGGCGACGTCGCCACGCTCACCATGGACGTGGATGAGAACGGCGGTTTGTTCGAAGGATACCAGCTCAAGCTGAATTCCTACGACCTTGGTGTCGATATCGAACTGGCGGACGCCGTGCAGCGGCTGCGGTTCGAGCATCCGCAGGTCAAATCCGTGCTGATGCGCTCTGGCAAGAACCGCGTGTTCTGCGCTGGCGCCAACATCCGCATGCTTGCGGGCTCGACCCATGCGCACAAGGTCAACTTCTGCAAATTCACCAACGAGACGCGCAATGGCTTGGAGGATTCGAGCGAGAACTCCGGCCAGAAGTTCATCTGCGTCGTGAATGGCACTGCCGCAGGCGGCGGCTATGAACTCGCGCTCGCCGCCGACCACATCATCATGGCCGACGATGGTTCGGCGGCCGTGGCGCTGCCGGAAGTGCCGCTGCTTGCGGTGCTGCCCGGGACGGGCGGTCTCACGCGCGTGGTCGACAAGCGCAAGGTGCGCCGCGATCACGCGGATTTCTTCTGCACCATCGAGGAAGGCATCAAGGGCAAGCGCGCCGTGCAGTGGCGGCTGGTCGATGAGATCGTGCCGAACTCCAAGCTGGAGGCGCGTGTCAACGAGCGGGCCAAGGAATTTGCGGCGTCCTCGAAGCGCGCGGGGCAGGGTGAGGGTATCGTGCTCGCGCCGCTCACGCGCACTATCGACGGCGACAGCATCCGCTATGAGTTCGTCAGCGTCGATCTCGACCGCGCCGCGCGAACAGCCACCATTTCGATCAAGGCATCCGATGCGACGCCGCCTGCTGATGCGGCCGCGATGCAGGCGCAGGGCGCGTCGTTCTGGCCGCTGCAGGTCGCGCGCGAGCTGGACGATGCCATCCTGCATCTGCGCATCAACGAGCTTGAAGTCGCGATGCTGGTGTTCAAGTCGCATGGCGACGGCGCCAGCGTGCTGGCCTACGACGCATTTCTCGACGTGCACAAGGACCATTGGCTGGTCAACGAGGTGAGGCACTACTGGAAGCGCGTGCTCAAGCGCATCGACGTGACGTCGCGCACATTGGTGACACTGGTGGAGCCGGGGTCGTGTTTCGCAGGAACGCTGGCCGAACTCGTGTTCGCCGCCGACCGCTCCTACATGCTGATCGGCTCGAGGCAGGGCGACAACCGCGCGCCGCCAGCAATCGTGCTCAGCGCCATGAACTTCGGCCCGTATCCGATGAGCCATGGCCTGACGCGGCTGGAGTCGCGCTTTCAGGCCGATCCGGGCGATGTCGAGCGCGCCGCTGCGAAAAAGGGCGAAGCGCTGGACGCGGAAGCTGCCGAAGAGCTGGGTCTCGTCACTTTCGCACTCGATGACATCGACTGGGATGACGAGGTGCGCGTGTTTTTCGAGGAACGTTCCAGCTTCTCGCCGGACAGCCTCACCGGGATGGAAGCCAATCTGCGCTTTGTCGGCCCCGAGACAATGGAGTCAAAAATCTTCTCGCGGCTGACCGCATGGCAGAACTGGATCTTCCAGCGGCCGAATGCCGTCGGCGAAGTCGGCGCGTTGCAACGCTACGGCACCGGCGAGCGGGCGCAATTCGATATGACGCGGGTTTAGTTTCTCACCCTCCCCAGAAAGGGGAGGGTCGGACCGCGAAGCGGTCCGGGGAGGGGTCATGTTAGGCCTCTTCAAGACCCCCACCCGGCGAGTTGCACTCGCCGACCTCCCCCTGCAGGGGGAGGTGAAGAAAGAGGAGCACGCCATGAATCTCATGCTGTCTGATTACACCACCAAGATTCCGAACAACGTCAGCCTTGCCGAGGATCGTCAGGTGCTTAAGGCGCTGGAAGGCTGGCATCCCGGCTATCTCGACTGGTGGAACGACATGGGGCCGGAAGGCTTTCAGGAAAGCCTCGTCTATCTGCGCACGGCGGTGAGCGTCGATCCGAAGGGGTGGGCCAAGTTTGATTACGTGCGGATGCCGGAATATCGCTGGGGCGTGCTGCTGGCGCCGCAGGAAGAGGGCCGTCTCGTGAATTTCGGCCAGCACAAGGGCGAGAAGGCGTGGCAGGAAATTCCCGGCGAGTATCGCGCGATGCTGCGGCGTCTCGTCGTCATTCAGGGAGACACCGAGCCGGCGTCGGTCGAGCAGCAGCGCCATCTCGGCAAGACCGCGCCGTCGCTCTACGACATGCGCAACCTGTTTCAGGTCAATGTCGAGGAAGGCCGCCATCTGTGGGCGATGGTCTATCTGCTGCAGAAGTACTTCGGCCGAGACGGCCGCGAGGAGGCCGACGATCTGCTGCGCCGCCGCTCCGGCGACGCCGATGCACCGCGCATGCTCGGTGCATTTAACGAGGCGACGCCGGACTGGCTGTCGTTCTTCATGTTTACGTTCTTCACCGATCGCGACGGCAAGATGCAGCTCGAAAGCCTCGCGCAGTCGGGCTTCGATCCGCTGTCGCGCACCTGCCGCTTCATGCTGACCGAGGAAGCGCACCACATGTTCGTCGGCGAGACCGGCGTCGGCCGCGTGCTGCAGCGAACCTGCGAGGCGATGAAGGCCGCGGGTATCGACGACCCGAACGAGATCGCAAAGGTGCGCGCGCTCGGTGTGATCGATCTGCCGACCATCCAGAAGAAAGTGAATCTGCACTACTCGCTGTCGCTCGATCTGTTCGGTTCGGAGGTGTCGACCAACGCGGCGAATTTCTACAACGCGGGTTTAAAGGGGCGCTTCCAGGAAACCAAGATCGACGACGATCATCGTCTCACCAACGACATCTACAAGGTGCTGAAGATGGTCGACGGCAAGATCGCGATGGTCGATGAGCCGGCGTTGACCGCGCTCAACATGCGCCTGCGCGACGACTACACCCAGGATTGCGCCAAGGGCGTCGAGCGCTGGAACAAGATGATCGAAAAGACCGGCGTTAGCTTCCGCCTCGAATTGCCGCATACCGCGTTCCATCGCCAGATCGGCGAATTCGCCAAGGTGCAGGCCACGCCGAAGGGCGTGATCGTCCCGGACAGCGAGTGGGCCAAAGTACGTGACGATTATCTGCCGTCGAACGACGACGGGGATTTCATCTCGTCGCTGATGACGCCTGTGAGCGAGGCCGGCAAGTTCGCCGGCTGGATTTCCGCTCCCAAAATTGGAATCGACAACAAGCCTGGCGACTTCGAGTATGTGAAGATCGAAGCGGCGTGAGCCTCCGCCGACTGCGGTTAGGCCGTCATGCCCGGCCTTGTGCCGGGCATCCACGTCTTAACTCAGTTACCGCAACAAAGACGCGGATGGCCGGGACGAGCCCGGCCATGACGAGTTATAGTTGAAGTCATCGCCATGAATGCACCGCTCAAGCAGCACCTGATCGATCCGGAAATTTGCATCCGCTGCAACACATGCGAGGAGACGTGCCCGATCGACGCGGTGACGCACGATGACAATAACTACGTCGTCGATGCCACGATCTGCAATTACTGCATGGACTGCATCGCGCCTTGTCCGACAGGCGCGATCGACAACTGGCGCGTGGTGACGCAGCCGTATTCGCTCGACGATCAGTACTCGTGGAGCGATCTGCCAGTTCAGGCCGAACTGGAAGACGGCGACTCGGGCGTCGCCATCGAAGCCCTGGAAGACGAGATCGGTGCCCTGCTTGAAGAGGCCCGCAAGGGTCTCGGCGGCAAGGCGGTTGCGCCGTCCTCGGCGAGCAAGCCCACAGTCAACCTCTACAACCGCGGCAAGCCGGCGAAGGCAACCGTCACCGGAAACTTCCGCCTCACGGCGGAGGGCGCGGAATCCGATATCCGCCACATCATTCTCGACTTCGGCGATCAGCCGTTTCCGGCGCTGGAGGGCCAGAGCATCGGCATCGTCGTGCCTGGCGAGGGGCCGGACGGCAAGGCGCACGCGGTGCGGCTCTATTCGGTCGCAAGCTCGCGCGATGGCGAGAAGCCGAACGCCAACAATCTGTCGCTCACCGTGAAGCGCGAGCCGAACGGCATCGCCTCGAATTATCTTTGCGATCTGCCGCGCGGCGCGAAGATCGATGTGACGGGCCCGTTCGGTGCGACGTTCCTGCTGCCGAACGATCCGGCTGCGAACATCATCATGATCTGCACCGGCACCGGCTCGGCCCCCTTTCGTGCTTTCACGGAGCGCCGCCGTCGCGCCATGCCCGGCGCGCCCGGCCGTATGCTGCTGTTCTTCGGCGCACGGCGTCCCGAGGAGTTACCGTATTTCGGGCCGCTGCAGAAGGTGCCGGACAAGCTGCTCGGCAAGTTTTTCTGTTATTCGCGCGTACCCGGTGAGCCGCGCGTCTACGTTCAGGATCGCATCCGCAACGAGCGCGCGCAGATCGCCAAACTGCTCGGCGATCCACAGACCCACGTTTACATCTGCGGCCTTAAGGGTATGGAAAGCGGAGTCGATGAAGCCTTTGCCGATGCCTGCCGCCACGCTTCGCTCGATTGGCAGGCGATTAAGCCCGCAATGCGCGAGAGCGGCCGTTATCACGTCGAGACGTACTGATTATTCTCAGGTCTGGCGGTAATGCGCCAGCAGTGCCAGCGCGTCGCTTGACGTCCAGTCGAGTTCTCCGGTCACGTAACCGGCGACGCGGCCCTGGCGGTCGATGATGTAGCTGACCGGCATGCCATAGAGAATGAAGGGCGCGTCGACTCCTTCATTGGCGCCGCGAGCGATATGCCCCTGAGGATCGTGATACGTACGCAGTGTCCGGATATCGAGTCGCTTCAGGAAGGCGCTGACATCCGCCGATGGCGTGCGATCGATCGAGACGGGCACGATTTCAAGCAGGCTGGAGTCGATGGTCCGGCGGAGCCTTTCAAGCAGCGGCAGTTCGCGGCGGCAGGGCGCGCACCATGTCGCCCAGAAATTCACGAGCACGCTTTTGCCGCGAAACGTCGACAGATCGACGAAAGACCCGTCGATGCGTTGCAAGCGGACCGGGGGTAACTCAGCGCCGCGGCGGAATTCGACAAACTGTGCCGTTTCTGAACGAAGGGCGGGCGGCCTCGCGGCTTGAGCTGACCCGCGGTCTGTAGTTGCGCCCGCAGCGGCCAAGCCGGCGACAGCGGTCAAAAGCTGGCGCCGCGTATATCGGTTTGATTTTTTCATGGTCGCAGAGTAGCGCGACCGTTGTCGCGAACCTGCTCACAAGCCCGCGAGAAGGAATACAACCGCGATCACGCTGAACGTATGAGGATCAGCCCGCGATTTCGAGCCCCGGCGTCGCATACACAACGCCACCATCGATCGCGATGGCGTTGCCGACCACATAGTTTCCGGCACGGGATGCGAGGAAGATGGCAAGCCCCGCCATGTCGCTTTCATCGCCGATTCGCCCGGCAGGAATGCGTTTCGCGAGAACGTCGGCATGGTCGCGAGCCGCAGTGTTCATGTCGGACGCAAACGCGCCCGGCGCGATGGCTGTGACAACGATATGGTCCTTGATCAGCTTGGCGGCCATCCGGCGGGTCAGATGGATTACCGCAGCCTTGCTCGCCTGATAGGAATACGTCTCCATCGGATTGGTGAAGATGCCATCGATCGACGCGATGTTGATGACCTTGGCGGGCCTGTCGTGGGTCGCGGCGGCGCGCAATGGCTTTGCCAGCGCCTGCGTCAGGAAGAACAACGACTTGACATTGAGGTTCATCACCTTGTCCCAGCCGTTCTCCGGAAACTCGTCGAACGCTGCGCCCCACGCCGCGCCCGCGTTGTTGACGAGGATGTCGAGCTTCGGCTCACGCTTGATCATTTCGGCGGCGAGCTGCTTGCATCCGGCGACCGTCGACATGTCGATCGGAAGCGCGATGCACTCGCCATCGTAAAGCGAGGTCAATTCCTTTGCTGTTTCTTCGGCCGGTCCGGCCTTGCGCGCGGTGATGTAGACCTTCGCCGCACCCTGCGACAAAAATCCGCCTGCGATCATCTTGCCGATGCCGCGTGAGCCGCCGGTCACCAGCGCAACGCGGCCCTTGAGCGAGAACAGATCCTTGAACATGCTTCATCTCCCGACGCTTCTTGAACGTTGTTGCCCGTGGTTGTGGGCAACGCCGGACAACGAGTCAAGAAAGGAGAGAGGCGGAAAGGCCGTCTCAGGCCGCGTCAACGCGGCGGAAGCCGTTCCACATGGCGGTTGCGGCGCCGGATGTCAGCACGCTGAGGAAGCGTTCGTCTTGAAAATTTCCATTCAGCGAAATGCGCGGCAACGACGTCAGATGGTCTGCGTTCTCCGGAAAGACCATGCCGGGCCGGGTCGTCACCGCAGACTGAAATCCAAGCGACTTGGTGATCCTGAATTCGCGCGGGCTTGCGGCGCTGCGATCGCCGTAAGGGTAGGCGAAATGATCGATCTGGCGATTGAGCTGCACGGCAATCGACGCGCGGCTGGTCTCGATCTGCGCGCGTGAGTCTGCCTCGGTCTCTTTCGCAAGCTGGCAGTGACTGACGGTATGCGCGCCGATGGTCACCAGCGGATCGGCTGCGAAGGTCTTCAGTTCGTCCCATGTCATGCAGAGATCGCCGCAGGCGGCAACCGGATCGACGCCGTAGCGCGCGCACAATGCATCGATCTCGTGATGGATGGCGGTGTCGTCGGGAAGCGCCCGCAGCCAGTCGTGAAGCGTGACGAAGGCTGTCTGCTTGTCGTCGGCGGTTCGCGTGTCGAGGCGCTGCGTCGCACCGGGGAATTCGAGCATATCGGCCGCGGCGATAATCCGTTCGAGTGTCACCCACCACAGTTTGCCCTGGCCCGACGCGAAATCGCTGGCGACGTAGACCGTCATTGGTGCGTCGAACTCGCGCATCACCGGCAGCGCGTGGTCGCGATTGTCGCGATAGCCATCGTCGAAGGTAAAGCAGGCAAAGCGGCGCGTGAACTCGCGTGCCTTCATCCGCCGGACCATTTCGTCCATCGAGACGATATCGACGCCAAGTGCGCGGACGTGTGTCAGCGTGGCGCGCAGGAATTCGGGGGTAATTTCCAGATGATGGTTCGGCTGAAAGGCGCGGTCCGCCTCGGGGCGGACGTGATGCAGCATGAACACCGTACCTGCGCCAGCAAACAGCGGCCGCAGCAAATGATGGGCGCCGGAGAAGTACAGCGCGCCGAGACCGGCCCGGATGATATGGCTGCGAAGGTGCTTCATGTGGTCGCGGCTGCCTGGGTGTCGTCCGCCATAGCTGGCATAAACGGCTGAACAAACCCTTAGCCCCGGCTTCGGCGGACCGCGTGCATTTCTAAATTGACACCCTTTCAAGGGTTTGTTCTGTCTCACCCGATGCCGGATCAAAGACCGCCTGGAATCTTCAAATGGAGCCGCAGATGGGCTCCGGGGCTGATTCCGCTCGTCATCATCTGGGCTTTGGCTGGCTGGAACGGGACGGTGCCGTTCGAGGCCGGCCTTGCGGCCCAGGGCCGCAATGCCATCAAGGATACGGTCCTGGACGGGGCCAGCGTCATGGTGGAAGGCCGCGATATCAGGCTCTCGGCCAATGCGTTCTCCGAGGAAGGCCGGCTTAGCGCTCTCGCGGCGGTTGAGGCGATCCCGGGAGTCCGGCTGGTCAATGACGCCACGGGTCTGCTGCCCGAAGCCAAGCCGTTCATCTGGACCGCCGATCGCGACGTGGTTCGCGTCACGCTTGGCGGCACCGCGCCATTGCCGGCCGCCAGGGCGCGGTTGATGGAGGCGGCACGGAACGATCTGCCCGGCGTCGAGATAGCTGACCGCATGACGTTCGCCCGCGGCGCGCTGCCGCGTTTTGAAGCTGCCGCCGTGCTTCTGATCGACCAGCTTCCCCGCCTGAAGGAAGCAAAGATCTCCATCAGCGACGGCAACGTCAAGCTCAATGGCATGGCAAGCGAGATCGGCGGGCGCGAGGCGATCACGGCGGCGCTAAGAAATCTGCCCGAAGGATTCTCGGTTGCCGAGAATATCGTTCAGGCGCCGCCGTATATTTTCCGGATCAACAAGGACCCGGTGGTGGCGACGCTGACGTTGTCCGGATATGTGCCGGACAACAACGTGCATGCCGCGATCGTTGCCGCGATCGGCCGCAAGTTTTCCGGCGAGAAGATCGTCGACAATCTCAAGGCCAGCGTCGGCGCGCCGGCGGGTTTTGCCAACGCCGTGATGACGGCGCTCGGATCGCTGTCGCGCCTGTCCACCGGGTCGCTGCTGATATCCGATCGCGAGGTCAGACTGTCCGGCGACGCACTGTACGAGGCTGCCGCGAACCAGCTCCGTGAAAGCGCCGGCGGCAGCCTGCCGCAGAACTGGACCTACAAGGCCGATGTCTCGGTCAGGCCCGCTGCGTCGGCGGTCGATTCCACAATCTGCCAGCAGCTGTTTTCCGAACTGCTCGGCAAAGAGCGCATCCGTTTCGAATCCGGCAAAACCGATATCTCGCCCGACTCGGTCGGCTTGCTCGATCGGCTGATCGCAACGACGCTACGATGCCCGAGCACCAGTATCGAAATTGCCGGTCACACCGATACCGACGGCGAGGGCGCCGCCAATCTCGCGCTCTCCCAGAAACGCGCAGAGGCCGTCCTCAACTATCTGATACGCGCTGGATTGTCGTCGGAGCGCCTGACCGCGGTGGGCTACGGAAGTGAGCAGCCGCTGGCGTCGAATGACACCAGCGAGGGCAAGGCGCAGAACCGCCGGATCGATTTCGTGGTGAAGTAGAATGAGCATTCTCGCGAGCTTTCACTGGGGCTGGTTACTGGGGGCCGCTGTGCTCGGTCTGATTATCGGCTGGGTGTCGATAGCCCGCCGAAGCGATGGTCTGTCGTTGCGGACCATGCGCTGGTCGCTGGCGGCGATCTCGGCCCTGGTCGCAATCGCGGTCGCGCGGCTGCTGCCGGGCCGGTTGGGCTATTGGCTCGACCTCGGTCTGTTGCTGGGCCTGTGTTATGTGATCGGGTGTGTCGCGGGCGCGTGGTTGCGCGAACGGGTCGTCGCGCGGGCCGTGGCAAAAGCATCCGCCTCAGGCTCGTGACATCCGCGTGATGAGGGTTCCGAGCCAATGCGATGCTTTGCCGCAGAGCACCAAAAGTCGGGGTGCCCATAACTTTGTCAAGTGAACGATTTCGCCTCCTGCGCCCTCGCGACATGGCGGGGCTTCTGCTAGGAAGCCGCCCATAGAACGAGATTCCGCGCGATTTGACCGCCTCGGGGCGGCGCACCGGATCTAAGGAGTCTTTTGAGGTCTCAATGCTGGACTCCCTACGCAGCGCAGTCACATTCATGCGCGAGCGGCAAATCCTGCAAAAGCTCGGCGTCGTCATCAGCGTCACCATTATCGGGGTGGCTTGCTACATTCTCTTCCACATGCTGCGGGACATCGATATCGATGACCTCATGGAGACGCTGCGGCAGACCGAGGCGCGCTCCGTGTTGCTGGCCGGGTTGTTCGTCGCGGCAGGCTACTTCACGCTGACATTCTATGATCTGTTTGCCGTGCGGACCATCGGGCGCACCGATGTGCCGTATCGCACCACGGCGCTCGCCGCATTCACCAGCTATTCGATCGGCCACAACGTCGGCGCCAGCGTCTTCACCGGCGGCGCGGTTCGTTACCGCATCTATTCGGCGTGGGGACTCAACGCGATCGATGTCGCCAAGATATGTTTTATCGCCGGATTGACGTTCTGGCTCGGCAATGCCGCGGTGCTCGGGCTTGGCATTGCCTATCATCCGGAAGCTGCGGCCAGCATCGACAAGCTGCCGATCTGGGTCAATCGCATCTTCGCATATGCGATCCTCATCGGCCTGGCATGCTACGTGATCTGGGTGTGGATGCGGCCCCGCAATGTCGGCCGCGGGCCGTGGTCGGTGCAGTTACCGGGCGGGCCGCTGACGCTGCTTCAGATCGGAATCGGCATTGTCGATCTGACGTTCTGCGCCCTCGCGATGTACACGCTGGTGCCTGACGAGCCCCATGTCGGCTTCATCACGGTGGCGGTGATATTCGTTTCGGCGACCCTGCTGGGGTTTGCCAGCCATTCGCCCGGCGGTCTCGGCGTGTTCGATGCGGCGATGCTCGTCGGCCTCTGGCAGATGGACAAGGAAGAACTGCTGGCCGGCATGCTGTTGTTCCGGGTCCTGTATTATATTGCGCCCTTCGTGATTTCCGTCATGTTACTGACGTTCAGGGAGATCATTGTCGGTGCGCGCTATCGGCGCCGATCCGCTGCGTCCGGGGGTCAAATTGAACCAAGCCGTCAGCCGCCGCTCATCGGAGATCGCGGCGACCAGAATGCCTGACGGTTCCGCGCAAGGAGCCGAGCCGGCTGCTGTGGGCAGTTCTCCCACGCCATGGTCCGACCGGCTGCGTGCTTCAGCGCTGATCCTTCTGGTGGCGGGTCTGTCTCTCGGAGCGCTGGTGACGTTCAGCGATCTCACCCTGTCGCGGGCCGCGATTGTGTTCGCCTGCATCACAGCCGCCTCGCTGGTTCCCTGGCAACTGAGGCAAACATACGCGGCGCGCGACGATGCGCGGTCTCATGTATCCCCGGACACGGCGATCGTCGGCGCCGTCGTGGCAGGCATGCCGGATCCGGCCGTCCTGCTCGATCGCGCCGGACGGGTGCTGCATTTCAATGGTGCTGCCGCACAGCTTGCCCCTGCGCTTCGCCGCAACGAGTTCGCCCAGTTCGCCCTGCGTTCGCCAGAGATCATCACCGCATTGCGCGAGGCGATTGCAACCGCCGGAATCCGGCGAACCACCTATCTTGATCATGTTCCCGGCGAACGTTGGATGGAACTGGTGGTGACGCCGGTTGCGGTGCCGACGAGCTTTGGCGGCACCGACTATCTGATCCTGATGACATTCCACGATCAAACGCCGCTGCGCCGTGTCGAGGAAATGCGCGCGGATTTCGTCGCCAATGCCAGTCACGAGTTGCGCACACCGCTTGCGGCGCTATCCGGTTTCATTGACACGCTGCAAGGCCCGGCCCGTGACGATCCCAAGGCGCGGGAACGTTTCCTCGGGATCATGCATGCGCAGGCGACGCGCATGGCGCGGCTGATCGACGATCTGCTGTCGCTGTCGCGCGTCGAGCTCAGCGCCCATGTTCGCCCCGATGCGCTGGCCGATATCGTGCCGATCATCCGCCAGGTCGCGGACGGGCTGGAGCCGCTGGCTGCGGAACGTCAGGTGCAGATCGAACTCGAGTTGCCTGAAAAACCGGAAACCATCGCGGGCGATCGCGAAGAACTGATGCGGCTGTTCGAGAATCTGATCGAGAACGCGCTGAAATACGGAGCGTCGGGCGGCAAGGTCGTGGTGTCGTTGAAGCACGACGCGGCTGCGGACGGGACGCCGGAAGTCCGTGTGCAGGTACGAGATTTCGGACCCGGCATCGCGCCGGAACACTTGCCGCGCCTCACCGAGCGTTTCTATCGCGTCGATGTCGGCGACAGCCGCTCGCAGGGCGGGACCGGGCTTGGCCTGTCGCTGGTCAAACACATCCTGATCCGCCATCGCGGACGGCTTTTGATCGAGAGCGTGCCGAAGCAGGGCGCGACCTTCACCGCCTGCTTGCCGCAGGCACAGAAAAACGCGGCCGCCTAGCATATATCTTACGCATATTCTGATCGTAAAACCGGTAGCCACTCTTGCAGAATATGCACCTACCGCCGCGTTTCATTTCAGATCAGCGAAGAATCTATTTGCCGGGAGGCGGGCGACGATCGCGGCGGCGGTCGCCGGCCGGCTGGTAGGCGACGCGCGAGTGATGCGCGCAATAGGGAAGTCCCGCCACGGACTTGCCGCCGCAGAAAAAGAAGTCGGCGCTGCCCGGATCGCCGACCGGCCAGTGACAGGTCGCTTCCGTCAATTCGAGCAGCGAGAGCCTCTGGCTCATCGGCACGACATTGTCGAACGCGATCGGATCAGCTTCGACTTCCACCTCGAACACATGAGCCAGCGCGGTATTGCCGCGTGAGACGGGGCGTGAAATTCGCATCATGTGCTGGGCCGGGCGAGCCTTGCGCGGACGTGGCGCAGCCGACGACGGACTCTTGGCGCGGCCCGACAGGCCGAGGCGATGAACTTTTCCGATCACCGCATTTCGGGTGACGTTGCCGAGTTCCGCGGCGATCTGGCTGGCCGAAAGACCGGCCTCCCAAAGTTTCTTCAATTGTTCGACGCGATCGTCGGTCCAACTCATTACCGTCATCGCACTGCTTCCCTCGTTGATCTTGCCGTCCTTGTCCGAGGCGGCTTTGCGGCATCCACCGTCAAAACCCGTGCTGGCAGAATCCTTTAGCCCTCGCCCAATGCGCCAAGCGCCGGGCGTTTACGCCGCACTCAAGAGGACCGTAGAGGATCAGAACCGCCGCACGAGATGTCGTATCCGACAGCCCAAACGCTACAATATGCCGTGACTCACGCGCAAGAGTCGGGCCTTCTGCGTCCACATGTTCTGTCCTTAAAGCCGAACAATCGGCTTTTTCTGCGGCTTTGCGGCATCACTCCATGTTGACACTTTGGGCCGCGCCAATAGAATAATCCGTGTCAGTGCCGCCTTTCGAGGCGGCACATTTTATTTTGGGACAGGGGTTTCGAGTGCCTCTGCAACGGATCGCCGAGAGTCAGACAATCATGAGCCAGACGACAACGAGCCAGACCGCGACGACACATATGCTCCCCGTGTTCGCAAGGGCTGACCTCGCTTTCGAGCGTGGCGAAGGCGTGTGGCTGATCGCAACCAACGGCGACCGCTATCTCGATTTCACTTCCGGCGTAGCGGTGAATGCGCTCGGTCACGTGCACCCGCATCTCGTTCAAGCGGTGCAAAATCAGGCGGCGAAGTTGTGGCACGTCTCCAACCTGTTCCGGATACCGGAAGGTGAGCAACTCGCAGCGCGCTTATGTGCGGCGAGCGGATTTGCCGACACCGCGTTCTTTTGCAACTCCGGCGCCGAGGCGATGGAAGCCTGCATCAAGATGGCGCGGAAATATCAGGCCGTGAACGGCAAGCCCGAGCGCTACCGGATCGTCACGTTCGAAGGCGCGTTCCATGGGCGGACGCTGGCGACGCTCGCGGCCGGCGGCCAGGAAAAATATCTCGAGGGTTTCGGCCCGCGTGTCGAAGGCTTCGATCAGGTGCAACTCGGTGACCTCGAAGCGACCAAGAAGGCGATCGGCCCGAACACGGCCGCGATCCTGATCGAGCCGTTGCAGGGCGAGGGCGGCGTGCGCGCTCCGCCGCCGGCGTTCTTCCGTGCGCTTCGCCAGCTCTGCGACGACAACGATCTGATGCTGATCTTCGACGAAGTGCAGACCGGGATGGGCCGCACCGGCGAGTTGTTCGCGCACACGCGCTTCGGCATCAAGCCGGACATCATGGCGCTAGCCAAGGCGCTTGGCGGCGGTTTTCCGATGGGCGCGTGCCTGTCGACCGCGAAGGCGGGCCAGGGCATGACCGCCGGCACGCACGGTTCGACCTTCGGCGGTAACCTGCTGGCCGCCGCTGCCGGAAACGCCACGCTCGACGTCATGCTGGTGCCGGGCTTCTTTGACCATGTGCAGCGCATGTCGCTGCTGTTCAAGCAGAAGCTGGCCTCGGTGTGCGACCGTTATCCGGACGTCATCGATCAAGTGCGCGGCGAGGGCCTGCTGATCGGCGTGCGTGCCGTCGTGCCATCGGGAGATCTCGTCGTCGCGTTGCGTAACGAGAAGCTATTGACGGTGGGCGCCGGCGAAAACGTCGTTCGCATGCTGCCGCCGCTGATCGTCACCGAGGCTGAACTCGATGACGCGATTGGGCGGCTCGAGCGCGCATGCATCGCACTTTCTCCTGATGCGCAGAAGCGCAAGGCGGGATGATGAGCAAACCGCCACGACATTTTCTTGACCTGAGCGAGGTGTCGCTCGGTGACCTGCGCAGCATTCTGGATGCCAGCGCGTCCATGAAAGCTGCGCGCAAGACTTCTCGTGCCAACGCAGAAAAAGACAAGCCGCTCGCGGGCAAGACGCTGGCCATGATCTTCGAGAAGCCGTCGACCAGAACCCGCGTGTCGTTCGATGTCGGCATGCGCCAGCTCGGCGGTGAAGCGATCATGCTGACCGGCGCGGAGATGCAGCTCGGGCGCGGCGAAACCATCGCCGATACCGCGCGCGTGCTGTCGCGCTATGTCGATGCGATCATGATCCGCATTCTCAACCACGACGCGCTGCTGGAACTGGCCGCGTATGCAACCGTGCCCGTCATCAACGGTCTGACGCGCCGTTCGCATCCCTGTCAGATCATGGCGGATGTGATGACGTTCGAGGAGCATCGCGGGCCGATCAAGGGCCGTACCGTGGCGTGGACCGGCGACGACAACAACGTGCTGGCTTCGTGGGCGCATGCGGCCGAGCGCTTCGGTTTCAATCTGCGCGTGGCGACGCCGCCGCAGCTTGCGCCGAACAAGCAGCTCAAGGACTGGATCAAGGCGACCAGCGCGCCGATCGTGATGGGCACCAGGGCGGAAGAGATGGTGCGCGGCGCCGATTGCGTCGTCACCGACACCTGGGTGTCGATGGGCGACAAGGAAGGCGAGCATCGCCACAACCTGCTGCGGCCCTATCAGGTCAACTCGCAGCTGATGGCGCTGGCGAAGCCCGACGCGCTGTTCATGCACTGCCTGCCGGCGCACCGCGGCGACGAAGTCACCGACGAGGTGATCGACGGACCGCAGTCCGTGGTGTTCGATGAAGCCGAGAACCGCCTGCATGCGCAGAAGGGCATTCTCGCCTGGTGCTTCGGCGCGGTTGCGTAGGTCATGAGTGAGCAAGGTCAGGTCCGCGCGCCGTCCGCTGTGCCGGTGGATGACGCCATTCTTCCTTTCGAGGTCTCGGCGCTGGATGTGCGCGGGCGGCTGACCAAACTCGGCCCGGCCCTCGACGACATTCTCACCAAGCATGATTATCCGCCGGCGGTCGGCAAGGTGCTCGGCGAGGCCATCGTGCTGACTTCGCTGCTCGGCTCGTCGCTGAAATTCGACGGCCGTTTCATCCTGCAAACCCAGACCGACGGGCCGATCTCGTTTGTCATCGTCGATTTCGTGGCGCCGAACCGGCTTCGCGCTTACGCCCGGTTCGATGCCACGCGCCTTGAGGGCAACGCATCGACCGCCGATCTGCTCGGGCGCGGCCATCTCGCCATGACCATCGATCAGGGACCGGGCATGAGCCGCTATCAGGGGCTGGTTGCGCTCGACGGCGCGAGCCTCGAGGATGCCGCCCATGAATACTTCCTGCGCTCCGAGCAAATTCCGACGCGGGTGCGGCTCGCGGTCGGGGAGGAATTCCGCAGCGGCGAAGGCCCGAAGCATCGCTGGCGCGGCGGCGGGATGCTGATGCAGTTTCTGCCGAAAGCGCCGGAGCGCGCGCGGCAGTCCGATCTCGATCCCGGCGATGCCCCGGAGGGTGCCGTCACCCATGTGGTGCCGGAGGACGATGCGTGGGTGGAGGCGCAGTCGCTGATCGGCACCATCGAAGACGTGGAACTGATCGATCCGGACCTGTCGGGCGAGCGGCTGCTGTACCGGCTGTTTCATGAACGCGGCGTCCGGGTGTTCGATCATCAGCCGATACAGGCGAAGTGTTCCTGCTCGCGCGAGGCGGTGTCGTCCATGCTGGCGAGTTTTTCGCCGGAAGATCGCGCCGGCATGGTGGAAGACAACAAGGTGGTCGTCACCTGCGAGTTTTGTTCGTCGGTCTACCAGTTCTCCCCGGAAGAGGCGGGCGTCGAATAATCGCGAGCGGCATTTCAGGAATCGACAATGCTCAAACTCTATTTCACGCCCCACACCTGTTCGCTGGCGTCCCATATCGCGCTCGAGGACGCAGGCGCGACCTACTCGATCGAGCGGATCAGCTTCAGCGCCGAGCAGCAAAAAAGCCCCGAATTCATGGCGATCAATCCGAAGGCCCGCGTTCCGGCGCTGGTGACGGAGCGCGGTGTATTGACCGAAACGCCGGCGATGCTGGCGTTCATCGCGCAGAGCTTCCCGCAGGCCGGTCTCGCGCCGCTCGACGATCCGTTTGCGTTCGCCGAGATACAGGCTTTCAACAGCTATCTCTGCTCGACAGTCCACATTGCGCATGCGCATCGGATGCGCGGCTATCGCTGGGCGACCGATCCGGCAGCGATCGCCGATATGCAACGCAAGGTGCCGCAGTCTGTCACCGCATGCTTCGAGTTGATCGAGCACGGGATGCTGAGGGGGCCGTGGGTGATGGGCGAGACCTATACGATCTGCGACCCTTATCTCTTTACGCTATCGCAATGGCTGGAAGGCGACGGCGCCGATCTGTCCCGCCTGCCGCGCGTGCTTGATTTTCGCCGCCGGATGTCGGAGCGCCCCGCCGTCCGCAAGGCCGTCGCTGCGGAACTGGCGCGGAATTAGTTCAGCGTCCGTTTCGCATCCGGACTGTCGAGCGAAAATGTCGGCACCTCGATATCGAACTTTTCGCCGGTTTCGGTCACCATCTGATAGCTGCCGGTCATGAATCCTGACGGCGTCGCCAGCGGCACGCCGCTGGTGTATTCGAAATGCTCTCCCGGGCCGAGCACCGGCTGTTCGCCGACCACGCCCTCGCCGCGCACATCCTGGCTGCGGCCGGTGGCATCGGTGATGACCCAGTGCCGCGTGCGAAGCTGCACGGTTTCCGGGCCACGATTGCGGATCACGATGGTGTAGGACCAGAAGAACTGGTTTTTGTCCGCCGAGGAGCGATCGGGGAGGTAGTTCGGCTCGACGGTCACCTCGATCTGGCGCGTGACGGCGCGATACATTCCAGCTTCACTCCAAATATTACGGGATAGCAAATGGCTTGAGTTCCAACAGGCCGGAATACGCATCAAACCTGCTATCGTTTCAATACGCTCGTTCGATCCGAACAGTCTTATTTTTACCCTCAAGACTTGTTTTGAAGACCAAATCCTGCACCTTGAACGTAGCATGAGACAAGTCGTTTCTCTTCAAATCCGATACGGCAAGTCCGGTGCGACAGGGCTGATGCGATGACCGCCGCTCAAAGAGCCGAGCAAAAGATTGTCGATCCATCTGCGCCCGGTATCGCGCCGGAGTTGGCGCCGGCTGCGGCGCCGTTGCCGAAAATCACTGCGCCGGCCGAGCGCGAGTTGCGGCTCGACCTGTTTCGCGGCATGGCGCTGTGGCTGATCTTCGTCGATCACTTACCGCCGAACGTCCTAACCTGGTTCACCATCCGCAACTACGGATTCAGCGACGCCACCGAGATATTCATTTTCATTTCGGGCTATACGGCCGCGTTCGTCTACGGCCGCGCCATGAGCGAGCGCGGCTTTCTGGTGTCCGGCGCGCGCATCATGAAGCGCGTCTGGCAGATCTACGTCGCTCACGTGTTTCTGTTCACGATCTATCTTGCCGAAATTTCCTACGTCGCAACGAGATTCGACAATCCGCTTTATGCGGAAGAAATGGGTATCCTCGATTTCCTCAAGCAACCGGACGTCACAATCATCCAGGCGCTGCTGCTGAAATTCCGGCCCGTCAACATGGACGTGCTGCCGCTCTATATCGTCCTGATGCTGTTTCTCGCACCGGTGCTGTGGCTGATGAGGCGTGCTCCGGATATTGCCCTTGGGCTGTCAGTCCTGCTTTATGTCATCACCTGGGAGTTCGATCTGTATTTTACCGCGTACCCCGCCGGATGGTGGGCGTTCAATCCGCTGTCGTGGCAGCTTCTCTTCGTCTTTGGCGCGTGGTGCGCGCTGGGAGGTGCGCAACGCATGTCGCGCATCCTGTCGTCGCGCATCACCATAGCGCTCTGTGTCGTGTATCTGGCGTTCGCGTTCTGTGTCACGCTGACCTGGCACATTCCGCAGCTCTCACGGTTCATGCCCGGCCGGCTGGCGCAGTGGATGTATCCGATCAGCAAGACCGATCTCGACGTGCTGCGGTTCGCTCACTTCCTCGCGCTGGCTGCCATCACGATCTATCTGCTGCCCAAGGACTGGTCCGGTTTGAGATCGAAGTGGCTGAGACCCTTGATTCTCTGCGGCCAGCATTCGCTGGAAATCTTCTGCCTCGGCGTATTTCTCGCATTCGCCGGACACTTCATTCTGGGCGAACTTGGGGGCGGCGCGCTGATTCACTTCGCCGTCAGCATCGGGGGCATCCTGATGATGTGGGGCGCGGCATGGATGCTGTGGTGGTACAAACGTAATGCCGACAAGAACGCTTCTCCCGCGGGCGGTACCGCGGATCTGGTGGAAGGCCGGTCATGATGGTCCGCTTGATGGCGCTTATCGTTGCGGCTGTAGCTCTGCTTGCGCCAGCCTGGGCGCAAGAAACGAAGGAGCCGGCCTCTTCACAATGCGACGTTCCTGCCTATCTTTTGAGTAGCGACAGCACGCTGCCCAACGTCGCGGTGGCCGTGAAAAGCCGCCAACGGCTGAATATTCTGGTGGTGGGGACGCGGTCGTCGTCGCTTCCGGGCGCCGACGGCGAAATATCGGCCTATCCGGCCCGGCTGCAGGCGGTTCTGCGCGAGAAGCTGCCGGGCGTAACGGTCGACATCCGCACCAATGTGCAGCCGAGGCGAACCGCCGAAGAGGCCGGCGCGATCCTCGAAAAGCTGGTGCTCGAGCGTAAGCCCGATCTGGTGATCTGGCAGACCGGCACGGTCGATGCGATCCGTTCGGTCGATCCGGATGAATTTCGTGCAACCCTCGATGAGGGCATCGCAAGCGTCAAGAAGGCTGGAAGCGACCTGATGTTGGTGAATTTGCAATATAGTCCGCGCACAGACACGGTGATGACCGTCGGACCGTATATCGACAGCATGCGGATCGTGGCGCAGAGGATGGATGTGCCCCTGTTCGATCGCTTCGGGATCATGCGCGATTGGCAGGAAACCGGCGATTTCGACCTGTTTTCGGTTCCACAAGGCTCGGACCATGGGCTAGGCATGGCAAAGCAGGTTCACGAATGTCTCGGACGGCTGATGGCAAAGTATGTGATCGATACCGCACCCATCAATCCTGCCGAATTGAGGATACAACGTTGATGACTGGTTGCCGCCGCCCGATTTCATTGAAGGCCCGTCCGCTGGCGGCGACGGCCGCCGCATTGTCGGTTGCGGTTGTTCTCGCCTGCGCGGGTCCTTCTGCGGCGCAAAATCAGCCGTCTGCCGCGACCAGCGCCGGCAGCAGCACGTCCGCGGCCGTTGATCCCAACCTGCAAAAGGGTACGACCGAACGTGCGATCGACAAGGTCAGGGAAGCCGCGAAAACCGCGGGCGATATTTTCAGCCGTGTGCCGTGCTCGACGCCGAAGTCGATGAAGTTCGAAGGATCGCTGCCGCGCATTGCAAAGAAGCTGGTGGCAGGCGAACCGATCACGATCATTGCGTTCGGCTCGTCGTCAACGCAGGGCGTCGGCGCAAGCTCGGCCGAATTCTCCTATCCCAATCGTCTGGCGGACCAGTTGCGCCGGAAATATCCGGACGCCGATATCACCGTGCTGAATCAGGGCGTCGGCGGCGAGGATGCTCCGCAGATGATCCAGCGGCTGCAAAAGAGTGTCATCGACAACAATCCCGACCTCGTCATCTGGCAGCTCGGCACCAATACGGTGTTGAGAGGCGGCGATATTGAAGAAACCGCCGGCATCATCGAGGAAGGCGTGCGGCGTCTGAAAATGACCGGGGCCGACGTCGTTTTGGTCGATCCGCAGTATGCGCCTGCGACGACGACGGCGACGCGCGAAGCCGACGCCAACAAGATGGTGTCGGTCATCAAGAAGGCCGCGAACAAGGTGAAAGTCGGCGTGTTTCCGCGCTTCGAGGTGATGCAGGAGTGGCACAAGGATCGCGCCATACCGTTCGATGCGTTCGTCATTTCAGACGGATTGCACATGAACGACTGGGGCTATGCCTGCTTCGCGCAGTTGCTCGGCGACACCATCATCAAGACGGTGGGTCAGGTGAAGGCCGGCGTCGCCGTGCCCTCCAACGTCATCACCATCCGGCCGATGTGAGCGCCGGCACCGTCTCAGGCAAGCGCCAGCGCGTCATTGAGGTCGGCGATCAGATCGTCGGCATGCTCAAGCCCGGCGGAGAAACGGATGAATCCCTCGCTGATGCCCAGTTCCGCGCGCGCCTCCGGCGTCAGCCGCTGATGCGTCGTGGTCGCCGGATGCGTCACGAGGCTCTTCGAGTCGCCGAGGTTGTTGGAAATGCGCGACAGCTTCAGTCCATTCAGCGTCTTGAACGCTGCCGCTTTCCCGCCCTTGACCTCGAACGCGACCAGCGTCGAGCCGGCACGCATCTGTTTCTTGACGAGCGCGGCTTGCGGATGATCCGCGCGGCCTGGATAGATCAGCTTTGCGATCTTGGGATGTCCGGCAAGCGATTCGGCGACCAGCGCTGCCGTCTCGGTCTGCTGCTTGACGCGCACCGCGAGCGTCTCCAGTCCTTTCAGCAGCACCCACGCATTGAACGGCGACATCGAAGGGCCGGTCTGGCGCAGAAACGTATGGATGTGTTCGTTGATGAACGCTTCCGACGACAGGATCACGCCGCCGAGACAGCGGCCCTGGCCGTCGATATGTTTGGTTGCTGAATAGACCACGACGTCGGCGCCGAGCGCGAGTGGGCTCTGCCAGATCGGCGTCGCGAACACGTTGTCGACCACCAGTCGCGCCCCGCCACTGTGCGCGATTTCGGCGATGGCCGGAATGTCCAATACCTCGAGCGTCGGATTGGTCGGGCTTTCGAGAAAGCAGGTTCTAGTATTGGGGCGCATCGCCTTGCGCCACTGATCGAGATCGAGGCCATCGACCAGCGTCGATTGAATGCCGTAGCGCGGCAACAAATCTTCCACCACATAGCGGCACGAGCCGAACAGCGCCTTCGCCGCGACGACGTGATCGCCGGCTTTCAGAGGTGCGAGGATCGCGGTGGTCACCGCCGCCATGCCGGTCGCTGTCGCCCGGGCGGCCTGTGCGCCTTCGAGTTCGATCATGCGCTGCTCGAACATCGCGACTGACGGGTTGGAAAAACGCGAATAAAGGAAGCCCGTGTCCTCGCCCTTGAAGCGGGCTTCGCACTGCTCGGCGGAATCGTAGACGAATCCCTGGGTCAGGAACAAAGATTCGGATGTCTCGCCGTACTGTGAACGAAGCGTGCCGGCATGCACCAGCCTCGTTTCGGGGCGATAGTTGCGAGTGACGAGCGGACTCTTGACCTGCGACATGTGACCTCCATCGTGACCTTCCAGAAAAAGGTCACAAAAAACCGGCCTGGAAAATGTCCACAGGCCGGGATCACACTGGTCCCCGGCCTGTTTAGCGATTTATTTAACGTGGCTGCAAGCCGGCCGGCTCAAATCACCACGGGATAAGTCGAACCCATAAAGGGTCGCGCCCTTTCCGTCAAGAAGGGCTTCGGATACCCGTAAAACGGCCTTTCGGAGCTCTGCTTGCGGTCGCTATTGTTAGGCGTAAGGACTGACGACGTGGCGTTTTCGCTCGCTCCCGATGCCGACGGAATCTTGCCGGATCGCATGATCGCGGCGATGACCGACGCTGGCCTGATCATTCCCGAGTATCCGTTCGTCGAGAGTCAGATCCAGCCTGCGAGCCTCGACCTGCGGCTCGGCAGCACGGCCTATCGTGTGCGTGCCAGTTTTCTGCCGGGCCCCGGTGCGACCGTCGCCGAACGCATCGACGAACTGAAGCTCCACGAAATCGATCTGTCCGACGGCGCGGTGCTCGAGACCAACTGCGTCTACATCGTGCCGCTGCTGGAGAGCCTGGCGTTACCTCCGGAGATCGTTGCTGCGGCCAATCCGAAAAGTTCGACCGGCCGTCTCGACGTGTTCACCCGCGTGATCGCGGATGGCACGCGCCGCTTCGACATGATCGGCGCCGGATATCATGGCCCGCTGTATGCCGAGATCAGCCCCAAGACATTTCCAGTCCTGCTGCGCGAGGGATCGCGGCTGTCGCAGGTGCGCTTCCGCACCGGCGATGCGGTTCTCGATGACGATGCGCTGAACGCGCTTCATGCAGCCGAGCGGCTGGTCGATATCGACGACGCGGATCTGGCTGGCGGCGTCGCGCTCAGCGTCGATCTCTCCGGCGACAACGCCAGCGGGTTTGTCGGCTATCGCGCCAAGCGCCATACCGGCGTGGTCGATGTCGATCGCCGTGGCGGTTACGCGGTCGATGAATTCTGGGAGCCGATCCCGGCGCGGTCAGATCGCAGCCTCATTCTCGATCCCGGAGAGTTCTATATTCTGGCGTCAAAGGAAGCCGTGCAGGTGCCGCCGGATTTCGCCGCCGAGATGGTGCCATTCGATCCGCTGGTCGGTGAATTCCGCGTTCACTATGCGGGCTTTTTCGATCCGGGCTTCGGCTATGCCGGTGCGGGCGGGCAGGGCTCGCGCGCGGTGCTGGAAGTGCGCTCCCGCGAGGTGCCGTTCATTCTCGAGCATGGCCAGATCGTCGGCCGGCTGGTCTACGAAAAAATGCTGGCGCGGCCCGATGCGCTCTACGGCCAGCGCATCGGTTCGAACTATCAGGCGCAGGGCCTGAAACTGTCGAAGCATTTCAAACTCTGACGGCGCGAATAGATCACTCGACGCACATCAGGTCCTCGGCCACTTTGATAGGGCCTTTGTAGTGCTGCTTGATCAGCGTCAGATTGTCCTGCAACGGGCCGAGACTGCGCGCCATGTTATGCGACAGCACGAGCTGACGCACATTGGCTTTCGCAGCCAGCATGCCGATCTCGCTCGGTCTCGCATGGAGTTGTCCTGACGTCCGATCCGGCATTTCGGGAATCGCGTGATCCATCACGAGAACGTCGGCGTCCTTGATCGCCGCCGCGAAGGCGGGATTGTCGCCGTTCTGGTCGCCGGCGAACGCCATACGCTTGCCGCCGGCTTCAACGACGTAGCCGAGCGCCGGCACGGGTCCGTGCTTGACGCCGATGGCTGTGAGCTTGAAGCGTTCGTTGCCGAACGCAGCTTTCGGACTCGAAGCGGTCGCGCTGATTTCCATGATGTCAGCGCGAACCGAGCCGCCGCTGCCGTCGAGATATCCCGAAAGATATCGGAATGCGCCGCGCTTCTTGTCGAACTGCGCTTTCATGAATTCCTTCATGCCCGGAAACTGGCCGCCGCCGGTCGGGCCGATGATGGGGATCGGCCGCTTGCGTTCGCTGAAGAACCCGCTTTTGAGCAGCACCGGCAGTTCGCCGACATGATCGGCGTGAAGATGAGTGATAGCGATGGCGTCGAGCGACTCGAATTTCGCCTTGGCCTCGCCGAAGCGCAGGAACACCCCGCCGCCCGCATCAACAAGCAAACGCGCCTCGCCATCCATCCACAACAGGTAGCCCGAACTTGCCCGCGCATCGTCGGCATCGGGTCCGCCAGACCCCAGCACTTGCACGACCGCGGGGCCAGTGCAGGCAGCACGTGCCTGCAGAGGAGCAATCAGCGCGACCATCGCGGCGCAAAGGGCTATCGCGCGTCGCCGACCAAGAAATCCGATACGCGGGCGATAGGTTTTGCCGAGGGGAGGATCAGCAAAAAGATCTGTCATCAAACTCTTTCAGTCGTCAGCGCGACGATGTGGGCACTCAAGAAGTAATTCTCATCACTTCTTTGTCAGCGCGGGAAACGCGAGACAGGGGTAAAACAATCTGCAGAACAACAGCTCGCTGGCGAGCAGGTTCCAAAGGGAGAAACGGTATGATCGTAAGGAGCGCCAGAATATCGCGAGGCATCATGATTTTGGTGATCGGCCTTGCGGCTTTTGCCTCATCCGCTTTCGCCGCCGATAACGGCCTCATCACCAAGCCGAGCAAGTATTCCGTCAAGGATACGATCGAGAAGTTCGAGGCCGCGATCAAATCGAAATCCGCCGGCGGATGGACAGTGTTCTCGAAGATCGATCATGCAGCTGCGGCGAAGGAAGCCGGTCTGGAGATGCGTCCGCGCACGGTTATTATCTTTGGCAATCCGAAAGGCGGCACGCCCCAGATGGTCAAGAGCGCGACGCTTGCGATCGATCTGCCGATGAAGGCGCTGGTCTGGCAGGACGATCAGGACAAGGTCTGGCTCAGCTATAACGCAAGCGAATATGGCGCCAAGGTTATATCCCCGCGCCATGGCCTGGCCGTGCCGGAGGCTGGAGAAAAAGCGCTTGAGAAATTTCTTGCTGACGCCAGCGACCAGAGCACGCAGTAGCCGCCAATTCAGAAGCCGCCCGTTCGGAGACAAAGAGGCACCGGCTCAGCGCCGATGCCTCTTTTGCTTTTTGCCTACCGGTTCGCGACCGATTTCGCCGGCGTCACGCGCCAGATCGTGTTGCCGACGTCGTCCGCAACGAGTAGCGCGCCCGGCTTGTCGAATGTCACGCCCACAGGCCGCCCCTGCGCCTCGCCGCTATCGTTGAGGAAGCCGGTGAGAATGTCTTGCGGCGGGCCGGACGGCTTGCCGCTGGCGAATGGCACGAACACCACCTTGTAGCCGCTGCGCGGATTTCTGTTCCAGGAGCCGTGCTGCCCGATGAAAGCGCCGCCCTTGTAGTTTTGCGGAAACAGTTCGCCGCGGCCGAAGGTGAGGCCGAGCGAAGCGGTGTGTGGGCCGAGCGCGTAATCCGGCACGATGGCTTTGGCCACCAGATCGGGCTTCTGCTCCTTGACGCGCACATCGACATGCTGACCGAAATAGCTGTAGGGCCAGCCGTAGAAGCCGCCGTCTTTCACCGACGTCATGTAATCGGGCACCAGGTCGCTGCCGAGTTCGTCGCGCTCGTTGACCACCACCCACAATTGCCCCGAGTCCGGCTGCCACGCAGGCCCGTTCGGATTGCGCAGTCCCGACGCGAACACGCGGCTCTGTCCGCTGACGCGGTCGATTTCCAGAATGCCGGCGCGGTTCTTCTCGGCATCCATGCCGTTTTCCGCGACGTTGCTGTTCGAGCCGACAGTTGCGTAAAGTTTGGTGCCGTCCGGGCTCGCGGTAAGGTCTTTGGTCCAGTGGTGGTTCAGTGTGCCGCCCGGCAGATCGGCGAGCTTGATTCCCGGAATGGTGATCGATGTGTCGCCTTCGCGATAGGGAAACTTCATCACGGCATCGGTGTTAGCGACATAGAAGTCGTTCCCGACCAGCGCCATTCCGAACGGCGAATTGAGGCCCTTCAGGAAAACCGTCTTCACCTCTGCGACACCGTCGCCATCCGCGTCGCGCAGCAACGTGATCCGATTGGCGCTCGGTACCTTCGCGCCGGCCCGGCCCATGAAGAATCCTACGAACCAGCCCTTGATGCCTTTGCCATCGTCGGGTTTTGGCGGAGCGTTGGTTTCGGCCACCAGCACGTCGCCGTTGGGCAGGGTGTAAACGGTGCGCGGGTGACTGAGCCCCGATGCGAAGGCGTTGACGGCAAAGCCACTGGCTGCGGCTGGCTTGGCATCCTTCGGCCAGCCGACCGCGGTCGCCACGTTGACGGTTGGGATCATGTTGTTCTTGGGAGCGGGCAGGGTCGGATCGGGGCCATAGCCCCTCTCGATCGCAACGTCGGCTTTCTCGTTGCAGCCCGCCAGCGCCAGAGCCAACCCGGCAGCAAGCGCGGTCAAAACGATTGTCTTCGAACTTGAGCGGACGGTCATGGAAAATCCTCGTGTGTGGCGGCTTAACGCACGAGAGCGCCGTTCGTTCGCTCTGCGAAACGGCTCTGGCCGCTACGAATACGGCTCTGCGCTTCACACCCTTGTGAGACGACCTGCTCTGGCGGATGATTGGACCAACGATGCCGGTCAGGTCGAACTGCCGGAAAAGGGACAAGCGCCATGTTGACCAAACCGCAAGCGGACACCAAGGCCAATTTGATTGCGCCGGATACGACGGGGCTGAATTTCTATCGCGCCGATCCGATGCTGGCCGACCTTCTGCGGCTTTATCTGCCGGAAGCGCTGTTCGATCATATCGATCCGCATCTCGATCGCCTTGGCGAACTGGCCGGCGGTCATCTGGACGATTGCGCGCGGCTGGCCGATCGCCACGGTCCGGTGCTGCATCATCGCGACCGCTTCGGCCGCGATGCCCAATGGATCGAATACCATCCGGCCTATCGCGAGCTGGAGAACGCCGCCTACGGCGAGTTCAGCATTCATGCGATGTCGCACCGCAAGGGGATTCTCGGCTGGCCGCAGACTTTTCCGGCTGTGGCGAAGCATGCGTTCACGTTTCTGTTCAACCAGGCCGAGTTCGGTATGGGCTGCCCCATCAATGTGACGGACGGCGCCGCGCGCTTGCTGTCGCGCTTCGGCGACGAGGCGCTGAAGGCCAGGTATCTCGATGGGCTGACCCAAACCGACATGACGCTGCTGACGCAGGGCGGCCAGTTCATGACCGAGAAGGAAGGTGGCTCCGACGTCGGCAAGCTCACGACCACGGCCGTACAGGATGGCGTCCGCTGGCGGCTGCATGGCGAAAAGTGGTTCTGCTCCAACGCCGACGCGAAAGTGGTCATGCTGCTGGCGAGGCCGGAAGGCGCGGCCGGCGGCACGCGCGGCGTCGGGCTATTTCTGATGCCGCGCTTTCTCGACGACGGTTCGCCCAATCACTACCGCATCGTGCGGCTCAAGGACAAGTTGGGCACCCGCTCGATGGCGTCCGGCGAAATCAAGCTCGAAGGCGCGATTGCTTATGCGGTAGGCAACCTCGATCGCGGTTTCGTTCAGATGGCCGAGATGGTGAACTGGTCGCGTCTGTCGAACGGCGTGAAATCGGCGGCGCTGATGCGGCGTGCGCATCACGATGCGAATACGGTGGCGCGCAATCGCGTCGTGTTCGGCCAACGCATCATCGACATGCCGCTGGCGCGCCGGCAACTGATGAAGATCATGCTGCCGACCGAGCAGGCCATGTCGCTCAGCTTCGCGACCGCCGATGCGCTCGACCGCGCCGAGGCCGGTAGTCAGGATGCCGCCGCCGTGCTGCGGGTGCTGACGCCGACGCTGAAATATCGCGCCACCCGCGATGCGCGAAAGGTCTGCGGCGACGCGATGGAGATGCGCGGCGGCATTGGTTATATCGAGGAATTCGCAACGCCGCGCCTGTTGCGCGACGCGCATCTTGGTTCGATCTGGGAAGGCACCGGCAATATCGTGGCGCTCGATGCACTGACCCGCGCGGTCGGCCGTCATGGTGCGGATGCGGCGCTCGCAGCCGATCTGCACGCACGTATCGGCGATATGACCGGCGTGCCGCAAGGCTGGCGCGATCGGCTGCGCAAGCTCTCGGATCGCGCGATCGGCTTTGCCCGCGCGGTGGCCAGTTCAGGCGAGAACGAAGCCGATGCCCGGCGCGCGACCAGCGCTCTCTATCATGTAGCGAGCGCGGTGACGTTCGCATGGGAAGGCGGGCGCATTCACGAGGTGCGCGGCGACGCCAGGCGCATGCTGCTGTCGCGGCTCGTTGTCGATCATCGCCTCACGCCGCAAGACCCGTTCGCGGCCACCGCCGGCAAGAGCGAGGATGCAATTTCGAAACGCATTCTCGGAGAGGGCGATGTCAGTCTTGCGGATGCGTCGGCTTTGCTGGTTTGAGCTGCTGCCGATGCCCTTATGCCAGGCGTGACGACCTTATGCGGGAGGGGCATGCGCGACCGCGGATGCTCTTGCCGGCCAATCGGTGATACCACCGCGCTCTGCGGCCCGAGCCGCGATCTGGGAATGTCATGTCCGATCTTGCTGCCGAACTGCAGGCCTCCGACGGGGAAGGAAAGCCGCTCGAGCCGATCGTCGCGCCATCCGCCAAGCACGCGCGCAATCCGCTGCTGGAAGGCCCGGTTCTGCCGACGCTGCTGCGGCTGGCGGCGCCGAACGTGGTGGCGCTCACGGCCGGCACCTGCGTGGTCATCGCCGAGACCTCCTATATCGGCAGGTTAGGCGTCGAGTCGCTGGCGGCGATGGCGCTGGTATTTCCGTTCATTATGCTGACCATGACCATGTCCGGCGGCGCGATGGGCGGCGGGGTGGCGTCGGCGATTGCGCGGGCGATCGGCGCCAACGATATCCAGCGCGCATCTACGCTGGCAGCGCATGCGCTGATCATCGGTCTGTCGCTCGGCGTCGTTTTCATGGTCGGGGTTTTGGTGTTCGGTCCGGCGTTGCTCGCCGCCATGGGCGGACGCGGTAACGTGCTGATGCAGGCCGTCGCCTACACGCAAATCTTTTTCGCAGGCGCGACGATTCCCTGGCTGATGAATACGCTCGCGGGAATTTTGCGCGGCACCGGCAACATGAAATTGCCGTCGGCGATGGTGCTGACGTCTGCGGTCAGTCAGATCATTCTCGGCGGTACGCTCGGGCTTGGTCTTGGGCCGGTGCCTCAATTCGGCATGCGAGGGGTCGCCGCCGGTGCGCTGCTTGCGTTCAGCATCAGCGCGGCGGCGATGGGCTGGTATCTCCTGTCGGGCCGTGCGCGCGTCAACCCTCTGGTGCGCGGTTTCCGCATCCAGCGGGCGATGTTCTTCGACATTCTCAAAGTCGGCGCGATCGCCTGCTTCTCGCCATTGCAGGGCGTACTGACGATTTCCATTCTGACCCACATGCTGGCGAACTTTGGCACTGAGGTGTTGGCCGGATATGGAATTGGCGCGCGGCTGGAATTCATGCTGACCTCGATCGCGTTCGCGGTCGGCATGGCGTCGGTGCCGATGGTCGGCATGGCGATCGGGGCGGGCGATGTTGCACGCGCCCGGCGCATTGCGTGGACGGCAGGTGCTGTTTCATTTCTCTCGGTGGGGAGCGTCGCGACCGCGATTGCAATCTTTCCGGACATCTGGGTGCGCATTTTCACCGACGATCCCGGCGTGATCGCCGCCAGCCGTCAGTATCTTTCGACCGCCGCGCCGTTCTATGCCTTCATCGGTCTCTCGATCTCGCTTTACTTCTCGTCGCAGGGCGCGGCGAAGGTGTTGCCGCCGGTTCTGGCGCAGACCGGCCGCCTGATATTCATCGCTGCCGGCGGCTGGCTTTTGATGACCTACAATGCCGGAGCGCAGGCGTTCTTCACGCTCGCTGCCGCATCGATGGTCTTGCTCGGACTGTCCGCGGTTGCGTCCGTCAAGTTTACGAAGTGGGGACGCAGCTAAAAGCCACGTCCCTTTTTGTCAGGCGGCCTTTGCGGCCTTTTCCAGTGTTTGTTTCATCAACGGGATCGCCAGCGACATCTGGCTGTCGATGTAGGGCGCGATTTCGTTCGGCAGCACATCGGTGATCCAGACAAAGCGCGTTGTGCCGTCCGGCTCTGCGAAAGCCTGCGCGGATGCGTTGTGATGAACCATGCGTTCGCTGGAGATCCAGTAGACCAGCCGCCGGTTGTCGTTGTCGCTCGTGACGAGCTTTTCGCGGGCGACACTGCCGTTCGAGAAGGTGACGATGCGAACGTCACCTTCTGATTTTAGATCGACCACGAAGCCTGGCGCGATGCGCGTATGCACGGCGTGGAAATCGCGCAGCGCGTCCCATACGACGTCGGGCGAAGCATCGATCAGGATTGTTTTCAGAACAGAGGCCATTTCGCTTTTCCTTACTTGAGGCAGACTGCTTCGACGTTGTTGCCGTCGGGGTCGATCAGAAATGCTGCGTAGTAGGTCGGGCTGTAATCGGCGCGCAGGCCGGGCGGACCGTTGTCGCGGCCACCGGACTTGATGCCTTCGGCATGAAACCTGTCGACCGCAGCGCGCGTTTTGGCGCTGAAAGCAATGTGTCCGCCGGTTTGTGGCGCGGCCTTGCTCGCATGCAGCCAGAGCGCAGGAGCATTCTTGGGGCCGAGGCCTGCGCCGGCCGCGTCCTGCGAGGCGAGCACATGGCCGAGCGGAGTGAGGGCTGCCGCGTAAAAGCGGACGCTGGCGTCGAGGTCTTTCACGCGCAGGCCGATATGGTCGTACATGGGTGATCTCCTTCTTTGCGCATGACCTTTTCGATCATGCTGTGAGGAGTTCACGCTATGGCAAACCGCGCCAGCCGTTCTTGGACAATCTTGCGGTCGCCTCTGGCCGCCTTGCGGAACGCGCGCGGCGACATGCCGGCGGCACGATGAAACGTGCGCACGAAGTTCGACAGATCCTGAAAGCCGACATCGAGAGCGACATCGGTGACGGTAAGCTCATCGTCGGCGAGCAAACTTGAGGCACGGCGCAAGCGTGACCGGACCAGATACTGATGCGGCGCCACACCCAGAACGCTGGAAAACAGCCGCAGGAAATGAAACGGACTCAAGCCGCTCTTGCGGGCCGCGTCTTCGAGATCGATCGGCTTGTGCGCGTTGCCATCGATCCATAGCGCGGCCTCGACCGCGCGGTGGCGGTCGCGTGCGCTATTGCTGACGATGTCTTGTTTGCGGCCGGAAACGATCTCGACAAAGCGTGCGGCAAACATCAATCCGGCTTCGCCAAGGCTTAGTCCGCTTCCATTGCGGCTGCTTGCTTGCGCCAGTTCGCCGAGCACCATCAGTTCCGGCAATGGTGCGACGCCGCCGGTGCGCCACAGCTTCGGATCGTCGCTGATGCTGTCTGCAAGTTCGGGCGAGAACTGGAACGACAGGCACTCGTCGCCGCACTGGTGGTGCTCGTGCGTGCAGACGTATTCATCGCCGGGATTGCCGACCATGACCGATCCGGCCACGAACTCGAACGACTTGCCTCGCGTGCGGCAACCGAAGCTGCCCTTGCGCACAAACGACAGCGAATGGCACTGATGCTGTTCGGTGAACGGCTTGCTGCCCGGCCCCGAGTCGCACCGGTAGTCGTAAACGGTGACCGGTCCACGCTGCACGACGGTTTTGGTTCCCATGACTGATTTTATCCGCGTCGGCGGGGTGGGGCAATCGACAACGGAATGTCGAACAGCGTTGGTGTGCCAGCCGCCCTGGCATCCTCGATCCGCGCGCCTTCGATTTCGAGCAGCCGAAATTTCGTAACGATGTGGCCTGGCGCCGAAAAGCCGCCTGCCTTGCCGCCCGCCGCTAGCACGCGGTGGCAGGGGATCACGATCGGAAACGGATTTTGCCCCAGTGCCTGACCGACGGCGCGGGCATCGCCGAGATCGCCGGCGGTCTGTTCGATTTCCTGCGCGATTTCTCCATAGGTTCGCGTTGCGCCCGAGGGAATGCGCCGGGCGATCTCGTAGACCTTGCGGTTGAGCGGGGCCAGTCCGTCCATATCGAGTGCGATCGCGGTGAGGTCGGCGTGCTCGCCACGCAGATGCGCGGCGATGCGCTCCATCGCGTCCTGCACGTGATCGGGCGGCGATATTTCGGCGAGCTCCGGCCGCCGCCGGGTCAGCCGCGCGCGGGTTTCGCTTGCGCTGCGGTCGGGCAATTGCGTCGCCAGAAGACCACGCTCGCCCCATGCGATGCCGCAGGCGCCGATGGCCGTTTCAAAAATGGCAAAGCCGCTGGTCGACATGATCGATCAATTTAAGCACTGATGACAAAAGGTGAAGCCTGTCCTGCCGGTCGCGACAGGCTTAATTCGCGACTGCTGACAAAACTTGGCAAAAATTGCGGCCGGTTTCCACCCGATTTCCGGTCGCGCGTATTCCGCAAAAGTGGACACCGGTTTTGCGACAAGAATACGCGCCAAAAAACGCCCTACGGCAACACCTCGTTGCGCTGATTTAATTGGGCGTCGATCTCCGAGCGCCGGTCCTCGAGCAATCCCTGGTCGGCGGCGTCGATGGCCGCGACCAGCTCCTGCGCTTCGCCAAGCCGCGTCACGGTGACGTAGTCCGCTCCGGCATCGTAGAGTTCCTGCACGCCCGACAGCAGGTCGGCGACGGCGATGATCTTGGCGGTGGGATTCAACGCGCGAATCTGGCGCACCAGCCTGGCATTGGTGGTGCCTTTCAGAATCCAGTCCGGCACGCTGGAGATCACGATCTCCGCATGTTCGAGCCCCGCATGCATCAGCGTGTCCGTATTGCTGATGTCGCCATACGTCACCTTGACGCCGCGGTCGGTGAGGTTGCGGTAGACGTTGGGATTGAAGTCGATCACGCCGATCTGGTCGAGCAGCGGGCGATTCTTCTTCTCGATCTCGCTCACGAGCGCGCTTGCCGTGCGGAAGAAGCCCAGCAGCAGGATGCGTGACGGTTCGCCGTGGCCGCCACCGCCGACGTCGCCGTGTGCTGTCTCGTCCTTGTGGTCGAGGTCGCGCAGGCCGAGGCGTTTGAGGATGCCGATCGAGGATCGCGTGATCGGATCGCTCTGCGTCATCACGAAGGTCGAAATCACGGCAAGGATCACGAACGCCACCGATGCCGCGCTCGATGTTTCCCCCGAGATATGTCCGGCGGAAACGCCAACGCGCAGCACCACCAGCGAAAACTCGCTGATCTGCGACAGGTTGATCGCCGCGAGCAGACTGGCCCGCAAACCCTGCTGCATGAAGTAAAGCGGTGTGAAGACCGTGACGACACGGCTGACCACGGTAAACGCAGCGATCACCAGCGCCATGCCGACGATGGCGAGCGTCGGGATCGGAATCGTCATTCCGAGCGCAACGAAGAACAGCGTGATGAAGAAATCGCGCAGCGTCGTCACCTTCGCAGTGACGTCGAGCGCATACGGGAAGGTCGAGAGCGAGACGCCTGCGACCAGCGCGCCCATCTCGCGCGACAGATGCAGCCGCTCGGCAACCTCGGCGACGAGGAAGCACCACGCCAGCGCGCCGAGCAGGATCAGCTCCGGACGCCGCGCGATCTGGTGGAACAACCACGGCAAAACGTAGCGGCTGATGGCGAGCGCGGATGCGACCAGCACGACGACGCGGCCGATCGACAGCGCAATGATACCGATCTGCAGATTGTCGAGGCTCGGCTGGATGGCGAGGAACAGGATCGCGAACACATCCTGCAGCACCAGGATACCGAGCGTGATGCGGCCCGGCAGCGTATCGAGCTCGCGCTTCTCGTACAGCACCTTGACGATGATGACCGTGCTGCTCAGCGCGGCCGCAACGCAGAGATACAGGGCGTCCCAGCGCGGCCCGCCGAACGACAGGCCGATCAGCGTGAAGAAGGCGATACCGAGCATGCAGCCGCCGAGGAGCTGAACGCCCGCCGCGGCGAGGATCACTTTACCGGCGCGGATGATCTTTTTCAGATCGATTTCCAGCCCGATCATGAAGAGCATGAAAATCAGGCCGAGTTCGGAGATGGTCGCGACCGATTCCTGCGAATCGACCCACTTCATTCCATACGGGCCGATGACGAAGCCGCCGACGAGGTAGGCGAGGATCAAGGGTTGCTTGAAATAGTGTGCGGCGAGGCCCAGCACCCATGCGAACAGGATGCAAAGTGTGATGTCGTGAATAAGCTCGTGCATGTCTCGGGGACCCCACAGCCCTGACGGTCCGATTCTACCATTCGCTACCCGTTGCAGCGGGATTTTTTGCGGATGGTAGAATCAAAGGACCGATAGCAAACGTAAGTTCGAGTGGAGTGGATTCGACATTCGCCAGACGACCCGCGGCAGGGCGGTAGCGAATGTCAGATCACTCCACTATGAGTTCACGGCGTTCTCTTTCAAGGTATAGTTGCCAGGAATACCAAGATCAAATTGAAGGTATCAGATGCCTCTTTCACTGCGGCGGATTGTCTCCAGCCTCGTTCTCGCAGGATTGGCGGGGACCCTCTCTCTGACGGTCATGAGCTGCGCGCGCGCGCAGACCACCCCCACAAAGCTGGAACAGGCCTTGGCCGATTCCTTGACCGACGTGCCGGCCGCCAAGCCGGTGGTGGGCGGGACATTCTATGTTCCGGCCTATTCCAGCGTGTCGATGAGCCAGGGCAAGGTGCGAGCCGATTTCGGGGTGACCCTGAGCGTCCACAACACGTCCGAGAGCGATCCGCTCATCATCAAGCGCATCGGCTATTTCGACACCAGCGGCAGGCTGGTCGAGAGCTATCTGCCGAGACCGATCGCCATGAAGCCGTTCGCGACGATCGAGGTCTACGTGCCGGTCAACGACGTGCGCGGCGGAACCGGCGCGAATTTCATCATCGACTGGGAAGCGGCGACGCCGATCACCGAGCCTGTCGTCGAGACGCTGATGATCGGCAGCGTCGGCGCCGGTCATTATTCCTTCATCAGCCAGGGCCGTGCGCTGAAGGTCGTCGGGCAGAAGTGATTTTCTGATCGCGTAAGACAGATCGCACCATTCTCCGGACATGCACAGGTCTTTCTCTCGTCATTGCAAGGCGCAGCCGACGAAGCAATCCATGCTTTGCTGAAAACCGGATTGCTTCGTCGCGCGAGGGCGCTCCTCGCAATGACGGCGAATCGCGTTTGTTCCTCTTTTGTCATTGCCGGGCTTGATTCCTCTTCGTCATTCCGGACAGCGCGTTTGCGCTGATCCGGAATCCATTTCTCCGCCAACTGAGAGCTTGAGGGGTGTTGGATTCCGGGTTCGACCTTCGGTCGCCCCGGAGTGACGGCAGAGAGCGTTTTGTTGGCCTGAACTCGGTTGCGCCACCTCGGTCCGGATTGTTATGGTCCTGCCCAACGCGGGCGTAGTTCAATGGCAGAACGGCAGCTTCCCAAGCTGCATACGAGGGTTCGATTCCCTTCGCCCGCTCCATCCCGCTTCGCGAGGTAGCGCGAAGCAGGACTTTGATATTTCGATTGCCCGCTCCACCTCACCCCTTCGCCCGCGTCACGATCTTGATCTCCGACTCCAGCGTCCGGTGCACCGGGCATTTGTCGGCGATTTCCATCAGCTTCTTGCGTTGTTCGCCGTCGAGCGCGCCTTCCATGGCAATGACGCGCTCGAGCCTGTCGATGGTGCCGACCTTGGTTTCGCAGTCTTCGCAATCCTGCGCATGAATCTTGTCATGCCTGAGCGTGACGGTGACCCGATCCAACGGCAGCGCCTTGCGCTCCGCGTACATCCGCATCGTCATCGACGTGCATGCGCCGAGGCCTGCCAGCAGCAAGTCGTAAGGGCCGGGGCCTGAGTCATCGCCGCCCACGGACACAGGCTCATCGGCGAGCAACCGATGCGGGCCGGTCGAGATCATCTGCTGGAATTTGCCCTGCCGGGTTTCCTGCACGGTGACGGTACCGGGCTCGGCCGGCATGGGTTGTTCCTTTGGTTGCGCATCGAGAAAGCGCATCGCCCATGTCGCGATCATGCCGGCGACATAGGCCGAGTCTTTCTTTTGCGAGAGCAGATGGTCCGCGCCGTTGAGCGCGACGAAACTCTTCGGATGTTTCGCCGCCAAAAAGATATGACTCGCATTGTCGATACCAACCGTGTTGTCGGTTGGGGAGTGGAAGATCAGCAGCGCCTTCTTCAGGTGCGCGACCTTTTCCATCAGGCGCTGGTTTGCAACATCGTGCAGGAACTCGCGTTTGATCCTGAACGGCCGCCCGGCCAGCGACACCTCGACTTCGCCCTTCTCGTGGATGGTGTCGATGTGCTCTTTGAATAATCCCGTGACGTGGGCCGGGTCCGCGGGCGCGGCGATGGTCGCGACCAGCTTCGCTTCGGGAATGGATTCCGCCGCCGCCAGCACCGCCGCGCCGCCGAGGCTGTGGCCGATCAGCAGCTTCGGCGCCTCATGCATGTCGCGCAGATGATCGGCGGCCTTGATGAGATCGGCGACATTGGATGAGAAATGCGAATTGGCGAACTCGCCTTCGCTGGCGCCAAGCCCGGTGAAATCGAATCGCAGGACCGCGATGCCGTGCATCGCCAGCGCGTCCGCGACACGTTTGGCCGCCAGCACATCCTTGCCACAGGTGAAGCAGTGGGCGAACAGCGCGAACGCCAGAGGTTTCTGTGCCGGCATGTCCAGCACGGCGGCAAGCAACTGGCCGTCCGCGCCGGAAAACTGGAATTTTTGTGATGGCATGATCGTCTCCGGGGCCAGGCGAAGATCGAGCGGATTTATCCGCCGCTCCATTGCAATTCGTCTGTAACGATTTTCGCGTCATAAGCGAAGTGTTATGGTAGTGTTCGAAATACGCCGGAGCGGTCCCATGCACATTGTGAGCAACGACGGAGCCCGGACGAATCTGAGCTCGGTGTGCGAAACGCTGCCCGGTCAGACGGTCCTCGTGCTGCAAGGCGGTGGCGCACTCGGCTCCTATCAGTGTGGCGTCTATCAGGCGCTGCACGAGGCCAACATCGAACCGGACTGGATCGTTGGAACGTCGATCGGTGCGATCAATGCCAGTTTGATCGCGGGCAACGCCCGCGACGATCGATTGCCGAGATTGCGTGAGTTCTGGAAGCGGGTCGAACAAAAGCCGGCCTGGCCGTTTGCGGGGCTCTCGGCCCTGATGCAGTCAAACATGTCGTATTGGTCGACAATGTCGAACGGGATCGCGGGATTTTTCCAGCCGAACCCGCTGGCGCAGTTTGGCTTGCAATTTCCGATTGGCGCCGAAAAGGCTGGATTTTATTCGACCGCGCCGCTCGAGCAAACGCTGAACGATCTCGTCGATTTTTCCATACTGAACCGGAAGAAGCCCCGGCTCACGGTCGGCTGCGCCTGCGTCAGCACCAGCGAAATGCGGTATTTCGACTCGCGCGAGTGCGAACTCGGCGTGAAACACATCTTGGCGTCCGGCGCTTTGCCGCCCGCGTTTCCCCCGGTCCGGATCGACGGCGCCCTGTATTGGGATGGTGGCATTCTGTCGAACACGCCGACCGAAGTCGTGTTCGACGACAATCCCCGCCGTAACTCGCTCGTGTTCGCCGTTAATATGTGGAATCCGACCGGGGCGGAGCCGACAACGCTGGCCGACGTCTTCAATCGGCAGAAAGATATTCAATATTCCAGCCGCATTTCCACGCACATCACCAAGCAACAGCAGACCCATCGTCTGCGCCATATCATCAGCGAACTGGCCGAACGGTTGACCGAGGAAGAGCGGAAAAGCGATGTGGTGAAGGAGCTCGCCGCCTATGGCTGCCGGACGCAGATGCATGTCGTCCGTCTGCTCGCGCCGCAGATCGCCGATGAGAACCACACCAAGGATGTCGATTTCAGTCCGTCGGGAATCCGGCAGCGCTGGGAAGCGGGGTATGCTGACACAATGGACATGCTCTTGCGCACACCGTGGGTTGGCGACTTCGATCCACTCGCAGGCGTCATCGTTCACGACAAGATTGCGGCGCTGCCGGAAGCTGCGGAATAGCGTCCACATCGGCCGCCGCCGTTTACCTTGTTCGCGCGTCATTGCTTGCATCGGGCGCCGTGTCGCGACGATACTGTCACAAACGCGGCCCGGGACACGCCGTGTTGGCATCAGGAGTAGCACATGAAGATCAATGTTGAAGTCGACTGCACTCCGGCCGAGGCACGCGCCTTTATGGGGCTTCCGGATGTCCAGCCGATGCAGAAAGCGGTGATGGAGCAGCTCCAGGACAAGATGTCGTCCAGCATCAATGCGTTCGCGCCAGAGACGCTGATGCAGAGCTGGTTCAATCCGAACGTCTCGGTCCAGGTGATGGAGATGTTCCAGAATATGATCAGCCAGACGCTGGCGTCGACCGGCAGCAGCAGCAAGAAATAGCGGCTGGTATCGGGTATACGTCCCGGCGGCTTTCAAGCCTTTTGTGCGCAGCAACAAAGCCAGCCCTCGGGCTGGAGTCTGGTTGGCAAGCGCCTGCATATGCTTCAGGATCACCCTTCGGTTTGGGCGGCCATCCCGCAACAGAGCGTTGTGTCAGATGCCGCGTTCGAGAGTGATGACGATCATCCATGGCCATAGTGTCAGCTAGTATGGACGAGCCCGCTTCCGCCGGCAGTCTTCGTCCACCGGGTCTCGGTCTGCTTCTGGCCGAAGTCAGGGGTGTGCTGGAGTTCAACGCCAGCGCGTTGCTCGCGCCGGTCCTGATGCGCGCGCCGAAGGGCGACGGCCATCCGGTGCTGGTGATGCCGGGCTTCCTCGCCAGCGATCTGTCGACCGCGCCGCTGCGCCGCTTCATCCGCCATCTCGGCTATGACACCCGCGCCTGGAATCTCGGCCGCAATCTCGGCGGCGTGTTCAGCATGCGGCCGAAACTGCGTCAGCTTCTCGCCGACATTCATCATGAGACCGGACAGAAGGTGACGCTGGTCGGATGGAGTCTGGGCGGCATCTATGCGCGCGATCTCGCGTTGCATGCGCCGGAGATGGTGCGCTCGGTCATCACGCTCGGCTCACCGTTTGCCGGCGACATCACCGCCACCAACGCCCGGCGGCTCTATGAGCAATTGTCCGGCGAAAGGGTCGGCATCGGCAACGAGGCCGAGATCGCCGCGCTGGCTGGCGATCTGCCGGTGCCGGCGACATCGATCTACACGCGCGGCGACGGCGTCGTGAACTGGCGCACCTGCCTGTTGCAGCCGAACGACCGCGCCGAGAACATCGAGGTGCTGCTCGCGAGCCATCTCGGCCTCGGCGTCAATGCCGCAGCACTTTGGGCGATCGCCGACCGGCTGGCGCAGCCGGAAGGCGAATTTCGTCCGTTCGACAAGTCAGGCCCGTTCACTTTGGCTTATGGCAGGACAGCATGATCCCGAAAATGGGTACCGGTTTTCGGGCCAGATCATGCTCGACTAAAAACGACCAATAGAGTGACTAAAAGAACGAGAGCCGCAAAGGCCCGGCAGTAACAGTCGATCCCAGGGAGGGACACCATGAACCGCAAGCTGTCGTCGGTCGATGCATCGTTTCTGTATCTCGAAACGCCCGAGATGCCGATGCATGTGGGAAGCATGGCGATCTTCCGTCTCAAGGATGGCTACAAGGGTGACTTCTTCGAAGCCTTCAAGGCGATGATCGCGTCGCGGCTGCATGTCGCGCCGATCCTGAAGTCGAAGCTGGCGAAAACGCCGCTCGACATCGATCATCCGAGCTGGGTCGAGGACGAAGATTTCGATATCAACCGCCATATCTTCCGCGCCGCGCTGCCGGCGCCCTCCGACCGCGTGATGCTGGAGCGCACCGTCGGCTGGATGCACGCCAAGCTGCTCAATCGCGCGCGTCCGCTATGGGAATTCTATGTTTTCGAAGGCATGAAGGACAACGAGATCGGTCTGTATTCCAAGATCCATCACGCCTGTATCGATGGCGGCGCGGGCGCGGCCCTGACCAGCATGGTCTACGACATCAGCGAGACGCCGCGCGAGGTGCCGCCGCCGACGCCGCAAATGAAAAACAAGGCCGAGCCGCGCGATATCGCCGCGCACTTCATCGATTCCTACACCCAGCTCTGGCGGCCACCGGCCGAGGGCGAAAGCGGCATGCGCAGCCTCGAACTGCCGCGCACCGGCAAGAACGACATCGGCTCGATCCTGTTCGACAACGCCATGTTCCAGATGGAAAACGCGGTGAAGTTCGCCGGCAGCATTCCGGCGATGCTCAAGAGCATGTCGGACATGGCGACCAAGATCGCCGATCCCGCCACGCGCAAGGACATTGGCGGGCTGATGTCGCCCTCGACGGTGCTGAACAAATCGATTTCGTCCGAGCGCAGCTTCGCCGGCGTGTCGGTATCGCTGTCGCAAGCGAAGGCAATCGCCAAGGCCTCAGGCGGCAAGCTCAACGACGTGGTGATGGCGCTCTCGAGCGGCATTCTGCGGCGCTATCTCAAGGAGCGCGGCGCACTCCCGGCCAAATCGCTGACCGCCGGCGTGCCGATCTCGTTGCGGGAAGAAGGCAACACCGACGCCAACAACCAGGTGTTCGGCATGGTGTGCACGCTGGCGAGCGACATCGAGGATCCGAAGCAGCGGATGGAAACGATCATCGCCCAGTCCACCAAGTCCAAGGAAATGGCGCATCCGCTGCGCGCGCTGATGCCGCAAATCTCCAACGTGTCGATGCTCGGCGCGCCGATCGTCGTGCAGGTGCTGGCGCTGCTGTACAGCCGCTCCAACCTGTCCGACGTACTGCCGGCGGCGGCGAATGTCACCATCTCCAATGTGCCGGGACCGCGGCAGACGCTTTACGCCGTCGGCGCCGAGTTGCTGCACATCTTCCCGGTGTCGATCGCGGCGCACGGCCTCGCGCTCAACATCACGGTGCAGAGTTATCGCGATCAGCTCGACTTCGGCTTCATCGCCGGCGCCAACATCATTCCGCATGTGGAAGTGCTGGCCGAAATGCTGCCATCCGAAATGGACACACTGGTTGCTGCCTATCTGCCGCCGAAGGCGGCGCAGACCGCGGCGGAGTGATGATGTCGCGAATGAATCAATGTCGTCATTCCGGAAGCCGGGAAACGGCTGTCCGGAATCCATACTCCCGGTGAAAAGTAATGAATACGGGGGTTATGGATTCCGGGCTCGCTCGCCATAGCGCGTCGAAAGACGCGCGTAAACGCGCTTATGGCTCGCGCCCCGGAATGACGGGTTTGAACGGAGACTTTTAATGCTGGAAATGCCGCCGTTGCAATATGCGCAGGTCAACGGAATCCGGATGGGGTTCTACGATGCTGGCCCGAAGGACGATCCGATTCCGATGGTGCTGTGTCATGGCTGGCCGGAGATCGCGTTCTCCTGGCGGCATCAGCTCAAGGCTCTCGCTGCGGCAGATATCCGCGTCATCGCGCCGGATCAGCGCGGCTATGGCGCGACCGATCGCCCGGAACCGGTCGAGGCTTATGACATGGAGCATCTGACTGGCGATCTGGTCGGGCTGCTCGATCATCTCAAGATCGACAAGGCCATCTTTGTTGGCCACGACTGGGGCGGTTTCATCGTCTGGCAGATGCCATTGCGCCACCCGGCGCGCGTCGCCGGCGTGATCGGTGTCAACACGCCGCACACTGCCCGTCCGCCGATCGACCCGATTGCGCTGTTCCGGAAGCGTTTCGGCGACAGCATGTACATCGTGCAGTTTCAGAACCCGGCACGCGAACCCGACCGCATCTTCGCGGAACGCACCGAACAACTGTTCGATGCGTTCATGCGCAAGCCCTTGCCGCGCAAGCCGAGGGCGGACGAAAAGCCCGTCGCCGGTGTCGGCGCATCGGCCAACACGAACCTCGCCTTTCCGCAAATGGTCGCCGCCTACGACGCCAAGTTCGATCCGCGGGAGAAAATCCTGTCGCCAGACGAGATGAACGTATTCGTCGAGACATTCAGGAAAAGCGGCTTCACCGGCGGCATTAACTGGTATCGCAACATGACGCGCAACTGGGAGCGCTCCGACCAGATCGACCACACCGTGCGCGTGCCCTCGCTGATGATCATGGCTGAGAACGACGCCGTGCTGCCGCCATCGGCCGCAGACGGCATGGAGAATATCGTCCCTGATCTCGAGAAACACCTTATTCGCGACAGCGGCCACTGGACGCAGCAGGAAAAGCCCGAGGAGGTCAGCGCCAAACTGATCGAATGGCGTCGGCGGAGATTTGGTTGAATGGCTGGCTGAACGGTTCGGTCATTGCCGCGCCTGAAAAATAAACGTTTTGACGGCGGCAAGTCTGCACGGAACAATGCTTGGAAAAGCCGGATCAACCGGAAACGTTTCCTGGGGGAGGCACTATGGATCGTCCGTGGCTTGCAAGCTATCCGTCCGGCGTACCGGCCACTGTCGATGTCGGCGGCTATGAGTCGCTGATTTCGATTTTCGAAGACAGTTTCTCGAAATTCCGCGACCGCGACGCCAATTCCTGCATGGGCAAGCGCCAGACATATGGCGACATCGACCGACGCTCGCGTGCGCTGGCGGCGTGGCTGCAAGGCCGGGGCATCAAGCGCGGCGACCGCGTCGCGATCATGATGCCGAATGTGCTGCAGTATCCGGTGGCGGTGGCAGCCGTGCTGCGCGGCGGCTTCATCGCGGTCAACGTCAATCCGCTGTACACGCCGCGCGAGCTCGAGCATCAGCTCAAGGATTCCGGCGCCAAAGCGATCATTATTCTGGAGAACTTCGCCAACACGCTGGAACAGGTCATCGAACAGACTGACATCGAGCATGTCGTCATCGCGAAGGTCGGCGACCTGCTGGGTCTCGCCAAGGGCACGATCGTCAACTACGTCGTCAAGAAATCGCTGCCGCGCTATTCGTTGCCAGGCGCCGTCCGTTTCAAGGTCGCGCTGTGGGAAGGCAAGAAGCTCAATTTTACAAGGCCGGAGATCAGGAAGGACGACATCGCTGTGCTGCAGTACACCGGCGGCACCACCGGCCTGTCAAAAGGCGCGACGCTGACTCATGGCGCGATTCTGTCCGCGGTGATTGCGTCGGACGCCTGGCTGCAGCCGGCGATGAAGCGGAAAAAGGTCACCGGGCAGATGACGTTCGTCTGCGCGCTGCCGCTTTATCATGTGTTCGCGTTCATCTCCTGCGCGCTGCTGGCGATGCGTGTCGGCGGACTCAACATCCTGATTCCCAACCCGCGCGATATCAACGGCATGGTGAAGGAGCTGTCGAAGTTCCGCATCCACATTTTCCCTGCCGTGAATACGCTGTTCAACGGGCTGACCCATAACAAGAGTTTTGCCAAGCTCGATTTCTCGCAGCTTGTCGTCTGCAACGGCGGCGGCACGGCGGTGCAGGAATCCGTTGCCAGGAAATGGCTGGCGATCACCGGCTGCCCGATCGTCGAGGGCTACGGTCTGTCCGAGACCTGCTCGGGCGTGACGTGCAATCCGACCGACTCCGACGCCTTTACCGGCTCCATCGGTCTGCCGTTGCCCGGCGTCGATATCCGGATTCTCGATGACGACGGCAAAGACATCGCCATCGGCGAGGCGGGTGAAATCGCCATCCGTGGCCCCATGGTGATGCGTGGATACTGGCAGCGCGACGATGAGACGGCGAATGTGATGACGGCCGACGGCTTCTTCAAATCCGGGGATGTCGGCATCATGGACCGGCGCGGCTTCATCAAGATCGTCGATCGCAAGAAGGATATGATCCTCGTCTCCGGGTTCAACGTCTACCCGAACGAGATCGAGTCCGTCGTTGCCGCGCATGACGGCGTGCTGGAGTGCGCGGTCATTGGTGTACCGGATACCAGGTCGGGTGAGGCGGTGATGCTGTTCGTGGTGCCGCGGGACGGCAGCGTACGCACGCCGGACATCATGGCGTTCTGCAAGGGCCAGCTCGCGGGCTACAAGGTGCCGCGCAACATCGAGCTTCGCGACACGCTGCCCAAGACCAACGTCGGCAAGATCTTGCGGCGGCAGTTGCGGGACGAAGTCATGCAGGCAAAATCGCAATAGAATGATACGGCGAAGGTAATCATGGCGTCGGCGGGAAAAATCCGGCAGATAGCCTGAAAGACGCGACTTAGAACGAACCGGGCCCGAGGGCAGGATCAGCAAGATGACAGATACGATTTCGCTCAAGCAGCTTCCGCAACCCGCGACCAAACCGGTTGTCGGCAACATGCTGTCATTGGACTCGACCGCGCCGGTGCAGCACCTCACGCGGATGGTGGATGAACTCGGCCCGATCTTCTGGCTCGACATGATGGGCGCGCCGCTGGTGATCGTCTCCGGTTTCGAACTGGTCGACGAACTCTGCGACGAAAAGCGCTTTGACAAGGCGGTGCGCGGTGCACTGCGCCGGGTTCGCGCAGTGGGCGGCGACGGTTTGTTCACGGCGGATACCAAGGAGCCGAATTGGAGCAAGGCGCATAACATCCTGCTGCAGCCGTTCGGCGGCCGGGCGATGCAGTCCTATCACCCGAGTATGGTCGATATCGCCGAGCAGCTCGTCAGCAAGTGGGACCGCTTGAACGCCGACGACGAGATCGATGTCGTCCACGACATGACGGCGCTGACGCTCGATACCATCGGACTGTGCGGTTTCGACTATCGCTTCAATTCGTTCTATCGCCGCGACTATCATCCGTTCGTCGAGTCGCTGGTGCGCTCGCTCGAAACCATCATGATGACGCGCGGCCTGCCTCTGGAAAAAATCTGGATGGGCAAGCGCAACGCGACGATGGGTGAAGACGTCGCCTTCATGAACAAGATGGTCGACGAGATCATCGCCGAGCGCCGCAAGGCAGGCGAGGCCGCCGAAGGCAAGAAGGACATGCTCAACGCGATGTTGAGCGGCGTCGACAAGGCGACCGGCGAGCAGCTCGATGACATCAACATACGCTACCAGATCAACACCTTCCTGATCGCTGGCCACGAAACCACCAGCGGTCTGTTGTCATGTGCAATCTACGCCATGCTGAAGCACCCGGAGGTGCTCAAGAAGGCGTATGAGGAAGTCGATCGTGTGCTTGGCGCCAACGTCGATGCCAAGCCGACGTATCAGCAGGTCACGCAGCTCAACTACATCACCAAAATTCTGAAAGAGACGCTGCGGATGTGGCCGCCCGCGCCGGCCTATGGCATCTCGCCGATCAAGGACGAGGTGATCGGCGGCAAGTATTCGCTGAAGAAGGGCACCTTCATCACCATCCTGGTGATGGCGCTGCATCGTGACAAATCGGTATGGGGTCCAAATCCGGACGTCTTCAATCCGGAAAATTTCAGCCGCGAGGCGGAAACCAAACGGCCGCACAATGCGTGGAAACCGTTCGGCAACGGCCAGCGCGCCTGCATCGGCCGCGGCTTTGCGATGCACGAGGCCGCACTGGCGCTCGGCATGATCCTGCAGCGTTTCAAGCTGATCGATCACGAGCGCTATCAGATGCATCTGAAAGAGACGCTGACGATCAAGCCCGACGGCTTCAAGATCAAGGTGCGCCCCCGCACCGATCGCGACCGCACCATCGTTCCGGGTCAGGCGGTTGCGGCCTCCACGGCCGCCGCCGGGACGCCCGCCGTGTCGCGTGCCCGTGCCGGACACAACACGCCATTGCTCGTACTCTACGGATCTAACCTCGGCACCGCCGAGGAACTGGCGACGCGGGTGGCGGATCTGGCGGAGGTCAACGGCTTTGCCACCAAGCTCGCCCCGCTCGACGAATATGCCGGTCACTTGCCGACCGACGGCGGTGTCATGATTTTCTGCGCGTCGTACAACGGCGCGGCGCCCGACAACGCGACGCAGTTCGTCAACTGGATCAGCGGCGACATGCCGAAGGATGCGTTAGCGAATGTGAAATACGCCGTGTTCGGTTGCGGCAATAGCGACTGGAATGCGACGTATCAGTCTATTCCGCGTATGCTCGACGAAAAGCTCGCGTCCCACGGCGCGAAGAAAGTGTTCGAGCGCGGCGAAGGCGATGCCCGCGACGATCTCGAAGGCCAGTTCGACAAATGGTTCGCCAAGGCCGGGCCGATTGCAGTCAAGGAATTCGGAATCTCCGGCGACTTTTCCCGCAGCGCCGACGACGAGCCGCTCTATCGCGTTGAGCCGGTCGCGCCGACCGTGACCGTGTCGATGGCGGCGCTCGGCGGCGCTGTGCCGATGAAGGTGACGGTCAACGAGGAATTGCAGAACCACAGCGGCGCCAATGCGTCGGATCGCTCGACGCGGCACATCGAGGTGCAACTGCCGGACAATCTGACGTATCGCGTCGGCGACCACCTGAGCGTCACGCCGCGCAACGATCCGGGTCTGGTCGATCGCGTCGCACGCCGTTTCGGTTTCCTGCCGGCGGATCAGGTGAAGTTGCAGGTACCGGAGGGCCGCCGCGCGCAGTTGCCGGTCGGCAACGCGGTGTCGGTCGGCCGCCTGTTCAGCGAGTTCGTGGAGTTGCAGCAGGTCGCGACCCGCAAGCAGATCCAGATCATGTCGGAGCACACCCGCTGCCCGGTGACCAAGCCGAAGCTGCTGGCCTACGTCGGCGATGATGGTGAATCGTCGGAGCGCTACCGCGCTGACATTCTCGGCAAGCGCAAGTCGGTTTTCAATCTGCTGGAGGAGTTTCCGGCCTGCGAACTGCCGTTCCATTCCTATCTGGAAATGCTGTCGCTGCTGTCGCCACGCTACTATTCGATCTCGTCGTCGCCGGCGTCTCTCGGCGAGAACCGCTGCACGGTAACCGTCGGCGTGGTCGAAGGACCGTCCTATGCGGGCAACGGCATCTATCGCGGCGTGTCGTCGAACTATCTCGCAAGCCGCCTTCCCGGCGACATCGTCCACGCCACGGTGCGCGAGACCAAGGCCGGCTTTCGTCTGCCCGACAATGTGTCGGTGCCGATCATCATGGTCGGTCCGGGGACCGGCCTCGCTCCGTTCCGCGGCTTCCTGCAGGAGCGCGCGGTGCTAAAAGCAAAGGGTGCGACGCTCGGTCCGTCGATGCTGTTCTTCGGCTGCCGCCACCCGGAGCAGGATTATCTCTATGCCAGCGAGTTGAAGGAGTTCGCGTCGAGCAACGTGACTGAACTTCACGTTGCGTTCTCGCGCGCCAGCGAGCCCAAGACCTATGTGCAGAACCTGATCACCGCGCAAAAGGATCGCGTCTGGAGCCTGATCGATGCCGGCGGCATCGTCTACGTCTGCGGCGACGGCTCGAAGATGGAGCCGGATGTCAAAGCCGCGCTGATGGCGATCTATCGCGAGAAGACCGGCGCCAACGAAGACTCAGCCACGCGCTGGATCGACGACATGGGCACGCAGAACCGCTACGTGCTCGACGTCTGGGCGGGCGGGTAGGCTGGCTCTGAGAGCAATCTTCGTCATGCCCGCGCTTGTCGCGGGCATCCACGTCTTAACGAACTTTCGGAGTGGCAATACGTGGATGGCCGGGTCAAGCCCGGCCATGACGAGTTTGCTTGGCTTAAGCCGCCGCCTTCGTCGCGCCCCTGGCGTGTTCGGTGATCGCGCCGATGATCTGCGGCCACATCGGGATCGGCAGGGCGTGGCCCATGCCTTCGATCATCAGCAGCTTCGCACCGGGAATTGAGTGCGCGGTGTCGTAGCCGGCCGCCGGACGCACCAGTGGATCGACGGTGCCGTGGATGACCAGCGTCGGCGTGCGCAGCATCGCCAGCCGGTCCTTGCGGCTGCCTGAGGCCAGGATTGCGCGCAGTTGCCGCATTACGCCCGGTGGGTTGAGCCCGCGCGAATAGCTCAGCTCGGCACGCAGCCTGTCTTTCGCCTCATCCAGCGGAAATGAGCCTTGCCGCAGGATTTTCCAGGTTTGCGCGAACCGCGCGATGTATTCGTCCTTTGTCTTCGGCGGCGGCGCAAGCAACGCGGCCGATGCTTCGCGGGTCGGCTGCGGCAGCTTCATGTTTCCGGTCGACGACATGATCGAGGTCAGCGTGCGGACCCGTTGCGGGAAGCTGAGCGCCATTTCCTGCCCGATCATGCCGCCCATCGATGCACCGACGATATGCGCCGACTGGATGCCGAGCGCATCGAGCAATCCAACGACGTCGGCTGCCATATCGCGCAGCTTGTAGACCGAGTCCGGTGCGATCTTGAAAATCCGCAGCTTGAGCAGATCCATCACCGTGATGCGTGAACCTCCCGACAGCTTGGTCGATTTTCCGATATCGCGGTTGTCGAAACGGATCACCCGAAATCCGCGCGAGGCCAGTTCGGAGCAGAACTCGTCGTCCCACATCACCATCTGCGCGGCGAGACCCATGATCAGCACGATCGGCTCGGCATCCGGTGCGCCGAAAATATCGTAACAAACTTCGATACCGTTGGTGCGTGCCATCTGCGGCGGTTGGTGGGGTACGGACATTTTCGGCGTGTTCCTCGCTTATTCATCTGGCGGCGCGACGTTAGCGTTAAGCCTTCCGCCATGTTGACCGTTCTGCCGCAACAGTATGGAATAGCGGAAAAAGAAAAGCGAGACGTCACGAACTCGCGTGCCGGGAGGATCAGGGATGTCGGACAAGGCAAAAGACCCGATGGAGGTGTGGCACACCTTCCTTGGCGAGATGGAAAAGGGGTTCAACTCCTTTGCCAATCAGACCATGGGGTCGCCGGAATTCAGCCGCGTCATGGGCCAGATGACCGGAGCTTCGGCCGGCGCGAGCAAGGCGTTCGGCGACGCCATGGAAAAATATCTCACCGGCATGAACCTGCCGAGCCGCGCCCAGATGATGAGTATGGGCGAGCGACTGCAGACCATCGAGAGCCAGCTTCACGAAATCAAGGCGCTGCTCAATCGCGTTCAGGCCGATGTCGTCGCAGAGCAAGGTGGTGGCGCGCCGAAGCCGCCGCGCACGCGCCAGCCGCCGTCGGCAGCCGGCGGCGGAGGACAGACATGAGCGCAGCACCACAGTCGCAGCCGCTCGGCAGCATCACGTCGGTCTCGGACCGCATCCAGACCGAAGTGCAGCGCGCGATCCAGCGCAGCATCAAGGGCGTCGAATACATCGCCTCCTCGGCGCAGGTGCTCGGCTCGACGCCAAAGGACGTGCTGCTGTCTCGCGGCACCATGCAGCTCTATCACTATCGCCCGATGACCGATGAAATCTACCGCATCCCCATCCTGATCGTGATGGCGACGACCAATCGCGGCTACATCCTCGACATGGTGCCGGGGATGAGCTTTATCGAGTTCCTGCTCAAGCGTGGCTTCGACGTCTACATGCTCGACTGGACCGCGCCGCGTGCGGAAGAGAAGAATCTGCGGATGGAGGATTACGTCCTCGACTTCATTCCGCAATGCGTGCGCGAGGTGCAGCGCGATTCCGGCGTCGACGATGTCAATATCATCGGATACTGCTTCGGCGGCGTGCTGTCGCTGCTGTATGCCTCGACGCACCTCGACGGGCCGCTGAAGAACCTCGTGACCTTCACCACGCCGATCGACTTCCGTGGCATGAAGCTGTTCCAGAATTTTTCCGACCGCCGCTATTTTGACGTCGACAAGCTCGTCGATTCGATCGGAAACGTCCCGCCGGAAATGATCTTCTCGTCGTTCGAAATGCTGCGGCCGGCCTCGCGCGCGGTCAGCCAGGTGCAGTTGTGGGAGAACATGTGGAACGATCAGTATGTGAAGTCGTACCAGATGTTCGATCGATGGGCGAACGACACGCTGCCGCTCGCGGGCGAGTACTTCCGCCAGACCACAAAGGATCTGATGTGGGACAACAAGCTCTACAACCAGACCATGACGGTCGGGGGGCGCACCGCGGATATTTCCAAAATCACCGTGCCGATCCTGCACGCCGTGGCGGAACACGATCACATCGTGCCGTCCGAAGCATCGAAGCCGCTGATCGAGAAGATCGGTTCGAAGGACAAGGAAGAGATTGTCCTGAAAGGCGGCCATGTCAGCCTGGTCGCCGGCGCGAATGCCGTCAAACGGCTGTGGCCCAGACTAGATTCATGGCTTAGCGAGCGATCCATATGACCCAGACCGAACTGCGAACCTATCCGCGCAAGGTGATGACCGAAGGCGGCGAGATCGAATTCCGCCACATGACGGCTGCGGACGAAAGCGCGGTGCTCGCGTTCGCCCGCAAACTGCCGGTGCACGATCTGCTGTTTCTGCCGCGCAACATCAGCGAGCCCAAGGTGATGTCGGCCTGGGTGAAGGAAATCGATCGCGGCACCATCGTCAGTCTGCTGGCGATCAAGAACGGCGCCGTCGTCGGATGCGGCACGATCGTGCGCGATGCGCTGTCGTGGTCACCCCATGTCGGTGAAATCCGCATGGTGATCTCGGCCGACGTGCGCGGTCAGGGTGTCGGCCGGGCGCTGTCGAACGAAACCTTCGCGCTGGCGCTGGTGATCGGGCTGGAAAAGCTCGTGGTGCAGATGACGGTGGACCAGACCGGCGCCATAGCCATCTTCGAGGGTCTTGGCTTCAAGGGCGAGGCCCTGCTGCGCGACCATGTCCGCGATCTGGACGGCGTGACCCATGACATTGTGGTGCTCGGCCACAACGTGGCGCAATTCCGCGCGCAGATGGAAGCCTATGGGCTACCGGAGGCAGTCGGCTCCTGATTTCTGGATTTGCCGACAGGTAATCAATTTGATTACTTATTAGATTATCACGAATTCGTGATATCGCATCGCAATATTTCTATTGCGATGCACCATAGCTTGGTCTATGTATTCCTCACCCCGGGCCAAACGGACGGGGACGAGCCATAGCTCACAACCCGAGGATGGAGAGACCCATGACCACCAATACCAATTCGATGTTCGACACCGTGAAGGGCGCTTTCGCTCCCGTCACCGACGCGCTGAAGAACTTCCAGAACATGGAAGTGCCCGAGGCAGCTCGTGACTTCGTGAAGCGTGCGGCCGGCACTGCCAAGGACCGCGCTGCCGACGTTCACGCCGGTGCCGAGAAGCTCACCGCGACTGTCGAGACCGCCGTTGCCGGTTCGGTCAGCGAGACCGCGAAGATCTCCCGCAACATTCAGCAGGCGATCTATCAGGACGTCGAAGCCTTCTTCAGCGGCATCGACAAGCTCGCTTCGGCCAAGTCGCTCAGCGAAGCCTTCCAGATCCAGAGCGATCTGGTCCGTGCCCAGAGCGATGTCGTGATCGGCCGCGCCAAGGCGACGACCGAATATGTCGGCAAGGCTCTGACCGAGGGTGCGAAGACCGCGCAGGAAAACCTGTCGAAGGTCGCGTCCTACGCCACCAGCAAGGCCGCGTAAGCAACCTGATCCAACAGTACTGATTTCGGAGGCCCGCCCCTGTGCGGGCCTTCGTCTTGTCGGACATCCGTTTGCAGCCATATTTGCAACGGATCGCCGCGTCGATCGTTGGTGGGCAATCTCATGGCAGACGTCCTTCGGACAGGTTTCAGCCTGGATGACAGCGATACCGCGCGCGCTAGTACCCCGTTTCCGAACTTCGTCAGCTATCGCTGCAACATCTTACACGAAGTTCGGAAACGAACGGGTACTAGCAATTCTTGGATTCTAGTATCGCTTCCGATCTGAAGTTCCTGAGGATGGATGTGCAGAAAATGGTGCAGGAACTTCAGATCGACGATACTAGCGGTTTGCGCCGCGTGAAGGCGCTCGCCACCCTTGTGCTGGTGGCGTGCCTGGCGCTGCTCCTGTTCGCCAAGGCGATGGGCGACCGCCATCCGGCGTGGGGGTTCGTGGCGGCATTCGCCGAAGCGGCCGCGATCGGCGGCCTTGCCGATTGGTACGCGGTGGTCGCGCTGTTTCGACGCCCGCTCGGACTGCCGATCCCGCACACCGCGATCATCCAGGCCAATCAGCACAGGATTGCCGAGAAGCTCGGCAAGTTCATCGAGGAGCATTTCCTCGACTCAGGCCCTGTCGATGCCAAACTCCGCGAGGTGGACTTCGCCTCCTTCGTCGCCGACTGGCTGCAGAACGACAAGCGCAGCGTCGATCTGTCGCGTTTCGTGTTGCGGCTGTTGCCGGAAGCGCTCGATGCCGCGGAGAATTCCGGGCTGAAATCCACCATCGTCCGCCGCATCATGTCGCAAATCCAGGCCCTCGACATCGCGCCGGTCGCAGCCGGCGCGTTGCGGGGATTCATCGAGCAGGGCCGCCATCGCGCGCTGCTCGACGATTTGCTCGTCGCGATCCATGGCTCGATCAACCAGCCGGAAACCATGGCGATGATCGGCGAGAAGATTCGCGCCGAACTGCCGACGCTGCTGAAGCTCTATCGTGCCGACAAGTTTCTTCTGAAGAAGGTCGCAGCCTCCGCAACCTCGTTCTTCGACGACGTGCGCAGCGATCCGGACCATCCGTTCCGCGGCGAGTTCGATCGTATTCTGCTGTCGTTCACCGAAAAGCTGGAAAGCGATCCGGCCTACACGACGCGGCTCGATCTGCTCAAGCGCGATCTTCTGGCGCGGCCGGAATTCGTATCGCTGTCCCAGACGATCTGGGACAACGTTCGCGCTTTCGTCGTGAAGAACGCGCAAGGCGAAACCGATGTGCTCGAACGCCAGTTTTCGAAGATGTTCCGCGAAGCAGGCGCTCAGATCGCGGCCGACACGGAATTGCGCACCGAGATCAACAACGGCGTCGTCACCGTGTTGCGCAGCTTCATCGCCAGCCAGAAGAGCGGCGTCTCGACTTTCATCGCCGATCAGGTGAAGGGCTGGGACATGGCGCAGCTGATCACGCTGATCGAGAACAACGTCGGCCGCGACCTGCAATATATCCGCTTTAACGGCACGCTGATCGGCGGCCTGGCCGGTCTTGCACTGCACACAATCGAGGTGATGGTTAGATGGGCATGATCCCGAAAAGTGGGTGCCGGTTTTCGGATCGGATTATGCCCCAAAAGCATGTGCGTCCGGTTTGCAACAGCCCGTTGTCAATGCCGCGCAATCCTCAGGCAGCCGCTTGTAATGGGGTTTTTTGCTCCCTAGCTTGAATCGACGTGCTTCGCCTTTGTTGAGTTTGTTGCTTCGATCGCCAACTGAACGGATCGGTTTGAACGGCCAGGTTTCGACTCGAAAGGATACTGAATGTCTGCCACTGCCCAGACGCTTCGCCCGCCCTCCCGCACCTTGATGATGCTGGAAGGCCGCGCGTTCTCCGAGTTCGGTGCGTTTCTCGCGGCTTTGCCGCTGCTCAGCCTCGCGCCGCGCGGCGACGGACATCCGGTATTGGTCTTGCCCGGTCTTGTGGCCAGCGATACCTCGACACGCCCGCTGCGCGACTTTCTCAAATCGCGCGGCTATGCGGTGAGCGGCTGGCGTCAGGGCCGCAACTACGGCCTGCGCCCCGGTGTGCAGGAAGGCATGCTCGATCTGGTGCGCGAACTGAGCGACACCCACCGCCGCAAAGTCAGCCTCGTCGGCTGGAGCCTCGGCGGGCTTTATGCACGCCAGCTTGCGAAGATGATGCCCGATCGCGTGCGCAGCGTGATCACGCTTGGCAGTCCGTTTGCAGGCAATCCGAAATCGACCAATGCATGGCGCGTCTACGAATACGCCAGCGGCCGCAGCTCGCAGGACGACGGCTCAGATTTCGGAGGACACATTTCGCGGACGCCGCCGGTGCCGACGACAGCGATCTTCAGCCGCACCGATGGCGTCTGTGCATGGCAAGGCTGCATGGAAAAGCCTGCAACCTTTGCCGAGAACATCGAAGTCGACGGCAGCCATTGCGGCATGGGTCATCACCCCGCGGTGGTCTACGCGGTCGCGGATCGTCTGGCGCAGGCCGAGGGTTCATGGAAGCCGTTCAATCGCGGCGGCTGGCGCAGCCTCGTCTATCCGGACCCGTATCGGGCATGATCCGGAAAAGTGGGAACCGGTTTTCCGAACAGATCATGCCCAATGGAAATGTCTGAGACGCAATCGCCGCGATCAGCGGCGGTATCAGCTACTTAACGTCTGAAATTCCTGAGAAACGCCCAGATCGTTTCGGCTCCGTCGATGTCGTGGTTCTGCGGCCCGAGTAACGAGGTGACCAGCCGTTCTGCCCGCGCATCCGGAAATGCTCCCGGCATGCGGTGGCCGCCGCCGTTGACCCTGTAGAGCAGGACGTCCTGGCCTGCAGGGCAACGCGACTCGATCCGCGTCACGGTGGATTGGTCGGACCGATCGCGGTCTGGAAGGTTGGTGCTCTGGAAATCCTGCGCCGAACAGGCGTTGATCCTTCGCCAGAACGCCAATGTCTGCGCGGTGGACCAGAATCCCGGAACAGCGAAGCGGCTGGTGCCAAGGCCGCCATTGAAAGGGATCAAGGTGTCATCGGTCCCGTTCATCATCAGCATTGGAATCGGCCGCGACGGCTTGCAGCTTTCGCCGAACGTATTCGTCATGTTCATGATGACGCTCGCCGCCGCGGCAAACGTTTCGGGATGTTTGCAGGCCAGCGTCATCGTCATGGCGCCGCCGTTCGATAGCCCTGTAACGTAGATGCGCTTGGGATCGGCGACGCCGTCCTTGATGAGCTTGTCGACGATCGTCATCAGAAAAGCGACGTCATCGGTGCCCTTGGGCGGAGCTCGTCCGCTGCGCTGGCCGCCGCCGCGCAGATCGGCCCATGATTTATTCAGCCCATCGGGAAACACGACGATGAACTTTTCGCGGCGCGCCACATCCGGCCACGATGTGCGGGTTTCCATGTCGCTCCCCTGATGGGTATTGCCATGGAGGACCAGCACAAGCGGCGCCGGTTTCGCGCCGGGCGACTGGATCGAGAAGGTGCGTTTGACGCCATCGATGACGAGCGTGTCACCGAGCGCAGGCGAGGTGATTGCAGCAAGGGCAAGTATGACTGCAGCGAGCAGGTGCGGCATCTCTTACGCAACGGCTTTCGCAGCGGCTCGCCCGGCGGTGCGGCCCGAGAACAGGCAGCCGCCCAGGAAGGTGCCCTCGAGTGAACGATAGCCGTGCATGCCGCCGCCGCCGAAGCCCGAGACTTCGCCGGCCGCGTAAAGTCCTGGAATGATCTGGCCGTTGTTGCCGAACACGCGCGCGTCGAGATCGGTCTCGAAACCGCCAAGTGTCTTGCGGGTCAGGATATTGAGCTTCACCGCGATCAGCGGTCCCTGTTCCGGATCGAGAATCCGGTGCGGCGTCGCCGTGCGGATCAGCTTGTCGCCGAGATAGCGTCGTGCGTTATGTATGCCCATCACCTGCATGTCCTTGACGAACGGATTGTCGATCTCGCGATCGCGCGCTTCGATCTGACTTTTGATCCGTTCATGGCTCAGCAGATTATCACCGCTCAGCTTGTTCATGGCGGTAACAAGATCGGCAAGATTGTCACGCACGATGAAATCGCTGCCCTTTTCCTTGAAGGCTTCGACGGGTGCGGGGGCACCTTTGTTGGTGGCACGGCGTGCCGTCATCAGCCAGCTCTTGCCGGTGAGATCGGGATTCTGCTCGGAACCGGAGAGCGCAAACTCTTTCTTGATGATGGCTTGGGTCAGGATGAACCACGAATAGTCGTATCCGGTGTGCATGATGTAATCGAGCTGACCGAGCGTGTCGTAGCCGGGATAGAGCGGCGAGGGCAGGCGCTCGCCTTTCGCATCGAACCACATCGACGAGGGGCCGGGCAGAATGCGGATGCCGTGGCCGGGCCAGATCGGGTTCCAGTTATGCACGCCTTCGACGTAGTGCCACATGCGATCGCGATTGATGACGCGCCCGCCAGCGGCTTCGGTGATGGCGATCATGCGGCCGTCGACGTGCGCAGGCACGCCGGTGATCATGTGCTTGGGCGGCGCACCGAGACGTTGCGGCCAGTTCTTGCGGACGAGGTCGTGATTGCCGCCGATGCCGCCGGACGCCACGATCACCGCCTGCGCCCTCAGTGAAAAGTCCCCGACGCTGGCGCGCGACGTGGTTTCACCACGGCCGGCGCTGGTCGGTTCAAGAACCACGCCGCTTACGCCATCGACCGTTCCGTTGGTCGTGGTCAGCGCATCGACGCGATGGCGAAATTTGAAAATGAGCTTGCCGCTCTTCGACGCGGCGCGCGCGCGCCGCTCGAACGGCTCGATGACGCCGGGGCCGGTCCCCCATGTCACATGAAAGCGCGGCACCGAATTGCCATGGCCCATGGCGTCGTAGCCGCCGCGTTCCGCCCATCCGACAATCGGAAAAAAACGGTGCCCCATGGCGCGTAGCCAGCTTCGTTTCTCGGTCGCTGCGAAATGGACGTAGGCTTCGGCCCACCGTTTCGGCCAATCGTCCTCGTTACGGTCGAAACCGGCAGCGCCTTGCCAGTCCTGCCAGGCGAGGTCGAACGAATCCTTGATGCGCAGCCGCCGTTGCTCGGGCGAATCGACCAGAAACAGTCCGCCGAATGACCAGAATGCCTGTCCGCCGAGATTCTGGTCGGCTTCCTGATCGACGAGAATGACGCGCTTGCCCGCATCCGCGAGTTCCGTGGCTGCTGTCAGTCCGGCAAGCCCGCCGCCCACCACGATCGCATCGGCATCGTCTGCCATCGTTTTTGCTCCCCCCGCGACCCGCAGATCGGTGCTTGTTCCATTTTGGGATGAAGAAGATGCTCCGAGTGCATCCCGCGTGCAACACTGCGTCTGAATTTGAATGCGGTGCACTCCGGACTCTGGACAAATTTCCAGACTCGCAACACGCTGGCGATGTTCTGACGGCATCGATTGCTGAGCTGTTTCGGGGGCGCGGGGCTGGTGATGAGGATCGTGACGGGGTTGCTCGCGGCGGGTCTCCTTCTCGCCGGTGTGGTGTCGAGCGAGGCAGTGGTTCGGATCACCGACGATCGCGGCGGCCGCATCGGAACCTACGTCGAAAAGTATCGCGGCCTGCGTTCGTCCGGGGAGCAGGTGATGATCGACGGGCTTTGCGCCTCGGCCTGCACCATCGTTCTTGGAGCATTGCCGCCGGAGCGGATCTGCGTGACGTCACGGGCCAATCTTGGCTTCCATGCGGCGTGGGATTTCGGACCCAACGGGCGCTCGATCACAAACCCGGAAGCGACCCAATTGCTGTATTCGCTCTATCCGGGCAACATCCGCCGCTGGATTTCCCAACGTGGCGGGCTTCAGCCGCGCATGATCTTCCTGCGTGGGCGGGCGCTGACCAGCATGTACAAGCCATGCTTCCTGGACGCCCAGGCGCAGGCTCCCCGTACGCATCGGCGCTGATATCCGCCATTTTCCCGGCATTTGCCGCCTGTACGCTCCGCGGGACGTGATCGCGCTGACGGCGGAGGCGCTTGATCGCCTCCCGGCCAGCCTTTAAGTCACCTTCATGGCTGATGATGTCCTTCAACGGCAGGCGGCGCCGGCGCGGCAGCGCATGGCGCTCATCGTCGCGGGCGTTGCTGCGCTGGCTTTGGCCGGCGGAGCCATCGTGCTCTGGGCGCAATACGGCACAGCCGTATTCTTTCAAACCATCGCAGCCGGCATCGCCGCCTGCTTCTGACCGATACGTTTCAGGCCTTCTCGTCAGGATTTCTAGTCAGGATTTTCGATGTCAGCCAACCAAGCCACGCGCCCGCTGCTGATCTTCGCGGCCTTTGCCGCGAGCCTCGCCGTCGGTCTGCTGTTCACGCTGTGGATGCTCGGCGGGCTGCAAAAGGTGACCGCTCCGGCCGCGATTGGCGGCCCGTTCCAGCTGGTGGACCAGACCGGCAAGACGGTGACCGAGCAAAATCTGAAGGGCAAGCCGACGCTGGTATTCTTCGGCTTCACCCATTGTCCCGATGTGTGCCCGACCGCGCTGTTTGAAATGTCCGAAGTATTGCGCACGATGGGCAAGGACGGAGATCGCATCAACGCCTATTTCGTTTCGGTCGATCCCGAACGCGACACCGTCGCCAAGATGAAGGATTATCTGTCGAGCTTCGATCCGCGTCTGAAAGGCCTCACCGGCGATCCGGCGGCGGTCGAAAAGATCGTCTCCGGCTATCGCGTATACGCCAAGAAAGTACCGCTCAAGGATGGCGACTACACGATGGATCACACCGCGCTGATCTACCTGATGGATCGTGACGGCAGGTTTGTCCGCCCGTTCGATCTCAAGCGCAAGCCTGAAGAAGCCGCGGGCGAGCTCAAGCGATATCTGTAACGGGCTCCTTGCGCAGGCGCCGTTCCACCGGGTCGGCAGTGTCTTGCCGAGCGTACATCTTGCCAGAGAACCGAGCGCTTTGGGCAAGACCGTGTTCGGTCTTTTCCCAGCGGTAGGGTTCGCTTATGAGCTGATAGAGCGCCCGCCACGCCGCCAGCGATAGCAGGATCCAGTACACCGGCATCAGCAGCAACACCCAGCTCGCGCGTGGCAATCCGCGGCGTACAAGTCCCGCGAATCCGACAGCCGCTGCGGTCACGTAGCCAAGCACGATCGCCAGCAGATGCAGGGTTGCGAAGCGGCCCGACAGGAATTCCGACGGATAGCCGAGCGCGCGAGTTGAGAGATCAAGCGCGATCGTGCCGATCAGGAACGGGTGCGACAGCGCTGTCAGCACATTGCAGCCGACGATCAGATTGAGGGTGATGAAGCCGCGCGCGCCGGCGTCCCGCCACAGCTTCGGCGGCGACCGCATATGCACCAGCCAGGTTTGCATCCAGCCTTTCATCCAGCGCGAGCGTTGCCGCAGCCATGGTCCGATCCGCGCCGGCGCCTCCTCGAATGTCGTCGATGCAAACATCGTCGAGCGATAGCCGAAGCGCGCAAACCGGAAGCCGAGATCGGCGTCCTCTGTGACATTGTAGGCATCCCATGCTCCGGCCTCGCGGAGCGTTGTGGTCCGAAAATGGTTGGATGATCCACCGAGCGGAATCGGCAGGTTCAGGTTGGAGAGGCCCTGCAGGAACACGTCGAACTGGCCGGCATATTCCGCCGTGAACATAAGCGATAACCAGCTGTCCGATGGATTGTCGATGCACAGGCTTGCCTGCGCACAGGCCAGATCAGGGCCGTGAATGCGAAAGGCATTGAGCGCGGCTCGAAGCTGGCCGGGTTCGGGGCGATCTTCGGCGTCATACACCGCCAGAAACGTTCCCTGCACGAATGGCAGCGCAAAGTTCAATGCCTTCGGCTTGGTTTGCGGACCAAAGGCCGGGGCGACGATGGTGCGGATGCGGGGCTTCGCGCCAAGCCGCGCGATCGCGGCGCGCGTTTCCAGATCGTTCGGCTCGACGGCAAGAATGATTTCCAGTTTCTCGCGCGGATAGTCGAGCGCATCAAACGCCTCGAGCAGCGGCCCAACCGACGTCGCCTCCCGATAGAGTGCGACGAGGATAGTGTAGTCCGGCAATTCCGCATCGGTCAGCCGGCGCAATCTCGCTGGCTTCGGCTGTGGCAAGAGACTTGCTCCCAACCGGAGTGCAGCGAAGGCGAGGAAGCAGATCGTGAGCGTCACGCTGATCGTCTCGGGTGCGACCAGAAACATCGCCAGAAGCGCGGCGGCGGTGGCGACAGCGTAGACCAGCCTGCGCGCTGGACCGCCCCCGGCCGCTGCCGAGAATGCAGGCCAGCGCCGCCGCAGTCCATCGGTGGCCGCGGTTGCCATCGGCGCGCTGGCCTGCGTGAGCAGGAGATCGGCGATTTCGGAATTCGCAGCGATCCGGATGCGGTGCGCGTGCTCCGGAAACTGATCGGCAAATCGACTGAGCCGTCTCGCGGTGAAGCCGCGCGGCGCAATCACCCATGTCAGCTCGCCGTTTTTCCGCAGCGGCACCACGCCCTGCTGGGCGGCGCGGGGCAGTTGATCGTCGCGCAGCGGGCAGTCGTTGCGGGAGACAGTCGCGAATGCTTCCCGCTTGACGCCGATCTGTGCCGCGAGCCGGTCGAGATAATCCCTCTCGTCAACCAGACCATGCCGGATCAGAACGCGATCCGCGCCGATATGGGTCTCGATGCTGCGCGCCTCCGCCCAGGCCAGCAGCTTCGGCGCCAGTACCCCGCGCAGGCAATCGAGTTCGTTTGCCGGGCCCGGCTCTCGTTCCGCAGGCAGATTGTCGTTGTGGGAGGCCTGATTGCCGTTCTTCCCAGCCAGAAACGCAGGCAGTGGAGGGCCTTGAACTGTCTCCAGAGCACCCGAGGCCATCGATCCGCCTGATCCGCGCCCGATAACGCCACTCGCGTCTTCCACCGGATGGTCTATAAGACCGCCGGTACGGGCTCCGCCAAAATGCAACCAAAGATTGCCGTGTTTTCCAATTACCGAATCTTGCCGTTGGCTGCAGCGTTGATTGCGTGGCTTGCTGCGGGCGATATCAGGCCCGCTCATGCGCAAAACGCGGCTGCTCCGCTGGCGCCCGCAACCGCCCAGACCGCACCGCAGGCGGTCCCCGGATTCTGGGACCCGCGCCGCCGCCCTGACCGGCCGGATCTGACGCGCCTCACCGGAATCCGGTTTCTCACCGAGAGCGACTATCCGCCGTTCAACTACACCGGACCTGACGGCAATCTGGCCGGATTCAACGTCGATCTGGCGCGCCTGATTTGCGAAGAGATCAAGGTGACGTGCACCATCCAGATGCGGCGGTTCGAAACGCTGCTGGATTCGGTGGCGAGCAATCGCGGTGACGCCATCATCGCCTCGCTGGCGGTGACGCCGCAGCTGCGCGCCAAGGTCGATTTCACCGATCCGTACTATCGTGCGCCCGCGCGCTTCGTCTCGCGCAAGGATACGGTGATGCCGGAAATTCGGCCTGAGTATCTCGAGGGTAAGAAACTCGGCGCGATCACGGGCTCCGCCCACGAAGTCTATCTCAAGGCGTTCTTTACCGACGCGGCGATGACCGGCTATGCGAACGACGAAGCCTTGCGTCAGGCGCTGCGACGGAGTGAGGTCGATTTCATTTTCGGCGACGCGATCTCGCTCGCGCTGTGGATCAACGGAACCGACTCGGACAACTGCTGCGCCTTCAGCGGGGGGCCGTTCGTCGAAAGCCGCTACTTCGGCGAAGGCGTCGGCATCGCGGTTCGCCGTGGCAACGATCTTTTGCGACAAGCACTGAACTGGGCGATGTTCCGGATCTGGGAAAAGGGCCGCTATACAGACCTGTGGCTGCGCTATTTTTCCGTCAGCCCGTTTTGATGCAGTGAAGTTTCGGGGGTGATTGCTTCATCGCTAACGCTCCTCTGACAGTCCATATTTCCAGACGTTGATAACGATCATGCGCGTGTCGTCGAGGACGAAAAGGGCTCTTGCAGCGTTGCTGGCCGCCATGGGCTGGTTTGCGCTCGCGATGCAGTTTGCGCTGCTGCTGCAGGCCGCGCCTGAAGGGCAGGGCACGCTCGAATCCACGATCCGCTTTTTCTCGTACTTCACGATCCAGATGAACATCCTTGCCGCGCTGGTGGTATCGGCCTTCGCCATGAAGGCGCGGCACGACGAATGGCTGGTGCATCCGTTTGTCCGCTCCGCGATCGCGGCCTATATCGCGGTGGTTGCGGTCGTCTATCATACGGTGCTGGCGAAGCTCTGGGCGCCGCAGGGCACACAATATATTGTCGATCTGTTGCTTCACACGGTGATGCCGCTCGGGTATCTCGTGTTCTGGTGCGTCTGCGTGCGCAAGACGGGGTTGCGCTGGTATGATCCGCTGCTGTGGCTGATCTATCCCGCGGCCTATCTGCTGGCGGTTCTGGTGCGCGGCAAATGGTCGGGATTTTATCCTTATCCGTTCGTCGATGCGGGCGCTTTGGGATATGCCAAGGTCGCGGTATATGCGGTCCATGTGCTGGTGTTGTTCCTGATTGCAGGCGCGATCATTGTTGTTGCAGGGCGCGTGATGGCGCGCTTCGCGGAGAATGCGGATGCTGGATGAAGTCTCGGTGCCCGATCTGAAGGCGCTCGCGGAACAGTCGAATGCCTGGCCGTTCGAGCAGGCCAAGGCGATCGTCGCGCGCCTGAAGAAGCATCCCAAGGACGAGGTGCTGTTCGAGACCGGCTACGGCCCGTCGGGCCTGCCGCACATCGGCACCTTCGGCGAGGTCGCGCGCACCACCATGGTGCGTTACGCATTTCGCGTGCTGACCGAAGACAAGATCAAGACGAAACTGCTCGCGTTCTCCGACGACATGGATGGCCTGCGCAAGGTGCCGGACAACGTGCCGAACAAGGAGATGCTGACCAAGGATCTGGGTAAGCCGCTGACCAGGGTCGCCGATCCGTTCGGCACCCATCCGAGTTTCGGCGAGCACAACAATGCGCGGCTGCGCGCGTTTCTCGATACGTTCGGCTTCGATTACGAATTCGCGAGCTCGACCGAATACTATAAGTCGGGCCGCTTCGACGCGACGCTGCTCAAGATGCTGGAGCGTTTCGACGCGGTGATGGCGATCATGCTGCCGAGCCTGCGTGAGGAACGCGCGGCGAGCTATTCGCCGTTCCTGCCGATCTGTCCGCGCACCGGCATTGTGCTGCAGGTGCCGATCACGGCGCACGATGTGAAGGCCGGCACCGTGTCTTACGAAGACCCCGAGACCAGGGAGCCGGTCACGCTCCCGGTTACCGGCGGCCATTGCAAGCTGCAATGGAAGCCGGACTGGGCGATGCGCTGGGTCGCGCTTGGCGTCGATTACGAAATGGCCGGCAAGGATCTGATCGATTCGGTGAAGCTGTCGGGCAAGATTTGCTCGGCGCTCGGCGGCACGCCGCCTGAAGGCTTCAACTACGAACTGTTCCTCGATGACAAAGGCCAGAAGATTTCCAAGTCGAAGGGCAACGGTCTCACGATCGACGAGTGGCTGCGCTACGCCTCGCCGGAATCGTTGTCGCTGTTCATGTATCGCGAACCGAAGGCGGCGAAGCGGCTCCACTTCGATGTGATCCCGCGCAACGTCGACGACTATCAGCAGTTCATCGACGGCTATCCGCGGCAGGATATGAAGCAGCGGCTCGCCAATCCGGTGTGGCATATCCATTCCGGCAAGCCGCTGCAGGCGGACATGCCGGTGACGTTCCAGCTTCTCTTGACGCTGGTGTCGTCGTCGAACGCCGAGAACGCCGCGACGCTGTGGGGCTTTATCGGCCGCTATCGTCCGGGCGTGACGCCGCAGACCCATCCGAAGCTCGATGCGATGGTCGGCTATGCGATCAACTATTACCGCGATTTCGTCGCGCCAACGAAAAAATTCCGGGAAGCGACCGACGTCGAACGCGCGGCCCTGCAGGATTTGCGCGACGCGCTGGCGAACCTGCCGAAGGATGCGACCGCCGAGGACATCCAGAACGCGGTCTACGAGATCGGCCGCCGCGAGCCGTTCCTCGATCACAAGAAACCGGCGAAAGATGGCCGGCCGGGCGTGTCGCTCGAGTGGTTCAACATGCTCTATCAGGTGCTGCTCGGACAGGAGAAGGGGCCGCGCTTTGGCTCTTTCGTCGCGGTCTATGGCGTGAACAACGCGATCGCGATGATCGACGGCGCATTGGCGCGGAGTGCTGCGGCTTGAATCTCGCGTCATTGCGAGCGAAGCGAAGCAATCCAGCTAGAGCCCGTAACGTGGATTGCTTCGTCGCTGACGCTCCTCGCAATGACGGTAAGGTTGACTACTGGCTCGCCCAGATGATCCGCGCAATCCATTCGACGTCACGCGCGTCGAGGATGCGTTCCCTGTGCGACGGATTGAGCGACGCCAGTTCGATCACCTTCTGGGTGCGGCGGCGCAATTCCTTGACCATTACTTCGCCGTTCGTGGTTTTCACCACCACGCGGTCGCCCTTGCGGATCGGCGCGCCCGGCGAGACCACGATCACATCGCCATCGCGATAGGCGGGCTTCATCGAGTCGCCGGAAATTTCCAGCGCGTAAGCGTGCTCGTCGGTTACGGTGGGCGAGGGGACTTCCTCCCAGCCCTTGCCGACCGGAAAGCCGCCGTCGTCGAAATAGCCGCCGGCGCCTGCTTCGGCAAAGCCGAGCAGCGGCACGGTGGACATGCTGCGCGCGGTATCGTGGATCAGTTGCACGAAGGTATCGACCGTGGTGTTGGTCGCGGCCAGCGACTTTGCCACCGACTCGGTTGAGGGCCAGCGCTCGCGGCCGTCGTTGGTGACGCGCTTCGATTTGTTGAACGTGGTCGGATCGAGGCCAGCGCTTTTGGCCAGCCCCGAGGGCGAGAGCCCGGAACGGGCGGCAAGGCGATCGAGCGCCGCCCAGATTTGATCGTGTGTCAGCATGGCCATGTGTGTGTCTTCTGCATGTTGCCGCGTTCTCCAGCGGGCGAGCGGTATCGAGATGATTCTAGGAATTATTACCTTGAAGTGATTTGCTTCGCAATCGGCTGTGTGACGCAAAATCGAGTGGAAAAGCCGGGCTTGAATCGCCGCGCGCTGGCCGATACGGTCTTTCGTCGCATTGAACAATCCAGAAATCATTAGAAAAACCAACGACAAGCCGGGATTCGCGCGTGCCGACGATTTACAAGATTTGCCCGGCCCCCGCCTGGCGCGAAGCCGAGCGGCAGGGGGCCTATCGCGGCAGCCCGGATGATATGCGGGATGGCTTCATCCATTTCTCCACAGCGGCGCAGGTGCCGGGGACGGCGGCGAAGCACTTTGCCGGGCAACGCGGACTGTTTCTGATTGCAGTGGATGCGGACGCGCTCGGCGATGCGCTGAAATGGGAGCCGTCGCGCGGCGGCGATCTGTTTCCGCATCTCTATGGCGAACTCGATCTCGGCGCGGTGACGAGGGTAATGGACATGCGGCTGCGCTCGGATGGTACACACGAGATTCCGGAACTCGAAAAATGATCCGCGCTTTTGACGCCCTGTCGCTGCCGTTCGCGCGGCTGCTCGATCCGGAAGATGCACATCGGCTTGCGATTCGGGGTCTGCGATTGCTGCCGCTTGCAAAGCCGCGCCCCGACGATCCGCGCCTTGCGGTGCGCGCGTTCGGTCTCAACTTTCCCAATCCGGTAGGCATGGCGGCGGGTTTCGACAAGAACGCCGAAGTGCCGGATGCGCTGCTGCGGCTCGGCTTCGGCTTTGTCGAGATCGGATCGGTGACACCACAGCCACAAGCGGGCAATCCTCGCCCGCGGCTGTTTCGGTTGCTTGAAGACAGCGCGGTGGTGAACCGCATGGGCTTCAACAATGACGGCGGCGACGCCGTGCTGCGGCGGCTCGCGTCACGCGCGCGCAATGGCGGCATCGTCGGCGTCAACGTTGGTGCCAACAAGGATGCGCCGGATCGCGTCGCGGATTATGTGAAGCTGATCGAGACTTTTGCGCCGGTGGCAAGTTACTTCACCGTCAACGTGTCGTCGCCGAATACGCCGGGCTTGCGCAATTTGCAGCAGGCCGCCGCACTCGACGACCTTCTGGCAAAAGTGATCGATGCGCGCGAGCGCGTGCGCAAGAGTGCCGGCGACTCGCCGGTGCTGTTGAAGATTGCGCCCGACCTGACGCTGCCGGAGCTGGATGACGTGGTGCATATCGCGCGTTCGCGCCGGGTCGATGGCATGATCGTCGCCAATACCACGATCTCACGGCCGAAGCGATTGCAGGACCGCCGCAAGGCCGAGCAGGGCGGTCTGTCGGGACGTCCGCTGTTTCGACTGTCGACGCGCATGGTCGCAGAGACCTATGTGCGCGCGGAGGGTGCGTTTCCGCTGATCGGCGTTGGCGGGATCGACTCGGGCGGCGCGGCGCTGACAAAAATCCGCGCCGGCGCGACGCTGATCCAGCTCTACAGCCCGTTGATCTACAAGGGGCTGTCGCTGGTCGGCGACATCAAGGCCGATCTGATCTCGACGCTTCGCCGCACCAGCCGCGATTCGCTCAGCGAAATCGTCGGCGCGGATGCCGCCGCGATCACCGCGGAAGACTGGCCGGATTAGGGCATGATCCCGAAAAGTGGAAACGGTTTTCGGATGAGATCATGCGCAGACAGGAAGAAAGCGACGGGTCTGATTCAAAGAAGTTGAACCAGACCCTAAGATTTTAGCGTCGCGGCGCGCTCACGATCCGCGTGATCAGCCAGATCGGGACGACGATCACCGCGCCGAGCAGGAAATAGCGCCACAGCCAGTTGATGGTGTCGAAGCCGAACTCCCAGATCCGCTCGAACAGCAGGCGGATGCTGCGCACGATATTCCAGGGATCGAAGCCGATCGCGGCCAGCACCACGCCGACCAGAATCGACAACAACACGAGGCGCAGGAAGACGCCAAGCGGCGAGCCGCCGAGAAAACGCGACAGGTTGTCCGACGCGGCCGGCTGGTTCTCGATCGGCCTGTTCTCGGTCTGCATCTCGGTCTCCTGTTTGTCCGGCGGTCCCGGCACGGCTGTGCAAGTGGTGCGCGCCAGACCTTTGTCAAGCATGGAGACAAAGTTTATCGGATTTGCGGCGGTTTTGCATTTCCTAAACGCGCTGTAATGTGCCCGCCAACCAGAAGAAAGTGCGAGGAATCAACGGCGCATGAATGCTGCCCAAACCGACTCTCCTGTTGCTGTCATCGGGCTGGGCTCGATGGGTTATGGCATGGCGGTGTCGCTGCGGCGCGCCGGTCTCGCCGTTTCCGCCTTCGATGTGCGGTCTGATGTTGCGGCCAGGTTCGCCGGCGAACACGGCGGACGCGCCTGTAACTCGATCAAGGATGCGGCGGCGAATGCCGGAATTGCGGTCATCGTCGTGGTCAATGCCGATCAGACCGAGGACGTATTGCTTGGCTCGGGTGGCCTTGCCGATGCGCTGTCGAAGGGTGCGGTGGTGATGTCGTGCGCCACGATGGACCCTGAGCGCGCGCGGCGGCTCGCGAAAGCTGTCGAGGCAAAAGGTCTTCATTATCTGGATTCGCCGATCAGCGGCGGCGCGCAGCGGGCGTCGGAAGGCGCGTTGACGATTCTGGCGTCCGGCTCGCCGGATGCAATGGCGAAGGCCGAACCCGCGCTCGCCGCAATGGCGGCGAAAGTCTATCGCCTCGGCGACGAGGCCGGGATCGGCGCGTCGTTCAAGATGGTGAACCAGTTGCTTGCGGGCGTGCACATCGCCGCCGCCAGCGAGGCGCTGGTTTTCGCCAAACGTCTCGGCCTCGATATCGCAAAAGTCTACGAGGTCATCACGGCGTCCGCGGGAAATTCGTGGATGTTCGAGAACCGCATGCCGCATGTGCTGGATGGCGACTATGCCCCGCGCAGCGCGGTTGAAATCTTCGTCAAGGACCTCGGAATCATCAGCGATATGTCGCGCGGCACGAAATTTCCCGCGCCTGTCGCGTCGGCCGCGTTGCAGATGTTTCTGATGACCGCCGCCGCCGGGATGGGCAAGGACGACGATGCATCCGTCGCGCGTCTCTATGCGCAAGTCACCGGCGTTGAACTCCCCGCACCGAAAGTCTGAAAATGCCCCGTTTTGCCGCCAATCTCTCGATGATGTTCACCGAATGGGCGTTTCTCGATCGCTTCAAGGCCGCGCGCGACAATGGCTTCGATGCAGTGGAATTCCTGTTTCCCTACGATCATCCGCCGGAGGCGGTCGGGATGGCGCTGAAGGACAACCAGCTCACGCAGGCGCTGTTCAACTGCCCGCCCGGCGATTGGGCAAACGGTGAGCGTGGCCTCGCCGTATTCCCCGAACGGCGCGCCGAGTTCGAGGCGTCGATCGGTAAAGCGCTGGTGTACGCGGATGCGACCGGCGTGAAGCGGCTGCATCTGATGGCGGGCATCGCGAAGCCGGGCGATCCGGTGGCGAAGGCTGCTTACGAAAGTGCGATCCGGTTTGCCTGCGATCGCGCTGCACCGAAGGGCCTCGATATCGTCATCGAGCCGATAAACGCGCGCAATGTGCCGGGTTTTTTCCTGAACAATTTCGATGTGGCGGCGGAGATCGTGACGCGCCTGGCGCGATCGAATCTCAAACTGCAGTTCGACATCTACCATCGCCAGATCATCCATGGCGACGTGATCCGCGGGCTGGAGGCGATGATGCCGATCATCGGTCATGTCCAGACCGCGTCCGTGCCCGAGCGCAACGAGCCGGGCACCGGCGAATTGGACGATGCGCGCATATTCGCCACGCTGGACCGGCTCGGCTACGCGGGTTTTGTCGGCTGCGAATACAACCCGAAGGGCAAGACAGTGGACGGGCTGGGCTGGCTCAAGACCATGCGTCAAGAAAAACCATCATGATCCTCGGTTGCATCGCCGACGATCTCACCGGCGCGACCGATCTCGCGCTGATGCTGACGCGCGAAGGGATGCGGACGGTGCAATCGGCTGGCCTGCCGCCGGACGATCTGGATGTAAACAACGTCGATGCGCTGGTGATTGCGCTGAAGTCGCGCACGATCCCGGCGGCGGACGCGGTGAAGCAGTCGCTCGATGCCGCGGAGGTCTTGCAGCGGCTTGGCGCGCAACGGCTGCTCTTCAAGTATTGCTCGACATTCGATTCGACGGATGATGGCAATATCGGCCCGGTCACCGAGGCGCTGCTCGGCGTCACCGGCGGCGGCGTCACCATTGCCTGCCCGGTGTTTCCGCAGGCCGGGCGCACGTTGTTCATGGGCAACTTGTTCGTCAACGGCATTCCGCTCAGCGAAAGCCCGATGAAAGATCACCCGCTGACGCCGATGCGCGATTCGAATCTGGTGCGGGTGTTGCAACGGCAGACCAAACTGAAAGTTGGTCTCATCCATTATGCAACCGTCGATGCGGGAGCGGACGCGCTGCGCAAGGTGCTGGAAAGCGATCGCGAGCATCGCATCTTCATCGTCGATGCGGTGAAGGACGATCACCTGCGCAGCATTGGTGCGGCGTTATCGCATCTGCCGCTGATCACCGGCGGCTCCGGTGTCGCCATGGGATTGCCGCAAGCCTATCTGGCTGCCGGATTGATCGATCAACTGACGCCGGCAGCCGAGCGCATGGCAGCGCCTCAAGGCTGCCGCGCGATTCTGGCCGGATCGTGTTCAGCTGCCACGCGCGGTCAGGTCAGGGCGGCGATTGCTGCCGGAATTCCCAGCTTCCGGATCGATCCGCTGGAGATCGCCGACGGCGTGCAGAATCCATCGCAGCTGCTGCAATGGGTCGATCGCCAGCCCGCTGACAAACCGTTTCTGATTTACTCCAGCGATGAGCCGGATGCCGTGCGTGTTGCGCAGGAGCGGCTTGGCCGCGACAAAGCAGGCATCGTGGTCGAGCATCTTTTGGGCGCGGTGGCTGCGGCGCTTCCGGCGCGCGGGTTCACGCGGCTGATCGTTGCCGGTGGCGAGACCTCGGGTGCCGTGGTGCAGGCGCTCGGCGTCAAGGCGCTGACCATCGGACCGGAGATCGATCCCGGCGTGCCATGGACCCGCAGCACCTCGAAGCCGGATGTGGCGCTGGCGCTGAAGTCAGGTAACTTCGGCAGCGAGGATTTCTTCCTCAAGGCCTGGGACCGATTATCGTGAGCGAAAGTAAACTCCGCGAGCAGATCTGCGCGACCGGCGCTTCGCTGTTCAACCGCGGACTGACCCATGGCTCCAGCGGCAACATCTCGGTGCGGCTGCCGGATGGCGGCTGGTTGATGACGCCGACCAATGCCTCGCTCGGCGCGCTCGATCCGGCGCGGCTGTCGCGGCTCGATGCCAAGGGCCGTCTCGTCGATGGCGACGCACCGACCAAGGAAGCCTTCTTGCATCGCGCGATGTATGGACAACGCGACGGCGCGCACGCCGTCGTGCATCTGCATTCGACGCACTCGGTTGCGGTGTCGTGCCTGCACGGGCTCGATCATCATGATTGCCTGCCGCCGCTGACCGCCTATTACGTCATGCGCATCGGACATTTGCCGCTGGTTCCGTACTTCGCGCCGGGCGATGACGAACTGGCGCGCGCGGTCGAAAAGCTCGCGGGCAAGCATCACGCGATGCTGCTGTCCAACCACGGGCCGGTGGTCGCAGGCACCACGCTGGAAAATGCAATCTATGCGACCGAAGAACTCGAAGAGACCGCGCGGCTGTTTCTGATGCTTCAAGGCAAGATGATCCAGCCGCTCACCAGGGCCGAAGCTGACGACCTGCGCAAACGCAAGTCGGTGTGGTGAGTGAGTGTCGTCCCCGCGTTCGCGGGGACGACTCTTAACGTTCGGATCAGCGCGCTTACGAAGCTGCTTCGGAGACAATCTTTTCCGTCTCGCTCTTCAGCATCCGCTCCAGCGTTTCCAGCCGGTCGGCGTCGCGCGGCGGCTTGTCCCAGCGCAGGCGGCTGATGCGCGGAAACCGCATCGCCACGCCCGATTTGTGCCGTGTCGAGCGAGCCAGTCCCTCGAAGGCGACTTCGAACACCAATCCCTGATCGGGTTCGTGAGTGACTTCCCTTACCGGACCGAAGCGCTCGATGGTATGACGCCGCACGAAGCGATCGATCTCGATCAGTTCTTCGTCGGTGAAACCGAAATAGGCTTTGCCGACCGGCACCAGCGTGTCGCCGTCATCGCCCTCGGTCCAGACGCCGAAGGTATAGTCGGAATAATACGACGAACGCTTGCCGTGGCCGCGCTGCGCATACATCAGCACCGCATCGATGATGTGCGGATCGCGCTTCCATTTCCACCACTGGCCCTTCGGGCGTCCCGGCACATATGGCGCATCGCGCCGCTTCAGCATCACGCCTTCGACCGCCTCGGCATCGTCTCCGGCGCCTGCGCGCGCTGGATCGGCCCGCGCGGCGGCAAGTTCGTCCCAGCTCTTGAAGGCGATCTGTGACGAGAGGTCGATGCGCGGATCGCCAAGCCGTTTGACGAATGTCTCCAGCCGCGTGCGCCGTTCGATCAAAGGCAGCTCGCGCAAGTCCTCGCCATTATCGCTGAGCAGATCATAGGCGCGCAGATGCGCCGGGTAGTCCTTTATCAATTTCGGCGTCACGCTTTTGCGGTTGAGCCGCTGCTGCAACACGTTGAAGGTCTGCACGCGGCCCTCGCGCAGCACCAGCAGCTCGCCGTCGATCGCGACGGGATCGCGAAACGCAGTGACCAGATCGGGAAACGCGCCGGTGATGTCTTCGCCGGTGCGCGAATAGAACCGCGTCACCAGATCGCCGTGCTCGTCGCGGCCGCTGACAGCCTGGATGCGGATGCCGTCCCATTTCCATTCGGCGGTGAAGTCAGCGGGATCGAGTGCTGCGAAATCGCTGTCCTCGATCGCGTGCGCCAGCATCACCGGATTGAACGGAGCCGGGTCGCGGTTGACCGGCTTGTCGGCACGGCCTTCCAGCCAGGCGAACAGATCGAGATAGGGCGGCACAAGACCGGGCCAGACCAGTTCGATATCGTGCGCGTCCTTGTCGCCGAGCGCGGCCGCTGCGGTCTTGGCAAGGCGCGCGGAAACGCCGATGCGCAAACCGCCGGTGACGAGTTTCAACAGCGCCCAGCGCCCGGTTTCGTCTAGTTCGTCAAGCCATCGCGCAAGCTGTGCAGGCAGTTCTGATTTGCCAAGCGTGCTGAGCGTGCCGACGACCTCGGTCAGCGTCGGCGGCGGATTGTTGTGGCCTGCCTTTTGGGCGATGTGCCTGGTCTCCCCTCCACCCGCGCGCGTAGCGCGTGGCGGGGAGGGGTC
>JAKFVL010000010.1:0-233120 GCA_021732215.1 Hyphomicrobiales bacterium
AGAGAACCTCAGCAGCTAGAACGCCTCGCCCCCGGGCGAGATCAAATCGGAGAGGTGGGCGACATCGTCTCGGAATCCCCGGGCGACTTCATATCGGTACACCCGGGCGACTTCGTCGGAATCCGCAGACACACGCGCCTCCAATCGCTCGCTGCGGGCCGCGACCCGCCTTTTCGCCGCCGTATGTTTCATGGGCCATTGCCTTAATGATCGCCTGAAGGCTATTGTACGGCTTACAGCCGGACGCATCAAGGGGGTGAAGGCGAGCCTTTGGGCGGTTCAGCTTCTTGGTGCGCGGTAATAGGCGCACAAGACCATGAGCACGAACGACGATCAGACACCTTCTCGACCCGACCTTCCGGCCGGCTGGGCGGTGGTCCGCGTCGACCAGGCCGGCGCCGTTCGACTCGGCCGTCAACGGTCCCCGGATCAAGCCATGGGCGAACACCTGACCAAATATATTCGAGCCGCGAATATCACCCCTGCGGGTATCAATCTTGATGACCTGCTGGAGATGAATTTCACCCCGGCCGAGCAGCAGGTGTTCGGTCTTGAGGTGGGGGATGTCCTGCTGACCGAAGCCTCGGGGAGCGCTAGCCAAGTCGGCCGATCAGCGATCTGGCGCGGTGAGGTGCAGCCCTGCTGCTATCAGAACACGGTCATCCGTTTTCGCCCCCATCTAACCACGCCCGAGTATGCGTTGATCGTATTCCGACAAATGGCCGTATCCGGCGCCTTCGCTCAAGCCGCTCGAGGTGTCGGCATTCAGCATCTCGGCGCTTCGCGATTCGCAGAACTAGACTTTCCATTGCCACCGTTGAAGGAACAGGCGCGGATCGTTGCCATAGCTGACCAACGCTTGACCGAAATCCGCGAGGCCGAGACGCGACTCCAGTCCGCATTGCGGCTTCTGGATGAGCAGCTCCGAGAGGTGCTCGCTGCGGCCGTTGCCGGTGAGCTGGTCGCGCAGCGGGATGAAGAGCTATCCGAGCGCAGCCGCACGCCGGCGAGCGCGGCGCGCGCTGAACCAGATCTATTCGGTCAAAGCGAACGGGCGCCTAACCTAGAAGGCTTTGACCCGGTGCTTCCCGCGGGCTGGGCTTGGTCGCGCGTCGATGGGGCGGGCGAGGTGACCCTCGGCCGCCAGCGTTCACCCAAGCATGAACGCGGCAAGCACATGCGGCCCTATCTTCGGGTCGCCAACGTCTATGAGGATCGGATCGATACCTCGGACGTGCTCCGCATGAACTTCGAGCCTGAGGAAGTGGCCATCTATGAATTGCGCGACGGGGACATTCTGCTGAACGAGGGACAGAGCCCTGAGCTGGTGGGTCGCCCAGCGATCTACCGAGGTGAGGTGCCGGGCGCGTGCTTCCAGAATACGCTTATACGCTTCAGAGCGTATGAGCACGTGGACCCCAATTACGCGCTGTTGGTCTTTCGACACTACATGCATTCGGGTGTTTTCAAATCCATTGCCCGGTGGTCGACCAACATTGCCCATCTAGGCTCAGGACCTATTAAATTGCTTGCATGACGGGCGTTGCTCTGATTCCCGATAGGGATCGGGGAGGCGTTGATGAGCGATCTTTTGTGGTTGTCGGACAGGCAGATGGCGGTGATTGCGCCGTTCTTTCCGTTGGCGCACGGCGTACCTCGGGTGGATGACCGGCGGGTGGTGTCGGGGATCGTGTTCGTGATCCGGAACGGCCTGCGCTGGCGCGATGCGCCGTCGGCCTATGGGCCGCACAAGACGCTGTATAATCGGTTTGTGCGCTGGAGCCGCCTGGGGGTGTTCGACCGCATCTTCGCGGCCCTGGCCGGACAGGCGGGAGAGCCGGACGCCATCATGATCGACAGCACCCACCTGAAGGCGCATCGCACGGCGGCGAGCCTGCTCAAAAAGGGGATGTTCCCCGCCGCATCGGGCGAACCAAGGGCGGCCTGAACTCCAAGCTGCACACCGTCTGCGACGACCGGGGGCGGCCCCTGGTCATGCTGCTCACCGAAGGCCAGATGAGCGACCACAGGGGCGCCGCCCTCATGCTGGGCGCCCTGCCGCGCGCCCGCGTCCTCATCGGCGACAGGGGCTACGACAGCCGCGGCTTCCGCGACGCTCTCGCCGCCCGCGGAACCGACGCCTGCATCCCCTCAAGCCGCAGCCGCAAGATCCCAATCCCCCACGACCCGGCCGTCTATCGCCGCCGACACAGGATCGAGAACCTCTTCGCCCGCCTCAAGGACTGGCGCCGCATCGCCACCCGCTACGACCGGTGCGCCCACACCTTCATGGCCGCCATCACCATCGCCGCCATCATGATCTTCTGGATCAATGAGTCCTGAGCCTAGGCCTAGAGCGATACCGGGCGTTGCCGTTCCCGACGCCACCTTTGGCGGAGCAGGCGAGGATTGTGCAGGCGGCGCGAGATCGGCTGCGCATCACATAACAACAGATATCAGCCGTACGGACCTCGTTGGCTCGCCTGCCTGATCTCGAGCAGGAGCTGTTCGCTGCGGCCGTGGCCGGAGAACTCGCTCCTCAGGATCCCAACGATGAGCCGGCGTCGGCGCTCGCAATCAGGCTGGGCGGTCCGCCGCAGGCTGTGACCGCGGTGACGACGAAGAGCTCGGGAGGAAAGAATATGCCGCAACGTAAACCACGCCCATCGCGACAGGCGGAGCCAAGTCCTGATCTGACGTCCGTCCTCCGCGAGAATGGCGGGGTTCTTCCCTTGCCGGATCTGTTCGCATTAGCGGGATACAATCGCGACATGCCCGAGCATGTCGAACTTTTCTACCTCGCGCTTCGCGAGGGCATGAAAGGAAGCTTGCGGCTGAGAGGCGAGGCAACCGAGAACGCCGAAGTGGAGATCGTCGATGCGGCTTGAGAAGGTCAGGATCGGCTCCTTCAAAAACCTTCGTGACCTTAACGTCGTCTTCGACGAGCTCTCACCTTACACCGTCCTCGTTGGCGAAAACGGTGCCGGGAAGTCGAATCTGATCGAGGGCCTAGCGCTGGTCTTCCGCAACCTCGATCTCGATGTGGAGGCCCCCTTCGACTACGAGCTGCAATATGAGTGCCGTGACAACATCATATCGGTCAAGGCGAAGGCCGACCAGCATCCCAGCTTTCGGATAAGGCGGCCGGGCGAAGAGTCGTTCGCGGACTTATCCCGCAAGGCCTTCATGGCGGAGGACGCGGATGGGCGGCCTCGCCACCGGCCGGCGTTTGTGTTCGGCTATTACTCTGGGCCGAGTGATCGCCTAACGTCGATCTTCGAGAAGCATCGGGAGCGCTTTTACAGCTGGATCATCAAAGCGCCGGAGCAACGTGGGAAGGCGATCGCTGACCCGAATTCGCTGCGACGGCTGTTCTACGCCGAAACGCTGCACGGCCAGTTCGCCCTGATCGCCTTCTTCATGGAGGCGAGTGAGGCGTCGAAGGCCGACCGCGACTTCCTTCGCGACCACCTGCAAATCGAGGGTCTCGACAGTGTTCTGTTCGCTCTCAAGGAGCCGCCGTGGAAGCGCAAAGGCGGCGATCCGCGTTTCTGGAACGCCGTGGGCGAGGTTCAGCAGTTTCTTGCTTACCTTTACGACAAGGCACTGTTGCCGCTCCGTATGACGCGGCGAATTCCGATCGACTTGACCAAGAACCCGATCGTTCAGAGCTTATACCTGTTCCTCTCCAACACCGACGCGCTGGCCGAAGTTTACCGAACCTACGGCAACCAATATGCCTTCTTCACGGCATTGGAGAGCATGCACCTATCGAAAGTGCTCGGCGAGGTGCGCACTCGCGTCAAGATGACGCCGGAAGCTGGCGGCGGGAACGTGACCTACCGCGACTTGAGCGAGGGCGAACAGCAGTTGTTGCTCGTGCTCGGGCTTCTGAAATTTACCGCGAGGGATGAAGCTCTCTTCCTGCTCGATGAGCCGGACACCCATTTGAACCCCGCCTGGAGCACTCAGTATCTCAGTTTCCTCGACCGTTTCATCCGCGATCGGGACAGTTGCCATATTGTGATGTCGACGCATGATCCGTTGGTCTTCGCTGGATTGAAGCGCGAACAGGTGCGGATTTTTCGGCGTGACGAACAGGGGTGCGCCGTTGCTGACCCTCCTGACCAAGACCCGCGGGGCATGGGCGTCGCAGCTATTCTAACAAGCGATCTCTTCCGGCTGCGCACCACATTGGACCCCGAAACCCAGGCGGATCTTGATAAGCAACGCCTGTTGGCCATGAAGGAGAACCTCACTGATGACGATCAGGCCGAACTGGCGCGGCTGCGGGAGGTGCTGCGCGGGCGCGGTTTCGACCTGACGCAGCGCGATCCACTTTATCAGGAATTCCTGAAGGCCTGGACTGCCCAGGAGGACCCTCGCTGGCGCGAGACTGTGGAACTCACCCCTGAACAGCAGCAGGCGCGGAGCCGTTTAGCCGCTCGCATCGTCGAGGAGCTGCGTCGCGAGCAGGGCATGTCGTAACGCGATGCAGTACATTAATTTGGAAGATATCCTGCCCAACATCCGGCATCTGCTCGCCGATCTGCAAACGGCGCAAGACCTCATCATGGCCGAAGCCGACCCCCGCCGTCGGGCTGCGCTCATTGAGGCAAACCAGAACCGGTGGACTGCGTTGCGCGACGCCTTCGAGGGCGCGTCGGGCGGCAAATGCTGGTACACCGAGTGTGAGAGTCCTGGCGCGGACAACGACATCGACCATTTCCGGCCGAAGGGGAAGGTAAAAGAGGACCGGCGTCATCCCGGCTACTATTGGCTGGCCTTTGACTGGCGCAACATGCGGTTGAGCTGTCAGCGAGCGAACCGGCCACGGATTGCTCCGGGCGCCCGCGTTGCCGGCGGGAAATCGACCCATTTCCCGCTTCTCGCGACCGGTGTACGCGCAACCGAGCCAGGCGACGACATCCGTCTTGAGCATCCGGCTTTGCTGGATCCCACCGACCCCGGGGATCCGATTTTGCTGACGTTTTTACCGAACGGCGAGATCGATCTGTCTCCGCAGTATCGCGGAAATGCTGTCGCTGAAGCCAAGATCGCCGCCAGTCGATTGGGCCTGCACCTAAACTGGCCAAAGTTCGTGGAGGGCCGCATGACGCTCTACAACATTATTGAGCGCGACGTGGAGCGCGGCAAGCGAGAAGCGCCGAACGACTACCTTGGGATGCCGCAAGCCTCGCAAGCCTTCAAGGATGTGATCGGTGACCTCAAAAGGCGGCTGAACCCGAGGGCGCAGTACGCGGCTGCGGCCAAGGTCTACGTCGAATCGTTTCGTGATATTTGGTGGATTAACGACGTGGTGTTGAAGCTCTGATTATGGTGGGAACCCAGCAACGCGCCGATGGCGCACAGAACATTGTTCGTCGCCTCTGGCAGTATTGCAATATCCTGCGGGATGATGGCTTGTCTTACCCAGATTATGTCGAGCAGCTTACTTATCTGCTGTTTCTCAAGATGGCGGACGAGCAAGCGGGTGAGATGGTCCCAAAGGAGCTCTCGTGGGGCGTTCTTGCCAGCCTTGATGCGGTCGAGATGCACGCGCATTACACCCGTATTCTGCCCGCCCTCGGTGAGCTGGGAGGAATGCTGGGCCTGATTTTTGGCAACGCCAAAAACAAGATACGCGATCCCGCAAAACTGCGGCTCCTCATCGTTGATCTGATTGGCCAGACGGAGTGGACAGGCCTATCCGATGATCTGAAAGGGGACGCGTACGAGGGGCTGCTTGAGAAGAATGCACGCGACACCAAGAGCGGGGCAGGCCAGTATTTCACTCCGCGCCCCTTGATCGAGGCCGTTGTCGCTTGTGTGGATCCGCGTCTGGGCGAAGTCATCTGTGATCCAGCGTGCGGCACAGCCGGATTTTTGCTCGCGGCTCACGACTACCTCCGAGAGAATAATCCCGAAATGACGCCGCGGCAACGCAAACAGCTTGCCACCAAAGCGATCCGCGGGGTCGAACTCGTCGAAGAGGTTGCACGGTTAGCCACGATGAACCTGCTGCTGCATGGCGTCGGCGGCAATGCCGAAGATGAGCTGCCGATCGCGTGCGAGGACAGCCTGAAGGCACCACCAAAGATGCAGGTCGATGTGGTGCTTACGAATCCCCCCTTCGGCATCAAAGGCAGCGTGACCTATTCACAAGGGAAGTCGTCCCGGGTCGACGACAGCCTTACTATCGTTCGCCCCGACTTTTGGGTTCAGACCGCCAACAAGCAGTTGAACTTCATGCAGCACATCGTGGCGCTGCTGAAACCGGGCGGCCGTGCGGCGGTCGTCGTGCCAGACAATGTTCTCTTTGAGACCGGTGCCGCAGCATCGGTTCGCCGCCGCTTGGTTGAGACATGCCGGCTCCACACCATCCTGCGGCTTCCGCCGGGCCTGTTTTATGCCGCGGGCGTTAAGTCAAACGTCGTCTTTTTCGACAAGCCGGTTCGCGCCTCCGGCGGTCCTGCGGAATCGATCTGGGTCTATGACCTTCGGTCTGACAAGCGCTTTTCGCTCCGTACCAAGCCGCTGCAGGCTGAAGACCTTCGCGAATTCGTAACGCTGTTCAAATCGGATCATCGGGAAAGCGGCGATCGGCACCGGCAATTTGCGACGTCTCACGTCCTCGCGAACGCTGACTGCCGGCTCGATCTTACGTGGAGCGCGACTGGGGCGGCGCAACGCACGCCCGGCCTCGCTCGTCTCGATGAGCTGTCGGAGTTGGTCGCTGATGATCTCCGGCGGGCGCTGGAACTCATCACTAAGGCGAAGGCTTGAATAACGACCATCGCCTCGTTCCGCCTTTAGGTCCCCGAGTTTCGGCAGCATCGATGTCGCGGGTTATGCCGAAGCGATCGCGCAGGATCGTGCCTTCATCGACAGCGCAAACGGCAACTAGCCGGACGATCCGAAGCGGCTCGCCCATCGGATCGTCGCGCTTGCTGCGCAGTTTGAGCCGCCATCGCGGCTCGTGTTCGGTGACGCCCTGCAGTGGGCGGCGCAAAGCTCGAGTAATGCAGCAGGAGATTCTCCAATCCGCCAATGATAACTGACAGGTGAGGCCGATAACCGCTGTTGAAATGCCGGACTCAGCGAAGGCCAGCAATCCGGTATGCCGCGGAGCGGAGGAAAACGACATACATTGAACAGTTTAGCGGCGGCTGACGGTATAGTGGGGCGGAGGATGTAAGGGAACAGTCGTACCGGGGCGTACAGGCGGCGGGGGGTGCGAACGCGGTCAGGAGGGGAGTTGGCTTTCCGTGCGCCGCGATAGACCGCGAAGGATCAAATTCCGGAAACCAACCAAAAAGACCAGTGTTTTCAATAGCCGGTGTTTTTGACGGTGTGCCTGACGGTATAGAGAACGTCGGAAAATTTTTTTGCGCGCAATATCAATTGGTTATGGTACTAGGAAATAATCGAGTGGGAGTGAGGAGCGCGGTCAATAACCTAAAGCGCCGCTGCAAAAAGCTGCCACCTGCCGGGCAAGCCCTTGAGTTCGGATTCGCCGCAATCGCGGAACTGGACGCCGGATCCCGCGACCAGATCAGTCACCACGCGAGATACCAATACCTCGCCGGGCGCGGCCTCCGACATCACTCGCGCTGCGGCGTGAACGGCTATGCCCGCCACATCATCGCCGCGTTCGACGACTTCGCCGGTGTGCAGGCCCGCGCGCGCCGACAGTTTCAAACGAGCGAGAGCAGGTTCGATAGACAGCGCACATCGCACTGCGCGCCCCGGCCCGTCGAACAGGGCAAGGATGCCGTCGCCAGTGCTCTTGATCAGCCGCCCGCGGTATTGCTCGACGAGACGGCGCACGATGCCGTCGTGCTCGTCGAGCCGCCGCCGCCATGCTGCGTCGCCTTCGCTGGCGGCATGACGGGTGGAATCCACGATGTCGGTGAACATGACAGTTGCCAGGGTGCGCTCTTCGTCGTCGAGTGCGCCGTGCCGCTCCCCGGTGACGAATTCCTCGATGTCGGAGATGAGCCTCACATAATCGCTTGCTGTCACCCAATGATCGCCGTGATCGTATTCCACGAGCTTTGCATCCACGATGTACTTCGCGAAATAGCGTGCGCCCTCGATGTGCGCCAGTCCGTCGGTCCGGTTATGAAGCACAAGTGTAGGCATCCGGATCTGTGGCAGCAGCGCCCGGACATCGAGCTGTATGTTCATCTCTGTGAGCGCACGATAGTTTCCAGGGCTGCACGACAGCCTCTCAAAGCGAGCGGCATTTGCCTGAATGTGAGGATCGTCCTTCCATGAAGGCACGGCCGCCTTGAACAGCGCGCCCGTCGCATAATGCTCGAGGGATTTGCGGATCACGTCCTCGGAAGGCGCGTAGGGGTAGTCATCGGACCGGCAGAACTTCGGCAGGCCAGCGATCAGGACCAGATGACTGACACGCTCTGCATGGAAGGCTGTGAAATAGGCTGCGAGAAGTGCGCCCTCTGAATATCCGCAGAGCACCACGCGCTTCGCACCGGCGGCATCCATGACGGCGCGGATGTCATCGGCGCGCTCGTCCATCGTGGCAACCGGAACGCGATCAGAAAGGCCCTGACCGCGTTTGTCGAACACGATGACGCGCGCGAAATTGCCAAGACGCCTGAAGAAATCGGTGACGCCCGGAATCTCGTGGCTTGCCTCGAGGTGGTAGATGATGCCTGGCACGAACACGAGGTCGATCGGCTGGCCTTCGCCAAAGATCTGATAGGCAATACTGACGTCACCTGATCGGGCGAAGCGGGTTTCGGGCAGGCCGGTTCTGACGTCGCTGGGCATGAAACAATTTTACCAGAGCCGGCATTGGCGCGCAAAATTGGCGAACTTTCGGATACGCCATGATCGTGTTCTGTCCGGATGAAGGTGGTGCGTGGATTGCCGCCGCTCCGGACCTCAAATCATCCCCGGTCTTGGCGACACGCCCGAAAAGGCAGTTGCCGAGGGATGCTTGTATAAATTAGCCTTGACTAATGCATTAGCCGACACTAAATAGTCGGCCATGAGCATTCAGCAGACGCCAGCAATCATCGATTTCGTCATGCGTGCGCTTGCCGATCCGACGCGGCGGGCGGTTTTCGAGCGCATCGCGCGCGCCAGCGAGATCACCGTCGGTGAACTCACGCAGGGGAGCGGCGTGACGCAGGGCGCGATCTCCCAGCATCTCAAATCGCTGAGACAGGCGGGGCTGGTCGCCGAACGCCCCGAGGGCCGCAACGTTTATTACCGTGCCCAGCCGCAGGGCCTGTCGCCGCTGACGGAGTGGATCCGCACCTACGAGCGCTTCTGGACCGATCGCTTCGATCGCCTGGAGCAACTGTTGCTCGCGGACGACGCGAGCGCATCGCGCGAGAGCGAGACGGCAAACAGGATCGGCAAGAAAAAGACCCGCAACAGGATCACAAAAAAACAAGGAGACGATCGATGACCCAACTCGCAACCCGCAGCGCCTATGGCGTCTTGACAGAACCAGCCACGCTGACGATCCAGCGCCGTCTGCCCGGTCCTGCCGAGCGCGTCTGGAAATATCTCACAGAGAGCGAACTGCGACGGCAGTGGCTCGCCGCGGGCGAGATGGAGTTGAAGGTCGGATCGACGTTCGTATTCACCTGGCGCAATGACGAACTGAACGCGCCGCCAAGTCCGCGTCCGCCGGGCGCATCTGCCGAGCACAGCATGGAATGCCGGATCACCGAGCTCGATCCGCCGCGCAAGCTGTCCATCACCTGGGGCCGCAGCGACGGCGTGACGTTCGAGATCGAGCCGAAAGGCGAGGCGGTGTTGCTGACCCTCACGCACCGCCGCCTGCCGGATCGCGACACCACGCTCAATGTCAGCGCCGGCTGGCACATGCATCTCGACGTGCTGGTCGCCTGCATCACGGGGGACAAGAGCGAGCCGTTCTGGGACGGCTGGCGCCGCCTCAAGGAGGAATACGAAACGCGGCTGCCGGGCTGAACGCGCAAAGAGTTGAATCCGCACTGAAAAAAGATGTTCAAGAAGCAGGAGTGATCGCCATGCAGAATGAAACGCTGAAAGCCCGTCAGCCTGTCGTGTCGCGACAGGAGTGGGAAGCGGCACGCGAGCAGATGCTCGTGAAAGAAAAGGCGCTGACACGCGCGCGCGATGCGCTCGCCGCCGATCGCCGGCGGATGCCGTGGATGGCCGTCGAGAAGAACTACACGTTCGAAGGACCAGACGGCAAAGCGAGCCTGCTCGATCTGTTCGGCGGCCGCCGTCAACTGATCGTCTATCGCGCCTTTTTCGAACCCGGCGTGCACGGCTGGCCTGAACAGGCGTGCCGTGGCTGTTCGCTGGGCGCCGATCAGGTCTCGCACCTCGCGCACCTGAACGCGCGCGACACCACGCTGGTCTACGCCTCGCGTGCGCCGCAGGCGGATATCGTGCGTCTGAAGGCGCGAATGGGCTGGGAGATGCCCTGGTACACCGTCACCGACAGCTTCGACAAAGACTTCGGCGTGGATGAGTGGCATGGCCACAATGCTTTCATCCGCGACGGCGGCCGCATTTTCCGAACCTACTTCATCAACAACCGCGGCGATGAGGCGATGGGCTCGGTCTGGAGCTATCTCGACCTCACTGCGCTCGGCCGTCAGGAGGTTTGGGAGGACTCGCCGGAAGGCTATCCGCAGACGCCGACGTACAAGTGGTGGAACTGGCACGACAGCTACGTCGATGGCGCCGCGCCCGACAAAAGGTGGGTCGAGGTGTCGGACGCCGGAGAGGCGGCATTCCGCAAGCGCCAAGGCGTTTGAAGCCGCGTCATAGCGGGAGCGAACATGAGCGAGACATCGATCGGCGAACACGCAACCGGTGCGTTCCGCGGCGACAGCATGACGCCCAGCGCGGCGGGCTGGCTCGGCCTCGCGGCCACGCCGACCTTCGCGATCATGGCGGTGCTTGCGGGTGTGATGGATGGAGCCGCACCGAATTCCATCTGCTCGGCATCGTCGGCACTCAACGGAATGGCGACGATGTACGCGCTGATGAGTGCCTTCCATCTGGCGCCATGGTTGAGATTGGTCTTTGGCCGGTGAGGCGGCGTCCGCCTCACATCCCGGTTTTGATGTATTCGACCATCTGGGTGACCACCGTACCCCAGCCGCGATGGAAACCCATTTCCTCGTGCTTCTTGCGGCCGTCCTCGTCGCGATGGATGGCTATCGCGGTATAGCGCGTGCCGCTGCCCTTCGGCTCCAGCGACAGGACCGCGGTGAAGAACGGATTTTGCGACGGCCGGAAGCCGGGCAGCATCGCGTCGGTGAACACCAGGCGCTGGTTCGGCGCCACTTCGAGATAGCAGCCGGAGTTCGGAAACTCCTGACCTTCGGGCGAACGCATGGTGGTGCGGAAAACGCCACCGGGCCGCAGGTCGATCTCGCAGTCGGTAATGGTCCATGGCTTCGGCACGAACCAGTGCCGCAGATGCTTCGGCGTCGTCCACACGGTCCAGACCAGATCGGGCGGTACGTCGATGTCGCGTTCGAGCAGGAGATCGAGCTTAGGGTCGAATTTGAAAACGGATGAGATCATGGGTTGGTCTTGTCCTTGAGTTCGAGCAGATAGGAATCGAGCTGGTCGAGGCGGCGTTCCCACAGCGTGCGCTGTCTGGAGAGCCAGTCTTCGGCAAGCTGCAGCCGTTTCGGCACCAGCTTGTAGGTCCGCACCCGGCCGTGTTTGGCGGAGCGCACCAGTCCGCAGCCTTCGAGAATGCGCAAGTGACCGACAAACGACGGCAGCGCCATGTCGAACGGCGCCGCCAGTTCGCTGACGGAAGCAGGACTGCGGCTCAGCCGCTCCAGCACATGCCGCCGCGTCGGATCGGACAGCGCGCGGAACACGCTGTCGATCGGTTTTGCGCCCATCATCGCCGGTTCGGCCATTTGCTCTCCACGGATGCGGTGGTCGCTGATTAGGCCAACGCAACACTTAGGTCAATGCCTAAGTATTGAGGCCGGCCAATTTCGCCCGGATTTGCAGGAAAGTTGTGGATGGGGCTGTGACCGGGTCGTATCGGAGCGAGCTGTTGGCCAACGTCGGTTTGGCAAAGGAAACGGCGACCATGGCAAAGACGGCGACGATCTACGGGATCAAGAACTGCGACACGATGAAGAAGGCGCGCGCGTGGCTCGATGGTCACGGTGTTCCTTACGAATTCCATGACTACAAGGCGAGCGGGATCGGCCGGGAGCATCTGGTGCGCTGGTGCAAGGACGCCGGCTGGGAAACGGTGTTGAACAAGGCCGGCACTACGTTTCGCACGCTGCCTGACGGCGATAAGACAGGCCTGTCAGAGGCAAAAGCGATCAAGCTGATGCTGGCGCAGCCATCAATGATCAAGCGGCCGGTGCTGGAGTTCGGCAGCAAGCTGCTGGTCGGCTTCAAACCGGAGATTTATGCGAAAGAGATCGCGGGTGGGAAGAAATAGCGGGCTGAATTTTGCATAAGCCGGACCTGCGTATCAGTCGAACTCGAGTTCGATTGCGGGAGCGAAGCGGCCGGGCGTATCGGGCGCTGTATCGCAATCGATGATGGCCTTCAGTACGAACACCGGCGGCGACTTGTCGTTGCGCATCAGGTCGGTGACTTCAAACCGGCCGTGCTCGCTGATGGCTTTCAGCGAAGCGATAACGCTGGTGACGCGGCTGCAATCGGAAAACGGCATCAGCAGGCGTTCATATTCGACCGCGCGGCCGTCGCGGTCGGCGAGTTTCGATATCGTGTAGACCGGGCGCTGCAGACGAATGCATTCGAGATAAAGCGGAACCACAACGGGCGCCATCTTCGGACCCATGTAATCGTCAAGCGTCTGGCCGATGCCCGACGTGCCGAATGCTGGATGCATGCGCATGCTGTCGGCGGCGATGACGATCCGCGGATATCCGTCGCGATGCTGCACACCGCAAACGAAGATGTCCGGAAGTTCTTCCTGCAGCCTGTCGGGACGATATCGCGCCAGACTCGGCAGTTTGCCTGTTTGAGCGAACTGCCTCATCCATACGTTCAGCAGGTCGCGCTGCCTGATCGATTTGATGACCGATGCGTTTGCGGTAGTGAAATCCATAAGCCCGTTCTGCCGAATCACGCCGCGAGTGTCGCAACACCCAAAGCTCGCTGCAACCCGGAACGCGCCGGCGCGTGTCGCCGGGCAATCTAGTTGAATTCGATGATGTCGGAGCCGCTGCCGCGCGCAGGCTTTGCGTGAAACAGGTCGCGGTCGATCACGGCGCGCAAGACGTAGACAGGCAGCACGTCGCTGCCGCGCATGAGGTTGCGGATTTCAAAGGCTCCGTCCTCGCTGATGGTCTTCAGCGACGCGAGAATGCGCTCGACGCCTTCGCTGTCGGAAAACGGCAACAGCAGCCGCTCATAGTCGACGCCGCGTCCTTGTGAATCGACGACTTTCGAAATCGTATAGATCGGCAGCCTGCGGCTGATGCACTCGTGGTAAAACGGCATCACGACCGTCGCCAGTTTCGGCCCGAGATAGTCATCGAGATTCTGTCCGCGGCCGGTCTTGCCGTAGGCGTTGGCCATCCGCGTCCCGTCGCTGTCGATGACAATGCGCGGCACGTCGCCGCCGCTGTCGACCGTGTAGTAGACGATGTCGGCGACTTCGTCCTCCATGCGCTCAGGCCGATAGTCATCGAGCTTCGGCAACCGCTGGTCGCGGGCGTATAGCCGCAGCCAGGTATTCAACAGGTCACGCTGCTTGATCGATTTGACTGCCGACGGACCGGCACTATCGAGCGCTGTTTGTCGCAGGGTGTTCATTTCAGCGATCCGTATTGCTGCAAACTTTTATCACGAGCGAAATTAAGATGGTGCCAAATTACCGGTCAAGCATCTCAAAAGCCTGCCCGCAAAGCTCTTAACAACTGCCTGCCGACAATGGTTTGTAACCGCCGCTGGAAACCACATCCGCCCCCTCATGCGTCGATGATGTCATCGCTAACCCCTGATTGTGGAGGTCCGGACAAACCCGGATTGATGATGGCTCTGACAAGCGGAATCGGTGGAGGTGAATTCGATCCCATCAGATTGCTGAATTGAAAACGTCCGTCGAGACTGATGCTCTTGTAAGACCCGACAATATGGTCGATCCGCTGCGCGGAGCCGAACGGCAGCAGCAGGCGTTCGTAGGACACTTCGGTGCTGTTGAGGTCGAACACGCGGGACACCGAATACACCGGTCGTCGGCTTTCGATGCAGGTGAGATACTTCGGATAAACAAGGGCATAGCGTGCTGGCCCGATCGCGGTGTCGAGAAAACGGCGCTCGTCGTCCGTCCGTGGCCGATCGTTGCCGTAGATCGTGGTGAGGCGCGACCCTGCGTGGACGATGCCAAACCGCGCGTCGGGGCCTTGGCCAACGACGTTGAAAACCATCATGTCGAGCAGTTCGTCTTCGATACGTCCCGGCCGAAAGTCTCGATAAGGCGGTGGACCGCCGTGATCGGAGTACAAACGTAGCCAGGTGTTCAGAAGGTCGCGCTGCTTGATCGATTTGACGGCGGAAGGCGCCGCTTCGGTGAAGTCCATCCCCAACCACCCCGAATCCAACACGGGTACAGTTGCATCAGTCGCCGTGGGGAGGCAATTTCAAATACAGTCAGATAAATTCGACGACGTCGGGAATATTGTTGGTTCGCCGATGAACAAGGTCGCGATCGATGATGACGCGCACTTTGAATTCGGGGATGCTATCGTGGCCGCGCATCAGGTTGCGGATTTCGAAGCCGCCGTGGTCGGATATGCTCTTGAGCGAAGCCATCAGGCGCGTGATGCCGTTTCCTTCCGAGAACGGCAGGATCAGCCGCTCGTAGGCGACGTCACGATCGTAGACGTCCTTCACCATCGAGATCGTATACGCGGGCAGGCCGCGCCTGACGCATTCGCGATAGACCGGCATCACGGTCGGCGCGAGCTTCGGCCCGAAGTAATCGTCGAGGTAGCTGCCCTTGCCGGGTGCGCCGAATGCATCCGCGAGGCGGTGGCCGTCGTCGTCGATCCGGAAGCGCTGCTCGCCTCTCTCTTCCACCACGGAAAGAAAAACCAGATCGGCGATTTCGTCGGCCATCCGGTCCGGCTGAAAGTCGGCGAGTGCCGGCGCGCGCTGTTCCTTGGCCCAGGCGCGCAGCCAGATGTTGAGCAGATCGCGCTGCTTGATCGACCTGACAACCGATGGTCCTGATCCCTGAAATTCCATGGTCCTGTTCCGAAAATCGGGCAATGGCGGCGATCTTCAATCTAGAGATGCCAAGACTTCATGAATCGGGACATGACAATTCAAACAAGATTAACCAACGCTTTCGTGCCGGCCGGATTGGTATTCCGTGCTGCCATGGCCGCCGTGGCTGTTGCCGAAAAACCGCAGCAGTCGGGCAGCCGTGACAAAAACGCCGCCCAGCATTGCGGCTTGCACAATCGTTATCATTCGCTGCATATTCCGCCCGAGCGGACCTGCCGGACAGCCGCGCTCCAATAAATCATCGGCAGATCAGAGTGTTAGAACAGAAATCGGCTGCGTGCAGGGGCGCTGCGCAGAAGGCCGGTGGGGGAATCTTGATTGTCGGATGAGTTTATTCTCCAGACCCATGGATTGACCAAGGAATTCGCCGGTTTCGTCGCCGTGCGGGATGTCGATCTGAAGGTCCGCCGTGGCAGCATTCACGCGCTGATAGGCCCGAACGGGGCTGGAAAGACCACGTGTTTCAACCTGTTGACCAAGTTCCTGACCCCGACCACGGGACAGATTCTGTACAAGGGGCAGGATATCACGGCCCTGCAGCCGGCCGCGGTCGCGCGCCTCGGGCTGGTGCGATCGTTCCAGATTTCGGCGGTGTTTCCGCATCTGACCGCGCTGGAGAACGTGCGGGTGGCGCTGCAGCGCCAGCATGGCAATTCATTCGATTTCTGGCGCTCGAAATCGGTGCTGGACGTCTACAACCATCGCGCCGAAGAACTGCTGCATGACGTCGGTCTCAGCGAATTTGCCAAGACGCCGGCCGTCGAAATGCCCTACGGCCGCAAACGCGCGCTGGAAATCGCCACCACGCTGGCGCTCGATCCGGACATGATGCTGCTCGATGAGCCCATGGCGGGCATGGGCCATGAGGATATCGACAAGATCTCTGCGCTGATCAAGCGCATCTCGGCGAAGTACACGATCCTGATGGTCGAACATAATCTCAGCGTCGTCGCCCATTTGTCCGATATCATCACCGTGTTGACGCGCGGACAGGTGCTGGCGGAAGGCAACTACGCCGAATTGTCCAAGGACCAGCGCGTCAAGGAAGCCTATCTGGGAGCGGGTCATGAATAGCCACGCGGGTCATCCCGCAGCCGTCTCCCATCCGGCAAGCGTCGCGCCAGCCGCTTCGCGAAAGACTGTCCTCAAGGTCGAGAACCTGGAGGCATGGTATGGCGAATCCCACATTCTTCACGGCGTGAACTTCAGCGTATCCGAAGGCGAGGTCGTGACCTTGCTCGGCCGCAACGGCGCGGGAAAAACGACGACGCTGAAGTCGGTGATGGGGATCATCGGCAAGCGAACCGGCTCGGTTGAGTTCGAAGGCCAGAACATCATCCGCACCGCATCCGACAAGATCGCTCGCCTTGGCGTTGCGTTCTGTCCCGAGGAGCGCGGCATCTTCGCCAGCCTCGACGTGCGCGAGAATCTGATGCTGCCGCCCCAGGTGCGCGAGGGCGGCCTCACGCTCGATCAGATCTTCGAACTGTTTCCCAATCTCAAGGAGCGGCTCAACAGCCAGGGCACCAAGCTCTCGGGCGGCGAGCAGCAGATGCTGGCGATCGCACGCATCCTGCGCACCGGTGCGCGCTTCCTGATGCTCGACGAGCCGACCGAGGGGCTTGCGCCCGTCATCATCCAGCAGATCGGTCAGATGATCGCGCGGCTGAAGCAGCAGGGGTTCACCATCCTGCTGGTCGAGCAGAACTTCCGGTTCGCCTCAACGGTGGCCGACCGGTTTTACGTGATGGAGCATGGCAGGATCGTCGAGGGTTTTGCCAACTCCGAACTGGAAGCGAACATGGATAAACTGCACACCTATCTGGGTGTGTGACGACAACAACGTCAACAAGGCGAGAGTTCTGGAGGAGGACACATGTCAAACAAACTTTCTGCACTGCTGCTGGGTACCGCGCTTTCGCTCGGTGCCGTCGCCGGCGCGTTTGCGCAGGACAAGAACATCAAGATCGGGGTGCTGACCGATATGTCGGGACTGTATTCCGACATCGGCGGGCAGGGCTCGGTCATTGCCGCCCAGATGGCGGTCGAGGATTCCGGTCTGACCGCCAAGGGCTGGAAGATCGACATCGTTTCGGCCGATCACCAGAACAAGCCAGACATCGGCACCAACATCGGCCGCCAGTGGATCGATGTCGAAAAGGTCGACATCTTCATGGACGTGCTGAATTCGGGCGTCGGCCTGGCGATCAACAACCTGGTCAAGGAAAAGAACGCCATCATGATCAACACCGGCGCAGCGACGTCGGATTTGACCAATGCGCAATGTTCGCCGAATACCGTGCACTGGGTCTACGACACCTACATGCTGGCGAACTCGACCGGCGCGGCGCTGGTGAAGGCCGGCGGCGACAGCTGGTACTTCCTGACCGCGGACTACGCCTTCGGCGCGGCGCTCGAGCGCGACACGTCGGCGGTCGTGACCAAGTCGGGCGGCAAGATCCTCGGAGCGGTCAAGCATCCGCTGAACTCGTCGGACTTCTCGTCGTTCCTGCTGCAGGCGCAGGCGTCGAAAGCCAAGATCGTCGGCCTTGCCAATGCCGGCGGCGACACCACCAACTCGATCAAGCAGGCGGCCGAGTTCGGCATCGTCAAGGGTGGCCAGAAGCTCGCGGGCCTTCTGCTGTTCATCAACGACGTCCACTCGCTCGGGCTGAACGTGGCGCAGGGCCTGAACTTCACCGAGACATTCTATTGGGATCTGAACGATCAGACCCGTGCTTTCGGCAAGAGGTATTCCGAGCGGTCGAAGACCAAGGCGCAGCCGAGCATGATTCAGGCCGGCGTCTATGCGGGTCTGCTGCACTACTTCAAGGCGCTCGAAGCCATGGGCGGCAATCCCCACGATGGCGCCAAGATCGTCGCCAAGATGAAGGACATGCCGACCGACGATGCGCTGTTCGGCAAGGGCGAAATCCAGCCGAACGGCCGAAAGATTCATCCGGCGTACCTTTTCGAAGTGAAGACGCCGGCGGAATCGAAGGGGCCGTGGGACTATTACAAGCTGATCGGCACCACGCCGGCCGACAAGGCTTTCCGTCCGCTGTCGGAAAGCGCCTGTCCGCTGGTGAAGAAGTAACGTGACGTTCGGCATGTAGCCCGGAAGATGCGGAGCGAAGTCCGGGGTTGTCGCACCCATGGTTTTGCTTCGCGCCACCCGGGCTACATGTCGCTTATCTTGTTATGATAGCCTGAACACGAGAGACCGTTCGACATGCAAGCACTGTACGCGCAGCTTCTGGTTGGCCTGATTAACGGCTCGTTCTACGCCTTGCTGAGCCTCGGTCTCGCGGTGATCTTCGGCATGCTCAACATCATCAATTTTGCTCACGGCGCGCTCTACATGATGGGCGCGTTCGTGGCCTATTTCCTCCTGCAGTATTCCGGATTGAACTACTGGTGGGCGCTGATTCTCGCGCCGGTCATCGTCGGCCTGTTCGGCATTCTGCTCGAGCGCACCATGCTGAAGTGGCTGACCGGACTGGATCATCTCTACGGATTGCTGCTCACCTTCGGCATCGCCCTGATCGTGCAGGGCGTGTTCCAGAACTACTTCGGCTCGTCCGGTCTGCCTTACGCGATCCCGGACCTGCTCAAGGGTGGCGTCAATCTCGGTTTCATGTATCTGCCGATCTACCGCGGCTGGGTCGTGGTGTTCTCGCTCGTCGTCTGTCTGGCCACCTGGTATCTGATCGAAAAAACGCAGCTTGGCGCTTATCTGCGCGCGGCCACGGAAAATCCGACGCTGGTGCGTGCGTTCGGCATCAACGTCCCGCTGATGATCACGCTGACCTACGGTCTTGGTGTCGGTCTTGCCGCGCTGGCCGGCGTGCTGTCCGCGCCGATCAATCAGGTGCGGCCGCTGATGGGCGCCGATCTGATTATCGTCGTGTTCGCAGTCGTCGTGATCGGCGGCATGGGCTCGATCATGGGCTCGATCATCACCGGCTTTGCGCTCGGTGTGATCGAGGGCCTGACCAAATATTTTTATCCCGAAGCCTCCAACACCGTTGTATTCGTACTGATGGTGCTGGTGCTGCTTGTGAAACCCCAAGGACTGACAGGACGGGCGGCCTAGTGCCCGCTTTCCGAAGTTTGCCAAACGTGGCGGAGATTTCGAGAGCGAACTTCGGAGAGCAAAGAGCACTGGTAGACCAGGATTCGAGTACCGTTTTCGATCTGAAGTTCCTGGATCGAGTGTGCGGCTTGCGAAACAGGAACTTCAGATCGACGGTACTCAGCAAATGACAACCCTGACCACATCCTCCACCGGTAACAGCAATCCGAATGCGCTGATGCGCGACGAGATGTGGGCGTTCCTCATCATGACTGTGCTGCTGGCCCTGGTGCCGGTATCGGGCATCTATCCGTTCTTCGTCATGCAGGCGCTGTGCTTCGCGCTGTTTGCCTGCGCATTCAATCTGCTGATCGGATACGGCGGACTGCTGTCGTTCGGTCACGCGATGTTTCTGGGCACTGCAGGCTACGTCACCGCGCACGCACTGAAAGTGTGGGGCGTCAGCCCCGAAATCGGAATCGTTCTCGGCGTGGCTGCCTCCGCCGCGCTCGGCGTCGTCACCGGCCTGATCGCCATCCGCCGCCAGGGCATTTATTTCTCGATGATCACGCTCGCCCTCTCGCAGCTCCTTTACTTCATCTATCTGCAAGTGCCGTTCACCCACGGCGAGGACGGCATTCAGGGCGTGCCGCAGGGAATGCTGTTCGGCATCTTCGACCTGTCGAAACCGATCACGCTTTATTACGTCGTGCTGGTCGTCTTCCTGCTCGGGTTCCTCCTGATCTACCGGACCATCAACTCGCCGTTCGGCGAGGTGCTGAAATCGATCCGCGAGAACGAGCCGCGCGCGATTTCGCTGGGCTACAAGGCTGACCAGTACAAGCTGATGGCATTCATCCTTTCGGCAAGCCTCGTCGGCCTTGCCGGTGCGGTGAAGGTTTTCGTCGCGCAAAACGCCTCACTGACCGATGTCCACTGGACCATGTCGGGCGAGGTGGTGCTGATCGCGCTGGTCGGCGGTCTCGGCACCGTGTTTGGGCCAGTGATCGGCGCGTTCATCATCATCGCCATGCAGCAGTATCTGGCGAGCTTCGGCCAATGGGTGCTGGTGATCCAGGGCGTGATCTTCGTCGCCTGCGTGCTGACCTTCCGCCGCGGCGTGATCGGCGAAATCGGGCATTACTTCCGCCGCTCGCTCTGAAGCCCGGTTCGACTGCGTAAAGCCAGACCCGTTGCCTGCTTCTTGCTCGGCCTGATCGAGGTTCACTCTCCAGAAAGCGGTGGATGACCCGGTTTGCCGGGGCGATGCCTCGCGTTTTACCCCCGGAATGGTTTATGACAGTTTTGTGACATAACCATTTTGTCGGGGTAAGGGTTGATGCTTCGCTGGTTTCGGGCGCTGCTTCCGCGGGAGGAGCGGTTTTTCGATCTGTTCGCGCAACACTCGGTGACGCTGGTGCAGGGTGCCCGCGCGCTGCAGGACATGCTCAAGGGCGGTGACGACACCGTCGTCCATTGCCAGCGGATCAATCAGTTCGAGAGCGAGGCCGACAACATCACCCGCGAGGTGCTGACCGCGGTGCGCCGGACGTTCATCACGCCGTTCGACCGCGGCGACATCAAGGATCTGATCACGTCGATGGACGACGCCATCGACCAGATGCAGCAGACCGCTAAGGCGGTATTGCTGTTCGAAGTCAAGATGTTCGAGCCGCCGATGCGCGAGATAGGCTCGCTGCTGGTGGAATGCGCCAATCTGGTGCAGCGCGCGATCCCGCTGATGACCGCGATGGGCGACAACGTCTCGATGCTCAACGCGATCACCGAGGAACTCACCAAGCTCGAGGGCCGCGTCGACGATCTGCACGACATCGGCCTGAAGGAACTGTTCCTCAAGCACCGCGACGCCAATGCCATCGACTTCATCGTCGGCAATGAAATCTACAAACATCTCGAAAAGGTATCGGACCGGTTCGACGACGTTGCCAACGAGATCAACAGCATCCTGATTGAACAGGTTTAGAGCATGATCCCGAAAAGTGGGAACCGGTTTTCGGACCAGATCATGCTCAAATACCAAAACCGGCGGGAGGGATCGCGGTGGACGCCACCCTGACACTTCCGATTCTGATCGCGCTGATCGGCGTTGCGCTGCTGTTCGATTTTCTCAACGGCCTGCATGACGCTGCGAATTCGATCGCCACCATCGTCTCGACCCGCGTCTTGCGCCCGCAATATGCAGTGGCGTGGGCGGCGTTCTTCAACTTCATCGCGTTTCTGTTTTTTGGCCTGCACGTCGCCCAGACCCTGGGAACGGGCATCATCGATCCCGGCGTGGTCGATCCGGCAGTGATCTTCGCTGCACTGGTCGGCGCGATCGCGTGGAATCTGATCACATGGTGGCTTGGCATCCCGTCGAGCAGTTCGCATGCGCTGATCGGCGGACTCGTCGGCGGTGGCGTCGCCAAGGCGGGGCTCTCGGCGATGGTCTGGACCGGGCTCAGCAAGACGCTGCTGGCGATCGTTCTGTCGCCTCTGGTCGGTTTCCTGCTGGCGCTGGTGCTGGTGTGGATCGTCTCGTGGCTGTCGGTGCGCTCGACACCGTTCGCGGTGGACCGCGCCTTTCGCATCCTCCAGTTCGTCTCCGCCTCGCTCTATTCGCTGGGGCACGGCGGCAACGACGCACAGAAGACGATGGGTATCATCGCCGTTCTCCTGTTTTCGCAGGGCTATCTCGGCTCTGAATTCAGCGTACCGTTCTGGGTTGTGATCACATGCCAGGCGGCAATGGGGCTCGGCACGCTGATGGGCGGCTGGCGCATCGTGCGCACCATGGGGCTGCGCATCACCAAGCTGACGCCGATGCAGGGCTTCTGCGCCGAGACCGGCGGCGCCGCGACGCTGTTCGCCGCGACCTGGCTCGGCGTCCCGGTCTCCACCACTCACACCATCACCGGAGCAATTGTCGGCGTCGGCGCCGCCAAGCGCTCGTCGGCAGTGCGGTGGAACGTGGCGAGTTCGATCGTCTATGCGTGGGTGATCACAATCCCGGCGTCGGCGGCGATTTCGGCGGCGACGTATTGGTTCGTTCAGGCTGTCAAATGATCGAGCTTTCGGGTCGCTAGGTCACGACTCTCAGTCCGACGATGCCGGCGACGATCAGGCCGATGCAGGCGAGACGGAGCGCGGTTGCGGGTTCGCCGAACAGCACGACGCCGAGGATGGCCGTTCCGACCGTGCCAATACCCGTCCAGACCGCGTAGGCCGTGCCGACGGGCAGGGTTTTCAGCGCCAGTCCGAGCAGCACGATGCTGCCGACCATGCAGAGGCCGGTCAGGGCGGATGGCACCAGCCGCGTAAATCCTTCGGTGAACTTCAGCCCGATGGCCCAGCCGATTTCCAGCAGCCCCGCGATAAACAGGATCGTCCAGGCCATCGTCGCATTCTCCATCTGATTTCACGGCTTGGTCTAGGCGACCCGCGATTCAGATGCAAGTGCATGTATCTCCAAGGGACCCAACAGCGTTGCGGAAGGCGGCACCCCTTGATCCTGCCGCCTTTCTTTGCGACACGCGGGCACACTCAAAACCACAGACTGACAGCCGTGACCGATCTCGCCACGCCATCGACCGCATCCGCCGCGCCCGCATCCTCGCTGAAAGCAGAGGTCGCGCGCCGCCGCACGTTCGCGATCATCTCGCATCCCGACGCCGGCAAGACGACGCTGACGGAAAAGCTGCTGCTGTTCGGCGGCGCCATCAATCTGGCCGGGCAGGTGAAGGCCAAGGGCGAACGGCGCAACACGCGCTCCGACTGGATGAAGATCGAGCGTGAGCGCGGCATCTCGGTCGTGACCTCGGTGATGACCTTCGAGTTCGAGAACCTCGTCTTCAACCTGCTCGACACGCCTGGCCACGAAGACTTCTCGGAAGACACCTATCGCACGCTGACCGCGGTCGATTCCGCGGTGATGGTGATCGACGCCGCCAAGGGCATCGAAGCGCGCACGCGCAAGCTGTTCGAGGTCTGCCGGCTGCGCGACATTCCGATCATCACCTTCATCAATAAAATGGACCGCGAGAGCCGCGATCCGTTCGACCTGATGGATGAGATCGAAAAGACACTTGCGCTCGATACCACGCCGATGACGTGGCCGGTGGGACGCGGGCGCGATTTCCTCGGCACCTACGACATCGCGACGGGCGGCATCCGTCTGCTCGAAGGCGGCGGGGCGAAAACCGGCGCGGCCGAGCAGATCGATATCGCCGATCTCGGCGGCCGCAACGCCAATCTCGATGTGGCGGCGGTCAGGGAAGAACTCGCGCTGGTCTCGGAGGCTTGCAAGCCATTCGATCTGGAGTCGTTTCGCGAAGGGCATCTGACGCCGGTGTTTTTCGGATCGGCGCTTCGCAACTTCGGCGTCGGCGATCTGCTGGAAGGTCTCGGCAAGTATGCACCGCCGCCGCGCGCGCAGGAGGCGAGCGGCCGCAGGGTCGAGGCGGATGAAGCGAAGATGTCGGCCTTCGTTTTCAAGATTCAGGCCAACATGGACCCGAACCATCGCGATCGCATCGCGTTCGCGCGGCTGTGCTCGGGCAAGCTGACGCGCGGCATGAAAGCGAAGCTGGTGCGTACCGGCAAGCCGATGCCGCTGTCGTCGCCGCAGTTCTTCTTCGCGCAGGATCGTGCGGTGGCGGACGAAGCGTTCGCGGGCGACGTGGTCGGCATTCCGAACCACGGCTCGCTCCGCATCGGCGACACGCTGACCGAGGGCGAAGACATTGTATTCGTTGGCGTGCCGTCGTTCGCGCCGGAAATTTTGCGCCGCGTGCGGCTGACCGATGCGATGAAGGCGAAGAAACTGAAAGAAGCCTTGCAGCAGATGTCGGAGGAGGGCGTCGTGCAGGTGTTCCGCCCCCGCGACGGCGCACCGGCGCTGGTCGGCGTCGTGGGACAGTTGCAACTCGACGTGCTGAAGGCCCGGCTCGATGCCGAGTATGGTCTGCCGGTGGATTTCGAGATCAGCGAGTTTTCGCTGGCGCGCTGGATTTCGTCGGACGACCGCAAGAAGCTGGAGACTTTTATCGCCAACAACGGCTCGGGCGTCGCCGACGACGTCGACGGCGACCCGGTGTTTCTCGCCAGGAACGAGTTCTATCTCGGCTACACCCGAGAGCGGGCCGAGGGCATCGCCTTCACCAACGTTAAGGATGTGAAGAAGAAGTCCTGAGAACGGTTTCCTGCCCGCCTGCGCAGAAGTAATTGTCGGCGCTGCCTTTTCTGCCGATAACCAAATCAGGACAGCGCGGCCTGTGTTTCATGATTGGCAATTGGCGGCACGGGGTCACGGGGGTAAGATGCCGGCATTGAATGACTGCGAATTTCATTAGTGGATTAGAGACCGGGTTCCGAACCCATAGCGATAACGGCGCGCCTCACCGATGCAGACCTTCGACCATTTCTTCAATGCGGCGATCGCCGAATGGCCTGAGCGGCTGGAGCTGAAGGTGGTCGCGTGCGGTCCGGTCTATGTGGTCCAGGGCCTCGCGCCGCTTCAGGAGAAGTTGTCGGCGAACTGGGCCAACACGTCATTCGCCGTGTTGATGAGCAACATGCATTGGGCGATTTCAGCGGTGGTCAACCGCGCATTCGAGACCCAACAGGTGGTCTACATCCGCGATCTCAACAAGGATGCCATCCGTGAGAAGTTCGAGGCTGACCTCAACGTCATTCTTCACCGGTCGCTGAACTGGAGTTCCACGGACATCGCGGCGATCAAGGCCTACGTCGCCGGCCAGGGACATTTGCCGCTCGGCGCTTGAATCCGGTCTGTTCCGATCCCACGTCTTCCATGGACGGAGGCGCCCATGTTGCGGACCGCATGCCTGCTTGCTTCTGCATTGGCGATCGCCGCGACACCTTCGCTCGGCCGCGACCGGAACGGTCCGCTCAACAGCGCGCCTTACTCCCAGAATCCATGCAGCTTTCTTGACGGGGTTCCGTGCACGCCGACATTCTGCGGCGTGTTCAATGAAGGGCCGTGCGTGCCCGACCTGCCGTTCCCCTATGGTAGCGGCGATCTTCGGCTCACCATCGAGAGCGAGCCGAAGGCGGCCGACGCTGCGAGATATCAGAGGCCGGATCACGACCTGAATACGCTGGGCGACCTCTACGCGATGCTGCGATCCTGCTGGACCCCGCCGCAGCGCGACGCGGCGCGGGAGGGGATGCAGATGTCGGTGCGATTCGCGTTCAAGCGCTCAGGCGATGTGATTGCGAAACCGGTTGTCACCTATGCGACGCCGGACACGCCAAACGAAGTCAAGGACGTCTATCGCGACGCCATTGACGCTGCGCTGTCGCGTTGCGCTCCGTTGCCATTGACCAAGGGCCTCGGCAACGCGATCGCCGGCAAGCCGATCAACATCCGCTACGTCGACAACCGGGCGCTCGGCGAACCCGTCAAGCAGTGATGCACGATCACTTCGCGCCACGCAGCTTGCACGAGGTGGTGCAGGTGACGGTGTTGCCGCCCTTGCACTTCTTGCAGGCGTCGACACACTCCTCCATCAGCGAGGGATCGTACCTGGCGTAAATCTGCGCGACGCAGAGCTTCTGTTCGGGTGTGAACTCGTCGTCTTTCGAACAGCCGATGAGCACCGATAACCCAAGAAGCGCGAGACATCCGATCTTCAGACGGTGCGTTCCCACATGCGTCATGTGCAATTGATCTCGTCCGCTGAATGAAGCGATCAAAGTTCTGCGGTCTCAATTGTCACCGAATTGTCGTGATCCGCGCAGCCGATGCAAGCATCTCGACGCCAGGCAACACGGTGGGCGGCTGGTTAACCGCCGTAATCCCGCCATTGTTTGTGCATGCGGCAGTGCACTTGTTGCGTGTTTGCAGGTGTTCCCGATTTATCCTTGCTAAGGCAGGGCAGATACCCTATATAGCCGTTATTCGTTTTGCGGCTTGGCTTGTTGACCGCGCCTCCTTTGCTTCAGGCACGAGGCTCTTCTCACTGAGACATCGTCGAAATTCGAACCAGTCCGTGCGAGGTCGCGCGGACTTCGAAACTACGTTGTTTTTGGAGAAGTGTTACGATGGCTACAGGTACCGTTAAGTGGTTCAACTCGCAAAAGGGCTTCGGCTTTATTCAGCCGAACGATGGCGGCAAGGATGTGTTCGTTCACATCAGCGCCGTTGAGCGGGCTGGCATGAGCACCCTCAACGAGGGTCAGAAGATCAACTACGAAGAAAAAGAAGACCGCATGCGCGGCAAGGTCAGCGCCGAGAATCTCAGCGCAGCCTGATTTCTTCGGGCCTGATATTTCGTCAAGAATGACATTGTCAGGTCATCAAATCGGAGCATGATCGGCAGGCAACGCGGTATCCGCGTTGCGCCGGAAGGCTCCAGAACCGGAACTGCCACGGATGTACTGGCGTTCTTGTTCGCGAAGCGCCGCTTTCACCTGACGGGTGACAGCGGCGTTGCTGTTTATGGACCGCGGTTCGGGAATTGGACGCTGCCGCACAGCGTCCGCCTTACGAGGCGAAAGCGTTACCAGCCCGGATCGAGCACGACGTGCCGGACACATCGGTCGAAATAATGCGGTACATCCTGCCGTCCATGCCCTTGTGATACAGATCCTGACCGTTCTCCTTGCCGAAGATCACGCGCAGACTGCACCCGGAAAAACCGCCATTGAACGTCGCCTGAATGCGCCGTGCGCCGCTGCGCATCTGATTTTCGACAGCCAGTGTCTGCCCCTCGAAACTCGTCGCCAGATTGCTCGATCCCTGGCCGGAGCGCTGGCTGCCGCCATCTGGATCGGCGTCGGTGTTGTTTGAGCGGTTGCGGTTGTTCTGCCGCGTCAGGCGCGTGAACATCCGGCCATTGTCGCTGATGTAGACCAGCAGTACCGATGAGGTGTTGCTGCGCGTCGTGTCGCCCGCGTCGGCTTTTTGGACGCGGAACTCGCCCCATGAGAGCCGCACTGTCTTGTTGTAGAGCGCCTTTGGCGCGTCGGCAGTTGCAGCATTTGTCAGGAGAACAAGCGTGGCCGCAGACACTCCGCAGCGCAAACAAGAACGAAGAGCCATTGCAAATGTCCTCGTCTCAAGAATGTATGGAATGCGCCGACATACTAGCATCCGGACCTGAATTCGCAATCCAGATGGACAGCGGAGCAAGGTAGTCCGTGCGCTGCATCGACGTGCAATGTCTGCGATCAGACCGCGCGAGCGATCTTCAGCGCCTCGACGTTCCTTTTGATGTTGGCGAGTGCTGTCGCCGCTTCCTCGTCGATGCGGCGGATCATCTCGTCGGTCGGAGGTTTCTTGCGCTTCGGGTTTGCAATCGTGCGGGTGAACTTCGTCGCGCCCGCCAGTTCCTCGCACGTGTAGGTGCAGACGATCGGGCCGATGAAATCGGTGTTGGCTGTTGCGGTCCAGAGCGTGGGTTGAATCCGGTCAAGTACGGTCCAGTCGAGTGCGACCTCGCCGGTGCTGGTGCGCCATTTTTCGTGGAACGTTTCGCCCTTCTGCAGCGGACGGTTCGGGCTGTCGATATGATGCGACGCCGCGATCCACTCTGGCCACGATTGCGGATTGCTGACGTAATCCAGCACGGCGGCGGGCATCGCCTCGATGACGATATCGTGGCTGCGCTCGTAACAAAACGTTTCGGACGCGGCGCTCTCGGACATACTGTTCCCCCGATCCATGTTCTTGCGGAGCCGATGAGGGGGATCAAGCGGCAGACCGGCGGCAATTGTGTGGCGGTCGGCTTTGTGGTTTGTCTAGCGGCGATAAGCCCGCCGAACAGGAGATGAGCCGTCATGCCACGTTACGAAGGCGGAGGACGTCACCGCCTTGCCAACGAGCGCGAGGCCGGCCTTGGGTCGAGCGCCGATGCGCGCATTCAGTATCGCGTGGTGGATCCGAACACGATTCAGAGCATTCAGGACAACAAGGCTCCTATCGCGACCTTTACGATCAAGGTCGGCAGCTCGAGCTGCAGCCTCGAATATCAGGCGAAGCTGAAACCGGGGAAGACCGAATATGTCTCGTTCTCGCAGTTGGCCGGCAAGATGGAGCGCTGCAAGAGCTTCACTCTGGCGCACCATACCTGCACCATCAACCAGGCGGCGCGCCGAGGATGATTCACGATCGTTACGGCCTGCCGCTCTCCACTGCGTCCGATAACGCCGCCGCGGCCTATCTCCATGGCGTGGATTTGATGCTGTCGGCATGGCCCGGCGCGGCGGAAGCGTTCGATGCGGCCATCGCTGCCGATCCGGATTTCGCGCTGGCGCACATTGCCCGCGCCCGCGTGCATTTTTTCTATGCGGAAGCGCAGGCCGCGCGGATTCGCTTGACCGAGGCGCGTGAACTGGTCGCGCGGCGTGGCACCGAGCGCGAGCAGAATCACGTCGAAACGCTGGCGCTCGGCATGGAAGGTCAACCGGCGAAATCTCTCGCGTGCGCGTTGGCGCATCTGGACCGCTGGCCGCGCGATGCCATCGTCATGTCGCTGCCGCTCGGTGCGTTCGGCCTGTTCGCATTTTCGGGAATGGCCGATCACGATCAGGCCCGCGTCGATCTTTGCGAGCGCCACGCGCGGCACTATGGCGACGATTGGTGGTTTCTCACCTATCACGGCTGGTCGCTGACCGAGAATGGTGACGTGGTCCGTGGCCGTGCGACGACGCAGCGCGGCTTCGATCTGCGGCGCGAGAACGCCAACGCAGCCCATGCGCTGGCGCACGCGATGTTCGAGGACGGTTCGGTGACGGACGCAGAGGCGCTGGTCGAGGACTGGCTGCCGATCTACGACCGTGCCGGCATTCTGCACGGGCACATGTCGTGGCATCAGGCGCTGGCGGCGCTGGAGCATGGCGATGCCGAGCGTGCGCTCGCGATCTACCAGGATCGCATACAGCCGAAGGTCACGACCGCGCCGCCGATCAATTCGGTGACCGACGGCACGTCGCTGTTGTGGCGGATGACAATCGAAGGGCACACGGTTCCGCAGGATATATGGGACGATGCAGCCATCCACGCCGAGCGATCGTTCCCCAATGCCGGCGTGACCTTCGCCGATGTGCATATGGCGCTGGTTGCGGCCGCCACCGGCAACAAGGCCGGCCTTGAGACACGCATCGGCACGCTCGAGAAGCGGCTCGGCGACGGGAAGCTGGCCGCCGGAGCGGTGGTCCCGGCGATCTGCCGCGCGGTGCGTGCGTTTGCGGACGGGGATTACTCCGGGTGCGCCCGGATTCTTGATCCGGTTGCCGGTGAGGTGGTACGGGTCGGCGGCAGTCATGCCCAGCGTGAGATGATCGAGGATACGCTTCTCGTTGCTCTGATGAAGAGCGGCGAGGCGCCGAAGGCGCGCGCCTTGCTCGACGGTCGGCTGCATCGCAGGCCCTCGCTGCGGGACGCACGGTGGCGGGCCGCGGTGATGGCCTGATCGGGGATCGGTTGATGCCTTGACCCGGGCGCGCTACAGGAAGCGACCGCTTCGCCGATCCGGGTCGTCGGGGTACTGAGAAATTCGAGTCAATTCTGTGTGGGAGCGAGAATGGCGCGCAATGTCCTGATCCTTGGAGCCTCGTATGGTTCCTTGCTGGCGACGAAGCTGTTGATGGCGGGTCACAACGTGACCCTGGTTTGCCGGAGGAATACCGCAGAACTCATCAATCGCGATGGCACCGAAGTCCGTATCAAGCTGCGTGACGAGCCGGCGCACCGTTCCATCTTCTCCCGCGATCTGCCGGGGAAACTGGACGCGACCTCGCCCGACAAGGTCGACATCTCCCGTTACGACCTGGTTGCCCTTGCCATGCAGGAGCCGCAATACACCAACCACACGATCCGGGTTCTGATGATCAAGATCGCCGCCGCGGAGCTGCCGTGTCTTTCGATCATGAACATGCCGCCGTTGCCCTATCTCAAGCGGATCGAGGGGCTGGCGGATATGGATCTCGAGGAGGCCTATACCAATGCGCAGGTATGGGAACGCTTCAAGCCGGGACTGGTGACGCTGTGCTCGCCCGATCCGCAGGCCTTCCGTCCGCCGGAAGAAGCGGCAAACGTGCTTCACGTCGGTCTGCCGACAAATTTCAAGGCCGCGACTTTTGCGGATGAAAAGCACAACAAGCTGCTTCGGGAGCTGGAAGCGGACATCGATGCGGTGACGCTGGACGGCCACGACGTTCCCGTGAAGCTGAAAGTGTTCGATTCGCTGTTCGTTCCGTTGGCGAAATGGTCGATGCTGTTGACCGGCAATTATCGCTGCATCACGCCGAACGATCCGCAGTCGATCCGCGATGCGGTGCACGGCGACGTGAAACTCTCGCAGGCCATCTACAATCATGTCGATGCCGTTGCCCGGCGTCTGGGCGCCGACCCGCAGGATCAGGTGCCTTTCGAGAAGTACGCCAAGGCGGCGGAGAGCCTGCTGAAACCTTCATCGGCTGCTCGCGCGGTGGCAAGCGGAGCGCCCTTTATCGAGCGGGTCGATCTGCTGGTGAAGCTGATCTCGCATGAGCTCGGCATGCCCAATGCCGACATCGATCGCACGGTTCAGGTCGTCGATCAAAAATTGAGCGAGAAGATCGTCGAGGGCTGATCCGTCGCGCGGCACATTCAACGGTGATGCAGTCAACGGTGATGAATGTGCCGCTCTTCGTCGTCGTCCGGCTGCGAGCGTTCGTATGCAGCATCCCATCTGGCAAGAGCCGGAAGACCGCCGTTGGCCATCCGTAGCTGCCTGAGCGCGACCCGGATGTTGCTCAAGGTATGCCGCCCGGCGACGGACATGTCGGCGGGGTCGCGGTCCTGCTCGACAGCGATGCGGACCTGATCCTTCAGATTTGCGAAGCGGCTATTGCCATACCGGCGCAGAATCGCCTCGAACGAGGTGTATTTTTCCGGATCGTATGGACTGTCATGGCCGTTCGCATCCTTGGCGGGATGCGCAGGATAGAAGTAGCCGCACGGAACAAGCCCATCGGGGATCGGCTCCGTTGCCGAGTGGGTGCGGCGATGACGAAGCAAGTTTGGCAGGACGTGGGTATGCGGTCCTTCCGGACTTTTGCCATCGGCAGGCGGGATCGGCTGATACACTTCGAGCCGGCCGATCCGGGTCACGAACACGCGGTGCGGGCTGTGCGCCAGAATGAGTTGGCCCGCCGGGTTGCCCGGCGCAAACGTTTCCTGACCGCAATGGGCGCGAAGTTGTTCGGCCAGAGCGGGGTCGCCGGTCCGCACGCAGACATCGACCTGCCAGGTATCGAGTCCGATATCGAACAGGATGTCGTTGCGGTTGCCGGGATTGAGCGCGTCATGGTCAGGGCCGAGCTCGGTCAGTGTCGCGCGGTGGTTCATCGCGCTGCGATCGCGGGGCAAGCAGATGGCAACGCGCTGGCTCCAGCTCAGGCGCGTCGCGGTTTCAAACGCAAAAAGCTGCATGCCCTCGTGCGAGTCGAGCCGAACTCCACCTCGGTTGGTCATCACCGAGTGGTGGTCCATTTCCGCCGCTTCGCCGATATCGCGCATGAACTCGCCGATCGCGCCGAATGTGCCGAGGCTCCATTGCGTTTTCGGATTGGCGAGTTGATCGGACAGGCAGGCGGCTTCGTCGGTACCCATCGTTGTTTCCGTGCAGGTCATGCTATACTTCTTCATTCGGGCATGATCTTCCAAAACCGGAATCCATCCCGGATCAAGTCCGGGACCGGCTTTTTCCGGATCATGCTTTTGGCAGCGATACGCCGATCATGTCACCAAGCGTGACGATCCTGGCGAGTTGATCCTCCGACCAGCCGTCGGTGCCCGCCGGGCGTTGCGGCAGCACCATCCATCGGTAGTCGGCCGTTGAGTCGACGACATTGATCTTGATGTTGTCAGCCAGCGTGGTGTTGAATTCCGCGAGCAAGCCGCGCGGATCACGAACAGCACGCGATCGATAGGTCGCCGACTTGAACCAATAGGGCGGGTAGCCCAGGACGGCCCGGGGATAACAGCTGCACAGCGTGCACACGACCAGATTGTGGACGTTGCCCGCATTCTCCAGCACGCCAAGCGGCGGCATGCCCAGCATGGGGATACCGATCATCTCGGCAGCGCGGGTGCCGTTGGCCAGCATGAGCGACTTATAAGCAGGATCGAGCCAGGCTTTCGCGACCATTCGCGCGCCCTGTCCGGGGTTGGCGCTGTCGGTCGACGCCATCTGGGCGACGAGTTCGTCGTCGGTCAGAATCTCCTTGTGCTTGAGGACTCGCAACACGGCTGCAAGCACGTCCTCACTCTTGAAATCTTGAAACAGGGTCATCGCCGTTCCAGCCAATGTTCGTAGACTTCAACCACGACTGTGTCCGTATCCTTGTTTTCACCCGGCCAGATATCGTTGAGCGGGAAAGCGACATGATACAGTTCTCGCAGCGGGGCCGGCCGCGCGAATGCAAGGTCTTCAGGGTTCGGGAAATCGCCGAGATGCCGGACGATATGCCCCGTCTTGCCGCGGATGTAGTGCGGAGAGCGGATATGGACCTGGCCGCGGGTCTCGGGCCAATCGTTCTTGACATGAACCTTGTCGCCGGGCGCAAACATCATCGCGCGTTTTCCAATGCCGATCGGATTTCAGCTTCCGTCAGAACGCCCTTCTTCAGCAGGTTGGCGACGATCGATCTTATCCAGCGATTGTAATAACCGAGCCGGTGATACTCCTCTTCCGGCAGAGCCTCGAGTTCCTTGCGCAGCTCATCGACAACCATAATATTCTTGCGGCCTAGGATGAGGCGCAGCGCGTCAACCTCGCGGTCGAAAACCGACAGCGTGTGCGGATCGATATCGATCGGCTCGCACATGTACTTGCGGCTTCCGCCGATCGAATGATGAGGCCGAGCTTCCTTTGTTTCATCCTGAATGGGGTGGTCGTTCACGATTGCCTCGGTTCAATCTCGAAGGAGATGGCTCGGACGGACTCGCCGAAACTTCTGAAACCCGATGGATATTCTGGTCTCTCTGGCCGGGGAGTCAACCGAGGTTGCACAAATACGAGTTCACGAAACTCAATTGATCTTGATGTCCGCGGACTTGATGACATCGGCCCAGAGTCTGATCTCGGCATCGATCCGTGCGCGCAGGTCTTCAGGCGAGGAGGGCGCAGCGTCGATCAGTTGCACCTTCAGCTTTTCGCGTACCTCTTGCTTGCCGAGAATCTCACGGACGTCGGCATTGATCGCCTCGATGATGGCGCGCGGGGTGCCGCCCGGCGCGATCAGCGCGTTCCAGGCGTCCGACTCCACGTCGATACCGCTTTCCTTGAGCGTCGGCACGTTGGGCAGATGCGGCGAGCGTTTCGACGTCGAGACGGCGAGAATTTTCACCGCGCCAGTCGCGAGCTGCGGAGTGACCGAAATCGCCGGGAGGCAGGCCGCCTGGACGTCGCCGCGAATCACCGCGGTGACCGCCTGCGGCGACCCGGCGTAGGGGATGTGCAGCAGCTTTGCGCCGGCGCGTTGCGCGATGGCTTCCATGGTGAGATGCGACAGCGAGCCGATGCCGATCGAGCCGAACGCGACGCTGGTGTGATTGCGCTTCAGCAATGCGAGAAATTCCGCGACCGAGTTGACGCCGAGACTCAACGGCACCACCAGCACGCTGGGCAGCGTGGTCAGCATCGAGACCGGTGCGATGTCCTTTGCCGGATCGTAAGGCAGCTTTGAGAACAGCAGCGTGTTGATGGCGAGCGGCCCACCGAGCGAAATGCCGATCGTCGTGCCGTCCGGCTCGGCCTTGGCCACCGCATCGGTTCCGGTGTTGCCGCCTGCGCCCGTGCGATTCTCCACGATGACGTTGATGCCCGGATGTTTCGCCTGCAGGTTTTCGGCGAGAATTCGTCCCACGATGTCCGGCGTCGAGCCCGCGGCATAGGGCACGATCAAGCGCACCGGCTTTACCGGCCACGTTTGCGCAGCGGCCGGGCCGGCAGTGGAAACCGCGAGCAAAGCGAAAAAGGCGAAAAGGCGTTTCATCTGGCTTTCTTAAAGCGAGTTGCTTGCGAGGCCAACGCCCTTTCTCTGCATCTCGCCGTTCCGTCGCAGGCTCAGTGCACGGGCAGCATTGCGTGCAGCACCCTAAAAATGATACCGGGGCGTCAGGATAATATGGCGTGACCGGGCGAATTCGCTTCGGTCCGGTGAGGTGTCGAATGGGCTTGGCGCTGATGTTGCTCGGGCTGGCGCTGTTCATGGGCGCCCATGTCTTCACGACGATGCGCGATGCGCGGGCCTCGGCGCTCGCTCTGCTGGGCGAGCCCGGGTACAAGGCGATCTACGGACTGGTTTCGCTCGCTGGCCTCGTTCTGATCTCGTGGGGCTTTTCTCAGTATCGCGCCACCGGCTGGATCAACGTGTGGTATCCGCCGGTGGCGTTCAAGCATCTCACGCTCGCGCTGATGCTGCCCGCGTCGATCATGATCGTGGCGGCTTATATTCGCGGCCGCATCTATCTGACGCTGAAACACCCGATGCTCACCGCCGTCAAGCTGTGGGCGCTCGCGCATCTGCTCGCCAACGGCGATCTCGGCTCGATCATCCTGTTCGGATCGTTTCTCGCCTGGGCGGTCTACGACCGCATCTCGCTCAAGCATCGCACCGACGCGGGCGGACCGCCAATCCCGGTCGGCGGGATTCAGAACGATCTGATTGCGATCGCGGTCGGGGTGGTGGTGTATCTGGCGCTCGCGTTCGCTTTTCATCCCGTTGTGATCGGCGTGCCTGTGGTCGGAGCATAAGGGAATTTCATGTCTGTTCAGAACAAGACCAAGCGTAAAACGGCCCCGGACATTCTGGCCCGCAAGGGCGGCGATCCGATCGTGATGCTGACGTCGTATCACGCGCATACGGCGTCGCTGGTCGATCGCTATTGCGATGTCATTCTCGTCGGCGACTCGCTCGGCAATGTGATGCACGGCTTCGAGACCACCGTGCCGGTGACGCTCGACATGATGATCCTGCAGGGGCATGCGGTGATGCGCGGATCGCAGCAGGCGCTTGTGGTTGTCGACATGCCGTTCGGCTCCTACGAAGCGTCGAAGGAACAGGCGTTTCATTCCGCGGTCCGTATCCTGAAGGAGACCCATTGCGGTGCGGTCAAGCTCGAGGGTGGCGCGCGCATGGCGGAAACCATCGAGTTTCTGACCACGCGGGGCATTCCGGTGATGGGTCACATCGGCCTCACGCCGCAGTCGATCAACACGCTCGGCAGTTTCAAGTCGCAGGGCAAGGAGGAGGGTGCGCAAATCGCCCGCGGCGACAATGTCACCGGCCCGATCCAGGACGACGCGCGCGCGGTTGCGCAAGCAGGGGCGTTCTCGGTGGTGATCGAAGCCGTCGCCGAACCGCTTGCGCGCCGCGTTACCGAAATCATCCCGATCCCGACCATCGGTATCGGCGCAAGTGCTGCCTGCGACGGGCAGGTGCTGGTGCTGGAAGACATGCTTGGGCTGTCGGCATGGGTGCCGAAATTCGTCAAGCGCTACGGCGATCTCGGTCCGGGTATCGAGAAGGCCATTCAAGACTACGCCAGCGAGGTTCGTTCGCGGGCGTTTCCCGGCCCCGAGCACGTCTATGGGTTGAAGCCGAAGGGCTGATCGGAGCACGGAACAAAGCCCGTCCGATCCGGCTTGGTAAGGTTGAGTTTCGGAGCGACCGATATGACCGCCTCACTTAGTGACAGCGATATTTCGATCCTGAGTGACATCGGCCAGTTTTCGGCCGAGGCAGCGGATGCGGGAAAGCAGCACGCGATCGAGCGGTTGTGTCGCAACGGCTTCATCGCACCCAACGCTCCGGGCGGGCGGGCTAAGGCCCCTTACAGCCTGACCGCGAAGGGCGAAGAAGTGCTCACCTCTCGCGGAGCCGGGCTGAACGAAGCCTGAGCCTTAACGCTTTGAACAACCTCACTTTGCCTTGCGGCTGCCACACCGCTAGGGTAACGCCTGCATTCGGGGAATAGCCAATTCGGTTGAGCGGGACGGCCTTCCAGGCAGCGACGGGGTTTGACTTAAGTGTCTGAATTATTTGATGAAGTCGACGAGGAAATGCGCCGTGAACGGCTCAAGAAGCTGTGGGATCGCTATTCCGTCCTCATTATCTCGGCCGTGGTTCTGATCATCGCCGGAGTCGGCGGCTGGCGTGGCTATGACTACCTCGAGACCAAGAAGGCCCAGGAGGCTGGAGCCGCGTTCGAGGCCGCCGTCACGCTGTCGGAAGAGAACAAGTCAGCCGAGGCCGAGGCCGCCTTCAACAAGATCGCTGCCGAGGCACCAAAGGGCTATCGCACGCTGGCGCGGCTGCGCGCCGCAGCCGAGTCGGCCAAGCGCGATCCAAAGGCTGCAGCGCAGCTTTTTGACGCCGTCGCGGCCGATGCATCGGTTGGCGTCGCCGAGCAGGATCTGGCGAAGGTCCGCGCTGCGGGCCTGTTGATGGAATCGTTATCCTTTGCCGACATGATGCAGCGGCTTGAACCGGCCGCCGCCGCAGGGCGTACCTATCGCCATACCGCGCGCGAATTGCTCGCTCTGTCGGCCTGGCGCAACAACGATACGGCGGCCACGCGGCAGTGGCTCGACGCCATCACCGCCGACGCGCAGACGCCACCGAGCATGCGCTCACGCGCGGAAGCCCTGCAGGCCCTGCTGCCGGCGGTCGCCAAAAGCTGAGCAAGAGTCGAGAGAGTCGAGGCAAGCGTGACCGAGAAACGAAACAGCCCCATGCGCCGATTGATCGCCGTGACGGTGCTCGCCGCATTGTCCGGCGCGCTCGCCGGCTGCGGCAGCTTCAGCACGCCGAATCTCGACCCATCCGATCTGTTCGATTTTCTCGATACCAAGAAGAAGTTGCCAGGCGACCGCAAGGCCGTGTTTCCCGAAGGCGTGCCGGGCCTCGAGCAGGGCGTGCCGCGCGATCTCTACAGAGGCGCGCGTGCATCGGCGCCTCCCCAGGTCGCGCCGGAGCCGCCGCCGGTTGTCGAGCAGCCCAGACAGAAGCAGCGTAGCGCCGCACGGCCGAAGCGTGAGCCGGTTCAGCAGGAGCCTGTTCAATCCGATGGCGACGCAGCCGCTGCCGAGGAAGGCGTCGCCGCGGCGCCGCCTGCGCCTCCGCCGCCGCGCCGCCGTACCACCCAGCGGCAGCAGCCGGTGCAGCAACAGCAACCCGCGGCTCAGGATGCGGCGCCTGCGCCTTTCCCGGCTCCATTGCCGAGCGGCTCGTTCTCGCGCTGATCTCCATTTTCCAGCATTCATATTTGACACGTCGCCCGGATTGGGCGCACGGAACACGTCATGCCTTTCACCATCGCCATGATCGGCCGCCCCAACGTCGGCAAATCGACCCTGTTCAACCGTCTGGTGGGGCAGAAGCTGGCGCTCGTCGATGACCAGCCGGGTGTCACGCGCGACCGCCGCGAAGGCGAAGCGCGGCTCGGCGATCTCGAATTCACCGTCGTCGATACGGCTGGCCTCGATGAGGGCGAGCGCGGGTCGCTGACCGCGCGGATGCGCGAGCAGACACAGACCGCCATCGATGCGGCCGATGCGCTGATGTTTGTCGTCGATGCGCGCGCGGGCGTGACGCCGGCCGACAAGGCGTTCGCCGACCTCGCGCGCCGCGCCAACAAGCCGGTGGTGCTGGTCGCCAACAAGAGCGAAGGCAAGCAGGGCACGGCGGGCGCCGCCGAAGCCTACGCGCTTGGGCTCGGCGATCCGGTGCCGATTTCGGCCGAGCACGGCGAGGGCTTGAGCGATCTCTACGATGCGCTGCGCGTGCTGATGCCGGAACCGGATCACGACGACGATGACGAGGATGTCGACGACGACGGTGCGGAGGCTTGGGTCAATCGCCCCATCCGTGTTGCCATTGTCGGGCGGCCCAATGCCGGCAAATCGACGCTGATCAATCACCTGCTGGGAGAGGAGCGTCTGCTGACCAGCCCTGAAGCCGGCACCACACGCGATGCGATCTCGGTCAACGTGACGTGGCAGGGCCGCGAGTTTCGCGTGTTCGACACCGCCGGGATGCGCCGCCGCGCCCGCATCGACGACATGCTCGAAAAACTCTCGGTCTCCGACACGCTGCGCGCCGTCAAATTTGCCGAAGTCGTGGTGCTGATGGTGGACGCGCAGAACAAGTTCGAGGAGCAGGATCTTCGCATTGCCGACCTGATCGAGCGCGAGGGCCGTGCGCTCGTGATCGCCGTCAACAAGACCGATCTGGTCGAGCGCAAGGGAAACTTTCTCACCGGGCTGCGCCGCGATGTCGATCATCTGCTGCCGCAGGTGAAAGGTGCACCGGTGGTCGCGGTGTCCGGCCTGATGGGCGAGGGCATCGGCCAGTTGATGAAGGCGATCGTCGAGGCCTATGCGGTGTGGAACAAGCGCGCCTCGACCAGCGCGCTCAATCGCTGGTTCGAACAAGTAGTGGCCAACAATCCGCCGCCTGCGGTGTCCGGCCGCCGGTTGCGGCTGAACTATATCACGCAGGCCAAGGCGCGGCCGCCGAGCTTCGTCGTGTTCTGCTCGCGCGCGGATGCGGTGCCGGAATCCTATCTGCGCTATCTCGTCAACAGCCTGCGCGAGGTGTTCGAACTGCCCGGTACGCCGGTGCGCATCACGCTGCGCGAGAAGGCCAATCCGTTTGCCCACAAGGCGAAGCGGAAATCATGAGCGGCGAGCCCGCGATCGCAGATCGCGTACTTGCGCCGCGCCGTGCCGCCTTCGTTTTCATTTTCATCACCGTGCTGCTGGATATGCTCGCGCTCGGGCTCATCATGCCGGTGCTGCCGAGGCTGATCGCGAGTTTCACGGGCAACGACACCGCGGACGCCGCGCGCATTTTCGGACTGTTCGCCACCTCATGGGCGCTGATGCAGTTCATCTGCGCACCGCTGCTCGGCGCGTTGTCCGATCGTTTCGGCCGCAGGCCCGTGGTGCTGTTGTCCAATTTCGGTCTCGCGGTCGACTATATCCTGATGGCGTTCGCGCCGTCGCTGATCTGGCTGTTCATCGGCCGTCTGATGTCGGGCGCGACGGCGGCCAGCATCTCGACCTCGTTCGCCTATCTCGCCGACATCACGCCTGCCGAGAAGCGCGCGGCCGCGTTCGGCAAGGTCGGCGCTGCATTCGGCGCCGGCTTCATTCTCGGCCCCGCGGCAGGCGGCCTGCTTGGACAGATCGACCTTCATCTGCCGTTCTGGGTCGCGGCCGGTCTCGGTCTCGCCAACACGCTTTACGGTGTGTTTGTGCTGCCGGAATCGCTGCCGCAGGAACGCCGCGCGGCGTTCAGCTGGCGCAGGGCGAACCCGGCCGGCGCGCTTTCGCTTCTGGTGACACGGCCCGGTCTTCTCGGTCTCGCGGTGGTGAATTTCGGAAGCCAGATCGCCCATACGGTTTTGCCCAGTGTCTATGTGCTGTACGCCGGCTATCGCTACGGCTGGAACGAACTGGCGATCGGTCTGTCGCTGGCATTCGTCGGCCTCGCGTCGGTGCTGACGCGCTGGTTCATCGTCGGTCCGGTTGTTGCACGGCTCGGCGAGCGCAACGCGATCATGCTCGGATTTGCATCGGGGATTTTGGGATTTATCATCATCGCATTGGTACCCAACGGATTATGGGCGATGATCTGCATCGTGCCGTTGTCGCTTTGGAGCATCGCCGATCCGGCGCTTCAGGGCATGATGACGAAGCTGGTGGGCGCGGACGAGCAGGGCCGGCTGCAGGGCGCAAATGTCAGCGTGCAGAGTATCGCGCAGCTGATCGGGCCATTCCTGTTCACACTGACATTCGCCCTGTTCATCGGAACATCCGCGCCATGGACGCTGCCGGGCGCACCGTTCCTGCTCGCAGCGGCCCTGCTGGCTCTGACGGTGACATTCGCGTCGCGCACGATCGCGGTGATCAAGTCGCCTATCGTGTGAACTTCCGCTTCCACAAATCCCATGCGCGGGTGTGGATCTGATCGATCACCTTTGCTGCCTGCGCCGATTCATCGGCATCGAGGAACGTGATCGGTCCGCCGAGCGCGATTGCCTGCGATTGCATTCTCGCATTGGCGTCGGTGTAGACCGCGCGGAACACGAGCAATGGTAACGTCGGCGCGACGACGACGTTGCCGTGGCCGCGCATCAGCACGACCGCATTCTGCCCGAGCATGTCCGCCAGCGACTTGCCGAGCTTGCCGTTGCCGACCAGCATGTTGGTCGGCCCGCCCGCGGCCTGCTTGATGTCGAACACCGGCACGCCCGAGGCGAGAAACTGCGAGACGTGATACATCGGCTGCAGTTTCACTTGCGTGTTCGCAAAGGGGATCACCGCAGGCGAATGGCTGTGCACAACGGCGTTGACGTCCGGCCGGGCGCGATAGATTTCGGCGTGGATGAAGCGCTCCAGAAAATGCGCAAAATCGGTCTTGGCGCCATGGGGTACGCCCTCGAGATCGTATTCGACGATGTCGTTGGCGGTGACGAGCGCGGGCGCGAGATTGCGTCCCATCAGGAAACGCTGCGGATTGGCCGGGTGGCGGACGCTCACGTGTCCGAATGCGTCCAGCACCTGCTGATCGGCGAGGATCAGGTTGGCGGCGACGAGATCGCCGACAACATTGAGATCGACCGGGGTCGCGGAGGTCGGAGGCGATTGCGCAAGGGGTTGCTGGGCAAAAGCCGCATGCGGCAGGATCGCCATGCAGGCCAGCAGCGCCAGCCGTCTCACAACCGATGCGCTCATCAATCGCCTCCCGAAGATGGGCCCTCGTTATTTCACTTTGGTCCAGCTGGCCGACTTGCAGATCAGCCCGCCAAGCGCGCAGCCCTGCGTCGTGAGCGTGTTGCCGGCCAGCGTCATCTTGCCGGTATAGGTCTTGCCGTCTTCGGGGTTGAAGGCGGTGCCGCTCCATGCATTCGCGCCATTCGGCTTCATGTCATAGAAAATGCGCTGGCCCAATTTCGCCGGCGTTTCGACGCCGGGTTTCAGCCAGGTGATGGTGCCGCACACCGAGCTGCCGCAGGGCGCGAATCTGACATGCGACGCGCCGGTATCGCGCAGCCATGTCCCCGATACGTCGTCGGCGAACCCCGGCGTTGCGAGCAATACAACAGCCGCCGCGGCGATTGTGAATTTGAATGAACGCATGGTCGATTCCTCGTGTCATTTTGGTCATGCAGGCTTGTTCGTCTGCTTGAATGGAAGTGAAGATCGGCAATCGTATGAAGTCAATATGGCGTCTTCTGGCGTCGTTGGTCCGTGATTCCCGACAGCGCGTATGCGCTGATCCGGAATCCATCTCTCCGCGGGTTTGGAGCATGCGGGCCTTTGGATTCCGGGTTCGCGCTTTGCGCTCCTCGCAATGACGTCCCGCTTGAACTATGCCGCCAGCGACTTCAGCGTGCGCGTGCGATAATCGTAGAGCTTGCCCGTCTCTCGCCACGACGGTGCGCACATCGGCACGATGAGGTCCGCCGCCTGATCCGGCGAATCGAGCGCGGAGGAATCTTCGCCGGGCATGATGGTTCCGCGCAGATGCGTGCGGATCGGGCCGGGATCGAACAGGTTGACGCGCAGCGGCGTGGTCAGCGTTTCGTTGGCCCAGGTGCGGGCGAGAATGTCCAGCGCGGCTTTCGAGGCGGCATAGGGACCGCGATAAGCCGGCGCGAGATGCGCGGCATCCGATGTGACGAACACCGCGCGGCCCGCATCGGACACCTTCAGCAGCGGGTCCATGCAGCGGATCAACTGGAAGTTGGCGTTGAGATTCACCGCCATCAGGCTGTTCCACGGCTTCAGCTCGATGTGGCCGAGCGGCGAGGAGGGGCCGGCGACGCCCGCGTTACCGACGAGAATATCGAGCTTGCCGTGCCGCTCATGCAGCGCCGCGCCGAGCCTGGCGATGCCGTCGGTATCGGTGAGATCGAGCGGGACCAGCGTGGCGCCTGCGTTGCCGGTCTTGCGGATCGCGTCGTCGAGTTCTTCCAGTCCGCCGACCGTGCGCGCCGTCGCAATCACATGCGCGCCTTGCTTCGCCAGCGCGAGCGCGGTCGCATAGCCGATGCCGCGCGATGCGCCGGTGACGAGAGCGATGCGGGAGGCGAGGGATTGGGTCATTCAGATCGGTTTCGGATTTACCCTCTCCCCTTGTGGGAGAGGGTGCCGAGCGAAGCGAGGCGGGTGAGGGGTGATTTATCAGGGCTCAACCCCTCACCCGGCTCGATCTCGTTTCACTCGATCTTGCCACCCTCTCCCACAAGGGGAGAGGGTTCGCAAGGCCTCACGCCTGTCAGTTAACTCGCCTCGGCCAGCAGCGAGAGCTGGCGCGGCTGCGGCGCGGTCTCGGCGCGATCGGTCAGCGGGGTCGGGTAGTCGCCGGTGAAATAGTGATCGGTGAATTTGGGGTGCGCGGGATCGCGGCCGGGTTCGCCCATCGCGCGGTAAAGGCCGTCGATCGACAAAAACGCCAGCGAATCCGCGCCGACGACCTTCCGCATTTCTTCCAGACTGTGGGTTGCCGCAAGCAGACTTTCGCGATCCGGCATGTCGATGCCGTAGTAATCCGGATGCGTGATCGGGGGCGATGCGATGCGGAAGTGCACTTCGCTGGCGCCCGCATCGCGCATCATCTTGACGATCTTCATCGAGGTGGTGCCGCGCACGAGGCTGTCGTCGATCAGGACGATGCGTTTGCCGGCAATTGCCGCGCGGTTGGCGGAATGCTTCATGCGCACGCCAAGCTCGCGCACGCTCTGCGTCGGCTGAATGAAGGTGCGGCCGACATAATGGTTGCGGATGATGCCGAGTTCGAACGGCAATCCGGATTGATGGCTGTAGCCGATGGCGGCGGGCACGCCGGAGTCCGGCACCGGGACGACCACGTCGGCATCGATATGGCTTTCGCGTGCGAGCTGCGCGCCGATGGCCTTGCGCACGTCATAGATCGGGCGGCCGCCGAGGATGGAATCCGGCCGTGAGAAATAGATGTATTCGAACAGGCACGGCCGCGCCGGGACTGGCGGGAACGGCTTGTGGCTCTGCACGCCGCTTTCGTCGAATACGATGACTTCGCCGTTCTCGATGTCGCGGACGTATTTCGCGCCGATGATATCGAGCGCGCAGGTCTCCGACGTCAGGATCGGACAGCCGTCGAGGTCGCCGAGCACGAGCGGGCGGATGCCGAGCGGGTCGCGTGCGCCGACCAGCTTCTTGTTGGTGAGCGAAACCAGCGAGTAGGCGCCCTCAAGCGCGCGCAGCGCCTCGATGAAGCGGTCGATGAAATGGTTGCGTTTGGATTGCGCGACGAGATGCAGGATGACTTCGGTGTCGGTTGTCGATTGCATCATGGCGCCGTGGCGCACCAGCTCGCGGCGCAGCGTCAGGCCGTTGGTCAGGTTGCCGTTGTGGGCGACGGCGAAGCCGCCGGCATTCAACTCGGCGAACAGCGGCTGCACATTGCGCAGGATGGTTTCGCCCGTGGTCGAATAGCGGACATGCCCGACGGCGGAGTTGCCGGGCAGGCGATCGATCACATCGCGCTTGGAGAAGGTATCGCCGACCAGACCGAGCCGGCGTTCGGAGTGAAAGCGCTTGCTGTCGAATGAGACAATTCCGGCGGCTTCCTGGCCGCGATGCTGAAGGGCATGAAGGCCGAGGGCGGTGATGGCGGCGGCGTCGGGATGACCGAAGATGCCGAACACGCCGCATTCCTCGCGCAGCTTGTCGCCGTCGAGATCGAAGTCGTCGCTGGCAAGGTCGGGTGGCGGATTTCTGGCGTCAGTGGAGGGGCTTTTCATCGCGTCCATTGCGCCTCTCTCCGCGGGGATCATGCGCTAGCGCCCCGCTTTGCCGTCGATCAGTTGTTTCAGTCCGTCGCGGGTCGATTTGCCATAGCCACCCGTGTTGGGAGCCGGAGTCGGTTCCGCATCGGTCTGCTCTTCATCAGGCTTGGTCTTTTTGAGCCTTTTTAAAATGGTGCTCTCGGGGTCGTCCGGCAAGACCGACTTCAGCCATTCGCCGCTGCTTTTCAGCGTCGTCAGCGTCTTGGCCTGCGCCACCCAGGTCGGCTGCTGCTTTTCCGGCACCAGCCAGTCGAAGAACAGGTAGGCGACCACAATGATCAGGAGTCCGCGGGCGAGGCCGAACACGAAACCGAGCGTGCGATCGAGCGCGCCGATCCGGGAATCGAGGATCATGTCGGAGATCCGCACCGTGATGACCGACACCACGATCAGCGTGCCGATGAAAATGCCCGCGATCACTGCAATCGTGGCAACCGTTTCGTTGCCGAAATAGCCTCTTGCGGAGGGCAGCAGTTTTGGAAATCCGTAGAGCGTGGCGATGGCGGCGGTGGCCCAGGCGGCGATCGAGAGAATCTCGCGCATGAAACCGCGGACCATTGCAAGCAGGCCCGACAAAAGCATGACGCCGAGCACGATAATGTCGAGAAGCGTAATCGGCATTTGATCGTCAGGTCCGCTACTGGTCAGCCCGCATGCCCAATCCGGCGAATCGATTCCGATCGTGCCTGCTCAGGTGACGGCGATATCGCACATCCTGCAAGGCCAAGAAACGGCACAGATAACCGGTTTACTCACCGATCCCATGCATTCTTAACAGAGCGTAGTGTCCGTCACCGGCCGCGCGGGCGGTATATAGCCCCCGTCAGCAAGGCCGTCACCCATCCCGCCGCTGAAATCGTGGCGTACCAGCAGGTTTTGCGGCTGGTGTGGCCCTTGCGCTACCCCGTGCGGCCACCTCGGCCACAAGCGTCGTCAGTCCGCCGATGGTGTTGAGGACCATCCCGGCATCGCCGCCGGTCTCGGCGCGAGGTGCCTCAGGCAGTACAGCCCGGCCGAAGCCGAGTTTGGCGGCTTCTTTCAGGCGTGCAGTGGTCTGCGCCACCGGCCGGACCGCACCGGAGAGCGAGATTTCGCCGAAATAGACCGCGTCGGTCGGCAGCGGTGCGTTGGTCAGCGAGGATACCAGCGCGGCGGCGGCAGCGAGATCGGCAGCAGGTTCCTGAATGCGCAAGCCTCCGGCGACGTTGAGGTAGACGTCATGGCCGGACAACTTCACGCCACAGTGAGCTTCCAGCACCGCCAGCACCATGGAGAGCCGGCTGGGATCCCAGCCGACCACCGCGCGCCGTGGCGTGCCCAGCGAAGTCGGCGCCACCAGTGCCTGCAACTCGACCAGCACCGGGCGGGTGCCCTCGATCCCCGCGAACACCGCGGTTCCCGGACTGCCGAGATCGCGTTCCGACAGAAACAGTTCCGACGGATTGCTGACCTCGCGCAGGCCGAGACCGGTCATCTCGAACACGCCGATTTCGTCGGTCGGGCCGAAACGGTTTTTCACCGCACGCAAAATCCGGAATTGCTGCGAACCTTCGCCTTCGAACGAGAGCACCGCATCGACCATGTGCTCGACCACGCGAGGGCCGGCGATCTGGCCGTCCTTGGTGACGTGGCCGACGAGAATAAGCGCGGCGCCTGACTTCTTGGCGAAGCGAATGAGCGCCTGCGCCGAGGCGCGGACCTGCGTGACTGTGCCCGGCGCGGATTCCACCGTGTCGGTCCACATGGTCTGGATCGAGTCGATGACGACGAGGCGTGGGGCCGCGCCTTCCGACAGTGTGGCGATGATGTCTTCCACCGAGGTTTCCGCCGCAAGCTGCACCGGAGCATCCGCAAGGCCGAGCCGTTCGGCGCGTAGCCGCACCTGCGCGACAGCTTCCTCACCAGAGATGTAGACCGAGCGGTGGCCCGCGCGCGCCATCAGGCTGGTGACTTGCGTCAGCAGCGTAGACTTGCCGATGCCCGGATCGCCGCCGACCAGCAGCACCGAACCGCGTACGAATCCGCCGCCGGTCACGCGGTCGAGCTCGGCCATGCCGGACGGCAGGCGCGGGGCATCCTGCGTCGCGCCAGTGAGCGTTTCGAGCGTAAAAGTGCGGCCCTTGCGTTTGGAGCGAACGCTGACCGGCACCGACGCTGCGCCTGTGCTGTCTTCCTCCGCGAGCGTATTCCACTCGCCGCACGACTCGCACTTGCCCTGCCAGCGGTTATAGGCCGCGCCGCAGTTCTGGCAGACAAAAGAGAGCGTGTTCTTGGCCATGCAGTGCCGCGAGATTCGCTATGCCGGAGTGATGAAAGCGTTCCATAGCATGGATAGGCCGCAGATCAGCATCATTCCATCGAGGATGAAACGGAAACTGTCGGCGTCGAGCCGCGCCACCGCGCGTTTGGAGATGAAGGTGCCAGCCATGATCGCCGAGCCCGCGATCAGTCCCTTGGTGACGATGTCGAGCGGTAGCGCGCCGAAGCTGCGGAACGTGATCGCCTTGCTGATGTAGAGGCCGAGCGAACTCGCGGCTTCGGTCGCGAGGAACGCGCCTTTCACCAGCCCGTAGGAGAGAAAGAAAGGAAGGTTCAGTGGCCCGGTCGAAACCACGATGCCGGTGAGATAGCCGATCAGCGCGCCTGCGATGGCGAGATGGACCAGCGTCACCTGGTAGTTTTGCGCGGTCATCCAGCGGCGCACCGGAATCATCGCAATGATGAACACGCCGATCGCAATGTCGATGATGCGGGCAGGCAGCGCCAGCAGCGTCATGGCGCCGAGTGCGGCGGCGGGTATTCCGGGAATGCTGTAGGCGGCAAACGCGCGCCAGTCGATCTCGCGCCACCACGCCAGAATACGCGACAGGTTCGCCATGATCGCGGCGATCGCCATGATCGGCACGGCTTCCTTGGGGCCGAACGCATATGCCAGCACCGGGATCAGGATGATCGACGAGCCGGTGCCGACGATCCCCGAGATCATTCCCGCGAGGAGACCTGCGATCAGGACGAAGCCATAAGCCAATGGTGTGCTGCCGTTGTTTCCGGGATCATGCCCGTGTGCGCTGCGGGAGTTGAGAGCGAACCAAAGCGATTCTCAAGCGGCTGTGCGTTCCAGCCGACATGCTTTCCTGCCATACTCGCTTCGCGCGGTCGTTTTGGATTGCGCGTATTCGTGTCGCAAAACCGGTTTCTGCTTTTGCGGAATACGCGCGAGAACCGCAGCGCCAGATCGCGGTCACCCTCTCCGGGCAAAGGCCGCGGCAAAAAAGGGGAGTGGATCGCGATGAGAGGATTGCTTGCTGCTGCCGGACTGCTGTTTGCTTCGATGCTTTCAACTGCCACGCTTCACGCGGCCGATGCGCCGAAATTCCAGGTCGATGCGGCCTGGCCGAAACCGCTGCCGAACAACTGGATCATGGGACAGGCGGCCGGTATCGCGGTCGCTCCCGACGATCGCATCTGGGTGGTGCAGCGTCCGCGCACGCTGACCGACGACGAGAAGGCCGCGAGTTTTACTCCGCCGCGCACGAAATGCTGCGTGGCCGCGCCGCCGGTGATGGAATTCGATGCGGAGGGCAATCTGCTGCGCGCGTGGGGCGGCAAGGGCGAAGGCTACGACTGGCCGCAGAACGAGCATGGCATTTTCGTCGACACCAAGGGCTTCGTCTGGCTTGCCGCCAACGGAGAAACCGACGGACAGATTCTGAAGTTCACCCGCGACGGCAAGTTCGTCATGCAGATCGGCAAGCAGGGGCCGCAGACCAACAGCCTCGACACCACGCGGCTCGGGCGTCCTGCCAACATGACGGTGGATACCGCAGCCAACGAGGTCTACATCGCCGACGGTTATTACAACCACCGCATCGCGGTGTTCGATTCCGAGACCGGTGCGTTCAAGCGCCATTGGGGCGCTTACGGCAAGCCGCCGACTGACGACAAGCTCGCGGCATTCGATCCCAACGCCGCGCCGACGCAGCAGTTCGCCAATCCGGTGCATTGTGTGCGGATCGCGAGCGACGGCCTGGTCTACGTCTGCGACCGCACCAACAACCGCATCCAGGTGTTCAAGAAAGATGGTTCGTTCGTGAAAGAAATGTTCATCGAGAAGACCACGCTTGCCAACGGCGCGGTGTGGGATCTTGAGATCTGGCCGGATGCCAACGAAACGTTCCTGATCAACGCCGACGGCGCAAACAACGAGGTCCGCACGCTGATGCGGGACACGGGCGAGATCGTCGGGCGCTTCGGCCGCAACGGCCGCATGGCCGGCGACTTCCACTGGATTCACAATCTGGCGCTGGATTCCAAGGGCAATATCTACACCACCGAAGTCGACAGCGGCAAACGTGCGCAGAAATTCCTGTTCAAGGGCGACACGGTTCTGAAGAAGCGCACGGCGAACTGAAGGTTGTCATTTGCGAGCCATCGGGTCTCGCCTCCGGCGAGCCCGATGACACGCTCAGCGAAGCAATCCATATGACTGAATTTACAGAATTGCTTCGTCGCTGCGCTTCTCGCAACGACGGGATGGATGTCGGTTTCCTTCAATCGCCGGCTTGGGGCGCCGGCTGGTCCATAGCCTTCGGCGGCTCCGCAGACGCGGGCGCGTCCTTGTAGACGCGGGCGTAGCGCGGGCCGAGGCTTGTCAGCACCTCGTAGCCGATGGTGCCGAAGTGATGACCCAATTCATCGACGGTGATGCCGTCGCCAATGAGTGTTGCCATATGGCCGCGCCGCACTGGCGCTGTGACGTCAGTCACATCGATGGCAGTGAGGTCCATCGAGATGCGGCCGGCGATCGGGCAGCGCTGGCCTGCGACGATGGTTTCGGCGCTGCGGGTGCCGTCGACGCCGCTGGCGGCGCGGAAATAGCCGTCAGCGTATCCGGCCGCGGCAACGGCAACGCGCGTGTCGCGCCGCGCCGTCCACGTCGCGCCGTAGCCGATGGTTTCACCCTTCGCCACATGACGCACCTGCACGATACGCGCCTTCAGATCGATCACCTGCTGCATCGGATTGTCGGCTTCCGGCGTCGGATTGACGCCGTACAGCGCCGCGCCCGGCCGGATCATGTCGAACAGAAAGTGCGGTCCCAGAAAAATTCCCGACGAATTGGAGAGCGACGCCGAGACGCCGGAAAACAGACTCGCGATCTCGCGAAATGCCGCGACCTGCCTGGCATTCATCGGATGACCGAGCGTTTCGGCGCAGGCGAGATGGCTCATGACCAGCGAGAATCCGGGATTGACGGTCTTCATTCGCGGCGCAAGGCCCTGGGCTTCGCCGATGCTGAGGCCGAGCCGGTTCATTCCGGTGTCGATATGAATCGCGGCAGTGCCGAGCCATCCGGCAGTGGAGCGAAACGCATCCCACTCGGCCAGTTCGCCCATGTCGCCGATCACCGGCATGCAGTTGATGGCAGCGAACTGATCGCCGGTGCCGGAAAACAATCCGTCGAGCACGTAGATTTTGGCGGTCGGCGCGGTCGCGCGCACGGTGCGCGCTTCGTCCAGCGTGGCAACAAAGAACGTCTTGCAGCCCGCGTCGCTGAGCGTCTTCGTCACCGGTGCGAGACCGCAGCCATAGGCATCCGCCTTGACGACGCCCGCGCATTCGGCCGGCACGCCCTTGCCTTCGAGCTTCTTCCAGTTCGCTGCGATCGCGCCGAGATCGACGGTGAGAATGCCGTTGGCCGATGCGTTGCCGGCGGCGGGCGCAGCCTGTGCGGCGATGGATTTCGGATCGGTGGCGCGGTTCATGATGGCCGCACCATACGCGCGGAGCGGGGAGGGTCAACCGCGCAGAATATCGATTGCAGGCAACGATTTAGGGGCGATACGGCAGCGGTGTGTCCTGCGACAGATCGCTGAACCGTGTCAGACTGGCCTCGAATTGCAATTCGACGGTGCCGGTCGGTCCGTGACGCTGCTTGCCGATGATGACTTCAGCCTTGCCGTGGACCAGCGCCATTTCGGTTTGCCATTTCTCGTGCTCGGGCGTTCCGGGGCGCGGCTCCTTGTTTTGCAGATAGTATTCTTCGCGAAACACGAACAGCACGACGTCGGCGTCCTGCTCGATCGAGCCGGATTCACGCAAGTCCGAAAGCTGCGGGCGCTTGTCGTCGCGGTTCTCTACCTGACGTGAGAGCTGCGACAGCGCGATGATCGGGACGTTCAGCTCCTTCGCCAGCGCCTTCAGGCCGGTGGTGATCTCGGTGACTTCCTGCACGCGGTTGTCGGACCGCTTGCCGGAGCCCTGCAAGAGCTGAATGTAATCGATGATCAGCAGGTCGAGACCCTTCTGGCGCTTCAGCCGCCGCGCTCGCGCGGTGAGCTGTCCGATCGAGAGGCCGCCGGTGTCGTCGACGTAGAACGGGAGGTTCTGCATCTCGACCGCGTGATCGCGAATCTTGTCGAAATCGGTTTCGGTGATGCCGCCGCGGCGGATCGAGCTCGACGAGATACCGGTGCGCTCGGAAAGAATGCGCGTGGCGAGCTGTTCCGACGACATTTCGAGCGAGAAGAATCCGACGATGCCGCCATTGACCGACTTCATCTGGCCGTCGGCCTGCACTTCGCCGCGCCATGACTTCGCGACGTTGTAGGCGATGTTGGTGGCGAGTGCGGTTTTGCCCATCGCGGGGCGACCGGCAAGGATGATGAGATCGGACGGCTGCAGGCCGCCCATCTTGGTGTCCATGTCGCGCAAACCGGAGGCGAGGCCGGAGAGATGGCCGTCGCGCGCATAGGCATTGGCCGCCATATCGACGGCGATGGTCAGGGCCTGCGCGAATTTCTGGAAGCCGCCGTCGTAGCGGCCCTGTTCGGCGAGGTCATAAAGGCGGCGTTCGGCATCCTCGATTTGCGCGCGCGGCGCGAAATCGACCGGTGCGTCGTAGGCGACGTTGACCATGTCCTCGCCGATCTGGATCAGATCGCGGCGCAGAGCCAACTCATAGATGGTGCGGCCGTAATCGGCGGCGTTGATGATGGTGGTGGCTTCGGCTGCAAGACGCGCGAGATACTGGCTGACCGTCATGCCGCCGAGGTCGGCGTCGGCCAGAAAGGTCTTAAGCGTCACCGGCGTTGCGACCTTGCCCATGCGGATCAGGCTGCCGGCGGTCTCGTAGATCTGCTGATGGATGCCTTCGAAAAAATGCTTCGGTTCGAGAAAATCCGAGACCCGATAGAAGGCGTCGTTGTTGATCAGAATCGCGCCCAGAAGGCTCTGTTCCGCCTCGATATTGTGGGGCGCGGAACGGTACGCCGGCGCGGATGCATCGGGCGCGAGCTTGAGAACGTTCGATTCGGGCAGAGCCATGGGCTTTGGTAGTCCGGTTTTCGGGCGAATGCGGGGCGCGCATCAAAGCGCCAGCCGGAGGCCCGACGGAAGCACCGATCTGTCTTATGCACGATTCCCACATGCCCAGCCGTCAAAGGCGGCACAAGACGATTTGCGCCTTGACGCTTGATTGCAGAACTCGCCGTTCCGCTCGGGTCGCCGGCAGCGCGAAAATGGAAGCCGGGCCAATGAGAACATGAAGGTTTCGGTTGCCCGGAACCGGAGACGGGCAAATTCGCGCGGCGGCGCAACAGTACCTCAAGCACAGGGTACCGGAATCGTTATCAGCCTCACTCAAATGGGATGATCCTGCTGAACCTTTTGGCGAGCAGGACGACCTATTGTGCAGCAAGACGGCATTCCAATGGAACGCATCCAGGCGCCCGGCGTTGAATTGTACGCTCAAAGGTATCGGATCATGGCTGACGGATTCAAACAGCTGCAGAATGGCCGGCAGGATAATTCCTGGCTATCGATGCTGGTCGATACCATGAATGCGGTTTCGGAACCGCAGGCTGTTCGCTGTCCCTGCGATTCCTGGGTGGTTGATGCCTTGAAGGCCAAGCTCGAACGGCCGGCGTCCGCAAACCGTATCGCGAAGCGCCATCTCGCCGATCTCACGCCGACATTCTGATCGTTGTCAGGCCGCGTGTGTTCCTAATTCGCTGCGCCTCAGAGTTTCCCGCAGAGTGCGTCAAAAGATTCCGGCCGCAGTCCAGTGCAATGCTGTGGCACACCAGCCGCGCTTTTTTGAGACGTGGACCGCGCCATCTCGGCGCTTCCATTCGCTCGCGTTTGCGGTAAAAGGTGACCGGCCTCGGCGGGCCATTTCCGCTTCGGAGGATTGAATGTTTGGCCGAACGCTCTGTTTGGCGGCGTTAGCGATTCTGACCGGGTTTGTCGTCGTGTTTCCAGCGCGAGCGCAGAATCTCGACGCCGGAAAGACGCCTGCTCAATTGTTCGGCGGAAGCTGCGCTGAGTGCCACAAGAGCGCGCGCGGCTTGCTACGGAGCGTTGCGCCCGGTTCGTTGCCGGGTTTCCTGCGTCAGCACTATACGACCTCGACCGACATGGCGAAGACGCTCAGTGGTTTTCTGCTTGCCAATGGTGCGACAGAGACGCCGCGCGTCGCCAACATTCCCACCAATCGTCAGGGCCGTCCGGATGCTCAGCCGAGCAACCCGCAAGGAGCGGCAGCTGCTTCACCCGGCACAAATGCTGGCCAGCAGGGCAGGCTGCCTCGTCCGGATGCGCCCCTGCAGCAGGCGGCCCGGCCGGATGCGGATGGACTTGGTCAGTCCGAGCCCCAACGTGCGCCACGCAATGCCAAGCAGGGCGCACGCGCGCCGGAGGCCGGTTCTGATGGCCAGCCGCTGACGGGCCAGCCCGGTTCTGCATTGCCTAATGCCGGGGCGAAAGCTGGCGCACGAAATACCAAGCGAGGTGCAGAGCCCGACACCCCCGTTGCAGTCGCTGCGCGGGATCCTGTTGCGCAAGTGCAGGCGCCGGCCGGAGACGCGGCGATCTCGGCTGCGGTGCCGCTGCCGGAATCCGCCAACCTGCCGCCGCCGACGATTGCCGACTTCAAGGCCGAGCCGCCGAGATCCGAGCCGCCAAAACAGCAGCAGGCGGCAGCACCCGCTGCCACTGCGACCGTGTCGCCTCAGCCCCCAGCTGCCTCACCCCCTCCGGCTCCGCCGCAGGCGCCGGGACGCACGTCTTCGGCGTCGCTCGCGCCCAGGCCGCCTGCCGGACCGCCGCCCGCGCCGCCGATCTCGCATTGATCGTGCGCCGATCCGGGCAGCGGCTTTTGACCTTTCGCGAGAACAAAAAAACCCGGTTCGCATCGCGAACCGGGTTTTTCATTTCGAGTGGCAACGCGAGAGTTGCGCTGACGATTACTTCTCTTCCTTCTCCGCAGCGGGTGCTGGCGCGACGTCCTCGGGCTGCGCATCCGGATCGAAGAATTCGCCGGCGGCGGCGATCGCTTCCGCAGCGGCGTCCTGATCTTCCTGACGTGTGGAGATGTCTTCTCCGCGCTTGATGCGCGCAGCTTCATCGGCGCTGCGGGCGACGATGACGGTGATGCTGGTTTCAACTTCCGGGTGAACCGCGATCGTGACCTTGCGCTGACCGATCACCTTGATCGGCGCATCGAGCCAGACTTGCGGGCGGCTGACGTTGACGCCATCGGCGGCGAGCTGATCGACGATGTCGCGCACGGTGACCGATCCGAACAACTGGCCGCTTTCCGACGCCTGACGGATCACGATGATCTCGCGGCCCTCGACCTTCTCGGCGACCTTGGCAGCTTCGCCCTTGGCTTCAAGGTTGCGGGCTTCGAGATCGGCTTTCATGCCGTCGTATTTCTGACGGTTTTCCGCGGTTGCACGCAGCGCCTTCTTTCGCTTGAGCAGGAAGTTGCGCGCGTAACCGTCCTTCACTTTCACCACTTCGCCCATCTGGCCAAGTTTGGCGACACGTTCCAAAAGAATGACTTCCATTTCGTTTCTCCTCGATGATTTCAAGCTGTTGAAGAATGGGATGCGGTCATGTCGTCGGGACCGCAGGTCGATGGCGCTGCAGGAAGCGTTGCCGGAATCCGAACACGGCGTCGGCGAGGCCGACGATGGCCATCACGATCACCGGCCAGCCAAACACCATTACGGTGGCGTAGGCGAACGACAGCCACAGTCCGCGACTCTTCAGCGCCAGGGTGACTGTGTGCAACGTGGCGAAACCGGTCACCGCGTAGGCTGTCATCAGCGCCGCGCTGACGATCTGGGATGCGATGGCCAGCAATCCGCCGGTGAAGCAGAACGCGATCGCAGCCGAGAGTGCGGCCAGTGTCATCGGCGGCAGCGCGGTGGACTTGATGTCGGGCCACGGACGGTTCAGCCGGCCCGAGGTACGAGCGATCTTGGCCGCAAGCCAGACGTTAAGCGTCAGCGCGATCAAGGTGCCGAGCGTGCCTGCGGCCGGAGCGAGAATGGTCATCAGATTGCCGAGCCCTCGCGCACCTTCTGCTTCGGCGACGCGGGGACCCAGCATGCGCATCAATCCGCGGCGCAGTGCAGCCTGAATGGTTTCTGCGTCGCTGCCGAGCGTCAGCAGCGTGCCCATGGTGATGAGAGACGCAAATGCTGCGATCCAGAGCAGGATACGGCCGATCGGATACCATTCCAGCGTCTGCGCATCGTCGGGGCTTGCAGGCACGACGGTTGCAGATTCGACAGGACGGCCGAGCAGTATCAAACGGCCGAGCCACCACGCCGGGAGCGCCGCCCACAGCGCGAATGCGATCATGTAGGAAAAGCCGACGACCAAACCTAGTCCGATGGCAGCGGCGATGCCGCCGATGGCAGCGGCGAACGGACCCCAGCCGAGTGCTGTGACCAGCAGCGGCAGCGGCGCGAGATACATCAAGACAACGGAAATCAGCGATCCGGAAATCACGGACGCGAACATCAGCGCTGATGCAGCGCCGGCGGCAATGGCAATGAGTATGCTCGTCATCATCAGCTGTCCCGCCCCCTTTGAGCGGTTAGAGGCGTTTCGCCCCAACCATCCACCGCAGCATGACCCGCGGTGTTTCGATTTATATTGTCATTCGCCGTCAGCCATTGCGAGGAGCGTTAGCGACGAAGCAACCCAATTGGCCGAATTTTCTGGATTGCTTCGCTGCGCTCGCAATGACGGGCGTTTCGTTTCGTATCAGCGGATCACGTAAGGCAGCAGACCGAGATAGCGCGCGCGTTTGATCGCAATCGCCAGCTCGCGCTGTTTCTTGGCCGAGACGGCGGTGATCCGGCTCGGCACGATCTTGCCGCGCTCGGACACGTAACGCATCAGCAGCTTGGAATCCTTGTAGTCGATCTTCGGCGCGTTATCGCCCGTGAACGGGCAGCTCTTGCGGCGGCGAAAGAACGGACGGCGAGCACCTGCTTCAGCCATGATGATTACTCCTCAACCGCAGTTGCATCGGCATCGCGCGGACGGCGCGGGCCTCGATCGCCACGGAAACCGCCTTCGCGGTCGCCACGAAAGCCGCCGCCATCACGGTCGCGGCCACCAAAGCCGCCGCCGCGATCGTCACGCTCGCGATCGCGATCCGCCTTGCGCATCATCGCCGACGGGCCTTCTTCAAGTTCGTCGACGCGCACGGTGAGATAGCGGATGACGTCTTCGTTGATCCGCTCCTGGCGCTCGATTTCCGCAACGATGGCGGCGGGGCCATCGATGTTCATGAACACGAAGTGAGCCTTGCGGTTCTTGTTCATGCGGTAGGTGAGGGAGCGCACGCCCCACTGCTCGGTCTTTGCGACCTTGCCGCCGAGTCCTTCGATAACGCCCGTGATCTGGGTCGTCAGTTCTTCCACCTGCTGGGTGCTCGCGTCCTGACGTGCGAGAAACACATGCTCATAAAGAGGCATGAAGCGTCCTTTCCTGTTGGCGCGGGTCCTGGCGGCAAGCCCTTCGAGGCCTTCGGAAAGGACTCGATAAATGCTCAGAAGGCGGAAGCACGGGACGACGGACCGACTGGCCCTGCCACATCAATCGCCTGAAAGGTGAGATTGCTGAGACCGTCCGTTCAGCTCCCGGCCGGGATCCACGGATGCGCGCGTTATAGGGGTTTTCAGCGGGATGGCAAGGCAAAGTCCCTGGTTTCGGGGGCGTCTTGCCGAGGCTTTTCGGAGACTAGCGGCCCGCCACGAGCATTGATTTATTTGTTTGTATATCATACAAGGAATGCTGAAGTTAGATCGTTAGACACCGTTGGACAGAAGGTGGCGATGAGCGAAAGCGCCCTTCAAAGCAGTCTTGAAGCCCCAAGCAGCGATCCCAAGCACGCTGCGCGGGCGACACGCACGGCAGGGCGGCAGATGCGCTCCAAGCTGCTGGACGCCGCCAGCCGCCTGTTCAAGGAACGTGGGCTCACGGGTGCTTCGATCTCGGACATTGCGGCAGGCGCGGATGCGTTTCCGAGCCAGATCACCTATTACTTCCGCACCAAGGAAGCGCTGTTCGTCGAGGCCGCCTGCCGCGACATGCTGTACGTCGCCCGTGCCGCGGAGCAGGCCGCGCTGCTCGCGCAATCGCCGCAGGATTACACCCGCGCGCTGGTCGCGAGCGTGACGGCTTCCGATTCAGTGGCATTCTTCGCGGAAGCATTGACGCTGACGCGACGACGGCAGGATCTGGCGCCGCTGGTCGAGCGCACGATCGCGCGGCTGCACAGCGAGGGCCTTCGCGCTTACGTTGGCCAGATCGAGCGGCATGGCTGGCGGTCCTTGCGCGATCCCGACACCACCTCGCGGCGATTCTGGGCGGTCGCGATCGGGGTCGCCGTCGAGGGTTACGCCATGGGGCGTTCGGCGGAGGAACTTTGCGCCGAGATGCTGCGCATCATCGGCGAGCAGGCCGATGTGCGGTTGCGCGTCGTTGGCGATGCGCACACCAAAGATGAGGAGGGACAATCATGACTGCGCTGCGCATGCGGGCCCGCGATTTTCTAACCGAGGACCAACTGATCGCCGTGCGAACACGCAGCACATGGAAAGGCATCGCCCTGATCGTTCATGCGTGGGCGCTGATCGCAGGCTCGATCGCGCTGGTTGCGTGGTGGCCCAATCCCGTGACATTTCTGCTCGCGGTCGGGATCATCGGCTCGCGACAGCTCGGCCTCGCGATCCTGATGCATGACGGCGCGCATGGCTGTCTTTCCAGTGATGAGAAACTCAATCTGACGCTGAGCCAATGGTTTTGCGCCTATCCGGTGTTTGCCGAGACCCGCGCCTATCGCCGCTATCATCTGCAGCATCACGCCAACACGCAGCAGGACGACGATCCCGACCTGATCCTGTCGGCGCCGTTTCCAATTACGAAAGTGAGTTATCGGCGCAAATTCCTGCGCGATATCACGGGGCAGACCGGCTACCAGCAGCGCAAGGCGCAAATTCTCAACGCGCTGGGGCCATCGGAGTGGCCAATCCAGCGGCGGGTCGTGCATTTTTGGGAGAAGCTCGGACCGCAGGTTTTGGTCAATTTGCTGATGGTCGGTGCGATGGCCCTGGCCGGCGTGTGGTGGGCCTATCCGTTGCTGTGGCTGTTGCCGCTGATGACATGGATGATGGTGATCACCCGCATCCGCAACATCGCCGAGCATGCGGTGGTGCCGGATTCCAGCGACCCGCTGCGCAACACCCGCACTACGCGCGCGAATGTTCTTGAACGGCTTTTCATCGCGCCGTATTACGTCAACTACCATCTCGAACATCATCTGTTGTTCTACATTCCCTGTTACAATCTTCCGCGCGTGCACCGGATTCTGTCGGAAAGCCCGCATGCCGGCCGGATGGAAGTGCAGCCGAACTACATGGCCGTGCTGCGGCTGGCGACGACGAAGCCGGACCACGAGGACCGCCCCGGCGAACTCGTCAGCATCGCCCGCCGCGCGCGGGCAGGCGCTACAGCCGCCGGCGATCAGGCAGCGGGCGGATTCTAGCTGCATTCTTCTCGCGGCGCGGCTTGACAGGGGTGCCCGGCTCCGTGTCATACGGCCCTCCTGTTTGAGCATGATCTCGTGGGGAAAAACCTTTTTCCGCGCTTTGTGCTTTGCGAAGGGCGCGCGATGACGGCAGCATTTACATTTCCGGGACAGGGTTCGCAGGCGGTCGGCATGGGCAAGGCCCTCGCCGAAGCGTTTCCGGCGGCGCGCGCGGTCTTCGATGAAGTCGACGCGGCTCTCGGTGAAAAGCTCACGGCGATTATCTGGGACGGACCGGCGGAGACGCTGCAACTGACAGAGAACGCGCAGCCGGCGTTGATGGCGATGTCGATCGCGACGCTGCGCGTTCTTGAGGCTGAAGCCGGTGTGTCGATTGCGCGTGACGTTAAATATGTCGCGGGTCATTCGCTCGGCGAATACTCTGCATTGGCCGCGGCTGGCGCATTCTCGATCAGCGATACGGCAAAGTTGCTGCGCACGCGCGGGCTGGCGATGCAGAAGGCGGTGCCTGTCGGCGCCGGCGCCATGGCCGCGTTGCTCGGTATGGAATACGACGTTGCCGTCGAGGTCGCGTCCGAGGCCGCGCAAGGCGAGGTTTGTCAGGCCGCCAACGACAATGGCGGCGGCCAGGTCGTCGTGTCAGGCAACAAGGCCGCGGTCGAACGCGCGGTCGAGATCGCCAAGACCAGGGGCGCCAAGCGCGCGATGCTGCTGCCGGTATCGGCGCCGTTCCACTGCCGGCTGATGCAGCCTGCGGCCGACGCGATGGCGAAGGCGCTGTCGGATGTGAAGATCAACGCACCGTCAGTGCCGGTGGTCTCGAATGTGCTCGCGTCCGCGATCAGCGATCCGGATGAGATTCGCAAACGTCTGGTCGAGCAGGTTACGGGCACCGTGCGCTGGCGCGAGTCGGTGGCCTACATGGCGCAGAACGGCGTCACGCATTTTTTCGAGATCGGCGCGGGCAAGGTGCTAAGCGGTCTGGTCAAGCGCATCGCTGACGGCGCGACCGGCATTGCGGTCGGCGGTCCCGCCGACATCGAGGGCGCGAAAACCGCGCTTGCCGCGGCGAAGAGTTAATTGAGCGTGATCGGGGTCATGCTCGACAGGAGAGTTTCATGTTCGATCTGACTGGCAAGACCGCGCTCGTCACGGGTGCGACCGGCGGTATTGGTGGTGCGATCGCGAAAGCATTGCACAATCAGGGCGCAACCGTTGCGCTGTCCGGGACGCGCCGCGAGGTGCTGGATAAATTGGCCGCAGAACTCGGCAGCCGTGTTCACGTTCTGCCGTGCAATCTCTCCGATACCGCCGAGGTCGAGGCGCTGGTGCCATCCGCCGACAAGGCGATGGGCCACCTCGACATTCTCGTCGCCAATGCCGGTGTCACCAAAGACAACCTGTTCGTTCAACTCAGCGACGAGGCGTGGGACGATGTCATCCGCATCAATTTAACCGCGACATTTCGTCTATCCCGCGCTGCGACCAAGCTGATGATGCGCAAACGCTTCGGCCGCATCATCGCCATTACCTCCGTTGTCGGCGTGACCGGCAATGCGGGGCAGGGAAACTATGCGGCCTCGAAGGCAGGCTTGATCGGCATGATCAAGTCGATCGGTCAGGAGTACGCGCGCCGCAACGTGACCGCGAATTGCATCGCGCCGGGATTTATCGCAACGCCGATGACGGATGCGCTGAACGAAAAGCAGCGCGAGGCGGTGCTGGCGAAGGTTCCGGCAGGCCGGCTCGGTACGCCGGACGACATTGGCGCAGCCGCCGTCTATCTCGCATCCGATGAGGCTGCCTACGTGACCGGACAAACGCTGCACGTCAACGGCGGAATGGCAATGATTTGAGGCGTCTGCTCGCTTATTTGAGGCGGTCATCTGGCCGGTCGGGGCGTGTGGTCAAGCCCCGGGAAGTGTGGTAACCGGACGGCCGTTGGGCGGGCGGAATTGGAGCGGGCAGAATTGGGATTGCAGGATTTTCAAACCCTGTATATTGCCCTTCCGAAACCCGGTCGTTAGCTACCCGTTCCGGAACAGAGCACCAGTGCTCTGCGCGGCAAGCGGCGGGATGGACTGAGCGAACTCACCACGATAGCTCGTATCGTTTTACGGTCGAGTCCAATGGAACAAGCACGAGGTTGAAACGATGAGCGAGATTGGCGAGCGGGTAAAGAAGATCGTGGTCGAACATCTGGGTGTCGAGCCGGAGAAAGTCGTGGAAGGCGCGAGCTTCATCGACGATCTCGGCGCGGACAGCCTCGATACGGTCGAGCTCGTCATGGCTTTCGAGGAAGAATTCGGCTGCGAGATTCCGGATGACGCGGCGGAGACGATTCTCACCGTCGGCGATGCCACCAAATTCCTGGAAAAGAACGCCAAGAGCTGAGACCCGGATGCGATAACCGACCAGCCGGAAGGATCGCGCCGAAGCGGTCCGCCGGCTTTTTGGTGTTCGGCGTCATGCTGGTGTTAAACTCGCTGGCCGGATCGGAGAAGGACGGATGAGACGGGTGGTCGTCACGGGGCTGGGCATGGTGTCGCCGCTCGGCTGTGGCGTCGAACTGACCTGGAAGCGCATTCTCAACAGCGAAAGCGGAGCACGGCAGGTCGAGAGCTTCGACGTGTCGGACCTGCCAAGCAAGGTCGCCTGCATCATTCCGCGCGGCGACGGCAGCAACGGCACCTATAATCCTGACCAATGGATGGAGCCAAAGGACCAGCGCAAGGTAGATGATTTCATCGTCTTTGCGATGTGTGCCGCACATCAGGCGCTCGATGACGCCGACTGGCACCCGAAAGCCGAATCCGACAAGTGTGAGACCGGCGTGATGATCGGCTCCGGCATCGGCGGCATCGCCGGGATCGCCGAAGGTGCGATTTCGCTGAAGGAGCGCGGACCGCGCCGGATGTCGCCGTTCTTCATCCCGGGCCGCCTCATCAATCTCGCCTCGGGCTACGTGTCGATCCAGCATGGTCTGAAGGGACCGAACCACTCGGTGGTAACGGCCTGTTCGACCGGCGCGCATGCGATCGGCGACGCGGCGCGGATGATCGCGCTCGGCGACGCCGAGGTGATGGTGGCGGGCGGCAGCGAATCGCCGGTCAACCGCATGGCGTTTTCCGGCTTCTGCGCGCTCCGGGCGCTCTCGACAGGTTTCAACGATACGCCCGAGAGGGCCTCGCGGCCCTACGATCGCGATCGCGACGGTTTTGTAATGGGCGAGGGCGCGGCGGTCGTGGTGCTCGAGGAATACGAGCATGCCAGAAAGCGCGGCGCCAAGATGTACGCCGAGGTGGCCGGCTACGGCCTGTCGGGCGACGCTTTCCATATCACCGCTCCGTCCGAAGACGGCGATGGCGCCTACCGTTGCATGGCCGCCGCGATGAAGCGGGCGGGTATCTCCGCGGCAGACATCGATTACATCAACGCGCACGGCACCTCGACGCCGCTCGGCGACGAAATCGAGCTCGGCGCTGTGCAACGTCTGCTCGGCAATGCCGCCTCGAAGGTGTCGATGTCGTCGACCAAGTCGTCGATCGGACATCTGCTGGGGGCGGCCGGTGCGGCGGAAGCGATTTTTTGCACGCTCGCGATCCGCGACAATGTGGCGCCGCCGACCATCAATCTCGACAATGCTTCGGTCGAGACTGCCATCGATCTCGTGCCGCACAAGGCGCGTCAGCGTGAAGTCAACATTGCGTTGTCGAATTCCTTCGGGTTTGGCGGTACCAATGCGTCGCTGATTCTGCGTCGCGTGGCGAATTAATGCATGATATTCAGCGACTCCACCGTTTTGCCGTATTCAGAGATATTTGTCATGACGGGCGGTAACGCAGTGCGGGCGGCAAAGGGACGGCTCCCCGCAATGATCGGATCAACAGTGCCAGGTTTGCATCGATGAGTGAACGGCCGCCGATTTCGCCGCGAAGCGCGCGTGCGCAGCTGGAGCCGGAACAGGTGCCTCAGCCGCGCCGGTCCGAACGCGCGCGCAATCCTTTCGTCATCGTCGGCAATGCCATTTTCACGCTGATCATCATCGCGATGATCGGCGCGGGCGCAGCGTACTTCTACGGCCGCCAACTGCTGGAAGCGCCCGGACCGTTGCAGGCCGACAAGATCGTCAATATTCCGACCAAACTCGGCACCAGGGACATCGCCGACATTTTGATCCGCGAGGGCGTAATCGACACCAACTGGTTGGGCTTCCTCGGCGGCGTCACTGCTCTGAAGGCGCGGTCCGAGCTGAAGTCCGGTGAATACCTGTTTCAGAAAAAAGCCAGCCTGCGTGACGTGATCGACGTGATCGTCGATGGCAAGGTCGTGCAGCACACCTTCACGATTCCGGAAGGCCTCACCTCGGAGCAGATCGTGGCGCGGTTGCTGGAAAACGACGTACTCTCCGGCAGCATCAAAGAAGTGCCGCGCGAAGGCACGCTGCTCCCGGAAACCTACAAGTTCACCCGTGGCACCAGCCGCGACCAGATGATCCAGCGCCTCCAGCAATCGCAGAAGCGCGTGCTGGCCGAGGTGTGGGAACGGCGCAATCCGGACATTCTGGTGAAGTCGCCGGAGCAACTGGTGACCCTGGCATCCATCGTCGAGAAGGAAACCGGCCGCGCCGACGAGCGCAGCCGCGTCGCCGCGGTGTTCAGCAATCGCCTGCGTCAGAAGATGAAACTGCAGTCCGATCCGACGATCATCTACGGTCTGGTCGGTGGCAAGGGGACGCTGGGGCGGCCGATCAAGCGCAGCGAGATCACGCAACCTTCGCCTTACAATACATACGTCGTCGACGGCCTGCCGCCGGGACCGATCGCCAATCCGGGCCGCGCCTCGCTTGAAGCCACGGCAAATCCGGCCCGCACCCGCGACCTGTTCTTTGTCGCCGACGGCACCGGGGGGCATGCCTTTACCGAGACATATGACGCGCATCAGAAGAATGTCGTGAAGCTGCGTGCCCTCGAGAAGCAGCAGAACGACACGCTCGAGGCCGCAGAGGAACCGGCGCCGGCCGCAGCCGCGCCAACGGCTTTCGCGCCTGCCGACCCGTCCGCCGCGGCGCGGGCCGCGACGCCTCCGCCCGCCGCGCAGAAAAAGCAGCAACGCCCGCGGTCACCGCAGGCCGCTCAATAATCAGCTGCTGTTGATGACGCCTGGCCGCGCCTGAAAGTCGTTCCCGTTAGCTGTGACGATAATCTAGAGTGGGCATGATCCCGAAAAGTGGAAGCCGGTTTTCGGACGAGATCATGCCCAAACCAAAGACAAGCATCGAGTCCATTCAACGCTGCTGAATTTCAATCCCACCTGGAGTATCGCGCCGATGGCGCTATCGAGCATGACCGGCTTCGCCAGAAGCCATGGCAGCAGCGGACCCTATACGTTCGAATGGGAGCTGAAGTCCGTTAACGCCAAGGGCCTCGACTTTCGGATGCGGTTGCCGGCCGGATGGGACGAGATCGAGGCGCTGGCGCGCAAGCGCGCGTCTGAACTGCTGTCGCGCGGGACGGTCTACGCCAATCTCACAGTCAAACGCACGGATGCCGCGGGCGCGGTGCGCATCAACGACGACGTTCTGGCTGCGATCGTGAAGGTGTCCGCCGATCTTGCGGCGAGAACCGGCGCTGCGCCGCCGAGCGTCGATGGATTGCTCGGGATCAAGGGCGTCATCGAAATCGCCGAACCTCAAACCGACGAGGCCGTGGAGCAGGCTGCGAAGCAAGCCGTCGCTGCGGGCTTCGAGCAAGCGCTGACGGCGCTGCTTGAGATGCGAAAGCGTGAAGGTGCGACACTCGGCGATGTTCTCACGCAGCGAATGGACGAGATCGAGGTACTGGCGAAAGCTGCCGAAACCGCACCCGGGCGCAAGCCTGACGCGATCAAGGCGAAGCTCGCCGAGCAGATCGCCGCGTTGCTGGAAACATCGGAGCGTTTCGATCCGGACCGGCTGCATCAGGAAGCGCTGTTGATTGCGACCAAGGCCGACATCCGCGAAGAACTGGACCGCATCTCCTCGCACGTCGCGCAGGCCCGCGAGCTTCTGGCGAAGGGCGGTGCGGTTGGCCGGCGGCTGGATTTCCTGTCGCAGGAATTCAACCGCGAGGTGAACACCTGCTGCTCGAAATCGAACGATCTCGATTTGACCAACACCGGCATGCAGATGAAGAATGTCGTCGAGCAATTCCGCGAACAGGTTCAGAATCTGGAGTGATGCATGGCAAGTGGCCACGGCAGCGACAGTCTTGAGCGGCGCGGGCTGATGTTCGTGCTGTCCTCGCCCTCCGGCGCGGGCAAGACCACGCTGTCGCGCATGCTGCTCGGCAAAATTCCGGGTCTCAACATGTCGGTGTCGGCGACGACACGGCCGATGCGTCCGGGCGAGATCGACGGCCGCGACTATCATTTCGTCGACAAGGCGCGCTTCACGGAGATGGTGAAGGGCGATGAGCTGCTCGAGCATGCCACCGTGTTCGACAACTCCTATGGCACGCCGCGCGCGCCGGTGGAGGCCGCGCTCTCGTCAGGCAAGGATGTGCTGTTCGACATCGATTGGCAGGGGACGCAGCAATTACGGGAGAAGGCGCGGGCCGATGTGGTTAGCGTCTTCATCCTGCCGCCGTCAGCCGCCGATCTGGAGAAGCGGCTGCATACCCGCGCGCAGGATTCCGACGAGGTCATCCGCGGCCGGATGGACCGCGCCAGCCATGAGATGAGTCACTGGGCGGAATACGACTATATCGTCGTCAATCATACGCTGGACGAAGCGTTCGCCGAAGTGCAGTCGATCCTGAAGGCCGAGCGGCTCAAGCGCGAGCGCCGGATCGGGCTGACGTCATTCGTGCGCCAGCTGCAGAAGCAGCTCGAAAAGTAAACCCGGTGCCTCTCGTCATTGCGAGCCAACGGGTCCGCGCAAAGCGCGGCCCGATGACAGGCTCCGCGAAGCAATCCACATCACAGCGATGGATTGCTTCGTCGCTGGCGCTCCTCGCAATGACGGATGGCTGTCTCAATTCACCAGCATGATGCGGCCGACGACCTTGCCGGCGCGAAGCTGATCGATCCAGGTCTGCACTTTCGCCATCGGCTCCTGCTTCATTGGCACTGGCTTGACTTTGCCCGCGCGCGCGAGCGCCATCAACTCCTGGGCTTCCGCAAGCGTGCCAGTCATGAAACCCTCGATGGTCATGCGCTTGTAGATCCACTGCACCGTCGGCATGCTGAAGTTGCCGCCCATCAGGCCGGATACGACGATCTTGCCGCCGCGCGCCACGACCGAGGTCGCAAACGCCATCGACTTCTCGCTGCCGGCGAAATCGACGATGGCGTCGAAGCCGCCACCAGTCTCCTTCACCATTCGTCTGGCAACTTCGGCCTCGCTGGGGTCGTAGGCGGCCGCGGCTCCGTTCTTCAGCGCTGCCGCTCGTGCGTCGGCGCTGAGATCGGCAACCGAGATGGCCTGCTTGAACAGCGCGGGCGCGATCGACAGTCCCATCATGCCGACGCCGCCCAGCCCGATCAGCAGCAGGTTGCGCTGGCGTCCGCGGCCTGCGAGGCGCTTCAGCGCGCCATACGCAGTGATGCCCGAGCACATCAGCGTCGCCGCCATGTCGGGCGCAACATCGCCATACGGGATCAGGTACTTTGCATCGGGCACCAGCACGTGGGTCGAGAAACCACCATCTATTGAAACACCGAGGAAGCGGTTGCGGGCGCACAGGTTCTCGTCGCCGTTCAGGCAATCGCGGCACTGGCCGCAACCGATCCATGGAAACACCGCGAACGTCTTCCCGACAATATCTTTCGGCGCATCGGGGCCGACCTCATCGACGACGCCTGCGATCTCGTGACCCAGCGTGAATGGCAGCGTCATGCCGCGCGTGGTGTCGAGCTTCTGGCCGTTTCCGATATCCGCATAGCCGTCCTGGATGTGCAGGTCCGAATGGCACAAACCGCAACGGTCGATCTTGACCAGAACTTCAGAAGCCTTCGGCTTCGGCGTATCGACAATGGTTTCGCACAGCGGTGCACCGAACTTGACCAGCGACTGGCGACGCATCTGCGCCATGGGCACTCTCCTCAAACCGGGTTTGATTTTGCGGCCTGTATATCCGCCAATTCACGGGCCATGGCAACAAATCCGGACACGGGAACGGTCTCGGCGCGTCGCGTCGGATCGATACCTGCGGCAGCCGCCAGTTGCGACGGATCGGCGCTCAATGATTTGAGGCTTTGCCGCAACATCTTGCGCCGTTGCCCGAATGCGGCAGCCGTGACGCGCTCCAGCGTTCGCAGGTCGCACGGCTCGGGTGCAGCGCGCGGGATCAGGCGCACCACCGACGAGGTCACGTTTGGCGGCGGCACAAAGGCGCTCGGCGAAATATCGAACAGAATTCTTGTCTCCGCGCGCCAGTTGGCGAGCACCGCGAGCCGCCCGTAGGCCTCGTCGTTGTCGCGTGCGGCAATCCGCTCGGCGACCTCTCGCTGGAACATCAGCACCATCATGTCGAACCACGGCGGCCACGGCTCGGTGCTGAGCCAGCCGACCAAGAGCGGCGTCGCGATGTTGTAGGGCAGGTTGGCGACTATGCTGGCGCGGGCTTCGCCGAGCAGAGACCTTGGGTCGAAGGTCATCGCGTCCGCGTTCACGATATCGAGCCGCCCGGGATAGCGCTGCGCGATCTCTTCCAGCGCCGGGATCGCGCGTTCGTCGCGTTCGACAGCGATCACGCGCTTGGCTCCGAGCGCCAGCAGCGCGCGGGTCAGGCCGCCCGGGCCCGGACCGATCTCGACCACGGTGCGGTCATGCAGCGGCTCGGCGGCGCGGGCGATGCGGGCCGTCAGATTCAAATCGAGCAGGAAGTTCTGACCGAGCGATTTGCGTGCCGACAGGCCGTGCTTCCGGATCACCTCGCGCAGCGGCGGCAGGTCGTCGATGGCGCTCATGCTTTGCCGGTGGCGGTTGCCATGCGCGCAGCGAGTTTCAGCGCAGCGATCAGACTTGCCGGATTGGCCTTTCCGGTGCCGGCGATATCGAACGCGGTGCCGTGATCCGGCGATGTGCGGATGAACGGCAGGCCCAGAGTGACATTGACCGCGTCGTCGAAGGCGATGGTCTTGATCGGGATCAGCGCCTGGTCGTGATACATGCAGATCGCGCAATCGTAGGTCTTGCGCGCAGCTTCATGAAACATCGTATCTGCGGGCAGCGGACCGCGCACATCGATGCCCTCGGCGCGCAACGTCTCGACCGCAGGCGTCACGATGGCGCGGTCCTCGGTGCCGAGAGTGCCGTCTTCCCCCGCATGCGGATTGAGGCCGGAGATGACGATGCGCGGGCGTGCGAGGCCGAAGCGGTTTGTCAGGTCACGGACGACGATGCGCGCGGTCGTTGCGATCAAATCGCCGGAGAGCTGCGCAATGGCGTCTCGCAACGGCAGATGGATCGTCACCGGCACGACCGCGAGCGAGGGCGACCACAGCATCATCACCGGATGCGGCTTGCCGGCGGGTGAAGCAGCCAGTTCGGCGAGAAACTCGGTATGGCCCGGATGGGCGAAGCCCGCCTTGTAGAGCACGGACTTGGCGATCGGGTTGGTCACAACCGCCGCGGCGCGGCCCGCGGTCACGTCAGCGACCGCATGGAGGATCGCAGCGATCGCGGACGGCGCGCTGGATGCGTCAGGCGCGCCCGGCACGGCCGTGGCGCGCTCGCCGCTCAATACGACCGGCAGCGCATCGGCGAACACCGCCGGTGCGTCCTCCGCTCGCCCCGCAGCCAGCGGGATTGACACGCCGAGATGTCTTGCGCGCGCCGCGACGAATGCATCGTCGCCGATCAGGTAGAACGGAGGCAGTTCGAGTTCGCGCCGCCGCAGCCATGCCGCGATCGCAATGTCCGCGCCGATACCCGCAGGCTCACCAATCGTCAGCGCAAGCGGCTTGTCCATCAGCCGGCGTCAGCGATATTCGATCATCGCCGACTTGCGGACGTCGGAGAGATATTCTTTCGACTTCGCCTCGTACTTCTGCTGGAACAGCTTGTCGCGCGCCTCGCGCTTTTGCGGCGTATCGACCGTCGTCGGCTTGCGGCTGCACAGCGCCACCATCTCGATGCCCTGCTTGGTAACCTCGGGCGGCGTCAGGCGGCCAACCGTGGTCTTGTCCAGAATTTCCCGCAACGCGGGCGCCAGGTCGGCCGATGTCTTGACGATGTTCTCCTTGATCGCTCCGTCCCGCATCGAACGGAACAGCGTCGCGGCATCGTCGCAGCTCTGGACACGGCTGCGCAGCACCTCGGCTTCCTTGCGGCGCTGTTCGACGATCGCCGGGGTAGCGCCTCTGGGCATCACCAGCACGACAGGGCGCATCTGGTACTCGTAACTCGCGTCCTTGTCGTCCGTCTTGATCTCGACCGAGGATTCGACATCCTTTTCGCCAACCAGCAGGCTCTGCCGGAAGCGTCCGCGCACCAGATTGCCCCAGACGAGCTCGGCCTTCATCCGGCTCTTGAGCGTATCGGGCCGAATGCCCTGCGCTTCGAGCGATTTAGCGAGCTGTTCAGGCGTCAGACGCAGCCGCGAACTCATGCTGGCGAAGGCGCCATCGACCTCGGCGATACCGTATTCAATGCCGAAACGTTTGCCTTCCTTGACCTTGACCTTCTCGTCGATCAATTCCTGGATCACCTCAGCACGCGAGGGCGTCCTGCGAGCGGTCAGCACGATCAGCTTCGATCGCTGCTCGATGTCGAAATTGGTGATCGGCTCGCCGTTGACGACAACCGCAACCGATTGAGCGAGGGCGGGCGCCGTGAGTCCCGCCGCAAAAATGACGGCCGCAGCCGCAGCGACAAAAGCGCAGTGGCGTACGATCGAGATCGAAATCATTGCTGGTATCATGGTTCCGTATCCCAGTATCCCGATAGCTCCATTCTCGCCGGATGGTGCCGGCCAGCCGCTCGATTGCAGGTCAGCCGGCTGGCTGCATGACCCGAACTGTCGCCGTCGATCTTGCCACGCATCGCAGGTGTCAGAAACTACTGCCAGTCGACTGCGTAACGGTTGATGCGCCGATGGTCCGCAAACCGATCTGTAACGTGACGCGATGGTCGGTCCTGATCGCAGTTCCGATATTATAGGCGTAATCCGTGATGTAGTTCACGCCCAACACGAAGCAATCGTCCACGTAACCCGCGCCGATAATGTACTGATTGATTTTGTTGGTATTGAGATCGTAACGGAAGCCGCCTGCGAGCTGCAAGTTCGAGGTAAGTTTGAGCGAGGCGTTTGCGAGCACGCCTTCGCGCCGGTTAATGAACCCAAGCTCCGGCTGGCGATCGTAATTGCCGTAGATGGCGCTGACCGACCACCTGTCGAAACTGGCGGAGGCTTCTGCTTCGAAACGCCGGACGTCGCCGGTGCGTTCATCGAGGCGGGCGCGGGCCGTGAACGCCAGAGTGCGATTGGGACGGTACTGGAGGCGGGTGACGTAATCGGATCGTCCGGTCTCCAGACCCGAGTTGATGCCGATGTTCGTCAGGTCGCCCGCCGCGAAAGAGTTGCGGCCGAATAGATCGTAGGATTGCCCGAACAGGAAGTTGATCGTACCGCCCTTGTCGAACTGTGTCGTGGCCTGCACGCCGACATTGGCGCGGCCGCCGCCTTCAACCCTGTCCCAGCCCGAGAATTTATTGACGCTGAACAGGTTGCTGTCGTCGAAGATAAGGCTTTGCGCGTCCTCGTTCGGCAGCCGTCCGGCATGGGTCTCGTTTGGACGGATGATGACCTGCGCGATCGGGGTCACCGTGGTCGTTCCCCACGGCTGCACATTGATGAACGGATAGCGATACTCAAGGCCGACCGTCGGCAGCAGCCGGCCGACCTGGGTGCTGCCCGACGGCAGGTAGTTCGCGGTGCCCGGATCGTTCCTGATCTCCGCATCGATCACGTCGGCGCGCAGCGATGCGAACGGCGTCCAGATCTGTCCGGCCGAATCCGTAAACGATCTTCGCCATGTCACTTCGCCCGAGAAGCGCGTGTAGGTGCCGGCCACGCCGCGCAGCAAACAGTTGGCTGGAATCTTCGCAGCCGGATCTGCGCTCGACGGCAGGCATGCGCCGGTTGCGAGAGCCGCGGGCGAGATCGCATCGAACGCGGCGGTACCGCGCGTCAAGCTCGTGAAGTTGGTCCGATAGCTCAGCTCGCCGCCAAAAATATTCCGATTGATGACGTTGGAATAGTCGATCACCGGATGAACGACCGGGATCTGGCTCTGAACATCGGAGGCCGAGTATCCGAGATAATGGATGATCCGCGCATCGAAGAAGCTGCGGTTGCCGAGCCCGGTCAGGTAGATCTGCGAGACACCCTCGGTCGGAACGACGAGAAATGCATTCAACTGGTTCCTGAAGACCGACAGACGGTAGTCGCGGAAAAACGCGGTATCACTGACCAGAACGCCTTCCCAGCCCCAAACCCATTTGTCGTTGATCGCAAGCTGGCCCTTGGTTTCGATACCGCCGCGCAGGTCGCGATCGCCGGGGGTGCCGGCGTATTCGTTTTTGTTGAGCTGGCTGATGCCGTAGGCGCGGATATTGTAGGATCCGTTGATCAGGCGCTGACGGAATTCGCCCTGTAACAGCACGCCCTGCGTTGTCATGAAGCGCGGCGTCAGCGTCAGGTCATAGTCGGGTGCGAGCGCCCAGAAGTAGGGCGTTTCCACGCCGATACCGTTGCGCGTGTTCGATGAGAATCGGGGCGCGAGGAAACCGCTTTTGCGTTTCACCGTCGGGTCCGGCGTTGCGAAGTACGGCAGATAGGCAAGGGGGATACCGAAAAATTCGAGGCGTGCATCCTCGAAGTACAGCATCTTCTCGCCCTGGTCGTGAATGATGCGGGCGCCCTTGACTTGCCACAGCGGCGGCTTCTTCGGGTTATCCCTGCAGGCTGCGCAGGCGGTGTAGACGCCGTTCTGGAATACGGTGAATTCGCCGTTGCTGCGATCCGCTCGGGTCGCCGCCATCCGCGTCTGATCCGCAGTGTCGACCTTGAGCGAGTCGACGAAGCCATCGCGGTAATCATCGCTGAGATCCAGGAAATTGGCGTAGGTGATCTTGCCCTCGGTATCGGTCAACCGAACGTTGCCCTCGGCCGCAAGACGTTTGGTTTTCTGATCGTAGATGACCTTGTCGGCTTCGAGCGTCTGGCCGTTATAGAAAATCTGGACGTTGCCGACCGCTGACACCCGCGAGTTGGTGTAGTCGTAATCAAGCTCGACAGCCTGCACGAGCATCTGGTTGTTTTTTTCGACCCGTTGCGGAGCGGGTCTCGGCGGGCGCGGATTGAAGGCGACGCCTGTCTGGGCGTCCGCCGATGTGGACGCAGCCATACCCAGAACCAATACCGCGCAGAGCAGCAGAGCGAGCGCCGGAAGGCGTGCAATCAGACGAACAAAGACACTGCCGCGCACATCAATGCGCAGCCCGCGTTCGGGCAAACTTGTCCCTCGGGTGGCGACCACTGCCACTACCCGTCCTCCTGGTACAACAAGGCCAAAAAACCGACGAGGCCGCCCACGCAAACGGGCAGCCAAGCAGCCGCAACTGGATGCATCAAATCGGCCTTGCTCAGATCCTCAGTAACTTTCGATAGAACATAGAGCAGAAAGCCTGCTCCCACGCCACTCAAAACCATCTTTTGCACGCCGCCGAACCGGAAGAACCGTAGACTTACCGCTGCAGCCAGCATCACCATGGCTGCGAGAAGAAATGGCCGTGAAATCAGCTTCTGATACTGCAGGCGATAACCTGCCGTGGCGAAGCCCGAGTTCTCCGAAGACCTGATGTATTCTGGTAGTTGCCAGAAAGACACAGTCTCCGGCGTGGAAACACTGTTTCGGACCTGAGCGGGTGTCAGGTTGGTCGCCAGGAAGACTGTATCCTGCAGTGTTGGCGGACTATCGAGGGTGTAGCGGCGAACCCCTCTGAGCTGCCAGCGGCCGGGTTCCAGGGAGGCATCGCGGGCCTCTATCCGCTCCTTGAACTGTCCGTTCGGTTCAAAGCGAAAAATCGTCAGGGCAGTCAGTCGCATACCCTGCGCCTGGCTGTTTCCCGCGTTGATGATGGCCTGGCCTTCCGCGGTGGCCTGATTGATCCAGAAACCGGCGGCGTCCTGGAGTCCCGCGCCGCCGCCGCTGAACATCTCCGCCTCCATCTGCTTGGAGCGCTCCTGCAAGCTGGCGGAGAGTGGATTGTAGAATGCGGTCGCGAGTGCGCCCAGCACCAGCGCACTGATCAGAGCCGGAGTGATGAACTGCCAGGCCGATACACCTGCAGCGCGCGCGACGACAAGTTCCAGTTTGCGCGACAGCGACAGGTAGCAGGACATCGCGCCGATCAGGATGCAGAACGGCATCATCCTTTCCAGCAGCTGCGGCACCCGAAACAGCGAGGTCTGCGCCACCGTGATCGCCGACACGGAGGGAATGCTGGAGGTCCGCCGGAGCAGCTCGATATAGTCGACGAAAACAACCAGCAGGAAAATGCCGGCGAAGACGGCGATTGCCGCCGAGATGAAGCGCAAGGCGAAATAGCGCGAGAGAGTGTTGGCAATCATGAGCCGACCTCCCTCACGCCGCAGCCGGCTGACGGGTGATGCGCGCAACCATGCGGTTGAAGCTGGCGATCAATATCGCCGGCGGCTCGATCTGAATGCAACGCAGGATCACCCAGAGGCTCAATCCCGATACGGCGAACAGCACGACGTACTGGATCAGCGCTGCCCATTCCGAAGATGCCGACAGCACCGACAGCGCATAACCTGCGATGCGCAGCGACAGGACCGCGACGATGGCGCCGACCATTGAGAAAGTGCGGCTCTGGCGCGTGGTGCGCGGCGAGCCGAGAAATGCAAACGTCAGCAGGACGAACGCGAACGGATAGATCGGCGCCACCAGACGATCATGCATTTCGGCCTGGAAACGCGCAGGAATCTGCAGATATGCCTGGTCATCTGCGGGCGGCCAGATCAAGTCCCACAGGTATCGCTCGCGCAAATTGTAGTTCACGGTCTGCGTCTGGCCGACGAACTTCGACATGTCGAAAGCGTAGCGGGTGAATGCCACCAGCGCAGGATCGCGCTTGCCGGCCTCGAATCGCTGCAGGTTGCCGGATTCGAGAATCAGGAATGTGCCCTTGTCGTTTTTCAGAACGGTGCCGCGATCGGCCACGATGCTGAGGCGCTCTTTTGGATCGCGGCGATCGTCGACGAAAATTCCAGTCAGCAACCCGCCCGGCTGACGCTCGCGAATCCGGATGGTGAGATTCTGCTCGAGCTGGGTGAAGCGGCCGGGCTGCAGAATATTCGCCATGACGTCGGCGGTGATTTCTGTGTCCCAGCGCTTCAACCGGCGCAATCCGTCGGGAGCGATGTAGAAGGCAAGGGTGCTGACGAACAGCGCGACCATGACGGTCGCGTAGAAGAAGGGCCGGAACAGACCCCATGGCGGAAGTCCGGCGGCGTTCATCACGATCACTTCGGAATCGGTGGAGAGCTTGTTGAGGGTGTAGGCCACCGCAATCATCAGTGCGAGCGGTGCGATGATCAGCGCCAGCACCGGGATCGCAAGACCAGTGACGCCGATGAAGACCAGGATGGTCTGACCCTGGTTCGTCATGAGGTCGATGCCGCGCAGCGCCTGCGTGATCCAGATCACGCCGGTCAAGCTGACCAAAACCATCGCGAATGCGCCGAGCGTGGTCCGGAAAATATACTTGTCGATCGACCCCATCGATCCCTGGTGTCCTGTCCCCGCCGTGTTCTGTTTCCCGGACAACTGAAGGCCTCAAAAAGGCCCCCCAACAGCATCTGAAGGAATTACCCGGCTTTTGATCTTCTCACTACCATCCCTTTGATTGGTCAACAAAATGGCTTGGCTGTGACGGGTCTTTAACCATGGTTAATATTCCGCTAATCGTGTCTTTGCGGTCACGCCGAAGGCCGATTTTGGAGGCGGCTCGCGCCAAGGTGATGCGCGGGCGGCATCAGGTTCCGGCATGCGCGCTTGGCAGCACGGATGCGGACACGCCATAGTGAAAAATCAAACCGTATCCCGCCCTCGAACCTATCGATTCTGGAGGATTTGCCCATGTCCGACGCCGTACAGGTCGGCTTCGTTCCGTTTGCCGCCGCTCCGAAAGGCGTTCTGGTCGTTTTTACCGACGAATCGCTGAAGTTTGGCCCTGCGGTCCGGAAGATTCTGGGCTCCGCGGCGGAGACGGTCAAACGCGCCGCGGCGGCTGCGGCCTTCAAGGGAAAACATGCATCGTCGCTGGACCTCTTGGCGCCCGCGGGTCTCAAGCTCGACCGGCTTGTCGTGGTTGGTACCGGCAAGGCGGGAGCGATCAAGGAAGAAGACTACATCAAGCTCGGCGGCGCCACCGTCGGCAAACTGAAGTCGAACGCGGAAGCCGTCACCATCGTTGCGGAGTTGCCGGGCGGTGCGATCAAGCCGGCGCATGTCGCGACGCTGGTTGCCGGTGTGCGTCTGCGCGCCTATCGCTTCGATCGCTACAAGACGAAGAAGAAAGATGATGAAAAGCCGATGCGGGCGCAGATTTCGATCGCGGTGGACGATGTCGCCGCTGCGAAGAAGGCATTTGCGCCGGTCAACGATGTCGCGGACGGCGTGATGATCGCACGCGAACTCGTCAACGAGCCGCCGAACGTGCTTTATCCCGCCGAGTTTGCGCGCCGTGCGGCCGAACTGCGCAAGGTTGGCGTCGATGTGGAAATTCTCGATGCCAAAGCCATGAAGCGCCTGAAAATGGGGGCTTTGCTGGGTGTCGCCCAAGGGTCTGTCCATGAGGGGCGCACCGTGATCATGCGCTGGAACGGCGGCAAACGCGGCGACAAGCCGGTGGCTTTCATCGGCAAGGGTGTGTGCTTCGATACCGGCGGCATCTCGATCAAGCCATCCGGCAGCATGGAAGATATGAAGGGCGATATGGCGGGCGCTGCCTGCGTCGTCGGTCTGATGCACGCGCTCGCCGCGCGCAAGGCCAAGGTCAATGTGGTGGGCGCGATCGGTCTGGTCGAGAACATGCCGGACGGCAATGCGCAACGGCCAGGCGATATCGTGACGTCGATGTCGGGACAGACGATCGAGATCATCAACACCGACGCCGAAGGCCGTCTCGTTCTTGCCGACGTGCTCTGGTATGTCGGTCAGACCTTCAAGCCGAAATTCATGGTGGATCTTGCGACGCTGACCGGCGCCATCCTGGTCGCGCTGGGCACGGAATATGCGGGACTGTTCTCCAACAACGATGAACTGAGCGAACGTTTGACGGTCGCGGGCCGCGCCACCGGTGAACACGTCTGGCGGATGCCGCTCGGTCCCGAATACGACAAGCAGATCGATTCGAAATTCGCCGACATGCGAAACACCGGCACGCGCAGCGGCGGTTCGATCACCGCGGCTCAATTCCTGCAGCGCTTTGTCGATGACATTCCGTGGGCGCATCTCGATATCGCCGGCACCGGAATGGGTGCGCCGTCGACCGACATCAACACCAGTTGGGGTTCGGGTTACGGCGTGCGGCTGCTCGACCGCCTCGTCGCCAATCACTACGAAGGCAAGAAAAAATAGGCTCCGTCCTCGGGACCGGATCGTGCAACCGGGTGCAGCGCGCGATGACTGAAGTTTTGTTCTATCACCTGCAAGGAATGACGCTCGAAGGCGTGCTGCCGCCCTTGATCGAGAAATCGATCGGGCGCGGCTGGCGCGTTACCGTGCAGGCGGCATCCGAAGAGCGCGCCGACAGCCTCGACGGGCATCTATGGACCTATCGGGACGATTCGTTTTTGCCGCATGGGACATGGCGTGAGCGGGATGCGGCGGATCAGCCGGTGATCATTGCAATCGATGAGCGAAATCCGAACGGTTCGCACGTCAGGTTTCTTGTCGACCGCGCCGACCTTCCGGCCGACGCGGAATCATACGAGCGCATCGTGCTGGTATTTAACGGCGAGGACGAAGAAGCGGTTGCCGCAGCGCGGTCGGCCTGGAGCAATTGCAAGGCGAGGGGTCTCGACGCGACCTACTGGCAGCCCGATGACCGCGGCCGTTGGCAGCGGCGGCAGTAAAGGGGTCGCAAGTCCCGGTTAATCATCCTATGCTAATATCGATCACGGAACCGTTGTCGGTCATGGCGCCGCCGCAAAGCAATGTTGGACGTTTATCGTTTGAAGATCGTCGCCTGGAGCGAAGAGTGGATTATCACGTAACCGGTTCGCAAAGCACTCGTTTGTGTGCAACAGCGCTGTTGCTGGCGCTCGCGCCTGCATTGACCGCTTGCGGCAGCGTGTCGGATTTCAGTCTGAAGGATCAGGAATGGTTTTCGCGGCCGAAGATTTTCAGCCGATCGCTGTCGATTGAACAACCGCCGCTGAGCCCCGAAAGAGCCGTTGCCGCCGATCAGCTCATCACCGCCGATGGCGCCTGTCCGGGACTTGCGTCATCGAACGCTCAGGCGCTGGCCGATGGCAACGATCAACCCGCCTTGCAGGGCGGCAAGGTTGCGCTCGGATTGCCGGAATGCGAGGTCGCGCGCGGCATCGGGACGCCGGACAACGTCAACTTGTCGTCCGATCAAGGCGAGCGCGTCGCCGTTCTCACCTATTTGCGCGGCCCCCGGGCCGGCGTCTATCGGTTCGTCGGCGGCCGTCTGGCTTCGATCGAGCGCAGCCCCGAATTGCCGCCGGAGCCGAAGCAAACAAGACCCAGAAAGCGCGCTGGCTAAGCAGTATCGAGTCTGCTTCAACCTCGTCAAATCAGACTCGTCGCTCATCTTTGTTTGGGCATGATCTTTTCCACAAACCGGTTCCCATTTTTCGAGATCATGCTTATCCCGCTGACTGCGGTGAGCTCGCTTCAAGCCACTCGTCTTCGGCACGCTGAAGAGCCGCTGCCGCGCTCGCGCGTGCCTTGCCGAGCTGTCCTGCCTTCACCGGATCGCGCTGAAACAGATCGGGCAGGGCCAGCGCCGCGTCGATTTTTGCGATGATCGCGGTGATGCGTGCGATTTCGGCTTCAGCCGCAAGGATCTTCTTCTTTTCGTTCGCGCTTGCGGGTCGTGGCGGCGCAACGTCGCGATCACGATCGTTGCGGGCGCCGTTCATCGTTTCGTCTTGACGATCGCGCATCGGCACGCGCATGCCGTGCTGCGACAGCACCGCCCGCCGATAGTCCTCGAGATCGCCGTCATAAGGCGTCACCGTCCGGTCGGCGACGACCCACAGCTGGTCGGCGCACGCATCGATCAGATAGCGATCGTGGGAGACCATGATGACGGCGCCTGGAAATTCATTGATGGCTTCGGCGAGCGCCGCGCGGCTGTCGATGTCGAGATGGTTGGTCGGCTCGTCGAGAATGATCATGTTGGGTCCGAAGAAGGTTGCAAGACCCAGCAGCAGCCGCGCCTTCTCGCCGCCCGACAGGCTCTTCACCAGCGTATCGCCGGCCTTGCCGGAAAATCCGATGGCGCCGACGCGGCCACGCACTTTCGTTTCCGGCGCATCCATCATCAGCCGCCGGACGTGATCATACGGTGAGCCTTCTTCGTCGAGTTCGTCGAGCTGATGCTGGGCGAAATACGCGATCGACAGCCTTTCGGCCCGCGTCACTTTTCCGGCGAACGGCGTCAGCCGGCCGGCAAGAAGTTTCACCAGCGTCGACTTGCCGTTGCCATTGGAGCCCAGCAGCGCGATGCGGTCGTCGTTGTCGATGCGCAGCGTGACGCGGTTGAGCACCGCCTTACCGGGTTCGTAGCCAACCGAAACGTTGTCCACGGCGATGATCGGAGGCGAGAGAAGTTTCTCAGGCGCGGGAAACGAGATTTCGCGTACATCCTGCGTAACGAGCGCGGTCACCGGCTTCATGCGCTCCAGCATCTTGACGCGGGATTGCGCCTGACGGGCTTTTGTCGCTTTCGCCTTGAAGCGATCGACGAAGTCCTGCAGCCGCTTGCGCTCGGCTTCCTGGCGTTTGGCGTGCTTGGCGTCCAGCATCTCGCGCGTTGCGCGCTGCTCCTCGAAACGACTGTAGCCGCCGCGATAAAGCGCAAGTTTGCCGCGGTCGAGATGCAAGATCTGGTTCACCGACGTGTCGAGCAGGTCGCGATCGTGGCTGACGACAATCACCGTGCGGGGATAGTTCGCAAGATGATCCTCGAGCCAGAGCGTACCTTCGAGGTCGAGATAGTTTGTCGGTTCGTCGAGCAGGAGAAGATCTGGCGCTGCAAACAGCGTGGCCGCCAGCGCGACGCGCATGCGCCAACCGCCGGAGAATTCGTGGCAGGGACGCGCCTGATCCGCAGTCGAAAAGCCCAGTCCGCTGAGGATAGCGGCGGCGCGCGACGGAGCTGAGTGTGCATCGATATCGGCAAGCCGGGTATGAATTTCGGCGATCCGGTCGGGATCGATCGCGGTCTCGGCTTCGTCGAGCAGGCTTTGGCGCTCCAGATCGGCCTTCAGGACCACCTCGATCAGGCTTTCCGGCCCGTCGGGCGCTTCCTGCGCAAGGCTGCCGACACGCCAGCGCGGTGGAAGATCGATGGCGCCGCTTTCAAGTGAAAGTTCGCCTCTGATAGCCTTGAACAGCGTCGATTTGCCGGTGCCGTTGCGACCCACCAGCCCGACGCGCGCGCCCGGAATGATCTGGGCGGTGCCGCCGTCGATCAAAAGCCGTCCTGCAAGGCGGATGGAAATGTCGGTGATGGAAAGCATTGCCGCTTTTCACCGCAGAGCGCTTGGAACACAAGCCCCGGCGCGGCAGAATGCTCCGCATTTGTAGGGGTTATCGGCCGGTTCGGTACTCCTGCTTTTTCAGAGATTCAAGCAGATCGCGCAGTTGCGACGGCAATGCCGGCTGATGTCGCAATGTATCTCTCAGACGCTCGCCGATCCCGTCACGAACCGCACGGCTCGTGGCCGCATCGATCGACGAGCGGCTCTCGATATCGTGCATGTCGTGCATGGGTTGAGCCCTCCGTTCGCATTTGTTTCAAATGTCCCGTGTCAACCGTTGTCGGCGATGAATGTTTCCTCAGAACGCTCACGATGGTTTGTGATCGGTAAAGGGAACACCTGCGGGAACTTTCTCGCGAATCGGTCACGCGATCGGAAAAGGAAAAGACCCCCGGTGGTTTGCACCGGAGGCCCAGTTCGGGGGGAGGGATGGCCGGATCGCTGGAGTTGCTCAGTAGCAGCGGTTGACCAGGCGATAGCGATAACCCCACGGCGTTGCGACAAGGCGGCGCACGTAGCATCCGCCATAGCCGCCACCGAGATAGAAATGCGGCCGGTAGTTATGATGATGTCCATGCCATCCACCGTGCCAGCCACCGCCACCCCATGCCGAGGCAGACGTGGGAGCAAGCGCTGCGATACCGAGCGATGCGGTGGCGATGAAAGCGAATGCGATCTTGCGTAACATGGTCGTTGGTCTCCTGATTGCGGCGCATCGGCGCCGCGTTGTTTCACCCCGTATCCGTCAGTCGCAGGGATTTTTCGCGCGGTTCAAATGCGCAAGATTGCAAATCCGCAAGATGATGTTGCCATGGTGAATGATTGGCACTTCCGCATTTAGCCGAAGTTCATCTTGGTGAATTCGCCTTCATTTGGTGCGGGGAATCTGCCCCAAGCATTCGGAAAAGCTGCAAAGCGGCTTTCGGGCAGCCGGTTCAGCTTGCCGGGCGCATGGCGCGTCGCTATAAGCCCGCAGCCTTCCCAAAGCCCCGTTTACAAGGATCAGACCATGGCGGTTGAACGCACGTTTTCGATTATCAAGCCGGATGCAACCGAGCGTAACCTGACCGGCGGCATCAACTCTGTGATCGAGAAGGCCGGCCTTCGCATCGTTGCGCAAAAGCGTATCCAGATGACGCGCAAGCAGGCCGAAACGTTCTATGCCGTCCACAGCGCGCGGCCGTTTTTCGGTGAGCTGGTGGATTTCATGATTTCAGCACCGGTGGTGGTTCAAGTCCTCGAAGGCGATAACGCCATCCTGAAATACCGTGAGGTCATGGGCGCAACCGATCCGGCGAAAGCCGACGCCGGGACCATCCGAAAGCTGTTCGCGAAATCGATCGGCGAAAACTCGGTGCATGGGTCCGATGCCGCCGAAACCGCGAAGATTGAAATTGCTCAGTTCTTCTCGGGCAATGAGATCGTCGGCTAAGCCGATAGGCTTTCGCCGGCCTCAGGCCGGGTCTAGACGAAACGAAAGGAGCGGTTTTGCCGCTCCTTTTTGTTTGCAATGATGTTTGTTTCGATCCTGAGAGCCTGGCTCAAAGTCATCCCGTCCCGCTGATCGCCGCGACCGCCGGCATGATCTCCTTGGTGCCACGATAGATCATCTCGCCGGCGACATAGAGGATGATCACGAGACCGACATAGGCGATCCAGCGGTGCTTCTGCAGGAGCTGGGCGATGAAGCTCGCGGCGACGCCCATCAGGGCGATAGAAAGCACCAGTCCGAACATCAGGATGTAAGGATGTTCGCGCGCGGCGCCGGCAACGGCCAGCACGTTGTCGAGCGACATGGATACGTCCGCGATGATAATTTGCCAGGTCGCCTGTCCAAGGGTTTTGCGCGGTGCATTGGCGTCGAGCGCATTCTGGGCGGCGTCTTCGTCTCCCATGTGGTGCTGCGCTTGCAACTCGCGCCACATCTTCCAGCACACCCAGAGCAGCAGGATACCACCCGCCAGAAGCAGGCCGACGATTTGCAGGAGCTGCGTCGTTGCCAGAGCAAACACGATGCGCAACAGCGTCGCGGCTCCGATGCCAATCATGATAGCCGTGCGCCGCTGATCCTTGGGCAGTCCCGCCGCGGCAAGTCCGATAACGATGGCGTTGTCGCCCGCCAGCACGAGGTCGATCATGATGACCTGAGCCAACGCGGCCATCGCTTGAGGCGTAAACAGTTCCAGCATTTTTCTGAAGTCCGGGCGGTTACTTGTTCTGACGCTGCTCGAGCAGCGGGATCGCCTGTTCAGGATCGCTGAGCAGGGCCGCACAGATTCCGACCATCGTCATTGCGCCGACCACATCCCAGTAGCTGAGATCTGCGGCGGTCTCGCGCCGCTTGGACAACCAGGCGATCAGCGCGACGATGATCGCTCCCACGATCGCGGCGACGCTGAGGATTGGAAGCACGATCGGATGCGGCAGATACCACATGGTCGTGGCGAACAGCAGGATGCCCAGGATGAGCGCTATCGTGAGGGTGAACTTCGGCCCATCCCAACGGGTGGGTGATTTTGAGGTTGTGAGTTCGATTGGCACCGTCTTCCACGCCTGTTGCGAGCACGGCGCAGCGATCATTCATGCCGCTGCGATGGAACGCCTCTTGCTCGCGTTTGGTTTCTTGTAATGCGATGGCTCGCGCAGAGAATGCGGCGAATTGACGTGAGGCGTTCTGACACGTGCGTGAATGTCGCAAGCGACTCAACGTCGCAAATTGCCGCCGCCGAGGCTCTCATTGCGCGCACTGCGATTGCTTACTTAATGCTTTCGATTCAACCGAAATCCGAAACGAGGCCGTTGGTGCAATTGGTATTGCGAATGGAACTGCGCGATTGGTTCCGCGTAATGACCGCGGCATGGTCTTGGGACGAATCGATCTGAATCGTCATGACATGCGTTGGGGATTCTGATTCGCGGGCCCACTCCTCGCAAAGCAAAAGCCGCGCTCTTGCGAGCGCGGCTTCCGGTGTTGTTTAGAAACGTTTTGACTATTTCGAATGCTGGTTGGCCGTCGCTTCGGCGCGGCGAACATAGTAGAGCCACGCACCGACCGCGACGACGAACAGCGCGCCGCCAAATGCAGCGGGTTTTTCCCATGCGCTGGCGACATCTTTTCCGAGATAGCTGATGACGCCGACATCGTTCAGGAAGAGATCGCCACCGATCCAGCCGAGCAGTGCGGCGCCCGCCCACACCAGCAACGGGAATCGGTCGAGCATCTTCATGACGATCGCGCTGCCGGCGACGATCATCGGGATCGAGATGCCAAGGCCGATCAGGAGCAGCAGCCAACTGCCCTTGGCAACGGCGGCAATGGCCACGACGTTGTCGAGGCTCATCACCACGTCCGCGATTCCGATGGTGATCATCGCCTTGTAGAGCGTGTCCGCTCCTGCGACGGTTTCCTCATGCTCGTCAGATTTCGGCTTCACCAGATCGATCGCGATGTAGAACAGAGCGATCGCGCCCGCGGCCTTGAGGTAGGGCACGTTCATCAGCGTGGTCACGATGCCCGTGAAGATGATGCGCAGCAGCACGGCGACGCCGGCGCCGAGGATCATGCCCCAGTAGCGTGCGCGATCGGACAGCGAGCGGCATGCCATCGCGATGACGACGGCGTTGTCGCCGGACAACAGAATGTTGATCCAGATGATCTGGCCTAATGCCAGCCAGAAGGCGGTGTCGTTGATTTCCAAGATCGTTCTCCCTGCGCGGACCTGCCGGCGCGGTTCAGGCACCTGTCCGATGTGTGTTGTACAGATTGGTTCCGATCAGGCATGGATGGGCCTTCGCCGCGCCGTGCAACCGCACGGAACTGCAAACGCACACAAACAATCTGTCCAAGGTCAGGTGTCATCCGGGCCGATCCGATACTTTCCAGTCCGACATCGCAGTTCCTTTGGAACTGCCAGAGGGGCCCGTCCTGGTCGTTGGCTGAGCGTCTGATCGAGTGCGACAGAATGGCACAGCCAAGACGGTGATAGCAGCCGGTTCGAACGTTGCCAACTGGCCGATGCATCTTCCCGCGCAAAAAATTCGGGCAGGGGCGGCCCCGCCGGTTCGCGGTGTCGCTTCGGGGTCCAAACCTTGATGGGAGTGAAAAGCCGTCGCGAAATTTACCGTCGCGCTGCTTCGACGACGTCCTCGATCACCATTTCACTTCAAGGCCGAGCAGGCCTTGGTGGGAGTGGAAGCCATCCCGGAACTTGCCGTCATAGTTCAGATAGAGACGCAGCGCGTCGGTCAGGCCGAATGACGCAGACGCGCCGGCATCCGCGCCGTAGCGGCTTTCGCGGATGCCCTGAATCGCAATGCTGTTGTTGCCGAGACTGACCTGAACGGTGCTGACGTTCTGCGCGACGTTGTCAACGAACTTGCCGTAGGCGGACAGATCGATCACGCGCCGGTCCACGATCCAGTAATGGCCGACTTCTGCGCCGACCAAGAACCGCGTGCGCTCGGCGGTGGCTGGCCCCGCGCTGACCGGATTAAGCCCGCCGTACTCGGCAAATGAGTCGGTGGTGGCACGGATATATTCGATCGATGTCTTCGGCACGACGCGGGCTTGACCGATGCTCCAGTAATAACTGAGCTCTCCAAGCGCGGCATCGACCCGTCCGTTGTAGCCGGAGCCCGTCAGGCCAAGTGATGTCTGCCGCCGGGAGGCGATATTGCCGAAGCCGTGAACGCCGGCCGCGGCGATTGTCCAGGGGCCGATGCTGTAGGAGGCATTGACGCCGACCTGCGTCAGGTCGAGCACCGCCGATTGCGCCGCCAGCGGCACATCGATGCGGGTGTGGCTCTGATCGACCCATACCCCGAGATTGAAATCCGGAGCCAGCGTCGCCGCGAAACCTGCCACGCCACCGATGGTTTCGCGCTTGTCGCCGACGAACGTGCCTTGCGGGCCGGTGCGCGATGAAAGGCCGTAGGCCTCGCCCCACAGCCTGACCGGGAATGCCGAGGTGCCGGCTTGCGATGCGCCGCCGCCGCCGGGATTGCTGCCGATTGCCGCATTGGTGCCCCACGTTGCGTGATTGCCGAGCCGACGCAGAAAATTGCTCCCGAGATCGGTCAGCGAAGCGGTGGCTGCAAAGCGGCTGTTGGTATCGGTGGTGTTTGGAAACAGAACGACGGGTGGTGTTGGTGGGGTTGGGGGCGGCGGCGGAACAAATTGCGCGCCGGCGATGTCGATCGTCACAACAGAAAGGATTGTTGCGGTGCTCGCGGCGAGAATGCGCCAGCGGCGAGGGCGATGCGCCGAGGTCACAAACTCTGGTCGCGATGGCCGCATGCTCTGCAATATTTCCGATTGAACCAGAAAGGCTCGCTGCGATGCCGGATTGTCCCGACTTTGGCTCCACCGTCAACGAAACCTCGCGGCAAGAGGTATATTCGACAGCGATGTGATCGTGGAGCCACACCCGTCTCACGCGCTGAAAATGCTCAAATGCGATTAATTCGGTCCTTACCGACTTCGCGCGGAGCTTGCCTTTCAGGAATCGAATGCGGGCGTGATCAGCGTCGCATCGCTCGTCTGAATGCCGCCGAATGTCCGGTTGCCTTCCGCCGTGATGTCGCCTCGCGCCACCGCGCGCAACGCTGCCGGATAGATACGATGCTCGACCGACAGCACGCGGGCACCGAGTGTGTCTGCGGTGTCGTCATCGCGGACCGCGACCGCACCCTGAATGATGATCGGGCCGCAATCCATATCCGGGACGACGAAATGCACGGTCGCGCCATGAATTCGCACGCCGTCTGCGAGTGCGCGTTCATGGGTGTGAAGACCGCGATACGACGGCAGCAGAGCAGGGTGGATGTTGAGCATCCGGCCCGTCCATTGCTGCACAAACCACGGCGTGAGCAGGCGCATGAAACCTGCAAGGCAAATGAGATCGATCCGTTGCGCGATCAATGCATCCTGCATGGTGCGCTCGAAAGCCTCGCGATCCTTGCCGAACGATTTGCTCTCGATGGTGAGGGCCGGGATCCCGGCGGCTGTCGCTTTCGCAAGGCCGGGCGCGCCGGCGACATTCGAAATGACGACGGCGATCTCGGCCGGAAAATCCGGTGCGTGGGCGGATTCGATCAACGAGGTCATGTTCGATCCGCGCCCGGAGATCAGAACTGCGACCCGCCGTTTCATGAATCAGAGCGCCAGACGGAGATGCCCGCGATAGGCGACGCGCTGCTCGCCCGCAGCCGCGACCACATCGCCAAGCACAACGGCGGTTTCGCCGCTTTCCTTCAAAATATCGATCACGCTCGTCACCGCGTCCGGTGCGACGATGGCGATCATGCCGATCCCGCAATTGAACGTGCGCAGCAGCTCCAATTCCTCGATGCCGCCTTCGGCCGCGAGCCATTTGAACACCGGCAATACCGGCACATGCGCAAGATCGATACGCACGCCGAGGCTTTTCGGGAGCACGCGCGGGATATTGTCGGTGAAGCCGCCGCCGGTGATATGGGCAAGGCCTTTCACGGCGCCGGTTTCGCGGATCGCGCGCAGACAGGATTTCACATACAGGCGCGTCGGCGTCAGAAGCGCGCCGCCGAGTGTCATGACCGGCGAGAACGGCGCCTGCGCATCGAAGCCTAAGCCGGTGCGTTCGATGATCTTGCGCACCAGCGAGAAGCCGTTTGAATGAACGCCGGACGATGCAAGGCCGATCACCGTATCGCCAACCGCAATGTCGCCGCGCGGCAACAGCGTGCCGCGTTCCGCAGCGCCGACCGCGAAGCCTGCAAGATCGTAGTCGCCGTCCTTGTAGAGGCCGGGCATTTCTGCGGTCTCGCCGCCGATCAGCGCGCAGCCGGATTCACGGCAGCCTTCGGCAATGCCGGCGACGATCGTGGCGGTGGCTTCTGGATCGAGCTTGCCGCAGGCAAAGTAGTCGAGGAAGAACAGCGGTTCCGCGCCCTGCACGACGAGATCGTTGACCGACATCGCAACGAGGTCGATGCCGATTCCAGCATGCAGTCTGGTTTCGATGGCGATCTTGACTTTGGTTCCCACGCCGTCGGTGGCGGCGACCAGTACGGGGTCCTTGAAGCCTGCGGCCTTCAGGTCGAACAGGCCGCCAAAGCCGCCGATTTCGGCATCGGCTCCCGCGCGCGCGGTGGCGCGGACCATCGGCTTGATCAGATCGACCAGCCGGTTGCCCGCATCGATATCTACGCCTGCGTCGGAATAGGAAAGGCCGCTTTTGGGTTGGCTCATACCGCTTTTCACCCGATCCAGAGGGGTGGTTACGTCGGAATTTCACCCGGCGCAATGCCTCGCCAGCGGTGCGCACATATACTATCTAGATGGTGGTCCGGTGCGAACCGGAATGGCCGGGAGCCGGGGCCGGGAACGTCGCGTGAATATTCCGAATATCATTACGTTGGGACGCATCCTGCTGGTGCCGGTGATCGTCTGGGCGATTGCGTCCAACCAGATGGCGATCGCATTCGGCCTGTTTCTCGTGGCGGGCTTCAGCGACGCCGTCGATGGCTTTCTTGCGAAGCGTTTCAACATGTCGAGCGAGCTTGGCGCGCTGCTCGATCCTGTCGCCGACAAAGCGTTGCTGGTGTCGATCTATGTCGCTCTCGGCATCTGGGGCGCGGTACCGCGCTGGATCGTCATCCTCGTGGTTTCGCGCGATCTGATGATCGTCGGCGCGGTCATCATTTCATGGATATTCGGCAAGCCAATCCCGATGAAGCCGCTGATGGTCTCGAAGCTCAATACGGTGGCCCAGGTTGCGTTCGCGGCGCTGGTCCTTGCGGCACTAGGTTTCGGCATCGCGCCGGGGCCGTTCGACGTGATCCTGATGGGCTTCGTGACTGTGTTGACGCTACTCTCGGTCTCGCTCTATCTCATGGAGTGGATCCGCCACATGAGCACCATCGAGACGATCTACTAGTCCTTACAAGACTGCGTGTTGCCATCAGGGAGATCGAAAGTGCCGGCCGCTGCGCAACCTCGTCAGCTCGCATTGGCGCTGCCTCACGCAGAAAACCTTTCGCGAGACGACTTCCTCGAAGGCCCCGGAAATGCCGCCGCGCTCGCGCTGGTCGAGCGCTGGCCGGACTGGCCGAACCGCGTCATGCTGCTCGCTGGGCCGGAAGGGGGCGGCAAAAGCCATCTGGGATCGATCTGGTCGGAACTCGCGGGCGCGCGCGTCATTTCCGCTCAAACCCTGACGTCCGAGCTGGTGCCGTCGGCGCTCGCAACGGGTGCACTGGTCGTTGAAGATATTGATCGTGACGGAGCGGACGAACGCGCCTTGTTTCATCTGATGAATTTGGCGCGTCAGGACGACGCCTATGTCCTGATGACGTCGCGGCACGCGGCCTCGACGCTCGCGATCGGTCTTCCTGACCTGATGTCGAGGCTGCGCGCCATGCCGGTGATCGAAGTCGCGCCCCCGGATGGCGCACTGCTGCGTGCGCTGATCGTCAAGCTCTGCGCCGATCGGCAAATGCTGATCGACGAAAGTCTGGTGAGCTTTCTCGTGACACGGATCGAGCGGTCCTTTGCGGCGGCGAGGGCGGCGGTCGACCTGCTGGATCGCGAGGGTCTGCGGCTGGGCCGGCCCGTGACGCGCGCTTTGGCCGCGGAACTGTTGCGCCAGCCTGCGCCTTGACCCGGAAGCTGCCGGGTCCATCATGTCATTGAGCTGTCACAAGCCCAAACCAAGGTGACCGCAGATTTCCGGGGTGATTGAACCTCGTCGTTTCTCGCTGGATCGAAGACACATGGACGCTGCGCAAGCCATTGCAATAAAGGGTGAAAATAGCGAAGGCCCTGCGCCTTCCCCGATTTCAGGGTCGCCCGAGCGGTTTATCAACCGGGAACTATCCTGGCTGCACTTCAACCGCCGGGTGCTCGAGGAATCGGTCAATACCGGGCATCCCGCACTCGAGCGCGTCCGCTTTCTCTCGATTTCCGCCAATAACCTTGATGAGTTCTTCATGGTTCGCGTCGCGGGCCTCAAGGCGCAGCTGCGCGAAGGCATCGTCGAGCGCAGCCCCGATGGCCTCACGCCGTCAGAGCAATTGGCCCGTATCAACGAAACTGTCTCGGCGCTTGCTGCCGACCAGCAGACGATCTGGCGAGAGCTGCGCGTCATCCTGGCCGACCACGGCATTATGCTGGTGGATGGCAAGGACGTGTCAAAGGCCGAAACGTCCTGGATCGAAGATCATTTTCTTCACAACATCTTTCCATTGCTGACGCCGCTGGCGATCGACCCGGCGCATCCATTTCCGTTCATTCCGAGCCTCGGCTTCACGATCGCGCTGCATCTGCTGCGAACGTCCGATGGCAAGACGATGAACGCGCTGATCCGCATGCCGGGCAAGATCGACCGCTTCATTCGCCTGCCTTCATCCGGCAAGGACGAGCCGGTACGGCTGATCACGCTGGAGCAAGCGACCAGCCTGTTCATTGGCCGGCTGTTTCCGGGCTATGTGGTCAAGGGTCAGGGCGCGTTCCGGATCATCCGCGACTCCGAACTCGAAATCGAGGAAGAAGCGGAAGACCTCGTCCGCCTGTTCGAGACCGCGCTCAAGCGCCGCCGCCGCGGATCGGTGATCCGCCTCGAGGTCGAAGCGACAATGCCGGAAGAACTGCGCGCGTTCGTCAAGAGTGCGCTTTCGACCACCGACGACGACGTGCTTCTGGTCGATGGCGTGCTTGCGATGAACGAACTGTCGCAGCTTACCCGGCTCGACCGCCCCGATCTGGAATTCACGCCGTATGTCCCGCGCCATCCCGAACGTGTCCGCGACTTCGGCGGCGACATTTTCGCCGCGATTCGTCAGAAAGACCTCGTCGTCCATCATCCTTACGAATCGTTCGATGTCGTCGTGCAGTTCCTGCAACAGGCGGCGCGCGATCCGGACGTGGTCGCGATCAAGCAGACGCTTTACCGCACGTCGAACAACTCGCCGATCGTGCGTGCGCTTGCGGAAGCCGCCGAAGCCGGAAAATCGGTGACGGCGCTGATCGAATTGAAGGCGCGTTTCGACGAGGAAGCCAACATCCGCTGGGCGCGCGATCTGGAACGGGCCGGCGTGCAGGTTGTCTATGGATTTATCGAGTTGAAGACCCACGCCAAGCTGTCGCTTGTGGTGCGCCGCGAAGGCGGCAGTCTGACGACTTATGTCCATACCGGCACCGGCAACTATCATCCGCTCACGGCGCGCGTTTACACAGACCTGTCATATTTCACGTCCGACCCGTTGATCGGCCGCGATGCCGCGCGCGTGTTCAACTACATCACCGGATACGCAGAGCCGAGCGACATCGAAAAGATGGCTGTGTCGCCGCTGACGCTGCGCAAGCGGATGCTTGAGCACATTCGCGGCGAGACCAATCATGCCAGGCATGGCAAGACTGGAGCGATCTGGCTGAAGATGAATTCGCTGGTCGATCCCGACATCATCGACGCGCTTTACGAGGCGTCGCAAGCCGGGGTTTCGATCGAACTCGTCGTGCGCGGAATTTGCTGTTTGCGGCCCGGAGTTCCGGGCCTGTCCGACAACATTCGCGTCAAATCGATCATCGGGCGATTCCTCGAGCATGGACGAATCTACTGCTTCGGAATGGGGCACGGCCTGCCGAGCGCAAAGGCAGCTGTGTATATCTCGTCCGCCGACATGATGCCGCGGAACCTGGACCGGCGTGTCGAAGTGTTGTGTCCGCTGCAAAATCCCACGGTGCATCAGCAGGTTCTCGAGCAAATCATGGTCGCGAATCTGAAGGACAACGAACAGAGCTGGCAGTTGTTGCCGGATGGCTCGTCAACACGTATGAAGGCCGCGAAGGGTGAGGAGCCTTTCAACCTGCACAACTACTTCATGACGAATCCGAGTCTGTCGGGCCGTGGAAAGTCGCTTAAGGAATCTTCGCCGCGTCGTCTTACGCGCCGTTCGGAGCGTCAGCCGCAGTCAGGCTAGGCTCGTGCCTGCGCGACCGTCTGCGCGTCGCGTTGCGAGAGATGCGGCGAACGAGAGCATCGCGGTCATCGACATCGGATCGAATTCGGTGCGCCTCGTCGTCTACGAGGCGATGACGCGCAGCCTGTCCCCGATCTTCAACGAGAAGACGTTGTGCGGCCTCGGCCGTGAAGTGCAGACTACCGGGCTGCTTGCGCCGGATGCCGTCGCCAAGGCGGTGACGGCGCTTCGGCGTTTTCGGGCCTTGTGCCGCATCATCAAGGTCGGGCGGGTGTACGCGGTCGCGACCGCTGCCTGCCGCGATGCCAAGAACGGTCCCGATTTTATTTCGCAGGCCGAGCGAATCTGCGGCGTGCCGATCACCATATTGACCGGCGCGCGGGAGGCGCGGCTGTCTGCGCTCGGCGTCATAGCCGGCATCCACAAGGCCGACGGCATCGTCGGTGATCTCGGCGGAGGCTCGCTTGAACTGATCGATGTTCGCGGTCATCGCGTCAGCAAGGGAACGACGCTGCCGCTCGGCGGACTGGCGTTGCAGGATCTGTCCCAGAAATCGCTCAAGCGCGCCGAGAAAATCGTGCGCGACGACCTTGCAGGCCTGCCGCAGCTCAAGGAGGGCCGCGGCCGGGCGTTTTATGCGGTCGGCGGCACATGGCGTGCGCTCGCGCGTATTCACATCATCCAGAGCGGATATCCGTTGCGCGTGATGCATGGTTACACGGTCCCGGCGGATCAGGCGCTCGATTTCGTCGTGCGGCTGCGGCGTCTGGCTGCGGCGGGGACGCTCGCGGATATCGAAACGGTCGCCGACGCCCGGCGTCCGCTGCTGACCTATGCGGCGCTGGTGATGGAATACATCATTCGCGTCGCGAAACCGAAGTCGATCGTGTTCTCGACATACGGCGTGCGCGAAGGTCTGCTCTACGAGATGCTGCCTGCGGACGAGCGGGCCGAAGATGGCCTGATCGCAGCGGCCGGCATGCTGAACGATCTGCGCTCGCGCGATCCGCGGCACGCAGACGATCTCATCGCCTGGACCACGAGTTTCGTCCGCGTCGCGCATCTGAGGGAAACCGACGAGGATCGCAGGTTGCGCCAAGCGGCCTGCCTGCTCTCCGACATCGGCTGGCGTGCGCATCCGGATTATCGCGGCGAGCAGACGCTCAATCTAATCACGAACGGCCACTTCGGCGCGATCAGTCACGACGGCCGCGCGTTTCTCGCGCTTGCGATCTACTATCGTTATGCGGGGCTGAATGTGGAGAACGAGGCGCCAGAAGAGGTCAGGGAGTTATTGCCGCCGGCCATGGTGGAACGCGCCCGGGTGCTGGGGGCCGCGTTTCGTGTTGCGCATCTGATCTCGGCGGCACGCGGCGGCGTTCTGCCGTCAACCCATTTCAGCGGCCGCGGCCGGAAGATCATTCTGAAGTTCGATCCGAAAGTCTCCGACCTTGCGGCCGACCGGATTGGCAATCGCTTCAAGCAACTCGCCCGTCTCGTTGGACGCTCGTCCGCAGTCGTGAAGCGCAAGGCGCAATAGCCCGTCAGGGGCGATCGACCCGCACGACGCGGCCCTTTTCGATCGCCAATGCGAGCTGCCCCTGCTTCAGCGCCAGCGCGGCGTCGCCGAATAGTTCGCGTCGCCAGCCGCGCAGCGCGGCGACGTCGGCGTCGTCGCTGAGGGCGATCTGCTCGAGATCATCGACGGTCGCGATCACCTTGGATGCCACCCCATGGTGCTCGGAGGTCATGCGCAACAGCACCTTCAGAAGTTCCACCGTGGCCGAGCCGTTGGAGGAACCGCGCGGCTTGTCGAGCTTCGGCAGAGTGTGCGGGTCGCGCGCAAGGCCGCGCTGCACGGCGGCCACGATGTCCTGGCCCCATTTCGAGCGATCGAAACCCTTCGGCAATGAACGGAGGTTTGCGAGTTTTTCCAGCGTCGAGGGCGCGTGAGTTGCGATGTCGCCGATGGCATCGTCTTTCAGGATACGGCTGCGGGGTACATCGCGGCTTTGGGCTTCGCTCTCGCGCCACGCCGCCACTTCCATCAGGATCGCAAGTTCTTTCGGTTTGCGGACGCGCGTTTTCAACCGCTCCCATGCGCGCTCGGGATGGAAGTCGTAGGTTTTCGGCGAGGTCAGGATTTCCATTTCCTCGCTGACCCAGTCGTTCCGTCCGCGTTTTTTCAGATCCGCGTCGAGCGCTGCGAACACGTCGCGCAGATATGTGACATCGGCGAGCGCATAAGCAGCCTGATCTTCGGTCAGCGGCCTGCGCGACCAGTCTGTGAAGCGATGGGTCTTGTCGGGGCGATGGCCGGTGATGCGTTCGACCAGCGCGTCGTAGGCGATGCTGTCGCCGTAACCGAGCACCATGGCGGCGACTTGCGTATCGAATACGGGATGCGGGACGATATTGGCGCGATGCCAGATGATTTCGATATCCTGCCGCGCGGCATGAAATACCTTCAACACGCTCTCGTTCGCCATCAGGTCGAAGAACGATTTGAGGTCGATGCCGCTGGCGAGTGCATCGATGACCACCGCGTCCTCGGAGCTGGCAAGCTGAATGACACAAAGCAGCGGATAGTAAGTGGTTTCGCGCAAAAACTCAGTGTCGACGGTAACTACACTGTGTTTGGCAAGGCGGTCGCAGACGGCTGCGAGTTGCGAAGTTGTCGTAATCAGATCCATGGTCCGCTGCTTAACTGGTCCAGGCGGCATTGTCGCCTTGCTTCGACAGGGCCAGCGGATTTTTTGCTGCGCTTTTCGCGACTGCGGAATCGTGGTTCAAACGTCGAACCTGGACCTTTCCGCCAACAAGGGCGAGCTGAAGCCGATGATCGAGGCCCTCGACCATGCCGTCATTCTGGTCCGTGACCTGGACGCGGCGGTCGCCGATTACGAAACCCTGCTGGCGCGACAGGTGGCGTGGCGCTCATCGGGGGATGGCGCTGCGACAGCGCTGCTGACGCTCGACAACACCTCGATCGAGTTGATGGCGGCAACCGGAGCAGGCGAAACCGGCGATCGGGTCCGTGCGGCGCTTGGTGAGCGAGGCGAGGGACTTGCGAGCCTTGCGTTCCGTGTCAGCGATGTGGTGCGGATGCATCGGCGGCTGTCCCGGCTTGGGCTTGATCCCGAACCGGTGACGGAAGCCGGCAGCCGCAATGACATCGATGGTGCTGAGCTGAACTGGACGCGCACCCGCGCAGCCACAAACGCGACCCATGGCATCCGGCATTTCTTCATGGAGATGCCAGATCCGAGGCCGCGCTCGCCTGTCCTCGGTCCGTCCGCGATCACGGGTCTCGATCATGTGGTCATCGGTACGCCGGCGCCGGATCGTGCCGCGGCGCTGTACGGCGCGAGATTGGGGCTAGACATGGCGCTCGATCTCACCAATCCGGACTGGGGCGTGCGGCTGATGTTCTTCCGCTGTGGCGACATGATCGTGGAGATCGCCCACGGTCTGAAAGCCGGGGCGGGCGAGGGACACGACAGTTTCCGCGGTCTGAGCTGGCGCGCGGCGAACGCGGAGGCCACTCAGCAGCGCCTGGCCGCTGCTGGTTTCGATGTCTCGGAGGCAAAAGCAGGCCGCAAGCCGGGCACCAAGGTCTTTACCGTCAGGAACCGGACATGCGGGGTGCCGACCATCGTCATTCAACCCACGCCGCGCCGGGTCTGAAATAAACTCCAAACATCCCGGAAGCGCTTCCCGCGGCTCGAAAAACGGCAGTTCCGTTGGTTGCCCGCCGTTTCCGGCTCGGCTAAACCGTGCCCTCCGCGCGGCCGGTTTCGCCGCCCGATTCTCGCGATTTTCAGGATTTCCATGCATCGCTACCGGTCCCATACGTGCGGCGCGCTCCGCGATAGCCATATCGGCGAGACGGTTCGGCTGTCGGGCTGGTGCCATCGCATCCGCGACCATGGCGGCGTGCTGTTCATTGACCTGCGCGACCATTATGGCCTGACCCAGTGTGTGGCCGATCCGGATTCGCCGGCCTTCAAGACCGCCGAAACGCTGCGCTCGGAATGGGTGGTGCGGATCGACGGCAAGGTGCGTAAGCGGCCCGAAGGCACCGACAATCCCGAACTGCCGACCGGCGCCGTCGAGGTCTATGTCACCGATATCGAGGTGCTGGGCGCGGCCGACGAATTGCCGATGCCGGTATTCGGCGATCAGGAGTACCCGGAAGATATCCGGCTGAAGTACCGCTTCCTCGATCTGCGCCGCGAACGCTTGCACAAGAACATCATGACGCGCGGCGCGATCGTCGATTCGATGCGCCGGCGAATGAAGGGCCAGGGCTTCTTTGAATTCCAGACGCCGATCCTGACCGCATCGTCGCCCGAGGGCGCGCGCGACTTCCTGGTGCCGAGCCGGATTCATCCGGGCAAGTTCTACGCGCTGCCGCAGGCGCCGCAGCAGTACAAGCAACTGCTCATGATGTCCGGTTTCGACCGCTATTTCCAGATCGCGCCATGCTTCCGCGACGAAGACCCCCGCGCCGATCGTCTGCCGGGCGAATTTTATCAGCTCGATGTCGAGATGAGCTTCGTCACCCAGGACGACGTGTTCGCGGCGATGGAGCCGGTCATCACCGGCGTGTTCGAGGATTTTTCCGACGGCAAACCTGTGACGAAAAAGTGGCCGCGCATTCCGTTCGCGGAAGCGCTGCGCAAGTACGGCTCCGACAAGCCGGACCTGCGCAATCCCATTGAGATGCAGAGCGTCTCTGAACATTTTCGCGGCTCGGGATTCAAAGTATTCGCACGCATGCTGGAAGAGCCGAAGAACGAAGTCTGGGCGATCCCGGCCAAGGGAGGCGGTAGCCGCGCGTTCTGCGACCGCATGAATTCGTGGGCGCAGGGTGAGGGCCAACCGGGGCTGGGCTATGTCATATTTGATCATGAGATCGTTACTGCCGTGGGCGACTCTCCGAAGACAGCTTTGACCAATGCTTTACCGGGAGGTGATCGCGTCGGTTCTGGCCGTGTGACGGGTAAAGGACCAGTAGCAAACAATATCGGCCCAGAACGAACTGAGATAATTCGAAATGCCCTGGGTCTTGAAGCAGGCGACGCGGCGTTCTTCGTCGCCGGCGATCCGCAAAAATTCTGGAAGTTCGCAGGATTGGCGCGCACGCGCGTCGGCGAGGAATTGAACCTGATCGACAAGGATCGGTTCGAACTCGCCTGGATCGTCGACTTCCCGATGTACGAGTACAGCGAGGAAGAGAAGAAGGTCGACTTCTCGCACAATCCGTTCTCGATGCCGCAGGGCGAGCTTGAAGCGCTGGAGAACCAGGACCCGCTGACCATCAAGGCGTTTCAGTATGACATCGCCTGCAACGGCTACGAGATCGCGTCGGGCGGTATCCGCAACCATCGCCCGAAGACGATGGTGAAGGCATTCGAGATCGCGGGCTACAGCGAGAATGATGTGGTCGAGCGCTTCGGTGGTCTTTACCGCGCCTTCCAGTACGGCGCGCCGCCGCATGGCGGCATGGCAGCCGGCGTGGATCGCATTGTGATGCTTTTGTGCGGCACGACCAACCTGCGCGAAATCTCGCTGTTTCCGATGAATCAGCGCGCCGAGGATTTGTTGATGGGCGCGCCTTCGGAAGTGATGCCCAAGCAGTTGCGAGAACTTCATATCCGGCTCAATCTGCCGCAAAACTGATCGCGTAAACATTCAACCGAAGCCAAGATTCAAGATCAAGACTTCGGAATTGAGAAAGCGTTGCGGGGAAATCGGATGGCGTCTTCGTATTCTGACGATCTTCGCGCGGCTGCGCTTGCGTTTCATGAATTTCCGAAACCCGGAAAGCTCGAGATTCAAGCGACCAAGCCGCTCGCCAACCAGCGCGATCTTGCGCTGGCTTATTCGCCCGGCGTGGCGGCGGCATGCGAAGCGATCGCGGCCGATCCGTCGCGCGCTGCCGCGCTGACCATTCGCGCCAATCTGGTTGCAGTCGTGACCAACGGCACCGCCGTGCTCGGACTCGGCAACATCGGCCCGCTGGCGTCGAAGCCGGTGATGGAAGGCAAGGCTGTTCTGTTCAAGAAGTTTGCCGGCATCGATGTTTTTGACATCGAGATCGACGCGCCGACCGTCGATCAGGTGGTCAATACGGTAGCGGCGCTGGAGCCGACCTTCGGCGGCATCAATCTCGAAGATATTCGCGCTCCCGAGTGCTTCGAGATCGAGGCACAGCTCAAGGAGCGCATGAAAATTCCGGTGTTCCACGACGATCAGCATGGCACTGCGATCATCGTCGGTGCGGCTGTGCGCAACGCCATGGAATTGACCGGCAAGGATCTCGCCAAGATAAAAATCGTGACGTCAGGTGCGGGGGCTGCGGCGCTCGCCTGTCTCAACCTGCTGGTCTCGATGGGCGTGCAGCGCAAGAATATCTGGGTCTGCGACATCGATGGTCTGGTGCACGAAGGCCGTAATGAAAACATGGATCGCTGGAAATCGGTCTATGCGCAGAAGACCGACAAACGCAAACTGGCCGACGTGATCGGCGGCGCCGATATCTTTCTCGGCCTGTCGGCTCCGAATGTCCTGACGCAGGACATGGTCAAGCAGATGGCGGAGAAGCCGCTGGTCATGGCGCTTGCCAATCCGACGCCGGAAATCATGCCCGACGACGTGCGCGCGGTGCGGCCCGACGCGATGATCTGCACCGGGCGCTCCGACTTCCCGAATCAAGTCAATAACGTTCTTTGTTTCCCCTTCATCTTCCGCGGCGCGCTCGATGTCGGTGCGACCGGCATCAACGAGGAGATGAAGCGCGCAGCAGTCGATGCGATCGCGGCGCTGGCGCGTGAGACGCCGTCGGATGTGGTGACGCGGGGATCCGAGACAGGTGAGGCACAGGGGTTTGGGCCGGGGCAGCTGATCCCGAGTCCGTTCGATCCGCGGCTGATCATTCGCATCGCCCCGGCAGTGGCGCGGGCGGCAATGGAGTCGGGTGTCGCAACCCGGCCGATCGCCAACTTCGACGAGTATACCGAACAGCTCGATCGGTTTGCCTTCCGGTCCGGCCTCGTCATGAAGCCGCTGTTTGCGAAAGCAAAGACTCAGCCGGTGCGCGTGATCTACGCCGAGGGCGAGGACGAGCGCATCCTGCGGGCGACCCAGGTCGTGCTGGAGGAAAAGCTGGCGCGGCCGATTCTGGTCGGCCGTCCTGCCGTGATCGAGGCGCGCATCGAGCGGTTTGGTCTGACAATCCGCCCCGGCCATGACTTCGATCTGGTCAATCCTGAAGATGATCCGCGCTACCGCTCCTACGTGCAGAGCTATGTGACTGCCGCCGGCCGCCACGGGGTCACGCCAGACGCCGCCCGCACGCTGGTGCGAACCAATGCCACCGTGATTGCGGCGCTTGCAGTCATGCGCGGCGAGGCGGACGCGATGATTTGCGGCGTTGAGGGCCGCTACATGAGCCACTTGCGGCGGCTGCGCGAAATCATCGGCGTGGCGCCCGGCATGTCAGACTTCTCGGCGCTGTCGTTGATGATCACCAACAAGGGCGCATACTTTTTGGCCGATACGCAGGTCCGGCTCGATCCGTCGGCGGAGGAACTGGCCGAAATCGCGGCGCATGCCGCGCTGCATGTGCGGCGTTTCGGACTGGAGCCGAAAGTCGCGTTTCTTTCGCACTCCGATTTCGGCAGCTACGACAGCGAGTCCTCGCGCAAGATGCGCGAAGCGACGCGCTTGCTCGCCGAGCGGCATCCGGAGATCGAGGCCGACGGCGAAATGCAGGGCGACACCGCGCTTGCCCATGCGACACGGCAGATCATCCTGCCGCATTCCAAGCTCGAGGGTGTGGCGAACATTCTGATCATGCCAAATCTGGACGCGGCCAATATTTCTTATCAGATGATCAAAATGCTCGGCGATGCGCTGCCCGTCGGTCCGATCCTGATCGGCCCGGCGCGGCCCGCGCACATCCTGACGCCATCGGTGACGGCGAGGGGTATCCTCAACATGACGGCGGTTGCCGCCGTCGAAGCGCAGGAGCGGGCAGGACGGCAGCAGCCCAGTCTCTTCGGGTAATTGCCTCTTCGGTAATTGCCTTTTCGGCTAGCCGGAACCGAGCTGTTCAATCGTTTGAATTTCGTCCGGTTACCCTCCATAGTCCGCCGCCGAGGGCCGCCATCACCCTGTGGAATTTGGTTCTGAAATTTGGAGTGAGATTGCCATGCTAACGATCGGGCGTATTTTGTTCGCGGCTCTGTTCATCGTTTCTGGCGCCTCCAAGCTGCTCGAACTCGCCGCGACCACGCAGGAGATTTCCACCAAGGTGGTCATTCCGGCGTTTCTGACGACCTATACCGGCCAACTTGAAGCGGCGGCCGAGATGCCGATCGCGCAGATATTGGCGATCACAGCGGGGGTAATCGAACTGGTGTGCGGCCTCTTGATTGCGCTGAACTTCGGAGCCCGTTTCTTTGCGATCATTCTGGTGCTGTTCGTCGGCGTCGCTACTTTCTACTTCCATAACTTCTGGGACATGGCTGCCGGAGCCGAGCGCACCAACAACATGATCCACGCGCTCAAGAACCTGTCGTTGATCGGCGGGCTGTTCATGGTTGCCGGACTGCCGCGTTTTTCGCGTCAGGCGGAAACGGCTTACCCGGACGTGTGACGCGCTAGAGTTCGCGCCGCCATGGTGTGACCGTGACGTCGTTGGCACTGTCGAGAACGCGCGGTGCATCCGCTTTCAATCCCCAGCCTGCGAGAACGTCCTGCGGCGTGTGTCGAGGCACGCCGGAAAATACGCCTTGTCCATGTGGCATCTGCACGCGATGTGCCTGCGATAGCCAGAACACGTCGTAATGCGAGGCAAACATCGCGAACACACCGGGGCCGCCGATGACGGCGACTGTTCCCGATGCAACGCCGGCCATGGCGCGGGCATCGCCGAACGACGCACCGGCGGGATTCCACAACGTGGCTCTCGGATTGCTTGCGTCGCGTTCCAGCGATCGTGTCGCGCGGGTCAGGACGATGCGGTTGCGCAGGGCGGAATTCGGCTGGCCTTCGAACGAATTGCGGCCGTGGACGACGAGATCGACGCGGTCGAGGCTTTCCGAAAAGAACATTTGATCGGCATCGAATTTCAGCGTTCCGGGCATGACGTTCGAGGCGTCAGCCAGCATGCCGTCTGCCGAAACAATCACAAAACCTTCAAACCGCAATCGAGCCCCGCGCGATCAATATCCTCGCCGCAAACGCGGCGAGCTCATACTGGCAGCCGTGTCATTGATCGACAAGCCAGCTGCGCGCGGAGGATTGCGGCGAGATTGAAGTCAGGCGTCGCTCAAGAGCCTCGCGATCGCGGTCACGACCCGCGTATCGGCGGGGTCGACCGAATGCCCAAACACCTCGGCGATATAGCCGTCGCGGCCGATCAGGTATTTGTGGAAGTTCCAGCGGGGCACATCCGCCGGCCGTGCTGAGGCTGCCCACTTGTAGAACGGATGCGCATCCGGCCCTTTGACCGTTGCCTTGGCAGTGATCGGGAACGTGACGTGATAGTCGCTCTCCGTGGTCTGGGCGATCTCGGCCGTGCCCCCGGGTTCCTGCCCGCCAAAGTCATTCGACGGAACGCCGACGATCATCAGTCCGCGTTTGCCGAACTGGGTCCAGAGCTTCTGCAGGCCAGTGTACTGTGGCGTGAATCCGCACTGCGAGGCGGTGTTGACGATCAGGATCGGTTTGCCCGCGAAGTCGGACAGTCTGATATCGCCCGATTTCAGCGCGGCGAACGAAAAACCGTAAGCGGTCAGCCTGCTCATGGCGGTTTGCGCCGATACCGGCATTGGGCACGCCGCGGCGAATGCGGCAGCAGCCGATGCGATGAATTGCCTGCGGTCGATCATGGGCAGCCCCCGCGATATGGATAACAGCCACTTTCCGGTGGTTCGCCGGCGGATGCAAGCGCCCGCCGCGACAGGAACCCACGATCAGCGCAGCGGTACGATGAATTCGGTACCACGCCCGGTCTCGCCGCCGGCGCTGAAGCTCTGGTCGGAGACGACGATCGAACTGCCCGGAGACAGATTGTAGGCAATGCGCTGCAACGCTTCCTCGGGAATCGCGATGCGATCGAGCGCCTCGGACGCGGTCACCGGCGGGGGACCGAACGTCGTGTGGAAGGCATCGCGCATCCGCATCTTGCCTTTCGGTGTCTTGTAGGGCTCACGCGAGACAATTGTCTTCGTGATACCGGGCAAGGTCACTGCCGTCCATTCGAACGCGGTGTCGTCGTTGATGGCTTTGCGAACGGTGAAGACATGGGTACCGATCGGGCCATCGTTTGCAAAACTGACCGGGATTTCGAACACCGGGTCGAAATTCTGTCGCATGTAGAGCTTGCCGTCCTTGCGGCTGATCAGGACCGCCACCTGTCCCGAACGCTTCGGCAACTGCATCCAGACAGGCTGTTGTTGTGGCTCGACGGATGCCTCCGCTGCAGGCGCAGGCACCTCGTCCTTTGCCGGTTCGGGGATAGCGGCGGCTCTGTCTTCGATTCTTGTGTTCTCGGTCTTGGTGACTTCAGATTTGGCATTCTCGATCTTCGCGGCCGGCGTATCAGTTTTGGCTGCGGCTTCCGGAGCCTTTTCGGGCGACTTTACTTCAACCTCGGCTGATTTTTCCTCGGATGCGTTTCCGGTATCGATCTCGCTTTCGACTCCGGCGCTTGCAGGCTCTTGCGTTGCCTGGGAATTTCCGGCGGACTCGATCGGGGCCTCGGTGGCAGGCTTTTTGTCTGCATTGATGTCGGGGGGTGTCGTTTCCACCGGCTTGGCGTCGGCGGCCTTGATATCGGCAACCTTTGGCTCTGCCGTTTCTGTATTCGGCTCCGCCGTTTCTGTCTTTGGCTCCGCCGTTACTGCCTTCGCCGTCGCATCCTTCGGCAGCGAACCACGCAGCGCCGCATCGATTGTGAATACGGTAGGTTTCGAGGCATCCGACTTGATGCCAGCCGACAGCGTGTTGCTGGCGTCAGCAGTGCGGACATTCGATATCCTGTCGGGTGCCGGCACCGCCGCAACTGTTGATGGCAACTGCGCGACGAGATTCTTGTGCGATACGTCGGCGATAGACATTTCGCCCGGTGTGATGATGACGCGCGCACCGCGTTTGGTCCAGTTCCACAAACGCGCCGCAAACTGTGCGGGCAAGCGGATGCAACCGTGCGATGCCGGGTAGCCTGGCAACTCACCGGCATGGAGCGCAACGCCGGACCAGGTGATCCGCTGCATGAACGGCATCGGCGCGCTGCTGTAAAGGTTCGAGCGGTGCCACTTGCTCTTCTCGAGGATGCTGAACACGCCCATCGGTGTGGGATGTGTCTTGGTGCCTGACGAGATCGGCGATTCCGCGAACAGCCCGCGCTCGTCGTAGATCTTCAGCCACTGCTTATCGAGCGAGACGGTAATGACCAGCGGACCTTGCGGCTTCTGATCATTCTTCGGCGCATCGATGAGCTTCGGATAGCTCGGTACGGCGCGGCGGCGAACGGGGCGCTCGGGCAACCCATCGAAACGATCCGGCGTTCGGCCCGGATAGACGCCCGGCCAGTTCGGCGAGGAAAAGAACTGTGCTTCGGCGCTGGACGGCATCAGGCCGCTCAAAAAGGCCGCCACCGCCATCACGGCAAGACCCGCCGGAAAGGTTCCGGCAAGCGATGAAATCCTGTTCGTTGATATTCCAGACACGATCAATTCCCAGCCCGCAAAAAGTTCAAATCTTTCAATGTTCAAAACCGTGAATGTTCGATCAGCAATAACTTCGACTCTGCAGTTAATTAGTTTCTCAAACGGCCGTGGGGTTCGCTAGTGCAGCACAGATATTTTGGCAGACTGATGCGTAAAAGTGACTCAAGAATCCTCCCATCGGATTAACGGGACGGGGGCCGGCAGCTTTCGCGTGGAAATATCGTCTCCATATACGGATGGCGGCCATGGGAGAGCGGACAATGCCTGGAATACGACGATTTGCTGATGCGCTGGCGCTTGGGACGATCGCGGCCGCCCTGTTCACAGTGCTGGCGTGGGGCTCTGCTGCCCAGGCCGCCGACGAGCCGGATCTGATTTTTCGGCGTTCGACGGTTTTCAAGTTCCTCAGTCCGAATGACAAGCTCGCGACTTATGCGGTTGATGACCCACAGGTCGAGGGTGTGGCTTGCCATTTTACCGTCCCGGAGAAGGGCGGATTCAAGGGCTGGCTCGGTTTGGCCGAGGAGGTGTCAGACGTCTCGCTGGCCTGCCGACAGGTCGGGCCGGTCAGGTTCAAGACCAAATTCGAGCAGGGGGACGATATGTTCCGGCAGCGCCGTTCGCTGTTTTTCAAGAAGCTCCAGATCGTCCGGGGCTGTGACAAAAAGCGGAATGTGCTGGTCTACATGGTTTATTCCGACCGGCTGATCGACGGATCGCCGAAAAACTCCACGTCGTCCGTCCCGATCATGCCGTGGGGCGCGGAGGCCGCGGTCGAAAAATGCGCCGATTTCGTCACAGGATAGCTGCTTTCACGATTTTTTTCGCGCACTTGTGACCGCAATAACGGCAAAACTGGACTATTATCGGCGAATGGTTCGTGTCCGTAGCTGCTAACTGGCTCTCGTCCTCGCCGTGCCGATTTTTCTGGCGGCTTGGGGATCGTCGCTCGCGCGCCCCTGCCTGATGGACCAATCGCTGGGAAGCGATTGCTGTGATGGTTTGATGACGTGCGGCCCTGCTTGCGGCATTGCCTGTCAACCCACAGTAACCCCCGAACGCCCGGCTTCAAGGGTGAATTTCAGTGCGCTGGCCGAACTGCATCCGGGTGCTATGGCGCAACCGGCTGGAATCGAAATTGCGCCGGACGTACCGCCGCCCCGATAGAACCTCCGTCCTGCAGTCCAATTTTCACAAACGGAGATCAAAATGAAGAAGTGGATTATTGCGGCGATGTTCGCCGTATTCGGGCTCACCGGCGCGGCTTACGCTGCGCAGTCGTGCTGCAACGGCAATCAGCCGTGCTGCGAAGAGCCTGCCGATTGTTGTGATTGAGTCGCGGGGATAATTCCCCGAAGTCACATCAATAACATACGAAAAAAGCACCCGCCCGAAAGGGCGGGTGCTGCTTTTTCACGGCGTCATTTATTTGCAGAAATCCCTCGCTTTTGCAGAAACCGATGTCTGGCGAGGTTGTTGGCGTTCGCGGGCGCAATCCTGCTTTCCAGCAGGCTTTGGCGCCGGACGGTGAGGCTCGTAGGTTCCAGTCAGGTGCAACAGAGTTTGCTGCGCGGATTGATCCGGTCGCAGATATTGCGGTGCCTGCGTCGTCATCTGCGTTTGGCCCGAAGCCCGGGCCGGGCGAGGCGGTGTTGAGCCGTCCGCCAATTTGCGTTCGGCCGGTAACAGCTTATTCATGGCCAGAACTCCGTATTCCGTGCATGCGCTGACAACGCCGCGTGACCAAAAAAGTTGCAGGATCGATTGAAAATCAGCCCGAGCTGAGCGAACGCTCGCTTCGAGGCGTGTTTCATCTTGGTCTGCGAACGAGACTGGATGGTTCATGACGGCGATTGATGGAAGAACCATTACTGCGCCGAAGATATGAAGATATATCGGCTGCCGGTTCGATCCGGCAGCGGTCTAGCGGCGGATCTTTTGCGGAATGCACTGCCGGACGACCTGAACGCCGCCGGCGACCAGTCGCGCACCGGAGATTTCCTTGATCTGACCCGCCGGGCAGCTGCCGTCGTCGACCAGAACCTTCTGACCGAGCCGCATCGCCCCGATATCCTGCTCGCGCGAAAACGTCTGTGCCATGACCGGTGGTGCCATAGCCGCTGTCAGGATGCATGCAAGGACGAGTGCGCGGTGCATCTATTTGCTCTGAATCTTCAATCCATCCGGGCCGACATTGATCTGAACGCCCTCCGGCTGTTTCTTGGATTGATAGAGATTGTAACCGAGCACGCCGACGGCGACGATTAGCGCGCCGATAACCAGATAGAGCAGATTGCGGTTGCCGGACATGAATGCCTGTTCGCTGACAAGGATCGGAATGATGATGTGGAAGGTAATGGCGCGCTTGCGATTCGATAAGGCAATAACGGCTGCCCGCCATGGCGGTTCCGCGACTGTCTTCCCACCGCGGGTCCGGTCCATATAATCGGGCGAACAAGCGTCGCACATCGAGGATGGGTCATGCAGCTTACCGATAGTCAGCGCCGCATCGTGGATGCCGTCGATCAAGGGTTTGACCGGCAGATCGAAACCACGAGGCAATTTGCATCGATCCCGAGTACACGCGGTGCGGAAGGCCCATGCCAGGACATGATCGGCGACCTTCTGCGCGAGCGCGGCTATGAGGTCGACGACTGGCAAATCGATCAAGACGATCTCAAGGGACTGCGCGGCTTCGGTCCAGTGGAGACCGATTTCTCCAGGGCGCGCACGGTGGTCGGCACCGGGCGGCCGAAGACCAATCGGGGACGTTCGCTGATCCTGCAAGGCCACTGTGATGTTGTGCCGGCCGGACCGCTCGAGATGTGGGATACGCCGCCGTTTTCGCCGACGATCAAGGACGGTTGGATGTACGGACGCGGCGCGGGCGACATGAAGTCCGGCACGATCGCTGCGCTATATGCGCTCGATGCCATTCGCGCGGCCGGTTTCGCACCTACGGCGCGCATTCACTTTCAGTCTGTCATCGAAGAGGAGAGCACCGGTGTCGGCGCGCTATCGACGCTGCAGCGTGGCTATCGTGCGGATTGCTGCTTCATTCCGGAGCCGACCGGCGGCGCGCTGGTCCGCTCACAGGTCGGTGTGATCTGGTTTCGGCTCAAGGTGCGCGGCGTACCTGCGCATGTGTTCGAGGCGGGTGTTGGCGCCAACGCCATCAAGGCGGCGTATCATCTGATTCACGCGCTCGAGGCGCTGGAAGCGGAGTGGAACAAGCGTGCAGCCAAGGATTGTCTCTTCGGCGCGCTCGAACATCCGATCAATTTCAACCCGGGCATCATCAACGGCGGCGACTGGGCATCGAGCGTGCCGGCGTGGTGCGATGTCGACTGCCGGATCGCAGTGTTGCCGGGCTGGTCGATCGCCGATTGTCAGAAGGAAATCGTGGCGTGCGTGATGAATGCGTCACGCCAGCATACATTTCTCGCCAACAATCCGCCCGCGGTGGAATGGTCCGGGTTTCTGTCGGAGGGTTATGAGCTGACGGACGCGGATGCGCCGGAAAAGGTTCTGCGGGACGCCTACAGCAGCGTTTACGGCGGCAAACTGCAGGACCTGACTTTCACTGCACTAACCGACACCCGCTTTTATGGGTTGAACGAAGGCATTCCGAGTCTGTGCTTCGGCGCGCGCGCCGAGCGCATGCATGGTTTCAACGAGCGCGTTGAGCTTGAATCGCTGCGCAAAACCACGCGAACCATTGCGCTGTTCGTTGCTGAGTGGTGCGGCATCGAAGCCGCCTAGCCGGCAAAAAAATCAAGAGAATATGAGGGAGAGCGTCGTGAGCCTGCTTGAGAAATTGAAAGCGCGTCCTATGCCGCTGGCGCAATTGATGGGCATTAATTTTACCCACGCCGAACTCGACAAGGTGATAGCGACCATGGTGGTGCGGTCCGATCTCTGCACGCTGGGCAACACCATTCACGGTGGCAGCGTCATGGCGTTCGCCGATACGGTTGGCGCGGCCGGCACGGTGATCAATCTGCCGGCCGACGCCAAAGGCACGACGACGATCGAGAGCAAGACCAACTTTCTCGGAGGCGCGAGGGAGGGCACCACGGTCACCGCGACGACAACGCCGGTTCATCGCGGACGGCGCACGCAGGTGTGGACCACACGGATCGAAACCGGGGAGGGGAAGCTGGTGGCGGTGGTGACCCAGACCCAGATGGTGCTGTGACTGGTCAACAATTGGTTAACGCATTACCTGATTGCAACGCAGCTCTGGGTTTTCTAAGTATATGAAATAATTACGGTATCCATAGTGTCGCAGGTCTTGTGTTCCGTGGTGCGGTGCACAATATTAGAAGCCTAGGGAATCGATACGCATCCTCGAGGGTCACCAGAGGAGCAGAACATGAATGGAACCGAAACCGCAGGTGCCGCGCTGACAGGCACCATTCGAACGCTGACACCGCGCGAGATGCCGCTGCTGCGCGATCATCTTTTGCGTCTGGATCGCGACAGCCGTCGCAACCGTTTCAACGGTGTCGTCGATGACAGCTTTATCGAATCCTATACCGCCAAGTGCGCGAGTGACGGGACGATCGTCGTTGCCTATCTGACGGACGGCGAAGTGCACGGCGCTGCTGAACTTCATCAGCCCGACCAGTCGTCGGATCATTTGCCGGAGATGGCTTTCAGTGTCGAGCGCGAAGTGCGCCGCCAGGGGCTGGGCAGTTTGCTGTTCAAGAAGGTGCTGGAAGCTGCCGTGCGCGCGGGTTTTGAGCGCGTGCGCATCACCACGGGCTCAGAGAACGAAGCGATGAAGTCGCTGGCCCGCAAGTTCGGCGCGCACCTGACCTTTGGTCACGGTGAGTCCACCGGCATCATCGAACTGAAGAAAGCCGCGGCGCCATCGATCGCCGCAGATTTGCCTCAAACGAGTCTGCGTGCAAGCACTGGCAAACGTGCGTTGAAAGTGGCGACGCCGGCTGATTTCGCGCGCGCAAGCCTCGCGTTCGGGCGCTGGTACTGGCGGCAGGTGTTTCGTGCGTGGGATTTGCAGCGTCCGGCGTGAGGCGAGTCAGCTCTTGATCGATTCAAGCAGCCATTCGCGAAACATCACGATCTTCGGCGTTTTCGCCGTACTTTCCGGCGAGACGAAATAGAATCCGGCCTCCGAGGGAAGCGTCATGCTGAACGGCACGACAAGCCGGCCGCTGGCGATATCGTCCTGAACATAAGGCCGTCGTGCGATGGCAACGCCGAGCCCGTCAATCGCAGCCTGTACCGTCATGAATGCGAGATCGAAGCTGAGCGCATGATTGCGCGACAGATCGACTTTGACGCCTGCGGCAGTCGCCCACAAACGCCAGTCCTCCTTGAAGCCGTCGCTGTGCAGCAACACGTGATGCAGCAGATCGTCGGGCGTGCGCAGGGGCTTCTCGCCGTTTTGCAGCGATGGGCTGCAAACCGGAAACAGTTCATCCGCCATCAGCCAGTCAGCGCGCAGGCCGGGCCAATGACCGCTGCCGTAGCGGATCGCCGCGTCGATGTCGTCGCGGATGAAATCGACCAGCCCCGGCGATGTATTGATGCGGACATCGATTTCCGGATGAAGGTGCTGGAAACTGCTCAGTCTTGGCAGCAGCCACTTCGCGGCCAGAGAGGCGATGGTGCTGATCGCCAGCACATGATCGTCGTCCTTGCGCATCAGCCGTTCGGTGGCGAGCCGCAAGTCCTGAAATGCGGCACGCACGCCCGGCAGATAATCCTTCGCAGCGGGAGTCAGCGCGAGCGTGCGGTTTTTCCGGACAAACAGCTTGATGCCGATTTCGTCCTCCAGCCGCTTGATCTGATGGCTGATCGCCGTCTGCGTCACGTTCAGTTCACTTGCGGCCAGCGTGAAGCTCAGATGCCGCGCGGAAGCCTCGAAAGCCCTCAGTCCGTTCAGGGAAGGAAGCCGTGCCATCGAACGCCCTATAGATGAGATTTAGTCATGAATGCGCGGACAAAGTGTCGTTTGTTCCAGCGAGCGAGAGAGCACATACTGGCGTCCAAGAGATTGCAATAGGAGCTGACGATGTCGCTGTTTCATACCCCATATATGACGAATAATCATGCTTTTGTCGACCTTCACCAGGTCGCGGAGACGGTCAGGACCTGGCGGGAACGTTATCGCCAGCGCCGCGACCTGGCTCAACTAAACGAGCGCGACCTCCACGACATCGGACAAAGCTGGAGTGGTATCGCCGACGAAGTGAACAAGCCGTTCTGGCAGGCCTGAGCAGGCTGCGAATCCTGATACGACCGGACTTGAGACGACACTCCTGAACCTGGCAACGTCCTCCAGACGGATGCGCCGATTCCCAGCAACGGCCGGGTTCAGGATGGAGGCGCGGAAGCTGGCCCTAAGGGGAGCTTCCGCGCAGTCCCTTTATCGATTGCCTGTTTCCTAGTGGCTGACCGTATTGGAAAACAGATTGATGGTCGCAACGCCGGCGACGATCATTCCGAGCCCCAATACAGCGGGGCTATCGAGCCGCTGACCGAACCAGACAATTCCGATCAGTGCGATCATCACAACGCCCAATCCCGACCAGATCGCATAGGCGATGCCGACCGGCATCGTCCGCAACGTCATCGACAGAAAATACAGCGCCGCCGAATAACCGATCACGGTCAGCAGCAGCGGCTTCGGCCGCGTGAACTGCTCGGAGGCTTGTAGCGCCGCCGTGCCGGCGACTTCGCAGAGAATGGCGGCGAGAAGATAGAAATAGGTCACATGCCGTATCCTGAGGGCGAATCTCCTCACTGCCCGATGGCCCGCGATATCCGGTCTTGATGACCGCATGTTGACACCGGACAAACGCTTGAAGTGCCGTATTTTCAGGGTTTCTGGAGAGTCTTGGCAGCCCTGCAAATCAGACGTTTTGCTCCGGTTCCAGCCGCGCTAGACTGATCCTGACTCGTCTGCCTTTACTTCCAGGACATCCGCATGAACATTCTTCCGGGCAATCTGCGCTTTGGCGCGCGTCAACCCGTCAAACGTCTCGAGGATCATCGTCTCCTGACCGGGAAGGGCCGCTACATCGACGATCAGCCAGCCGGCAATGCGCTCTGGCTGTACGTGCTGCGCTCGCCGCATGCGCACGCCAACATCAAATCCGTCGATCTCGAAGCCGCCAAGGCGATGCCGGGTGTAAAGGCGATCTTCACGGGCGCCGATCTGGTCGCCGACAATGTCGGTACAATTCCAACACTGCCGATCTTCAAACGCGCCGATGGCTCGCCGGCATCGTTCGCGCCGCGCCGGTTGCTGGCCCACGAGACTGTTCGCTTTGTCGGTGAGCCGGTCGCAGCGATCGTCGCGACATCGCGTGTCGAAGCGCAGGATGCGGCGGAAGCGATTGCGATCGACTATCAGGAATTGCCTGCCGTCACCGACGTGAAGGCAGCGATGCGGCCGGGCGCGCCGGTGGTCTGGCCGGGTGCGCCGGACAACATCGCGGCTGTTTCAAGTTACGGCAATCCTGAGGCAGTGGCGGAAGCCTTCGCCAAAGCCGCGCATGTGGTATCGATCGACAACATCGTCAGCCAGCGGCTCGTACCGTGCGCGATGGAGCCGCGCTCGACCATTGGCGAGGTCGATCCGAAGACCAAGCGGCTCACCATGCAGATCCAGTCGCAGACGCCGGCGCGAACCCGCGACTCGCTCGCCACCGACGTTCTCAAGCGCGCACCGGATAGTGTGCGTGTCCGCGTCGGCGATCTCGGTGGCGGCTTCGGGCAAAAGACGGGCCTTTACCCCGAAGACGGAATCGTTGCCTACGCCGCGACCAAGCTCGGCAAGACCATCCGTTGGCGCGGCGATCGTATCGACGATTTCGTCGGGGGCACCCATGGCCGCGACCTGACATCGACGGCCGAATTCGCGCTCGATGCCAAGGGCCGCGTGATCGCTTACCGGGTCAAGTCGATCGGCGGCACCGGGGCATATATGAGCGGCACCGCGCTGATCATTCCGCTGGTGCTCGGGCCGTTCGTCGCAACCGGCCTCTACGATCTGCCGCTGGTGCATTTCGAGATCAAGGCGGTGATGACCAACACCGCGCCGGTCGGCGCCTATCGCGGCGCGGGCCGTCCCGAAGCGGTATTCGTCGTCGAGCGGCTGATGGATGCGGCTGCGCGGCAAACCGGCATCGATCCGCGCGAGATACGCAAGCGCAATTTCATCAAGCCCGACCAGATGCCGTACAAGAACGCGGTCGGACAGACCTACGACAGCGGCATGTTCGCTCACATGCTCGACCACGCTGCGAAGAACGCAGATTGGGACGGATTCAAGGCGCGCAAGAAGGCAGCCGAGAAGAAGGGGCTACTCTATGGGCGCGGGCTCGCGAGCTACATCGAGTGGACCGGCGGCAACGCGCACAAGGAAACTGTGAGCCTGCAGGCCACATCCGAAGGCCGCGTCGTGCTGCATTCCGGCACGCAGGCAATGGGGCAGGGGCTCGAGACGGCCTACACGCAGATGGTTGCGGCTTCGCTTGGCATTCCGATGGACAAGATCGATGTGGTGCAAGGCGACACTGACCTCGCGCAGGGCTTCGGCAGCGTCGGCTCGCGCTCGATGTTTGTCGGCGGAACGGCAACCGCAGTAGCGAGCGTGGACCTCATCAACAAGGCCCGCGAGAAAGCGGCTGAACATCTCGAGGCCGGCGTAGCCGACATCGAATACGCCGACGGCGTGCTGCGCGTCGCCGGCACCGATCGCAAGGTCGGCCTGTTCGATCTTGCGAAGAACGAAAGCGGTGGACGGCTCAGCGTCGATTCCACCGGCGAGGTCGATGCGCCAAGCTGGCCAAACGGCACCCACATCTGCGAGCTGTCGATCGATCCCGAGACCGGCCACGTCACCGTCGAGCGCTTCACCACGGTCGACGATGTCGGCGTGCCGATCAATCCGCTGCTGGTGACAGGCCAGATTCATGGCGGGGTCGCGCAGGGCGTTGGGCAGGCGCTGATGGAGGCGGCAGCCTACGACAGCAGCGGGCAGTTTCTCACCGCCACGTATCAGGACTACGCGATTCCGCGCGCATCGGACTTGCCGAACATCGGCGTCACGCTCGACGACTCCGCGCCGTGCAAGACCAATCCGATCGGCGCCAAGGGTTGCGGCGAGTCCGGCGCAATCGGGGCGCCGCCGTGTATCGTCAGCGGCGTGATGGACGCGCTTGCGTCTTACGGGATCGTCAACATCGAAACGCCACTGACAGCAGCGAAGATCTGGCAGGCGATCCAGGATGCGAAAGCAGCAAAGCAGGCGGCGCAATAACGGTTCACGCGCCAAAGCATCACCATGAGAAACGGACTTTATTTGCTGCGCATCGAAATCCGCGACGGACTTGGTGGCACCAATACCGGGGTCATGGTGCTACGCGACGGAACCATCCGCGGCGGAGATTCGCACTTCTATTACGTCGGCTCGTACACGTTTGCCGACGGCAAGTGGAAAGGCGAACTGACCAATCACGAGCATACACCGAGCTACGGCGATCGTCCGGTGTTCGGCGGGCGTGAATCGAGCATTGGCTTCACAGGCATTTACGACGACGAGGGGGCGGAAGCTGATGCGACGGCGCTGATCGGCACGCGCAGCATACGCTTCAAGGCGACGATGAAACGGCTGGCGGACGGCTAATCGTTCTTGCTTAACTCGTTGCGAGCGATGGCTGCTTGCCGTTAGGATAGACCTAACAGTCAATCAACAATATGGGGGACGCTCATGAAGACGCGCATCACGGACATGTTCGGCATCGAGCATCCCATCATTCAGGGTGGCATGCACTACGTCGGCTTTGCCGAGCTGGCCGCAGCCGTATCCAGCGCCGGTGGCCTCGGCATCATCACCGGCCTGACGCAGCGGACGCCGGAGTTGCTGGCCAAGGAAATCGCGCGTTGCCGCGACATGACGGACAAGCCGTTCGGCGTGAACCTGACTTTTTTGCCGACGTTCGCAACGCCGCCTTATCCGGAATACATCGCCGCAATCCGCGAAGGCGGCATCAAGATCGTCGAGACTGCCGGACGAAGCCCCGAGCAGTATATGCCCGCGCTGAAGGCGGCCGGCATCAAGGTGATTCACAAGTGCACCTCTGTGCGGCATTCGCTGAAGGCTGAAAGCATCGGCTGCGACGCGGTCAGCGTCGACGGCTTCGAGTGCGGCGGCCATCCTGGCGAGGACGACATTCCGAACATGATCCTGCTGCCGCGCGCAGCGGAAGAATTAAAAATTCCGTTCGTTGCATCCGGCGGCATGGCGGATGCGCGCAGTCTTGTGGCTGCGCTGGCGATGGGGGCCGAAGGCATGAACATGGGCACGCGGTTCATCGCCACGAAAGAGGCGCCCGTGCACGACAACGTCAAGCAGGCGCTGGTCAAGGCGTCCGAACTCGATACTCGGCTGATCATGCGCGCCTTGCGCAACACCGAGCGCGTCCTGCGCAACGACAACGTCGATCGCCTGCTCGAAATCGAGCGCGAAAAGGGGCGAAATCTCAAGATCGAGGATATCCACGATCAGGTCGCAGGCATCTACCCGAAGGTGATGATCGAGGGCGACATGAGCGCCGGCGCATGGAGCTGTGGTATGGTCGCCGGGCTGATCCGCGATATCCCCACCTGCAAAGAACTGATCGATCGGATCATGGCGGATGCCGAGAAGATCATTCGTCAGCGGCTTGAAGGTTTTCTGGCCGGTAGCCCATCGCGCAAGGTCGCTTGACCGTCGGAATTGATGATGCAATCGCTGCTTGAGGCGAACGACAGTTTCCGGATTTTGCCGCATCTGATCGCGCTCACCATCGCATATGTTCTGGCGCTTCCGATCGGATGGAATCGCGAGAAGAACGAGCGCAGCGCCGGTTTGCGGACATTTCCGCTGGTCGCGATCGCCACCTGCGGCATCGTGCAGGCAACCGAGACGATCCTCCAGGGACACCCGGAAGGCACTGCGCGGATCATCGAAGGGCTGATGACCGGCATGGGGTTCATCGGCGGCGGCGCGATTCTGAAAGAGGGCGGCTCCGTTCGCGGCACCGCGACGGCCGCGAGCCTGTGGTCGACCGGTGCGACCGGCGCGGCCGTTGGACTCGGCGCCTATGACGTCGCCGTCATGATCTCGCTGTTCACGTTCCTGACGCTGTGGCTGCTGACGCCACTGAAGGAAGAGGGCAACGGCGATACTGCCGAAGAGCGCAAATCCACAGACCGCAATTAGCGCGATCGCAATTAGAAAACCCGCCTGCGTCCATTCGGTCCGCAGGCGGATGATGTCGAGATTTACTGAGGGCGACGCACGCGCTGGCCCTGCGGGCGAGCAACGCGATTGCCGCGGTTGGCGCGTTGCGAGGCGATCACGCCCAGCGCGATGGCGCCGGCTGCGACAGCCGCTGCCGCCGCTGCCCCATCGTTTCGCTCGCGATAATAGCGCGGGGGTGGCTCGCCATAATAGCGCGGTGGCGGTTCACGATAGCCCGGCCCCGGTCCATAGCCTTCCGGAACGCATGATTGCCGGCGGTTGCTGAATCGATAGCCGGGACCGCAGCCATCGCGAACCTGGATCACATCGCTCGTCGCGCTGGTGCTCTTCACCAGACCAAGCGGAGAGGCCTCGGCCCCTGAGAGAGCCAGCATGCCGACCAATCCAAATGCAACGGCGAGACTGAGTGCTTTCATACGAAAATGCCTTTCTGATGGATGAACGAAGAAATGCCGGCTACCTAGCGGCGCGTCCTGCCGGCGATGACAGGGTGCAACAAGCCAAAACAGGCCACAAACGAATGCCGCATCAATGTGCTCCGCAGCAGCCTAGTGGGCGCGCAGATTCGCAGCAATACGATCGGTCCGGAGTGCGTCAATCTGCGGCACGGCGAGAAATCGACTCGGCCGAGGCGTTGAGTCCGCGATTTCAGAGTGGGTCAGTCAGTCAAATAAAGGCGTTCAAGCGTTGCCCGCTCGTTCGAGCCGACGCCGAGACCGCTCTCGATGTATGAATCGATATCGCCATAGCCGGCTCGCACGGCCTCGAAAGCGGCTGCGAGAAAGGTTTCGTGGACTGTTTGCAGGCCAGCGCGGACTTCTTCAGGAAGCTGCCCGGCGTTAGTCGTGTCCCGCAGGTAATATTTGTTGGTAAGCAGGTAGTCCTGGACGATCACATCGTCGGCGACGCCCAGCGCATACAAGATCAGCGCAGAGGCAAATCCTGTCCGGTCCTTGCCGGCAGTGCAATGGATCACTAGCGGCGCATGATCCTCGACGAGGTGAGCGAACAGCTGGCGAAAGCGCGGCGTGTTCTGGAGCACATAGTTGCGGTACGAGTCGCGCATGATGTCCATGGTCTCGCCGGTGGTCAGTGCGCCATTGGCAAGGCGCTCGCGGATCACGACCATCGTCACCGGTTCGATCGGCAGCGAATGCACGTTGATGCCATCGATCCTGCAGGCATCGGGGATGCGCTCCTCCACGCCGCGCAAGTCGAATGCGGCCTTCAGCCCAAGCTCGCGCAGCACGGCGATATCGCCGTCGGTGACTTTGCCCAGATGGTTGGAGCGGAAGATGCGCCGCCAGCGCAACCTGCGGCCATCCTTGGCCGCATAGCCGCCGAGATCGCGGAAATTGCTGGCGCCGGCGAGGTTCAAATGGCGAGGATGCAAATCGAGCATGGCGCGATCGTAAAACATCCCGTGCTGCGAATGGATGACGGCGAGAGCGCTTCAGTTATACTTGCGGTGCAAAGGACGAGAACATGATGTCACGCAGGATACCCATCCGTTTCGGCGCAGCCTGTCTCGGCATGGCAGTGGCGGGAATGACAAACGCGATATCGCCTGCGGCGGCGCAGGCCCTCTTCAGCAGCTATGAATGCGCCGACGGCTCGGTGTTCATGCTTGCTTTCTATCGGTCAGATCCCGCGGCTCACATCCAGATCGACGGCAAGTCGATCGAGCTCAAGAAAAGCCTGGCGGTCTCGGGCCAGCGGTTCTCCACGCGGGGCATGACGATCTGGATCGAAAAGACAGGACTGACGAGCATCAAGCATGGCAAACGCCCGGTTTCGATCTGCCGCGAGGTGAAGGGATGACGGAGCCGTTCGATCCGTCCGAACACCGACGCCATGCCACGCGCTGGTTCGACGACTTCAAGGTCGGGGAGCGTTTCGTGCTGCCGAGCCGCACCATGACCGACGCGCTGTTCCTGGCGTTTCAGGCCGCCAGCGGCGACAATCATCCGGTGCATTACGACGTCGAATATTGCCGCCGGCGCGGCATGCCACACATGCTGGCGCATGGTTATCAGGTGCTGATCCAGACCGCGGCGGGTGCGGGCGAGTTTCCTTATCTGGTCGAGGACAGTCTGGTCGGATTTCTCGACCAGTCGTCGCGTTTCCTCAAGCCGGTCTATGTCGGTGATACGCTCTATCCGGCGCTGGAGATCACCGAGCTTTCTCCCAACCGCTCCACGGGCGTGATCGCCATGCTAAGCACGGTGCACAATCAGAAGGCGGAATTGATAATGGAGGGAACACAGCGTTACCTCGTGCGCAAGAAGCCCTGAGCGGGCTCACGCAGCGCTTGATGCCTGGGGCCTGCGGCTCTAGTTTCCCCTGCATTGAGCCGAGGACGAGAGGAAGCGACGATGCGTTCCGCGTGGGTTGTGCTGGCGTTCGGTCTCGGGATTGCTGCGTTCTGTGCGCATGATCCGGCGTATGCGCAATCGGCCGACGCCGTGCTCTGCGACCGCGTCGCCGCCGATCCGGACGATCCGGACCGCCCGGCGGATACCAAGGGCGTTGCGACGATCGCCGCATCGGATGTCGCGACTGCGATCAAGTTCTGCCGTTCGGCGTCGGGTGGTTCGCGCCGCGCGATGTACAATCTGGGACGCGCGCACGCCGTCAGCGGACAGATGACCGAAGCGACCGCCGCCTATCGCAAGGCCGCTGACAAGGGCAGCACCACGGCGATGGTCGAACTCGGCGTGATCTACGCCAACGGCTCGGGCGTGCCGAAGGACGAGGCTCAGGCGCGCAGGCTTTTCGAGAAGGCCGCTCAGGCTGGAAATCCGCGCGGCGCCATCAATCTCGCTGTCTTGAGCGAGCAGTCCGGTGGCAAGCCGATGGACCAGGTCCAGAAGAGGCAATTGCTGGCCAAGGCTGCGGAGGGCAGCTCTCCGGAGGCGCAGTACCAGTTCGGGCTGATGATGCAGGATGGCGCCGGCGGGCCGAAAGACGACGCCGGTGCGCGGGCGATGTTCGAGAAGGCGGCTGCACAAAACCATCCCGGTGCACTCGAGCGGGCAGGCGCGTTTGCGCTCAGCGGCCGCGGCGGTCCGAAGGATTCCGATGCAGGCAAGGCCTACCTGCAGAGAGCATCCGCTCTCGGCAACGAGGACGCCAAAGTCACGCTGAAGCGGTCGGAGTGTTCGATCACGATTGCCGACAAACGAGGAAAGCGCGTCACCGACCTGTGCTTCTGAAGCGCCGGATTTTCAGGACTGCTTCATGAAGGTCTCGAACGCGGCGGCAAAGTCTGGATGCCAGCGTGACAGCGCCGGCCGGTTCTCGATGATGTCGCCTGCCGCCCATGCCATGCGCCGTTCGTCCGTCGCGCGGGTGATGTCGTTGTCCGGGCATAGAATATAGAAATCGCCGCGTGCGATGCATGTCAGCATGAAATCGATCACCTGATCGGCGGTCCATGCGGCAACGGGCTTTTCCGCGCGCCCCGTCATGCCGGTGAAGGTGAAGCCAGGTATCAGCAGATGCGCGGTGATGGCGCAGCCGGGAATATTGCGCAGCTCGTGCGCCACTCCTTCTGTGAACGCTTTCACCGCCGCCTTTGAGACATTGTAGGCGAGGTTGCCTGGCGGCGTCGTGATGCCTTGCTTCGAGCCGGTGTTGATGATGAGGCCGGGCGATGCCTGCGCGATCATCGCAGGAACAAACGCCTGCACACCGTTGATGACGCCGCCCATGTTGATATCGAGCAATTGCCGCCATTGGTCCGGGGCCTTGAACGCGCTGCCGGGATTGAGACCGATGGCGGCGTTGTTCATCAGCACATGCACCGCGCCGAATGTCTCGTACACCCGGTCCCGCAGCCGGCCGACATCATCGGGACGGCTGACATCTGCGCCGACCGCGATGACTGAGGCAGCGTCCGCCTTTGAGCGAACGGTCTCACTGGCGGCATCGAGCGCCGGCCCTGGCAGGTCCGCGAGCGCCACCTTCATGCCGAGCGCGGCGTATCGTTCCGCAGCGGCACGCCCGATGCCGCTTGCGGCCCCGGTGATGACGGCGACATGGCCCGGTGCGATCGCTTGGTTCGGCATTTCATTCTCCTTGCGGTGTTGCCGCTCGTCCGGGTCGCATCACGCAATGGAAACAGCGGCACGCTTGTGTGCGGTTATGCACTGATATCGGCAGTGGGTGACAACAATGCGAGCTTTCCCGCCGTTGCAATTTCACTTAAATGGCCCTGGAATGACCGGGGATAGATTCCGTTGCTGAAAGGTTTCTACAAGTGCGAATACGGCATCGGGGATCGCCTGATGCGCAGCGTGATGTACGTCCACGAAGGCAGCATGCTGGGCGGCAACTCGGCGTTCTTCCACGACGGCACGTATCACGAGGAAAACGGCGAGATTGTCGCCGCAATCACCAGCCGCCGTCACAACGACGACCCGAACTACCAGTCGATGCTGGGATCAGACACTTCGTCGATCAGCGTGCGTGGCCGGCCCGATGGCGAGCACATCTACCGCTTCGTCGGTTCGTCTCCGCAGATGCCCGGTGCGGTCTTTCGTTCAAAGATGACGCCGCTGGATGAAGAACCAATTCCGGCTGACGCGGTCGGTGACGGCGGCATTCCGAACGGACTTTACTCCATCCACCTGCGCACGCTCGACGGCGTCGATGGCGGGTTGACCGGGATCATGCTGCTCAATGACGGCCGCATTCTCGGTGGCGATGCGTTCTTTTACTATCTCGGCACCTACACCTCCGCAAACGGCCGTTGGAAAGGCCAGCTCGTCAATCAGGAACATACGCCGGCGCTGGGCGAGAATCCGGTGTTCGGCGGTCACGAGGTCGGCATTGGCTTTTCCGGCGCATGTTCGGATACCGGTGCAGAGCTTGATGCGACGGCGCTGGCCGGCAAGCGCAGCATCCGCCTCACTGCCGTTCTGAAGCTAATGCGCAGGGTCTAGGCGGCAGGGCATGTCCGCAGAAGCGGGGCCCTTTCCGGCCGGTATTGCAGCGATTCGGCTCCGCGCGATTCAACGGCCGTTAATAAAAACTGACTAAAGCTGATCCTCTCGTTTGCGCAGAGGTCCCGGTTTGTTCGAATTCGCTATCGCGCGTGCCCATGCCTGGGTGGACATGATCAGCAAGCCGCGAATGCTGGCGGTGATAGCGCTGTTGTGCGTGCTGCTGTTGATCGATATCGCGTGGCGCGGCTGGCGGCTGTCGTGGTCGCGGCGCATGGTCGAAGGTGCGCTGGCGACGCTCGCGCTGTTTCATTTCAATTTCTTCTTTGTGCCGCTGGTCTGGCTTTGCTCCGAGAAAGTCAAACAACTTTACGCGCTCGCCGGCATTCCGAGTATCCCGGCCGAATTCTGGACGCCGGTTTCGGTCTGGCTGCTGGTGCCGTTCGCGGTGCTGGCGCATGATCTGGCAAATTACTGCAATCATCGCCTGATGCATTTGCCGTGGCTCTGGCCGGTGCACGCGATCCATCACTCCGACCCGGACGTGAATGGTCTCACGGCATACCGCATCCACATCCTCGAAGGACTGGTGATGTGGGTGTCGTACACGCTGCTGCTGACCTGGCTCGGTCTGCCGGACAATGCGATCGGGATCGGGGCTGTGTTCATCGCGCTGCTCAATGTCTATGTTCACATCAATGTCGACTGGCACCATGGACCGTTCAGTCTGCTGATCGCCTCGCCACGCTTTCACCGCTGGCACCATGCCGATGTCCCGGAAGCGCACGGCAAGAATCTCGCAAACGTCTGTCCACTATGGGACTGGTTGTTCGGCACGTATTACTGTCCCGGCAAGTGCGATGAGCGAATGGGGGCTGCAGGCGTCCCCGAGAACGACGTCGTCAAGCTCATTCTGTGGCCATGGCAAGAGTGGACGCGCATGATCACCGCGCGCTGCAAGGCGCTTGCAGGCCACGTCGCGCGATTGCAGTTTGGCGCCATCAAGCGGCCTTGATCGTGGCCGGTGTCGCCCTTGATGGGCCCAAGGCGGCTTGAGCCCTGCTGGTCCGCCAGTCCGGCCTCCCTTGCCGATGCCCTCGGCAGCCTGATGGCGCCACGAGGGAAATTGTCCGAAGCACAAAAACTCTTTCAGCAGGATCTTCAGGTTCCAACCGGTTTAGGTCGCCTCGACGGACGCAACGGTGATGACGCGATGATCGATCGAGCGGATCATGACGGTTTCCTTCGAATGACGTGCGATCATTCGATCGCGGGCGGGGGCGTTTTTCGCAACGCCAGCGCGACACCGGCGAGAGTGAGGACAGCGGCTGCCACCTCGCGCGGGCCGAGCGGCTCGCCGATGACGATTGCGCCAGCGATGACGCCGATCACCGGAACGCCAAGTGTGCCCATGGTCGCGGTCGTCGGCGGCAGGCGTTTGAGGGCCGCAAACCAGGTGAGGTAGCACACCCCCATCGGACCAAGCGTCATATACAGCATCACGGCCCAGCCGGAGGCGGTAAGGGCGCCAAGATCGGGACGTTCGAACATCAACCCCAGTAAGATCATCGGAAAGCAGCCGAGCCCGACCTGCCAGGCGGCGAGCGCGACGGGCTGCAGCGGCAATGGCGCATTGAGCACGCTGCCGATCGCGAACAGGATGGCGGCCGAGAGCGCCAGCACAACGCCGAAGGTCTTGTCAGGACCGAGAGCGAAACCGTTACCGGTGAACAGTTGCCCGCTGAACAGCACAAGGATGCCGGCGCTGCCGAGCACGACCGCAGCGACGCCACGTAGACTGGGACGCTGCCCGAGCACGGGCCACGCAAAGATCATGGTCCAGATCGGCATGGTATAGGCCAGCAGCGAGCCTTCGCTGATCGACAGGTGCTTCATCAGCATTGTGCCGAAGCCCATCCATGCAAAGACGTTGGTGAAAGCGGCGAACGCGAGCGCGAGCCAGACGCCGCGCGGCACACGGAGGCTCTCGCCGCGGGTGACCGCAATGCCTGCGAGGATGGCGGCGGCGGCGACGCCCGCGACACCGCGCGAAAACAGCGGCGGCCAGTCGCGCAACAGGATCTTGATCGCCGGCCAATTCAGCGCCCAGCCGATCACGGTGATAGCCAGAAACAGAAAGCCGGTTAGCCGGCCGTCACGCGGGAGAGTTGTCATTCAAGATGTGTAGCGCGGATCTGCCCCGCGATTCTGCGGAGTTGTCATGTCGCGGTTGATAAAATGCGCTATTTGATAGTGATGCTCAATCCGCTGAGATCGAGGTCGGCCTGAAGTCCTATCTGTTCGCCCTGGAGCACCAGCACTACGCCGTTGGCATTCTGCATCTGGATAGCGCGTGCACCAGCACCCACGGCGATACCGACGCCGATCGCCGAATAGACGCCGTTGATATCGTAGGGACTGCGCAGGTTCTTGACCGTGCCGACCAGATCGGTCACCGACCCACCGAATGTCAGGCCAGCGCTCAGGCCGCCAAGGCTCAACGCATGAATCTGGTCGCGGTAGCTCAAAATGCCGCTGCCGCCTTGCGCGCCGACAAACCATCCGGCCTTGAAAAATTTCAGCCGGACGGTGCCGTCCTGGGCGTGCGCGGGCAGCGACAGGGCAGCTGCGAGCAGAAGTGCGAGCACGGCAAACAACGGCACGCGGCGGATAGCGGAAAATGGCATGTCTGAAAAACCTCCCGGTGCGGCCGGCAGGCCCGCCGCAATGTCTCTTTTGCGGTGAGCTTACGGGAGTCGGCAGCCAATAGAAAGTTCAGTCTCTGCATTCAGTGCGGTTGGACGCTGGTCAGGAAGTCAATCGCCGACCGGCGCTTGGGGTCGTCTTCTCCAGTTATGTCTCATACCGAGCAGCGCCAGCATCCAGGCGGCGTGATCGCAGCGTGGATGCTCTGCCCCGGTCTTGTGCCAGTCCGGTTCGCTGAAATCCTCGCCGGGTTCTGCATCGTTGTAAGCGAACCGGTCCTGGTGCAACAGCGTCACCGCATGGGGCGGAACGCCCGAGACCGAGATGACAACCTCGGCTTCCGGCAGCACCGCGTCCGAGAACGCGATCATGTCCGGGCGCAATACGGGCTTCGCGGCGGCCTGACGCGGCGAGAGCCGTCCACGTTTGTCCGTGTCATCCGCTGCGAGATTGATCGGAAGATTCACACCCGCGACGCTGCAGGCGGCCGCGAGGTGTCCGCGCGTGAGAAACCGCGCCGCCTCGACCTCGCGCGCGAGCGCGAGAACCTCAGCCGGATAATTCTTCAGCGGATCGGTTTTGCGTCCCATCTCGCCAGCATAACTGCGAACCGGCTGAATTTCCTGGACATTTTTTTCGATATCCGTCGAATGCCTCACCGACGTCAAGCAAGCCAGTTGGTTTTGGCGGCACGCTCGCAAGAGCGAGTTTTGGCCATTCAATGCCACGCAGCCGAATGCTACTTTTCGCGAGGGGCAATCGCCGAGCTTTGTCTTAAACTTTGCATGCAGGAGTTTTCTTCATGGCAAACGAATTTTCCAACGCAAGTCCGGCAGCGATACACGATCTTGTCACCACGTTCGCGCGTGTGTTCGATCGCACGCCGAAGGAATACGAAGTCATACATCAGGTGACCATCGAGCATCTTCAGAAAATGAAGGCGAAAGCCAAGGATGGCTACGAACACGTCGCCGAACATTTTCAGGCCATCTATCCGCTGGTCGTTCGCGACGATCGCGTTGGCAAACTCAGCGATCGAATCCTCGGCGAATACGATAAAATGCCCGTGACGCCGGAAATCAAGCTGCGCAAGTCGCCCGGCGAGAACTCCTTCCCCCCTTCTGTCATCATCGGCGGCGCGATCGGGGTTGTGGTTGCGGCCTGCATCGTCGGTTACTGCCTTGGCGGACCTGATCCGGCGCCTGGCGAGTCGGTCGAAGCGCGCTGCACCTGAGAATTGCCGTTCACCTCTCCCTGCACGGGAGGTGAACGGTACGTCCGCCAACTCCAGAATCCGCAGTCGGTCGGACGATGGCGGTGGAACGCCTCCTGCCGCAATGGCCGCATGCGAGGGGCCGTCACGGTTCTGCCGCCACTTAATCAGCATTTAACGAAAACTCGCCTTAATGACGCTTCGCACCTCTGCGAGATGCTGCCCCGGAACCGGAACACGTTGATACCGCGCACAAATCTGGCGCGGCCGGAACTTCGGGACAACAGCGTGGGGATGCGCTTGTGACTGTTTTTTGTGTGTGGCGTAAAAGCGTATGAATTCCAGTTCCCGTGCGCAGAAGGCGCATCCAGCCGCTGTTCGCGGCCGTTCGGCAGCCGTCACCGCCGCAATCCTGATCGCAGGCGTGAGCCTCGGCAGCCTCGCATTCGCCGGCGGCTGGTATCTGTCCCATTCGGTGAATTTCGCGGCGACGGCTGAGGCACCGATTGCGGCGGCAAACGCCGATGCAGACATCACCACATCTGTGACGGCAAAATCTGTAACGTCTGCCAAATCGCCGTCATCCGATAGGCGCGTTGCGATGGCCGCGTTCGCTGATCGCTTTCAGCCTGCCGTCGATGCACCGCTCGGACGGCCCGAGCCCGTCGTGCTCGGCGGGCAGGTGGCATGGCTCGATCCGGTCTATTCGTTCGGCCCGCGGCCCGAGACGTTTGTTGCCGCAGCGAAGGTCGCCGATGCAAAGGTCATCGAGACAAAAGTCGCCGTCGCAAATCCTCCCGCACCGAATATCAAGCCTGTGCAGCAGGCCTCCGTCACGCCGAAGCCCGCCGTCAAGCCGCAGGAGCTGGCGTTGTTGTCGCCGCCGCCCGCGCCGCGCGAGGTTGCCTCCGCGATTGCAGCACCTCCTTCGCGGCCCGCCGAGACGCGCGGTCCGCGTGCGCGTGCGAACATCAGCCACGACGCGCTGGTGCGAAAGGCGAGGGCCGTGCTGCTGGCGTCGGCGAAGGCGGGGCGGCCGTCATGGTTCGACAAGCTGTTCAGCAAGGAGCCGCAGCCGGACGCGCCTGTGCTGGCCTACGCCAGCGCCGATGCGGACGCGGATGTCACGACAGGATCCGTCAGCGCCGTCTCCACAGAGACGAGCGCGATTGATCGCCAGACCGCCGTCTACGACATCGTGGCGAAGACCGTCTACATGCCGGACGGCAGCAAGCTCGAGGCGCATTCGGGCCTCGGCTCGCGCATGGACAAGCCGGAATATGCCCATGTGAGGATGCACGGCGTGACGCCGCCGCACATCTACGATCTCACACCGCGCGAGGCGCTGTTTCACGGCGTGGCCGCGTTGCGCATGACGCCGATCGGCGGCGCGTCCGCGATCCACAACCGCACCGGCATTCTGGCGCACAGCTACATGCTTGGCCCCAACGGCGACTCCAACGGCTGCGTCTCGTTCAAGGACTACGACAGGTTCCTGCAGGCCTACCGCAACGGCCAGGTGAAGCGCATCGTTGTGGTGGGGAGCATGGGCTGAAGCCTGTTTGAACGAACGGGCGGAATGGTTTCTCCCGCTTGCCAGCCCGAACCGATGCGTTACGCTGACGGTGTTGTCAGACCGGGAGAGACTTCCATGAAACGCTTCGTACTTGCCGCCACGCTCGCCATGTTCGCCACAGCGCCCGCATTCGCGCAGACCTGCAACGCCGTCAGCAGCGAGGGCAAGCCGCTCGCCGGCGCCGCCAAGACGAGCTTCATGAAGAAGTGCTGCGAGGACAGCGCCAAGAGCGCCGACGGCAAGCCGCTCGCTGGCGCCGCCAAGACCAGCTACGTCAAGAAGTGCACGGGGGCGTAGGGCGCGATCATTCTCTGGCTCGTCATTGCCGGACGTGATCCGGCAATCCATTTTTGTCCTTTTTTTTTGAAAGATGGATCACCGGGTCAAGCCCGGTGATGACGACAACGCTTTTGTTTCAGCGCAGCGACAGCGCCATGCCGTTGAGGTCGAGGTTGAGGATCAGCCCCGTTTGCGTGCCGGCGACCTGCATCACGGCCCCTTTTTGATTGGTCAGGACCACGGCCTGCGGGCCGCGAACGATGGCGGCGCCCGCCGAGCCCGCGCCATAGACGCCCTCGACATCGCGTGGCGAGAAGATGTTGCTGACGGTGCCGCGCAGATAAGTCTGCGACCCGCCGAAGGTGAGGCCGTAGCTCAGACCGCCGATCGAGATCGGATAGCTGCGACCGCGAAAATTCAGCGTGCCGGAACCGACGGTGCCGCCGATGATCCAGCCGGCTTTCAGGAACGAGATGCGAATGGTGCCGACATCGGCGCGGGCGGGCGAGACGAGGGCGGTGAGGCTCAGTGCCACGAAGGCTATGGCCAATTGTTTGAAGCTGATGCGTGGCATGTGGTGCGCTCCCAATTTCATCATGTTGTTGCTGATGCTTGTAGCAGAGTCGGGCAATCAGATGATGCCTCTTATCCCTCCCCCTTGTGGGGAGGGTGGCGCGTTGCGAGCGCAGTGAGCAACGTGACGGGTGGGGGTTCAAGTCGTGAACCCGCTACCATGTCACCCCACCCCGGCCTCCGCTTCGCTCGGCCGACCCTCCCCATCGAGGGGAGGGATGCCACGCGCATCGCGGTTCGGACACGCGCCATCGCCCCTGTTGTTTGCGGCGCTTCTTCTGATCGTCATTCCAGACAGTTCTGCCTTCTCACCTCTCCCCGCGTGCGGGGAGAGGTCGCGAGTGGAACGAGCGGGTGAGGGGCTGTTTCAACATTCGCGGATTTGCCCCTCACCCGTCTCGCATCTGGCGATGCTCGCCGACCTCTCCCCGTAAGAACGGGGCGAGGTGAAGAACTGCGGACACGCCTCATCACCCCTGTTGTTTGCGGCGCGGGGGTCGCCGTCGTCCGAATTTGCTTTCCGTCCGATGCCCTTCCGAGAAATGAGGGCGCGCGGAACGCCGGACGCATCGTGCGTCCGCAGCCTCGTGCGCAAAGGTTGAGTTTGACACACGAGCTTCAGTCACCACGGATGCCGAACACTCGTCCGGCGTTCCGCACGCGATGGTTTTTTCGGCTTGCTTCGTGCTCTCCCCGGTGGCGATTGATACGCTGTCTTCGTCACCGTCGGGATTGAGCTGTCCGGAAAAACTCCGGTGGTTTCCTGCGCTTCGGATGAAGATGCAGGCGCTCCGCTCCCTTGAGGCCAGCGACGGGCCTCGGGACCACACGACTTGGGCCGGCGCGCAAGGCGATGCCGGTGAAGCGTATCTCCGCTTCGGCCGCATCGCGCAGCGTTGTCGTCAGCGCTTCGGAAAGGCGGGTCCAGACGCCTGGTGTCTCCGATCAGGAGAGAGCCAGACATCCCCAACCGCCTTCGTCCGCGCATCGAACGCTGCCGCGTCCACCGCATCCCGCCCCGCAATCCGTGACGATCGCGTATCGCCCCTCACCGTGGGGCGGGATGGAAGGACTATAGTCCTAGTCTCGAAATTGTCAACAAGGATTCGCGGGAAGCCGCCTCGGGCGACGTGACCGTACCGATCGATCCGACCGGCCGCGCGGCTGCGAAGGCGATCTCAGGCGCGAAGCTGATCGAAACCGACGGCGAACCGCACGGACTCTTCGCCACCGCACCGGATCGACTGAACAGGGATTTGATTCAGTTTGTAGGGTGAGGTGAGAGAGGCGTATCACGATCTATTATTATCACCGCCGACAAACGTCAGTCCCTCACCAAAGGCGATGCAAATTCATGTTGGATAAAATCTGCGACGTAATCGAAATATGAGAGCCTATCGCGCCAGTGCTGTTGTTGAATAGTTCGATAATCAATTCGTTTTCCTAGAACTTCAGAATAAAGGTCTTGATATGCTTCAAATTCTTCGACCTCAGCAGCGTGAGATTTAGGCTTTATCTCTAATAAAGCAGTCGACTGCGTCTCGAACGACCAATCATATTTCTGACAGCGGCGGAGCAATGTGAAGGCCTGCGTCCGGTCGGCGCCGTCATAAAGGGTTATATGCGGCTTGATATCCCCGACGTAATCCGGCTTATGCCAAACTTGCTCAATCGATGGAACGTTACATTTAATGAAAACGGTATTTTGCTTCGCATTTCCTTCCATAAAAGAATCTACTCCGGAGAATATGATCTTGTATGAATGCCCGCGCGAACGCTTTAAGCTTTCGCTCTGAGGCTTGGTATATGGACCGCTAACTGTAATGTGCGCGCGGCGCAGAAAACGAGGTTCAGCAAGAAAGCGTAGCAAATCGAGCGCGGCCGCAAGGCGGTCGTTGGCTACGTAAAGTCCGTAAAAGATACGGGTCATACGACAAGATACCGCATATTGCGATTTTCTTCATCCAAAGTTCGCATAAGATTATAAATCTGGTCGCCAAACGCGCGGGCATTTGTAAATGCCTCAATTCGGTTCTTTTGATGAGCGAAGTATCTTTCTAGCTCATCAGTCGATAATGCGGTTTTAGCAAGAAACCACTCATACCTTTGCAGTATGTCGGCGACCTCCAATCGGGTTGCTTTGTGTTTGCGTGCGATTTCGATGAGCCTTTCGACGGGCGTCATATGACAAATTCGACTCACGTTCTGAGGAGTGATTGTGTCGCGATAGGTGCTTAACAGCGCAACTGTAGCAAAGCATGTTAGAAGGCGGCTAAAGCCTAGCTTGAAATTCTTTACCTTGTGTTTGATCTTCCTTCGCGTTTCAGCTTGATTGCGGTTGTGCTCGTAGTTCAGGCAGAGTGTTTTCCAGAACCGAATAATATCGTTCGTGAGAAATGTTGGCCGAAAATCGCGAGGATGATGAGGGTAATCTCTAAAATAACTTCCAACGGTTTCTCGCAATAGACGCTCGTACACGGTGAAGCCGTATACCGGTTTACTTTCCAGCAAAAGGAGCATCCGAGCCGTGAAGTGGTTGTGATAATCGTCGGCTGGGCTACCTAAGTTTTCGAGAATGTCGTCCAAGAAAAGCAGCTTTAAAAAATGTCCATCGTTGGAAAATTTTGGGAAGTTCATATCGTAGCCGATCCCAACGATCTCTGAGAGAAGTTGAATTTCGGGAACGCGGATTTCTTCAAAGAATGCTCTTGGTTTGCTAAGAACGAAAAACAAATCGACGTCAGAGTGCCTGCTTGCCTCAAGGCGTCCGTAAGAGCCTGCGGTATAAATTGTTAGGTGTTCGAAAAATTTGGGATGCTGCGCCTTCGCGAGATGTGAAATTAGCACTTCGAGTTTGGCGGACGAGTATGTCGACCTCGTTTCGAAACGATTTCTTGTACGAGCAGAAACGGCAAGGTTCTCAAATTTTAGCATGAGTTGCTCTCAGTTTAAAAAGTTCAAGGGCCGCAAACGGCGGCCCTTGATCGTGAACAATCTATGGAAACACGGCCATTACCAACTCTAGCTACACCCCGTCGTGCCCCCACACGTATCGCACTTGAGGCACGTCCCGTTACGCACCAGGGTGAAGTTGCCGCATTCGCCGCACATCTCGCCCTCGTAGCCCTTGGCCTTTGCTTCCGCGCGGCGTTCGGCTTTTGACGGTGCAGCCTGCTGGGCGGCGCCGGCCTTGCTCCATTGCAGCGCTTCGAGCTTCTCGGTCGGCGAGAGGTCGGTTTCGGCCTCCTGCTTCAGCGCGGTAGCGCCTTCGAGTGCGTCGCCGACGCGCGAGGTGGAGCGGGCGGTGGTGCGTGAGCCGCCTCCGGCTGTTGCTGCCCCCCCTCCCTGACCCTCCCCCACAAGGGGGGAGGGAACAGAACCGCCGCGCATGACGACGAGGTTGTCGGTGCGTGAGCGGGTGAGGCCCTTTGACAGGTACTTGTTGCCAGCCTCCGGCGGGCGGCCTTCTTCCACGCCCTTGCCGAGCGCGTCGAAATTCGACTCGCTGGGATCGACGTGGGCGAGGTCGAACCGCGACATGTAGGACACCGCGAGTTCGCGGAACACATAGTCGAGGATCGAGGTGGCGTACTTGATCGAGTCGTTGCCCTGCACCGGACCCGCGGGCTCGAAGCGGGTGAAGGTGAAGGCATCGACGTATTCTTCCAGCGGCACGCCGTATTGCAGGCCGAGCGACACCGCGATGGCGAAGTTGTTGATGAAGGAGCGCAGCGCCGCGCCTTCCTTGTGCATGTCGATGAAGATTTCGCCGATCCGGCCATCGTCGTATTCGCCGGTGCGCAGATAGACCTTGTGGCCGCCGACGACCGCCTTCTGGGTGTAGCCCTTGCGGCGATCCGGCATCTTCTCGCGCTCGCGCATCACGATGATGCGCTCGACCAGTTTCTCGACCACCTTCTCCGACACCTGCGTGGCGCGCGCCGCCATCGGCTTGTCGTAGAACGACTCCACCGCATCGTCCTCGTCGTCCTCGTCCGCGATGAGTTGCGAGTTCAGCGGCTGCGAGAGCTTCGAGCCGTCGCGATAGAGCGCGTTGGCTTTCAGCGCGAGCTTCCACGAGAGAAGGTAGGCGGACTTGCAGTCCTCCACCGTGGCGTCGTTCGGCATGTTGATGGTTTTGCTGATCGCGCCGGAGATGAACGGCTGCGACGCCGCCATCATGCGGATGTGGCTTTCGACCGATAGATAGCGCTTGCCGATCTTGCCGCAAGGATTGGCGCAATCGAACACGGCGTAGTGCTCGGCCTTCAGGTGCGGCGCACCTTCGACCGTCATCGCGCCGCAGACGTGCACGTTGGCGGCTTCGATCTCGCGCTTGGTGAAGCCGATCGCGGCCAGCAGGTCGAAGTTCGGCACCGAGGAGGCCTCGGGGCCGATGCCGAGCACGTTCTGGATCACGTCCTCGCCGAGCGTCCACTTGTTAAAGGCGAACTTGATGTCGAACGCAGTCGGCAGACCCTTTTCGACCTTCGCGATCAGCTCGTCGGTGAAGCCTTTTGCTTTCAAGGTGGTGTGGTTGATGCCGGGCGATTGCGCCAGCGACCCGTGGCCGACCGCGTAGGCTTCGATCTCGGCGATGTCGCTTTCGCGATAGCCGAGCGTGCGCAGCGCGACGGGCACTGCCTGGTTGATGATCTTCCAGTAGCCGCCGCCGGCGAGCTTCTTGAACTTCACCAGCGCGAAATCCGGCTCGATGCCGGTGGTGTCGCAATCCATCACGAGGCCGATGGTGCCGGTGGGCGCGACCACGGAAACTTGCGCGTTGCGGTAGCCATGCTGTTCGCCCTGCGCCAGCGCCTGATCCCAGATCGCCTTGGAACGCTCGACAATGTCGGCCTGCGGGCAGGATGCGTGATCGAGCGGGACGGGATTCACAGCGAGGGCTTCATAGCCGTTGGAGTGGCCATGCGCGGCGCGGCGATGGTTGCGGATCACGCGCAGCATGTGTTGCGCATTCTTCTTGTAGCCGGGGAACGTGCCGAGTTCGCCCGCCATCTCGGCCGACGTCGCATAGGACGTGCCGGTCATCACCGCGGAGAGCGCGCCGCACAGCGCGCGGCCTTCCTTGCTGTCGTAAGGAAGCCCCATGGTCATCAGCAGGCCGCCGATGTTGGCGTAGCCGAGGCCGAGCGTACGGAATTCGTAGGAGAGCTCAGCGATCGCCTTCGACGGGAACTGCGCCATCATCACCGAGATTTCGAGCACCACGGTCCACAACCGGCAGAGATGCTCGTAGGCGGCTGTGTCGAAAATGCGCGTCGAGGTGTTGTAGAAGGTCAAGAGGTTGGCGGACGCGAGGTTGCACGCCGTGTCGTCGAGGAACATGTATTCCGAACACGGATTCGACGCGCGGATGTCGCCGGACGCCTTGCAGGTGTGCCAGTCGTTCATGGTGGTGTTGTAGTGCAGGCCGGGATCGGCCGAGGCCCATGCGGCGTAGCCGATTTTTTCCCACAGATCGCGGGCCTTCAGCGTCTTGGTCACCTTCTTGCTGGTGCGGCCGATGAGGTTCCAGTCGCCGTCGGTTTCCACCGCGCGCAGGAAATCGTCCTTCAGCGAGACCGAGTTGTTGGAGTTTTGCCCCGCGACGGTGAGATACGCTTCCGAATCCCAGTCAGTGTCGTAAACGTCGAACTGGATGTCGGTGTAGCCCTGCCTGGCGAACTGGATCACGCGCTTGATCATGTTGTCGTTGACCAGCGCCTTGCGGGCGGCGCGGATTTCACGGCGCAACGCCGGGTTCTTGTCGGGATCGAAACAGTCGTCGCCCGAGCCTTCGCAATTGACGCAGGCTTTCAGCACGGCTTTCAGGTGCTTCTGGTTGAGCTTCGAGCCGGTGACGAGAGCCGCGACCTTCTGCTCCTCCTTCACCTTCCAGTCGATATAGGTCTCGATGTCCGGATGGTCGGCATCGACGACGACCATCTTCGCCGCGCGCCGCGTGGTGCCGCCCGACTTGATCGCGCCAGCCGCGCGGTCGCCGATCTTGAGGAATGACATCAGGCCGGAGGAGCGGCCGCCGCCCGAGAGTTTTTCGCCTTCGCCGCGCAGCCGCGAGAAGTTGGAGCCGGTGCCGGAGCCGTACTTGAACAGGCGCGCCTCGCGCACCCACAGGTCCATGATGCCGCCCTCGTTGACGAGGTCGTCATTGACACCCTGGATGAAGCAGGCGTGCGGCTGCGGATGCTCGTAGGAGGATTTGGACTTGGTCAGCTTGCCGGTGAAGGGATCGACGTAATAGTGGCCCTGGCCGGGACCATCGACGCCGTAGGCCCAGTGCAGTCCGGTGTTGAACCACTGCGGCGAGTTCGGCGCCACCATCTGCATCGCCAGCATGTAGCGAAGCTCGTCAAAAAACGCGCGCGCGTCGTCCTCGGATGTGAAGTAGCCGCCCTTGTAGCCCCAATAGGTCCAGCAGCCAGCGAGGCGGTCGAACACCTGCTTCGACGACAGTTCGCTGCCGAAGCGCTCGGCCTCGGGAATGTTGCTCATGGCTTCGAGATCGGGGACCGAGCGCCATAGCCACGAGGGGACGGTTTCCTCCTCGACCTTCTTCAGGCGCTGCGCGATGCCAGCTTTCCGGAAATACTTCTGGGCGAGCACGTCGGAGGCAACCTGCGACCACGCATCCGGCACCTCGACATTGTCGAGGCGGAACACGATCGAGCCGTCGGGATTGCGAATCTCGCTCGTGGTCAGCCGGAATTCGATCCCGGCGTAGGGAGACTGGCCGTCCTTGGTGTAGCGGCGTTCAATGCGCATCTTGGTCTTGCCCCGTTCTCGCCGGCGGCTGAATTCAGCCAATGAATTCAGAATTGCCGGTCATTTCTGCTATGACGGGCCGGAGGCGGTTGACCTTCGGTCCGCGGCTCAGCCGGTGCTCCCGGCTCTGTTTTACGCCCCAACTCACAACGCATGAACTGCGTTTTTTGGGTCATTCCGACCCGTCTTTTTGGGCGAGATGGTCTTCCGAAAACCGCTCACACTTTTCGGCATCGCGCCCGTCATTCACGCCCGAATTCCCCGGCCGCTGGAGCCGACAGTTTCCCGATCCGCGGCCATCGGCATGGCTACGGTTCGAACCGTCGAAACCCTTTCAGGGGAGTGCCCGCCGAAGACTTCGAACCGACAGCGTCGAGCGGCTCAAAGCTAGGACGACTCCGTTGCGCCCGTCAAGGAGTAGTACGGGTTCCTGAATCAAATACTAAATATGGTGGAATCCGGGGAAAAACAGGGGGCACGATCGCACCCTGATGCCACCAAGTATCGGTGAGTCCTGAGAGATTCGGGAAGCAAAAAATTTGTCCGCGAAGGTGATTTTCTGATCTGCGCCCGCTCTTCACAGGAGGCTTCGAGGGCGAATAAATCGCTTGCGCGGAAGCGACTCGGGGAGGGCGCGGCGGACAGCCGAAAGCGCTTGCCAGAATCGGGCAAAGCCAGCCGATCGACACCGACGACCTAGCCATCGTCCATGAAGCGCCGATGACGGATCGGTCGCTTGCCCCGCGATTGCAGGGAAGCCCTGTCGTAACCCGCATGGCGAGCGGCGGGGCCCTTCGCTAGTGTCAGCGCCGAATCTGCCGGACTTCCCTCATCATGCGAGATCCACTCACGCCCGCCGCGCGGCCGCGCCTCGCGCCGCTTGGCATCCTGTTCATCCTCATCACCTCGGTGGCGTGGGGGCTGAACTGGCCGGTGAACAAGTACATCGTGTCCGAATGGCCGCCGCTGCCGGCGCGGGGGCTGGCCGGACTGGTCGGCGGCGTGACGCTTGCGGCCTACGCGCTATTGCGCGGGCAGAGCTTGTCCGTTCCTCCTGGGCAGCGGGCGCGGCTTGCGATCTCGGCCTTTCTCAACGTCACCATGTGGATGGCGGTGATGGGGCTGGCGCTGCTGTGGCTGCCCGCCAGCGAAGCCGCGGTGATCGCCTACACCATGCCGGTATGGACCGCGCTCCTGGCGTGGCCGCTGCTCGGCGAGCGGTTCGGTATCGCGCGCATCATGGCGCTGGTGATGGCGTTCGCGGGTCTGCTTATTCTGTTTTCCGGCAACGGCATCACGGCAGGTGTCGCGAAGTTGCCCGGCGTGGGCCTGGCATTCTCCGGCGCGATTGCGTTTGCGCTCGGCACCATCTTTCTCAAGCGCTTCCCCATTCAATTGCCGGCGCTGACATCGACGGCGTGGCAACTGGCGCTGGGCTGCCTGCCGGTGGCGCTGCTCGGTCTGGCGTTCGAGCAACCGTCGTTTTCGGCGCTCTCGGCGACGGGATGGGCGTGCATGATCTACACGACGTTCGGTGGGCTCTGCGTCGCCTACATGAGCTGGTTTGCGGCGCTTGAGCGGCTGCCTGCATCGGTTGCCGCGATCGGCACCATGCTGGTGCCGGTGATCGGCGTGCTGGTTTCGGCTGTCGCACTCGGCGAGCCGCTCGGCGCGGTGCAGATCACGGCACTTGCGCTCACCATCGGCGGCGTCGCGCTCGCCGCGCGTTCCTGACGTATGACAGGACGCACGCCATCATGTCATCGCCGACTTTGCCTCGCGTGACGCCGCAAGCGATCACGCCCGCCGGGCTTCTGTTCCTCGCCATCACATCGGTGGGCTGGGGGCTGAATTTTCCGGTGATGAAATTCCTGCTGTCTGAATGGCCGCCGCTGGCGTCGCGCGGGCTTGCCGGTCTGATTGGCGCTGCGCTGCTGGCGCTGGTCGCGCTGGCGCTGAAGCAGGACCTGCGCGTGCCCCGTCACCTCTGGCCGCGCCTGATCGGCATTTCGCTGCTGACGATCACATGCTGGGTGTCTCTCATGGGCCTTGCACTGGTCTGGCTGCCCGCGAGCCAGGCGGCGGTCATCGCGATCAGCGTGCCGATCTGGGTGTCGTTGATGGCGTGGCCAGCGCTCGGCGAGCGCGTGTCGCTTCTGCGCGCCGCCGCGCTGGCGGTCGCTCTCGCCGGCATCGTGATTCTGATCGGCGGCACGAGGATCGATGTCAGCGTCGGCACGCTGCCCGGCGTGTTGCTGGCGCTTGCGGCCGCGATCTGCGTCGCGGCGGGCACCGTCGCGCTGAAGCGGTTCCCGTTGCCGCTGCCGCCGGTGGCGCTGTCGGCCTGGCAGATCGGGCTCGGATGTATTCCCGTTGCCTTGGCAGGTCTGGTGTTCGAGCAGCCGTCGTTCGCATCGCTGTCATTCGCCGGATGGCTGTCGATGTTCTATCTGACCGTGATCCAGTTCTGCGTCGCCTATGTCTGCTGGTTTGCGGCGCTGGCGCGGCTGCCCGCATCGACCGCCTCGATCGGCACTCTCATGGTGCCGGTGATCGGCGTGGTGTCGTCGGCGCTGATGCTGCATGAACCGCTGGGCTTGCGTGAGATCGTCGTGCTTGCGTTCACCGTGGGCGGTGTCGCGGTGGCGATGCGGGCGCAAGGCAGGTAGTTCCGGCAAACAAGCCGGTCCGGCAAAAGAAGAACGCACGGCGCGGGGGGGAGCGCCGTGCGTTCTGTACTGTACGCAACTGACTTACGAAAAGCCGGAGTTACGGACAGGGGTAGCGATTGCCGTCGTTGTTCAGATAAGTGCCGCTCGCCGGATCGTAGGAGCGGTACCTTTGACGGCAGTAGGCGTCGCCGTCGGCTGTGGTCTGCGAAGGCACAGCGACAACCGGTTCGTCATCGACGTAGCCGTTGTCCACGACGTAGCCCGGATTTGCGTAGCCATAGTAACCCGGGCCGTAGCCATAATAGCCGGGGCCGTAGCCATAGCCGCCGTAATACGGACGAGATGCCAGCGCGGCGCCTGCGAGCGCACCGGCGGCAAAGCCGATGCCCGGTCCGATGAAGCGGCGTCCACCGCCACCGAAGCCGCCGGGACGTCCCGCAAAAGCAGGCCGCCCTGCGAAGGCCTGGCCTCCGACAAACCCGCGACCGGCATTGAAGCGAGCCGCGGCTGCGCCGGCGTTAAAATTTCCGCCGCCGTATATGGCGCGCACGCCACCGCCGCCGCGACCCCTGAACTGGGCGTCGGCCGATGTGCTGACGAGCACGGGCGCGATGGCCAACAGGGCTGCAGCGCCGAGAACTTTCACATTCAACATGAGACCAGGCTCCAAAAAGGGGACTACGCCGAAAACGGATGAGGCGACGAGGCGTTCCGTGCCGTCCCAAGAATCTGTCCCGTAACTGAGATGGTGATGGCGCGCGTCTGTACAATGGCTGAATGGATTACGACGGAATCGTGATGCACAGTGCGGCGAGCGAGCCTCGCGACAGGCAGGCTCAAAGCTGGACAATGTTTAATGCGGATGTCATCACAGCGTGTCAGCGAACGCCCCGGATTCCCGCGATGAAGCAGTTTTTCCTGAAGTTTTTCACATGGTGGAGCGGCCAGACGTTCGGCACGCAGCTCTGGACCTGGCGGTTCGGCGAACTGGTGGGTAAGGACGAGGGCGGCAACAAGTATTACCGGACCAAGGGCGGGAAGATCGATCCGACGCTCGGATTTGAGCGCCGCTGGGTGGTCTACAATGGCTACGCGGAAGCCACGCGCATTCCGCCGGACTGGCACGGCTGGATGCACCACACGGTCGATACGCCGCCGACCGAAGAGGCCTATACGCCGCGCGAGTGGCAGAAGCCGCATCAGCCGAACATGACCGGTACAGCGGGCGCGTATCGTCCGTCCGGCTCGACGCTCTCGACCGGCAAACGGCCGAAAGCGACCGGCGACTATCAGCCGTGGACTCCGGCGGAGTAAGTCACGGCCAAATAAACTCCAGCAAGTAAGCTGCAGCCAAAACGCGCACCCGACATTGCGGTCGGGTGAGCTCGCGGGCCAGTCAACCAAGCCCTTTCAGCCAGTCGCCCATCTCCTTCAGCGCGCCATTCGCCTTGGTCAGCAGCTTGCCCATGGTGATGAAGCCATGGAATTGGCCGGGATAAGTCTTGTACGCGACGGCAACGCCCGCATCCTTGAGGCGTCTGGCGTATTCGTCGCCTTCATCGCGCAGCGGATCCGCGCCCGCGGTGAGCACATAAGCCGGCGGCAAACCCTTCAGATCCGCGATGCGCGCGGGCGAGGCCTTCCAGTTCTCGCCATCGGCCAGCGAATTGAAGTAGTGGTCGCGAAACCAGCGGATCACGCTGTGGGTAAGCAGACAGCTCGTTTCCGGCTCGCTGTGGGAGTGGTGCGTCATGGCGAAGTCGGTGGCGGGATAGATCAAAAGCTGGCCCTGAATTTTCGGGCCGTTCTGCCGGGCGTCGATGGCGACGACCGCCGCAAGATTGCCGCCGGCGCTGTCGCCACCGACGCTGATGCGCTCCGCATCGAGGCCCAGGCTCCTGGCGTTGTCCGAAACCCATTTCGTCGCGGCGAGGGCGTCATCCACCGCGGCCGGAAACTTGTGCTCGGGCGCGAGACGATAGTCCACCGAGATCACGACGGTCTCGCCGTCGCGCGCCAGCGTGCGGCACACGACATCATGGGAGTCGAGATCGCCGATCACCCAGCCGCCGCCGTGGAAGAACACGTGGGCGGGCGCGAGGCCGTTGTTTTTGCGCAATTGCTTGGGCGTGTAGATGCGTACCGGAATGGCGCCGGCAGGGCCGGGGACGGTGGTGTTCTCGACCTTCGCCATCTCCGGCGGTTCGGGATGCGAGACGGCGCGGCCAGCGAGATAGAACGCGCGCGCTTCGGGCGGCGTCAGCGTCTCGTAAGCGGGCCGGCCGGCTTCACGGAATGCGTTGAGGACGAAGGCGGCATCGGGATCGAGAACGACAGGCATGGAGGGGGTGGTCCTTGTTGTTCATGTAAAGGTTTAAGATGAAGATCAGCTCGTAAGCCGCCCGCCATCAACAGTGTAAGCCGAACCGCAAACATAGCGCGCCTCGTCAGAGGCCAGGAACGCCACGACGGAGGCGACTTCGGAGGTCAGGCCAAGGCGCTTTGCGGGAATGCGCTCGATGGCCTTGGTGGCGGTGGCCTTTTGCTGACCCGGATTACGGCCCTCGAAGATCGACGACAGCATGCGGCTGTCGATCAGGCCGGGGCAGACGCAGTTGATGCGAACGTTGGTGCCGGTGACCTCGATGGCGGCGCTCTTGGTCAGTCCGATCACCGCGTGCTTGCTCGCGCTGTAGACCGCGACGCCCGGCGATCCCATCAGGCCTGCCACCGACGCCGTGTTGATGATGCTGCCCGCGTTTTTCTCCAGCATGACAGGCAGCACGTATTTCATGCCGAGGAACACGCCGACGACGTTGACGTCGAGCACGCGCCTGAAGCTCTCGATCGGGTAATGGACGATCGGCGCGATGTCGCCCTCGATGCCCGCATTGTTGAAAAAGATGTCGATGGCGCCTGCGGCTTCGACCGCCTTGCGGACGTACTTCGCCACGTCGTCTTCGCTGGTCACGTCGGCGACGAGGCTGATGGCTTTCGCCTCGGCGGGAAGCGTGGCGACAGCCTTGGCCAGCGCCGCTTCGTTGCGATCGACGGCGACGATCCGGGCGCCGCGCAGCGCCATCAACTGGATCGTTGCGGTGCCGATTTCACCGGCCGCACCGGTGACGACGGCGACCTTGCCATCGAGGCGGATTCCATCCTTGACGTTCATGCGTGTCCTTCCCGAACAACACCGGCATTCTTGTTGGTTTGAGCCGGTTCCAATCCGACTATCCCATTCCGGAAAACGGGTGGCCAGCACGAGATGCGGAACAGCCGGCATGGCTCGTGTGCGGCGCGCGGGCTTTGCGGGGATTGGCGAGATGTGTCAGACGCCTGCCGCCCTTTCCTAGCCGCATTCGCCATGTTAACCGGAATCGCCGCCAGCGGCGTAAACTGGCGTGGTTGTTTGATTCGCCGATTGAACCCGCACAGATGCATCGAACCGCACTGATTGCCGTCGCCGCAGCAACGTTCGCTGCCATCTCGCTTGCGCCCCCGGCGTCGGCGCAGCTCGGCAATATCTTCGAGCCGCTGTTCCGGCCTCCGGCGGATATTCCCCGAGGCCCCGTCGAGGAAGAGGACGCGGTCCCGGACCTGCCGCGTGGCCGTGTGCTGCCGAGCCGTCCCCAACAACAGCAGCAGCCCGGCCTGACCGCGCCGCGTCCGGGCGCGGTGCAGAACCAGCCGCTTGCGCCGCCGCCGGGATCGACAGCAGCCCAGCCCGGCCAGGCACAGCCCGGCGTCGCAATCGCGCCGCCGTCCCCGGCTCCTAATGCGGCTGCGCCCAATCCGTTGCCAGGTCTGCCGCCAGGGCAGCGTCAGCCGCGTGCCGCGCCCGGTCAGACGCCGCCGACACCGGCGACCTTGCAGCCCGGCGACGAAGTCGTGACCGAGCCGCCGAACCAGAAGGTCGTCAACAAGCAGGCGGTGTTTTCGGGGCTGGACAAGATCACCGGACGCATCATCAGCTTCGATGCGGAAATGGGCGAGACCGTTCAGTTCGGTGCGCTGCGCGTGAAGCCGCGCGCCTGCTATACCCGCCCCGCGACGGAAGCGGCCAACACCGATGCCTTCGTCGAGGTCGAGGAAATCACCCTGCAGGGCGAGGTGAAGCGGATTTTCTCCGGCTGGATGTTCGCGGCCAGTCCGGGTCTGCATGGCGTCGAGCATTCGATCTACGACATCTGGCTGACCGACTGTAAGGGCGCGCAGCAGACGATCGTCAATGCCGCGCCGGAGTTGCCGAAGCCGCCGCCGCCGCCACAGGCCCAGAAGCGGCAGCAGCCGCGTCCGCCTCCGCGGCCGGCTCCACAAGCGCAGCCGCAGGTCGGCAATCCGTTTCCGACCTTCCGATAGTCTTGGCGATAGTGTTGCCGACAATCTTGCCGCGAACGTGATCGGTCATGCTGTCGGGTTTTGTCAGCAGCATCTGATTTTCTGTCCCATCGTACCTGCGCCACCGGCCGAGGGCATTGACCGGGTGCGAAATGGCGTGTCGTGATGGACCGCATCAAAACAACAAACTCGGGAGTCATATCATGGCCGCGACCGCAGCCGAGAAACGCACGCAATTCCGCAAGCTGCACGAAACGGGCTGTTTCGTCATTCCCAATCCGTGGGATGCGGGAAGCGCGAAGCTGCTTCAGCATCTCGGCTTCAAGGCGCTGGCCTCGACCAGCGCTGGTTTCGCGTGGTCGATCGGCAAGCCGGACAACGGCGTGACCGCGGATGACGTGGTCGCGCACCTGAAGGCGCTGTGCGAGGCGAGCGATCTGCCAGTCAACGCCGATTTCGAGGCGGGCTTTTCCGATACGCCCGACGGTGTGGCGAAAAACTGCGCCGCCGCGGTGCGCGCCGGCGTCGCCGGTCTGTCGATCGAGGACTCCACCGGCAAAAGGGAGGCGCCGTTGTACCCGCGCGAGGTCGCCATCGAACGGATGAAGGCCGCGCGCAAGGGCATCGACTCGGAAGACAAGACCACGATCCTTGTCGGGCGTTCCGAGGGCTTCATCGTCGGACGGCCGGATCTGAAAGAAACCATCGAGCGGCTGGTGGCGTATGCGGAAGCCGGTGCGGACTGCCTCTATGCGCCGGGCATTCGCACCAAGGAGGACATCGCGGCCGTCGTGAAGGCCGTTGCGCCGAAGCCGGTCAACCTGCTTCTCGGCGCTCCCGGATATTCGGTTGCAGAGATGGCCGAACTGGGCGTGCGCCGGATCAGCGTCGGCGGTTCGCTGGCGCGCATCGCCTATAGCGGGTTCCTGACCGCGGCGAAGGAAATGGCAGAACATGGCACGTTCGGCGGACTCGCGGGCGGGACGTCCGGAGGCGAGTTCAACAAGGTCATGAGGGCCTGATCAGACGAACTAAAGCGCGATGAGATTGGGATGAATCGTCATCGCGCTTTAGGTTGTTGTTTGAGCATGATCTTTTCGGAAAACCGCTGCACACTTTTCCGGATCATGCTCTAGCGCCGCAGGACGGCCAGCACCTCCGCGCCACTGAGGGGACGATCGGTGGGCAGGGCGCCGAAATTGCCGTGGCCCTGAACCGCCGCATCCAGCATGCGCCGATAACGTTGCCTCGGCACTTCGACTGCGCCGAATGTCAGCAGGTGATCGGTGACGTATTGGGTGTCGAGCAGGATATAGCCACCCGCGACCAGCCGTGCCACGAGGTGCACCAGCGCCACCTTCGAGGCATCGCGGGCCCGGTGAAACATGCTTTCGCCAAAAAACGCGCCACCGAGACTGACGCCGTAAAGCCCGCCAGCGAGATCGCCATCGTGCCAGACCTCGACGCTGTGGGCATGACCCATCTGATGCAACGCTCCATACAGCTCGCGGATTCTGCGATTGATCCAGGTGTCCTCGCGGTCCGGGGCAGGAGCCGCGCATTCCGAGACGATCCTGTTGAAGGCGGTATCCACGGTGACCGTAAAGCGGTCGCCCCGCACGGTTCGCGCCAGCCGCGATGCGAGACGAAAGCCATCGAGCGGGATGACGCCGCGAAACTCCGGCTCGACCCAGAACAGCGACGGATCGTCGGCGCTCTCCGACATCGGGAAGATGCCGCACGCATAGGCGCGCAGCAGAACCTCTGGCGTGATCTCGCTGGATGCCTGGTCGCGCGAACTCATCCGTTGATTGTAACAGCCCGGTGGATGGTGCGCGACCCCGTCAGGATCGGCAGTCCTAACGGATCGGCCCCTTGAACACGAAGAAGGCGCCGAGCGCGATCAGGATGAATCCGATCAGGTGATTGAGCGTAAATTTTTCGCCGAGATACGTCACCGAAAACACGGCGAAAACGGAGAGGGTGATGACTTCCTGCATCGCCTTGAGTTCAGCGCCGGAATAGATCGCGCTGCCGTAGCGGTTGGCCGGGACGGCAAGGCAATATTCGATCAGCGCGATCCCCCAGCTCGCGAAAATCACGATCCAGAGCGGCTGCTCCTTGAATTTGAGATGACCGTACCAGGCGAACGTCATGAAGACGTTCGACATCAGCAGGAGAACGACGGGAAGCAGCGGTGCGGGAATGGACATCGAGGGCTTTCGATATCCGAGCAGACGTCAGCCGGCGTTCGCCGCCTGTCTGATCTCGGGCGTGGCGGTGAGCGGAAACTGAATCACGATACGTGTGCCCTTGTGGACGGGATCGCGTTCCAGCGAGGCCTCGAGCTTGGTCGCCATTGCGCTGATGATGCGCTGCCCGAGGCCGGTCGAACGCGGGTCGGCTTTCACGTCGAGCCCGACGCCGTTGTCGGTGACGCTCAATTGGACGTCGTTATCGCAGACCGCAAGTTCGATATGGATCGGACCGGAGCGTCCGGGATAGGCATATTTCACCGCATTCATCACAAGTTCGTTGATCATCATGCCGATAGCCACGGCGCGATCGGGATCGATTTCGACCGTCGCGGCCTTCAGAGTCAGTTGCGACATGCGGTTGCCTTCGGTCGAGCGGCGCAGGTCTTCCGTCAGCGCTTCGAGATACTGATTGAGCATCACGGTCTTGAGGTTGTGCGAGGTATAGAGACGCCGATGCACCTGCGATACGGCCGTGACGCGGCCCATCGCGTTGGTGAGCGCGGCCTTCACATCCTCGTCCTGGCTTGAACTTGCCTGAAGATTGAGGAGAGAGGCGATGATCTGCAGACTGTTGCCGACGCGATGATTGACTTCGCGCAGCAGCATCTCGCGCTCCTGCGCCAGCGCCTCGAAGCGGTCGCGGGCCGCGCGAATTTCGGCCTCCGCTTCGTCGCGTGCCAACAGCATGCGCGAACGATCCAGCGCCCCGGTCACTGCGACGTGAAGCAGCGTCACGAAATGGCCTTGCGTATCCTTGACCAGATAGTCCGATGCTCCGGCTTTCAGGGCCGTCACGGCGATCCTGCTGTCCTGCGAGGCGGTCACGAACACCACCGGTGGCGCGTTGGCAATCGCCTGAATCCGCTCCAGCGTCTCCAGTCCATCGAGGCCCGGCATGTGCTGGTCGAGAGCGACCACATCGATGCCGCCCTGTTCGATCCGGGCAATTCCAGCCCGGCCGTCGGCCGCATGCTCGAAGACGAACCCGTGCTTTTTCAGCCCCCGCTGCACCAGCCGGGCCAGGGCCGCGTCGTCGTCGATATAAAGCAGGGTGGGCGCTGTCGCGGTCATGATTGTGTCGGCGGCACCTGGATCACGGAAAAGAACAGGCCAAGCTGGCGGATGGCGTTGGCGAAACTTTCGTAATTTACCGGCTTGGTGATGTAGACGTTACACCCGAGATCATAGCAACGCTTGATTTCCTGTGCGTCCTCGGTGGTGGTCAGGACCACGACCGGCGCGCATTTCAGCTTGGCGTCTTCCTTGACGCGCTTGAGGATGTCGATCCCGGTCATGTCCGGCAGATTGAGGTCGAGCAGAATGAGGAGCGCCTCGCCCTCCTGCGAGCCGCCGCCATTGGGTTTGTCGAACAGGAATTTGACCGCATCGGTGCCGTTCGAAAACGGCACGATGTCGTTATTGACGCCGGCCCTGCGGATATTGCGCTCGATCAGGCGCGCGTGACCTTCGTCGTCTTCGATCATGATAATTTTAACGGGAACGCTCACGCGGCTTGTCCTTTTGTTGCGATAGTCCAGTCTAGAGGAAGGGTCACCATGAAAGTGCTGCCCTGATCAAGTTCAGATGTTACGCCAATGGTGCCGCCCAGTCGCCGCACAAGTGCACGGACATGCGCAAGTCCGATGCCTTGACCGGGCTTTTCCTGAGTGCCGGCGCGGCGAAACAGGTCGAAGATGCGCTGATGATCCTTCGGATCGATGCCGCGGCCATTGTCGATCACCTCGATCACAACGAATCCGGGTTTGCGGCGTCCGCGAATGAGAATGTCGCCGTCCGTGCCGCTCTTGAGATACTTCAGCGCGTTGTCGATCAGATTCGAGAAGATCTGCTCGATCGCCAGCCTGTCGCTGGTGATGTCGGGGAGCGCCTCGATCCTGATCGTGGCGTTGGCTTCCGCCGCCTGGTGCGCGACGCTGCTAACGATGCCTTGCAGAAGTTCGTTCAGGTCGATGTGAACGGGCCGGAATTCACGGCGGCCCTCGCGTGTCAGGTTGAGGATCGCGCTGATCAACCGGTCCATCCGGCCGATCGATGACTTTATGAAGCCGAGAGCTTCGGTGAATTCGTCCGAGAGCTTCTTGTCCTCACCTTCGAGAGCGGGCTCTTCGTTGACCGGCTCGATCTGCCGTTCGCCATCGCTCGCAATTGCAGTTTTGCTGGCGATGCGCCGGAAAATATCGCCGCGCAACTCTTCCAGCTCGCTGGTGAATCCCATGATATTGACCAGCGGCGAGCGCAGATCGTGGCTGACGATATAGGCGAAGCGCTGGATTTCGTCGTTGGCTTCGCGCAGGTCCGCCGTCCGCTCATCCACGGTGATTTCGAGATTGGCGTTGTTCTCAAGTAGTTTGCGCTCGGCCACGTCACGCGCCCGGGATGCGCGCCGGACCTGCATCAGCGAGAAGCCTGCCAGCGCGATCACGATTCCCGAGCCGGTCGTCGTGACGATCGCCACCATTTGCTGGCTCCGATCGGCTGACGTATTGCGCAACGCGAACAGCCGCGCTTCCTCGGCGCGCATCGACCCGGAAATTTTGCCGATCGCTTCCACGGCGTTACTGGCGCGGCCGTTGCGCAGGATGTCGATACTGGTGGCGACGTCGTTGTTCTTGATGCGCGCAATTCCCTGACCGAACTCAGCCAGCCGCATCTCGACCGCCTTGCGCAGTTCGGCCGCGCTGGCGACCTGTGTCGGGTTATCCGCTGTCAGTCTGGCCAGCTTGTCCATAGCCGGCAGGATATTCTTAGCAGCAACCTCGTATTCCTGCAGGAATTGAGGCCCTGATGACAGAAGATAGGCCCGTGTGGCGCTTTCGGCGCGGCGAATTTCGAGCAGAAGCGTCGAAATCTGGTTTTCGACCTCGATGGTGTGGATAACGGCTTCGGAATCGTCTCGCGCCTGTACAACGAAATACAGCGAGGCCGCGCTGATGGCGATCAGCACGGCAACCCCGAGCGACAGAATGATGATTTGCGACGAGCCGAGCCGCCGCAACGCGAGTGCGCCCACCAAGTGCTATCAGTCTCCGAAATATCTTTGACGGCGTACAGAGATAAACGCCCACGCATAATCCATGGACAACGCAAACACGCCGCGCGCGCAAAAGTTCCTTTGCCGGAACCAAAAACCAGACATTATTTTGCCGGTTCGCTGGCTGCCAGATACTGCTCCAGCCAGTGGATATGATAGTCGCCGTCAATGATTCCGGGCTCGCGTACCAGATTCCGGAACAGCGGCAGGGTGGTCTCGATGCCATCGACCACCATTTCGTCGAGCGCGCGGCGCAGCCGCATCAGACATTCTCCGCGTGTCTTGCCGTGGACGATCAGTTTACCCACCAGCGAGTCGTAATAGGGCGGAATGACGTAGCCCTGATAGACAGCGGAATCGATCCGCACGCCGAGCCCGCCGGGCGGGTGGTATTGCGTGATCTTGCCCGGCGAGGGCCGGAAAGTGACGGGGTTTTCGGCGTTGACGCGGCATTCGATGGCGTGGCCGCTGATCGTGATTTCGTCCTGGCGGCACGGCAGATCGCCACCGGCGGCGACGCGGATCTGTTCGAGCACGAGATCGATGCCGGTGATCATCTCGGTCACCGGATGCTCGACCTGGATGCGGGTGTTCATTTCGATGAAATAGAATTCGTTGTCCTCGTAGAGAAATTCGACCGTGCCGGCGCCGAGATATTTCATTTCCTGCATGGCGCGGGCGCAGGTGCCGCCGATCTTCGCGCGCGCCGCCGCATCGAGCACGGGCGAGGGGCCTTCTTCCCAGACCTTTTGATGACGCCGCTGCAGCGAGCAATCGCGCTCGCCGAGATGGATCGCGCCGCCGCGCCCGTCACCCAGCACCTGAATCTCGATGTGCCGCGGCCTGGAGAGATACTTCTCCATATACACCGACGCATCACCGAACGCCGATTTGGCTTCCGAGCCCGCGGTCTGGATCGCGGTGATGAGATCGGCCTCGGTCTGCGCGACTTTCATGCCGCGTCCGCCGCCGCCGGCCGCAGCCTTGATCAGGACGGGAAACCCGATCTCGCGGGCGATCGCCATCGCGTCATCTTCCGGGCCGACGCCGCCATCGGAGCCCGGCACGACGGGAATCCCGAGTTTTTTCGCGGTGCGCTTGGCCTCGATCTTGTCGCCCATCAGGCGGATATGTTCGGACTTCGGACCGATGAACCGGAGATTGTGCTCTTCGAGAATTTCGGCGAAGCGCGCGTTTTCTGACAGGAAGCCGTAACCCGGATGCACCGCGTCGGCGCCGGTGATTTCGCAGGCGGCGAGCAATGCGGGGATGTTGAGATAACTGTCCTTCGACGGCGGCGGGCCGATGCAGACGCTCTCATCCGCGAGGCGTACATGCATCGCGTCGGCGTCGGCGGTGGAGTGCACCGCGACGGTGGAGATGCCGAGTTCCTTGCATGCGCGCAGGATGCGCAGTGCGATCTCGCCGCGATTGGCTATGAGAATTTTATCGAACATCGAACGCCTTGCGGCTCACCGTTCTGTTTACTCGATCACGACGAGCGGCTCGCCGAATTCGACCGGCTGGCCGTCCTCGACGAGAATCTGCGTCACGGTGCCGGTGCGCGGCGAGGGGATCTGGTTCATCGTTTTCATGGCTTCGATGATCAGCAACGTATCGCCCGCCTTCACCTTGCTCCCGACGTCGATGAACGGTTTGGCGCCCGGTTCAGCCGCCATGTAGGCGGTGCCGACCATTGGCGACGGCACGGTGCCGGCGTGTCTGCCGCCTTCGGCGGAAGCAGCGGCAGCCACGGGCGCAGCTGTAGCACTCAGAACCTGCGTTGCCGGCATCGCGGCAATCGAAATGTTGCGCGCAACGCGCACGCGCAGGCCGGCGCGCTCGATTTCGATTTCCGACAGGTTGGTCTCGTCGAGAAGGGCCGCGAGTTCGCGAACCAGTTCGCGCTCGTTTGGCATCTTCGATGCGTCCTGCGCCTTCTCGGCGGAGGCGGACGGCTTGTCTTGCGGCTGACGTGCCATGGATCGATCCGGAGCTTTCTGCTTATGCGTCTTGGATAGTGATGACGAGCCTTACGATTTTGCGGCCGCACCGATGCGTGCTGCCAGACCGCTGATCGCAAGCCTGTAACCGTCGATGCCGAATCCCGAGAGCGTTGCGAACGCGGCTTTGGCGACGAACGAATGATGACGAAACGGCTCGCGGGCGTGGACGTTGGTGACGTGCACTTCCACTGCCGGAAGTTTCACCCCGGTCAGCGCGTCGTGAATGGCGATCGACGTATGGGAATAGCCGCCCGCATTGATGATGATGCCTGCCGCCTGCTTGGCGCCCGCCTCATGAATGAAATCGATCAGTTCGCCTTCGCGGTTGGACTGGCGGCAGTCCGCAGTCATTCCGTGATGAGCCGCGGTCTCGCGGCACAGCGCCTCGACATCCTTGAGCGTCGCGCGCCCATAGGTTTCGGGCTCACGTGTGCCGAGCAGATTGAGGTTCGGTCCGTTGAGCACGTAAATTGTCTTGGCCATCAAAGGTCCGGCGATGTGCGAGGTGGGTACGGCGAAGCCGGCTTCCGGGGTTATAAGTAACCTCACCGGGCAGGGGAAGCCTCCAAAGCCGCAGCAATCGCGGCCAAAATCGGGTTTCCGGCGAGAAACCGCCCCCGGCCGGGGCTAACTTGTCGTTAACCAATTCTTAACCTTTGGAATTCGCCCGTGCCGAAACGGGATCGTCGGAATGCGGGAGCTTGTGCTGGAAGGGGCGCCTGCGAGCGGATCGCCACGGGCCTTGTCGATCGGTCAAGCCACCAGACGCCAGATCATCGCTCCGGCGATCACCAGAAGAGTGATGATGCCAAACCGAACCCAGACGTTGCCGCGGATCGGATGCTTTTGCATTTCCACTTTGAACGAATGACGACAACGTCGGGCAAATACGGATCGCCCGCAAAACGGTTTCATGCGCGGCCGTTATTTTCAGTTTTCGCGGGCTCGCTCCAAGCGTGTGAAACCTTTCCATGCCTGTGGCGTAATTGCCGCATCGGCGAAGCGACCGCCCCTCACCATTGTCGCCGCGCTGTGTTCGCTTCCGGCGGATGACTGCCGGGGGTTCCTAACAATTCAATCGGGAGATGATCAATGTCCAAGCGTATTGCCATGCTTTCCGCAGCCGCCCTTGGCGCGCTGTTCGTAACGGGTGCGGTGACTGTGCCTGCGGTCGCCAAGGAGAAGACAGTTCAAGTCGGCGGCGCGCCGATGTATCCGTCGAAGAACATCGTGCAGAACGCGGTCAATTCGAAGGATCACACCACGCTGGTGGCTGCGGTGAAGGCTGCGGGCCTCGTTGACACGCTGTCGGGCGCAGGTCCGTTCACCGTGTTCGCGCCGACCAATTCGGCGTTCGGCAAACTTCCGAAGGGCACCGTCGAGACGCTGGTGAAGCCGGAGAACAAGGCGACCCTCACCAAGATCCTGACGTACCATGTCGTTCCGGGCCGCCTCGCTGCCAAGGACCTCAAGGATGGCCAGAAGCTGACGACCGTTGCCGGCGAGACGCTGACCGTGAAGGCGGCTGGCGGCAAGGTGCAACTGGTTGACGCCAAGGGCGGCGTATCGACCGTGACCATCCCGAACGTCAACCAGTCGAACGGCGTGATCCACGTCGTCAACACGGTTCTGCTGCCGGGCTGATCGCTCGACGCAGGCCACCAATAGAAAACCCCGCTCTCGGCAACGAGAGCGGGGTTTGCTTTGTGTGTATGAGAAAGATCAGGCTTCGAGCACCGCGACGATTTCGAGCGTGCGCGGGTTCACGACGATGATTTCATCGTTGACGAGGAAATACTCGTAACCGCGCCAGTCCGGATAGATCGAGATGATCTGGGCGGGCAGCGGATAGAACGATACGCCGGCGCGCGGCACGCGCGTGCCGACCGAAATCGAGAAGTTGATGTTGGTCGTCGGCTTCACGTTCTGCTGCTTGATCACGGTGCGAATCTGCGTGCGCTGTTCGGTGGAGATCTTCGCGCCTGCGCCAGCCTGACCGGTGGTCCGGGGCTCGCCCTTTTGATCCTGCGCAGCCTTGTCCGAGGCAGATTTGGAACCCGACGGGGTGTCAGCCTTCATATTGTTCGGCTGCCTGGCATCCGGGCGTGAATCCTGGGCGCGCTCGTTCGGTTGAACGCCTTCACGCTGCATGCGGTCGCCCGCCTGCGATGATTTCATGCCGTCGGTTTTCGTGGAATCGGAGGCCGACGGACGATCGCCGCGGTTCATCATGCCGCCCGAAGGCTGGCTCGATGCGGCGGGCGGTGCTGCTGCCGGCGCATTCGGCGCCGCGCCCTGCGAACCGCCTCCGGGTCCCTGTGCGCCGGCAAGACCGGTGGTGAGAACAAGCGCGGCCGCGGCCGCCGATAACATCAGTGTCTTCTTCATGGAAAGTTCCTCCTCGAAATCCCTGCGGCTCGACAACGGCAGGGGAAGAGGCTCGTTCCCGCGTCAGCGTGTTTCTTTGCAAACGCATGAATGCCCGTTCATCGCGGAAGATGAACGGGCATTGAAACAGCAGAGACTGGTGCCTCGAAACGCTTGTACTTCAAAAAGATCGCCGCAACCGGGAGAGGCGATCAGCAACTCGGCTTGCCACAGCGCGCTTCGGAAATTTTCTTCGCGAGACCCTCTACTCCGATCGCACCGATCACGACCTGCTTGCCGATCACGTAGCTCGGCGTGCCGTTCATGCCCATCGATTCGGCAAGTTTGAAGTTCTCTTCAAGAGTTGCGCGCACTTCCGGACTTGTCATGTCTCTCTCGATTCGAGCGACATCGAGTCCGACCTCCTTGGCAACCGCGATGGCGCGGGCCTTGTCTGCCTGTCCGCGGCCGGTCAGGAGCTTCTGGTGAAAATCCAGATACTTTTTCCCGGTCGGGTCCTGCATCCGCACCGCAACGGCGACCTGCGCGGCCTCGAGCGACGTCGGCCCGAGCACCGGGAATTCCTTGAGCACGACGCGCAGATTCGGATCGTTCTTCATCAGCTGCATCATGTCCATCATGGCGCGCTTGCAGTATCCGCAGTTGTAGTCGAAGAACTCGACGAAGGTGACGTCGCCGTCCTTGTTGCCGACAGTGACGCCACGCGGCGACTTGAAGATCAGATCGGCATTGCTGGCGACGGCGGCGCCATGCTTCGCAGCGTCGGCGACGGTCTGCCGCTTGCTCAGTTCCGCCGCCATTTGCTCGAGCAATTCGGGATTTTCCAGAAGATACTTCTTGATGATGCTTTCAATCTCGCCGCGCTGGCCATCGGAGAAAGTCTGGGCGGACGCGGGAGATGCGAGAGGAGCCGCGAAAAGGCCCAGCGCAATCAGTCCGGGAGCGAGGGCTCGAAACATGGTCATGATCAAATCCTAACCTGGGAAATCTGAGGGTCAGACCACCGATCTGGCCTAGTTACGCTGTCCGGGCAACGGTTTTGCGCTCACGATATCGTCAGCCTTGACCCAACCCGGAGTGCCGACAGCGAAACGGCTCTTGGCGCGGGTGGCGAGATCCCGGGCGGTCTTGTTGTCACCGCGAAGATAAGCGGCCTGTGCGGCGGCGAGGTCGGCCTCAGCATAATTGCCGCTTTTGCCGTAGGCGACCGCGAGCTGCGAATAGGCCGATGGAACCTCCGGTTCGCGGGCCAGAGCGGCCCGCAGGATCGGTACAGCTTCGGCCGCGAAGCTCTTGTTGCTCGACGCCACCATCGCCTGCGCCAGCATGATCTCGATCAACGGTGCGCGACTGGACAGTTGCACCGCTCTGCGCAGCGGCGCGATGGCCTCGTCGGGTTTTCCGCCTTCAAGGAAAGCCTGTCCCTTGAGCTCATGGAAGTAGGGGTTGTTGGGCTGGACCTGGATCAGTCCATCGATCTGAGCGATCGCGGTGCGCAGATCGCCGTGGCGATAGGTGGAGATGGCGCGGGCATATCGCGCAGGCAGATCGCTTGCGCTGGTATAGCGCCGCGCGATCGTGTCCTGCCGCTCCAGAAATCCGGAAATCTTTGCGCGCATCATGTCGTGGCGCAACTGAAGCGCCGCATCGTCGCGCTTCTCCCAGTTCGGGCTCGATCGTGCGAGTTCGCCAAGCGCTGCGACACGCTCGGCCGGCAAGGGATGGGATTGCATGTACGGATCGGACCCGCGCGAGGCGTAGAGAATCTGGTCGTTGAACCGTTTGAATGTCTCGTACATGCCCTTGGCGGATTGCCCCGTTGCATCGAGGAACCGCACTCCGGCGCGGTCGGCGTTTTCTTCCTGCGCGCGCTGATAGGAGAGCACGGTGCGCAGGATCGCCTGCTGAGGCGCCGCTATCGCGGCGGCTCCGGCGCCTGCGCCGGCAGACCCCGAGCGTGCACCCGCGATGGCGGCGCCGAGGCCGAGAAGGGTGGCCAGCACCAGCTGGGTCTGCGCGCGCGACAATTCCTCGCGCAGCTTGGCGAGGTGTCCACCGGCCAGATGACCGGTCTCGTGCGCCAATACGCCGATGATCTGGTTCGGTGTCTCCGAGTCGCGCAGCGCGCCGACATTGACGAATATGCGCCGTCCGTCGGCGACGAAAGCGTTGAAACTGGTGTCGTTGATCAGCACCACCTGAATGTTCTGTCTGTTCAGACCCGCGGCACGCAGGATCGGCGCAGTGTACTCGCGCAGCAGTTGCTCGATTTCGGTATCGCGCAGGATCGGGGGACCCTTGGGAGCGCCCTGCGCCGACGCGCCGACCGGACCCAATGCAAGCGCGGCGGCCGTCGTGGCTCCGATCGCGCGCCTCAAGAGCGTCGTGACGGTGCGGAATGGTCTTTCGTTTGGCAATGGAGCTGATGTCCCGGCGATGATAAAGCGATATCTAACAAGCCGATGTCCAAAAAGCCTTGGATTGCGGCAGGACGGCGGCGTTTCAGTCCCGCTACCATTCTTTCGGAACAGGATCGGGCGACCTAGTTATACCGGATTAGCAGACTTTCATGGATGATGTGACCCTCAAAAATACCGCGAAAACCCTGCTCGGTCCTTCCATGCGCGGAGACGTGCCGCCGTTCATGGTCATGGACGTGATGGCGGCGGCTGCCCGGATCGAGAGCGCCGGTGGCCATGTCATTCATATGGAGGTCGGCCAGCCCGCGACGCCTGCACCGCGCACCGCGATTGCGGCCGCAAGGGCAGCACTGGACCACGGCAGGATCGGCTATACCGCCGCGCTCGGTATTCCATCGTTGCGCGCGCGTATCTCTCGCTACTATCGTGAAATTCATCGATGCGACGTCGACCCCGAACGCATCGTGATCACGACGGGATCCTCAGGTGGATTCATCCTGGCGTTTCTGTCGATGTTCGAGCCGGGCGACCGGGTGGCGGTGGCGATCCCGGGCTATCCGCCTTACAGGCACATTCTCACGGCGCTTGGTTGCGAGCCGGTTCTGATCGAGACCCATGCCGATGCGCGCCATGCCCTGACGCCCGAAGCGTTACTGGACGCGCACCGCAGATCGCCGCTCAAGGGCGTGCTGGTGGCGAGCCCGGCAAACCCGACCGGCACGATGATGAGCCGCGAAGCGCTGGCGGGTCTGATGGCCGCTGCGGCGAGCGAAGGCATCCGTTTCATCTCCGATGAAATCTACCACGGTCTCGATTACGCATTCCCGGCGACGAGCGCCGTGGAATTGTCCGACGATGTGGTCGTCATCAATTCGTTCTCGAAATACTTCTGCATGACCGGATGGCGCGTCGGCTGGATGGTGATGCCGGAGCCGTTGGTGCGGCCGGCCGAACGCCTGCAGCAAAATCTAGCGATCTCGGTTCCCACGCTGTCGCAGATTGCGGCGGAGGCGGCGTTCGACGGACGGACCGAGATGGATGCGGTCAAGCATACCTACGAGGACAACCGCCGTCTCCTGATCGAAGGTTTGCCGAAAGCCGGCCTCGACCGATTTTTGCCGGCCGACGGCGCGTTCTATCTTTACGCGGATATTTCGCGCTTCAGTGCCGACAGTCTGGAATTCGCACGCCACATGCTGGAACATGCCCATGTCGCGGCAACGCCCGGCGTCGATTTCGATCCGGTGCATGGCCGCGCATTCATGCGGTTCTGTTATTCCGGCTCGACCGGGGATACGCGCGAGGCCGTCGAGCGCATTTCAAGATGGCTTCGCTGACCGCAACCGGTTCACATCTTGCAAAAATACAAGAGCCCCGGCGCAGGCCGGGGCTCTTTGCTGTGATCTTCCACGCCGCTTTATTCGCCGTTGCCGAAACGGCGCGACCACCATCCTGCGCGACGGGGCTGCTCCTCGCCGCCATTCGCAGGCTGAGGTGCAGAGACCTCGGTGGAAGCCGTGGAGTCCGGCGCCGATTGAGGAGCACCGGCAGCGGCGTCGCTTTCCGAGGGTGAGAAGAACGACACTTTCTCTCGCACGGTCGAGCGCCGGCGGGGCGCCTCGTCCGCTTGAGACTCGGCGGGGGCCGAAACGGCTGCAACCTGTTCCGGCTCCATCGCCGTCATCGGCATATCCGCCAGAGGCTTTGGCTCGTGCAGCGCCTCGAAATCGGCAACGGCCGGCGTGGCTTCAGACGGGTGAGTTGGGTTCAGTTCATCCGAAATCGATCCGGCGAGACCTTCCTCGCGTCCGCCGCGACGCCTGCGTCCGCCGCGCCGTCCACGCCGTCGCGGACGCCGGTCGCCGTTCGGCCGCTGATCGGCGCTGCCGGAAACCGCATCGTCTTCGCCCGTGTCGTCGCCGTCCTCGCTCGCGTCGGCATCGCCTTGTACCGTGGAGTCACCGGTGAACTGCGGGATCGCTCGCGGCTGTTCGCCATCGGCGGGTGCGGGTTCATCGCGAGCCTCGCTGCCACGGCCGCGGCGGCGTCTGCGCCGCTTGCGGCGATGACCGTCGTCGCCTTCGCCGCGCGCCTCGGCGGGCTGATCGGCGGTCTCGGATTCGGTCTCGTCGCCATCGGCCTCGTCGGCTTCGGAGACGGCTTCATCTTCGAGAGGTTCGTCCTCAAAGGGTTCCTCGACCTGAACCGGATTGGCTGCGAGTTGAGCCGCGAGCAACGCCTTGGCCGCCTCGAGCGTATGTACCTGTTCGCCGCGGTCGATCACGAACGACTGCTGGCCGCCGATGGTCGCGTCCGCGATCACCGCGATGGTAACCTTGAAGCCGTTCTCGAGATCGCGCAGATGTCCGCGCTTGTGGTTGAGCACGTAGAGCGCGACGTCGGTGCGGGTGCGCACGATCAGGTTGTGCGTTGCGCCCTTCATCAGGCTCTCCTCGACGCTGCGCAGCAGTTGCAGCGCGACCGAGGCGACCGAGCGCACATGACCCGAGCCGCCGCAATGCGGGCAGGGCTCGGTCGAGCTTTCGAGCACGCTGGCGCGGATGCGCTGGCGCGACATTTCCAGAAGTCCGAAGTGCGAAATGCGTCCGACCTGGATACGCGCGCGATCCTGCCGCAGGCAGTCGCTCATCTTGCGTTCGACCGCGCGATTGTTGCGCTTCTCGTCCATGTCGATGAAGTCGATGACGATCAGGCCCGCGAGATCGCGCAACCTCAGCTGCCGCGCGACTTCTTCCGCCGCTTCCAGATTGGTCTTGAGCGCGGTGTCCTCGATATTGTGCTCACGGGTGGACCGGCCGGAGTTGACGTCGATCGAAACCAGCGCCTCGGTCTGGTTGATGACGATGTATCCGCCGGAACGCAGTTGCACTGTCGGCGTGAACATCGCGTCGAGCTGGCTCTCGACGCCCATGCGCGAGAACAGCGGCTGGCCGTCGCGATATTGTTTCACCGCCCGCACGTTGGACGGCATCAGCATCTTCATGAAGTCGCGGGCTTCGCTGTATCCGCCTTCGCCCGCCACCATGATGTCGTCGATCTCCTTGTTGTAGAGATCGCGCAGCGAGCGCTTGATCAGCGAGCCTTCCTCGTAGACGAGGGTCGGGGCCTGCGACTTCAATGTGAGGTCGCGCACCGTCTCCCACATCCGAAGCAGATATTCGAAGTCGCGCTTGATTTCGGGCTTGGTGCGGGACGCGCCGGCGGTGCGCAGGATGATCCCCATGCCTTCCGGCACGTCGAGATCCTGCACCACGTCCTTCAGCCGCGAGCGGTCCTGCGCCGATGTGATCTTGCGGCTGATGCCGCCGCCGCGCGCCGTGTTCGGCATCAGCACGGCGTAACGTCCGGCGAGCGAGAGATAGGTCGTCAGCGCTGCGCCCTTGTTGCCGCGCTCTTCCTTGACGACCTGGACCAGCATCACCTGACGGCGCTTGATGACTTCCTGAATCTTGTACTGGCGGCGAGGGCGGAAAGCGCGCTCGGGGACTTCCTCCAGCACATCTTCGCCACCGACCGATTCGACCTGTTCGTCCTCGGTTTCCTCGTCGTCGTCCTCGTCGTCGTCGCCTTCGGTCTGCGGAGCTTCGGACTGTTCGGCATGCGAAACTTCGGACGGAGCCTCGTCGGCGTGAGCGGCATTCTCTGCAGCCGTTTCGGCTGCATCATGGTGGCCGTCGCCGTTCTCGTCGGCAGGCGCGCTTGCGAACACCGGCTGATCGGAATGATGTCCCGGTTCGCCGGCTGCTTCATCCACGCCGGCGTCGCCGGTCGCGTGACCGAGATCGCCACCGTCGTCGTGCGGATGTCTGTCTTGCGAGCGATCATCATGCGAATGATCGTCGTGTGAGCGCCCCTCGTGCGGGTGATCGTGACTGGCGGCATCATGCGCGCTGTCATCATGCGAACGACTGGCGTCGTCACCCTGATGCTCGTGATCATGATGTTCGTGATCGCCATGCGCCTCGTGATCGTGCGCGCGGGTTTCAACTCCACTGTCCGTGTGAGCGGCCGCGCCGTCGGTGGCCTCAGCGGGAGCGCCCGCGACGACCTCGCTGCGGACGCGATCGCCATGACCGCGGCGGCGCGAATTGCGATGACGCGAGCGGCGGCGATTGGAACGGTTCTCGGATTCCTCTTCGGCCTCGCGATGGGCGCGTTCGTCGGCCTCGATCAGCGCCTGACGGTCGGCGACCGGGATCTGATAGTAGTCGGGATGGATTTCACTGAAGGCGAGAAAGCCGTGCCGGTTGCCGCCGTATTCGATGAATGCGGCCTGCAGCGAGGGTTCGACCCGCGTGACCTTGGCGAGATAGATGTTGCCGCGAAGCTGTTTGCGTTGCGCGGACTCGAAATCAAACTCTTCGACGCGATTGCCGCGGACCACCACGACCCGGGTCTCCTCCGGGTGGGTGGCATCGATAAGCATTTTGTTGGCCATGGATAAGCTCTTGGCGGCGGAGGCTACGCATGGCGGCCGACGTTGTCGGCGCGACCGCGTATCGCGACGCTCCACCTGATTCGGGGGTGATGGAAAGGCCAAAACAGGCCCCGAGGCGCTGTGCCGAATACAAACGCAACGCATCGCGGCGCGAAGTGATCGCGCGCCGCTTCGGCGTCGGGTTTGCGGACATGAATATCGGCGAAACAGTGTAGCGCATCGAGCGTTGGCCCGCGGATGTGGTTGGCGGCATCTGCCGCCTTGTGCGCTGAGGTCATCCCTTCGCAGCCTTTCGGCTGCGATTGCCGGTCGCAACGTGTCTTGGACCTGTCACCCGGGAAAAAAGAGGAAAGCCGGACGACAGACGCCGCTCGGGTCCAAACCGTCCGCTCCACTTCAGCCGCGCGTCCCGCGCTGGCCGTGGAAGGGATCGGAAATACGCAGATGTCTCGAAGATCGTTCGAAGAAGGATCGTATGAGACGGCCGCGCCGCACCGAGGGGCTGAACACGATACAACCAGAAGTTAGTACCGTCAGCTCGTCATTCATACGTCGAATGCCGGTTTCTGGCAAGGGAAGCGTCGCACCGCTGCAACAGTCAGACTTATTCGCTGCCGCCCGCTTAACAGCCAATTAACCCTGGAGTCCTATTGCGGTATTGAGGGTATACGGAGGCAGAGGATTCGTTGGCAGGCCGCGCAAAACAGCTTGTTTTATGGGCTTTCGCACTAGGTTGCGGCGCCATGTGCCTGTCCGTGCCGGCAGCAATTGCACAAGGTCCCGGCGCTCCGCCGCAAGCCTCGTCCCAGTTCCCCATCGCATCCGATGTCCGGGTTGCCGGCGATGCCAGACAAACCCGATTCGTGCTCGACCTCGACCGCAAGGTTGAGTTGCGGGCGTTTACGCTGGCCGACCCCTATCGGGTCGTCGTCGATTTGCCTCAGGTGACCTTTCAGTTGCGCGACGGCGCAGGCGACACGAAGCGCGGCCTGATCAAGGCGTTCCGCTATGGTCTGGTCATGGCGGGCGGGTCTCGTCTCGTGTTCGATCTTTCGGGGCCGGCCAAGATCGAGAAAGCGCATGTCGTCGATGCGGCCAACGGGCAGCCGGCGCGGCTGGTGCTTGAACTCGGCGCTGTCGATCGGACAACGTTCGTTCAGCAACTGTCGGCTGAAAGCCGTCCGCAATTGCGGCCAGCCATCAGTCCTGTGACGCCGGTCGAGACCACGGCGGCGACTCCGGCCGCACTAAATGCGAACGCAGCTACAGGCGGCGCGAAACCCGACAACCGTCCAGTGATCGTGATCGATCCCGGTCATGGCGGCATCGACCACGGCACCGAAGCGGCGAGTGGCGAGCTTGAAAAGACCCTGGTGCTTGATTTTGCGAAGGGGCTGCGCGACCGGATCGAGAAATCCGGCAAGTATCGCGTGGTCATGACGCGCAGCGATGACACCTTCGTGCCGCTCGGCGAGCGGGTCAAAATCGCTCGCAACCAAACCGCGGCATTGTTCGTATCCATCCATGCCGATGCGCTGCCGCGCGGCGATTCAAGCGCGCAGGGCGCCACGATCTACACGCTGTCGGAACGTGCATCCGACGCGGAGGCCGAGCGGCTTGCGGAACTGGAAAACAAGGCCGACGCCATTGCGGGGTACAATCTGACCGAAGAGCCGACCGACGTTGCCGATATTCTGATCGAGCTAACCCAGCGGGAAACCAAGACGTTCTCAAACCGGTTCGCGCGGATGCTGATGAGCGAAATGAGGGGCGTGGCGCGGATGCACAAGCATCCGCTCAAGTCGGCCGGCTTCAAGGTGCTCAAGGCGCCCGATGTTCCCTCGGTGCTGCTCGAACTCGGCTATGTGTCGAACAAGGACGACCTGCGCCTGCTGGTCTCGGAAAGCTGGCGGTCGCGAACGGTGGGATCGGTCGCGCAGGCGGTTGAAGCATTTCTGGGCAAGCGTGTGGTGAATGCGACGGGCAACTGAAGAATTGGGGTCACTGAAGGGGGTCGTTGAATTGGCCTGTTCCGATCGCCAAGCCCTAGTTTAGCCACAGCCGCTGCCTTATAGATAAGGACGTTTAGACAAGGACTTGGAAGTTAGACAAGGACTTGTGGACAGGGACTTGGAAGTTCCGGAATCAAACGGTTTGAGGTTTCCGAGCTGGCCACGGAGTTCTTCGAGAACCTTTCGTTCGGACGAGTTGGGCACCCTGACCCAGACGCAGGGAATAGCGGATAGATCAGATGCGTTTGCTGTTTCGGTTCATGGGCTTCCTCTTCGCGGCCGGAACGATTTTGTTTCTGGTCGGCGTTGCCGCCGTGGCCGGGGGCATCTGGCATTTTTCCAAGGACCTGCCGGACTATTCGCAATTGCAGGATTACGAGCCCGCGGTGATGACCCGCGTGCATGCCTCCGATGGCGCACTGCTCGGCGAATATGCCAAGGAACGCCGGCTCTATCTTCCGATCCAGGCGGTGCCGAAGTCCGTCATCAATGCGTTCCTGGCGGCGGAAGACAAGAATTTCTATGAGCATGGAGGGCTGGATTTCCAGGGCCTCGTGCGCGCCGGCATCCTGTACGTTCAGAATCTGGGCTCCAACAAGCGGCCGCAGGGCGCCTCCACCATCACCCAACAGGTCGCCAAGAACTTCCTGCTCACCAATGAAGTTTCGCTGGAGCGCAAGATCAAGGAAGCGCTGCTCGCGATCCGCATCGAGCGAGCCTATTCGAAAGATCGCATCCTCGAACTGTATCTCAACGAAATTTTCCTTGGGCTTGGCGCATACGGCATCGCAGCCGCGTCGCTGGTTTATTTCGACAAGCCGGTGAACGAACTGACGGTGGCGGAAGCCTCCTATCTTGCAGCGCTGCCGAAGGCGCCATCGAACCTGCATCCGATCCGCAACCGCGACCGCGCCATCGAGCGGCGCAACTATGTGGTTGATCGTCTGCTGGAGAATGGCTGGATCAAGCAGGCTGATGCCGACAAGGCGAAGAAGGATCCGTTGCAGGTCACCGGCCGCTCGAACTCGGCGCACGTCCTGGCGGGCGAGTACTTCGCCGAGGAAGTCCGCCGTGAAATCTTCGAGCGCTACGGCGAAAAGAAGCTCTACGAAGGCGGCCTGTCGGTGCGCACCACGCTTGACCCGAAGCTGCAGGTGGTCGCGCGCAAGACACTGACCGCCGGCCTGGTGAACTATGACGAGGCGCAGGGCTGGCGCGGGCCTCTGCAGAAGATCGACATCGCCGGCGACTGGGGCGTCAAGCTCGCCGAAGTCAGGTCGTTCAGCGATATCTCGCCATGGAAGATGGCGGTGGTGCTGGAAACCAGCGAACAGTCGGCGCGCATCGGCTTCCAGCCCGGCCGCGAAATCGGCGGCGCGGTTCTCAAGGATCGACAGACCGGTCTGATCTCACTCGACGGTGTTCGCTGGGCCAAGGCCGCGGCGGGACCGACACGCTTCAAGACGCCGACATCGGTGTCGCAGGTGCTGTCGCCGGGCGACGTGATCTATGTCGAGCCGTTTATCGCCAAGGATGGCAACAAGGTCGAAGGCCAGTTTCGGCTGCGGCAGCTGCCTGAAGTCTCCGGGGCGATGGTGGCGATGGACCCCTGGACCGGCCGCGTGCTCGCGATGGTCGGGGGGTTCTCGTTCGACCAGAGCCAGTTCAACCGCGCCACGCAGGCCTATCGCCAGCCGGGATCGTCGTTCAAGCCGTTGGTCTACTCGGCCGCGCTCGACAACGGTTACACGCCGTCGACCGTCGTGATCGATGCGCCGATTGAAATAGATCAGGGGCAGGGCAACGTCTGGCGGCCGGAAAACTACTCGACCGGAAAGTACTACGGTCCATCGACGTTGCGCACCGGCATCGAGCTGTCGCGCAACACCATGACCGTGCGTCTCGCGCAGGACATCGGCATGCCGCTGATCGGCGAGTACGCCAAGCGTTTTGGCATCTACGACGATCTGCCGAACTACCTGTCGTATTCGCTGGGCGCCGGTGAAACCACCGTGATGCGGATGGTGACTGCGTATTCAATGTTCGCCAACGGCGGCAAGCGCATCAAATCGAGCCTGATCGACCGCATCCAGGACCGCTACGGCCGCACCATCTTCAAGCACGACCAGCGCGAATGCCGGGGCTGCGATGCCAATGACGGCTGGAAGAACCAGCCGGAGCCATCGCTGGTCGATCGCCGCGAGCAGGTGATGGACCCGATGACCGCCTACCAGATTACATCCATGATGGAAGGCGTGGTTCAGCGCGGCACCGCGACTGTGATCAAGGAAGTCGGCAAGCCGATCGCCGGCAAGACCGGCACCACCAACGACGAAAAGGACGTGTGGTTCGTGGGCTTTTCGCCTGACCTCGCCGTCGGTGTCTACATCGGTTACGACAAGCCGCGTCATCTCGGCCGTGGCCAGACCGGCGGTCATCTCGCGGCTCCAGTGGTGCGCGACTTCATGAAGCTCGCGCTGGCCGACAAACCCGCCGTGCCGTTCCGCGTGCCTGCTGGTATCAAGCTGATCCGCATCGACGCCAAATCGGGTCTTCGTGTGGGACCGGGCGAGGGTGGCCGCACCATTCTTGAAGCGTTCAAGCCGGGCACTGCGCCGCCGGACAACTATTCGATCATCGGCGTTGCCGATGCGGACGGCCGCGGCGGAGCGCCGTCCGGTTATCCGGATGCGGAACGAACCATCCTGCGATCAGGCACCGGCGGCCTTTATTGAATAGTCATTGCGAGCGCGTCAGCGCCAAGCAATCCAGAGCGGCCGGTCGTGAGTCTGGATTGCTTCGTCGCTTGCGCTCCCGGCAATGACGATTGTCTTGAGTTGCACACCGGAACGTATCTCGCTACATCGCAGCCTCACGAACACCGGGTATGGATTCCATGCGTCCTGAAATCGAACGCCTTGTAGACGAGATCAAGCAGTCAGTCGGGCTGCTGAGGAGGCATCTTTGACGTCGATGCCGCGACCGCACGTCTGGCCGAGCTGAACAAGCTCGCCGAAGGACCCGACCTCTGGAACGATCCCCAGAAAGCGCAGAAGCTGATGCAGGAACGCACCTCGCTCGAGGGGCAACTGACCGGCATCGGCAAGGTGGAGAACGAACTGGCCGATCAGATCGGCATGATCGAACTTGGCGAGGCCGAGAACGATCAGTCGGTTGTCGCCGAGGCCGAGGAGGCGCTGAAGGCTCTCAAGAAAGATGTCGCGCGCCGCGAGCTCGAAGCATTGCTGTCGGGCGAGGCGGATCGTTTCGATTCCTATCTTGAAGTGCATGCCGGAGCCGGCGGCACCGAAAGTCAGGACTGGGCGTCGATGCTGCTGCGCATGTATACGCGCTGGGCGGAAAACCACGGCTTCAAGGTCGAGTTTCTCGAGGAAACCCAGGGCGAAGAAGCGGGCATCAAGTCGGCCACCATCCAGATCAGCGGTCACAATGCTTACGGCTGGTTGAAGACGGAGGGCGGTGTGCATCGGCTGGTGCGGATTTCGCCGTTCGACTCCAACGCGCGGCGGCACACCTCGTTTTCCAGCGTGACGATTTTCCCGGTCGTCGACGACAGCATCAAGATCGACATCAAGGAGAGTGACGTGCGCACCGACACCATGCGCTCGGGCGGCGCCGGCGGTCAGCACGTCAACAAGACCGAGTCGGCGGTGCGCCTGACGCATATTCCGACCGGCGTCGCGGTGGTCTGTCAGGCCGGCCGTTCCCAGCACAAGAACAAGGCGCAGGCCTGGGACATGCTTCGCGCGCGGCTTTATGAAATCGAGTTGAAAAAACGCGAAGAGAAGGCCGCCGCCGATCAAGCCGCCAAGACCGATATCGGCTGGGGCCATCAGATCCGGTCGTATGTGTTGCAGCCCTATCAGATGGTGAAGGATCTGCGCACCGGCGTGCAGACATCCGACACGACCGGCGTGCTCAATGGCGATCTCGACGAGTTCATGGCGGCGACGCTGGCGCAGAAGGCGTTCGGCACCGCGCCGGGCGCGATCGACGACGTGGATTAGGCTGGTTCGACTGCGTGGAAAGGATTTCGCGCATTGTTGATCGGGGCATGATCTGGTCCGAACACCGGATTCCACTTTTCGGGATCATGCCCTCGCATCGCTGCGTTGCCGGGAAACGGGTGGTGCGCAGCTCCGCCGGCTCCTAAACCGCATCGTCCTTTGAGCGAGAAAGACGATGTCGGGCAACGATCTGAAAATTCACCAGGGCGACTGGCTGCGGCTCGTGCTGCTTTCGCTGCTGTGGGGCGGCTCGTTCTTCTTTGTCGGCGCCGCCATTCACGACATTCCGCCGCTGACCATCGTCTTTCTCCGCGTGCTCATTGCAGCGATCGTGTTGCTGCCGTTCGTGATCATGCGCGGGATTGCTTTTCCCTCCGGTGTCGCCGGATGGAAGCCGTTCATCGTGATGTCGATCCTCAACAATGTCATCCCGTTTTCGTTGCTGGCCGGCGCGCAATATTACCTGACCAGCGGCATGACCTCGGTTCTCAATGCCACGACGCCACTGTTCACGGTGCTGGTGATGGCGTCGTTCGGGGAGGAACGCTTGCTGCCGCGGCGTATCGCGGGCGTGCTCATGGGGCTGGCCGGTGTTGCGATCCTGCGCGGGACCGGGCTTGATTTCGCCTCGAAGGAAAACGTCGGCATCCTGATGGGTCTTGCAGCCACCCTGAGCTTCGGGTTCTCTGCGTTGTGGGCCAAGCGTCACATGACCGGCATGCCGCCGCTCGGTCTCGCAGCGTTCCAGTTGACGACATCGAGCGTGATGATGGGCGTGCTGGCTCTGGCGATCGAGCAGCCATGGCAGTTACCAATGCCGGGTCTCGGCGCGTTGCTGTCGGTCGCCGGTATCGGGGTTTTGTCGACTGCCGCCGGGTTTATCCTGTTCTTTCAGATCATCGCGCGATCCGGCCCGAGCAACGTGATGCTGGTGACCCTGATGGTGCCGGTCAGCGCCATTCTGCTGGGACACTTCGTTCTTGGCGAGGTCGTCGTCGCTCGCGAATATATCGGCACGGCCGTCATTGCGGCGGCGCTATTGGTGATGGACGGACGTCTGTTCGGGCTGTTTCGCCGCAAGCAGATCGCCGAAGTCAGTTCGAGCTGAGTCGTACACCGGCACGCAGAAAACGTTGCGGATCGACGGCGTCGCCATCGACCCGGGTTTCATAGTGCAGGTGAGGGCCGGTGGATCGTCCGGTCGAGCCGACCGCTCCGATCACCTGTCCGATGCGGACCATGTCGCCGACCTTGACGTTGATCTCGGAGAGATGGCCGTAGCGGGTCGAAAGCCCGTTGCCGTGGTCGATCTCGACGAGACGCCCATAGCCGCCCTGCCAGCCGGCGGTCACCACCTTGCCGTTGGCCGTGGTGCGGACCGGATCGCCGGTCGAAGCGCGGAAATCGAGACCCGAGTGCATCGCCGGACGTCCGAGGAAGGGGTCGTTGCGGATGCCGAAGCCTGACGAGAATTCGACCTCGCCGATCACCGGCTTGCGATACGGCACCACCGCGAGCGTGCGGGTCAGGCGATCGACCTGCGACCGCGCGAGGCTGATGCGATGAAGCTGGCGCTCGAACGCGCCGGAATCGCCGGACGGTTTGACCGGAATGAACGGCCCTCCGATTCCCGATTTGGGCACCAAGGCTTCAGCGGGCATGTCGAGCCCGAGGTCGGTGAACACGCTGCGCATCCGCCGCGCGCGGGCCTCGTAGCTCTCTTCGACCGCATTCAGCGTTGCAACCTGCCGGCTCTCCACCTTGTCGAGCGAAGACTGCAAACGAACCAGCGTCGTATCGAAGCCCTGGCCTTTGAACTTGTCGGTCGGGACCGCGGCGGCCGTGACCGAGCGAGACTGGAGCCGCGCTTCGCGATCGGGCGGGATCGCGAACATCACGGTATCGCCAATGGGCGAGGGCTTTGGCAGCCCGAGCGGCGCCGCATCGGAGCGTGTCTGCGATCGGACCGAGCCGGTGCTCGTGGTGTCCGGCAGCGAGCCAAGAGCTGCCGCCCGCGATTCCAGCGTCGCCTGCCGCCGCATGATCTGTTCGAGCTTCTGGTCGAACTGCTCCTGATCGAGCAACTGGCGGCTCGTGGTGCGGTCGACGCGGGCGCGCAGCTCGGCGATGCGATCTTCATAGGCGTATTGCATGTCGGCCTGACGGGCGATCAGCCGGGTCAGAACGTCGTCGCGAAACGCGAAATAGGTCGCGGTCGCGCCAGACCAGCCAGCCATGATGACGATGCTGCCGACCACGATCCAGAACACGACCGGACCGACGCGCACCCGGCGTCCGGCATGAACGATGGTGTAGTCGCCTGGTGAAATCGGCTGCTTCGGTGATCTTTGGTGCGCGGGCGCGGGCCGTCGATGCTGGCCGCGAACGTCATGCGCCTGATGGGGCGCATACTCGGACGTGTTTCCGGAACGATGAGACATCGGCACTCCTGCGCCGATGGCACGATTCCAACCGGCATACTCTGGAACCGATTTGAACCCCTTATGGTTAATTTATCTGAAACGAGATGCTTTGCGGCCTCAATCCGCGATTTGGAAAATAAAATATAGATCCCAATATCTTGTGATCGCTAGTTGCTCTTTTGCATGAATGTTATCGCGTTCATCCGGCCAATGCCTTGACCGAGGACAGCACCTCCCGCGCGTGCCCGTCAACCTTCACGCCGTGCCAGATTTTGACGATCTTCCCGCGTGTATCGATCAGAAACGTGGTTCGAAGGACGCCTAGGAATGTTCGGCCATACATCGATTTTTCGCCCCACGCGCCGTAGGCATTGAGCATCGTCATCTGCTCGTCCGCGCCGAGCGGGACAGACAGCCGGTGCTTGTCGCGAAATCGCTCCTGCGCTTTCAGCGGGTCGGCGGAGACGCCGAGGAGGCCGGTATTGAGTTTGGCGAAGCTGCTTGCCAGCCGTGTAAAATCGAGCGCTTCCAGCGTGCAGCCCGGCGTATCCGCGCGCGGATAGAAGAAAATCGCCAGATTTTTGCCGGCGAACTCTGCCAGCGAAACGGTCGCCCCGCCGTCCCGGGCCACGCGAAAATCTGGAGCTTTCTGCCCTTCCGATATCCCGGCGGAATTCACGCGATCCGGTCCGGCGCTCGCCTTTGCCTTTGCCTTGGGTTTGGATTTGGGTTTGGATTCGGGTCTGGATTTCGGCGGCTTCGGCTGCGCGGCCTTAACCGGCTTTGCACCTGTCCCGGATAACTTGGCGGACGACTTGGCCTTTGATTCGGATTTCGAGGTTTTCTGACGTGTTTTCGGGGGCATACGCCTTCCTTTCGACGCTTTCGATGGGTCAAAAGTCTATGGGCTGATGACCACATGCCGGTTGCCGCAATCGTGCTTGGCGGCTGGGCAAATCTGCTGCCGCCAGAGTAAGGTGGCAAGGGATTCGAGGCATTGCCTGACGACCGGACCGGGTCGGGCGTTTGTGCGGGGAGATTGGCGGAGGCCGGCCGGAGTGAGCGTTCGTTGAACAGCGGCGTTCGACTGGCGGCGGCGACAAGCTCACGATCGACATCAACACCGTGAGGCCATGGCAAGGACCAAGCCACCGCAAACTTTGACTTCGCGTACCGGCACCGAGGCATCAGACTGGAACGATCCCGAGTGGGATCACCATGATGAGGCCGCGAGCGTTCGCGCGCGCAAGCTGCTGGGCAAGCGCCGTCCTCAGATTCCATCCGTTCACAATTTTGGCGACAGGTTGCTCGGCATCGTGAGCTGGATTCGCGGCGAGCGCTGGCTGCGCCGCGGCATTGTCAGCCTGCTGGCTGTTATTGGCGTGTTAGGCCTCGGCTTCGGTGGCTTATGGTTGCGATTGGGCGCCGGTCCCATCAACCTCGACATGGCGACGCCATGGCTTGCCGGGGCCATCGAGGAAAACATCGGCAAGGACCACACCGTCGAAGTGGGCGGTACCCAGATCGAGCGGGCCGGACGTGCGCGTATCGCGGTCCGTCTGCGCGATATTGTGGTTCGCGACCGCGACCGCGTTGTTGTCGCGACCGCGCCGAAGGCTGAAGTGCGGCTGTCGGGCGGAGCGCTCCTGATCGGACGAGTGCGCGCGCAAAGTCTCAGTCTCGTCGATGCCGAACTTGCGGTTCGAATCACGCCCGATGGCCGCATCACCGTTTCGACCGGCGACAGCGCCCGCCCGATTGCGACTGGTCAGGCTAAAACCCAAGCCGGCGCGACAACCTCTCCGGCATCGGCGCAACCGGCGCTGCCGCTTCCCGGTCCCAACCCCGTGGCATCGGAGCGCCGCGGCGAAAAAACCGGCACCGGCGGATTACTGGCGGCTCTGGACTGGCTCGACAGTCTGAGTGCTTCGGGTCTTGACGGTCAGAACCTCGATGAAATTGGTATCAAGAACGGCGTGCTTGTCGTTGACGATCAGCAGCGCGGCATCCGCACCGCGTTTGAGAGCATTTCCGTGGCGCTGCGCAAACCGCGCGGCGGCGGGGTCGAACTGAAGGTCGGCGAAGAAGGCGAGAAGCCATGGTCGTTCAGCGTCGTGATCGGACCGCCGGCCAACGGCGTGCGCTCGATCGATATTCAGGCCCAGCAGGTCTCGACCGAGACGATCTTGCTGGCGATGCGTTCGACGAAATCGACCTACAGCGCCGATCTCCCGCTGACCGGCGAGCTGAAGGGGGAACTCGGACGTGACGGCTTGCCGACCTTTTTCCGCGGACAGCTGATCGCCGAAGCGGGCCGGATCACGGACAGCGATACGCCCGACTATCCGATGAAGATCGACAGGGTGGAGATGAAACTCGACTGGGATTCGAGTCGCCGTGTTCTGGTCGCGCCGTTCCAGATGATTTCCGGCGCCAATCGCCTCACGCTGCTCGCGTACCTCGAGCCCCCCAACGATCGCCTGCCAAGCTGGCAACTCGGCTTCAGCGGCGGCACCATCGTGCTGGCCGGTGCGAAGGGTGAAGCGCCACTGATCTTCAATCGCATCGCCGTCGCCCTGCGGTTCGATACCGAGAACCGGCGGGTGGTTCTGACCCAGGCCGATTTGAGCAATGGCGAACTCGGCGTTGCCGGTAACGGCGCGCTGGATTATTCGACGGCGGAGCCAAGGCTGACGTTGGGCTTTGCCGGGACGCCGATGCCGGTGTCCGCATTCAAACAGATGTGGCCGATCCTGATCACGCCGGAAGTGCGCGAATGGGTTATGGAGCGCGTCGAGCGCGGCGCCCTGCAACGGATCGATATCGCGGTGAATTCGCCGGTCCGTAATCTGTCGCGCAGCGGGCCTCCGATCCCGGACGAGGGCTTGTCGGTCAATATCGCCGGGACCGGCGTCACCATGCGTCCCGTGGACGACATACCGCAGCTTCGCGACGGCGATCTGAAAGTACGGGTCACGGGCCGGACGGCGAATGTAACAATCGGGCAAGCCGCGGTGGACACGCCTGCGGGACGGAAGCTCAACATTTCCGATCTCGCCTTTGACGTCGCGGACATGGTGCCAAAACCGATACCGGCGAAGGTCAGATTCCGTATCGAAGGCCCGGTACCGGCGGCGGCCGAAATTCTGGCATCAGACCGGCTCAACGAATTTACCGGCTCGACGATCGACCCCAACAGCAGCAAAGGCAATGTGTCCGCCGTCGTCACCATGGCAATGCCGCTGAAAAACGCACTGACCAAGGCGGATACGACATATTCGGTGAACGTCGATCTCGGCGCATTCTCTGCCGAGAAATTGGTGATGAACCAGAAGATCGAGGGCAATGCGCTCAAGGTGATCGCCAACAACCAAGGGTATCAGGTGCGCGGCGACGTCAAGATCGCAGGCCAGCCCGCCACGATCGACTATCGCAAGCCGAACACCGATGGCGACGCCGATGTGAGGGTTTCGACCACCCTCGACGATGCGACACGGGCACGCTTCGGGATCGATCTCGGTCCTGCGGTCAGCGGGCCTATTCCAGTGAGACTGGTTGGCAAGATCGGCGGAGGCGAGCGCGACAGCAAACTCGGCGTCGAGGCCGATCTTACATCGGTGAAGATCGACAACCTTTTGCCGGGCTGGGTCAAGGTCGCGGGCCGGTCCGGCAAGATCAGCTTCAACGTGGTGCAGAAGCCGCAATCGACGCGGCTGGACGATATCGTGATCGACGGCAGCGGCGTGTTGATCAAGGGGTCGATGGAGCTCGATCAGAACAACGATCCCGTCAACGTCAATTTCCCGGTTTTCTCCCCGTCCGAAGGTGACAAGGCGGTGCTTCGGGCCGAGCGCGGCGTCGACGGTGTGATGAAAGTAACGATGCGGGGCGACGTTTTTGACGGACGCAACTTCATCAAGTCGACGGTGACAGGCAAGGATGCCGACGCGCGCAACAAGACGAAAAGCGCGGATCTCGATCTCGATCTGAAAATGGGCGCGGTCGCGGGGTTCTACGGCGAGGCCGTGAGATCGGTCGACGTCAAGCTGTCGCGGCGTGGCGGAACCATCAAGACGTTTGTGCTGAACGGCAAGGTGGGACGGGACGCGACGCTGATCGGCGATATCCGCGCGCGCGGCCAGAACCAGGTGCTTTATCTCGAGGCCAACGATGCCGGAGCGTTCTTCCGCTTCACCGACACCTATTCGAAGATGATCGGCGGCCAGATGTGGATGGCAATGGACCCGCCGAGTTCGCAGCCCAATCCGCAGGAAGGCCTGATCAACGTCCGCGAGTTCGGTATCAAGGGCGAGCAGGCGCTGGATAGCGTGGCAAACACCGGCGGTCAGAACGGGCAGGGCGGCGGCGTCAAATTCTCGCGCTTGCGCGCGGAATTCACACGGCAGGGCAACCTGCTGTCGATCAAGGATGGCGTGGTCCGCGGACCGGCGGTCGGCGCGACCATCGAAGGCAATATCGACTATCAGTCCAATCAGGTGCGGATGAGCGGAACGTTCGTGCCGCTGTATGGCCTCAACAATATTTTCGGCCAGATTCCCGTGGTCGGACTGTTCCTGGGCGGCGGCAGCAATGAGGGCCTGATCGGGGTGACCTACGAGGTGGTTGGAACCCCGAGTTCGCCGGTGCTGCGCGTCAATCCGATCTCCGCGATGGCGCCCGGCGTGCTTCGCAAGATTTTCGAGTTCGGCACCGGCCGGCAGCAATCGCCGAACGATTTCCAGCCGTCCTTTCAGCAATAATCTTTAGCCGATCAGCGGCGCAGCATCGGTACCGTCAGGAACGGAATCATGCCGACCACAATGCTGACCAGCGCAAATCCGAGCACTGCGTTGTAGCCGCCGGTCCAGTCGTGCAGCAGGCCGCCGCTCCACGAGCCCAGCGCCGCGCCCAATCCGCTGCCGATCGAGATCGTGCCGAAGATTGTGCCGACCCGTTTGCCGCGAAAGATACGCATCGCGGTAGCGGTGATCAGCGGGCCGCGCGAGCCTTGCGTGCCGCCGAAGCAGACGACAAATCCCGCCAGCAGCCACCAATTTGGAAAGTGCTGCAAATAGTAGAGCAGCACGATGCCGCTGATGGTCAGCGAGTAACTCAAGAGGATCGAGCGCCGGCGTCCGATCACGCCATCGAGCCAACTGATGGTGAGCATGCCGAACAGCAGTAGCACGCCGCTGAAACCCCACGCCGTTGCGGCTTGCAGCGGCGGAAATCCGGCATCGATAAGGTACGCGACGACCTGCGCAGTGATGGCAAAGATGCCAATTGCGGTGAAAAAGAAGGTCGAGAACAAGGCCCAGAATGCGTGATGCCTGATGGCCGAACCGAGCGTCCAGTTCTGATCTCCGCTTTGCGCAACGTTGTGTTTCGGCAGGTGCGGCGATCCTTCGGCGACGCGCCGCCAAAGCAGCGGCGCCATCGGAAGCAGAAAGAACGGCACGAATATCGCAAGCGCGACGCCGCCCAGGATCTGGTACGCGCCACGCCAGCCGTATGCGTCGATCAAGAGCTGGGAAACCGGCAATGCGACAAGAGCCCCTGCGCCCATGGCCGAATAGATCACGGCCATCGCGGTCGGCAGGCGAGGGCCGAACCAGCGCGCCAGCAGCAGCGAACCCGTGACGTTGCCGAGGCATGCGGACGCAAACCCGACGACGACCCCGATACAAAGTTGCAACTGCCAGAGCTGTTGCGCATAGCCGGCCACGGTCAATGCCGCGCAAATCAGCAACAGGCCGAGGCCGTAGACGGCGCGCGGGCCGGCACGATCGAACAGCCGTCCGATCAGGGGCGCGGCGAGGCCGCTGGTCAGCGCGGACAGCGAATAGATCGAGATGACCTCGGCGCGGTCCCAGCCGAACCCTTGCGAGATCGGCAGCAGGAACACCGTGAAACTTTCGTTCACGCCGCGCGACAACACCGTCAGCACGAAACACAATCCAAGCACGGCGAGCGCCGTGCGCCCGGCTGTCCGATTGTCCATGGTGTGTTGATCCGTGACTTGATCCGTGACTCGGTCCGCGCTGGCTTTGTGCGATTAGAGGTCAGCACGCGGTCGGGCGCGAGATCAGGCGCGGAATGTCAGTTATGCAAGCGATCTGCTGACGGGCCGCCGCGCCACTTGTTTCGCTGTGCGGATCAGACCGGTTTGAGCAGGATGTGCTTCTTCTTGCCCATCGAGAGCTTGATGACACCTTCCGATGTGAGATCGGACAGCGACAGCATCGCCTTCTCGTCGGTGACCGCCGCATCGTTGACGCGCAATCCACCGCCCTTGATCTGACGGCGTGCTTCGCCGTTCGACGTCACAAGCCCGGCTTTGACGAACAGACCGAGCACACCACTGCCGCCTTCAAGCTCGGCGCGCATCACTTCGACGGTCGGCAAATCCTGCGCGATCGCGCCTTCCTCGAATGTCTGCCGTGCGGTCTCGGAGGCTTGCGCCGCGGCGTCGCGGCCGTGCATCAATGCTGTCGTCTCGGTTGCCAGAATTTTTTTGGCGTCGTTGACCTCGGAGCCCCTCAGCGCCGCAAGTCTCGCCACCTCGCCCAGCGGAAGCGTCGTGAACAGCTTGAGGAAGCGCTCGACGTCGGCGTCCTCGGTGTTGCGCCAGTATTGCCAGTAATCGTAAGGGCTCAGCATGTCTGGGTTGAGCCACACCGCGCCGGCGGCAGTCTTGCCCATCTTTGCGCCGGATGAGGTGGTGAGCAGCGGGCAGGTCAGCGCATAGAGCTGATGTGTCCCCATGCGGCGGCCGAGATCGATGCCGTTGACGATATTGCCCCACTGATCCGAGCCGCCCATCTGCAGGTTGCAGCCATAGCGCCGCGCCAGTTCGACGTAATCGTAGGACTGCAGGATCATGTAATTGAATTCGATAAACGACAGTTCCTGATCGCGCTCGAGCCGCAGCTTGACCGAGTCCATCGTCAGCATGCGGTTGATCGAGAAATGCCGGCCGACATCGCGCAGCATCTCGATGTAGTTGAGTTTGGTCAGCCACTCGGCGTTATCGGCCATCACCGCGTCGCTCTTGGCTCCGCCGAAGCGCATGAACTTCGCGAACGTGCCCTTGATCGATTCCTTGTTGGCGTCGATCTGGTCGTAGGTCAGCAGCTTGCGGGTCTCGTCGCGGCCCGACGGGTCGCCGACGCGCGTCGTTCCGCCGCCCATCAGCGTGATCGGCTTGTTGCCGGACTGCTGCAGCCAGTGCAGCATCATGATCGAGAGCAGGTGGCCGACATGCAGCGAGGCCGCCGTACAGTCATAGCCGACATACGCCACGACCTCCGACCTCGCCGCGAGCTCGTCGAGGCCGCCGGTGTCCGAGACCTGGTGAACGAATCCGCGCGTTTGCAGGACGTTCATAAAATCTGACTTAAATGCGGTCATAGGCGTGTGACTTTGCGGTAACCGGTTTGCAGGTTGTTCCAAGGTATCCTGCTGCTTTCAGCGCCCGGACGGATTATAAGAACTATCAGTTCGATACAAGGTTGAATGGTTCGCAGCACTTTCGCCGAGGATTGACAGGCCATGATGATGCGTGCGCTGGGCTTGATGAGCGGCACTTCTCTGGATGGCGTCGATGTAGCCATGATCGAGACCGACGGGCGCCGCGTCACGTCGCTTGGCCCGACCGGCTACCGGGCTTACACCCAGCAGGAGCGCGCCGTTCTGCGCCACGCCCTGACCGAGGCGGTCAAGCTCAATCATCGCGATGCCCGCCCGGGCATCATCGGCGAGGCCGAGCGGATGGTGACGGTGGCCCACGCGGAAGCGGTCGCTGCCTACACCGCACAGCATCGTATTTCGCCGCTCGATATCGATATCGTCGGTTTCCATGGCCAGACCGTGCTGCACCGGCCCGCGGAGCGATTGACGATCCAGATTGGCGACGGGGCCGCGCTGGCGCGCTCGATTCATATTCCGGTGATGCATGACTTCCGCGCAGCCGACGTGGCCGCCGGCGGGCAGGGCGCACCGTTCGTGCCAGTTTACCACCGCGCACTTGCCGAATCGCTTGGCCGCGACGGCCCGATCGCTGTCGTAAATATCGGCGGTGTCTCGAACATCAGCTACATCGATGGCGACGACGTGCTGATCGCTTGCGACACCGGCCCCGGCAACGCGCTGCTCGACGACTTCATGATGAAGACCGTCAAACAGCCTTTCGACAACGAAGGCCGCACGGCGGCGCAAGGCGTGCCGGACAAAGCCTGGATTGCCGATGCCTTGCACCATCCGTTCTTTGCCCTGCCGCCGCCGAAATCGCTCGACCGCAACGACTTTGCGGGACTGAAACTCGGTGATGTGTCGCTTGTTGACGGTGCTGCGACGCTGACGGCGTTCACGGCCGAAGCCATCGCCTCCATCGCACCGCTGCTGCCGAAGCCTCCGGAAACCTGGGTGGTGGTCGGGGGAGGCGCGCGAAACCTGACCCTGATGCGGATGCTGCGCCGGCGTCTGGAGCCGGCTTCCGTCGAGAGCGCCGAAGGCCTCGGCTGGGCGGGCGATGCCATCGAGGCGCAGGCGTTCGGCTTTCTGGCCGTCCGCAGCCTGCAGCGGCTGCCACTCAGCTATCCAGAAACAACGGGCGTTCCACACCCGATGCGGGGAGGCGTGATCGCGAATCCGTGATTTAAATGCGGTTGCATGGATGTTGACTATTCAATGCAGATGCATCTAAATTGATGCAGATGCATTAAATGAGGATTTCATGCCCGCGCTGCTCAAACTTGTCAGCCACAATCTCTGCCCCTATGTGCAGCGCGCGGCGATCGCGTTGACCGAGAAGGGCGTGCCGTTCGAACGGATCGATATCGACCTCGCCAGCAAGCCCGACTGGTTTTTGAAGATTTCGCCGCTCGGCAAGACTCCCGTATTGCAGGTCGGCGATACCGCGATCTTCGAGTCCGCCGTCATTCTCGAGTATCTCGAAGAGACCCAGCCGAAGCCGCTGCATCCGAAAGATCCACTCAAGCGCGCAGAGCATCGCGCGTGGATCGAGTTCTCATCCGCCGTGCTCGGCGATATCTGGGGACTCGAAACTGCTGCCGATGAAGCCGCGTTCAGGGCAAAGGCCAAGCAGCTGGAGGCAAAGTTTGCTCGCCTCGAAACACGGCTGGTCGAGTCGCCGTGGTTTGATGGCGATGATTTCTCGCTGGTGGATGCGGTATTCGCGCCCGCATTCCGTTACTTCGATGTGTTTGACGAGATCGGCAACTTTGGAATTCTTGACGACAAACCGAAGATCGCGGCGTGGCGACAGCAGCTCGCCCGGCGGCCATCGGTCGTCAACGCAGTCGGCAAGGATTATCCAGACTTGCTGCGCGCGTTCATGCGCCGGCACAAGGCGTGGCTCTCGCAGCTCGATACCAAAGCTGCGGCGTAAGAACCGTCATGCCCCTCCTTGTGCCGGGCATCCACGTCTTATGCGAGCAAGATTTCTTAAACGTGGATGGCCGGGACAAGCCCGGCCAAGCCCGGCCATGACAAAGAAAAGAGTTTGCTTGACGTCAGCGGACGTTGGCGAGCCGCATGTCGAGATAGCTTGTCACCGATTCCATCAGCGGCTCGAGCTTGCCGTCGAAGAAGTGGTTGGCGCCCGGGATGATCTGCTGATCGATCACGATGCCCTTTTGCGTCTTCAGCTTCTCGACCAGCGTGTTGACGTCCTTCGGCGGCACCACCGCATCCTTCTCGCCATGGACGATCAGGCCGGACGACGGGCAGGGCGCAAGGAACGAGAAGTCGTAGAGATTGGCCGGCGGCGCGATCGAGATGAAGCCTTCGACCTCCGGGCGGCGCATCAGCAACTGCATGCCGATCCATGCACCGAACGAGAAGCCGGTGACCCAGCACGCGCGCGCTTCCGGATTGATCGACTGCGCCCAGTCGAGCGCGGATGCGGCATCCGATAATTCGCCGGTGCCGTGGTCGAACGAGCCCTGGCTGCGGCCGACGCCGCGGAAATTGAAACGCAGCACCGAGAACCCGCGGTGCACGAAGGCATAGTAACACTGGTAGACGATCTGATGGTTCATGGTGCCGTGGAATTGCGGATGCGGATGCAGCACCATCGCAATCGGGGCGTTCTTCTGCTTCGCCGGGTGATAGCGGCCCTCGAGGCGGCCAGCAGGTCCGGTGAAAATGACTTCGGGCATTTGCAATCCTTAAGAACTCAACGGTCGCACGCCGTGCGGGCTGTCAGCCGATGGAGTGGATGGGGCAGTCGGTCGCAGACGCTCCAAACCCAAGCGATGCGGTGAACGCGGGCCGCCTTCTACCATGGGGCGAGGGTCGAAAAGCAAGCAAAATCAGGTCGTCTTGCGGCGTCTGGAACTCCCCATGCAGTGTCCCAAGCAGCGGATTCTGCAGCCTTTTTCGGGAGCGATACGGTATGTCTGGTAAAACGTCCGAAGGCCGCTAAACCGCAGCGTCTGGAACTGGAAGCCACCACGCCAATGAATTCGCGGGTCTATCTCGACTGGAATGCGACGGCGCCGCTGCGCCCCGAAGCGCGTGCGGCGCTTGCAGCTCATTGGGATGTGGCGGGCAATCCGTCGTCGATCCATGCGGAGGGCCGCGCGGCGCGCGCGCTCGTCGAGGCGGCGCGCGATGCGCTGGCGCGAGCGCTGGGCGCCGACGCACGCAATGTGATTTTCACCTCCGGCGGAACTGAGGCCAACGGTCTGGGGCTGACACCCGGCATGTCCCGCAACGGCAGCTCACCGGCGAAGTGGCTGATTGTTTCGGCGATCGAGCATGCGTCCGTGCTGGCGGGCGGACAATTCATGCGCGGGGACATTGCAGTTGCGCCGGTCGATGGCGACGGCATCGTCGATCGCGATGCATTGCGTGCGCTGCTTCACGGCAAACCCGCAGCACTCGTCTCGGTCATGCTCGCCAACAACGAGACCGGCGCGATTCAGCCGATTGCCGAGATTGCCGACATCGTTCATGAGGCCGGTGGCCTTCTCCATGTCGATGCGATTCAGGCGTTCGGAAAAATTCCGGTTGCCGTCGGTGAATTGAAAGCCGACCTGCTGTCGGTGTCAGCGCACAAGATCGGCGGCCCCAAGGGTGTCGGCGCACTGGTGCTGACAGAGGGCATCGAGGGCGTTGCTGCCACAATCCGGGGCGGCGGGCAGGAGCGCGGAAGGCGCGCCGGAACAGAGAATGTCGCCGGCATTGCGGCTTTCGGAGCCGCAGTGGACGCAGCAATTGCTGCGATGCCGGCGGAATCGGCGGCGATGGCGAATTTGCGCAATCGGCTTGAATCAGGTTTGAAACGTCATCCGGGCGCGGTTTTCTTTTCCGAGACGGTTCCGCGGCTGCCGAACACAACGTTGTTCTCGGCCCCCGGTCTGAAGGCGGAAACTGCCGTGATCGCCTTCGATCTGGAAGGAATCGCTCTGTCCTCCGGTTCGGCCTGTTCCTCGGGAAAGGTTCAGCCATCCCATGTGCTTGCGGCCATGGGAGTTGCACCTGACCTGATTCAGGGGGCTTTGCGCCTCAGTCTGGGGTGGCAGAGCCAGGATGCTGACATTGATCGGTGTCTTGAGGCTTGGAGAAAGCTCTCGGGTGTATTACGTAAGGGGAATGAAACGGGGCTTGAACGTTTCTAATCCTCGCGCGATGCGCGTATTCAGCCCCGATACAACCTAAGCGTCCACCGCGGTCCTTGAAACCGCGAGCGGAGGATACCAATGCCGGCCGTGCAAGAGACGGTCGATCGGGTTCGCCAGATCGACGTCGATCAATATCGTTATGGGTTTGAAACCGACATCGAGTCCGACAAGGCCCCCAAGGGTCTGTCCGAAGACACTGTCCGGTTCATTTCGGCGAAAAAGAACGAGCCGGCCTGGATGCTGGAGTGGCGGCTGGAAGCCTATCGCCGCTGGCTGACCATGCGTGAGCCCGAGTGGGCGCGCGTCCATTATCCGAAGATCGACTATCAGGATTACTATTACTACTCGGCGCCGAAGCGCAAAGAACTGGCTTCGCTCGACGAGGTCGATCCGGAAATTCTCAGGACTTACGAGAAACTCGGCATTCCGCTGCGCGAGCAGGAGATGCTCGCCGGTGTCGTCAAGCAACGGCCTGTTAACGACGATGGCGAGGAAGGCGAAGCTGTTCCGGAACGCCGCATCGCGGTCGATGCCGTGTTCGACTCGGTGTCGGTTGCAACCACGTTCCAGAAGGAACTGAAGCAGGCCGGCGTGATCTTCATGCCGATTTCGGAAGCGATCCGCGAACATCCGGACCTCGTGAAGAAATATCTCGGCACCGTAGTGCCGACCTCCGACAACTTCTTCGCGACGCTCAACTCGGCGGTGTTTTCCGACGGCTCGTTCGTCTACGTGCCGCCCGGCGTGCGCTGCCCGATGGAGCTGTCGACGTATTTCCGCATCAACGAACGCAACACCGGCCAGTTCGAGCGCACGCTCATCATCGCCGACAAGGGCTCCTACGTCAGCTACCTCGAAGGCTGCACCGCGCCGCAGCGCGACGAGAACCAGTTGCATGCGGCTGTCGTCGAACTCGTCACGCATGACGATGCCGAGATCAAGTATTCGACGGTGCAGAACTGGTATCCGGGCAATTCCGAAGGCAAGGGCGGCATCTACAACTTCGTCACCAAGCGTGGCGATTGCCGCGGCCACAACTCGAAGATTTCGTGGACGCAGGTTGAGACCGGCTCGGCGATCACCTGGAAGTATCCGAGCTGCATCCTGCGCGGCGACAATTCGCGCGGCGAGTTTTATTCGATCGCGATCTCGAACGGCTATCAGCAGGTCGATAGCGGCACCAAGATGATCCATCTCGGCAAGAACACCACGAGCCGAATCATCTCGAAGGGCATCGCCGCGGGCGTTTCGCAAAACACCTATCGCGGTCTCGTCACTGCCCACCGCAAGGCGACCAATGCGCGTAACTTCACCGCGTGCGACTCGCTGCTGATCGGCGACAAGTGCGGCGCGCACACCGTGCCGTATATCGAGGCCAAGAATTCGTCGGCGCTGTTCGAGCACGAGGCGACGACGTCGAAGATTTCGGAAGACATGCTGTTTTACTGCGTGCAGCGCGGCCTGTCGCAGGAAGAAGCCGTGGCGCTGGTCGTCAACGGTTTCGTCAAGGACGTGCTGCAGCAATTGCCAATGGAGTTTGCGGTCGAGGCGCAGAAGCTGATCTCGATCTCGCTTGAAGGAAGTGTTGGATGAACGCGCTATTGGAAGTGAAGAACCTTCAGGTCCGTGTCGAGGAGCGTGAGATTCTCCACGGGCTGACGCTTACCGTGAACCCGGGCGAGGTGCACGCCATCATGGGCCCGAACGGCTCGGGCAAATCGACGCTGAGCCATGTCATTGCCGGCAAAGCCGGTTATGAAGTCACGGGTGGCGAGGTTCTCTACAAGGGTGAAGATCTGCTGGAGATGGATCCGAACGAGCGCGCCGCCAAGGGCGTGTTCCTGGCGTTTCAGTATCCGGTCGAAATTCCCGGCGTCGCCACCATGAATTTCCTGCACACCGCGCTGAACGCGCAGCGCAAGGCGCGCGGCGAGAAGGAAATCCTGACGCCGGACTTTCTGAAGAAGGTTCGCGAGGTGGCGAAGTCGCTGAACATTCCGCAGGACATGCTCAAGCGTGGCGTCAACGTCGGCTTCTCCGGCGGCGAAAAGAAGCGCAACGAGATTTTGCAGATGGCGCTGTTCGAGCCTGCATTGTGCATTCTCGATGAAATGGATTCCGGTCTCGATATCGACGCGCTGCGTGTCGCCGCCGACGGCGTCAACGCATTGCGCTCAAAGGACCGGGCGATGGTCGTGATCACCCACTATCAGCGGCTGCTGAACTACATCGTGCCGGACTTCGTGCACGTGATGTCGAAGGGCCGGGTGGTGAAGAGCGGCGGCAAGGAACTGGCGCTGGAGCTGGAGAAATCCGGCTACGCCCAGTTCGACGACGCGGCTTGATAACGGTGCGATTGCAATGAACGTGGCATTGGCCAAGACCGATACGAAAACAGATACAAGCCGCGCGCTCGGTGAAGCGTTCGCCAACGTGCGCGAGCGGCTGCCGGGCACGGGCGCCGTGGCCGAGGCGCGCCAACGCGCGCTTGAGGCGTTCGAGCGGCAGGGACTTCCGCACCGGCGCGTCGAGGACTGGAAATATACCGACCTGCGTACGGCGATGCGCGAGGTGTTGCCGCTCGCGGCCGCCCCTGACGAGGCGGCGGCGTCGCGCGCTGCGGCGATTCTGAAATCCGCTGCCGTCAAAGGCGCGCGCCAGCTTGTGCTGGTTGATGGCGTCTACGCGCCGCAACTGTCCAATCTCGGCAAGCTGGAGAAGGGTCTCGCGGTCCGCACGCTGCGGGATGCGCTGGAAACCGGTGGCGAAGCGGTTCGCAATCAGTTGCTGCCGCCGAAGCAATCCGCCGATCCGATGGTGGCGCTGAACACCGCGATGATGACCGACGGTGTCGTCATCGAGATCAGCGAAGGCGCCGAGCTGGCTCAGGCCATCCAGATCATCCACATAGCCAGCGGTGCGTCACCAGCCGCGATGTTCACACGCTCGCTGCTGCGGGTCGGCAACAAGGCGAAGGTGACGCTGATCGAGAGCTTCGTCGCGGCCGAAGGGGCCAAGAGCTATCAGGCGCATGATGCGCTGGTGGTATCCGTCGGCTCGCACGCGCGGCTCGATCATGTGCGGCTGATGGAAGATGCGCGCGATGCGTTCAACATCTCGACCGCGTTCGTGACCGTCGGTGCGCACGCGCATTTCAACACCTTCAATCTGACCGCTGGCGGTCAGCTTAGCCGCTATCAGGCCTTCGTTACGTTCGGCGGCGAACATGCCCGGGTCGAAACCAACGGCGTCAATCTGCTCAATGGCACCCAGCACGGCGACACCACGCTGTTTCTGGATCACGCCGTGCCGAACGGAGCGAGCCGCGAGGTATTCCGCGCCGTGCTCGACGACCGCGGCCATTCCGTGTTCCAGGGCCGGATCATCGTGCGCCCGGACGCGCAAAAGACCGACGCCAAGATGATGACGCGGGCGTTGCTGCTGTCGGACGAAGCGGAAGCCGACAACAAGCCCGAGCTTGAGATTTTCGCCGACGACGTGACCTGCGGTCATGGCGCCACCACCGGCGCGCTGGATCAGAGCCTGCTGTTCTATCTGCGTGCGCGGGGCTTGCCGGAAAAGGAAGCGCAGGCGCTGCTGATCGAGGCGTTTGTCGGAGAAGCGATCGAGTCCATCGTCGACGACGATCTGCGTGACATCGCGGTTGGTGCTGCGCGGCGGTGGCTTGCGGCGCGAGGATAACATGCATCCCGCGGTCAAAAACGGCGCGTATGATGTCTCCCGGGTGCGGGAGGATTTTCCAGCGCTGGCGCAGAAGATCTATGGCAAGCCGCTGGTCTATCTCGACAACGCGGCCTCGGCGCAGAAGCCCACGGTCGTGCTCGACCGGATGATGCAGGTCTATACTCACGAATATGCCAATGTGCATCGCGGCCTGCATTATCTCGCCAACGCTGCGACTGAAGCATTTGAGGGCGGCCGCAACACGGTCGCGGCATTTCTCAATGCCAAGCGGCCCGAAGAGATCGTGTTTACCCGCAACGCGACGGAAGCGATCAATCTGGTCGCGTCATCCTGGGGCGAGCCGAACATCAAGGCCGGCGACGAGATCGTGCTCTCGATCATGGAGCACCATTCCAACATCGTCCCCTGGCATTTCCTGCGCGAGCGGCATGGCGCCGTGATCAAGTGGGCGCCGGTCGACGACGACGGCAATTTCCTGCTCGATGAGTTCGAGAAACTGCTGACGCCGAAAACCAAAATCGTCGCCATAACTCAGATGTCGAACGCGCTCGGCACCATCGTTCCCGTCAAGGATGTGGTGAAGCTCGCGCATGCGCGAGGCATTCCGGTGCTGGTCGACGGCAGCCAGGCGGCGGTCCATCTTGCGGTGGACGTTCAGGACATCGATTGCGATTTCTACGTGTTCACAGGCCACAAGCTGTATGGTCCGACCGGCATCGGCGTGCTCTACGCCAAGCACGAGCATCTGGTCGCGATGCGGCCCTACACCGGCGGCGGCGAGATGATCCGCGAGGTTTCGCGCGATGTGGTCACGTACGGCGATCCGCCGCACAAATTCGAGGCCGGAACGCCACCGATCGTGGAGGCTGCAGGCCTGGGTGCCGCCATCGACTACGTCAATTCGATCGGCAAGGAGCGCATTGCCACGCACGAGCACGATCTGCTCACATATGCCCAGAACCGCCTGCGCGAGATCAATTCGCTGCGGCTGATCGGAACCGCGAAGCACAAGGCCGGCGTCATCTCGTTCGAGATGAAGGGCGCGCACGCCCACGATATCGCGACCATCATCGACCGGCAGGGTGTGGCGGTTCGCGCCGGCACCCACTGCGTGATGCCGCTTCTGGAGCGGTTCCAGGTCACAGCGACGTGCCGGGCGTCGTTCGGCATGTATAATACCCGCGACGAAGTCGACCATCTGGTGCAGGCGCTAATCAAGGCGCAGGATATGTTCTCATGAGTGAAGCCGACCAGACTTTGAAAGACGCAACCGCGCCGGCCTCGGTGCCGAACAGCGTGACAACCAACTCGGCCTTGCCGCCGGAAGAAACCGAGCGGCTCGGTAGCGAGATCGTCGGCGCGTTGAAGACCGTTTACGATCCGGAAATTCCAGCCGACATCTACGAGCTCGGCCTGATCTATAAGGTCGACATCAAGGACGATCGCTCGGTCGATGTGGAAATGACGCTGACCACGCCCAATTGCCCGGCGGCGGCCGAGCTTCCGACCATGGTCGAGAATGCGGTCGCGAGCGTTCCGGGCATCGGTGTCGTCAACGTCAGCATCGTCTGGGAGCCGCCGTGGACCCCGGATCGCATGACTGACGAGGCTCGCCTCGTCCTCAACATGTGGTGATAGGGACGTTTCGGATTTTGGATTAACATCGGGCATTGAATCGCCCCGCAGGACTGACCACATGACTGGGATGACACCAAACAGCTCCGAAAAGCCGAAGCCCCGTCCGCGCCCGCAGGTGATGCGGTTGACGGATGCTGCCGCGGCGCGGGTTCAGGAACTGACCCAGCGTGCCGATTCCGAGATTGTCGGTCTGCGCGTCGGCATCAAGAACGGCGGCTGCGCCGGGCAGTCCTACACCGTCGAATACGCCCACGACATCAAGGCGACCGACGAGGTCGTCGAGGACAAGGGCGTGAAGGTGCTGGTCGATCCGAAGGCCGTGCTGTTCCTGCTCGGCACCGAGATGGACTACAAGGCCGACAAGATGCAGGCGCAGTTCGTCTTCAACAATCCGAACCAGATTTCGGCTTGCGGCTGCGGCGAGTCGGTGCAGCTGAAGCCCGCCAGCGCGGACTAGTTTTTCACGCGGCCACGCCTGATTTAGTTGGGCATGATCTTGTCCGAAAACCGGTCTCCACTTTTCGGGATCATGCCCTGATGGACCGCGATTTCCTGATCGATCTGTTTTCCGAATTCGGCGCGGTGGACATCAAGCGGATGTTTTCCGGCTTTGGCGTATCGGCTGACGGCGTGAATTTCGCCATGGCGCTGCGCGGCGGGCTGTTTCTGCGCGCCGACGCCGAGACCATCCCCAGTTTCGAAGCGGAAGGCTGCGCGCCGTTTCAGTATCAGACGCGCGCCAAGACCGTGACGGTCAATTCGTACTGGCACCTGCCGCCGCGGCTTTACGACGATCCCGAAGAACTGGCGCAATGGGCGAGGGCAGCGCTCGACGCCGCACGCCGCGCGGCGGTGAAGAAGAGGCCACGGGCGAAGAAGGCTGCAAAGCAGACGAAGCCGTTACTGTCACCACCGAAGCCTCGCAAAGCCAAAGCGGCCAAAGCAAGGAAGAAAGCTGCTTCCACGAAGCGGCTGGTTCGAAATCAAGCGGTGACAAGCAGGAAATAAGCCGCAGCAGGCGCTTCAGGCGACCTGAATGCGGTTGTTCGGCGCGTATTCCGGATCGACCTCGCAGATCGCGCGGTTGCGGCCGTTGCGCTTCGCAGCGTAGAGGCAAGCGTCGGCGCGTTCGATCAGAGTGTCCATATCGTCTTCGGCCTGCAGCATCGCGACGCCCACGGAGATCGTGATGCGGCCGAGAATTTCACCGGTCGACTTCTTCTTCAGTTCTTTCGCCATCACGGCGCGGCGAATGTGATCGGCGACGGTCAGCGCCTGGCGCAGCGCGGTGTTGGGCAATACCACGGCGAACTCTTCGCCGCCGTAGCGTGCGGTGATGTCCTGTCCCTTGATGGTCTGCCTCAGGCACATCGCAACGAGGCGCAGAACCTGATCGCCGGTCAGATGGCCGTAGTTGTCGTTGAACGACTTGAAATGGTCGATGTCGAACATCAGCAGTGACAACGGCTCTCCGGCAAGCTGGGCCTGCTGCACGGCCTCGCTCAGTGCGCGGTCGAAGAACTTGCGATTGCCGAGCGATGTCAGCGGATCGGTCAGGGTTTCCGCGCGGATGGCTTCGAGGCTTTGCTGCAGATTACTGATTTCGTGCTTGGAGACGATCAGACGCGCTTCGAGCGCCTTGTTGGTCTCCTGCATCTCGCGCGTGGATTTGACGAGCTGATCGACGACGGCCTGAACCTGGTCTTGATCGACCGTGCCGCCGAGCTTCCGGGCCATGCCCTGGAGATTTGAATCGTATTTGACGGTCAAGCCGAGCGCGTCGGTGATGAGTGTCATCACGTCATCGATTTCGCTGATGACCTTGGCACCGACCTTGTCGATCCGGCCCGTGGTGCGCAACTGAGACAGATAAGTCTCGTAGATCTGCTCGAGGTCAGATTCGCTCAGCTTGCCGTTATGGGCGAGCGATTCGTTGATGATCTTGTTGAGCCCGGGGTTGAAGCCGGTGGCGTATGTATACCAGATCTCATAATTGCGCGGCACAGCGGTCTGGCGCAGCGAACGAATCTGGCCAAGGGCAACCTCAGCGAACGCCATGGTGCGTTCGTGTTCGTTGAGCAGTCCAACCACGATCAAATCCCCGCACCGCAGGCCGATTCGTGGCCTTGGCGCCCAAAACCCCTCAAAGTATCGGGAACCAAGCTAGCTCACGATCGTGAACGAGCCGTAAATGTTCCGGTGTGCCGGGGCGAGGGATCAGACCCTTGCGCGAACAGGACGCAGCAAAAATGCCGGCAAATGCGAATGATCGCCGGCATCGGCAGTGGCTTCGCGGCTCGCTGTTGGTTCGTTGCGCAGACGTCCGATCGAGGGCGGCGGTGACGCCGTGTGGAGCGGAGGGACCCCGTTCGGATTGATATCGGGTTTGCGGCCGCGGCCACCGCGCTCGTTGCGGCGTGGCTTGCGCTCGTCGCGAGATTTCTCAGGATGTCTTTCTTGAGGCTGGTGTTCCTGAGTTTGCTGTTCTTGAGACGGCCGCTCTTGAGATTGGCGCTCCCTGGGGGCGCGATCGCCTCGGCGCTTGTCGCCGCGCCGGGACGCCGACCGCGACGGGCGTTCGGAGATGTCGAGATTTGAAACCTCGGCGACGGGCGCGCCTTCCATGGCGGGAATGGGTTGGCCGATCAGTTTTTCGATGGCGACAACCGATTTCTGATCGGCAGGCGACACGATCGAAATCGCCGTTCCAAGACGTCCGGCGCGGCCGGTGCGGCCGACGCGGTGTACGTAGTCATCCGGATGGTGAGGCACGTCGAAATTGAAGACATGGCTGACTTCGGGAATATCGAGGCCGCGGGCTGCGACATCCGAGGCGACCAGTAATGCACTCTCGCCCTTGCGGAACTGGTCGAGTGCGGCCATCCGCGCGGGCTGTTCCATATCGCCATGAAGTGCGACGGCGCTGAAGCCGTGCTTCTGCAGCGATTTGTGCAGCAGCGCCACTTCGCGCTTGCGGTTACAGAAGATGATCGCGTTCTTGAGGTCTTTGGCGCCACGGATCAGCTGACGCAGAACGTCGCGTTTTTCGTGCGCTTCGCGTCCGCAACCAACTTGCAATTGCGCCACGGTGACGGCTGTCGAGGCGGGGCGGGAGACTTCGACCTTCTGCGGATTGTGCAGAAAGGTTTCGGTGATACGGCGGATTTCGGGAGGCATGGTCGCCGTGAAAAACAGCGTCTGGCGGGTAAATGGAACGAGCTTGCAGATGCGTTCGATGTCTGGAATGAAGCCCATATCCAGCATGCGGTCGGCTTCGTCGATCACCAGCAATTCGACACCGGTGAGCAACAATCCGCCGCGCTCCGTATGGTCGAGCAGGCGGCCGGGTGTTGCGATCAGAACATCGACGCCGCGCGTGAGCTTTGAGTCCTGATCGCCGAACGAGACGCCGCCGATCAGAAGCGCGACGTTCAGTTTCTGGCCTGCGCCGTATTTGTCGAAATTCTCTTTGACCTGTGCGGCCAGTTCGCGGGTCGGTTCAAGAATGAGCGTGCGCGGCATGCGTGCGCGGGCGCGGCCCTTTTCCAGCAGCGTCAGCATCGGCAGCACGAAGGCGGCGGTCTTGCCGGTGCCGGTCTGGGCGATGCCGAGTACGTCTCGCCGGGCGAGAACGTGGGGGATCGCTTGTTCCTGAATGGGGGTGGGGATGGTGTAGCCGGTCGCGGCGACTGCGGCGAGAACCTTGTCGGATAGTCCAAGATTGGAAAAAGACATTGAGCTTCCAGTGTCCGGATCGCCGTTCGGGATCTCGGGAAAAAACTGTTGCGCTCACCCCGGGAACGGCTTGCTAACAAGCTGGGGGATTTCACTGACGCAAACAGGCGGCTGACCAAATGATCGCGTTTCGATCTTGGGCCGCGTTGAGCCGGAACATAGGGTCGAATCGTCCAAAGTCAATGCAAGACATGGATTTAGGCGCCGGAAAGCTTAATGTTTCTGCTCGTCAGCCTCCGAATCCTTGAACCGGGCGGCTAGCTGCCGCGACTATGGGCAAAGGGGGCGGCCGGAACACGGCTTTGCTGCCGCTTCAGATATTCAGTCATATCGTCAGGGGATCGGGGACATGATCAGCGCATTGCTCAAGCCGGCGATCAGACTCGTCATGGCTTTGTCATTGACGATGGTCGCGACACAAGCACTCGCCGCCAAGCGCGTCGCGCTGGTGATCGGCAACGACAACTACCGCAACATTCCGAAGCTTCAAAAGGCCGTCGCCGATGCCCGCACCATGGGCGATACGCTGAAGCAACTCGGCTTTCAGGTGATGGTGGCGGAAAACCAAAATCGCCAGTCGTTCAGTGAGACGCTGCTGTCGTTCGACCGCGCGCTTGAAAAGGGCGATACCGCGTTCTTCTTCTACGCCGGCCACGGCTTCGAAATTGCCGGACAGAATTTCCTGCTGCCGATCGACGTGCCTGCGGCGACCGCAGGACAGGAAGAACTGGTGCGCGATTCCTCGATCATGACCGACCGCGTCGTATCGCGCTTGCAAAGCCGCGGCGTGCGCACGGCGATCCTCGTGCTCGACGCTTGCCGCAATAATCCGTTCGAGGAGCGTTGGGGCACGCGCGCTGTCGGTGGCGGCGGCGGCCTTGCCAGTATGCCGGACCTTCCCGAGGGGATGTTCACGATTCTTTCGGCCGGGCCGAAGCAGACCGCGCTTGATCGTCTGTCCGACAGCGATACCGATCCAAATTCCGTGTTCACACGCGTGTTTGCCAAGGAGCTTCTCAAACCGGGCGTGAATCTTGTCGACATCGCGCAAACCACGCGGCGGGTGGTCAATGGCATGGCAACCACCGTCAAGCACAAGCAGCAGCCGGCGTATTTCGACCAGATGGTCGACAGCGTCTACTTCAACGGCGGCGCCGAGGCGCGGCGTGCGGTCGAAGTCGAACCCAAAGTCGCCGCATTGACGCCGGGTCTCGCGCCACGCAGCGCTCCGCAGCCTGAATCGACAAACGCGCCGATTGCGCTGTTTTCGCGTCACAATGGCGGCTGGACCATCGTGTTCTCGATCATCGATCCGGTTCTTGCCATTTCATGGCGTTATGGCGAGAGCGGCGAGTTCAAGGAAACCGGCTTTGCCGACACGCTCGATCCGCGCACGCGCAAGCGCTCGCCGAACACCTCGATCGAATTGCCGTCGGATGCGCCCGCGACCACGCTTCAGGTTCGCTACATCGATGCGCAAGGCGAGATGCAGGGTCCGTTCCCGATCAAGTTCGATCCCGAGGCTGCGTTGATCCGCGATCAGCGCAAGACGCTCGATATGACATCGACAAGCTGGCTGTCGTTTCGAGAGTTCAACGGATTGCTGGTCTACTACACCCACCTGATGTCGTATCGCTGCGCGATCCGCGAGGTAAAAGTCGGCATCGATTCCACCGTGCCGGATCAGGTGATCAAGATGCCGCCTTGCGACCCGCTCAACCCGTCCTCGATCCCCTATGAGGCAAAGCCCTATATGAAGCTGCCGCCGGCGACCAAGTCGGTGTCGGTGGAATTGACCTATCGGGACGGCACCACGTCGGAGATCAAGAGTTTCCGGAAAGCGGCCGCTGGAGGACTCAATCGCTGACCATTAAGCGCTGACACCTTGCTGCCTTGGTTGCGCTTCAGGATGTCGTGGCTACGATACCAGCAATTCAGCCAGCCGCATTCCATCGACGGAAGGAGCCCCAGCATGTCCGCGAAGCCAGCCGCCGGTCCGGGCTCTTCCGCGCATGCACTTGGCACTGGCCAGGCGATGCGGTCCATCAAGGCGCAGTGCTGCATCGTGGGCGGCGGTCCAGCCGGAATGATGCTCGGCTATCTGATGGCGCGCGCAGGCATCGATACGGTGGTTCTCGAAAAGCACGCCGATTTCCTGCGCGATTTTCGTGGCGATACCGTGCATCCGTCCACCATGCAGGTGCTCGACGAACTGGGTTTGCTCGATGCCTTTCTCAAGCGTCCCCACGACAAGCTGGATCATCTGAGCGGGCATTTCGGCGAAGATACCGTTACCATTGCCGACTTTCGCGGCATGCGGATCAAGACGCCCTATATCGCCTTCATGCCGCAATGGGAGTTTCTCGATTTCCTGTTTGACGCCGGTGCTCACTATCCCAACCTGAAGGTCTTGAGAAAGACAGAAGCGCTCGACCTGCTGCGCGACGGTGAGACCGTCACCGGCGTCATCGCTCGCTCGGAGCAGGGACGGCTCGAGGTGAGAGCCGCGCTGACGATCGGCTGCGACGGCCGCCATTCGGTGGTGCGCGAATGCGCGGGGCTGGAGATCGAGGACATCGGAGCGCCAATCGACGTGTTGTGGTTCAGAATTGCGAAAGACCCGTCCGAAAAGGATCGGGCACTGATGAATGCGCAGCCCGGCCGCATTCTGGTGACGATCGACCGCGGCGAATACTGGCAATGCGCCTACGTCATCCCCAAAGGCCTGACGGATTCAGTCAAGGCGCGAGGGCTGAATCAATTCCGTGCCGATATCGTCGCCACTGCGCCGCGCCTGCGTGCGCATGTCGGCGATGTGAAGAGCTGGGACGACGTCAAGCTGCTGACCGTGAGCATCGACCGGCTCCGTCGTTGGTCGCGCCCGGGCTTGCTCTGTATCGGCGATGCGGCGCATGCGATGTCGCCGATCGGCGGCGTCGGCATCAATCTCGCTATTCAGGACGCGGTCGCGACCGCGAACCTGCTGTCTGACAAGCTGTCGAATGGCTGCCCCGACGAGAGAGTGCTCGACCGCGTGCGCCAGCGGCGGATGTTTCCGGTCAGGGTGACTCAGGCGCTGCAAGTCCAGATGCAGGACCGCATCATCAGCCGGGCGCTGGAGGGCGGGGCGCTGACAGCTCCCGCGTTCATGAAAGTGGTCAACGCTTCGCCGTGGCTGCAACGGCTGATTGCCCGCGTGCTGGGGATCGGCGTGCGGCCCGAGCATGTGAGGTCGAAGGCGGCCGCAATCAGCTGACGGGCGGCGTTCAGGCCATGACCGAGTAGCCGCCATCGACCGGGATCGCCGCGCCGGTCACGAAATCCGATGCGTTCGAAGCGAGAAAGACGGCGATGCCGGCAAAATCCCGGGTCTCGCCCCAGCGGTTCGCCGGCGTGCGCTTCAGCACCCGCTCATGCAGCCCTTCGACCTGCTGGCGAGCGCCCTGCGTCATCTCGGTGTCGATCCAGCCAGGCAGAATGCAGTTGGCCTGAATGTTATCTTGCGCCCATGCGCAGGCGAGCGAGCGCGTCAATTGCACCACACCGCCCTTGCTCGCTGCATAGGCCGGCGAATAGCTCGCGCCGAACAGTGACATCATCGAGCCGATGGTGATGATCTTGCCATGTCCCGCCGCTTTCATCGCCGGGTATACACATTGCGCGGCAAGCAGGGTGCTGGTCAGATTGGTGTCGATCACGATGTGCCATTCGGCGGCCGAGATGACTTGCGGAGGCTTGCGCACGGTTGTGCCGGCATTGGCGACGAGAATGTCGATGCGGCCGAATTCCTTCAGCGTCGCGTCGGTGAGAGACTTCAGTGCGTTCTCGTCAGTGACATCGGTTGCGATGAATCGTGCGGCCGCGCCGGATTTCGTCAGTTCGGCAACGGCGGCATTCGATTTATCGGCATTGCGCGCGGCGATGACGATGGTCGCGCCGGCAGCGGCAAGCCCGCGCGCCATGCCGAGGCCGATGCCGCCATTGCCTCCGGTGACGATGGCCACCCGGCCCGAGAGATCGAATGCTGATGCGGTCACAGGCTCACCTTCGCATGAATTGCACCAGCTTAACCCATCGCGGTGAAGCCGCCATCGACCGTATGCGCTGCGCCCGTGACGAAGTCCGACGCGCGGCTCGCCAGAAACACGGCGACGCCGGCCAGATCCTCGGGTGTGCCCCATCGCGCGGCCGGCACCCGCGCCAGGATGCGGTCGTGCAGCTCGGGACGGGCTTCGCGCGCACGCTTGGTCAGATCGGTGTCGATCCAGCCCGGCAGGATGACATTGACCTGAATGTTGTCCGGCGCCCATGCAATCGCGAGCGAACGGGTGAGTTGCAGCACGCCGCCTTTGCTGGCCGCGTAATTCGGGGCATTGCCGGTGGCGAGATTGGCCAGCACCGAGGCGATATTGATGATCTTGCCGCCGCCCTGACGCTTCATCGCCGGATGCACCGCCTGCGCGCAGACAAATGGCGCGGTAAGATTGACGTCGATCACCGTCTGCCAGTCCTCCAGCGGCATTTTTTCCGGCGGTCCGGAGAGGCTGATTCCTGCATTGTTGACCAGGATGTCGATGCGTCCGAAGTCTTTCAGTGTGGCATCGACCATCGCCACGACAGCCGTCGTGTCCGTGACATCGGCGATCAGCGATATCGCGCGGCTGTTATTGGCCTCGCATGCTTTCGCCACCGAGGCCAGCGCAGAGCCGGCGTTGTCCGCATTTCGATCGGCGATTGCGACCAATGCGCCGGCTTCCGCAAGTCCCCTGGCGATGGCAAGGCCAATGCCGGTGTTGCCGCCGGTGATGAGCGCGGCCTTGCCGGTCAGATCGAAGGGTGAGGCGGCCATCTGCGTGCTGGCTCCTTGACGGATGACATTGCCGTCCAGCCATCACATGGGGCGGCGGCACGCAAGCTAGTACGATCTATAGCCGCCCCGCCGCGAGACCATGACCATCAGGAGACCGACGAAGGCGAGCGCGCCGCCGTAGTAGGCCCACTTGGTCTGCTTCACCATGAAGCTCGAGGCCGGGTAAGGGAAATACCCGGTGCCTTGTCCCAGCCAGATCAAGCCAACGATCAGGCAGAGGATGCCGGCGATGAGAAGAGGCGCACGCATGACAGTACTCCGCAGGTTGATGCCATCCTGTCCGGTGCAAGTTTCGCTCGCTGTGCGCTACACGTCCAGCAATTCTTCGCTGGCGAACTCGGCCTTGTCCGAGATGAACGCAAAGCGCGCCTCGGCCTTGTTGCCCATCAGCCGCTCGACCGAGTCGGCTGTTCCCTCGCGGTCGTCGGCGAGCAGCACCACGCGCAGTAGATTGCGCTTGTTCGGGTCCATGGTGGTTTCTTTCAACTGCGCCGGCATCATTTCGCCGAGGCCCTTGAAGCGGCCGATATCGACCTTCGCGTTGGCGTTGAATTCCGATTTCAGCAGGGCGTCGCGATGGCCGTCGTCCCGCGCATATACGGTCTTTGCCCCATGGGTGAGGCGATAGAGTGGCGGCACGGCGAGATACAGATGGCCCTCGTCGATCAGGCGCGGCATCTGGCGATAGAAGAACGTGATCAGCAGCGACGCGATATGCGCGCCGTCGACGTCGGCGTCGGTCATGATGATGATGCGCGCGTAGCGCAAATCTTCCTGGCGATAGTGCGCGAGCGTGCCGCAGCCGATCGCCTGCATCAAATCGGCGATCTGCTGGTTGCCGGCGAGCTTGTCCTTGCCGGCGGAGGCGACATTGAGAATCTTGCCGCGCAAAGGCAGCACCGCCTGTGTCTTGCGGTCGCGCGCCTGCTTGGCGCTGCCGCCGGCGGAGTCGCCCTCGACGATGAACAACTCGGAGCCCTCTGCAGCCGTATTCGAACAGTCGGCGAGCTTGCCGGGCAGGCGCAGCTTGCGCACCGCGGTCTTGCGGGCGACTTCCTTTTCCTGACGGCGGCGGACGCGCTCGTCGGCGCGCTCGATGACGAAATCGAGCAGGCGATTGGCCTGCACCGGATTGCCGGACAGCCAGTGATCGAACGGATCCTTGACCGACTGCTCGACGATCTTCTGCGCTTCGGCCGTGGCAAGCCGGTCCTTGGTCTGGCCCTGAAATTCAGGCTCGCGCACGAACACGGAAAGCATCACGGCTGCGCCCACCATGACGTCCTCCGACGTGATGGACGCCGCGCGCTTGCCCTGGTTGACGCGCTCGGCATGATCCTTCAACCCGCGCAGCATCGCGCTGCGAATGCCAGCTTCGTGCGTGCCGCCGTCCTGGGTCGGGATCGTGTTGCAGTATGACGAGAGAAAGCCATCGGCATCGGCGGTCCATGCCACCGCCCATTCGCACGCGCCGTGCGCGCCGGTGCGGCCTGATTTGCCTGCAAAGATATCCGGGTGCACCAGCGTATCGGCGTGAATGGCGGCGGCGAGATAGTCCTTCAGACCGCCCGGGAAGTGGAAAGTGTCTTCAGCCGGCACATCGTCGACGCCGCGCAAGAGTTCGGGCGCGCAGCGCCAGCGGATTTCGACACCGCCGAACAGGTATGCTTTCGAGCGCGCCATCTTGAACAGGCGCTGCGGTTTGAACGCTGCCTTGGCGCCGAAGATATCGGCATCCGGCTTGAAGCGGACGCGGGTCCCGCGGCGGTTGTGAACCTTGCCGAGGTCCTGGAGCTTGCCCTTGGGGTGACCGCGCTCGAAACTCATCTTGTAGAGCTGCTGGTTGCGCGCGACTTCGACCTCGAGCAGCGAGGAGAGGGCGTTCACCACCGAGACGCCGACGCCATGCAGGCCGCCTGACGTCTCGTAAACCTTCGAATCGAATTTGCCGCCCGCATGCAGCGTGCACATGATGACTTCGAGCGCGGATTTCTTCGGAAATTTCGGATGCGGATCGACCGGGATGCCGCGGCCGTTGTCGCTGACGGTAAGGAAGCCGTCGTTGCCAAGCTCCACCTCGATAAAGGTGGCGTGACCGGCCAGCGCCTCGTCCATCGCGTTGTCGATCACTTCGGCGAACAGGTGGTGTAGCGCCTTCTCATCGGTGCCACCGATATACATGCCGGGGCGGCGCCGAACGGGTTCCAGACCTTCCAATACCTCGATGTCGCGGGCGGTGTAGCCGGCCTCGGCCGAGCCGCCACGCGCTGCGGCGGCGGTTTGGCGGGCCTTGGGTAAGGAGGCGGCAAACAGATCGTCTGCTTTTGTTTTTTTCTGTACTTTCAGAGGTTTCGGCATGTTTTCTCAGAGGCGTGTGATGCGGCCGGTGGAGCGAATCGCGGTGTCCAACTATGCCACGGATAGGCCTGTAAATGTGACGCAGAGAGGGATAGCGCAATGCTGGCAAGAGCGTGCTATCGGGGCCCGCCTGGGAAGATAACGGCGCGATGACACTCTTGGCGGCATGCCAGTTCGGGACGAGGGGAAGTGATGGGCTTTGAGGAGATGACGCGCGGCCTTGCCGATTTCGTCCGCGATCATCAGGTGTGGGCCGTGCCGGTCGTTTTCATACTGGCGTTCGCGGAGTCGCTTGCAGTTCTGTCGTTGCTGATTCCCGCCTGGGGAATGCTGGTCGCGATCGGCGCGCTGATCGGCGTAAGCGGCGTCAGTTTCTGGCCGATCTGGATCGCGGCCTCGCTGGGTGCCGCGTGCGGCGACTGGCTGTCGTACTGGTTCGGCCACAAGTTCAAGACGCAGATCGAACATATGTGGCCGCTCTCGCAGTTTCCGGACATGCTCGCGGCAGCCGAACGTTTCGTGCAGAAATGGGGAATCCCGAGCGTGTTCATTGGCCGCTTTTCCGGACCGCTGCGCGCGACGGTGCCACTCGTCGCCGGCGTGAGCGAGATGCCGTACTGGCAATTTCAGTTCGCCAATTTTACGTCGGCCTTCTTGTGGGCGGCCGTGCTGCTGACGCCGGGAATGCTCGGCGTGAAGATGATGTTTTGAGCAGGTGCAAACCAACTGACTTGTGATTGGGAATTTAGGGCACGATCGGGTGTTAGTTCCGCGATGGTCGCGGTTCGCGTGATGCGAATGAATCGCAACAAAAGCGTTTCATGAGAATCCGATAGGCGGTCATGCGAGCTGTTCGCAAGTGAGCAGCTTCACCTCGACAAACATAATCCGGGAGGCCTGATATGAATCTGACACGACGCCATATGATGGGCGGCGCTGCTGCGCTCGCAACGGTACCGATGATGTCGCCGACTGCCGCCGTTGCGGCAGCGCCACCAGCCGGCAAGCAAGCGCCGAGCTTCTATCGCTACAAGGTCGGCGATATCGAAGTCACCGCGATCTCCGACGGCACCAACAATTTCGCGCTGCCCGATACGTTCGTTGCCAACAAGACCAAGGCTGACGTCAACGCCGCGCTGGAAAAGGCTTTCCTTCCGCCGGACAAGATGTCGATTCCGTTCGCGCCGGTTGTCGTGAACTCGGGCGGCAAGCTGATCGCGATCGACACCGGCAACGGTCCGGCTGCGTTCGTCAACAGCAAGGGCAACGTCGGCCAGTATCAGACCAACCTCGCTGCCGCAGGCATCGACCCGAAGAACATCGACATGGTCGTGATCTCGCACTTCCACGGCGATCACATCAACGGCCTGCTCAACGCCGAAGGCAAACCGCTGTTCCCGAATGCGGAGATCATGGCATCGTCGAGCGAATTGAAGTTCTGGATGGACGACGGCGAGATGAGCCGCGCTCCCGCCGGGCGCATGGCCGACCTGTTCAAGAACGCCCGCCGTGTCCTCGAAGCGGGCCTGCAGAAGAAGATTACGCCGTTCGAATGGGGCAAGGAAATTGCTCCGGGCCTCACCGCGGTCGCGGCTCCGGGTCACACGCCAGGCCACACGGCTTTCATCGTTGCGTCCGGTTCGGACAAGATCTTCGTCCAGTCCGACACGACAAATCATCCGGCTGTGTTCGTCGCCAACCCCGGCTTCCATCTGGTGTTCGATCAGGATGCCAAGATGGCGGAGGAAACCCGCCGCAAAATCTACGACATGCTGGTCGCAGAGAAGATGCGGGTTCAGGGCTATCACTTCCCGTTCCCGGCCCAGGGCAACGTGACCAAGGATGGCGATGGCTATCGCTACTTCCCGGTAATGTGGTCATCGTCGCTTTGATCACTGCCCAATTTGGTTCGAAGCAAAGGCCGTCCACCAGGGCGGCCTTTGTGTTTGGGAGATATCGTCTGCGCGGTCATTGCTTGACCGCTGCCGGCGACGGCTCTATATCCGCGATATGATCAATGCCGCGACCATCGTTATCGCCCGCCGCCGCCGTCCTTTCGCGGCATGGGTTGGCGCGCGCGTCTAGATCGCCAATCCCAGTGCCGCCGGAGATCGCTCTGCGGCACGCTCTCGTTACCCCAAAAAGCCACATCGCAGATCGGTCCCCGTCGGCTCACAATCTGAGCAGGAGACCATCATGCACGTGCCCCACGCTTTCCGGATCGACCGAGCTGCGAACCTTGAATTCGCCGCGGGGCGTGGCTTCGGCATGATTTGTGCGGTCGCCAATGGCCGGCCGGTGGCGTCGCACGTACCGTTCCATCTTGGATATGCGCAGGACGGCTCACCGCGTGCGGTGTTTCATCTGGCGCGGCACAATCCGCTTGTCGCCCAGGCCGGGAGCGGGAGTTGGTTGCTCGCTGTGCAGGGCGACGACGCCTACGTGTCGGCGGACTGGTATGCGTCGCCGCATCAGGTCCCGACCTGGCTCTATCAGGCCGTGCATCTGAGCGGGCCTGTCGAGGCGATGTCCAGCGATGCGCTCGCGGAGCATCTCGATGACCTGAGCGAGAGGTTCGAGAGTGGCCTTGTACCGAAGCCGCCATGGACCATGGCCAGAATGCCGGCGGCGCGCCGGGACGGGATGATGCGCGCCATCGTTGGTCTCGTCATGACCGTGGAGAACATTGAAGGCAGCTTCAAACTGAATCAGCATAAATCCGACGCGGATCATGTTGCAGTGATGGCTGCGTTGGGCCTACAGACATCGCCGGGCGCGCAAGCCATCGCGCGCCGGATGCAAGCCATGCGGCCACATGCCTTTGCAGGTGATGCGCCGGATCGTATGTCCGGCGGACACAATACCGATGTGCTTGAGGAGACGACGTGATGAGCGCGAAAAAGCGGATCGGCATTCTTGGCGCGTCCGGCTACACCGGCGCGGAACTGGTGCGGCTCTTGCTGCGCCATCCGCGCGTCGAGCTGGCGCTCTTGACCGCCGACCGCCGCGCCGGTCAGTCGATGGGCGATGTGTTTCCGCAGTTCGCGCCTTACGATCTGCCGAAGCTGGTGTCGATCGCCGATGTCGACTGGGCGAAGGCCGATCTCGATCTGGTGTTCTGCGGCCTGCCGCATGCGACCACGCAGACGGTACTGAAGGATTTGCTGGCGAAGGCTCCAGCGACCAGGGTGGTCGATCTGTCGGCCGACTTCCGGCTGACCGATCCAAAGGCCTATGCGAAGTGGTACGGCCACGAGCATCATGCGCTCGAGCTGCAGAAGGAGGCCGTCTACGGGCTTGTCGAGGTCTACCGGCGCGATATCAAAAAAGCGCGGCTCGTCGCCAACCCCGGCTGCTACACCACCACGGCGCAGTTGCCGCTGATCCCTCTTTTGAAGGCGAAGGCGATCGAACCGGACGAGATCGTGATCGACGCCAAATCCGGAATGACCGGCGCAGGGCGCGCGGCGAAGGAAGAGATGCTGTTCTCGGAGGTGTCGGAAGGGTTCCACGCTTACGGCGTCGGGCATCACCGGCACATGGCCGAACTCGATCAAGAGTTTTCGAAAGCGGCGGGCAAGGATGTGATCGTGAGCTTCACGCCGCATCTCGTGCCGATGAACCGGGGTATCTTCGCCACGATCTACGTGCGCGGACGCAGAGGCCGGACCGCGCAAGACCTCCACGCGATCCTGATGGAACAGTATGCCAAGGAGTCATTCGTCTATGTGCTGCCGTTCGGCAAGACACCGCAGTCACGGCACGTGCGCGGCTCCAACATGACGTTCATCGGAGTTGCGGCAGACCGTATCGAGGGGCGGGCGATCATCGTCTCGACCCTCGATAATCTCACGAAGGGTGCGTCGGGTCAGGCGGTCCAGAACATGAATCTGGTGCTGGGCTTTGCCGAGACGCTCGGGATCGATCAGCCGGCGATGTTTCCGTAAAATAACAATGCGCAGGCCTTTCAGGCCCGCGCATTGGCGCATCTGAAATTCAGAATTCAGAGCAGCTGGAAAATCCCCAGGATCAGCACGACCTGCGCGGCGAATCCAGCCGCGAACGTCAGCGTGCGCAGGATCGGCACCCCGAAAGTGTAGACGACAAGATGGGCGAGCCTTGACCAGAAGTACACCGCGCAGGCCAGCACGGTCCATTTGGTCGAATAGTCGATCGCGTTGAGGATCAGGACCAGGGGCGCAAAGATGATGAGATTTTCGATGGCGTTATCGTGGGCGAACATCATGCGGTTGGCCCATTCCGCATGCGGCTTGTCGTTGCGCGACGGGTTGGCCATGGCGCCGAACAAACCGCGCACCATGATCCGATTGAGAACATAGGGCAGCCACATCACGGCGGTCAAAATCACCGTCAGCGTCAGCCAGAAAAGTTCGCGCGTCATCCCGGTTCCCCCATTGCATTGCATCGATCACGCGATCATCCGCGGACCGATCGGTCATACAGCCAGTCTGATAACATTACGCGGCAGAGTCGAACAGTCCGCGACGCGGCGCTCAAGCGCGAACCCGCACGTAGCTTCCCGGCGCATCCTCGATCGGAGCAAGCACGCCGCCGCCGGGCTCCCGCGCGTCGACCTGTTCGGGATCGAGGCCGCCGAGCCATTCGCGCCAGTCGGACCACCATGATCCCTTATGTTCCTGCGCACCGGGTAACCACTCTTTCAGGGTGTAGGGGTGGTGGCCATTGGCGTAGGTCCAGTACTGGTACTTGCCCGACGCCGGCGGATTGACCACGCCTGCGATGTGCCCGGAGCCTGCAAGCACATACTTCACGGGGCCGCCGAAGAACTGCGAGCCGTACAAGACCGACTCCGCGGGTGCGATGTGATCTTCGCGGGTGGCGAGATTGTAGACCGGCACCTTCACCTTCGAGAGGTCGAGCGCGGTGTTGTCGATCACCATGGTGCCTTTCGACAGCCGGTTCTCGAGATAGCAGTTGCGCAGATAGTACGAATGGTTCGCAGCCGGCATCCGCGTCGCGTCGGAATTCCAGTGCAGCAGGTCGAACGCCTTCGGCGCATCGCCCTTCAGATAATTGCTCACCACATACGACCAGATCAGGTCGTTGGAGCGCAGCATGTTGAAGGCCATCGCCATCTTGCTGCCTTCCAGCACGCCACTGACTTTCATTTCGCGCTCAAGCGCTGAGACCTGGTTCTCGTCGACGAAGACCAGCAGATCGCCCGCATGGCTGAAATCCACCTGTGCGGCGAGGAATGTCGCGGAGGTGACACGCACCTGGCGCTTCTCGGCGAGCCACGCCAACGTCGTCGCGAGCAGCGTGCCGCCGACGCAGTAGCCCATGGTGTGGACCTTCATCTCGCCGGTGGCGCGTTCGATCGCGTCCATCGCCGCGAGCGGCCCGAGCTTCATGTAATCCTCGAAGGTCTTGTCGCCGAGCGATTTGTCCGGATTGACCCAGGAAATCACAAAAACAGTGACGCCCTGATCGACCGCCCATTTGACCAATGATTTTTCGGGCTTCAGATCGAGAATATAAAACTTGTTGATCCACGGCGGCACGATCAGGAGCGGCGTGCGCAGCACTTTTTCCGTCGCCGGCGTATACTGGATCAGTTGCATGATCTCGTTCTGGTAGATCACCTTGCCCGGCGTCGTCGCCATCTGCTCGCCGACCGCCATATTTGACGGATCGGACTGACGAATGCGCAGATTGCCGCGGCCGGCTTCGATATCCTCGGCCAGCATCTTCATGCCGTGAACCAGATTTTCTCCGCTTGAGGTCAGCGTCTTGCGCATCACCTCCGGGTTGGTCAGCACGAAGTTCGACGGCGCCAGCGCGTTGCCGATCTGCTGGACGTAAAACTCCGCCTTCTTGCGCGTGTGCGGATCGAGTCCGTCCGCGTTCTTCACCAGATCGTTGGCCCACTGGGTGCCGAGCAAATAGGCCTGCATCACGAAGTCGAAGAACTGGTTCGATTTCCAGTCCGGATCCTGAAATCGCTTGTCGCGGGGCGAGGGTGAAATGACGGGTTCGACTGTCTCGCCCTTCATACGCTTGGCCGAGGATTCCATCAGGTCGAGATAGCCCTTGCCGATCCTGGCCTGGAGTTCTGCGGCTCGCGTTTGATCCGACAGCCAGTAGTTCGCCACCACGGAGAACGTGCGCACGACTTCCGTCAGTTCGCTCGGCGGCTCGCCTGGCGCAGCGGTGGTTTCGCGGCCCTTCAGAAAGCTGGCAAGTGCCGCGCCGCTGCTCTCCATCGCCTTGGACAGGTTCCTGGCGAATGCCTCCGGATCGAAACTCGGCGGCGGCGGGGGTGGCGAAGTGGACGTGATGTCTTTCATGGCGGGATACTATGGGTCCTTGTCAGGTTTCAGTATGACGCAAGGCTTACAAGGCAGGAATGATGCCATAGTTCAGATGTTTAGGGAGATTTCTGTGTGCTGCGTTGCGGCGAAGTTCTTGCTTTGGTCATATTGGGGACCTAGACCCGCTGGGCAGCTGGAGATTAGCTTGGTAAGCGGCCTCAATCATTTCCGGCAACATTGGATTTTGGGGATCTGTTTCGATGAATTTTTTTCTGAATCGATCGAAACGGCACAAGAAAGATGCAGCGCCGTGAATAAAGTGGCGTCCGGGTTACGATCAACAAGAGCAAAGGCGCGGGTGCGTACGATCGCCGCACGTGGCCCTGCCGCGCGTCCGTTGCTTGCAGCGATGTTCGTCGTGACGCTAACTGTGACCCTCGGCGGCTGCTCGCTGCCGATCGCCGATTTACCGGTGGTCGGACTTCCGGCGAACGTGCCGGCGCGTCCCGAAGCGACCGGAGTCTATCCGGCCGTTCACGACGTCCCGCCGCAGCGCGAACAGGCGGTTCTGGAGCCCGAGGAACGCGCCCGGATCGAGAAAGAATTGGTCGCCGCCCGCGACCGGCAGGCCAAGGCGGGTGGCGCCGCAGACAGCACCGATGCGCAAAAAGGCGCAAAGAAGAAATCCACCCAAGCCAACTGATTTTTCGGAGACATTTTCCAGGCTTTCTGGCTGGTGCGGGCATGGTCCCGTGCTAGAAAGCATGTCGATTCAAGCGCAAAAAGCCGTCCTAATGCCGGTTCCGGAGCCTGAACCCATGGAAGAGTTTTACCGCATTCGCCGCCTGCCGCCTTACGTGTTCGAGCAAGTCAATCGAGCCAAGGCCGCCGCGCGCAATGCCGGTTCGGACATCATCGATATGGGGATGGGCAACCCTGATCTACCGACACCCCAGCATGTCATCGACAAGCTGAAGGAAACGCTCGGCAAGCCGCGCACTGATCGTTATTCGGCATCGAAAGGCATCAACGGCCTGCGCAAGGCCCAGGCCGGCTATTACGCGCGCCGCTTTGGAGTGAAGCTCAACCCGGACACCCAGATCGTCGCGACTCTCGGCTCCAAGGAGGGCTTTGCCAACGTTGCCCAGGCCATTACCTCGCCGGGCGACGTGGTGCTGGTGCCGAATCCGAGCTACCCGATCCATGCTTTCGGCTTCCTGATGGCGGGCGGCGTGGTCCGCTCCGTGCCGGCCGAACCGACACCGGATTTGTTCGGCGCGCTGGAGCGCGCGATCATTCATTCGATCCCGAAACCGATCGCGATGATCTGCTGCTACCCGTCAAATCCGACGGCGTATGTGGCGACGCTGGATTTCTACAAGGATCTGGTTGCGTTCGCGAAGAAGCACGAGATTTTCATTCTGTCCGATCTCGCTTACGCCGAACTGTATTTCAACGACGAGCCGCCGCCGTCGGTGCTGCAGGTGCCGGGCGCCATCGATGTCACCGTCGAGTTCACCTCGATGTCGAAAACGTTCTCGATGGCTGGCTGGCGCATGGGCTTTGCGGTCGGCAACGAGCGTATCATCGCGGCACTGACGCGCGTGAAATCGTATCTCGATTACGGCGCGTTTACGCCAGTTCAGGTGGCCGCGACCGCGGCACTCAACGGTCCCGATGATTGCATCCGCGAAGTGCGCGACATCTACAAAAAGCGCCGCGATACGCTTGTCGAGTCGTTCGGACGCGCCGGATGGGATATTCCGCCACCGGCCGCGTCGATGTTTGCGTGGGCGCCGTTGCCAGAGAAATTCCGTGAGGTCGGCAGCATGGCGTTCGCGACCTTGATGGTGGAGAAATCCGGCGTCGTGGTCTCGCCCGGCGTCGCTTTTGGCGAGCATGGCGAGGGTTATGTCCGCATCGCCATGGTGGAAAACGAGCAGCGCATTCGTCAGGCGGCGCGGAATATCCGCCGCTTCCTTGAAAGCGGCATTGAATCGTTGCACAACGTGGTTCCTCTCGCCAACCGGCGATAACTCCATCAGGCTTCGTCGTTATGGTCGCACCCCTCAGAGTGGGCATTGCGGGGCTCGGCACCGTTGGCGCCGATGTCGTCCGTTTGATCGAGGAGCAGGCGCGCGTCCTGTCCGCGCGCAGCGGGCGCGGCGTCAAGGTCGTTGCCGTCACGGCGCGCTCGAAGACCAAAAAGCGAAACGTAAATCTGCGCGGCATCGCGTGGGCGAAGTCGCCGCTGGCGCTCGCGACCGATCCGAACATCCACTGTTTCGTCGAACTGATGGGCGGCGCGGGCGATCCTGCGCTCTCGGCCATCGAGACAGCGCTAAGGTCCGGCAAGTCCGTCGTCACCGCCAACAAGGCGCTGATCGCCAGACATGGCAGCAAGCTCGCCGCATTGGCCGAGAAGCATGGCGGCGCGTTGAATTTCGAGGCTGCCGTTGGCGCCGCAATCCCGGTGATCAAGACTCTGCGCGAAGGTCTGGCCGGGACGCAGATCAACCGCGTCTACGGCATTCTCAACGGCACCTGCAATTATATCCTGACCCGGATGGAGCAGGAGGGGCTGTCGTTCGCCGAATGTCTGAAGGACGCGCAGCGGCTGGGCTATGCCGAAGCCAATCCGTCGTTCGACGTCGATGGTCACGATACCGCGCAGAAGCTCGCGATCCTCGCCAGCATCGCGTTCGGCGCCAAAGTTGCGCAGTCATCGGTCTATGTCGAAGGCATCTCGTCGATTGCGCCGGCGGATCTGCGCGCAGCTCAGGACCTCGGTTACCGCGTGAAATTGCTGGGCGTCGCGGTGCGCACCAAATCCGGGATCGAGCAGCGCGTGCATCCGACCATGGTGCCGCGCACGTCATCGATCGCGCAGGTAATGGGGGTCACCAATGCGGTGACGATCGACGGTGAGGGCATTCCGCCGATCACGCTGGTCGGACCGGGTGCGGGCGGCGCTGCGACCGCGTCTGCGGTGATTGCCGATATCGCCGATGTTGCGCGCGGCATTCGCACGAAACCGTTCGGCCGTCCGGTGGCCAAGCTGCGCGCCATCAAGAAAGCGCCGATGGAGCGGCACGAGGGCGGTTACTACATTCGCCTGATGGCGCGCGATCTTGCGGGCACCGCGGCGACGATCGCCACGCGGCTCGCCGAGCAGAAGATTTCGATCGAGTCGATCGTGCAGCGTCATCCGAATGGCAGCGTTGAGATGGGCACAGGCAGCAAGCCGTCGCCGGTGCCGGTGATCCTGATCACCTATGCGACCACGGAAGATGCCGTGCGGCGCGCACTCCAGGCCGTTCAGGCCGACAAGGTCATCACCGGCAAGCCGCAAGTGATCCGGATCGAGAAGAACTAGGCCCGGCGCGCAGCCGTTGCGCGCGGGATATGGGTATTGAGGAGTAAGCGAATGTCGTCCGTTATTTCCATTCCGCCGCAGCAATTGCTCGAGCGCATTCTGACGCTCGAGATCGTGCGCGTCACCGAACGCGCCGCTGTGTCGGCGGCAAGGCTGCGCGGACACGGCAATGAAAAGGCGGCCGATCAGGCGGCGGTGGACGCGATGCGCCGTGAACTCAACAAAATTCCGATCGAGGGCACTGTCGTGATCGGCGAGGGCGAGCGCGACGAGGCGCCGATGCTGTTCATCGGCGAGAAGGTCGGCATTCAGGCTGGACCGAAGGTCGATATCGCCGTCGATCCGCTGGAAGGCACGACGCTGTGCGCGAAGAACATGCCGGGCGCGATCGCGACCATGGCGATGGCGGAGGGCGGCACATTGCTGAATGCGCCGGATGTCTACATGCAGAAAATCGCGATCGGCCCGGGCTACGCCAGGAACGTGGTCGATATCGACGCGCCCGCTGCCGAGAACATCAAGCGGCTGGCGCGGGCCAAGGATGTGCATCCCTCTGCGATCACAGCACTGGTGCTGGATCGTCCGCGTCATGCCGACATCATCGCCGCGGTGCGCTCGACCGGGGCTGCCGTGCGGCTCATCACAGACGGCGACGTCGCCGGCGTAATTCACACCGCCGACCCGGAGAACACCGGGGTCGATATCTACATCGGCACTGGCGGCGCGCCGGAGGGTGTTCTCGCAGCGGCAGCGCTGCGTTGCATCGGCGGCCAGATGCAGACGCGGCTGATCCTCGATACGGCGGAGAAGCGCGAGCGTGCTGCCAAGATGGGGATCACCGATCCCAATATGATCTATGGCATCGAGGACCTTGCCAAGGGCGACTGCCTGTTCGCCGCGACCGGTGTGACCGACGGTTCGCTGCTCTCGGGCGTCAAGTTCCGCAAGCATGTGATCGAAACCGAGACGGTTGTGATGCGCTCCGTCACCGGGACGGTGCGCTACATCAAGGGCGAACATCGCCAGCTTGAAAAATTCCACCTCGATTGAGCGTTGCAGTGAGCGGTGAGCTGGTTATTCGCCCGTTACAGCCGGAGGACCGCGCGCGCTGGTCGCCGCTGTGGGACAGTTACCTTGCATTCTACGGATCGGCGCTGCGGCCGGAAATCACCGACGCGACCTTTGCGCGGTTTTTCGATTCGCTCGAGCCGATGCACGCGCTCGTCGCCGAGCAGGACGACCGGCTGATCGGCTTTGCGCACTATCTGCTGCATCGCTCGACCTGGGCTCAGCACTGCTATTGCTATCTCGAAGACCTGTTCGTCGATCCCAACGTCCGCGGCAAGGGCACGGGCCGCGCGCTGATCGCGGGCGTGACGGATGCCGCGCGTGCGGCGAAGGCGAGCCGGGTCTATTGGGTGACCGAAGACAGCAACGTTCAGGCGCAGACCCTTTACGACAAGGTCGCTGGTCGGCCAGGATTTATTCAGTACCGCATCAAACTATAAAAAACGTCCGGGAGAGTCGCGATGCCGAATACACAAGACGTCAAGGCGCTGGTGTTCGATGTGTTCGGCACCGTGGTGGACTGGCGCACCAGTCTGATCACCGACCTCAGCTGGTGGGGCGGTCAGCGCGGCCTCAAGGCGGACTGGACTGCGATCGTCGATGCATGGCGGGCGGCCTACATGCCGGCCATGGACGACGTCCGCAAACATCCCGAACGCGGCTATGTCATCCTCGACGATCTGCATCGCCGCACGCTTGACAGGTTGATCGACCAATTCGAGATCACCGGCCTCAGCGAGACCGACCGCGATCATATCAACCGCGGATGGCATCGCCTCAATCCATGGCCCGACAGCGTGCCGGGGCTGACGCGGCTCAAGAGCAAATTCGTGATCGCTCCACTGTCCAACGGCAACGTCGCGCTGCTTACCAACATGGCCAAGAATGCGGGCCTGCCGTGGGACCTCGTGCTCAGTGCCGAGCTGTTCCAGCACTACAAGCCGGACGCGGAAACCTATCTTGGCGCCGCGCGGTTGCTCGGTCTCAAGCCTGAGCAGGTGATGATGGTCGCTGCTCACAACGGCGATCTGAAAGCGGCGCAGGCCAACGGCCTGAAGACTGCCTTCGTGCCGCGCGTCACCGAATACGGTCCGCTGCAGGACCGCGATTTCGGTCCGGAAGGCGCGTGGGACATCGTCGCCCGCGACTTCAACAATCTCGCGGAACATCTCGGCTGCTGACCGGATCGACGCGAACGATTCGTGTAAGTGGATAAGCGCCTTGGTGCGCGGCCCGTCCGTTGTTGCGGATATGTCATGCGTGCTTATCTGCGAACCACATGCCGCGAGCCGCCACCCACATTCCCGTTGAATTGCCGCCGGCATTTCTCGGCGTGGCGCATTCGGCGACCGGCCGCCGCTGGCGCGACCGGTTGGACACGCGCGGTTCGGCCATGGCGCTCGCCATCGCGCAGCGGCATCAGCTGCCGGAAATGCTGGCGCGCGTGATTGCCGGCCGCGGCATCGACATCGATGCGGTGGCGGACTTTCTCGATCCCACCATCCGCAGCCTGATGCCGGACCCGGCGACCATCACGCAGATGGATGCAGCGGCGCGCCGCCTGGCCGACGCCGTGAAGCGGCGGGAGAGGGTCGCGATCTTCGGCGACTACGATGTCGATGGTGCAACTTCGGCAGCGCTGCTCGCCTGGCACTTGCGCCACTGCGGCCTCGATCCGCTGATCCATATTCCCGATCGCATCTTTGAAGGTTACGGCCCGAATATCGAGGCGGTGCGCGCGCTCGCCGACAAGGGCGCCACGCTGCTGGTGACGGTTGACTGCGGCACCACGAGTCTCGAGCCGCTCGCCGAGGCCAGGCGCCGCGGCATGGATGTGGTGGTGATCGATCATCATCAGTGCAACGATGAACTTCCCGTGGTGGATGCGCTGGTCAATCCGAACCGGCCCGACGATCTGTCCGGACTTGGACATCTCGCCGCCGTCGGTCTTGTGTTTGTCACTCTTGTGGCGCTGAACCGCGAGTTGCGCGCTCGCAATTTCTGGACCGACCAGATGCCGGAGCCGGATTTGCTCCGCATGCTGCATCATGTGGCGCTCGGCACGGTCGCTGATGTCGCACCTCTGATCGGACTCAATCGCGCGTTCGTCGCCAAGGGACTGATTGCATTGCGCCGGCGCGATCATGTCGGTCACACGGCGTTGATGGATGTGGCCCGCCTCAGCGGTCCGCCGGAAGCCTGGCATCTCGGGTTTGCGCTCGGCCCGCGCATCAATGCGGGCGGACGCATCGGCCGCGCCGATCTCGGCGTGCGGCTGTTGCTTGAGGGCGATGTCTCGGAAGCCGCGCGCATCGCAGCCGAACTTGACCGGCTCAACACCGAGCGGCGCGCTATCGAGCAGATGGCCGAAGCGCAGGCGGAAGCCGAGGCGCTGGCCTCGGCGGGCCTGGAGGACAAAGGCGCCGTCATCGTCACCGCATCCGAGGGCTGGCATCCGGGCGTGGTCGGGCTTGTCGCTTCGCGGCTGAAAGAGAAATTTTCACGCCCGGTGTTTGCGATTGCGCTGGAGCCTGGCGGCATCGGCACCGGCTCAGGCCGATCTATACCAGGCGTCGATCTCGGCACGGCGGTTAGGCAGGCGGTGAGCGACGGTATTTTGCTGAAGGGCGGCGGTCACGCCATGGCCGCTGGCGTTACCCTGAAGAGGGACCGGCTCGCCGAATTCCGCGCCTACATCGAGTCTGCGCTGAAGGACACGGTGGCGAGCGCGCGCCACACCAGTGAGTTGCAGATCGACGGGGCGGTTTCGGCGCGTGCAGTCACGACCGAATTCGTCGCGACGCTGAATCGCGCCGGCCCCTATGGCAGCGGCAATCCGGAACCGATGATTGCCCTGCCGTCGCATCAGCTTGTCTACGCCGATCCCGTCGGCCAGGCGCATGTGCGTGTCCGGGTGAAGTCCGGTGATGGCGCGATCGTCAACGGCATCGCGTTTCGCAGTCTTGGCCAGCCGCTCGGAAATTTTCTGACCGAGCAGCGCGGCCAACCCATTCATCTGGCGGGGTCGCTGGCGATCGACCGCTGGCAGGGAACCGAGCGGGTGCAACTGCGGGTGGTCGATGCGGCCTTGCCGGATGCGGGGCCTGCGATCATCCGCTAGCTCAAATTCTCCATTGGACAGCTTCACTTCCGTTGCACTCCGGCGATTTCCCTTCAGCAAAATTTGCCGCACGATTTGGCGGCGAGACAGGTGGCGCCCGATCCGAAGCGGTGCCATAGTGCCTGCTTTCAAGGAGGGGCGATCATGTTTGGTCCCATTGTCCGTTTTGGAATTTCGTCTCTGCAAGGTTTCGCAATCGCATTGATCACGTGTTTGTCGGCAAGCCTCGCCTTAGCGGAAAGCCGTGTTGCGCTGGTGATCGGTCAGTCGGCGTATACCTCGGTGTCAGCGCTGCCCAATCCTGCCAACGACGCAACCGCCATGAGCGGATTGCTTACGGCGGCCGGCTTCGAGGTCACGACGGTGCGCGATGTTTCGCAGAAAGAGTTGCGGCAGGCAGTCGGTGACTTCGCCGCGCGTGTCGCGGGCAAGGGACCGGACACGGTCGCGCTGGTCTTCTACGCCGGCCATGGCGTGCAGATCGACGGTGAAAACTTCCTGATGCCGATCGATGTCAACATCCAGCGTGAGTCCGATGTGCCGATACAGGCCGTGCGGCTCAACGACGTGATGAATACGCTGACATCGGTTCCGACCAAGCTGCGGATCGTCATACTCGATGCGTGCCGTAACGATCCGTTCGACGCCATCAACAAGACCGCCGGGCGCGGGCTTGCAATGTTTGACGCCAAGGCCAACGCGGCGGGCTCGTTCATTTCCTATTCGACCTCGCCCGGCGCCGAAGCCGAAGACGGCAAGGGTTCATCCAGTCCCTATACCGGCGCGCTTGTCGTGTCGGCGCGCGAACCCGGCGTTTCGATCGAAGATGCGTTCAAGCGCGTTCGCGTTGCGGTCAACAAGGAAACCGAAGGCCGCCAAATTCCGTGGGAAAGCTCCTCGCTGACCACCGATTTCTATTTCTTTCCCGGTCCCGCGCAGCCCGCCGCCAAGCGGACCGCGACCCGTACGGTGAGCGAGTGGCGCGCGGCATTGCAAGGCCGTCCTGCGGCCGATGCGTATGACCTCGTGATCGCCGACGATTCGATCGAGGCCTATGAAGCGTTCACCGCGCTCTACACCGAAGCGCCGTTCGTCACGCGCGTGCGCTCGGTTCTCGACCGCCGTCGCGAGATGGTGGCGTGGAGCGTTGCGGTGAATGCCAACTCGGTCGATGCGTTCGGACTGTTCCTCGCGAGCTATCCGAACAGCGATCTCGCCGCGACGGCGCGCAAGCTGCAGGATCGGCTGCGCAACCGGCCCCAGCAGGCCAACCCGCTGGCTGCGAACGCCAACGCCCCGGGTGGCGGTGGTGGTCAAAATGCCTCGTCGCCTTCGGCTCCAGGCACACCCGGACCGACGCTGGCAAGTCTGCCGAGCGGCACGGCGGCTGCCGGCCCGACGTGCCCTTGCAGTCAGCCCCCGAAGGCAAAGCGCGCCGAGCCGCCTCCGCCGCCGCCGAAGAAGCGGGTCGCTGACCCCCGCGGTCCGCCCCGTCCGCCGCCGGGACCGCCGCCGCAAATTGTCCGTCGCGATCCGAATGCTGACGCTGCCGCTGCCGCAGCCGCTGGCGCCATCATCGGCGGCGCCATCATCGGTGGCGCATTGGGTGGATTTGGGGGAGGCCGCTCGCGGGGACCCAGTCATCACCCATCGGGGGGACACGGCTTCTAGTTTTGGCTCGGTCATGTCCCTCAAGCGAGGGATACAAATCAAACGCTTCCGGCCCTAGGCGGCCGGGAGCGTTTTCGTTGAATGGGCGGGCAAATTAAGTAAGTTTTCCGTTAATGCTCGTCAGGGTTTCCCCGATTCGCCAGAGTATTTCGATACCTGCACGGGGCGGTCGATGCATATCGGATTCTACACACTGGCGCGGCTGATGCTTTACGGCTTCGGATGGGGCGTTGCCGCGCTGCTTGGCTATGCATCCGAGCAGATGCTGTCCGGCACCAAATGGCCGGTGTTCGGCCTGCTGTCGGCGTGGTGGACGTTCGCGTGCTCTGTTTACGTTCAGCGTGAAGCCATTGCGGACCCTGCCGAATTCAGCAACCGGACCGATACGCATTGACCGATACGCATTGATCGCGGAATTCGCCCGGCTCACGCTCACTGGCGCAGTCGTGCCAGCACTTTCAGCCCGCCATAGCCGTCGGCCGGCGTCATCCCCGCCTTGAGCTGATAGTCGCGCACCGCCTTCATGGTGCCGTTGCCGACGCGCCCGTCGGTGCCGCCGGTGTCGAATCCCGCTTTGGTGAGCCGGGTCTGCATTTCCTGAATCTCGGCAAGGGTCATCGCCCGCTCCGAACCGGGAAAGGGTTGAACGAATGGCGCGCCGCCCAGAATGCGATCGCCCAGATGCACGATCGCGAGAGCGTAGTTCATCGACGGATTGTAGCTGCGCACCGCGTAGAAATTCGGCCCCAGCAGGAACGTCGGTCCGCCCTGAACCGGCGTCCAGAGCTGCGCCTTGTCGTTCGGTCGTGGAAACGGCTTGCCATCGGCGCGGGTGACGCCTGCGGCGGCCCACGCGGCATAGCTCTTGTTTCCCCCGCCGCCGCCACGCACCTCATAGCCCCAGTGCTGATCGCGCTGATATTTGCCGCGGCTGATGAGGTAGCGCGCGCTGCCGCCGAGCGCATCGTCCGGATTGCCGAACGGGAACACACGGCCGTCGCCATCATAATCGATGCCGAGATTGAGCCAGACTTCCGGCATCCATTGGGTGTGTCCCATCGCGCCGGCCCACGAGCCGCGCATTTCGTCCGGCGTTCCCCAGCCCTTCTGGACGATGCGCAAGGCGTTGATCAGTTCGGTTTCCCAGTAGGCGCGGCGGCGGGGTTCGTTCCAGGCCAGCGCCGCGAGCGAGGGAAACACCGGAGTCATATGGTTCTTCTGAACCAGCGGATCGCCATAGGCGGTCTCCACCCCCCAGAGCGCCAGCAGCGTGCCGCGCTCGACGCCGTAGTCGCGTTCGATGCGTGTGAACAGATCGCCGTACTTGCGCAGGGCTTCCTTGCCTGCGGCCAACCGCCAGTCGGAGACACGGCGATTAATGTATTGCCAAAGCTGCTCGTTGAATTCGGGCTGGTTGCGCAGTTTGGCGAACACGCTCATGTCGGGTTCGATGCGCCCCATCACTCGCGTGTAGATTTCGTCGGAAATGCCTCTTGCGATGGCCTTGGCGCGGAACTGATCGCGCCATTGATCGAAAGCTGCCGGCGCCGCCAATGCCGATAGCGGATAGGCAACAACGGTACCTGCACCGAGTACCGCAGTGTGCAGCAGGCTGCGGCGGGTCAAACGATTGTCAGAATCAATCGTGGTCATAGCCCATCCTAACGGTGGGAGATGCTATAACAATCGGGCTCGTTCGCGGCAGGAGCAGGGCGGTCCAATGCGGACGCAGCTCCAACGTCAAACCGAAGGTCCCTTATGTCTCACGCATCCCCGCTCAAAGCCCCCAAACCCCGGATCGATTCCCGCGACTTCTTGGCCTTGATGCCGGACGTCTACGAGGCGCTGGCCGCGCTCGGCAAGGCTGCGGTGACCGCCGGGATCGAGGAGAGTCTGCTCGAGATCGTCAAGATCCGAGCGTCGCAGATCAACGGTTGCGCCTATTGCCTGCAACATCATCTCAACATTGCCGCCCGGCTTCAGATGCCGCAGGACAAGCTGGATATGGTCGCGGTCTGGCGCGAGGCGCCGCAGTTCTCAAGCCGCGAGCGCGCGGCGCTGGCATGGGCCGAGGCGCTGACGCAGATCGCCGAGGGCGTCAGCGACGAACTTTATTCCGACGTGCGCACCGAGTTTTCCGACAAGGAACTGGCGTATGTTTCGTCCGCCATCGGTCAGATCAATGTCTGGAACAGGCTCGGCGCCGCCATGCAGTGGACGCCGCCGCCTCGACGTAACGGCTGACGCTGTAGACGCTCGAGATGGTGCGTGCAGAACCAGCTAGCGCGTCTGCACAATTTCATGCGGCTTGCCGCCGCTCGGCCTCGAAACCGGTTCCGCACGTTTGTCGAGCGGCTGCCGCTCGCAGCCCTCGTGCGCGCCGGGCCATGACGGGGGCCGCGAGCAGGCGTCGTTGACCACGCGCTTGCTTTGCGCGGCGACGTCGGCGAGCAGCTTCGGCAATGCCGCCACGAAATTCGAGCCGGGGCAAGAGGTCTGCGCATGCCCCTTGTGCACGCCGATGCTCTTCACCGGCAGATCGTAGGTGTGCATGAGCCACACCAGCAGGTCGCGCGTGGCCGACAGTTGCGCAGCCTCCGGCGTCTCCTTCTCGAAGTCGCCCTCGATCACAACCTGGATATATCCCGAAGTGTCGTATTTGGTGTTGGTGTCGCCCGCGTAGCGCACGTCGCGACCCTCAGCGACCGCGCCGGTTGCACCGATATAGAAATGATATGGCACGTCCGCCCAGCCCGGCTTGGTATGTGTCGGAGAGACGCGCCCCGGTTGCTGCGAGAAGGCTTGCAGGTTGCGCAACTTGTTTTCGATGGAGGTCTGGAAGTTCTTCCGCACGGCGGTGTGATGCAGAATGATCCCGGTGATCTTCTGCTCTTTCATCAGCCCGGGCAGCGCGGGCTTGGCCTTCCATTTTTCTCGCGAGACGATCGGCGGGGAAATCGCGCTTGCGGCGGCGTTGTCCGGAGCGGCCGGTTCGGATGCAGCCCAGACAGCGGATACCGCGACGGCACATATCGCCAGCGCCAGCGGTCCTGCTATGTGAATTCTTGTCATCGGATGCCGCTTGTTTTCAGTTCAAATCGATTGGTGCTGCGCTCAATATTTTGACGCTGCGAGGATCGCTGTAATTCGTTAAGAATCGAGTAACCGCGGAGGTTCCGGGGTATGGCCGGCAATTCGCAGCATCTTGGCGGCGTTCGGCTTCACTTCGCGGCGAAAATTGGGCAGTATCCTGGTGCGGCATTCGAGTGACGCTGATGTATTGTCTCCGAATTTTATTTCAAGCTGTTTTGATTATTGGAGTTTTTGTTATCGTCGCTCCGGTCAGCGCGGCTCCGGGCGGCAAACGCATCGCGCTTGTCGTAGGCATCGATAAGTACACAGGCTTGCCGGAGACCAGGCAGCTCAAGAAGGCAGTCAACGACGCGCGTTCGGTCGCCAGCGCCTTGAAAGGCGCGCCGCTGTCCTTCGATGTGACGAAGCTGGAGAACCCCAGCCGCTCCGAAATGAGCCAGGCTTTCGGCAGCATTGAGCAGGCGATTTCACCCGGCGATACGGTGTTCGTTTTCTTCGCCGGTCACGGCATCGACATCGCGGGATCCAACTATCTGTTGCCGGGCGATGTGCCGTCGCCGGTCGACGCACAGGGCCGCCGTCTGCCGACCCGCGCGTTTCGCGATGCGGCCTTCAACGCTGCTGAAATCCTGTCATCGTTCCAGCAGCGCGGCGCCGGCACGGTGATTGCGATCTTCGATGCCTGCCGCGAGCCATTCGACGACGAAGGCAAGCGCTCGCTCGGACTGACCCGCGGCGGCCTTGCCGAGATGCGCGGCGCGCCGCAGGGAACCTTCATCGTGTTCTCGGCTGGCGCCAAGCAGCTCGCGCTCGACCGGCTGTCGCCGAACGATCCCAATCCCAATTCGGTTTTCACCCGCAGTCTCATTCCACTGCTGAAAGTACCGGGCCAGAGCCTTCAGCGCATGGCCAAGGAGTTGCAGCCGGTAGTGCGCGATCTGGCGCAGACCGTCGATCATGTGCAGACACCAGCTTATTACGACGAGATTAGCGGCGACTTTTATCTGGTGCCGGCTTCAATATCGACCGGATCGGTTCCGGAACGTGCGATCATCGTCGAACAGCCGAAGCCGCCGCCGATCGACCCGTGCGCCGGCGCGCTGGATCACTGGAAGAGTACCGAGGCCATCGGCAACAGGCAGGCGTTCGAAGCCCATATTTCCCGTTTCCGGGATTGCGCCTATGCGGACCTTGCCCGCGTGCGGATAGCGACGCTGACGGTGCCGGTCATTCCGAATCCGCCACCACCAACGCCTGTGCCGCAAATCCAGCCAACCCGGGGAGACGACAACCCTGCGGTCTGCAACGGTCCGGGCAGTCTGTGGGACGTCGACGGCTCCAGCGTGATCCTGAAAGCGGATCCAAACCTGCCGGGGCGGAAGTTCTATTTCTGCCAGCCCGGAGGCTCCGCTCGCGCGGAAGGCGCACGCGCCGGCAACATGTTTTTCTCCGGCCAGCGCAACGGCAATCGCTATTCCGGGACTGCATACGTCAATTCCGGCCGCTGCGGATCGTTCTCCTACAGCGTGACCGGCAACGTTTTCGACGGCGATCGCGGCGTGTCGCTGTCCGGACAACGTCCGGTGATCGACGAGTCCTCGTGCAAGGTGTCGAGCTATCGCAGCACCAGCTTCACGCTGACCTACAAGCAGCGCATCTAGCCGCCAGGGCGGGCCTTGGCCTTAGTCCTTCGCGCGCTCGACGTAGGCGCCATCTTCCGTCGTCACCACGATCCGCGTGCCGACGCCGATATGCGGCGGGACGTTGGTGCGCACGCCGTTCGACAGCTTGGCCGGCTTGTACGACGAGGACGCGGTCTGACCCTTGGTGACCGGTTCGGTCTCGACCACTTCAAGCGTTGCACGCGCCGGCATCTGGATCGCGACCGGATTCATGTCGTGCATCGACAGCTTCACCGTCATGTTTTCCTGCAGGTAAGGTGCGGACGAACCGATGATGTCCTTGCCGACCTGAATCTGGTCGTAGGTCTCGTTGTTCATGAAGTGGTAGCCGTCGGCATCCTCATAAAGGTAATTGAAATCGCGGTCTTCGATGGTTGCGCGCTCCACCTGATCCGTGGTCTTGAAGCGCTCGGAGACCTTTACGCCGTCGCTGATGCGGCGCATTTCGATCTGGCTGACCGGTGTGCCCTTGCCGGGATGGATATTCTCGGCGAACAGAACCACATAGAGCTTGCCGTCCTGCTCAATGACGTTGCCCTTGCGGATAGAACTGGCGATGACTTTCACGAGTGATGTTCCTGGGTTTGGGAGCCGGGACGGGCGGTCGCGCCGTCCGGTATGCGGCGAACCGGTTTCGGGCCGCAACATACTGATTTGGGCCTCAGATGCCAGTGTTTTGCGCGTGATTTGGGCAGAATGCTGATGGCCGTGGCCACCCCGTCCGAATCCCCCTGGTGGGCAAGGGATCGCCATGCCGACCGCCGGCCGTTCCTGACCACGCGAGCGGCGATCGCGGCTGGCGTGCGGAGCTGGTTTGCCGCACAGGGCTTCACCGAGGTCGAGACCGGCATACTGCAGGTCTCGCCGGGCAACGAGACGCATCTGCATGCACCCGTAACCCATGTGGCCGATTCTTCCGGCGTTCGCAGTCGCCGCTATCTACGAACCTCGCCCGAGTTTGCCTGCAAGAAGCTGCTGGCCGCGGGCGAGCGGCGGATTGTCGAGTTCGCGCGCGTCTTCCGCGACCGTGAACGCGGCGATTTGCATCTGCCGGAATTCACCATGCTGGAGTGGTATCGCGCGGGTGCCCCGTATGAGGCGGTCATCGACGACTGTCTCAACGTGATCGCCGATGCCGCGCGTATCGCCGGCACGGCGTCGTTTTCATATCGCGGGTGCCGCGCCGACCCGGTTGCGCTTGCCGAGCGGTTGACGGTGGCGGAGGCGTTTTCGAGATTTGCAGGGATCGATCTGCTGGCGACACTGAACGACGCGCAGCCCGATCGCGATGCGCTCGCATCCGCTGCGAAAGGTCGCGTTCGAGTCTCCGCCGATGACACCTGGTCGGATATTTTTAGCAAAATTCTGGTCGAACATGTCGAGGCAAACCTGGGGCAGGGCCGCTTGACCGTTTTGCACGATTACCCCGCGCCTGAATCCGCTCTCGCCCGCCGCAAGCCGGGCGATCCGCGCGTCTGCGAGCGGTTCGAGATCTATGCGTGCGGTGTCGAACTCGCCAACGGGTTTGGCGAACTGACCGACGCGAAGGAACAGCGCTCGCGTTTCGTGCAGGCAATGGACGAGAAGGAGCGCCGTTATGGCGAGCGCTATCCACTCGACGAGGACTTTCTTGGCGCGGTTGCGCAGATGCCGCAAGCCAGCGGCGTCGCGCTTGGATTCGATCGCCTTGTGATGCTGGCAAGTGGCGCGACCCGGATCGATCAGGTGGTGTGGACGCCGCCCGCGGGAGATATGCGATGAACGCCAAGCCACGCCGGGCAGCCGGGAATGTTGCCAAGCCAATGCGCCAGCCCGCTGATCTGGTCTCGTGCGGTCTCGCACCGGCCAGCGCATTGCCGCAGCTGGAGCGTGTCGCCGCGCGTTATGCGGTTGCTGTCACGCCGCATGTGGCGTCGCTGATCGATCCATCCGATGCGAACGATCCGATTGCGCGGCAATACATACCCAGCATCGATGAACTGGATATGTCGCCCGGCGAGAATGCCGATCCGATCGGCGACCATGCGCATTCGCCTGTCGAAGGCATTGTGCATCGCTATCCCGATCGCGTGCTGCTCAAGATTGTTCACGTCTGCGCGGTCTACTGCCGGTTCTGCTTTCGCCGCGAGATGGTCGGACCGGGCAAGGACACCACGCTGTCGCCCGATGCGTTTGCGCGTGCGCTCGCTTACATCAAGGATCATTCAGAAATTTGGGAAGTGATCCTGACCGGCGGCGATCCCTTGATGCTGACGCCGCGACGATTGCGCGAGATTGTCGCCGAACTGGCAGCGATCGATCACGTGAAGGTCGTCCGCATCCACACCCGTGTGCCGGTGGCCGATCCGGCGCGGATCACCGACGAGATGGTGAGAGCGCTGAAAATCGGGGGCGCTACCACCTGGATCGCGGTGCATGCCAATCATCCCCGCGAACTGACTGGCGCGGCTCGCATAGCACTGGCACGCCTTGTTGACGCCGGCCTGCCGATGGTGAGCCAGTCGGTGCTGCTGCGTGGCGTCAATGACGATGCCGTGACACTGGAAGCGCTGATGCGCAGCTTTGTCGAGTGCCGCATCAAGCCATATTACTTGCATCACGGCGATCTCGCGCCGGGCACCGCCCACCTGCGCACGACCATCGAAGCAGGGCAGGCGCTGATGCGACAGTTGCGCGGCCGGGTTTCCGGACTATGTCAGCCGGACTACGTGCTCGACATTCCGGGCGGACATGGCAAGTCGCCGGTCGGCGCGGCCTATCTGACGCAGGACGGCGCAAGTTACCGCATCACCGACTATTGCGGCGACGTGCATCGCTATCCGCCCGAGTCTTGACCAAGATCAATCTTGAACAAGATGTCTTGAGCCAAATGTTATCAGCATGATCGAGCGATGAACGACAAGGCGCCCGACCATGATCGCAACCGCCGCGTCGAGAACGCGGTGATGGCCGGCGTTTTTGTGGCGCTGACGGCAGCCGGAATATGGCTGCTGACGACGATGGCGGACGTGCGCAAGGCTCAGGACTGCGCCGCACAAGGCCGTCGCAATTGCGCAACAATTGAGATTCCGGAACGTTCACCTCGATAGCTGGGTTTGCTATGATGGATTGAGTCCGGTGCACCCAGGATCGGGCAGGAACAACAGCGGAGGCTCGACATGAAGACCATCATCATCGCAACCGCCGTGACGCTTCTGCTCGGCAACACGTCGGTTTTCGCACAAGGCGGATCTGCAACAGGCCAGCCCGCCGCCTCGGGGACGGGCGGTGTACTACAAGCCCCGATCGGCCATCGCCAGCCTAAGCGGGACGAGGTTCCCGCCATCAGCGACGATCAGGCCAAGATCGACGCCGCCGATCGCGCACTCGACAAGAAAATCCGCAGCATCTGCCGCGGCTGCTAAAGCCGCGATGGCTCAAGATCGAATCGCGATCACGCTCTATCCATATATTTGAGCATGATCTTTTCGGAAAACCGCTTCACATCCGGATCAAGTCCGGGACAGGCTTTTTCCGGATCATGCCCTAAGCCGTTTTTGCGGCTGACGGATTGCCCCTCCGCGCCGCCAGCGCCATCCCGATCAGCGACGTGCCGCCAAAAATCATGTTCAAGCCGATGATGAGACCGACCGCCCAGAAAGCGGAGCCGGGCAGGCCGAGCACGATCACCGCCGCTACCAGAATGTCCACGATGCCTGCGGCCAGCATCCAGCGCCAACGGTCGGAAAGTTCCTTCTTGTGTTCGCGCGCGTACATGACGGTCGCGATGCCCTCGACCAGAAAGTAGGCGCCGACCACGATCGTCAGCGACAGCGTGCCTTCGAGCGGCCAGATCAGCAGCACGAGACCTGCCGCAATCGCCAGCGCAGCCGACACGAGTGACCACCACAGGCCCGGCATTCCACGCGCCCAGATCGACAGCATCAGGCCTGCGACACCCATGGCCAGAAACATCCAGCCCAGAAAGATGGTCGCCGCGATGCTGGCAAGCTGCGGAACCATGATCGCTGCAAAGCCAAGGATCACCAGCACGATGCCCTCGATCAGAAATGCCTTCCAGTGATCGCGAACGGCCTGACTGAACTTCGATTGAAGCGCTGCGATTTCGTCTGACGCCGGCTGGGAGTCGGAAAGGGTCATGACCATCTCCACGTCTGGTGTCCCGAATCCGAAGTTCGCACCATGTCCGCGGCGAGCACTTAGCGAACTTCGGGTTCGAAAGGACACTAGAAAATTTGGGTTTCTAGTGTGGTTAGGTTCAGAAGTTCGCTTGAAGAACCTGCCGCAAAAATGAAACGAACTTCTGAACCACCACATTAGGGCCAGGACGGTGAGCGTATCCTGACGGCTTCGGTTAACGTGGGGAGCCGGGCAGTCTTTTGCAACGCGGCTGCGATGCGAAAATCGGAACGAAACGTCAAGCCGCCGATTGCTTGGTCAGGCCGGTCCGCAGCGTGGCGAGGAAGTGGTTGAGGTCCTCGGACAGCTTGTTGGTCGATTTGAACAGGTCTTCCGATATCGTCACCAGATCGCCGGCGTTGGCGATGGTGTCGCTCACGACATCGTTGACGCCCGACACGTTGGCGGTCAGGGCATCCGCGCCGCTTGCCGAGGTGCGGGCATGCTCGGAAATATCCCGAGTGGCCTCGCTTTGCCGGGCGACCAGTTCGGAGATCGTCGCGGTCAGGCGGTCGATCTCGCGCATCGTCCCGGCAATATGGCGCACGGAGGAAACGGCGCTTGCCGTTGATCCCTGAATTTCGGCGACCTGCTTGCTGATCTCATCGGTGGCTTTCGAGGTCTGCGCGGCAAGCTGCTTCACCTCCTGCGCGACGACGGCGAAACCGCGCCCGGCTTCACCCGCCCGCGCGGCCTCAATGGTGGCGTTGAGCGCGAGCATGTTGGTCTGGCCGGCGATATTCTGGATCAGGCCGACGATATCGCCGATTTTCTGACCCGCGGCGGCCAGCGTGGCGATCTCCTGCGCCGACTGTTCTGTCGTCGTGCTGGTTCTGGCGATGATCGCGGCTGCGTTCGCGACTTCGGTGTTGATCTCCTCGGTCGAGACGAGCAGCGCGCCCGCGGCATCGGCGACGGTCTGGGCGCTGCCAGAGGTTTGCTGGGTGGCGGCGCTTGTCGATGTCGCCTGTTCGGCCGCGGTCTCCGCGAGGCCGGAAATGATCTGCGAGCGGCTCCGCAGTTTCTCCATATGCGCCGACGTCGAATCGAGCGCGCTCTGCGCCGAGGATTTGAAACCTTCCAGCATGCCGTCGAGCCGTTTGTCGAATGCCAAACGCTCAGCGGCCTCGTTATGCGCCTGCTGTTCGAGCTGCTGGCGCTCGATCAGAGCAAACTTGAAGACGCCGAGAGCCTTTGCCATGCGGCTGATTTCGTCGCGCCCCTTGATGGCGGGCACTTCCGCGCTCATGTCACCGTCGGCGAGCTGCTGCATCGAATGCGTCATCACGTCGATCGGACGCACCACTGCGCGTTTGAGGAAGACGATGCTGAAAGCCACCGTCGCCAACATCATGAGAAGAATAGCCGCAACGATGGCAGAATCGCGGTTCTCGGCGGCGTCGATATCGCGATAGAGCTGGTCGGCGCGTTCGCGATAGATTTTGGCGAGCGTGTTGATCGCTTCGTTGAAGGCTTTGCGGGTGTTGCGGTTGGCGTCGTTGTCGCCGATCTCGCGCGCGGCTCCATTGCCCTTGGCGCGGCCGGCAGCGGCCAATTCCTTGCGCAGCGCGACGAATTTTTCCGACTGCGCCTTGAAGGTGTCGAACGCGGGCCGGTCCGAGGGAGCGAGTGTCTTTTCCCACTCGGCTACGGCTGCGTTGAGGTCGCCGAGGAACTTTTCCATGCCCTTGGCATAGCGGTCCAGAACATCCGGCTTGTCCGACATGTAGACGCCGCGGGAATCCATCACCACGGCATAGACGAGGGCGTTGATGTATTCGATCCGCGCCGATGCGGAGCGCGTCGCGTCGAGTTTTTCGGTATTGGCCCGGCTTCCGATGTTCGCATAAGCGACCACGCCGGCGAGCATCACAGACATCGCGGCAAGAACAGCGATGATTGAGTAAATGCGGACTTTCAGCGATTGAGTCCAGACCGGCATATCAGCGAGCCTCTGTCGTCGGTTCGGCCGACCGTGCAAGAGGTGCGCGTTTCCTGAGCGTCTGCCTGCCGATCGGCCGGGAGAATTGGATTCGTTCCCAGATGGCGGGAAAACTAGACGCATGTTGCTAACCAGCGGTTAACCTAGCGATACCGGCTGCCAGATTGGTATTCAAATAGGGCGCTGGCTTCCCTCTCAATCGATGATCGCAACCGCCCGGGTCCAGCCTGCGGAGGCGCGCTCGATCTTGACCGGGAAGCACGACACCGTGAATCCGGTGGAGGGAAGCTGTTCCAGATTGTGCAGCTTCTCGATGTGGCAATAGCCGATGTGGCGTCCGGCCTTGTGGCCTTCCCAGATCAGGCTCGCGTCCTTCGTCTCGGCGTATTTTTTCGCGGTGTAGACAAACGGCGCGTCCCAGCTCCAGCCGTCAATGCCGGTAAGGCGCACGCCGCGCTCCAGCAGATACATCGTCGCCTCGTAACCCATGCCGCAGCCGGAGGTGACGTAGTCCTGCCGGCCATACTTCATGCCTGCGCTGGTGTTGACGACAACGATCTCGAGCGGCTTCAGCGTGTGCCCGATGCGGTCGAGTTCCTTTTCGACGTCCGCGGCGGTTGCGACGTAACCATCCGCGAAGTGACGGAAGTCGAGTTTGACACCCGGCTGCAGACACCATTCGAGCGGAACTTCGTCGATGGTCCATGACCGTTGCCCGCGATTCATCGTCGGATGAAAGTGCCATGGCGCGTCGAGGTGGGTGCCGTTGTGGGTGGACAACTGCACCTGTTCGACGGCCCAGCCCTGGCCGTCCGGCAGGTCTTCGGCCTTCAGGCCTTCGAAGAACTGCAGCATGCGCGGCAATCCTTGCTGATGGTCGATATAGGTGATGCTCGGGTGCCCGCCCGGAGGGTCCGCAGGCACATCGTTTTGCAGCGGCACGGAGATATCGATCAGGCGGCGAGGCATGGTGTTCTCCCAAAGGGGTGCCCTCATCCTGAGGAGCGGCGTCTTCGCCGCGTCTCGAAGGATGAGTTAAAGGTCACGCAGCCTCATGGTTCGAGACGGCGCAAGTGCGCCTCCTCACCATGAGGAGAAACGCTCAGCTCTGCCGCTCGACCTTGTTCTTCAGAATGCCGATCTTCTCGACCTCGAGTTCGACCTCATCGCCATGTTCGAGATACCATCCGAGCTCGAGCCCGCAGCCGTTGCCCACCGTGCCGGAGCCGATGAATTCGCCCGGCATCAGGGTCTCGTCCTTGGTGATGTGCGCCATGGTCTCCTCGAACGAAAACAGCATGCCGTCGGTCGCGCCCTGCGAACGCATCTTGCCGTTCACCCGCGCTTCCATCTTGAGCTTGTAGGGATCGCCGATCTCGTCGGGCGTTACGATCCAGGGGCCGAGGATATTGCCGCCATCGAACGACTTGCCCTTGGCCGGGCCGAGGCGGCCCTCCATTTCGATGCGTTGGGCATCGCGCGCCGAGAAGTCGTTGAAGATCGTATAGCCGAAGATGTGATCCTTGGCTTTTGCGGGTGTGAGATTGGTTCCCTTGCCTTTGGTGATGACACCGAACTCGAGTTCGTAGTCCATCACCTGACTGTAGCGCGGCCATTTCACGGTGGTGTTGGTGCCGCGCACGCTGAAGCGGTTGGTGATGTAGTAGATCGGCTGCTTGCGATAGATCTCCGGCAGTTCGCCGAGCGGCGTCGCCTCGATGCGCTTGAGTTCTTCCATGTCGTTTTTGGCGCGTGCCGCGAGTTTCAACTGGCCGCGCGGCGCCTGCAGGATATGCAGCGGAAACGACATCGCATCGCGCATTTGCCGCGGCTCGGGGATCGGCGCGAGAATCTCGGAACCTGCGACCGGCGAGGAGAGGGTGGCATCATTGCCATGCTTGTCGAACACGCCGCGCGCCGCATCGAGTGCCGCATCACCGCCATCGATCAGCGCCAGCATCGAGACGAAACGCGGATCGGCCTTGCCCAAACGTTCGGCGCCCGCTGCGAGATCGAAAATCTGGCCGTCGCCGGCATGGACGATTCCGACGCAGTCCGCGCCGCCGGCGCGATAGGTGGTAAGTTTCATGGCGCTTCTCCCTTGCATTTGCGATCATCGGCTGAGCTTGCAATCCGCACTTCGGATGTAAGAACTGATGATGATGGCTTTGGTATCCGAAGGACACGTTCGATTCTGCCAGAATGCCGATCTGCCCATCGTCTGCGAGCTGCAAAATCTCCGTCCTTCGCCTTTTTTGCAAAGGCTCTGTCGGAGCTCGATCCGAAGTTGAAATCGGCGGTGAACCGGGTTAGCAAGGCCCGTGTTTCCGACGACGCCATGCCATCGGCGCGACGGTTTGCTCCCTTCGTCTATCGGTTAGGACGCCACCCTTTCACGGTGGAGAGAGCGGTTCGATTCCGCTAGGGAGCGCCAATCATGTCCATTTTTCAGATGTTTTTTTCAGGTTGGCCCGAAAATCTGTAATTCCTTGCACGCGATGTGATCTTTTGGCAGCTTGGCTGAAGGTATTTCGAGCAAAGGGACGAACCAGATGTCCAGAGCCAAGTTTGCTGCAATCCTGAGTGCGGGAGTGATCATGGCGTTCGGGGCGCCCGGCAAAGCGCTTGCTATCGGGGACGGACCTCACTGGGTCGCGCCCTATAACTGGGAGCCTGCGATCGAGTCTGGCTGCTGGAAATGGAATTGGCAGCAATACAGCTTTTATGACCACTGCCCGAAGTACATCAGCCCCAAGGCCTACATCTATTCGCGCAGAGGCGCCGTCTTGCGCAGCCGGTACTAACATCTTCCGGATAACGTCTTCCGGAACCAGATATTGTTTATCGGGGCCGATCTGCTGCGGCCTTGCTCACGCTTATGAGCGTACCACCGAGCAGGCGATCTGGCGGCTCTTGCCAAGATTGAGAACGGCCTCGTTCCGGAATCCATCGAACCAGATGCCTTTGCCGGCGTACCGGTAGCCGACGCCCATCGGAATCAGGCGGACATAGCTCCCCGGGTAGTTACCAAGGGTTGCAGTCACGATCTCATTGGCAACGCTGACCGCAATCGGGCAGACCGGATAGGCTTGGCCGTTCTCGCAGGTTAAAACCAGTTCTGAGCAGCGTCCAATGGCCGCGGGCCCTGATACCTGCAGTCCCAGATCGGCGGCCTGACTTGAGCCGATTCCACCCAAGATTGTGGCCGCTCCGGCTACTATCTTCAAAAAGCTAGCAAATCTCGCCGGCATGGTCCGACCCCCATTTTGACTGTGACAACTAAGACACAGTCAGCGAGCGGGTCAATGGCCAAAATGGGTCCCGGTGCCGAGTTTGGCGGAACCGTGGCACCTTAACCACACACCTCTAAATCATTGGTTTACCAACTCGCTTCTCTTGAAGCGGGTCAAAATTTCGACGATTGTGGGGCAGGTAAAGAATCCGTTAATTTTTTCAAACGGGTTTTCCGTTTTTCTTCAGGAACTTTTTCCTTGTAGGAGTTGTTGCGATGAATGGTCCTTTCCGCGTTGCTCAAGCGACGACCGGTGTCCAGTCAGCAGGAAAACCTCCCACACGTACCGTCAAGATTTCCAAACCTTTCGCCGAGCAATCGGTTACCGTTCCGCTGAGCTTTGATGGAACGGTCAAGGTCGATTTTTCTTCGATTGCAAACGAGAAGATTACACTCGTCCATGTCGGCGAGAAGCTCATCATTCTTTTCGACAACAAGTCGAGCATCACGCTCGAGCCGTTCTTCGACTCGACCGGCAAACCGCTGGATCGCATTACCGTCGAAGTTTCGCCCGGCCGCGATCTGACCGGTACCGAATTCGCAGCGTTGTTTCCGGTTACGGAAGACCAGTCTGTTCTTCCTGCAGCGGGTACCGGCAACGGCAACGCACAAGCGTCGGGCGCGAACTTCTCGGAGGCTGGCGTCGATCCATTGTCGACTCCAAATCCCCTCGATTTGCTGGGCCAGGAGGAACTGCCGAATTTCGTTATCAACGACCAGCTGAATCAGGCATTCATCGATGACACGCCGACCGCTGGCGCCAACACCGCCATCGCTTTCGATGAGGACGCGCTGACGGGAGGCAACCTCGGCGGCATCGGCGATCTTGATCCGGCCACCAATGGCCCGATCTCGTTGACGGGCACGCTTGCTTTCACGTTCGGCCTCGACGGAGCGGGCACCGTCCTGCTTCTCGGCACGGGCGCGCCTGCCGGTTTCACTTACACGCTGAGCGGCAACGGGACGGTTTTGACCGTCAGCCAGATTCAGGACGGCGTCAGCGTCAACGTCTTGCAGATCACGCTGACCAATACGGTTTCGGGCAACTACACGATCACGCAGCTCAATGCGATCGATCATCCGGCCGGCGTGAATGAGAACAACCTTCCGTTCCAGTTTGCGTACCGTGTCACGGACAGCAACGGCACCTTCGTTGACGGCGTGCTCAACCTGTCGGTCAACGACGACACGCCGACCGTTACGGCGAACGCCCCGATTACGTTCGACGAAGATGCTCTTGGCGGCAATCTCGGCGGTATCGGTGACTTTGACCCCGCGACCAATGGACCGATCACGGCAACGGGGACGCTGGCGCACAGCTACGGTGCGGACGGCGAGGGCAGCACGGTTCTTGTCGGGACCGGCGCGCCTGCAGGCTTCACATACACGTTGAATGGCGACGGGACGATTCTGACCGTCAGCCAGGTTCAGGGCGGCGTCTCCGTCGATGTCATCCGCATCACCTTGGCCGACACTACCTCGGGCAACTACACCATCGAGCAGCTGCACGCGATCAACCACGTTCCGGGTCTCAACGAGAACGACCGCAGCTTCACGTTCAGCTATCGCGTGACCGATCACGACAATGACGTGGTCACCGGCTCGCTGTCGCTGACGGTCGATGACGATACGCCGATTGCCGTGACGCCGCGAGGCGAGGGCGAAGGAAATGAGGAATTCGTTCAAAGCCTGGTGCTGTACGTCCAAGAAGATGCGCTGACGAACGCCAACTCCAACAATCAATCTGTGGGTAATTCGGAAGGCGGTTTCCAGACAGTCACTGCAACCGTAACAGCGGCAGCACTCTCGTCGTTCGTTTCGTTCGGCGCCGATCAGCCGGGCACGTTCTCGCTCAATCCCGGCGTGTCCGATCCTGCCGGCCTCACGTCAAAGGGCGACGCTGTCGTCTATTCCGTAGTCGGCAATACGCTGACCGCCACGGCTGGTGGCCGCGTTGTGTTCACGATCGTCGACGATGGTGCGGGCAATTTCACCTTTACGTTGAAGGACCAGCTCGATCACCTGCCCAACGACTCCGGTGGCGGTGATTTCGAAACGCTTCAGTTCAACATCGCCGATGTCTTCCTCGCAACCGATTCCGACGGCGACAGTGTTCCGCTCGACGGCCCGATTTTCGTCGTCGTGGAGAACGACGTTCCGCTCGCGCTTTCGGGCACGGTCAATCTCGGAACGGTTTACGAAGACGGTCTGGTCACAGGCCCAGGCGTGCTATCTGACGGCAATCCGGAAGGCGGCGCGCAGCCGGTCACCGCGACCATCACCGCCGCGCAGCTCGGTAATCTTGTTTCGGGCGGTGCAGACGAGGCTTTGACGTTCGCTCTGAACGATCTCGTTGGCAACCCGTCGGGTCTGACGTCGCAGAACGTTGCCGTCACTTATTCCGTGGTTGGCAGCACGCTCACCGCGTCTGCTGGTGGCCGCACCGTGTTCACGATCGTCGACAACGGCAACCAGACGTTCACGTTCAATCTCAAGGATCAGGTCGATCATCTTCCGCTGGCAGATGGCGGCGGCGACGCGGAAACGCTGACGATCAATCTGGCCTCTGCTTTCAAGGCAACTGATTTCGACGGCGATAGCGTCGCGCTCAATGGCGCCCTGAATCTCACGATCGAGAACGACGTTCCGATCCAGCTTTCCGAGGCCGCTGTCTCAGGCACGGTTTACGAAGACGGGCTTACCAATGCCAACTCGGGCAACCAGTCCGTTGGCAACCCGGAGTCCGGGCATACCACGACCGTGATTACCGGAACGCTGTCGTCGCTGGTCGATGTCGGCGCCGACGAGGCCGGCTCTTTTTCGATACTGCAAGCCCCCGGCGGATTGCCTGTTCTGACCTCAAACGGTGCGCCGGTACTCTATTCGGTCAGCGGCAACGTGCTGACGGCTTACGTCAACAATGGCGCGGTTAACGGTTACCAGACATCCGACCGCGAAATCTTCACCCTCGAGGTTCAGACCAACGGCAGCTACACCTTTACGCTGCTCGACCAAATCGATCATCTGCCGAATTCACCAGCGAACAGCGACACGCAAACGCTAACTCTGAACTTGTCGTCGGCAATCCAGTTCACTGACTTCGACGGCGACTCCATCACTTTGTCCGGCGGCTTCAATATTGTCGTCGAGGACGATATTCCAATCCTGACGTCCTCAACGATAGCCCGGACAGTCGATGAAGACGACATCGACACCAGCTGGTCGCAAGGCACCAGCCAGAACGACGGCAGCGCGGATGGTTCGATCACTGAGGATTCCACCGGCGCGGCCTACGTGTCGGGAACGTTGTCGGGCCTTGTGTCCGTTGGCGCGGACGAGCCGGGGACATTCAGTTTCTCGTCGGACGCTGTCGCGAAGCTGACCGCGCTCGGCCTGTTCTCAAAGGAGACCGCCCAGGGCGACGGCGAGAACGGCAAGCCGCTCACTTACCAGATATCCGCGGGCGGGCCGAACGAAGTCGTCATCACCGGCACCGAGCCCAATCCGCAGGGCAATCCGGTGTTTTCGCTGACGCTGAACACGGTCACCGGCGCATATGAATTCCGGCTGTTCGACGAACTGATTCATACCGTCGGCAACGGCGAGAACACGGACCTGCGCTCGGGACAGCCGGTCAATAGCGTTCAGGCCAGCGTGCCTTATCTCGATCTGGGCTCGATCATCAATGTCACCGACAGGGACGGCGATACTGTCAATCTGAGCGGCCGGTTCACGGTCACGATCACCGACGACAGGCCCAGTGCCGATATCGATCTCCAGGAGGAGTCGGTTACCGTCGATGAAAGCGCAGGCAACCAGGCCGACGATACGACGTCAAACAGCGTCAGAAGCCTTTTCGCTGCCCTTGAAACGTCAGGCGTCGTCGGCGACGACCCAGATGCTGGAGACAATAACGGCGGAACGGCAGGCGATGGCGCCATTGCGTACGCGCGCAGTTCGTCTGCGGTCGTGATCGACGATTCCGTTATCGGCGCCGATTCACCCCCATACCCGCATCAGTACACCCTCAGCATCTCGGGCGGCGCTGCGTCCGGGCTTTTCGTAACTGACGGAAGCCCCATCAACCTCTCCGTCAACGCGAACGGTCTTGTGATCGGCACCGTGTCTGGCGGGACGTTTAACGGCCAGGTCGCGTTTGCGATCGCTATCGACTCAGACGGGCGCGTCAGCGTCGCGCAATACCTCTCCATCAGGCACGACGACCGTGGCGATCCGAACGAGACCAACGATAACGGCAACAACGTCAACGATGCCCTGCCTGACGATCCGCTGACGATTCAGCAGACGCTGTCGGGCAAGATTGTCGCCACGCTGACCGTGACCGATTCCGATGGCGACCAGTCGTCGGATTCCGTGAACATCGGCGATCGCATTACGTTCCTGGATGACGGCCCGTCGGTCAGCTCGAACAGCACGGTGGTGCTTGAGGATGACGACGTACCTGGTGCCAACGGCATCGACGGCGGCCCGAACGATGACGATGCTCCGCAGAATGCGACAGGAATTCTGGGCCACAACTACGGCGTCGACGGCCCCGGCAGTACGATTCTGACCGGAATCAGCCTGCCGTCCGGCCTCAATCTTTCTCGCGTGATTACCGACAACAAGATTTCGGTCAGCCAGGTTCAGGACGGCCAGACCATTCTGGTGCTCGAGATCACCGTCGATACGACGACGGGCGCCTACAGCGTCGTTCAGACCAACGCGATCGATCATCCGGACAACAGCGGCAGCACCGAGAACAATATCGAGTTCACGGTCGATTATCGCGTCACCGACGGCGACGGCGACTTCGCCAGCGGTACCTTGAAGATCAATATCGATGACGACAGTCCGGAACCGGGATTTTCCCTGCAGTCGGGCAAGGTTGTCGTCATCGATGAAACCGCCGGTTTGCAGAATTCCTCGCTGCCTTCCGGATCGCCCGCGGGCGACCTGAACGATAACGATATTGCGCCTCCGTCGCCGAATCCGTTCGCAGGCGTCACCAATCCGGGTACGCCCGGAACAGGTTCGACGCTCATTGGCGCGCCGGCCTACGCGCAGAGCGCGGGGCCGATCGTCAACGTCACGCCGAACTATGGCGCGGATGGTCCGGGATCGACTGTCTTTACGCTTGATCTCGATGATGGCAACGGCACCAGCAGCGGATTGCGCACGACCGCGGGCGATCGTGCGATTGCGCTGTTCCAGGTCAATGATTCGCTGATCGTCGGCCGTTATGACGCGAGCGGCGGTTCGATTGGCACCAGCGATCCTGCGGCATTCGCGATCCACATCGATCCGGCCACCGGCAGGATCACCGTCGTTCAATACGTCGCAATCAAACACGATGACCGTGGCGATTTCGACGAGGACAACGATACCGGCCAGAACGTCAACGACGCACCGCCTGACGATGCGCTGACCGCGCAGCAGTGGATCATCAACGACGCGATCACCGTAACCGTGGCGGTCACCGATCACGACGGCGACACGGTCAGCCGTACATTCGACATCGGCAACTCGATCGTGTTTGAGGACGACGGTCCGAGCCTCAGCGTCGTCGCGACCGACAGCGCCTCCTTCTTTGTCCAGACCCAGGACGCCGACACCATCGGAAGCAACAGCGACGTTGCGACCGCATCTTTCAGCGGCGTATTCACGGCGACATCTTCCTACGGCGCGGACGGCGCGGGAACAACCACCACGAGCTATGCGCTGAGCCTTGCGGTCAGCGAAGGAACGCCGTCCGGTCTGACCATCGGTAATGTCGGGATCAGGCTCTATATCAACGGCAGCGGTGTCGTCACCGGATCGACTGCAACGACCGAAGGCGGCATCAATTCGGGCAACACCGTCTTCACGCTGTCGGTCAATGGCTCGGGCGTGGTCACGCTGACCCAATTCCAGCAGATCGATCACCTGACGACCGACCCGACACCCACGGGTTCTCCGTTCGCCGATCACGTTGCCGAGCTTGCCAGCAATCTGGTGAGACTGACCCAGACGGTGACCGTTACCGACGGCGATAGCGACACCATCACCGGAAGCGCGTTCATCGATCTCGGCGGCAACGTCCGCTTCGACGATCACGGTCCGTCGGTTACGTCTGGCTCCACGGCCAATGTGGACGAGGACGATCTGACGGGCACGTTCACCGGCAACAGCAATGTTGCTGCTGGCGACAATCTGGCCGATCCGTCGCCCGTGACGTCCGCCGGAACGCTGCAGTTCAACGCGGGCGCCGATACGCCTGCGACGGTTGGCTTCGCGCCACTCAGCGGGCTGCCTGTGCTCGATACCGGCGGTGTGGCCGTCAAGGCCGGCAACGTCGCGCTGCAGTATTTCTGGAATGCGGGCACCAATACGCTCTACGCATCCACTGACATCACCAATCTGACGACCGCGACGAATACCGCCGCATTCAGCGTTCAGGTGAATCCGTCGACCGGCGCCTACACCTTCACGCTGCTCGGACAGGTCGATCATCCGGGTCAAGACGATCCGGGCGTCAGCGGCACGCAAACCGCGTTCGAAGACAACATCGCCATCAACCTGACCTACACGGTGCGGGACTTCGACGGCGATACCGCGACCGGCACGCTCGCAGTCAACATCGACGACGATATCCCGGTTCTGGGCGCAGCCAGCTCCGGTCTTTTTGTCGATGAGGACGGCCTGACCGGGCTATCGACCGGCAACAACGACAGCGCGACCGGCGACGTCACCGTGGTGAACGTCAATGGCGACACGGACAACAATGAGTCCACGGTCAACGGCGCGTTGAACATTTCGTGGGGCGCGGACAGCGTCGACACTGGCGCAGATACGGGCGGCGCGAGCACGTCCTACGTCCAGGACCAGCCTAACGGGCAGGGCGACCGCAGCGTCACGTTCACCAATGCCAGCGTGGCGGTGACTGGTGTCGCGTCGCTGACCTCGCAGGGCGAAACCGTCAGCTATTCGCTGAATGCCGACAAGACAGTGCTGACCGCGACCGCAGGCATGCGCACCGTGTTCCAGGTGTCGCTGTCCGACGACGGATCGGGCCGATTCCGCTTCACGCTGCTCGATCAACTCGATCACGCGCCGGGTGCGAACGAGAACGATATCGGCCTGTCGTTCAACTTCACCGCCACCGACTCCGACGGCGACGCCGTCAACGGCAGCTTCTCGATCGGCGTCGATGACGACGTTCCGGTGGCCAATACCAGTGGCCGCGTCAGCGGTCGTGTCGATGAGGACGATCTGAGCGCCGGCGCCGGCGACAACTCGACTGGCATTCTCGCGGAAGGCATCGGCCCGTCGGACTCCACCACGGACAAGGTGACCTTCAGCGCCGCGACGCTCGCAAGCCTCGTCAGCGGCATCGGCGCGGACGAGCCCGGCCAGGTTGGTCTGGTGTCGTCGTTTGCGTCCGGGACCGCTGTGAAGGACTCCGCAGGCAACGACGTCAGATCCCACGGCTTCGTCGTGAAGTATGCAGTCGTCGGTAGCGACGTGGTCGGCTTCGCCGATGCGAATGGCAACAACGTTCGTGACAGCGGCGAGAATGACGTATTCCGCCTGTCGCAAGATGCAAGCGGGACGATCACATTCGACCTGCAGGACCAGATCGATCATCCGCGGGCGTCGGGCGACGGCGGCGAACTGACACTCAACCTGTCTGCTGCGCTGCTCATCCGGGACTTCGACGGCGATACCGCGCCGGTTGGAAGCGCTTCGTTCACGATCGTCGTCGAGAACGATATTCCAGCGGGCACGACCGCGACGGTCACTGTTGCAGTTGGCGAGGATACGCTGAGCACCAGCGCTGCGCCGCCGGCCGATTTCACCAACGGCATACCGGACGCAGGCGATCCGAAGACGGATGAAGCAACCTTCACCAACGCTGCATTGCAGACGCTGGTGTTGCCCGGCGCCGACGAGCAGGCGGTGTTCTCTCTCAACACGACGGTGCAGGGACCGCTGCTGACCAGCCTTGGCGAAATCGTGACGTCTCATGGCGCGACCGTTCGTCTCGGCTCCGACGGAACGAATGTCATCGGTTATGTGAACGGCGTTGGCGGCAATAACCTGGTCTATGACGCCGGCATCGATCGAATCGTGTTCCAGATCACCGCAATCGGCGGCGGAGACTTCCGCTTCGATCTGCGCGACAAGATCGACCACATCAGCGACACGACGGGACTTGGCTCGCTGGGCGAAGACGGCACGCTGGTGCTCGATCTGTCGCGCGCCCTGGTCGCGACCGATTTCGACGGCGATACCGTCAATCTCGGTCTGGGTTCAATTCTGGTCTCTGTCGAAAACGACATTCCGACCGCAGGCGTCTCGACCGTCAATCTCGACGAAGACGGCTTGACCAACGGCAATCTTGGCGGTCCGGACGATTTCAATCCGGCCACCAACGGCCCGACGACGGCGACCGGCACGCTCAACATCAACTTCGGCGCCGACGGAAGCGCGGGCACCGGCGCAGTCCAGTTCCAGACGGGCATTGTCACTCTGCCGAACAACACGTTCTCGGTCGGTTCGGCGACTGCGACCAGCATCGTCATCCAGCAGAACGGCGTCGATGTTCTGCAGATCAGCCTCACGGATACGGCAACCGGCGCCTATTCGGTAACGCAGTTGCGCGCCATCGACCATCCGACGCTGGACGGGCAGGCGGGGGACAACACCGAAAACAACCTGCAATTCACTTTCAACTATCAAGCCACCGATTTCGACGGCGACACCGCCAACGGTTCGTTCACGATCGACATCGACGACGACACGCCGATCGTGTCCGCCAGCGGCACCGTTCCGACGGTGACCGTCGATGAAACCTTCCTCGCGACCGACAGCACGGCAAACTTTGGCGCATTGTTCTCGGCGCAATACGGCGCCGACGGTCCGGGAAGCCAGACCTACACGCTCAATGCCATTGCCGGGCCTTCGGGCTTGACCGATACGCTCACGGGCCAGTCCGTCGTCCTTTCGGTCTCGGGCAATCAGGTTTTCGGCAAGACCACTGGCGGTCTCACTGTCTTCGTCGTCAGCGTTGATGCAAGCGGCGTGGTGACGCTCGATCAGCAGCGTTCGGTGGTTCATGGCGATCCCACGAATGCCGACGAGTCCACGAGTCTGTCCGCCGCCAACCTCGTCACGCTGACGGCAACCGTGACAGATCACGACGGCGACAGCGCGTCGTACTCCATCGACATCGGTCAAAACCTCATCTTCAGGGATGACGGCCCGACGCTCGACAACAAGATTTGCCTTGTCAGCGGCGCCGGGCTGCCGCAAGGCGCCGACGCCTCCGATCTGCTGTATGCAATCACGCCGGGCGTCGGATTGACCGTCGAGGTCACCGGGATTGTTCAAACGGCCTCCAATCACAATTCGCTGGGCTATTATTTTGCCGACGCCAGCGGCAATCCGATCAGCGGCGCGATTCTCGCCGACTGGGCCGGGAATCCGTCCGGCGAAAACGCAACGCTGATAATTGCTCCCGGCTCGGTGCCTGCGGGCGCGGCTATGCTCGGCTTCTTCCTGGTTCCGGACGGCGATACGCAGAATCCAAATCTCAACGACGCAGACGCGATCACCTTCCAGCTTGTCAGCGGACAATGGCAGGCGTTCGACAACGGCGTTCAACTGGCGACGAGCCAGGGCTCGATCTTGTTCTCCGACCGGCGCTTCAATCCGGGTGCAGTTGACAAGGAACGCGGCCCGACCAATCCGGGCGACCTTGAAGCCAATTTCGAGGACGTGATTGCAGGCAGCGATAACGACTTCAACGATGTGCAGTTCAATGTCGAGGTCTGTGCGACCTCGAGCACCGTCGTGGCGATGGTGGATGAAGACGGGCTGTCGGGCCACAATACGGATGCCAGCCGGCCGGGCGAGGTCCTTGGCAGCAACTCGGCGGTTGCGAGCGGCCCCGCGGGCACGCTGAATGCGCTGGTGAATTTCGGTGCGGATGGACCGAACGCAGTGGCGTTCCAGGTCGTGGCCGCCGGAGCGCCTGTCGTTCTTGCCGGACTGACATCGAACAACGAGCAGGTTCTCGTGGTGTCTGACGGCGTCACTGTTCGCGGCTATGCCGAAAGCGGCAACGGCACGGGATTCAGCGCGGGCGATCGCGAAATCTTCACCCTGACTGTCGGCGGCAATGGCTCCTATACGTTTACGCTCAAGGACCAGATCGATCATCCGGCCTTGAACGGCGTGACGGGCGACAACAGCGAGAATGTGCTGACAACGCCGATCGATCTGTCGGCCTTCGTACGGGCGGTCGACGGTGACGGCGATTCAATTCCGCTCGGCGCGGGCGCGCTGGCTTTCAACGTCCGCGACGACATTCCGATCCAGAATTCGGGCACTGTGCGCGGCGACGTCCACGAAGACGCGCTTACGCTCGCCAATTCGTCGGGACAGTCGGATGGCAATGAAGAAACCGGTCAGACCTCTGTCGCGACCGGCACACTTGCGCCGCTGTTCTCGGTCGGCGTCGACGAGCAGGGCACGTTCTCGATCAATCCGAGCTTCGCGAGCCTGCCTGTTCTCACCTCGAAGGGCGATGCCGTTCTCTACTCGCTTTCCGGGAATACCCTGACCGGTTACACCGATCCGGACTCGAACGGCGCCGATCGCACCGTGTTCACGCTGCAGGTGCTGGCGAACGGCACTTACACCTTCACCCTGCGCGACCAGATCGATCACATTCCGAATTCGCCCGCGAACAACGATACGCAGACTAGGATTCTCGATTTCACCAGCGCGATCCAGTTCACGGACCGGGATGGCGACACGCTCACTCTGAGCGGAACGCCGACGGCCACCATCGTCAATACCGCGATCAATCTGCAGCAGGGCAATTATAGCACCTACACCGTCGGCGGCGTGACGTTCGACGGCTTGGAGTTTACCGGCGCCACCGCGCACACATTTACCAACGGCAACAACGGCGATTCGTTCAACGTATCGGGGCAGGGCGTTGGCATCGGCAACAACCAGATTCAGGATAACGAAGGCTTCATTGTCTCGCGTCCGGGGACCGATGCGATCAGCTTCACGATCAACGGCAATGCAACGGGTACGATCACCTGGGAGGCCTATCTCGGCGGCGTGCCGGCTTCAGGCAATACCGGCTTTGCGACCGGCTCGCTTGCGGTTCCGGGCGACGGCGGCCTCGTCAGCATCGATCCGCCCGGAAACTTCGACCACATCATCATCCGCTTCGATCTGGGTGGTGGCGACAAGATCCGTGCAGAGAATTTCTTCTATTCAACATCGACGATCACATCCGGCGGCGTGTTCACCATCGGTGTCGAGGATGATATTCCCGTTGCGCTCAATGGCAGCGGCACGATCAGCGGTGTCTTCGAGGACACGCTGACCGGACTGTCGGTCGGCAATCCGGAAGGCGGCAGCCAGCCAACCAGCGTGACGTTTGGCGCAGCCGAATTGAGCGCGGCTGTGGCGGTCGGTGCGGACGAAGAGGCGACGTTCTCGTTCAATCTGGCTGCGGACAATGCGTCCGCCGGCGTGTCGTCGAAGGGATCGGCGGTTCATTTCGAGTTCGGCACCGAGTCCGGCAACGACGTCGCGAGCGGCGTGTCGGCCGATGGCCGTACTGTGTTCAAGATCGTCAGCAACCCCAATGGAACCTACACCTTCACGCTGTTCGACCAGGTCGATCATGCGACGGGATCCGGCGACACCAGCGTGGTGTCGGTCAATCTGGCCGCGCTCTTCCGTGCAACTGATTTTGACGGCGACAGCGTCAATCTGTCGGGATCGCTGACAATTTCGATCCAGAACGACGTTCCGACCACGAGCGGCAACGCGACCGTCGTTGCTGATGAGGACAATCTGCCGAGCGGCGCGAACAATGTTCAAGCCGGTGACGATGCTCAAGCAAACCTCGCAGGCACGCTGAACTTCAGGGTTGGTGCGGACGAGCCGGCGACCGTCGGCTTCTCCTCGATGCATAACACCGCCGTCACCAATACGTCCGGTATTGCGGTTACTGCGGATGACGTCGCGCTGCGATACTTCTGGAATAGCGCGAACAATACGCTCTATGCGTCTTCGGACGTCACCAATGCAACCACCGCCAGCAATACGGCTGCTTTCCGTATTCAGGTCACCGACACGGCCACGGGGGCGTATCAGTTCGCGCTGGTTCGAGCGATCGATCATCCGGGGCATGACGATCTGTCGACAACGGGAACGGTCGAAACCGCGTTCGAAGACAATATTGCGATCAACCTGACTTACACCGTCAGGGATTTCGATGGCGACACCGTCACCGGATCGTTGTCGATCAATATCGACGACGACGCTCCGACGGCTGTGGCGGAGGCTTCGCAGAACGTCGCCGAAGGTGCGACGGTGACGGGGACGCTGGACTTCGTGGCGGGTGCTGATGGCGCGTCGGTGACGCATGTCAACGGCAC
>JAKFVL010000010.1:233220-239208 GCA_021732215.1 Hyphomicrobiales bacterium
TCGACGACGACGCTCCGACGGCTGTGGCGGAGGCTTCGCAGAACGTCGCCGAAGGTGCGACGGTGACGGGGACGCTGGACTTCGTGGCGGGTGCTGATGGCGCGTCGGTGACGCATGTCAACGGCACGGCGCTGGTGTTCGACGCTGGGGATTCGAACTACTCGCAGGCGATTGCGATCGGTTCTGGTTCGATCAAGGTGAAGGCTGACGGGTCGTACTCGTTCACGGCTGCGAATCCGACGACGAGTCCTGTTGCGCCGACGAGCGCGACGTTCACGGTGACGGACGGCGACGGCGACACGGCGACGGCTGCGATCAACTTCCAGGTGATCGATGCGAACGTGCCGACCAGCGGCATGGCCGCGGCTTCGGTCGATGACGACGGGCTGAGCGGCCCGCCGGCAGGCAATCCGGCGAGCACGGTCGGCGATCTGGCGGTTCCGAACGTGGACGGCGACAACAACGAAGCCACCTTCACGGGCGTGCTTGGCGGCAGCGTCGGTCTTGACGTGCCCGGCACCTTCAGCTTTGCGGCGCTGGGCGGCACGACCGGGACGGTCGGCACCGAGACGGTGACCTACAGCTGGGCGTCGAACACGCTGACGGCGACGGGTCCGCGCGGCGTTGTGTTCACGGTTCAGGTCACCAATCCTTCGACCGGCGCCTACAAGGTGACGCTGGTCGACAATGTTCTGCACGCGACCGGTCCGAACGACGAGAACACGACCGATCCGACGACGAGCCTTGCCTACGTCATCACCGACGCGGACGGCTCGACGGCGGGCGGCACACTGACCATCACGTTCGACGACGACGCTCCGACGGCTGTGGCGGAGGCTTCGCAGAACGTCGCCGAAGGTGCGACGGTGACGGGGACGCTGGACTTCGTGGCGGGTGCTGATGGCGCGTCGGTGACGCATGTCAACGGCACGGCGCTGGTGTTCGACGCTGGGGATTCGAACTACTCGCAGGCGATTGCGATCGGTTCTGGTTCGATCAAGGTGAAGGCTGACGGGTCGTACTCGTTCACGGCTGCGAATCCGACGACGAGTCCTGTTGCGCCGACGAGCGCGACGTTCACGGTGACGGACGGCGACGGCGACACGGCGACGGCTGCGATCAACTTCCAGGTGATCGATGCGAACGTGCCGACCAGCGGCATGGCCGCGGCTTCGGTCGATGACGACGGGCTGAGCGGCCCGCCGGCAGGCAATCCGGCGAGCACGGTCGGCGATCTGGCGGTTCCGAACGTGGACGGCGACAACAACGAAGCCACCTTCACGGGCGTGCTTGGCGGCAGCGTCGGTCTTGACGTGCCCGGCACCTTCAGCTTTGCGGCGCTGGGCGGCACGACCGGGACGGTCGGCACCGAGACGGTGACCTACAGCTGGGCGTCGAACACGCTGACGGCGACGGGTCCGCGCGGCGTTGTGTTCACGGTTCAGGTCACCAATCCTTCGACCGGCGCCTACAAGGTGACGCTGGTCGACAATGTTCTGCACGCGACCGGTCCGAACGACGAGAACACGACCGATCCGACGACGAGCCTTGCCTACGTCATCACCGACGCGGACGGCTCGACGGCGGGCGGCACACTGACCATCACGTTCGACGACGACGCTCCGACGGCTGTCAACGACACCATCTCGACGCTGATCACCGGTACGTTCACCACTGCCAATCTGCTCGCCAATGACGCATTCGGGGCGGATGGCGTCGATATCGACAATGCGCCGACGACTGGCCAGGTCACCGTTGGCGCCGTCGTGGGCGGGATGGTCGCCTACAACAACAACGGCACCTTCACCTATACGCCGACCGCAGGTTTCAACGGCGCGGCGAGCTTTACCTACACGATCAAGGACGGCGACGGCGACACCTCGACGGCGACGGTCTCGCTCACCAACGTGCAGACCAACACCCTGCCGACGGCAGGAACGACGTCGAACGCAGTGGACGACGAAGGGCTTCCGGGCGGCGTCGCCGGCAGCACATTCGGCGACGACCTGCCGGGTCAGGACATCACGGTAACCGGAACGCTGCCGCACGATTACAACACTGACGGCAGAGCTGCTTCTGATCCGATCAACTTCGCGCCGATGAACGGTACGACAGGCTTTGTCGGCACCGAAAGCGTGAGCTACAGCTGGAACAGCGGCACCAATACACTGACCGCATCTTCAGTCGCGCGCGGCGCGATCTTCACGGTTGTCGTCGACGCTGGTTCGGATGCATCCGGTGCAGGCAGCTACGTGTTCACGCTGCTGAAGCCGGTGCTCCACGTTCTGGGCAACAATGAGAACGATGCGACCGTCAATCTGACCTATCAGGTCAGGGACGCGACGCTGCCAAACGCAGATGTCGCAACCGGCACGCTCACCATCACCATCGACGACGACATTCCAGTCGCGGCGCCGATCACCCGGACCGTGACCGAAGGCTCGTCCGACACCAACATCCTGCTGATTCTCGACCGTTCCGGCAGCATGGGCGATCCATCCGGCGTCGCCGGATATGCAACCCGCCTCGATCTTCTGAAGGCGGCGGCGAACGAATTGCTCGATCAGTACGATGCGGTCGGCGACGTCAAGGTCCAGATCATCCGGTTCAACGACAACGCGCAGAAGCAGGGCAGTGTTTGGCTGTCCGTGGCGGATGCGAAGACCTACATCAACGGCCTGACAGCCACCGATGGCACGGACTACGACGATGCAGCCGCGCTGGCGCCCGACGCCTTTGACGATCCGGGCAAGCTGACGTCACCCGGCGTGCGCAACGTCTCCTACTTCATCTCCGACGGACAACCCGATCCGACAAGCGAGCAGGTTTCGGGAACCGAGCTGACCGACTGGATCAACTTCATCAACGCCAATGACATCGTGTCGTTTGCGATCGGTCTCGGCGCTTCCGCGCCGGATACCTACCTCGACCCGTTGGCTTATGACGGCCGCGGAACGGGAGCGGGCACGGATACCGATGCTCTGATCGTCACCAATCTCAACCAGCTCCAGTCGACCCTGGTCGGCACCGTCAACCCGTCGGTATCTGGCTCGGTCATCGACGGCAGCATTCCGACCTCCTTCGGCGCCGATGGCGGCTATGTTCGATCGGTCGAAATTGGCGGAAGAACCTATACATACGACCGCGGGGACGACGCGATCACGCCGTCGGGTTCGGGTTCGAATACGCACACCTTCAACACGGCGACGAACCAGCTCACGATCACATTTACTGGTAGCGCCGGTGAGAGCTTCGTCATCGATCTCGATGACGGCACTTATGTCTACACTCCGCCGACCACGCTCACGGCCAGCTTCAACCGTCCGTTCACCTACACCTTGACGGACAATGACGGCGATAGCGCAAGCTCGACGCTGACCATCAACGTCACCAACATCAACGACGCGCCGATTCTTGATGCGACCGACACGCCTGTCTTCGCAACGATCAACGAGGACGCGCCTGCGCCAACCGGAGCGGTCGGCACACTCGTTTCCGCGCTGGTCGATCTGCCCGGCGGCGGCGGCTTCGATAACGTGACCGATCCGGACGGACCGGGCCTCGGCATCGCGATCACCGCGACCAACAGCGCCAATGGCACCTGGTTCTACTCGACCGATAACGGCGCCAACTGGACCGCGGTTGGCGCGGTCAGCAACGTCAGCGCGCTTCTGCTCGACGCCAGCAACCGGCTCTATTTCCAGCCGGCCGCAAATTTCAACGGCACAGTCACGGATGGCATTACGTTCCGTGCATGGGACGAGAGCACCGGCTCTGCCGGCGCGAAGGTCGACACCTCGACGAATGGCGGCATTTCCGCCTTCTCGATCGCTACCGATACGGCGGGCATCACCGTCAACGCGGTGAACGATGCGCCGGTTTTGGCGGATGTAGCTGTGCCTGCGTTGGCCACGGTTGCCGAGGATGCTGCGATCCCGAGCGGTGCGGTCGGCAGCTCGGTTGCGACATTGGTTGATCTCACCGGCGGCGGCGGCCTCAACAACGTGACTGACCCCGACACTGGCGCAGTGACCGGCATTGCTCTGGTCGGCGTCAACGCCACCAACGGAACCTGGTACTACTCGACCAACAGCGGCGGCGCGTGGTCTTTGGTCGGGACGGTTTCGACAGCGCAGGCGCTGTTGCTGTCTGCCGACGGCACTGACCGGCTGTATTTCCGGCCGAACGCCGACTTCAACGGCACTGTCACCGATGCGATCACTTTCAAGGCATGGGACCAGACGGCAGGAACCGCCGGCACCAAAGTCGATACGACGGCCAGCGGCGGCAGCACGCCGTACTCGGTCGCAACCGACACGGCCGATATCACCGTGAGCGCGGTTGCCGACATCGTGGCCGACACGGTGACAACCAACGAAGACACCGCGATCAGCTTCAACCCGATCACCGGGACGAATGGCGCTGAAGCCGATAATTTTGAGGACGGCCCCCAGATTACGGCGATCAACGGCACGGCGATCACCGCCGGCGGCGGTGCTGTCGCCGTCACCAACGGTTCGGTGACGCTTGCGGCGGGCAATATCCTGACCTTCACGCCGGTAGCCGACTTCAATGGCGTTGCCCCGGCGTTTACCTACACCGTCACATCGGGCGGCGTGACCGAGACCGCCAGCATCACTGTCACCGTCACCGCGGTTGCGGACATCGTCGCCGATACGGTGACGACCGACGAGGACACCGCGATCACCTTCAACCCGGTTGCCGGGACGAATGGCGCTGAAGCCGATAATTTTGAGGGCACGCCCCAGATTACGGCGATCAACGGCTCGGCGATCACCGCCGGCGGCGGTGCTGTCGCCGTCACCAACGGTTCGGTGACGCTTGCGGCTGGCAACGTGCTGACATTCACGCCGGCAGCCAACTTCAACGGCGCGGTTCCGGCCTTCAGCTATACGGTGCTCTCGGGTGGTGCCAGCGAGACCGCCAACATCAATGTCACCGTCAACGCGGTGAACGATGCGCCGGTTTTGACCGGCGACCGTGCGGCGACCGTTGCGGAAGGCGCGACCTACACGATTACGACGACGGATCTGAACTTCACCGATCCGGATGATGTTGCGGCAGGTGTCACGTTCACGGCTTCGTCGCTGACCAACGGCATCATTCAGGTCAACGGCGTGACCCAGAACACCTTCACCGGCACGCAGTTGGCCGCCAATCAGGTGACGTTCGTTCACGACGGCTCGGAGACGACAACCGCGTCGTTCAACGTCAATGTGGAAGACGGCAACGAAGACGGTTCGGCTCCGGTCAATCAGCCGTTCAGCATCACCGTTACGCCGGTGAACGATGCACCGGTGAACACGTTCACGACACCGCTGGCGATCACGGAAGATACGCCGACAAGGCTTACCGGCATCTCGGTGGCGGACGCCGATATCGGCGGCTCGAACCTGACCGTGACGCTTTCGGTTCCGGGCAGCAGCGGAACGTTGACGGCGATCGCCGGCGGCGGCGTCGCCGTGACGGGAAATGGGACGGCATCGATCCAGCTGGTCGGAACGCTTGCGAACGTCAATGCGTTCCTGGCCAATGCGGCTGGCGGCGTGACCTACAACCCGGTGGCGAACTCCACCACCGACGTGACCCTGACGGTCGTTTCAAGCGACGGCGGCGCCACCGGCACCGGTGGAACGCTGACCGACACCGATACGTTGACACTCGATCTGCAGGCGGTGAACGACGCGCCGACGGCGAGCATCACGAACGCCACCTTCAATGCGACCGAGCAGACCAATCTGACGCTCGCCAACACGGGAATATCGCTTGGCTCGGTTGCCGACCTCGATGCAGGTGGCAACGATATTTCGGCCACTTTGTCGGTCACCTATGGAATTCTGACGATCACGGCCGGCAACAGCGGCATCACCGTGGCCTCTGGCAACGGGACGTCTTCGGTCACGATCACCGGCACGGTGACGGAGATCAACAACCTGCTCGGCGGAGTCAATCTGAGCAGCACCGAGG
>JAKFVL010000010.1:239308-287945 GCA_021732215.1 Hyphomicrobiales bacterium
ACGATCACGGCCGGCAACAGCGGCATCACCGTGGCCTCTGGCAACGGGACGTCTTCGGTCACGATCACCGGCACGGTGACGGAGATCAACAACCTGCTCGGCGGAGTCAATCTGAGCAGCACCGAGGGAACCATCGTCTACAATCCCAACACCGATGCACCTCCGGCATCCGCAACGCTGACTCTGCTGGTGGACGACACCGGCGACACGGGCACTGGCGGCCCGTTGACCGCGACGGACACAGCGACGATCAACATCGCCGCGGTGAACGATGCACCGGTGAACACGTTCACGACACCGCTGGCGATCACGGAAGATACGCCGACAAGGCTTACCGGCATTTCGGTGGCGGACGCCGATATCGGCGGCTCGAACCTGACCGTGACGCTTTCGGTTCCGGGCAGCAGCGGCACGTTGACGGCGATCGCCGGCGGCGGCGTCGCCGTGACAGGAAGTGGAACAGCATCGATCCAGCTGGTCGGAACGCTCGCGAACGTCAATACGTTCCTGGCGAACGCGGCTGGCGGCGTGACCTACAACCCGGTGGCGAACTCCACCACCGACGTGACCCTGACGGTCGTTTCAAGCGACGGCGGCGCCACCGGCACTGGTGGAACGCTGACCGATACCGATACGGTGACACTCGACCTGCAGGCGGTGAACGACGCGCCGACGGCGAACATCACGAATGCCACCTTCAATGCGACCGAACAAACCAACCTCACCTTGGCGGACCTTGGCATCTCGCTGGGGTCAATTGCCGACGTCGATGCGGGTGGCAACGATATTTCGGCCACTTTGTCGGTCACCTATGGAATTCTAACGATCACGGCCGGCAACAGCGGCATCACCGTGGCCTCTGGCAACGGGACGTCTTCGGTCACGATCACCGGCACGGTGACGGAGATCAACAACCTGCTCGGCGGAGTCAATCTGAGCAGCACCGAGGGAACCATCGTCTACAATCCCAACACCGATGCACCTCCGGCATCCGCAACGCTGACTCTGCTGGTGGACGACACCGGCGACACGGGCACTGGCGGCCCGTTGACCGCGACGGACACAGCGACGATCAACATCGCCGCGGTGAACGATGCACCGGTGAACACGTTCACGACACCGCTGGCGATCACGGAAGATACGCCGACAAGGCTTACCGGCATTTCGGTGGCGGACGCCGATATCGGCGGCTCGAACCTGACCGTGACGCTTTCGGTTCCGGGCAGCAGCGGCACGTTGACGGCGATCGCCGGCGGCGGCGTCGCCGTGACAGGAAGTGGAACAGCATCGATCCAGCTGGTCGGAACGCTCGCGAACGTCAATACGTTCCTGGCGAACGCGGCTGGCGGCGTGACCTACAACCCGGTGGCGAACTCCACCACCGACGTGACCCTGACGGTCGTTTCAAGCGACGGCGGCGCCACCGGCACTGGTGGAACGCTGACCGATACCGATACGGTGACACTCGACCTGCAGGCGGTGAACGACGCGCCGACGGCGAACATCACGAATGCCACCTTCAATGCGACCGAACAAACCAACCTCACCTTGGCGGACCTTGGCATCTCGCTGGGGTCAATTGCCGACGTCGATGCGGGTGGCAACGATATTTCGGCCACTTTGTCGGTCACCTATGGAATTCTAACGATCACGGCCGGCAACAGCGGCATCACCGTGGCCTCTGGCAACGGGACGTCTTCGGTCACGATCACCGGCACGGTGACGGAGATCAACAACCTGCTCGGCGGAGTAAATCTGAGCAGCACCGAGGGAACCATCGTCTACAATCCCAACACCGATGCACCTCCGGCATCCGCAACGCTGACTCTGCTGGTGGACGACACCGGCGACACCGGCTCGGGCGGAGCGATGACGGCGACGGACACGGCGATCATCAACATCGCAGCCGTGAACGATCTGCCGACGACGAACGCGGGCTCCGGCTCCGGCAATGAAGATGCGACCTCGATTGCGGTTTCGCTGTCGGGTGCGGACGTTGACGGTACGGTTGCATCGTTCCGGATCACCAGCCTGCCTGGCAACGGCACGCTGTATTCCGATGCAGCTCTGACGAGCGCTATTGCGGTGAACGGAACGGTAACCGCGACCGGTAATGCGGCGACGGTCTACTTCGTGCCGGCGGCCAACTTCAACGGCGCGCCGACGTTCCAGTACACTGCGATCGACAACGATGGCGGTGTGGATGCGAGCCCGGCAACGGCGACCATTACCGTCAACGCAGTGAACGATGCGCCGACGGCCAGCATCACGCCGGTAAGCTACTCTGCAACCGAGCAGACAAATCTCAATCTGCACGGAACGGGCCTCTCGGTTGCTGACATCGATGCGGGTGTAAATCCGATCTCGATTACCTTGTCGGTATCGGCGGGCATCCTCACTGTCGCGATCGGTTCGACCGGGGCGAGCATTGGCAGCGGCAACGGGACGTCGTCAGTCGTCATCAACGGCACTTTGACGCAACTGAATAATTTCCTCGCTGGCAACAACAGCGCGACAATCGTCTACAACGCCAACACCGACAATCCGCCGGCGACGGCGACTTTGACGCTCTTCGTTGACGACACCGGCGACACCGGCTCGGGCGGAGCGATGACGGCGACGGACACGGCGACGATCAACATCGCAGCCGTGAACGATCTGCCGACGACGAACGCGGGCTCCGGCTCCGGCAATGAAGATGCGACCTCGATTGCGGTTTCGCTGTCGGGTGCGGACGTTGACGGTACGGTTGCATCGTTCCGGATCACCAGCCTGCCTGGCAACGGCACGCTGTATTCCGATGCAGCTCTGACGAGCGCTATTGCGGTGAACGGAACGGTAACCGCGACCGGTAATGCGGCGACGGTCTACTTCGTGCCGGCGGCCAACTTCAACGGCGCGCCGACGTTCCAGTACACTGCGATCGACAACGATGGCGGTGTGGATGCGAGCCCGGCAACGGCGACCATCACCGTCAACGCAGTGAACGATGCGCCGACAGATATCGCTTTCACCGGCAATGCTGCCCTAAGCGCTGGCACAAGCGGTGCAAATACCACGATCAGCGATAACTCAAGGCTGTTCACACTGTTGGCAACAGATGTCGATGACACGTCCTTTACGTATTCGTTCGGAGGTAGCTCCTCGATTGGCGTTACTGTCGGTGGAACCGGCGAGACCTTTGATTTCCAGACTCAGGCGAATGGGAATGTCGAAACGACAGCGCTAAGCTACAGCACCGTTCAAACGATCAGTTTGACGACAACGCGGGCTAATGATGGTGACGTAAATTACACGGAGGCAGTGACTCTGCGGCTCGGATTGAACACCGCCGGCGACACGATCGATGGCTCCGCAACGACCAACGATCAAGTCATTTATGGTTTCGGCGGCAACGACATACTGACAGGCGGATCCGGAGCAGACTGGATTAGCGGCGGTGCAGGCGACGATGTCATCAACGGAGCGCAAAATGACACGCTGCTCGATGGCGGAGCCAATACCGATACGCTGCAAATCGGAGCGAATTTCACCGACACGAGCAATGCCCAGATCGCAAATATCGAGAATGTGACGCTGACGGCCGCTGCGACGCTGAACCTGGCGAACCAGACGGAAGGGTTCACGATCACGGGTTCATCAGGGATCGACTCGATTACAGGCGGAGGCGGAGCTGACACGATCGTCGGCGCACAGAACGATACGTTGCTTGACGGTGGCGGAGGTGCCGACACTCTGCAGGTCGGAGCGAACTTCACCGACACGAGCAATGCCCAGATTGCAAATATCGAGAATGTGACGCTGACGGCCGCTGCGACGCTGAACCTGTCGAACCAGACAGAAGGGTTCACGATCACGGGTTCATCAGGGATCGACTCGATTACAGGCGGAGGCGGAGTTGACACGATCGTCGGCGCACAGAACGATACGTTGCTTGACGGTAGCGGCGGTGCCGACACTCTGCAGGTCGGAGCGAACTTCACCAGCACGAGCAACGCGCAAATTGCCAATATCGAGAATGTAACGCTTACGGCCGCTGTAACGCTGAACCTGTCGAACCAGACCGAAGGGTTCACGATTGCCGGTTCGTCCGGCGATGACACGATTGTGGCAGGCTCCGGAAACGACATTCTGATCGGCGGCGCCGGTCAGGACACGCTGACGGGTGGAAATGGAACTGACGCCTTCAAACTCGATGGAAGTACAACAGCGAACTACGACATCATTACCGATTTCTCCAGTACCGATGACATCCTGAATTTCATCAATTTCTCGCTCGCCAATCACAGTGGCACAGCAGCCATCGATCAAGTGAGAACAGTGACGGTCACGGGTGGCGGCGGAAGCACAATTTCAAGCGCTGACCTCGTTGTATTCAACATCGCAGCTAATTCGGCGGATACGGCGGCTGAGATCAATACGCTGCTGGACAACCAAAACGGAACATTCAACGGCGGTGTGTTCGTCCTTGCGTATACGGACGTATTGGGTGGCGCAGGTAACAATGTAGCCCTGTACTACGATCCCGATGCCGATGGTACTGGCACGGCTCCCTCTCTCGTGGCGGTATTCTCAAACTACACGAGCGTCACCGCGTCGGGCGTGCCAAATGTCGCCTCGGATTACGCCTCGGTGGCCACTCTGGCTGACCCCATTGTGCTCGATCTCGGTGCGCCTGGCATTTCGTTCAAGACGCTCGACAACGGGGTCCACTTCGACATCAATGCCGACGGGGCTCTGGATCAGGTCGCCTGGACCAGGAATGGCCAGGACGGACTGCTGGCACTCGACGTCGATCACTCCGGCAAGATCGAGAACGGCAACGAGCTGTTCACGCCAACCTTCAACGGCGGGTTCTTCAAGGACGGCATCGCGGCGCTGGCCAGCCTCGATGCGAACGAGGACGGCGTGATCGACAGCAACGATCAGGCCTTCACCGATCTCGTGGTCTGGCAGGATGCCAACAACGACGGCATCAGCGATGACGGCGAACTGACCAAGCTGACCGATCTCGGCATCGCCAGCATCGATCTCGCCGTCACGCCGAACACGACGCCGATCGACGGGCAGAACGTGCCGTTCGCCGGCAGCTTCACCTATGCTGATGGCACCAAGGGGACGTTCGTCGAGGTCGACTTCGAAACCTCGCTCGGCCAGCCCGACGACGCGAGCGCGCATGCTCCGGCGCTCCACGGCACCGACGGTGCGGATGTCTTCCAGCTGACCGACGCGACCGCGGCCAGCATCATCGCCGACTTCAACCAGTCGCAGGGCGACATCATCGATGTGTCGGCGCTGTTCCAGATGGCCGATGGTCATCAGCTAGGGGAATACGTCCAGCATGTCGGCTGCGATCTGCGCGTCGATGTGGATGGTGCTGCGAACGGCGCCAACTTCGTGACCGTGGCAACCTCGCTGCCGACGGCGCCGGGTGCGATCACGATCATGCACGAGGATGCGGCGCACGCGGCGCAGGTCGCGACGCTCTGATATCGGCTCCAGCCGAATAAACAAAGCCCGCCGGCTCATTCCGGCGGGCTTTTCGTTTATGGAAACGATGCGGCGCGTATGCTGGAAGCGACCCGGACAGGTTGCCGTTATTCCCGGACCTTGACCGATAGTTTGCTCTTGGCCTTGCCAGGCATCGGGATCGTCCCGGTCGCAACCCGGCGCGACTTGGGCTGCGATGCGATCGCCAGCTTGTCGCCCAGCGGAATGTTGACGCTGAGCTGCGGACCGCGATCGTCGTAACGCGCCTTGAAGCGATGCACGCCGACGTGCTCGATCTCGTAGGTGGTGTTGACCCAGATCTCGCCCTTGCACTGCCGCCAGCGATGGCAGAACGAGAAGTCCTCCGACAGCAGCTTGCCGCCGACCCGCACGGGCTGAAAGGCGCGGATCATGCGGTCGAGCCCGGTCGCGAGCGGCGTGCCTTTGGCGCCCTCTGTATCGGAGAGGTCCGGCATGGCCGCCAGCATGGCGTCCACTGCGGTGCGCGCGATCAGCATGATCCCGGTCCCGCAACCATCTACGGTGATAAATCCGTTCTTGCGCTGGGTCGCAGTCCCGCGTTCGCGTCTGACGATATAATCATGGGCACGGGCAATCGCGCGCTTCGATGGATTGCCGGACGCTGACAGTTGCGCGATCCGCTCGAGATCGATCTGCCGCTTCGGATAGATCACGCCAACAACCGGCTTGTTGAGATCGACCATGTCGAGGATCAACTGGGCCGGGTAGCCCATGTCGGCATCCAGGAAAAGCAGATGGGTCGAGTCGGTCTTGTCGTACCAGTATGTCAGCAGATAATTCCGGCTCTCGACGATGTCGGAATAGGAGACACTGGCGAACGTCGATTGCCATTTTCGCTGGCCGAGAGCCTGGGTCAGCCGGAACAGCGACCGCACATAGGAGCTGTAGAACAGTTCGCCGAAGGCCGGCGTTGCTATCGTAATCTTGGTCACGCCGAATCCTCGAGCCGATCGTGCGAGTGTAGCATCGTCTCGCCGCGTCCGGGAGCGATCAGAGCAGGAAAGGGATCTGCGCCATGCCGCCGCCGAGGCCAGGCATGTTCATGCCGGCATCGCCCCAGCTTGCTCCGCCATCGCTGTCGAGGTTGACGTCGCTGGCCCAACCGTTTGCCGATACGTCCGCGGAGGCGGGCGATACGCCCGACTGGCTGGCGCCGGATTGTGAAAAGTAGGGTGACGCGAACAGGCTGACGCCGGCCTGATCGACGGCGAACAGCGGAACGAAGTGGTTCGTGGCCGTGTCTTCGGCGGTGTTCATGGTCCGGTTGTCGAGAATGATCCAGCTCCCGCCATCCTTGACCGCCAGGACCGCGTGATCTTCGCGAGCGGCCCTGTCACGGCCGAGCAGGATACGCAGGTCGCCTTGCGGCACGCCGGATTCGCGCAGCAACACATACTTTGCGATAGCATAATCCTCGCAGTCGCCACGGCCGGAAGCGAGGGTCGCGAGCGGCGCGCTCCATTGATCGAGCACGCCATGCTGGACGAGGTCGCTGGTGTAGCGAATGGCGCCGTTCACCAGGCGGTTGGCGGCCTCGATCCGGGCGCGGCCGGTGCGGCCGCGAACATCGCCGATCATATTGCCGAAACGCTGGGTGGCTTCGTCGCATTTCGATGCATCGTCCGGACAGGCCGCAAGCGATGCGGTGTCCTTGGCGATATCCTGTTCGACCGCGCGCCACTTGCGCCAGAGTGCGCCTTCGGGCGCACGGAAGCTCAGCAGACCGTAGGGTTCGGAGGTGCGCGATCCGGTTCCGCCAATGCTCTCGGGAATATCCGATATCACCGGAGTTGCGGTCGCGGCGGCGACACGAACCGATTCAGACGGGATCGGTTTGCCGTCCAGCTTCGCGAGCACGCTGTTGATCGAGAAGAAGCGGGGCTGGTTGGTGGTGTTGACGCGCGCCGCCGGAGGGGCTTGCAGCAGCATCGAGGGTGTGACGAGATCGTCGAAAATCGGCTTGCGCGCCTTCGGCTTCGCCATTGCTTCGGTCGCAATGCACAGCATCAACAACGCAGCGCCGAACTGGGCAACGCGCAGCCTTCCGGCTTCCGGACGATCGAACATGACAAGCCCCCGTGGCGCGGGAGCGTTCGCCGGCTTGAGCCGATCCTCGTCCCGCTTGTTATGACGGGGAGTATTCGCGACAGATATTGCCGCCGCGGTTAAAGCGGCGGGGTAGGCGCGGGGATTGTCGGAAGCCTAGTGAAGGCGATGCAAAGCCGTTCCGGACAATTTTATCGAACGGCGATCTTGAAACGATCCGTTAACGCTGGCGCTGTGGTGGACCGCGCATCGTATGCTCCGGAAAGCGAAAACCGGATCCATCGGAGCGGAACCAGACTTAACGGCCGGTTATCAGCGTTCGCGCAGGGCCTCGTCCCGCAGCAGGCGGGCCGGCTTGATAATATAGTCCAGCACCGACTTCTTGCCTGTCAGCACTTCGACGGTTGTGACCATGCCCGGAATGATGGGCAACGGCACGGCAGCGGAGCCAAGGTGGTTGGTATCGGTGCGGACAATGACGCGATAGAAAACCTCGGTCTTCTCGCTGCCCCGATCGGCTCTGGCGTCCTCGGTGATCGTGTCCGCGCTGATACGCTCGACCTTGCCCTTGAGCGAACCGTATACCGAGGAGTCATATGCGGTCACCTTGACCACGGCATCCTGGCCGGCCCGGATGAACGCGATGTCTTGCGGACGAATGCGGCCTTCGACCAGCAGCGTGTCGTCGAGCGGAACGACTTCCATCACATTGGCCCCGGATTGAACGACCGCGCCTATGGTATTGATGTTGAGCTTGTTGACGATGCCATGAACCGGCGACTTCAGTTCGGTACGGAACACGCGATCCTTGGCCGATTTGATATTCTCGTCGAGCACCGCAAGGTCGCCGCGCGACTTGGCCAAATCTTCATCGGCCTGCGCACGCAGCGTCGTCTTGGCCGTCTCAATGCGGGCCTGTGCTTCCTGGATGCCGGCTTGCGCCTTCTGGGTCGATGCGCGGATCACCTCGAGCTGACCGCGCATTTCGCTGGCCTGCCGTTCGACGCGCAGCATCTCGATTTCCGGAACCACCTTCTGCTTGAACAGATTTCGCGTCAGGTCGACTTCGCGGTTCAGAAGCTGGAGCGTCTCCGTCAGCTTGACCTCGGTCGCCTTGTACTCCTGGAGTTCGCGGCGGCGCTGCGTTTCCTGCTGAGTGATGACATCGATGTCCTGGGAGAGTTTGCGGGCCCGCTGATCGAACAAGCTCTTTTCGCCGGCGACAACGGCAGGCGATACCTCGGCGAGGTCGCCTGGAAATGCGAGCGTCGTCGCGCCTCCAGCCTCGGCCTCGAGGCGTGCCACACGCGCCGCCATGGCCGCGCGGCGTTCCCGGATCTCGCCAAATTCGGATGCGAATTTGGTGTCCTCGATTCTCATCAAGGGCTGGCCTTGCGTAACGATGGCGCCTTCCTGGATCAGGATCGCGCCGACAATTCCGCCTTCGAGCGATTGAACGACCTGTATCTGCCGGCTTGGAATGACGCGGCCGTTGCCGCGTTTGACTTCGTCCAGAATGGCGAAATGGGCCCAGAGCAGCGCACACACGAACAGTGCCGACGATGCGATCAACACCATTCGTGTCGTTTGTGGCGTCCGCAGTTCGACTGCGGCGCGCACGTCATTGGCGAACGCGAAATCAGAGGGCTGCATTGCGTGGTACTACTTTGGGTTCGGCCTTGAGCTGGGTGGCCTGGCGTTGCGCGCCGGCCTGCATGCTGGCCATGACGGTCTCGCGCGGTCCGTCGACGACGAGCTTGCCCTGTTCGAAGACAAGAATGCGGGTCACGAGATTGAGCAGGGAAGGCCGGTGTGTCGAGACGATGATCGTCATCTCCGATTGCGCGAGTGCCTTCAGGCGCTCCAGAAACTCGGTCTCCGTCCGGACATCGAAATGAGCCGTCGGCTCGTCCATGAACATGATCCTTGGCCGCCGGATCAGCGCGCGCGCCAACCCGATCGCCTGCTTTTGGCCGCCGGAGAGGCTGCGGCCGCCTTCCGAAATCGGCATATCGTAGCCGAGCGGATGGCTTGCGACGAAGTTCTCGACGCCTGCGAGCCTGGCGACCTCGATGATTTCGTCGTCGGTTGCCGCAGGCTTGCCGAGCGAGATATTGTCGCGCAGTTTCCCGAAGAAGAGATCGGTATCCTGCATGATGAACCCGATGCCTGAGCGCAAATCGGCGGGGTCGTATTGGCGCGCATCGATGCCGTCGATCGCGATACTGCCTTCCGTGGGGTCGTAGAAACCCGAAAGCAGCCGGCCTACCGTGGTTTTTCCTGAGCCGACGCGGCCGATGATCGCAACGCGCTCGCCCTCCTTGATCTCGAAAGAGATATTGCTGAGCGCGTCCTGCTTGGAGTTGGGGTAGCGGAAGCTGACATTGTTGAACGAAATCGTGCCGCGTTCGATCTTGCGGGACACGTAGCTGCGGCCGGGCGGCCGTTCACGTTCGAGATTCATCAACCGGTCGATGGCGCGCAGTGCGCTGAGCGTCTGTGTGGCGCGGGTGATCACCGAGGCGAGACTCGAGATCGGTGCAAGCACGCGGCCCGACAGCATGTTTGCGGCGATCAGGGCGCCCATCGTGATCTTGCCGTCGATGATCAGGAACACGCCGATCAGCACAAGAAGCATGCTGGTGATCTGCTGCGCCGAGCTGGATATCGTCAGCGCCAGTGTCGACCAGAAATGGACATCCTCGCCGGAGCGCGCGGTTGCGGCCACCGAGCGTTCCCAGACTGTCTGCATCCGCGACTCGGCGCCGGCGGCACGTACTGTTTCAATACCCGACAGCGACTCGACGAGGACGCCGTGCCTCGCGGATGCTTCTGCCTGCAGACGTTTCATGGCGCGATCGAGCGGCCGCTGCAGGATGAATCCCGCAGCGATGATGATCGGCAGCATCAGCAGCGGAATCCACGCCAGCGGCCCGGCGATAATGAACAGCACACCGATGAAGATCGCAGCAAAAAACAGATCCGTTGCGGCGACCACGGTGCCCGATGTGAAGAAATCGCGAACCGAATCGAAGTCGCGCATCTGGTTGGCAAGAATGCCGACCGACGCCGGACGATTGGCCATCTTGATGGAAAGCACGTGCTCAAAAATGTTCGACGCCAGGACGACGTCGATTTTCTTTCCGGTCAGGTCTACGATGCGGCTGCGGACCATCCGGATGACGAAGTCGAAAACGATCGCCAGTCCAAGTCCGATGGCCAGCGCGATCAGGGAGGGAATGGCGCCGTTCGGAATGACCCGGTCGTAAACATTCATCGTGAACAAGGGCGCGGCGAGCGCAAGCATGTTCACCAGAAACGCTGCCAAAGCGACGTGCCCGTAATTGGATCCAAACCGGCGCACGATCGACCAGAACCAGTGGTTCTTGGGCAGGTCTCCGGCGGCCGTGGTGCGTTCGTCGGCGGCGGGCTCCGGGCGAGCCAGAAACATGTAGCCGGAATAGCTCTCGCTGACCGACTTGATCGAGCGGGTTATCGGCGGGGACAGGGTGCCGGGTTCGAGCACGCTGATATGTGCGCCGTCATCCGACCTTGCGGTGAGGATCAGGGCCGAGCCGTCTTTCATGACGAGCAGCGCGGGCAGCACCAAAGCTGGAATTTGCTCGATGCTGCGCTTGTCCGGCTTGATGTCCAATCCGGCGCGTTTTCCCGCACGTTCAACCAGTGACGCCGTGAGTCGGCCGTTTACCAGCGGCAGGCCGGCGACCAATGCGTCGCGGCTGACGGAGCGGCCATGATGCGAGGCGAGAAACAGCAATGATTCAATAAGCGGATCGGGCTGGCTTGAATGGCCTGCCATAGGTTCTTTCATCGCCGCGGATGCAACAGATTCGCCAAAATGCTTGTTCACGGGCAATTCCCCGGGCCGGAATACCCCAGTATTCTACAGCAGTTTTAAAGCCTTCTGGGGACAATCTGGCAACAAGCCTAACGGCCTGGACGCGGCCCTGAGCTGCCGGGCGCGCACCCGCAAAGCATGCTCAGTTTCGCCAATCTTGCCTATTTCCAGCGTGCTGCGGACTCAAGCATGTCCGATATCGGGTTGGCGGCACCCCAACGGTCTGAAAAGTTGGGCTTGTTCTTCGCGGTGGCATCGTCAGTTGCCGCATAGCTGGCAAAGGGCTGCACCGGTGGTGACGCCTGAAGCGGCTCCGGTCCGGTCAGCGGGGCCCGGAAGATGATCGGGGGCAGCTTGGTCGGGAAAAGTCCGAGAGGTTCAACATCGAGAGGCGATGCGTCAGCCGGCGGCGGCGACTTCACATACTCGATCAAGCCACCCATGGCGGCGAGCAACTGATAGTCAGCGAAGACTGCGACGCTCTGGCTGGAATAGAGCGAAACAAAGGCGTTAAACAGCTGGTTCTGTGCGTTCAGCAGATCGACGAGAGAGCGCTGACCGAGTTCATATTCTTTCTGATAGGCCACGATCACCTTGCGGTCGGACGCAATCTGGCGATTGAGGGCGGCGATGCGGTCGGCTGTCAGCGTGCGTGCAGCCCAAGCCCGGTCGATCGATTCAAGCGCGCTTCGCTGCAGACGCGCGTGGCGCATCGTGCTTTCGACATAGCGCTCCGAAAGCTCGTTACGTCGCCACAAATCCTGACCGCCGCGGAAAATGTCCCAGCTCGCGACCAGCTTGCCGCTCAATTCATCGCGCTTGCCGGTGAAGTTGTTTGCATCGACGCCGGTGGAGGCGCGTCCCTCGAAGAACACGTTGGGGACGAAAGCTCCGGCGGTCGCGTCGAACCCGTACTTCGCAGCTCGCGCATCCTGATCCGCGGCCTTGATGGTCGGGTTGAAACGCAGCGCAACAGCCAGTGACTCGTCCTTTGTTCTCGGCAATCCACCGAGCCGGCCGGGCGTATTCAGATTGAATGGCTCGAGGCCGACGGCATTGCGATAGCGGGCGCGCGCTTCATCCAGGTTTTGACGGAAGCCCGCGAGGATTGCGACCGCGTTTTCAACTCGCTCCCGGGTCTGCTCCAGATCGCCTTCGCCGGCGCGTCCGCCATTGAAGCGGGTCTGCACGTTGGAGAACAGGCTCCGATGAACGCGCAGATTGTCTTCGGCGACGACAATCAGCCGGGTAAAGCGCGTGATATCGATGTAGGCCTCGGCGGCCTCCAGAGCCAGAAGTTCGGTGCGTTCGTGAACGCGCGCGGCGGCGGCATTCACTCTGGCCGACTGCCGCCAGATTTCATTGATGGATGTGAATCCGTCGAACACCAGTTGTCTGAGGACAACCGAGGCTTCCCGTCCCGTGCGCGTGATACCGTTCCCAAGCGGCGCGGGCACAATGTTCTGGTTGAATCTTTCCGGCCCATACCGAGCCTCGGTACGGACTTGAGGCAGCAGTGTCGACTGCGTCTGACGCAGCTCGGACTCCGTCGCTCGCCGATTGGCCGCGGCCTCGCCAACGCCAGGGTTGGTGAGAATGGCCTGCTTGATGGCGTCATTGATCGAGAATACCTGCTGGCTAAAGCCAGTCTGAGGCAGCATCGTTCCCAATACCAACGCGGTGCAACCGACTAAATACGCCCGCATCAAATTGATTCCCCGGAAAATGCAGTCTTCATCGATTAAATAACTGTATACGGAAAGGCGATAGCAAAAAGAACGGAGCCAAATCGAGAGTTCCTGATTGTGGCAAAATAGCATCACAAATGGAACTCGCACCGACCGAATTGCAACTTATGGTTCAACAAAATCCGATGCAAAATCACGCTTTTCGATCAGCTTTTTTGGGTTTTTTGCGCACACCGGCGGCGGTCGCAACTTCTTTGGTGGCCATTACGATGTTCCTGATTTGTCCGGCATCAGCCCAGGTCGAAGTGACTGTTCCCGGACAGGGCCGGGTCGGAACCACAGTGAAAGTGGAAAACGGTGTCCTCGGGATCACCAATACATTCTTGAGGCAAAGGGCGTTTGCCAAGGAATGCGTCGGGGCCTGCTTTTACGCAAACTCCACGAAGACCAAGACTTGGGTGTGCCGCGACTCCGACTGCAATCTCGATTGTTCGGGACGCGAACCGGTCGGCGGTTGCTAAGAGGATACCTCCTATAAAGCCACACGAGACGGACTGATCACAGCTCTACCAGTGTCCGGTGTTTGGCATCGACGCCCATGGTTCCTGCGATGGCTTGGCGTCGCCTTTTTGCAGCAGCTCGATCGAGTGTTTGTCCGGCGAACGGATGAACGCCATCATGCCGTCGCGCGGCGGCCGGTTGATCACGATGCCGAGCTTCTGCAGACGGTCGCAGGTCGCGTAGATATCGTCGACCTCATAGGCGAGGTGACCGAAGTAGCGATCCTCGCCGTAGGTCTCTTCATCCCAATTGTATGTCAGTTCCACCAGCGGCGCGCCGCGGGTCTTCGGCAGCGACGCGAGCAGTTTTTCGTCCTGCGCGGCGCACAGGAACACCAGCGTGAATCGCGCCTTGTCGTTGTCGATGCGGCGGACTTCTTTCAGGCCAAGCGCGTCGGAATAGAATTTCAGGGCCACATCGAGATTGCGGACGCGCAGCATGGTGTGAAGAAAACGCATGGGATGTCCATCGGCCAAAGCTGTTGAAACGATTGCCGATGTAACCGCAAAGCGGGCAATATGCCAGCATCGTCTGAAAAACGCGCGCGATGCTTCAGTCGCATTCCGGCGCGCCGTCAGGGTCCCCCATGATAGTATCCAGTCTCGGCGAAGGTGTAGAGCGGCTCGGCGATCTGATCGCGGCTGCGAAAGTCATCGTGCCGTTCACGGGCGCGGGCATCTCAACCGAATGCGGTATTCCTGATTTTCGCTCGCCGGGCGGCATCTGGACCAGAAATCGCCCGATCCCGTTCGACGAATTTGTAGCCAGTCAGGATGCGCGCGACGAAGCCTGGCGGCGGCGGTTCGCTATGGAGGCGACCTTCAATGCGGCAAGGCCCGGCCGCGGCCATCGCGCGTTGGCAGCACTTTACAAGGCCGGCAAGGTTCCCGCGATCGTCACCCAGAACATCGACAACCTGCATCAGGCCTCGGGCTTTGCGGCCGGTCACGTCATCGAATTGCATGGCAACACGACCTATGCGCGCTGCATCGGCTGCGAAAAACCCTACTCGCTCGATTGGGTCAAGCAGCTATTCGATGCCGATGGACATGCGCCTGATTGTCCGTCCTGCGGCGATCCGGTCAAGACGGCGACGATCTCATTCGGTCAGGCCATGCCGGAGAATGAAATGCGCCGCGCCACGGAACTCGCACAGCATTGCGACCTGTTCATTGCGATCGGCTCGTCGCTCGTGGTGTGGCCTGCGGCCGGATTTCCGCTGCTGGCGCGGAACTGCGGCGCAAAGCTGGTGATCGTCAACAACGAGGCAACGGAACAGGACGAGATGGCCGACCTCGTGATCCGCCACGACATCGGCGAAACGCTCGGGCCTTTCATCGGAAACTGAGTGCCGACTTGCTGAGCAATTGATTCGGCTCATTGCAAGACTGTTCATAGATCAACGTGATTCCGATTTTTAGCTTTTCGGCCAAACCCGGAGTGTTATCGTCTAATCAAGAGATTCGCGCCGATGTTGATCGACAAGAGCAAGCATCGCGCGCAATTCCGGGCTGTCACAACGATGGCATGCGACCGGTGGGGTGTTGGGTCATGGGGTCGGACAGTTTCGAGTCAAAGCGATTTGGCGGCGCGCCGTCTGGCGGAGTAGCCGCGGGTCGTGCAGCTCAAACGGATTTTTCAGCCAATGTCGATCTCGGCAATTTGCCCGGTGAAGGTCCGGCGACCGGATTGGTCGAACTGCGCGGTGTCATCAAGTGGTTCGATGCGTCCAAAGGCTACGGCTTTATCGTTCCTGACAACGGCTGGCCTGACATTCTTCTCCATGTGACCGTGCTGCGCCGCGACGGATTTCAGACCGCCTATGAGGGCGCTCGCATCGTCGTCGAATGCGTCCAGCGCCAGAAGGGCTATCAGGCGTTTCGCGTGGTCTCGATGGATGAGTCGACCGCGATTCATCCGGCCCAGATGCTGCCGCCACGGACCCACGTCAATGTCACGCCGACCAGCGGCCTCGAACGGGCGCAGGTCAAATGGTTCAACCGGCTGCGCGGGTTCGGATTTTTGACTTGCGGCGAGGGCACGCCCGATATCTTTGTCCACATGGAAACGCTGCGGCGTTACGGACTGACCGAGTTGCGCCCGGGACAGTTCGTCATGGTCCGCTACGGACCCGGCTCCAAGGGCATGATGGCCGCCGAAATCCAGCCCGAGACGGGGCCAGGCGGTCTGTCGTCGCACTGAGATCGAATCTCCCGATCATCGTCGCGGATCAGATCCGGCCGATCACAGTCCGTTGTGCATCTGGAATTGGCCTTGATCTCCGGGCTAGGGTGCTTTCGGCGGATCACAAGCAGCACCAGAGCCAGGATTTCGGATGACGCGCGTCGGAGTACCAGAATTGCGGGCATTGAACTTGCGGGCATTGAAGGAGGCTGCCGCCCAACTCCTGATGCTGGCTTGCCTCCCGGTATGGCTGTTGCTGGCGACAATGTCTCCGGGACATTCAGCTGAATTCCAGCCGCTGGAGATCATCACCAAATCCGGCGTCCAGGTGTTTTCGGTCGAATACGCCAAGACCGATGACGAGCGCGCCAAGGGCCTGATGTTTCGCCGGGAGCTGCCCGAGGGCAAAGGCATGCTGTTCGACTTCTCGCCAGAGCAGCCGGTCGCGATGTGGATGAAGAACACCTATGTCTCGCTCGACATGATTTTTATCGCAGGCGACGGCCGGATCATCCGGATCGCCGAGAACACCGTGCCGGAGTCGCTCGCGACCATTTCGTCAGGCGGGCCGGCCAAGGGCGTTCTGGAGGTCGTCGCCGGAACCGCCAAGAAGCTCGGCATTCGGCCGGGGGATCGTGTCGCGCATCCGCTTTTCAGCGGCAAATAGCGATTTCCGGCAGTCTTGCTGGCCGGGCGTTCAGCGTGTACGACGGCCTATCCAGACATCTCGGGGTATAGCGCAGCCTGGTAGCGCGGCAGTTTTGGGTACTGCAGGTCGTTGGTTCGAATCCAGCTGCCCCGACCAAATCTCCATCGATGATGCATGGTCGCGCGAGCGGGACTCAGCGCACGTCGCGGTATCTATCCACCGGTGGAATGCGCGACGAGAACACGAAAACACACAGGCACAGCGCGATCAGGCCAAGGCCAACCAGCTCGAAGCCCCACTCAATCCCACCCATCGTCTCTGGCTCCATCGCCGTGTCCGGCGCCAGTACAGCGCCGGATCGAATGAGAGCAAAGGACACCGCCTGCGAAAAAATCCTCGCGCGCTTACCTAGCCCTGACGGTGAAAATTGCAGCGCCCGAATTGACGAGCCGTTAAGGCTCGGGCGGCAACCGGTTCCTCGGTTACCGGCCGGTAAACGCTCGCCTCATCGCCGCCGGACGAAGGCGCGGCCGAGGACGGATCGGCCGCGCGGTGGACTCGGGACTTGTGTTGTCCTCAGGATTTGGCCGCGACCGCCTTCGGCGGCGATCCGGCCGGAGCGGGGGGCATTTTCTTGGATGGCTTGTCCTGCTTCTTCGACCAGTTTCCGTAGTAGGCGAAGCCGCAAAGGATCGCGATGCCGACGACACTGACGAGCAACTGAGTGAAGAACGAACCGGACGAGATGGTCAGCAGGAAGTGCGCCATGAACGACAGGAAGATGCCGACGCAGAACACCTGCAGCGATTGCTGACCGCACTTGATCACCGGATCGAGCCATTTTGACTCAAGCGCCGACCAGTCCTTTGGCACGAACCGCGTGATCAGGAACGCGATGATGATGAAGTGCAGGACGCGGTAGGGCGCCATGTTGGTCTTGTCGTTCGGATTGAACGCATCGTAGAGCCATTTCGGAAACAGCTCTCCGAAGCCCCTGAAAGCGCCGGCCATGGTCATGATCAGCGCAAACACCAGGTAGGCCACGCCAAGATAAAGCAGCCATTTCGACTTGATGACCGAGCGCGACTCCAGCGCGCCGCCAAGCGCGAACCAGGCTCCGAACACGAACAAAAGCTGCCATGTATAGGGATTGAAGTACCAGGTGCCAGCCGGATAAGCGGGCAAATTCCAGCCGAACTGGCGCGCGGCAAAGTAAAGCGCGAGAGATGCGAGCATCGTCAGGTCGGGGCGACGCAGCATCGCCCAGAGGATCGGCGGGAAAAGTCCCATCAGCACGATGTAGAGCGGCAGCACGTCGAGGTTGAGCGGCTTGAATTTCAGCAGCAGCCCTTGAGTCAATGTCTGGATCGGATTGTCGACCAGACCCGCGACGTTGAACTCGTTGATGATATCGACGTCATTGTAGCGCAGCGCCACCCAGCCGATGGCGGCGATGTAGATCACGAACAGCATCACGTGGGCGACGTAGAGTTGCCAGACGCGCTTCCACAGCCGCGTCGAGCCGACGATAAACCCCTTGTCGATCATCATCTGGGCATAGACGAACGAGGCGGTATAGCCGGAGATGAAAACGAACAGGTCGGCTGCGTCGCTGAATCCGTAGTTGCGCGGCGTGACCCAGTTCACGACGTTGTTCGGAATATGATCCAGAAAAATCCACCAGTTGGCGACTCCGCGGAAGAAGTCGAGACGCAGGTCCCGGCCCTTGGGCGGCAAAATCGCATGAATTTCGGTGCTCAGGATCTCGTTGCTGCTCATCGTCGCTCGCTCGTCGGCTGTGTGCGCGGGGTCGATCCGGACCGACCCCGGGCACGCCTGCAATTGTCAGGTTCTTGCGAAACAAATATACCGGTTTCGGCGGTCGGTTTGGCTATGAAAGAGAATCGTACAATCTATCGGCCGTTATCGGTACACCAGCCGGTGCTAACCCGCCACAGCAGCCGTTTCCGTTGTCTCAAACCGCCATGATCCCATGACCGCTCGCATTTTCAAGCCCGCCAAGAACGCCATGCAATCGGGGACCGCCAAGACCCGGGACTGGCAGCTCGACTATGAGCCGGAGCAGCCGCGCACGATTGAGCCGTTGATGGGCTGGACCTCATCCGGCGACATGAAACAGCAATTGACCCTCCGGTTCGAGACCCGCGAGGAGGCGGTTGCCTACTGCGAGCGTGAGGGCATCGCGTATCAGGTGATCGAGCCGAAGGAGCGGGTGAGGCGGCAGGCGGCCTATTCCGACAATTTCGCCTTCCGCCGGGTCGAGCCCTGGACGCACTGACTCCCTCAAGCTGCGCGGTCCAAAGGCGCGCGCCGGGGGCCGTGTTCCTCGCCAAATGTCGGACAAAAGACATTTTGGGCCGATGCCATGCCTTATGCAGGCTGCATCGCCGCGCCAAATTCCAGTTGGCTGCAAAGTTGTGGTTGCGTGCCCGCTTGATGCGATGGCACCCTTGATCCAAGAACGATGCAAGCGGCACATCGCTGCCGCAAAATCAAAAAACGATGCGCCGGGAGGCAACACGCTGTCACCATGACATTGCGATCCGAGATCAATCCGGCGTCTGCCGATTTTAAAGCCAATGCAGAGAACATGCGCTCGCTGGTTGCCGATCTGCGGCAGCGGCTATCCGAGGTCGCTGAAGGCGGAGGGCAAGTTTCGCGCGAGCGTCACATCAAGCGCGGCAAGTTGCTGGCGCGCGATCGTGTCGATCTGCTGATCGACCCCGGCACGGCTTTTCTCGAACTGTCGCCGCTGGCGGCCTTCGGTCTGTACGGCGGCGACGTGCATTCGGCGAGTGTCATCACCGGCGTCGGGCGCGTGTCGGGCCGCGAATGCGTGATCGTCGCCAACGATGCCACTATCAAGGGCGGCACCTATTATCCGATGACGGTGAAGAAGCATCTGCGCGCGCAGGATATCGCGCGGCAGAACAATCTGCCGTGCATCTATATGGTTGATTCCGGCGGCGCGTTCCTGCCGATGCAGGACGAAATTTTCCCCGACGAGCGCAACTTCGGCCGCATCTTCTACAATCAGGCGCAAATGTCGGCGCTGGGGATTCCGCAGATTGCGGTCGTGATGGGCTCCTGCACCGCTGGCGGCGCTTATGTGCCTGCGATGTGCGATGAAAGCATCATCGTGCGCAATCAAGGCACCATCTTCCTCGGTGGACCGCCACTGGTGAAGGCGGCGACGGGCGAAATCGTCAGTGCCGAAGAGCTCGGCGGCGCGGACGTGCATTCGCGCCAATCCGGCGTCACCGACCATTACGCGCAGAACGACAACCACGCGATCGGGATCGCGCGCCGCATCGTCGGCAATTTGAATGCACCGCATGCGCCCTCATGGGAGGTGCGCGAACCGCGCGAGCCGCTCTATCCGCCTGAAGACATCTACGGTGTCGTGCCGGTGGATGCCCGCAAGCCCTATGACGTGCGCGATATCATCGCGCGTGTCGTCGACGGCTCCGAGTTCGAGGAGTTCAAGAAGCTCTATGGCTCTACGCTGATCTGCGGCTTTGCACATATCTGGGGCCACCCGGTCGGCATTCTTGCCAACAATGGCATTCTGTTCAGTGAAAGCTCGCTCAAGGGCACGCACTTCATCGAACTATGCTGCCAGCGCAAAATCCCGCTCGTATTCCTGCAGAACATCACCGGATTCATGGTCGGCAAGAAGTACGAGGCCGGCGGCATTGCAAAAGACGGAGCGAAGCTGGTGACAGCGGTCGCGACAGCATCGGTGCCGAAATTCACCGTCGTGATCGGCGGCTCATACGGGGCCGGCAATTACGGCATGTGCGGCCGTTCCTACAGTCCGCGCTTTCTCTGGATGTGGCCGAATGCCCGTCTCTCGGTGATGGGCGGCGAGCAGGCATCCATGGTGCTGAGCACATTGCGGCGCGACAGCATCGAGGCCAAGGGCGGCACCTGGTCGGCCGGGGAAGAGGAAGCATTCCGCAAACCGACCCGCGATCAGTTCGAGCATCAGGGCCATCCGTATTACACGACTGCGCGTCTTTGGGATGACGGCGTGATCGATCCCGCCGACACGCGGCTCGTGCTCGGCCTTGGGCTCGCCGCTGCCGCAAACCAGCCGGTCGAAGGTCCGCGCTTCGGCGTGTTCCGGATGTGAGGGCGAAGCCGTGAACACCATCATGAAAACGGGCGCGCCATCCGGCCTCTATCGCCGTTTCAGAACTCTCCTGATCGCCAATCGCGGCGAGATCGCTTGCCGCATCATCCGGAGCGCCCGTGCGCTCGGTTTGCGCACCGTGGCGGTCTATTCCGAGGCCGATGCCAACGCGATGCATGTGGCGATGGCCGACGATGCTGTCCTGCTCGGCCCTGCGCGGGCGCGCGACAGCTATCTCAACATCGATCGGATCATTGCCGCCTGTAAACTGACCGGCGCCGAAGCGGTCCATCCGGGCTACGGATTCTTGTCCGAGAGCGCCGAATTCGCAAAACGTCTCGCCGACGAAGGATTGGTGTTCGTTGGACCCACGGCCGCGATGATCGAGGCCATGGGCTCGAAATCGGGCTCCAAGATGCTGATGGAAAAAGCCGGCGTGCCACTGGTGCCGGGCTATCACGGCGAGGCACAGGACGATGCCACGCTGACCGCTGCTGCCGCCAGGATCGGATTTCCTGTTCTGGTGAAAGCCTCCGCGGGCGGTGGCGGGCGCGGCATGCGCATTGTGCGCGAGGCCGATCAGTTGCTCCCATCGATCGTCAGCGCCAAGCGCGAAGCCAAGGCGGCATTCGGCGACGACCAGATTCTCATCGAGAAGTTCGTCGATAATCCACGTCACATCGAGGTTCAGGTGATCGGCGACAGCCACGGCAATCTGCTGTCGCTGTTCGAGCGCGAATGCACGCTGCAACGGCGGCACCAGAAGGTGATCGAGGAAGCGCCGTCGCCGACGCTTGACTCAAAGCAGCGCGATGCGATTTGCGCGGTGGCCCGAAAGGCGGCGGGCGCGGTCAACTATGTCGGCGCAGGCACCATCGAGTTCGTCTCCAATGGCAAGGACTTCTTCTTCATCGAAATGAATACCCGCTTGCAGGTCGAGCATCCGGTGACGGAGTTGATTACCGGCATCGATCTGGTCGACTGGCAGTTGCGCGTCGCGTTCGGCGAAGCGTTGCCGCTCAAGCAAGCCGACATCAAGCTCAACGGCCATGCCGTTGAAGCGCGCGTCTACGCGGAAAACCCTGCGAAGAACTTCATGCCGTCGGTCGGTCGTATCCGCACCTGGCGCACGCCAGACGAGGGTCACGGCTTGCGCATCGACAGCGGATATCGCGAAGGCGATGTGGTGTCGCCGTATTACGATGCGATGCTGGCGAAAGTGATCGCCTGGGCGCCGGATCGCGCCTCCGCGATCGACCGCCTCAATGGCGGCCTCAATGCCATGGATGTCCGCGGCATCGTCAGCAACATTCCGTTCCTGTCGGCGTTGATCACGCATCCCTCTGTGCGCGCGAACGCCATCGACACGTCGTTCATCGAACGCGAACTGACGGCTCTGACGCCGCCGCAAGGAGCCGCGGGCGATCTCGAACTGGCAGCGGCGATCGCAGCAGTCCTCGTCAGCGAGGCGGAGGATGCTACCAGGACCTCGCCGTGGCAGACATTCGGCTGGATGCCGGTCGGCAAGCGCAAACGGAAATTTGTGCTGCGTGCGCCGGATGGCGAGGCCCATGACGTCATGCTGAATTATGGACGCGGACAATCCGGACTGGTCATCGGCGCACGCACTATCGCGTTCGATCACAGCGCGCGTTCGGATAACGAAATCGATGTCGTTTGCGACGGCATGCGAACATCGACCGCGTCCGTGATCGACGGCCGCGAGATTTATGTGCGCACCCGCAACGGCCGCTTCGAATTGCACTGGGTCGATCCGTTCGGCAGCGAGGACGAGGAGCAGACAGGCGAGGATCGTCTCGTTGCGCCATTGCCGGGCACCGTCGTTGCCGTGCTGTCGGAGCAGGGCGCCAAAGTGAAAAAGGGCGATCCGATCCTCACGCTCGAAGTGATGAAAATGGAGCAGGTGCTGCGCGCGCCGTTCGCCGGCATCGTAAAGCGGCTCAATTACAAGGTCGGCGATATCGTGCCGGAAGGCGCGGAGCTTGCGGAAATCGAACCCGCGGCCTGATCGCATTGGCTGTCGTTGGCTTTCGCCATGCGGCGAAGTGCGCGGCGCGATCGGCGTTTGCTGGCTTCCGTTGTTCTCATCTGGCGGATAGGCTGATCGCGCAAGGCGGGCCGTGCTTCGGTACGGATCCCGCCGGGATACTCAAGACGGATACAAAGATATCCGCTCAACAACGTCAGGGAGAAAGCAATGAAGGCGTCATGGGCATCGGCCGCTTGTCTCGCGGCCATCGCTGGTTTTGCGATAATCGCAAGTTCCGCTCACGCGCAGCAATGGCCCAACCGACCGGTGACGATCATTGTGCCGTTCGCAGCGGGCGGTAACGTTGACACCGCGGCGCGTATTTTCGGTGAGCGGCTGTCCCAGCGGCTAGGTCAGCAGTTCGTGGTCGAAAACAAGAGCGGCGCCGGCGGCAGCATCGGCATCGGTGCGATGGCGAAGGCGGCACCCGACGGCTATACGCTCGGCCTTGTCACGGCCGGCACGCTGTTCATCCTGCCTCACATCTTCAAGGACAAGCTGGGCTACGACAGCCGCAAGGATATCCGCCCCGTCGCAATGGTGGCTACACAGCCGAACATGCTGATCGTGAATTCGAGCATCCCGGCAAAGACGGTTCCGGAGTTCATCGCGTACATCAAAGCCAATCCCGACAAGCTGAGCTACGGCTCGTCCGGCATCGGCACCTCGCAGCACCTGTGCATGGAACTGATCGTTCAGCACACCGGCGCCAAGATCGCGCATGTGCCTTATCGCGCATCAAACCAGATCATCCAGGATTTGATCGGCGGCCAGATTCAGATGACCTGCGATCAGTTCTCGACCGCCTATCCCCAGGTGCAGGGTGGCAAGGCCAACGCCATCGGCGTCTCGTCACTTGAACGCTACGGTTTCGACAAGTCGATTCCGGCGCTGGCCGAAACCATTCCGGGACTGGAAGTGACGTGGACGGCCGTGTTCATCACACCGGCCAACACACCGGACGACATCCGCAAGAAGCTCGCGGCCGAACTGATCGAGATCACCAAGGAGCCGGCGATGATCGAGCGGCTCAAGGGTCTGAGCGTGACGCCGGTCAGCCTGTCGGGCGCGGAGCTGGAGAAGAACATCGCTGCCGACTACGACAAGTGGCAGCCGATCGTGGAGCGCGCGAAGATTCCGCCGCCGTAAGGCTGGTGTCTGTCGGTCATCTGGATTCTGACCGTCGCCAAGGCTGGCTGCCAATAGCGAACGGTCTGGAAAAACAGATCTGGCGATCCCAGCAGGATTCGAACCTGCAACCCACGGAGTAGAAATCCGTTACTCTATCCAGTTGAGCTATGGGACCGGCCTGTCCCTCTCCTAAACCAAACTTCTTAAAATCGCCACTTCCGCCAACGGCTTTTGAACCGGCCTGATGCCCGGTGCGACCAAGGGCCGGGGTTGGTCCGTCGCCGATCGGCCTCAACAGCAATGCGCCTCTGCCAGCGGCGCGGTGTCGTATCGTTGCCGCTGATCCGAAGCATCGGTCGGCAGGCCTGATGAAGCGGCGACAGAATTTGTTGGCGTGTCTCGTTCGGCCATGGATACGTCACGTTTCAATATCTCTATTCAGTGGCCCGGCGCATGTCGCGTCCGGGCAGGGAGCCCCACATGATCCGTCTGCTTCGCGCCATCTCGTTTTGCGCCGCGTTTCTGCTTGCCTTCACGTCCGCTCATGCCGCCGACAAGGCCTTCAAACGCGATGAGTTGGGCGATGCCGCGATCAAGCTGGAAGCGCAGATCAAGAAGGAGGCGGGCGTCGTCAACAAGACCGCCGCGACCCTGCGCACCGAGGCCGATGCCGCGCTGAAGCGCTCGGACACCCGCGCGGGCCTCACCACCATCGGCCAGATCGTGGCGGTTGCGCCTGAGGATGCCGCCAACTGGCTGAGACTCGCCAAAACCGTCTTCCAGATCCGCACCGCCGACAGCCGCGAGCAGACCTTCCTCCTCGAGCGCGCATCGACCGCTGCCTACATCGCCTACCAGCGCGCCGCCAATGCGGGCGAGGAAGCCGACGCGCTCGCAACCATCGGCCGCGCCATGGCGGAGCGCAAGCTGTGGCGTCCGGCGCTGGATGCGCTGCGCCTGTCGCTCGAGCTGCGCGAGGTTGCCGACGTGCGTGGCCAATACGAGAAGATGCGCGACGAGCGTGGCTTCCGGCTGCTGGATTACACGGTGGATTCCGACGGCGCGTCGCCGCGCGTCTGCTTCCAGTTCTCCGAGGAGCTTCTGAAGCGCACCGACTTCTCGCCGTTCGTGGCGTTGGCCGGAACAGACAAACCGGCGATCTCCGCCGAGGACAAGCAGCTCTGCGTCGAAGGCCTCAAGCATGGCGAGCGCTACAACGTGAATTTGCGCTCCGGAATGCCCTCCACCGTGAAGGAGACGCTGCCGAAATCGGCCGAATTCAACATCTACGTACGCGACCGCAAGCCGTTCGTGCGCTTCACCGGCCGCGCCTACGTGCTGCCGCGCACCGGCCAGCGCGGCATTCCGCTGGTCAGCGTCAACACCCCGTCCGTCGCAGTTCAGGTGTTCCGCATCGGCGATCGCAACCTCATCAACACGGTGCTCGGCGGCGACTTCCAGGGCAGTCTCGCCTCCTACCAGTTGTCCGAACTCGGCAGCGAGAAGGGCGTGAAGGTCTGGTCGGGGGACCTCACCACCGCGCAGACGCTCAATCAGGATGTCACGACTGCCTTCCCGGTCGATCAGGCGCTCGGCGACCTGCAACCCGGCGTCTATGTGATGACGGCGACCGCCAAGGGCCCGGGCTCGGCTTCCGGCGGCGACGATGATTACGGATCGCTCGCGACCCAGTGGTTCATCGTCTCGGACCTGGGCCTCACCGCCTATTCCGGCAACGACGGCATCCACGTGTTCGCCAACTCATTGGCTTCGACGGAAGCCATCGCCAATGCCGAGGTGCGCCTTGTCGCGCGCAACAACGAAATCCTGTCCACCAAGAAGACCGACGCTGCCGGACATATCCTGTTCGAGGCCGGGCTCGCCAAGGGCGAGGGCGGGCTGTCTCCGGCGCTGCTCAGTGTGACCGGCGACAAGGGCGACTATGCGTTTCTCAGCCTGAAATCGACCGCCTTCGATCTGTCGGATCGCGGTGTCAGCGGCCGCAACGCTGCCGGGGCTGCAGACGCCTTCGTCTATGCCGAGCGCGGCGTCTATCGCTCTGGCGAAACCGTGTATCTCACCGCGCTGCTGCGCGACGGGCAGGGCGTTGCTGTTGCCTCCAGCCCGCTGACACTGGTGGTGGAGCGGCCCGACGGCGTCGAGTTCCGCCGCGCGGTTCTGCAGGACCAGGGCGCAGGTGGCCGCAGCCTGACGCTGCCTCTGAATTCGGCGGTCCCGACTGGCACCTGGCGCGTCCGTGTCTTCACCGACCCCAAGGGCAAGTCGGTCGGCGAGACCACCTTCATGGTCGAGGATTACGTGCCCGACCGGATCGAATTCGATCTGACGTCCAAGGCCAAACAGATGGCAGCTGAGACTCCAGTAGAACTTAAAGTAGATGGCCGATTCCTTTATGGCGCCCCGGCTTCCGCCCTTCAGATCGAGGGCGACATGCTGGTCTCGCCGGCGGCGAACCGCCCCGGCTTCGAGGGCTATACGTTCGGGGTCAAGGACGAGGAGACCTCGAGCAACGAGCGCACCCCGCTGGAAAATTTGCCGGAGACCGATGCCAATGGCGTCGCCACCTTCCGGGCGTCGCTGCCGAAGCCGCCAAGCTCGTCGCGGCCGCAGGAGGCGCAGTTCTTCATTCGGATGGTGGAGTCCGGCGGACGGGCGGTCGAGCGCAAGCTGACCCTGCCGGTCGCGCCGAAGACGGCCATGATCGGCATCAAGCCACTGTTCGCTGACAAGAACGTGGCCGAAGGCGACAAAGCCAACTTCGATATCGTCTACGTCATGCCGGATGGCAAGGCGCAGGCGCGGGGCGGGATGCGCTACGAGCTGCTGAAACTCGAGTCGCGCTACCAGTGGTACCGGCAGGGATCGTCGTGGGAATACGAGCCGGTCAAATCCACCAGGCGCGTCGCCGATGGCGAAGTCGCCGCCACCGACAAGCCAGGCCGTATCGAACTTGCGCCGCAGCCGGGCCGCTATCGCCTCGATGTGAAATCGGCGGAAGCCGATGGCCCGCTGACCTCGTTCACCTTCGATGTGGGCTGGTATTCGGAAGGGAGCGCCGACACACCCGATCTGCTGGAAACCTCGATCGACAAGCCTGAGTACATTCCGGGCGACACCATGGTCGTTTCCGTCAACGCCCGCACCGCCGGAAAGCTCACGATCAACGTGCTCGGCGATCGTTTGCTGACCACGCAGACCAGCGACATCAAGGAAGGCCAGCAGCAAGTTAAGTTGCCGGTCGGCAAGGACTGGGGCACCGGCGCCTATGTGGTGGCGACGTTGCGCCGTCCGCTCGATACGGCTGCCCAGCGCATGCCGGGCCGCGCCATCGGTCTGAAATGGTTCGGCATCGACAAGAAATCGCGCACGCTTGCCGTGACCCTTTCGCCGCCGCCGCTGGTGCGCCCGGGGACAACGTTGACGCTGCCGGTCAAGATCGACGGCTTGTCCCGTGGCGAGGACGCCAAGATCGTGGTCGCGGCCGTGGATGTCGGCATTCTCAATCTCACCGGCTACAAGCCGCCCGCACCGGACGACTACTATCTCGGCCAGCGCAAACTGAGTTCAGAAATCCGCGATCTCTACGGGCAACTGATCGACGGCATGCAAGGCACGCGCGGCCAGATTCGCACCGGCGGCGACGCAGCCAACGCGGAGTTGCAAGGCAGCCCGCCGACGCAAAAGCCGCTGGCGCTCTATTCCGGCATTGTCACCGTAGGCGCTGACGGCACAGCGCGCGTCAGCTTCGATATCCCGGAATTCGCCGGCACAGCGCGCGTCATGGCGGTGGCCTGGTCGGCGACGAAAGTCGGCCGTGCTACGACCGACGTGACCGTGCGCGATCCGGTGGTGCTGACGGCGACATTACCGCGCTTTTTGTTGAACGGCGATCGCGGCACCATGAACCTCGATCTCGACAACGTCGAAGGCGCGGCCGGCGACTACACCATCAGCGTCAAGGCGACGGGGCCTGTGAAGTTCGCGGGCACGCCCGTGACGAACATGCGGCTCGCCGCCAAGCAGCGCAGCACCGTTGCTCTGGCAATGGATGCGACGGCGGCAGGGCCGGCGCAACTCGATGTCGAGATCAAGGGGCCGAATGGTCTTACGCTCTCACGCAAGTACGATCTGAACATCAAGGGCGCGACCCAGGTTCTGGCACGGCGCTCGGTTCGGACGCTGGCGAAAGGCGAGAGCCTGACGCTGTCGCCGGACATGTTCTCCGATCTCGTGCCGGGCACCGGCGGCGTCTCGCTGTCCGTCGGCCTGTCCAGCGCGCTGGATGCGGCGACCATCCTGAAAGCGCTGGATCGCTATCCGTTCGGCTGTTCCGAGCAGATCACGAGCCGTGCGATGCCGCTGCTCTACGTCAACGATCTCGCGGCTGAGAACCATCTGGCGATGGACACCGCCGTCGATCAGCGCATCAAGGATGCGATCGATCGCCTGCTGGCGCGTCAGGGCTCGAACGGTTCGTTCGGGCTGTGGTCGTCGGGCGGCGAGGACGCCTGGCTCGACGCCTACGTCACTGATTTCCTGACGCGGGCGCGCGAGAAAGGTTTTGTCATCCCTGATGTCCTGTTCAGGACGGCGCTGGATCGCATTCGCAACGCGGTGGTCAATGCCGACGAGCCGGAGAAAGATGGCGGCCGCGATCTGGCTTACGGCCTTTACGTGCTGGCCAAGAATGGATCCGCGCCGATCGGCGATCTGCGTTATCTCGCCGATACCAAGCTCGACAAGCTGGCGACCCCGATCGCCAAAGCGCAGCTCGCGGCGGCTCTCGCTCTGGTCGGCGACCGCACCCGCGCGGAAAAGGTCTATGCGGCGGCAGCCGATAGTCTCGCTCCGAAGCCGGTGCTGCAGTTCGGCCGCACCGACTACGGCTCGGCGCTGCGCGACGCGGCGGCGCTCGTTTCGCTCGCCAGCGAAGGCAATGCGCCGAAGGTCACGCTGGTCTCGGCGGTAGAGCGCGTCGAGGCCGCACGCGGCCTGTCGGCATTCACCTCGACGCAGGAGAATGCGTGGATGGTTTTGGCGGCGCGCGCGCTGTCGAAGGAAGCCAACACGATCTCGCTCGATATCGACGGCAGCCCGGTCAAGGCCGCGGTCTATCGCAGCTACAAGGCAACGGATGTTACCGCCAAGCCGGTGCGTCTCGTCAACACCGGCGACACGCCAGTGCAGGCAGTGGTGTCGGTTAGCGGCTCGCCGGTCACGCCGGAGCCTGCCGCCTCCAACGGCTTCAAGATCGAGCGCAATTACTTCACGCTCGATGGCAAGCCTGCCGATCCGGCGAAGGCGAAGCAGAACGACCGCTTCGCGGTGGTGCTGAAGATCACCGAAGCCAAGCCGGAGTACGGCCAGGTCATGGTGGTGGATTATCTGCCGGCTGGCTTCGAGATCGACAATCCGAAGCTGGTGTCGTCGGGTGAAACCGGCACGCTGGACTGGATCGAGGACGGCGAAGACCCGGAGAATGCGGAGTTCCGCGACGATCGTTTCAATGCAGCCTTTGAGCGCGCCAGCGACGACAGTCCGGTGTTCACGGTGGCCTACATCGTGCGCGCGGTTTCGCCCGGCAAATACGTTCTGCCGCAGGCCTACGTCGAGGACATGTACAATCCCTCGCGCTATGGCCGCACTGCGACCGGAACGATCGAGATCCGGCCGGCGAAATGAGCGATGAGGGGACCATAGCGACACACGTGGACGCACGCGGGCGCTGGAGCAGCGCAAAACGAACCGCGGTTGGCATGGCGTGTGTCTTGCTGGCATCGGGCGGCCTATTTGCCGCCTGGGTTGCATCACTCGGTCCGTTGCCGCTGGCAAAAGCGCGGGTGGCGTCGTCAGCGGTGCTGGATCGCAACGACAAGCTGCTGCGCGCCTACGCCATGGAAGACGGCCGCTGGCGGTTGCCGGCCGATGCGAAATCGGGTGTCGATCCGGTCTATCTGAAGCTGCTGCTCGCTTACGAAGACAAGCGTTTCCGGCAGCATTCCGGCGTCGATCCGCTGGCGCTCGGCCGCGCGGCTACGCAGTTCGCAAGCCGCGGCCAGATCGTCTCCGGCGGTTCGACCATCACCATGCAGCTCGCGCGGCTGATCGAGCCACGCCGCGAGCGCTCTATCTCGGCGAAGCTGCAACAGATCGTGCGCGCCATCGAGATCGAGCAGCAACTGCGCAAGGATGAAATCCTCGACCTGTACCTGACACTGGCGCCGTTCGGCGGCAATCTCGAAGGCGTCCGCGCCGCGTCCTTTGCCTACTTCGGCAAGGAGCCGAAGCGGCTGTCGCTGGGCGAAGCGGCGTTGCTGGTGGCGTTGCCGCAGTCGCCGGAAACGCGCCGTCTCGATCGTTACCCGGAAGCCGCAAAACGCGCGCGCGATCGCGTCCTCGACCGTATGGTCGAGCAGGGCGTCGTCTCGTCCGAGGACGCCATTCACGCCAAGGCTGAAATCGTCCCCACCAGCCGCAAGCCGATGCCACTGCTCGCACCGCACGCCACCGATCAGGTGATCGCGGGTGTTGAAGCCGGCACATCGATCAGGCTGACGCTTGATGGCGGTCTGCAGAAGGTGCTCGAAGCCTTGGCGCGCGATCGCGCGCATGCGCTGGGTCCGGAGATGTCGATCGGCATTCTCGCGGTCGACAACGAAAGCGGTGAGGTGCTCGCGCGTGTGGGTTCGCCGGATTATTTCGACGTCCGCCGGTCGGGGCAAGTTGACATGACGCGCGCGATCCGCTCGCCCGGTTCGACGCTGAAGCCGTTTATCTACGGCCTCGCCTTCGAAGACGGCTTCGTCCATCCCGAAAGCCTGATCGACGATCGCCCCATCCGCTTCGGCAGCTATGCGCCCGAAAATTTCGACATGTCGTTTCAGGGTACCGTGCCGGTCCGCAAGTCGCTGCAACTGTCCTTGAACGTTCCTGCGATTGCATTGCTCGACCGCGTCGGCCCCGGCCGGTTGTCAGCACGCCTGAAATCGGCTGGCGGCGCGCTTGTACTGCCAAAGGACGAAGCCCCCGGTCTGGCGATGGGTCTCGGCGGTGTCGGCGTGACGCTGCGCGATCTGGTGCAGCTTTACTCGGGATTCCCGCGTCTCGGCAGCGTGCTGCCGCTGCGCGAGATCGCCGTCGATGACGATGCAAAGGATACACGCGAGCCGCTGCGGCTGATGGACCCGGTCGCCGCATGGCAGGTCGGTAATGTCTTGATCGGCACACCGCCGCCGGAGAATGCTGCTGCGGGCCGTATCGCGTTCAAGACCGGAACGAGCTACGGCTATCGCGATGCATGGTCGGTCGGCTTCGACGGGCGCATGACGATCGGCGTATGGGTCGGCCGCCCGGATGGCGCGCCCGTTCCCGGCATGCTCGGACGCACGACGGCAGCTCCGATCCTGTTCGACGCCTTCGCCCGTACCGGTAAAATTCCGGCGGCCTTGCCCAAAGCGCCGCGCGGAACGCTGATCGCCACTGCCGCAAGATTGCCGCAACCTCTGAAGCGGTTCCGGCCATACGGTGATCTGGTCCGCATCGGAAGCGAGCAGGCCCTCAAAATCCAGTTTCCGCTGGACGGCTCGCGGATCGATGTGTCCGACGGCGACCGGCCATTGTCGCAGGTGCCGGTCAAGGTTTCCGGCGGCGTTTTGCCGATGACGGTGATGGTCAACGGCGTGTCCATGGGTGAGATCGACAGCCGCCGCCAGCGCCTCGTCGATCCGCCCGGACCCGGCTTTGTGCGAGTCACTGTGATGGATGCCGCAGGAGCTGCCGATTCCGTGGTGGTCCGTATCCAATAAGTCACTCAAGTCCGGCAATAAAAGCCGTTTTCCCGGAGGTTGTTGTCCGGCTTCCCGTTTCAGCGTATGCGAGCCGCATGGTCGATACCTACGGGCGCAGGTTTGGGGCGGGGCGCGAGCCGAAGGAACGGGCTAATCCCGGCCGCGGCCTGGTGTCGGTGCTCGATTACGCGGTGATGACCCACACCCGCTCGGTCGTCCTTCTGGTGGTCTGCGGATTTCTGTTTTTTCTGCCCGGCTTCGTCACTATTCCCCCGATCGACCGCGATGAGGCGCGCTTCGCTCAGGCCACCAAGCAGATGGTGGAAAGCAACGACTTCGTCGATATCCGCTATCAGGCCGAGGTTCGCTACAAGAAGCCGGTTGGAATCTACTGGTTGCAATCCGCCGTGGTCGAAGGCGCTGGTTTCCTTGGTGTGCCGCGCGCCGAATTGCGAATCTGGCTCTATCGCGTGCCCTCTCTGATCGGCGCGATCGGCGCGGTGCTGCTGACATACTGGACCGCGCTGTCGTTCGTGACGCGGCGAGGCGCCGTGCTTGCCGGTCTATTGTTGTGCAGTTCGATCCTGCTCGGAGCTGAAGCGCGGCTCGCGAAAACCGACGCCATGCTGTTGCTCACCGTCGTCGCAGCCATGGGAGCCATGGGCCGAACCTACGCGGCCTGGCAGCGCGGCGATGACATGGAGCCGTCCTGGACGCTGCCTGCCATTTTCTGGACGGCGGTTGCGGGCTCTGTCCTGTTGAAGGGTCCGCTGATCCTGATGTTTGTCGGACTGACCCTTGTCAGCCTGTTTTTTTTCGACCGGTCGTTGGCGTGGATCTGGCGGCTGCGCCCGGTTACGGGCCTGATCTGGATGCTGTTGCTCGTATTGCCGTGGTTTGTGGCGATCTTTCTGAAATCGGGCGATGCTTTTTTTGCCAACTCGCTCGGCGGCGACTTGTTCGGCAAACTGATGCAAGGCCAGGAATCGCATGGCGCTCCGCCCGGTGTCTATTTCCTCAGTTTCTGGGTGACGTTCTGGCCCGGTTCGGCACTTGCCGCGATGGCGGCGCCTGCGATCTGGCGGGCACGCCGCGAACCCGGTGCGCAGTATCTTCTCGCCTGGGCTGTTCCGTCATGGATCGCTTTCGAGATCGTCATTACCAAGTTGCCGCACTATGTGTTGCCACTGTTTCCGGCGATCGCAATTCTGATCGTGGGAGTGGTCGAGCGCCGTGTGCTGTCGCGTTCGCCATGGCTGACAAGGGGGCCGGCCTGGTGGTTTATCCTGCCGTTGCTCCTTTGCGTGGGAGCTATCATCGCCGGCATTTACCTGATCCGGCAGCCCGAGTTTCTGGCATGGCCATTCGCGGCCGGAGCTCTGATTTTCGCTCTGTTCGCCTGGTGGCTGTTCGACGAAGGACGAGCCGAGCGATCGCTGCTCAATGCGATTGCGGCATCATGGTTCTTGAGCGTGGTGATTTACGGAGTTGTGCTGCCGTCGCTGAAGCCGATGTTCCCGTCAGTGGAGATTGCGCGCGCCATCCGAAACGTCGAATGCGTTGGTCCGCGGATTGCGGCTGCGGGCTTTCACGAACCAAGTCTTGTGTTCATGACTGCGACTTCGACCCTGCTGACCGACGGTTCGCGCGCCGCCGATTTTCTTGGTCAAGGCAGTTGCCGGTTTGCAGTGATCGAAAGCCGGCAGGAACGAGCGTTTACCCAACGGGCAGCGGCAATCGGTTTGCGCTATGCCGCCGGAACCCGGATTGACGGGTATAACTACTCGCAGGGCCGGTCCGTCTCGATTGCCATCTACCGGTCAGAAGGCACTCGCTAGGGCTCTCCACCCGGGTCGAGCCTTAAATGACTGAATGCATTCAACATATTCCGGTCAGCGAGGTGATTTTCGCCGGCTTTTGTGAGCATCGAAAAGGGTTGCCCGGCATCGCTTCGCCCCATAAGAAGCGACATGCAGATCGCCGCACGCAGCGGCTTTGCGATCGCTGAAAGACCGGCCCTCTCAATGACCGACCCTTTGTCTCACGCAGGCGCGGCACCTGCGATTTCCGTCGTGGTGCCAGTCCGTAACGAAGCCGGCAATGTGGGGCCGCTGGTTGCGGAAATTGCGGCCGCCTTGGATGGGCGCTGGGCTTACGAGATCGTCTACGTCAACGACGGTTCGACGGACGCCACCGGGGACGTGCTGTCAAATCTGGTGAAAACCCTGCCTCAATTGCGTCAGATCAAACACAGGCAATCAACTGGTCAGTCTGCAGCGGTGCGAACCGGTGTGCGCGCGGCGCGCGGCGCGATTGTTGTGACGCTCGATGGCGACGGTCAGAACAATCCGGCGTTCTTGCCGGGTCTCGTGGAGGCGATCGAGAAGGGTGACGGACGCATCGGGCTTGCCGCCGGTCAACGTGTTGGCCGCAAGGATACCGGATTCAAGAAAGTGCAGTCGCGCGTGGCGAATGCCGTGCGCAACTCCGTATTGCGCGATGGCACGCGCGACACGGGTTGTGGATTGAAAGCGTTCCGCCGGGACGTTTTTCTGTCGTTGCCGTATTTCGACGGATTGCATCGTTTCCTGCCGGCGCTGGTGCGGCGTGAGGGCTACGAAATAGCTTACGTCGATGTGATCGATCGTCCGCGTCATTCGGGTGTTTCGAACTACGGGTTCTTCGATCGTCTATGGGTCGGGATCATGGATCTCTGCGGCGTGTGGTGGCTGATCCGCCGGAAAAAATCGACGCCGGATGCAACCGAGGTAAATTGATGCTGATCCAGTACGGCCAGGCGCTCGGCGACTACATGTACGACGTCTTCGTCGCCAAGTTTGATTTCTGGCTGGCGTTCGGCCTTGTCGCGCAGTTGCTTTTCACCGCGCGTTTTCTGGTGCAGTGGATTTCGAGCGAGCGCGCCGGGCGCAGCGTGGTGCCGATGGCGTTCTGGTTCTTCTCGATGGGCGGCGGCCTGATGACGCTGGTTTATGGATTCGTCAAACGCGAGCCGGTCATCATCATCGGGCAAGGGCTTGCGACGATCATATACCTTCGCAACATCGCGCTGATCCTCAAGGAGCGCCGCAACCGGAACGCTGCAAACCCAGGCTGAACTTCTTCTCAGCGCGTCAGCAGGCAGCGTTGAAGGCGGCGAATCCGGTAGCGAGGTCCGCCTTGAGGTCATCGACGGACTCCAGACCGATATGAAACCGCAGCGTCGGTCCGCCGGGCGCCCATTTGGTCGCAGTGCGATAGCCTGAGCAGTCGAACGGAATGACAAGGCTCTCGAACCCGCCCCATGAGTAACCCATGCCGAACAGCGTCAGTGTATTGAGCAGGGCGTGCACGGCTCTTTCGGGGGCGGGTTTCAGCACGACGCCAAACAGACCGCTCGAGCCGGTGAAATCCCGCTTCCAGATCGCGTGACCTGGATCAGTTTCGAGTCCGGGATGCAGCACGCGCAGAATCTCGGGCCGTTGCGCCAGCCATTGCGCCATCTCCAGCGCCGAGCGCTGATGGTGTGCGAGACGCACGGACAGCGTGCGCAATCCGCGCAGGGCAAGAAAGACATCGTCAGGGCCGGCGCAGACGCCGAGCAGGCGGATGGCTTGCGCGAGCTGCGGCCATGCCTTCTCGTTTGCTGCGATCGTACCGAACATGATGTCGGAATGTCCGCCGATATACTTGGTCGCCGCCTGAATGCTGATATCGACGCCCTGGTCGAGCGAGCGATGATAGAGCGCGGTCGCCCATGTGTTGTCATCGATGACAAGCGCGCCGCGCTCGTGGGCGATCGCTGCGATTGCTGGAATATCCGGCATTTCGAACGATTGTGAACCGGGAGCCTCTACGATCACGGCGCGCGTACTGGGCTGAAAGAATTCAGCGATGCCTTTGCCGATCATCGGATCGAAATAGGTCGTCTCGACTCCATAGCGTTTCAGCATGTCGTTGCAGAAGTTGCGCGTCGGGCGATAGGCATTGTCGCAGACCAGGATGTGGTCGCCGCTTTTCAGCACAGCAAGCAGCGTCGTCGAAATCGCCGACACGCCAGACGGAGCGATCCCGACGCCGGCACACTGCGGTCCCTCGAGCGCGATCAATGCATCCTGCAACGCGCGCGTGGTCGGCGTTCCCGTGCGCCCATAAGTATATTCGCCGCGGTGTGCGAGCAGATCCTCCGCTGACGGATATAGAACGGTCGATCCATGCACCACGGGCGGGTTGACGAAACCTTTTTGAGCAATGGTGTCGCGTCCCGACGTGACCAGCCGGGTTTCGACACCGAGCGGCCGGTCGGCGCGTTCGTCGGGTTTGCTCATGCCGTTTGCTATCGCCTCGCTGGATAGGTTGCCGCCGATTGTCGCAGCCGGGGCGGCTGGCAGCGGCTCGTTGCCGAGTGAAACTCGTGCGCGAGCTAATAAGCGGTTCGCGGCCGAAGTCGTCAACCCCTTGACCGGCTTCGCAAGTCGTCCTGTTATGTCGGTCAGTCAGGTCTGACCGCTTGTTTTGTGGGAAACAAACTGTCCGATCGGGAGCCGGCTCTTATTCCGCCGGCGCCAGACGGATTGATCGCAATCCACAGGTCGCGCGGAAAGGCATTTTAATCGGGTATTTTTGAAAGGCCTCGCCATGAAACGTTCAGCCCTTGCCGCATCGATGTTTATGACAGTCTTGCTTGCGGCCGGATCGGCCGCCGCGCAGGCACCGAAGGCCACATCCACCCTTGATGTCGTGAAGAACCGCGGGATGTTGTCCTGTGGTGTCAGCCAGGGATTGCCCGGATTCTCGGCACCCGACGACAAGGGCAACTGGACCGGGATTGACGTCGATATTTGTCGCGCCATCGCGGCCGCAATCCTGAACGACCCGACCAAGGTGAGGTTCGTCCCGCTGTCGGCCAAGGACCGGTTCACCTCGCTGCAATCCAGCGACATCGATGTACTGTCGCGCAATACGACCTGGACGCTGTCGCGTGACACGTCGGTCGGCCTGAACTTCACGGGCATTACCTATTACGACGGACAGGGGTTCCTGGTCGCGAAGGCAAAGAACGTCAATTCAGCGCTCGAACTCAGCAATGCGACCGTCTGCGTGCAGACCGGCACGACCAACGAGCAGAACGTGGCGGACTATTTCAAGGCCAACAAGATGAAATACGAGATCGTGGCGTTCAGTTCAGCCGACGAAACGCTGAAGACCTACGAGAGCGGCCGTTGCGACGTGTTCACGTCCGATGTGTCCCAGATCGTGGCCGAACGCACCAAGCTGGCTCAGCCCGACGCTCATGCGATCCTGCCTGAAGTTATCTCCAAGGAGCCGCTGGGTCCGCTGGTCCGGCATGGCGACGATCAATGGTTCGACATCGTCAAGTGGACATTGTTCGCCATGCTCAACGCCGAGGAACTGGGGATCACCCAGAAGAACGTCGATGAAATGGCAAAATCCGACAAGCCCGAATTGAAGCGGGTCTTCGGCACCGACGGCAATCTCGGCGAGCAACTCGGCCTGACCAAGGACTGGGTGATCCGGATCGTCAAGGCGGTCGGCAACTACGGTGAAACGTTCGATCGCAACGTCGGGGAAAACTCCAAGCTGAAGATCGCGCGGGGATGGAACAAGCTCTACACGCAAGGCGGCCTCCAGTACGCTCCGCCGATCCGCTGACCCGCTGACCCGCACCAGGGGGCGGCCGGCATGGCCATTGAAGCACGCAAGCCGCCGCCTCAATTTGCCGCAAGGATGAAGCGTGTGCTGGGAGGCCGCAGCGGCCTCTCAGGCATTGCCATGCAACTGCTGTTCGCTGCGGCATTAGTCTGGGTCGGCTACGAAATTATCGCCAACGCGCGCACCAATCTTGAGACCCAGCGGATCGCGTCGGGGTTCGGGTTTCTCAACAACACCGCGGGCTTTGGCGTCAGCCAGGCCCTCATTCCCTATGCGGAAAATGACAGCTACCTGCGTGTGTTTCTGGTCGGGCTGCTGAACACGCTGGCGGTTTCCGCCGTTGGCGTCTTCTTCGCCACCGTGATTGGCTTTCTCATTGGCCTTGGGCGGATGTCGCCGAACTGGCTGGTGGCGCGGCTGTGCGGGGCGTATGTCGAGATCATCCGCAATCTGCCGCTGCTGTTCCAGATTCTGTTCTGGTACATCGCCGTTCTTGCCGCGCTGCCAGCGCCGCGACAGAGTTTCTCGTTTTTCGGTGTCGCGTTTCTCAGCAATCGCGGCCTGGTTGTTCCCAAGCCCATTCCACTGGACGGTTCTGCCCCGTTTCTGATCGCGGTGCTTGTCGCGATCATTGTTGCCATTGCGCTTCGTATTCATGCGCGCAAGGCGCTATTCGATCGCGGCAGCGTCGTGACCATCTGGCCTTATGTTCTCGCGGTTCTGGTTGGGCTGCCCGTGCTGTCGATCATGGTTTTCGGCATGCCGGCGACATCCGAGCCGCCCGTACTGCGCGGGTTCAATTTTTCCGGCGGCTCGCGGGTGGTGCCGGAATTTGTCGCACTTGCGCTCGCGCTTTCGACCTATACCGCGGCATTCATCGCTGAAATCGTGCGCGCTGGCGTCACCTCCGTTCACAAGGGTCAGGTGGAGGCGGGCGGATCGCTGGGCCTCTCGCGCGGCCAGACGCTGCGCCTGATTGTCGTTCCGCAAGCCTTGCGGGTGATCCTGCCGCCGCTCACCAACCAGTATCTCAATCTCACAAAGAATTCGTCGCTTGCGGTTGCGATCGGCTATCCGGATCTGTTCTCGGTATTTGCCGGCACATCGCTCAGTCAGACCGGGCAGGCAATCGAGATCATCGCCATCACCATGGGCGTTTATCTGCTGATATCGCTCGTCACCAGCGCGATCATGAATTTCTACGGCTGGCGGGTCGGCCGGAGCATGAGCGCATGAGCGACATCGCAGAGCGCGCCTTCGTCCGGCAGGAACTCGTCGCCCAGCGCGCCGCGCCGATCAAGACCACAGGTTTCGTCGGCTTCCTGCGGACACGGCTGTTCAATTCCCCGACCAACATTCTGCTGACGGTCGTCAGCGCGCTGCTGCTCTGGTTCACGGTCATTCCGGCTTTCAAGTTTCTGCTGATCGATGCGGTATGGCAGGGGAGCGATCGCACCGCTTGCCTGGCGAAGCCCGGCAGCGTCGTCGGCGCCTGCTGGCCGTATATCCAGGCGAAGTTCGCGCAGTTCATCTACGGCTTTTATCCGCAAGCTCAGCGCTGGCGGGTCGATCTGACGTTCCTGCTTGCGGCCGTGCTGCTGTTGCCGCTCCTGATCCCGCGTGCGCCGGCCAAGACTTTGAACGCCGCGCTGTTCTTCATCGCATTCCCCGTCGTCGCTTATTTTCTGCTGCACGGCGGAGGCATACGCGGTTTTGCGATCACATGGAGCCACGACGTTTTGCTGGCGCTGTTCAACAGCATCACGGATATCGGCCAGAAACTCGTATCCTCGCCGGCTCTGTTTGCAGTGACGATCGGTAAAGGTCTGATCTATCTCGCAAGCCTTTTGATCTATCTCCTGACGCCGATCACATGGCTGCGCGATCTCGTTCAACGCTCGGCATCGGAAGTATTCGCCGATCTGACCGTGACCGCCGTACTGGTTTCCCTGCTCCTGTTTTTTCTGGCCGGTGGAATCCGTAACGGCTGGCGCGCGCTGTTCACGAGTATTGTGACGTTTGCCGCTATTGCCATCGTTATCTATGTCATGAAACTCGATCGCGGCGGTTTGCCGGTGGTTGATACCCGCCAATGGGGCGGCTTGCTGATTACGCTGGTGGTATCGGTGACCGGGATCGTGGCGTCGATGCCGATCGGCATCGCGTTGGCGCTCGGACGCCGTTCGGCGATCCCGCTGGTGCGTATCTTCTCGATCACGTTCATCGAGTTCTGGCGCGGCGTGCCTCTGATTACCGTGCTGTTTTTCGCAACCTATATGCTGCCGCTGTTCCTGCCGGGCAACTTCACGATCGACGGGCTGGTGCGCGTGCTGATCGGTGTCGCGTTGTTCGCCGGCGCCTACAATGCCGAGGTCATTCGCGGCGGGCTCGCAGCGATCCCGCGCGGGCAGACCGAGGCGGCCAGCGCGCTTGGCCTCAATTACTGGAAGACGACGGGTCTTGTGGTGATGCCGCAGGCGTTGCGGCATGTGATCCCCGGGCTCGTCAACAGCTTCATCGCATTGTTCAAGGATACGACGCTGGTTCTGATCGTCTCGATCTTTGACCTGCTCGGTCAACTGCGGGCGTCGTTCTCCGATCCGGTCTGGGCGACGCCCAATACCTTGTTCACAGGGTTTGCTTTCACCGGCATCATCTACTTTGTGTTTTGCTTTGCGATGTCGCGCTATTCGCTGTTTGTCGAAAATCGCCTGAACGCCCATAAGCGAACCTGAGGTCCGATGATGAGTAACGATCCGGTCGTGGGGATTTCAGGCCTCAACAAATGGTACGGGGATTTCCACGTCCTGCGCGACATCAACCTCGACGTGATGAGGGGAGAGCGGATCGTGATCTGCGGTCCGTCGGGTTCGGGCAAGTCGACGTTGATTCGTTGCATCAATGCGCTGGAGGAGTTTCAGGAAGGCCGTATTGTCGTCGATGGCATCGAACTTGGGCCAAACCTGAAACGTGTCGATGACGTTCGCCGCGAAGTCGGCATGGTGTTCCAGAGCTTCAACCTGTTTCCGCATCTGACGGTTCTGGAGAACTGCACGCTGGCGCCGATCTGGGTCCGCAATATCCCAAAGAAGGATGCCGAAGCGACCGCGATGAAGTTCCTGGAGCGGGTCCGCATCCCGGACAAGGCCGGCAAGTATCCGGGGCAAATCTCAGGTGGTCAGCAGCAGCGTGTCGCGATCGCGCGCGCGCTCACCATGAATCCCAAGGTGATGCTGTTCGATGAGCCAACATCCGCGCTTGATCCGGAAATGGTCAAGGAAGTGCTGGACACCATGGTCGATCTTGCACGCGAGGGCATGACCATGCTGGTCGTGACTCACGAGATGGGATTCGCGAAGGAAGTCGCCGACCGCATCGTATTCATGGACGCAGGGCAGGTGATCGAGTCCAATACGCCGAGGCTGTTTTTCGACAATCCGCAGCACGAGCGCACCAGGTTGTTCCTCAGCCAGATTCTGCGCTGACGGACGTTCTCAGGTTTTCACGTACGGAATGTCGATCGTCGCGCGCCGTTCGAGCCACCCCGGAACGGGCAGGTTCTTCGAGCGCATGAAATCCGGATTGAACAGCTTGGATTGGTAGCGGTTGCCGGAGTCACACAGAATAGTCACGATGGTTTTGCCGGGACCAAGTTCCTTTGCCAGCCGGATCGCGCCCGCGACATTCACGCCGGTCGAGCCGCCGAGGCAGAGACCCTCGTGCTCCAGCAAATCGTAGATCACCGGTACGGCTTCCTCATCCGGAATGACATAGGCCTTGTCGACCCGTGCGTCCTTGACGATCGGCGTCACGCGGCCAAGGCCAATGCCTTCCGCGATCGAATTGCCATCGGTCGCCTTCGCCACGCCGCTGGTGAACAGCTCATACATCGCCGCGCCGCGCGGATCGGCGACGCCGACGACGATGTTCTTGTTCTTCCCTTTCAGAAAGGCGCTGGTGCCGGCAAGCGTGCCTCCGGTGCCGATCGAGCAGATGAACCCGTCGATCTTGCCGCTGGTTTGCTCGAAAATCTCCGGTCCGGTCGAAACATAATGCGCTTTGGAATTGTCCAGATTGTTCCACTGGTCCGCGAACAGCACGCCGTTCGGCTCGGTTTTGCGCAACTGATCTGCCAGACGGCGCGCGACATGCTGATAGTTGTTCTGGTCGCTATAAGGCAGCGCCGGACTTTCCACGAGCTGCGCGCCGCACAGCCGAAGCATGTCCTTCTTCTCCTGGCTCTGGGTGTCGGGGATCACAATCAGGGTCCGGTAGCCACGCGCATTGGCGACCACGGCCAGACCGATTCCGGTATTTCCGGCGGTGCCTTCGACGACAAGTCCGCCGGGCTTGAGATCGCCGCGTTTCTCCGCCTCCAGAATCATCTGACGCCCGGCACGGTCCTTGACCGACTGGCCGGGGTTCATGAATTCGGCCTTGCCGAGGATCGTGCAGCCGGTCAGTTCCGACGCGCGTTTGAGTTTGATGAGCGGTGTGTTGCCGATGGCTTCGACAACGCCATTTTGAATGGTCATGATGTATGGGGATCGCGTTCAGGGCGCGCCGAAAGGCGGCCGATGGTCGTGGGATGGCTCTCTTGCGCGGAATCTAGTTCACGCGCACAAGCTGCACAAGAGCAGGGCAGATGATCGTTTTGGAGGCTACTGGACTAGGTGCAGTGCGTCAGCGTTGCTTCGCAAACACCACCTGGCGGACGTCGATATTGCCGGACAAGAAGCCAGCCTCGCAATAGGCGAGATAGTACTCCCACAAACGCCGAAACCGCTCATCGAAACCCATCGGCATGAGGTTCGGCCACGCCGCGCGGAAGTTATCCCGCCAGACTGCGAGCGTCTTGGCATAGTCTTCTCCAAAAACACGTTCGCGGATAACCGGCATTCCAAAGCGTTCGCCATAGGCCTTGAGAATGTTCGGCGAAGGCAGCATCCCTCCAGGAAAGATAAACCGCTGGATGAAATCCACTTCGCGGCGATACACGTCGAAAAACTTGTCCTGAATCGTGATGGCCTGAATTCCGGCCAGGCCGCCCGGCAGCAGCCGGTCGCTGATCTGGCGGAAATATCGCGGCCAGAACTGCTCGCCGACAGCCTCGATCATCTCGATGGATGCAATCCGGTCATACTGATCGCGCTCGTCGCGATAGTCCTGAAACCTGATTTCGACCTTGTGCGACAGTCCGGCCTTTTCAATGCGCTTTTGTGCGAAGTCACGTTGTTCGGTGCTGATCGTGAGCCCGACGACATTGGCGTCGTAGGTCTTGGCGACATATTCGGCGAAACCGCCCCAGCCGCATCCGATCTCGAGTACTTTCTGGCCCGGCCGGATGTCGATCGCTTCGGCAAGGCGGCGATACTTGTTGATTTGCGCGGCCGTGAGGTCCTGCGTTTCGTTCTCGAACAGCGCTGACGAGTAGGTCATGCTCGGATCGAGCCATGACGAATAGAATGCGTTGCCGATATCGTAATGGGCGTGGATGTTGTTTCTGGCCTGCCGCTTTGTATTCCGGTTGAACCAGTGACGCACGATCTGGACGAACCGCGCCAGCGGGTTGCCGTGCAGCAGCGTCTTGATCTGATCGTGATTGACGCAAAAGACATAGAGAAACTGCGTGAGGTCCGGCGTATCCCACTCGCGGCGAAGGTAGCTTTCCGCCAGTCCGATATCGCCGCCGTTCATGATCCGCCAGGCGATATTCATGTCGTGGACGGTCATCGCAGCCTTGGGGCCGGGCGCATGGCCGCCGCATCGGACAATGCGACCATCGGGCAATGTGACATCGAGAGTGCCCTGGCTCAGTCCGGCAGCGAAGGCGAACGCCATACGCATGGCGCGCGGCAGATCGGCGAGTTTGGTTTCGATGGTGTCGGGCGTGAGCAAGATGACCTCGGTGCTTGCGGCGACCGGCCTATCGAGCGTCAGCATATCAATATCAGTTCGACCTAAATGGGACATGGCTCGTGCCGTCAATTCGACGCGGCGCGATGCGTGAGCGTCGACTCAATGGATGCTCGTGCGCGAGGAGGATGTCCGGTTAACGGCTTGACCGGAACGTCTCCGGCATGCCCGCTCGCTGAACCTTGCGGCACAAGCCTCGCGCCTTTGAGCCAAAGACGCAAGGCCTCCCAGTGGATCGCGGCAAAGATTTTGAATGTGACCAGCGGCAGCGACAGGAAGGAGCCGATCAGCGACCGGCTCGTGAGCGCGCGGCGGTTGCCCAGGAAAGTTGCAGCGAGCAGTGGTCCTTCGCCGTCAGTCTCGAGGATGCGCAGCTTCACTGTCTCGCCCGGCGGCGACACCCGGAAGTAATAGTGCATCGGCATTTCGATGAATGGCGAGACGTAGAACAGCTTGTCGTGTTCCTGACGGACGCCTGCCGCGCTGCGCTGCGCCGCCTCGACCGGCAAGACGTAGGAATGGATCGCGCCGAAGGTGTTGCGCACTTCGTAGATCATCAGTGAGAGATCGCCGATCGCATCGTAGCAGAAATAGACCGACAGCGGATTGAACGTGTATCCCAACAACCGCGGGTAACACAGCAGCAGAATGCGTCCGCCTGCGAGATCTATGCCATGCTCGCCGGCGCGGCGGCGGACATAGGCATTGAGCGCCGATCCGTCGCATTCGCCATGATCGCTTTCATGGAAGCTGTAGAGCGCGGCGCGATTGACCGCGAACAGCTTTGACTGGCGATCGGCCTCGTCCAGACGATCGAGGTCGATCAACAGGCTCATGACGCGATAGCTGAACCGATGTCCCATCGGCTTCAGCCGTGCATGCATGACGTCGCCGAAATAGAGCGACGCTGCGGGTTGTCCGTTTGGCAACCGTGGATTTGATCGGTCGCTCGGCATCGATGTCACTCGGCAGCTTCCGCCAGCGCCGGCGGCGGCTCACGCCAAGGTATCGTAGCGCCCAGGGCTTCGGCAATCGCCAGGCCGGAGCGAAGTCCGTCCTCGTGGAAGCCGTAGCCGGTCCACGCTCCACAGAACCACGTATGCCGTTGCCCCTGAATTTCGCCCAGCCGCTTCTGGGCGGCGAAGGCTGCGGCGTTGTATTGAGGGTGTTCGCACAGATATCGGCCGAAGGTCAGCGCCGGGTCGGGTTCGAAAGGAGGGTTGAGGCTGACGAACAGAGGCTTGTCCTTGTCGATGCCCTGCAGCTCGTTCATCCAGTAGGTGACGGCGACATCGTTCAGCGGACTGTCTTCGCGCGGCCAGCGCAGGAAATTCCACGATGCCCAGGCGCTCTTGCGTTGTGGCATCAGGCGCGGATCGCGGTGCAGATAGGCGATATTGGGCGAATAGGAGATATCGCCGAGGATGGATCGTTCGGCCTCGCTCGCATCGGACAGCATCGCCAGAGCCTGATCGCTGTGGGAGGCGATCACAACGTGATCGTAGGTTTCGGAGTGGCCATGGCTGTCATGAACGATGACGCCGTGACCCGTTCGCTCGACCGACGTGACCGCGCAGCCTGTCCGCATCCGTTCGCGGAAACTGGAAGTGAGTTTTTCGACGTATCGCTGGCTGCCACCCTTTACGGTGCGCCACACCGGCCGGTCGTAATGCATCAGGCGATGGTTGTCGAAGAACGCGACGAAGTTCTCCGCCGGAAATTTCAGCAGCGTGTCGGTCGGTGACGACCAGATCGCCGCGCCCATCGGCGCCAGATAATCGGTGAGGAGACGTTTTGCATACTTGCGTCGCGCGAAATACTCCCCGAGCGACAGTCCTTCCATGTATCCGGAGGCGCGGTCGGCGACGCTTTGCCGGTTGAACCTCAGGATGTCCTTGAGCATCAGCATGAAGGACAGCGAGAGCACGTTCTTGCGCTGTGCGAACAGGCCGAAAAATACGCTCAGCCAGCTTTCACCGCCACCCTTCCACTCGAATCGCCCGCGGTCTGCCGACATGGCAAAGCTCATACAGCTCGCGACCGTTTCGACACCGAGGTAGGCGAACATGGCGGTGAGATCAGGATAATTCAGTTCGTTATAGACGATGAAGCCGGTATCGACGGCGATGGGTTGGCCGTCATAATCCACGGTCACGGTATGGCTGTGGCCGCCGGGGCGAAGCTCTCGCTCGTAAACCGTGACCGGATACCGATTTGAGAGAGCCCAGGCTGCCGCGTTGCCAGCGATTCCCGTTCCGATCACTGCAACGCGCATTCCGTTTGGCCCCTCAATCCATCTCGCTGAAAAATACGTGGATCGGTGGCGCGGGTTTCATCTGCCGGCTATCGCTGCGGCCGCCGTATGGGCGAATTGCAACGCTCCCGGTCGATTTCGCGGATGAAATCTTCGTAAGGAAGTCGCCGACTGATTTATGCGAATGCAGTGGTAATCCCCATTTTGCAGGACAATTGCGGATCGCGACTTCCGGAATGCGCGACTTTTGGATGCACCGGAACCTCAACGGTGAGGTCGCCGATGGCTGTCCGAGGTCGGATCGACCGGCTAGAATGACGTCATGTGGTCAATGTCTGTCAATCCGGGGTGTGGTCTTTTGCCTGAAATGAACCCGTCGTGCCGCTCAAGCCGACGCCTTCGCTCGATCCGAACCGTTTCAATGCCACCCCAACCGATGAGAAAGCTGGCGTGATGCCGATGCACGCCCGCCGACCCGCCGGACAAGCCGTCCGATCAATTGCCCGTTCTGGTGGGCCTGTCCTGGCGGCCATCCTGATGTCTGGTTGCATCCTGCAGAAGGATTTGCCCGATCCGGCGCTGGATATACCTGCCGCCTACAAGGAAGCGCGGGGGCGTTCGATCGATCAACCGCCCGCACTGGACTGGTGGCGTGGCTTTGGCTCGGCAGAACTCACCACTCTGATGGAAGAGGCGCAGACAGTTAATCTGGATATTGCCGCCGCGACCTCGCGCATTCTGCAGGCCGATGCCCAGGCCCGGATCGTGGGCGCGGCGCTGTTGCCGTTTGTATCGGCTAACGCCGATGCATCGCGATCGAGGTCGTCAGGAGGCAGCTCGACGACTGGCCTTTCGGCGGGCCGGGAATTCTCGAACTTTTCTGCCTCGCTCAGCGCCAGCTACGAAATCGATTTCTGGGGCAAGAACCGCGACGCAACCCTGTCGGCCGAAGAGCTGTCCAACGCCAGCCGCTTCGACCGCGACGTGGTTGCCCTGACCACGCTAACTGCTGTGGCCAATGCCTACTTTCAGGTGCTGACGGCGCAGGACCGGATCCGGATCGCGACCAACAACATCGCTAGCGCGCAGCGGGTCTATGATGCCATCAAGCAGCGTCTGGACGTTGGCACCGGCACCGATCTCGACCTTGCGCAGCAGGAGAGCGTGTTGGCCGGGCAGAAGGCTCTGGTGCCGCCGCTGCGCCAGACGCTCGCCCAGAACATCAACATTCTGGCGACGCTGGTATCGCGGCCCCCGGAGCGCGTGACCGTGACCGGCGGATCGCTGCGCCGGCTCGCGTTGCCCAGGGTTACACCTGGGCTGCCGTCCGAATTGCTGATCCAGCGGCCAGATATCCGGCGAAGCGAGGCTCAGCTTGCGTCGACGACCGCCAGCGTCGGCAACGCCCGCGCTCAGTTTTTTCCGACCATCCAGCTCACAGGTTCGGGCGGGTATCAAAGCGCGGCCTTGGCCTCGCTGTTTACGCCGCAGACGGCGTTCTTTAATCTTGCGGCCGGGGCAACCCAGCCGATTTTCGACGGGGCCCGCATTCAGGGCAATTTCGACCTGCAGAAGGCACGACAGGATGAGGCCCTACAGATTTACCGGAGGGCCGTGGTTGCGGCATTTGCCGATGTCGACAATGCCCTGGTTGCCTTGCGGCAAACTTCCGAGCGGTTGAGGCTGCAAGCCGAGGTGGTTTCGGCGTCCCGCCGCGCGTTCGATCTGGCGGAACAGCGGCTGCGCGCCGGCACCGCCGACATCATAACCGTGCTAAACACACAACTGACGCTATTTCAGGCTGAAGATTCGCTCGTGCAAATCCGGCTGTCGCGGTTTTTGGCCATTGTCAGCCTTTATCAGGCGCTCGGAGGCGGCTGGTCGCGGCGCGATGTGAGGACCGTCAATGCTCTTTAAGCCAGAGTCGAAAGATACCGCGCGAGCGGCCGGTGAAGGCGTTGTCCGCACCGGCTCGCGCTTGCGCGGACGCATTGTGTCCATCGGGCTGGTTCTGCTGATCGCCGGCGGTATCGGGTATGTCGTCTGGACCGCATTTCAGAAGAAGCAGAGCGACGCACGGACGCGGCCGGATATCGCCGTTCCGGTGCTCGCCGCAACGCCCAAGGTGCAGGACGTTCCGGTCTATCTCGATGGCGTCGGCACGGTTCGCGCGCTCAACAACGTGACCGTTCGGGCGCAGGTCGACGGCAAACTGATGTCGATCAATTTCAAGGAAGGTCAGGACGTCAAGGCCGGCGATGTCATCGCCGAGATCGATCCTGCGATCTATCAGGCGCAGTACGATCAGGCAGTCGCCAAGAAAGCGCAGGACGAAGCGCAGCTTGCCAACGCGCGCATTGACCTGACGCGGTATCAGCAGCTCGCCGCTTCCAACGCTGGCACCAAGCAGCAGGCCGACACCCAGAAATCGCTGGTCGCGCAGTTCGAAGCCATCGTTAATGGCGATCAGGCGGCGATCGACAATGCAAGGACGACACTGAGCTATACCAAGATCGTCGCGCCGATTTCGGGACGTGCCGGGCTGCGGCAAGTCGATCAAGGCAACATCATTCGCGGCTCGGACGCCAACGGGCTCGTGGTGATCACCCAGGTCAAACCGATCGCCGTTCTGTTCAGCCTGCCGCAACAGCAGTTGGTCCGGGTCAATGCGGCTGCCGCCAAAGGGCCTCTCGCGGTCGACGTCTTCGCCGGCGATGGACGCACCGTGGCGGACACTGGCACCCTCCAAGGCATCGACAACCAGGTGGATCAGACCACCGGTACGGTGAAACTCAAGTCGCAATTTCCCAACGACAACCTGCAACTGTGGCCCGGCCAGTTCGTCAACGTGCGCCTGAGGGTGGAGACGCTTTCGCAAGCCGTTGTCGTTCCTGCGGCAGCGGTGCAACGCGGCCCGCTTGGACCATTCGTTTATCTGATTGGCGAAGGCGATGTGGCGTCCGCCAAACCCGTCACCGTCACCCTGCAGAACGAGACCGAGGCGGTCATCGCCGCCGGCGTCTCCGCCAGCGATCGCGTCGTCATTACCGGTTTTGCCAACCTGTCGGATGGCGCAAAGGTTGCGGTCGGCCGGGAGGGCGGGGGGCCATCTCAGGATCTCGCACCCCGAAAA
>JAKFVL010000001.1 GCA_021732215.1 Hyphomicrobiales bacterium
AACTATTGATTCTATTGATATATATTCAATGTTCAGCACTCAAGGTTCAAAATTGTTTCGATTTAGAGGCTAAGCGGCGCCCGTCTTGAATTCCGGAATGGCGTCGCGAAGCACGGCGAGAATAACCTCGCGCTCCTTGCTTTTCACGGCCTTGTCGAGTGTCGATAACCACATCCGCAAGGATGCCAGCGGCGGTTGGTTTGGGCGCGCAGCAACAATTCCCGCCATGCCGATTTCCGCCGTCGGCTCTTCGTGGGCGAACAGAATCTCGTTGAGCCGCTCGCCGGGGCGGAGGCCGGTGAACGCGATCTCGATATCGTACCCGGGCTGCAAACCCGATAGCCGGATCAGCCGTTCGGCAAGATCGACAATTTTTACCGGCTGGCCCATGTTCAGAACGTACACAGACACATCCATCCGCTGCGGTCCGAGAGCGTGCGTCGCCGCCGTGATCACCAGATCGCATGCTTCGCGAATGGTCATGAAGTAGCGCACCATATCCGGATGTGTAACCGTAATGGGGCCACCCGCTTCGATCTGAGCCTTGAATTTCGGCACGACCGATCCGTTCGATGCCAGTACATTGCCGAAGCGGACCGAGATCAACCGCATCGACGCACTGGAACTGCGCGTCGCAAGTTCGCGATCGAGTGCTTGACAGTACATCTCGGCAAATCGCTTCGTCAGACCGAGCATCGAGACCGGCTCGATGGCTTTGTCAGTTGAAATCATCACCATCGCTTGGGCGCCGGCTGCATCAGCCGCATCCGCGACGTTGACGGTGCCGAAGATATTGGTCTTTACGGCCTCGCTCCAATCGCGCTCCAGGATGGGGACGTGCTTCAGGGCTGCAGCATGAAAAACGATATCCGGTTTGAATTCGGACAGCAGTTGCAGGATGCGATCGCGGTCTCTCACGTCTGCGATGTGGGCGCTTATTCTGGCCTCGGGAAACCGCGCTTGAAGAATTTCGGCGATCGCATACAGCGCCGGCTCTGAATTCTCGACAATCAAAAGGCGCGATCCGCCGAAAGTGAGAACGCGCTCACATATCTCTGCGCCGATCGATCCGCCTCCACCGGTCACGACAACCGACTTTCCGCTGACCAGCGCTTTCAGCCGCTGATATTCGATCTTCACGCTTGGCCGTAACAGCAGGTCTTCGACCGCAACCGGGGCAAGACGAAGCGCCTCCCCTTCATCTTGAAGACGCGGCAGACGACTGACCGTCAGTCCAAGCCGCCGTGCGCGGGTGAGAACCGACTCGGGATTGGCATCCTGCTCGAACGCCGACGGCAGCATCACGACACGATCGATCGACTTTTCCCGGCGCGCGAAATCCGCCACCACATCGGACAGGTCGTCGATTCCTCCCAGCACCGCGATCCCGCGCAGCGATTGACCACGATCCGCGCGCGAGGGCGACAGAAGCCCGACCGGCGACAGCTTCTTGATCGCCCCGCTTTCAATCGCGCGCAGGAACAATTCCGCATCGGCCGTCCGCCCAATGAGCAAAGCGGGTGAAGCATCGACGGCGCGCGCATGATTGAGCGTGCGAACATAACGGAAGTAACGATATGAGAGCCGCAAGGCGCTGAGAAAGGCGACCTGGACAAACCAATAGATAACGATTGTAGTCTTGCCGAAGAAGAAAGCGCCAAAAACGTTCGGTGCGACAAAAATATAATCCAGAATGAGCAGTGCGACAGACAACACTGTCGCAACCCGCATGATGTTGAAAAGATCGGGGATAGAAATAAAGCGCCACTTGGTGGTGGTGAGACCGAAGACGTAACAGACGACGATGCTGAGAACGACAAACGACGGCAGCAAACTGAGCAATGTCGGGATGCGCTCTGTCAGATTTTCTCCTTCGAAGCGCAGGTAGAAGCTGACGACGACGGCCAATGCCGTGACGATCGCGTCGTGAAGCGCGATCAATCCGTTTCGCCAGGTCAAATTCCTGAGACGGTTCATGCCGAACATGCCGATAGACCAACAACGCTCATGTCCGCCCACCCCGCGCCCGCTTCACCAGCGACGTGGTGCTGAAGCCTTCGAGCAGATCAATCAACAAAACCTCTCCGCCGTGTGCGGTCACGATCTCATGGCCGACGACCTGCTCGCGGGTATAGTCGCCGCCCTTGACCAGCACGCTTGGCCTGATCTGCGTGATGAGCTTGAGCGGCGTATCGTCCTCGAAGATCACGACCAGATCGACCGCCTCCAGCGATGCCAGCACCTCGGCTCGGGCGCGTTCGTTCTGAACCGGGCGCTCCGGTCCTTTGAGCCGCTTGACGGATGCATCGCTGTTGAGGCCGACGATCAGGCGGTCGCACGCGGCCCTCGCCTGTGTGATGACCTTGACGTGGCCGGGATGCAGGATGTCGAAACAACCATTGGTGAAGCCTACCCGAAGATCGTTGCGACGCCATTCTGCAAGACGCGCATCCAGTTCGGCGGGAGCCGACACGATCTTTTCCTCAGCCGCCAGCGAAGCGTGCGGCAGCAGTTTCCCGCGCAACTCGGCGATTGAGACCGTTGCTGTCCCTTTCTTGCCGACCGCAACGGCAGCGGCTGCATTGGCAGCGCGCAACGCCGTATCCCAGGTCGCGCCTGCAGCCAGCGCGACGGCGAGCACGGCTGCGACCGTGTCCCCCGCACCGGAGACATCGCGCACTTTCACAGGATGCGCCGGCACATGGATCGCGTCGCCCTGCCGGGTGACCAGCGTCATGCCGAACTCGCTCTGGGTCACGAGCATCGCTTCGCTGTCGGTCTGTTGCATCGAGACGTGCGCCGCATCGGAAATCTCGGCGTGCGTTTGCGCAGGGCTGCGTGTGGCGTCGGCGAATTCCTTGCGATTGGGCGTCAGGATCGACGCACCGCGATAGATCGTAAAATCCATGTTCTTCGGATCGACGATGACGCGCTTGCCGAGCCTGCGCGCCGTGTTGATGGTGTTGCGTATCACGGTTTCGGTCAGCACGCCCTTGGCATAATCGGATAGCAGGACGATATCGGCACGCGGCAGCATCGCCGCGATTGCATCGATCAATGTCCGCTCGACCGCAGACGCGGCGGGCTCCGCCTTCTCCCAATCGGCGCGCAGCATATGGGTCGAGAAATGCTCCGACACGAAGCGGACTTTGCGCGTGGTCGGACGCGACGAATCGACGACGAGCATCGGCTCGATCAATGGCTCGGCATCGAACTGGGCCTTCAGCAGACGGCCCGCGTCGTCGTCGCCGACGATGCCGACAAAGATACAGCGCGCACCGAGTGCTGCGATGTTACGCGCCACGTTGCCGGCGCCGCCGACGTTGATCTCGCTACGTTGAACCGCGATCACCGGCGCGGGCGCCTCCGGCGAAATGCGCGCGACCTCGCCATAGACGAACTCGTCCAGCATCAGGTCGCCGATGCACAGCACCGTCTGCCGGACCATCGCGTTCGACAACGTGTCGAAATCAAGCATCGAGGAAGCCCTTCATCCGCTCAACGGTAGCGGTCCGGTTTGTCGAGAAACCCCTTCACGTAGGTATCCACCGCGGCTTCGAGCGGCGTGAAGCCCCCGTTATAACCGGCGCGATGCAAGCGTTCGACGCTGGCCTGGGTAAAGTACTGGTAGCTGCCGCGAATCCGCTCAGGCATATCGATATACTGGATGGCGGGCAACGTTCCGAGCGCACGATAGGCGGCAAGCATCAGCTCGCGAAAGCTGCGTGCTTCGCCCGTTCCAACATTGAAGATGCCGCTGACCTGCGGCGTCGCCAGCAGCCAGTTGATGATGCGAACCACGTCATCCACGTAGATGAAATCGCGGCGCTGGTCGCCGTCGGCGATGCCGTCGCGGTGCGACTTGAAGAGCTGAACGGGGCGGCCCGCCTTGATGTCATCGAAGCGGCTGGTCAGCACGCTCATCATCGAGCCCTTATGGGCTTCGTTAGGCCCGAACACATTGAAGAATTTCAACCCGGCCCACTGCGGCGGCAGCTGCTCGCCTTTGGCGGCACGCGCTGCGACGGCCATGTCGAACAGATGCTTGCTCCAGCCGTAAAGGTTCATCGGCCGCAACTGCTTCAGTGCGATCAGGTCATCGCTATCGCCGAAACCGCCATGGCCGTCGCCATAGGTCGCCGCGGAGGACGCATAGATGAATGGCGTCTTGTGCTCCGTGCACCAGTCGAGCAGGCGCAGCGACAGCTTGAAATTCGTCTCGATCACGAGGTCGCCGTCAGTCGCCGTCGTCTCGGAGATAGCGCCGAGGTGGATTACAGCGTCGAGCTTGCGGCCATCGAGCCAGTCGAACAGGTCAGCGGGCGAGACGAAATCGGCAAGCTGGCGCTTGGCGAGGTTTCGCCATTTGCCGTCATGGCCGAGAAAATCGTTGACCGCCACGTCGGTGCGGCCGGCCTCGTTGAGGGCCGCCACCACGTTCGATCCGATGAACCCGGCCCCGCCGGTGACAAGCAGCATACTGTCCGCCCCGAAATTCCGGGGTCACCATTGCCCCACGAGCGCCTCACAGGCAACCGGCCTCCACCGGCGTGGTGAACCCGCTCGGCTATCTTGGAAATTCTCGCTGGACGGAGAGCTTTTCGGGCGCTACCCGGCTATCTGCTGGCGTCCTGACCGCCGCCAAGGAACGCCGGGTCCATATAATAATGGATTACAATTCACTTCTTGATCGCATGACGAGCGCGCCTGATCGCTCAGAGACGAGCCCGGTCCTGCTGATCCCATACATGTGGATCGGGGATTTTGTCCGGTGTCACACCGTGATCCGCGTGCTGAAGGATCGCTGGCCGAACCGCCCGGTCGATGTGCTGACCACCAGGCTCTGCGCGCCCCTGCTCGACTATATGCCGGGCGTGCGGTCCGGAATTCTCTCCGACCTGCCTCGGGGAAGCATCGCAATCGGGCGTCAGTGGGCCCTCGCCGATATTTTGCGGAAGAACGGCTACGGCGCATCGCTGGTGATGCCACGTACGTGGAAGGCGGCGCTGGCGCCTGCACTCGCCGGCATTCCTCAACGCACCGGCTTCGTCGGCGAAGTCCGCTTTGGTCTGTTGAACGATTGGCGGTGGGGCGAACGCTCCCTCCCCCGCATGGTCGATTGCCTGTCCGCTCTCGCGCTGCCGCCGAACAACGAATTGCCGATGGATTGGCCCGAGCCGCAACTCCTCGTCAGCAAATCGGACATCGACGCATGGCGCTCCGCGCAAACGCTGGGCGCCAACAAGGCCATCGCGCTCGCACCGGGGGCGGTCGGGCCCGCGAAGCGGTGGAGCTATTATGCAGAAGCCGCAAGGGACCTCACAGCACGCGGTTACGATGTGTGGGTGATCGGCGGGCCTGGCGAGAAAGCCGCCGCGGCCGACATTGTCCGCGCAGCCGGCCCGCAGGCGCGCGATCTGACTGGCGACGATCTGCGCAATGGCATCATGGCGCTCGCTGCCGCGGACCTCGTCATCTCCAACGACTCCGGCTTGCTGCATGTAGCGGCTGCGATCGGCTCGCCGACGATCGGCATTTTCGGGCCGACCAGTCCGTTTCACTACGCGCCGCTCAATCCCATCGATGCGATCATCGAGACAAAGACCGAGGTGTCATGTCGGCCGTGCCACAAGCCGACATGCCGGATGCAGCATCACCGATGTATGCGTGACATCCCGGTCAGCGATGTGATTGGCGCAGCCGACAGGACGCTTCAGGCTGCACTCCGTTGACCACGAGAACGTGTTCGGCTTGCGCGCCGTTCGTACCGCCGCTACCACTGCGACACTGAAATTGACCGAGGCCCGCGTGAGCAACGATCCGATCGGTGACCATTTCAAGGCGTCGATGAACGGCCTCGCCGCCGCATCAGCGGACCTGGCGCTGCTTGCGCTCACCCGCGACATCGCAGCGACGATCGCGGACGCGCTGCGCAACGATCACAAGGTGCTCCTGATCGGCAATGGCGGCAGCGCTGCCGACGCGCAGCACATCGCCGCCGAACTGGTCGGGCGCTACAAGCAGGAGCGCCGCGGATATGCCGCGCTGGCGCTGACCACCGACACGTCCGCATTGACGGCAATCGGCAACGACTATGGCATCGAGCGGATCTTCGCCCGTCAGGTCGAGGGATTGGGCCAACGCGGCGACGTGCTGATCGCACTGACGACATCCGGCCGCTCGTCCAACATCGTCGCGGCTCTCGAGCGCGCCCGCAAAGCCGGATTGAAAACGGTCGGCTTCACTGGCCTCAAGGGGGTGAGCCTGAACGCGCTCTGCGATCATCTCTTCATCGCACCGAGCAGCGACACTCCGGTGATCCAGCAAATTCACATGACGGCGCTGCATGCGATTTGCGACCATGTCGAACGAGCGCTGACGGCACCATGATCCGCAGGCCAGCCGCGTTTCTCGATCGCGACGGCGTCATCAACATCGACGATGGCTATATCGGCACCCGCGAGCGCTTTCGCTGGGTAACAGGCGTTGCGCAAGCGATCCGCAAATTGAACGACGCGGGCTATCTGGTCTTCGTCGTGTCAAATCAATCCGGCGTGGCCCGCGGCATGTTCACCGAAGCCGATGTCAACACGCTGCACGACTGGATGCGGAGCGAACTGGCACGGCAGGGCGCCGTGATCGACGATATCCGCTACTGCCCTTACCATACGGAAGGCAGCGTCGCGGCTTACCTGCGCGACAGCGACTGGCGCAAGCCGAAACCAGGCATGCTGCTCGATCTGATGGCGTCGTGGCCGGTCGAGCGCGACGGCAGCTTCATGATCGGCGACAAGCCCAGCGATCTGGAAGCGGCATCGGCCGCGAACGTTCATGGCCATCTATTTGCCGGCGGCAATCTTGAGGTCTTCGTCGATGAGTTGCTGGCGCAAAAGCGCGGCTGATTTCTATCGGGCATGATCTGGTTCAAAAACAGGTTCCCATCCCGGATCAGTCCGCGACAGACTTTTCCGGTATCAATCCAGCAGCGCCTCAGCCGCCTCGATCGCGCGCATGAACGACGGATACTGCACCCTCGCATCGAGAACAGTGATCGGTCCCGACCCGACCGGCCCGGTCAGCCCCGGATCGGTGGCGATGAAAATCGCAAGCAGCGGCACGCGATAGGCGGCGGCGAGATGCAGCAATCCGGTATCGACGCCGACGACCAGCGACGCACCGGCAAATGTTTGCGCGGTGACGTCGAGCGGCTGGCGCGGCAGAATGCGGCTGCCCTTGATCGCGCCGGCAAGGCGCTCACTTCGGACCCGCTCGGCCTGCGATCCCCATGGCAAGACCACGTCGAGCCCGCGCTTGGCCAGCCATTGCCCCAGCCCGATCCAGTCGACTTCGCGCCACTCCTTGGTGGCGCGCGATGTGCCGTGTTGGAGTATTGCGTAAGGAGCAGCGCCTGCGGGTTGCACGCGCCGTAGCCCATAATCGATCGCAGCGTCCGGTTGATAGCCAAGGGCAAGCCCCGTCAGCGTTCGATTTCGCGCCACCGCATGCAGGTCGCGCGAAACCATGTGCGTCACATCATAGAAGCTGGAGGCCAGCGGCTCGCGAATGCTGTGCCGGTCATAGCCGTGCTTTTGGCCTCTTGTGCCGCGAACGATCAGCGCGGAGCGAATGAGACCTTGAGTGTCGACCACGACCTCGTCAGCGCGCGCGCGTAGAGCCGCGCGAAACGCCTTGATCTCTTTCCACGTCGATAGCGCGAAAGGGGCAGATCGCCAGCGCCGTGCCGCGACGGGAATCACGTCGCCAACCGCCGGATGCAGCCGCGCGAGCGGTGCGAAATCCTCCTCGATGATCCAGGACAGTTTGCGACCTGGATAATGACGCGCTGCGTCGGTCACGGCCGGCATATGGTGCACCACGTCGCCGAGCGAGGAGGTCTTGACGAAAAGAATGTCCCTCATCGGCACCACGGGCTGAAACGGCGGGATAACAGGTCAGGATTTGGCAACCATACCAAGGATTCCCGGCGCAAAAGCCCGCAAATCCCGCCTCGACGGACTGGCTTATACCTCAATTCCATTCTTTGACGACACCGTAGGATCGATTTCGACGCCGTCAGGCATGCGCGTTAACGGCCGTTAGCTTTCTGGAGTGCTCATCATGACTGTCCTCGTCACCGGCGGCGCCGGCTACATCGGAAGTCATACCGTGCGTGCGCTCGCCGACGCCGGCGAGAGCGTCGTCGTGATCGACGATCTGAGCACAGGCTTCTCGGCTTTCCTGCCCGAGAACGCGCCGCTATTCATCGGCGACGCCGCGGACGAGAACCTCGTCGAAGGCGTCATCGCATCCCACGGCGTCGATGCCATCATCCATTTCGCCGGTTCGATCGTGGTGCCGGATTCGGTCCGCGATCCGCTCGGCTATTACCGCAACAACACGATGACGACCCGCAACCTGCTCAACGTCGCCGTGCGGCAGAACGTCAAACGTTTCATCTTCTCATCGACCGCCGCGGTCTACGGCAATCCCGAGCGAACGCCGGTGCCGGAAGAAGCGCCGACACGGCCGACATCGCCCTACGGCTCGTCGAAACTGATGACGGAGATCATGCTGCACGACGTCGCGGCCGCCCACGCATTGAAGTTCGTGGCTCTGCGCTATTTCAATGTCGCAGGCGCCGATCCAGACTGCCGCATCGGCCTTGCGACCGTCGGCGCGACGCATCTTCTCAAGATCGCGGTCGAAGCCGCCACCGGACAGCGCGCCAAGATCGACGTGTTCGGCACCGACTATCCGACGCCGGACGGAAGCTGCATCCGCGACTTCATCCACGTCAGCGATCTGGCCGAAGCGCATCGTTCCGCGCTCGCGTATCTCCGCAACGGCGGTCACTCGGCGACGCTGAATTGCGGTTATGGCCGCGGCTATTCCGTTCTTGAGGTCATCGACGCCGTGCGCCGCGTGTCAGGCCGGAATTTTGCCGTCCAGTTTGCCGAACGCCGCCCTGGCGACATCATGACCATGATCGCCGATACTGCGCGCATTCGCGGCACACTCGACTGGACGCCGCGTTTCGACAATCTCGATACCATCGTGACCCACGCGCTCGCCTGGGAAGAAAAGCTGCTCCGCGACCGCGAGACCAGCAACCAGCACGCCATTCCGGCCTGATCCGGAACGTTTTTCGAGCGCCGATTTCGCTTGAAAAACGGCGGCGTCGCGGGCAAACAGACGCCAGCGAAACGGTGGGCCTTACGGTTCGCATAATCGAATAAGTCAAGTTTTCACAATAACTTGCCTTGGCTGCTGAGCCCGTTCAACGGCATATCGGGCCGAAGACGTGTAAAATTCACGGCATGTTCCAAACGTCGCCGACAGATTGCGGATGACCCAGACGCCTCGAAAGATTACCGACGATCCCTATGGTGCGGCCGTGCTTATCCGCCGGCTCATCACCGAGCAGGGCGTCCTGTACTGGAAGAAGTATCTGCTCGCATTCATCCTGCTCGGCATTTCGGCAGGTGCGACCGCAACCTCGGCCTATCTGCTCGGGCAGGTCATGAACAAGGCCTATGTCGACCGGAATCTCAGTGCGATCCTGGTGATATCGGCGATCACGATCGCGATCTTCATCGTGAAGGGAGCTGCGACTTACGCAAGCTCCGTGATCCTGTCCCGGATCAGCAACGCCATTCTGGCGGCGAATATGCGCAACGCTTTCGCAAAGCTCATGACGGAGAGCATGGGCTTCTACTCTGCCCGGCATTCAACCGAATTCCTCGCGCGACTGACTTCGGGCGCGTCCTCGATCACCCAGGCGCTGAATCTTTGCATCAACGCAGTTGGCCGCGATCTGCTTTCGCTGATCGCCCTTGTCGGCGTGATGGTCTGGCAGGACCCGGTGATGTCGCTGTTCGGCCTGGTGATAGCGCCGCCTGCGCTGTTCGTCGTCCGCAAGCTGATCAAGCGCATCAAGGGCATCGCATTCGCGCAATTCAGCTCCAATGCCCAGATCATCGAGACGATGCAGGAATCGCTGCAAGGCATCCGCACCGTCAAGGCATTCTCGCTCGAAAGCACCATGCGCGAGCGGATCAACGCAAGCATCGCAGCCGTACAGGCGCAATCCAACAAGATGGCGCGGGTGGCCAACCGATCGAGTCCGCTGATGGAAGCGCTCGGAGGCATCGCGATTGCGGCATCGCTGGCCTATGGCGGCTATCGCGTGATCGAAACCGGCGCGGCTCCGGGACAATTCATCTCGTTCCTGGCCGCGTTCCTGCTCGCCTACGAACCTGCCAAGCGTCTCGCGCGGCTGAACATCGAACTGAACGGCACGCTGGTCGGCGCACGGATGCTGCTTGAAATCGTCGATTCGCCGTCAACCGAGCCCGACGACAACCACAAGCCCGACCTCGTGCTCTCCAATGCGCGCGTCGAATTCCGCGATGTCGACTTCGCCTATCGGCCGAACGAGCCGGTCATCAACCGGATGACCCTGGTCGCTGAACCCGGCAAAGTCACCGCGCTGGTCGGCCCTTCAGGCGGCGGGAAATCGACCGTGCTTGCATTGCTGCTGCGGCTCTATGGTGCGACCGGTGGTGAAATCCTGATCGACGGCCAAAACATCGCGAACGTGTCGCGCAAATCGTTGCGCAGCCAGATCGCCTACGTGGGGCAGGATGTTTTCATGTTCCGTGGCAGCATCCGCGAGAACATCGCTTTCGGCAGGCCAGACGCTACCGAAGACGAGATCGTCAATGCCGCCAAGGCGGCGTATGCCCACGACTTCATTATGGGCTTTCCGCTTGGCTATGACACGCAGGTGGGCGAACACGGCGCACAGCTATCGGGCGGCCAGCGCCAGCGCGTTGCGATTGCTCGCGCTCTGGTGCGCGATGCGCCGATAACGCTGCTCGATGAAGCCACGGCAGCGCTCGATTCCGAATCCGAGCGCCTGGTCCAGCAGGCGATCGACCATCTCTGCGCCAATCGCACCACCATCGTGATCGCCCACCGGCTGCACACGATCATGCACTCGGATGCAATTCTGGTGGTCGAGGGCGGTGAGATCGTTGAACAGGGCGCCCACGACGAACTGCTCCGCCGCAATGGCCGCTACGCCAGCTTCTTCCGTTTGCAACATTTCAGTATGGACACGCTTGCCCCGGCCGCAGCCGCATCGGCATAATCTCTCGCCTCCTTCGTCAGCAAAGAGCAGCCCATGACCGCACCTCAATCGTTCGCCATTCCGGCATTGCCGCAGCCTGTGATCGCAGTTGCCGGAAGCGACAAACCGTTTCCGGTGCGCCGGGTGTGGTGCGTCGGTCGCAACTATCTCGAGCACATCCGCGAACTTGGCAACGACGAGCGCCAGCCGCCGTTCTTCTTTGCCAAGCACGCCGACATGGTCGCGGAAGCCGGAGTCTCGGTGCCGTATCCGCAACTGACGAAGGATTTCCAGCACGAAGTCGAGATGGTGGTGGCGCTGAAGAGCGGCGGCACCAACATCGATCCGAAGAAAGCGCTCGACTGCGTCTGGGGCTACGGCGTCGGCGTCGATCTGACAAGGCGCGACCTTCAGATGGCGTCGCGCAAGAAGGAACAGCCGTGGGAGATCGGCAAATCGTTCGACATGGGCGCCCCGTGCGGCGCGCTGCGTCCGGCTTCCGAAATCGGTCACCCGGCAAAGGGCAGGATCTGGCTCTCGGTCAACGGCACCGAACGGCAGAAAGGCGATTTGTCGGAGATGATCTGGAACGTGCCGGAAATCATCGGCAAGCTGTCGCTGCAGGTTTCGCTCGGCGCCGGCGACATCATCCTGACCGGCACGCCGGCCGGCGTTGCCGCGCTGCAGCCCGGCGACAAGATCGATTGCGGCATCGACGGTGTCGGTACGCTGGCCTTCAGCATCGGCAAGCCGGTCGCCTGATCAACGCGCGAGAGCCTGCTCGACGCTGGCCGCGATCGCAAGCAGCTTGCGGTCGCTGCCGTGACGGCCGAACAGCATCAGCCCGCACGGCAATGCGTTGCCGAGATTGATCGGGAGCGAGATCGCGCACAGATCGAAGAAGTTTCCGATCGAGGCGTTGCGCAGCAGCAGCACGTTGCGCTTGCCGAACTCGTCGAGGTTCGCAACCTCGGCCCTGGTCGGCGCGACGATCGGCGTGGTCGGCAGCACCAGCACATCGAAGCGATCGAACAGCGCATCCATCTGCGCGATGCCTCTCTTGCGGTCCTCAACCAGCATGACGTAGTCCGGCATGGTCATCGCCGAGGCCCGCATGATGCGCTGGCGCACGAACGGATCGACGCCGTCGCCCTGCTCAGCCAGCAGTTGGCGATGGATCGCGTAAGCCTCGGGTGGCGCAAGGCCCCCGCGTTCGTTGACGCCGAGCATGACCGAAATAGCATCGGGCGTGACGTCGGCAGCCGATTTCCACGCACCTGACAGTTTCGCAAGCGCCTTGGCCAGCGCCGCCGACACCGTGCCGTCGATGCCCTCCAGCGGCAGGCCCTGCACGAGCCCAGCGCGCACGCTGTTCAATCCGATGGGCGTCAAGTCCGTCGCCTCGCCGGCCATGATCGCATCCGCCAGCGCGCACTCGGCAACGCTCGTTGCCATCGGGCCGATGGAATCGAGCGAGAACGACAGCGGATAGGCGCCCTCGCGCGAGATGCGCTTTTGCGTCGGCTTGTAGCCGACGATGCCGCAGAGCGCCGCCGGAATGCGGGTCGAGCCGCCCGTATCGGTGCCGATGGTGATCGCACCGATGCCGTCGGCGACTGCAACCGCGCCGCCCGAAGTGGAGCCGCCCGGCACGCGCGAGCGATCCGCCGGATTGCCAGGCGTGCCAAAGTGCGGATTGAGCCCGACGCCCGAGAACGCGAACTCGACCATATTGGTTTTCGCCACAATCACAGCGCCGGCATCGCGCAGCCGTCCAACAACCGGCGCATCGGCCGTGGCAGGTTGGCTTCTCGCAGCCAGGACTTTCGAACCCGCGCGCGTGACTTCGCCCTTGATGTCGAACAGGTCCTTGATGGTAATGACGACGCCGTCCATCGGTCCAAGGGACTGGCCCGCCTTTGCCCGTGCATCGGCGGCGTCCGCAGCGCGACGGGCTTCATCGGTGTAAACCGTGAGGCATATGCGCACGCCTTCTCCCTTCGGATCGGCGATGCGGGCAAACGTATCTTCTAGGCGGTCGCGGGAGGTTTTCATTGTTTGATCATCTTGAGGGCGGCACTGCCGGAGAATGGATTTTTCGGGGAATGAAGGCAATGCGGCCATGAACCGGTTTCAGTGATCTTTCCTGATCCATCGCGATGCCCGGCGTTAACTTTTCCTAAGTGTCGTCCGCTATGCTCTGCGAATCATCGGAGCCGGCCATGCTGCCGAGACGCACGCTTCATATCCTCGCTCTGACAGCACTCACCCTGAGCGCACAGGTCGTCCGCGCGGCCGATCTTCCGCCACGCACAAGTCTGGGTGAGATTTTTTCCGAGCCGCGCCGGGGCCGCGTTGCGATCGTTCGCGAGGACAGGTATGCGGCCGATATCGCGCCGTGGGTCAACAACTCTCCCTGGGTGCCGGGGTACTATGGACGGCCTGGCGATTTCTATTACCGTTCCTACTACGGCACGCCGCTGACCGACATTTACAGCCGCTTCCCTTACGCCTGTAAATTCTACGCATCCTGCTAGCGAAAGCCGCACCTTCACCTTGTTTGCCTGCTTGATCGCCGTCGCATCTCCCGCGCATAGTGCGACACTCCATGCCGGATCACCGACACGGCATTTTCAGCAGGCAAGAGGGTCGATATGCCCCGTTACAAAGCCCCACTCATCGCATTTTGCGCGATTTTACTAACGACGGCGACGGTGCATGCTCAACCGGCAAGCGACGCTGCCATCTGCGCAGACTCTGCCGCCAAGCCGGAAAGCCGGATCAAGAGCTGTACAACATTGATCAAGGCAAAGGCCGCGGGCAGCGACTCCGCAAAGCTGCTGACCCAGCGTGGCGTCGCCTACTACGAGAACGGCGACTACAAGCGCTCCATCGCCGACCACAGCGAGGTCATCAGGCTCGACCCGAAGAACGCGATCGCCTACGACAATCGCGGCAATGCCTATCGCCGCAACGGCGAAGACGACAAGGCGATCGCCGACTACGACAAGGCCCTCGCGCTGGACCCGAAGTTCGTCCACGCCTATGTGGCGCGGGGCGACTCATACAATAACAAGGGCGACTTCGAGCGCGCCATCGCCGACTGCAACACGGCGATCGCAATCGATCCCAAATTTCCGAACTCTTACGGTATTCGTGGCGCGGCCTACCTCGACAAGAAGGACTACGCTCGCGCCATCGCCGACTTCGATCAGGCGCTGAAGCTGAAGCCGGACTACGGATATGCACTCTACCAGCGCGGTACGGCGCATGAGCGCACCGGCAAGTTCGACCAAGCCATGGCGGATTACGCCGAGACCATCAAGGTCGATCCGGAAACGATCGAGGGCCATCAGTCGCGCGGAATTTTGAGAATGTATGGCGGTTCTCCGGCAGAGGCGATTGCCGATATGAAACGAGCATCGGAACTCAGCCCGAACGATTCCCACAGCGCGATCTGGTACGACCTTGCGCTGCGCCGGAACGGGCAGAAGGGTTCGCTGGCGCGGGCGCGCAGCAAACTCGACCGGGTGCAATGGCCAGCGCCGCTGGTACGGTTGATGCTGAACGAGATCAGACCGGCTCGGGCGCTGCAGCTCGCAAAGCGCGGCAAGGGTGAGACCGTCAAGGATCAAACCTGCGAGGCGACCTACTATATCGCCGAAACCGAATGGCTGAAGGGCCAGAAGGACAAGGCCCGTGACGGCTATCGGGCGGCACGCGACCTCTGCCGTGTCTCGTTCTTCGAACACAGCGCAGCCTCGGCCGCGCTGCGTGCGTTTGGCGAGAAGTAGGCCGGGCGCGGTTCCGCTTGCGATCCGGCGCGGCGTTCAACACAATCCGATGATGACTGTTTGGAGATGGATGGATGCGAACGACCATAACGACGAGCTGCGCGGCGGCTTGTCTGTTGACCGTATCGGCTTCATGCGCGCCGGCCTTTAGCCAGACAAAGCCTCAGGACGTATGCGCCAAATGGGAGACCACGCAGCCTGCCCGCCTCATCGAAGCATGCACAGAGACCATCGGCCTCGATGCCAGGGCGGCGTGGGCCTATCTCAACCGTGGCATCGCTTATGCGGCGACCGGCAAGGCCGACGAGGAACTCGCCGACTACAGCAAGGCGATCGAACTCGATCCCAAGCTCGTCAATGCCTGGCAAAACCGGGGCGTCGCCCACTACGACCGCGGCGATTTCGCGGCCGCGGCAGGCGACTTCGCCCACGTGGCGGGCGTGAAGAAAGATCCCTACGTCATGCTGCTGCTTTATCTGGCTGGCTCGCGCAGCGGGGTGGCGACAGCGGCGAGCGATCTTGAAGCCTATGCACGCACGCTCGGCGCGGCTGGCAATTGGCCATTTGCCCTGTTCGAATTCTACCTCGGCAAGAAACCCGTTCCGGCGACCCTGCGCGCCGCCGTCACCAAGGAGCACCGCTGCGAAGCTCAATTCTACATCGGCGGATTTCTTGCGAGCGCCAACAACAAGGCCTCGGCCGAACGCCCGTTGCGGACGGCCGCCGGCCTGTGCGCCAAGGACACGATCGAGTTCAACTCGGCGCTTGCCGAATTGAAACGGCTCGGGTTCAGCACGACACCGCCGAAGCCCCGCCCCGCGCGGCCACCGGCGGCGCCAAGCGGCCCGCAACGTCCCTCGGGACCACCACCGCCATCACCTCCGGCTCGATGAGCGGCGCGCGGCGCGATCCGGGCTTTTCGTACTCACCGTGCTGCGTTTAGTTCGCTAACGCATTCCCGTCGCGGATCGAGCACGAATAGCCGGACGACGTCGCCGAGATTCTCTCATACATCTGCCCGTCGACTCCACGCACCCTGATCGAACCACTGCCGGATTTTCCCTCCACCGCAACCATCGTGCATGACGAGAAACCGGCATCGAACGAGATGCGGATTTGTCCTGCCCCGCTGGCATAGGTCTGCGTACCGACGAGGGTATTGCCCTGGAAAGCTATGCCTCGCGCCTCTCCGGCATAGCCACGCGAGTCGTCCGGCCCCGACTCCCCGGTTTTCGACCCGGAGAACTTACGATTGCTCACACTCCGCCCGGCGCGCACAAAAATCCGGCCATGGCTCGAGATATAGATCGTGCGCTGTTGCGAAAGCGTGGGCGTGATGACCCGCCCATCCGCCCCCTTCTGCACCATCTGAGTCGACCAGGACAGAAGGATCGACTTGTTATGGAGTTGCGGCGGCGCACCCGCTGCAAAGGCTGACGATCCCAGCAAAGATAAAACCAAGACGAGAATGCTTCGCATTGCGATTCTCTTCAAACGGAGGCCAGAGAAAAGAGCATCGAAAGTCTAGCGGTATCCTGAAAACGGACAAGCCTTGGAAACGGACAAGTCTTGGAAACGGACAAGTCTTGGAAACGGACAAGTCTTGGAAACCAGTTGCGGATGCTCAAACCAAACGAAAAGCCCCGGAGCGATCCGGGGCTTTTTTCCTTCGAGCTATAACTGCTCAGTAGCGGTAGTGATCCGACTTGAACGGGCCGGTTTCCTTGACGCCGATGTAGGCGGCCTGATCCGGGCGGAGCTTGGTCAGCTTCACGCCGATCTTGTTCAGGTGGAGCATCGCGACCTTCTCGTCGAGATGCTTCGGCAGCGTGTAGACCTTCTTCTCGTACTTGCCCGGGTTGGTCCACAGCTCGATCTGCGCGATGGTCTGGTTGGTGAACGACGCCGACATCACGAACGACGGATGGCCCATGGCGTTGCCGAGGTTCACGAGGCGGCCTTCCGACAGCAGGATGATGCGCTTGCCGGACGCCATCTCGATCTCGTCCACCTGCGGCTTGATGTTATTCCACTTGAAGTTCTTCAGGCCCGCGACCTGAATTTCATTGTCGAAGTGGCCGATGTTGCAGACGATGGCGCGATCCTTCATGCCACGCATGTGATCGACGGTGATGATGTCCTTGTTGCCGGTCGCGGTGACGTAGATGTCGGCGCGCGGCAGCGCGTCCTCGATGGTGACGACCTCGTAGCCTTCCATCGCCGCCTGCAATGCGCAGATCGGATCGACTTCGGAGACCATGACGCGGCAACCGGCCTGACGCAACGATGCAGCCGAACCCTTGCCGACGTCGCCGAAGCCGGCGACGAACGCCACCTTGCCCGACATCATGACGTCAGTGCCGCGGCGGATCGCATCCACCAGCGATTCACGGCAGCCATAGAGGTTGTCGAATTTGGACTTGGTCACAGAGTCGTTGACGTTGATCGCCGGGAACAGCAGCTTGCCCTGAGCGGCGAGCTGGTAGAGGCGGTTGACGCCAGTCGTTGTTTCTTCCGAGACGCCCTTGATGCTCTTGGCGAGTTCGGCGAACCAGCCCTTCGGCTTTTCCTTGAGCTTTTTCTTCAGCAGCGCGAAGAAGATTTCCTCTTCCTCGGACTCCGGCTTGTCGAGGAACGCCGCATCGCCGTTCTCGGCGCGCAGACCGAGATGGACGAACATGGTGGCGTCACCGCCATCGTCAAGGATCATGTTCGGCGACAGGTTTTCACCGGGCTTTGCACCATGCCAGTCGAACAGCTTCGCGGTGTAGTCCCAGTATTCAGTCAGCGTCTCGCCCTTGTAGGCGAACACCGGAATGCCGGCGGCAGCGATCGCGGCGGCAGCGTGATCCTGCGTCGAGTAGATGTTGCAGGAGACCCAGCGGATGTCGGCGCCCAAGGCTTTGAGGGTTTCGATCAGCACCGCGGTCTGGATCGTCATGTGCAGCGAGCCTGCGATGCGCGCGCCCTTGAGCGGTTGCGATGCGCCGAATTCGGCGCGGGTCGCCATCAGGCCCGGCATTTCGGTCTCAGCGAGATCGATCTCCTTGCGGCCGAAGGCGGCAAGCGCGATGTCCTTGACGATGTAGTCGGAGAAATCGGTCTTTTTCGCGGTGGCGGTCATTTGTGTCATGTCCTTCAGTTCGTCGCCCGCGGTAATCCGCTGAGCAGGTCTTTTCCTTTCCCTCCCCCTTGCGGGGAGGGTGGCGCAATGAGAGCGCAGCGAGCAATGCGCCGGGTGGGGGTTGGTCAGCGAAAGACCCCCACCCCGGCCTCCGCTTCGCTCGGCCGACCCTCCCCGCAAGGGGGAGGGAGACCGATGCGCTGTGTTATTTTACACCGCGCGCTTCAACGCATCGGTGAGGTCGGTTTTCTCCCACGAGAAGCCGCCGTCCTTGTCCGGCGAGCGGCCGAAATGGCCGTAAGCGGAGGTGCGGGCGTAGATCGGCTTGTTGAGGTCGAGATGCTTGCGGATGCCGCGCGGTGTGAGATCGAATGCTTTCGCAACAGCCGTCTCGATCTTGTCTTCGCTCACCTTGCCGGTGCCGTGGGTATCGACATAGATCGACAGCGGACGCGCGACGCCGATGGCATAGGCAAGCTGCAGGGTGCAGCGGTCGGCGAGGCCGGCAGCGACCACGTTCTTGGCGAGGTAACGCGCAGCATAAGCAGCCGAGCGGTCCACCTTGGTCGGATCCTTGCCGGAGAACGCGCCACCGCCGTGCGGAGCCGCGCCACCATACGTGTCGACGATAATCTTGCGGCCGGTCAGACCGCTGTCGCCATCGGGCCCGCCAATGAAGAACTTGCCGGTCGGGTTGATGTGCCAGACGGTATCCTTGCCGATCCAGCCCTCGGGCAGCGCTTGACGCACATACGGCTCGACGCGCTCGCGTACCTGACTGGACGACATGTCCTCGACCAGATGCTGGTGCGAGACGACGATCTCGCGCACCCCGACCGGCTTGCCGTTTTCATAGCGCACAGTGACCTGGCTCTTGGAATCCGGACCAAGCACCTTCTCGGTGCCTGCGTGCCTCGCTTCCGCGATCAGCCGCAAAATCTTGTGGGCGTAAAAAAGCGGCGCGGGCATCAGCTCCGGCGTTTCGTTGGTGGCATATCCAAACATGATGCCCTGATCGCCCGCGCCCTCTTCCTTGTTGGTGCCAGGCTGCAGCGCATCGACGCCCTGCGCGATATCGGCCGACTGCGGATGCAGCAGGATCTGGATATCGGCGGTTTTCCAGTGAAAGCCCTCCTGCTCGTAGCCGATGTCCTTGATGGCGCTGCGCACCACCGCTTCGATGTGATCGTTGGTGACGGTATCGGGTCCGCGAGTTTCGCCCGCGATCACCACCTTGTTGGTCGTCGCCAGCGTTTCGCACGCGGCGCGGATGGCCCACGGATCGATGCCGGCCTTCGGTCCTTCGCGATAGAACAGATCGACGATTTCGTCCGAAATCCGGTCGCACACCTTGTCCGGGTGACCTTCCGAAACCGACTCACTGGTGAACAAATAAGAACCGCGCATCAATCGACCCTTTTCCGCCAGAACCCGGCGGTCCCTGTGTTGATCCTGTCTAGATGAAGTCAGTCCCGCCGGCGCGAGATGACGTAGGATTCGTCGTAGAACCAGAGGCCGTTGTGCTTGCGCAGAACCTCTCTGGTCGCGTCGAGGTATCGGCCGCTCTGGGTGACTTCCGTCAACCGGTCGTCTTCGACCTGAGCGACATACACCGCCGCATTCCATGCCGCAAAGGCTGTGGACGTCCCAATGGAACCCGTGACCTCGTTGGGCAGCGCTTCCATATCATACCGGAAGATGGAACGGCTATCGGCATAGGCATTAAAATTGAGGTCCCGCCCCGCCGATCCGAGCTCGTATTTCACCGTCCGCAACAGCTCGTGGCGGCTGACCGCGAAAGGATTTTCTCCGGGCCAGATCGACTGGATGATGTCCATGCCGGGGTCTTGCCCATGAGAGTGAATTCCTATCAGCCGCCCGCCCGCTCGCAGCGATTGCGCCAGCGGAGCGACGATCCGCCGCGCACGGAAATTCACCGACGATTTTGCCCGATAAGGCTGCGAAGCGATGACGAGATCGAAATTGGCCTCCGTCTTGCCCGGACGAGGAATCGAGGCATCGAGCAGGAACCGGTGATCCTCGCGGTAAAGCACCAGCACCACCGGCCGCTCATAGACCGGCATGCCCGAACGCTGCGATACGCTGGCGCGCCAGTTCTCTTCCAGAAACGGAATCTGCTCCGTCAGCTGCGCTTCGAAATCGCCAGCCGAATTGCCGCGCAGAGCGACGTCACGCCAGATCATGCCGGCAGCAGCCGCTGGCGACTTTGGCGTGAGCCACGGCGCTTCGGCGTAATACATGTTTGTCAGCACAACTACGCTGGCGGGATGCTCAAGCAGGCGGTCCGGCATCTTGTCGAGCACGAGGCGGACGTCCTCGAAGCTGATCTCCTTGCCGGCGATATAGAACGGCATGTGCGGAAAACGGCCGTGCATCGCGCGCATAACGCGTGCCAGCACCGTGCCGTCACCCATCCCCGCATCGAACATCCGCAGCGCCGGCGGACGCGGGTGGATGCTGCCAAGCTCGAGCGCAACGCGATCGGCGATCACCCGCTTCTCCGAACAGGTGTGCACGAACAGCAAGTACTTTTGCCGGTTCTCGAAGAACCGGAAATTCCCGCGCGGATCGCGCCGCTCGATGGGCGGTGCAGGCCGCGGTGGCGGCGCCGAACCGCCAGGCAGACCGTCGCCGAGGAAAGCGTGAATGCGATCCAGCGTATCAGTGGTGATCCGCTTGCCCTCCCGCAACCGCGACACCAGTTTGCCGTCGTTGACGGCGCGCCGGCCGAAAGTCGATTCAGCCATGCCCGCCTCGCGGCAGTACTCGGAAATCTGGACCAGCAGAGCGTCGTTCTTCATGGGATGGAGGTTGAGTGGGACGGAGTGGGCAAAGGCTATAGCTTAATCGTCCTAGCATGCCATTCCCACGAAAGAAAAGGCGCTCGACCATTATTCCGGGCCGGATTCTCCCTGCCGGTAACCCGACGGTCCCGCAGCCAACAGACAGACCAACCGAGCTGTCATCGTCTCGGGTTGAACGGCACGGCAGCCCATGAACGGTCAGTGCGGCTCGACGCAGATGTCAGGTGCCAATTGTGTGCCGCGGCCTGCCGGCGGTTCGCGGCCAGCCGTATTGCCGAGCGTGGGCGCGAGATTTACAAGCGTGCGGCAACTCAGACCGTATCGGCATGCCGTCAGGGTTCTCTCGCGAGCAGGGACTCGCGCTCAATGCAGGTCGTGTTATGGGCTCAAGGTTTATCGCGCTTCTTGTGCTTTTCGGGTGCGCGATCTTTTTTCTGGGCGCGCGGGATTTCGGCGGCGGCGTCGATGGCGGCGTTCACTACGCGATCGCCGATCAGCTCAGCGAAAATCTTGCCTGGCCCTTCTCCAAGGATTCATTCCTGAGCTGGATTCCGCATTATCCGCCAGGAGCTCATTTTCTTGCGGCGACCATCGGCGCCGTTGTCGGCTCCACCCTGCATGCCCTCTTTATCGTCACAGCCATTTCTGTCGTCGTGTTCTATCTGGTTGCCGCTGACTTGATGAGAGGAGCCTCGCTCCTCAAGACCGTCTCTCACTATGCTGTTTTTGTCATTGTCGCGATCGCGTTTCGCAAGTATCGCTTTCTGACCGGCAACGAAATGGTCGATAATTTTTTCTTCGCGCAGCTTGCTGGAAACGCCGCATTGATGGCCGGATTCGGCATCATCTATCGGACAGCCAATCTCGCATTCGGCCGCTGGCTGGCAATCGGCTTTGTTACAACGCATGTGGTCGGATGGTTTTTTCCTCTCAGCGCCATCGAACTCGCATTGGCCGCTTCAGTTGTGCGCGGTGCGCCCATGCTGGCCCTCCAGACCGACACAAAGAAACGCATTATCGAGATCGCGATTTCAGCGGTCATCCTTGCGGCGGCGGCGGTCATTCATCCGACCATCATCGACATGATCGTCATCTCCGCGAACGACGGAGCAACGTCGATATCGGATAGTACGATCATCGTCCTTGTCCTCGGTGTCTCAATCCTGATGCCAGTGTTTCTCATCACTTTCCTCGGCTCCGGGTCGGTCAGAGCAGGCGCGATCTTCGCGCTGGGTGCGGGGGCCCTCGCCCCGTGTCTATTGCTCGGCATCTTGCTCTTCATGGGCACAGGCGGATCGCTTTACGCGGTTAAGAAGTCCGGGTTTCTGCTCGGAACAGTTGCCTGCATCATGCTTTCCGTCCTGATTGTCGAATTCATCGACAGAATCGCGCAGCGAAGATTCAGCCGATACACAAATGTCCTCGACACCCTGAGGTTTTCCCCGCTGCAAACGGTTATCTCATGCGTCTTTGTCGCGGCCGTTATCTTCAGTGTTTTTTCCGGCAGATTGAGCGAACCCGTCGGCCGCCTGAAATCCTACGACGACGATGTCCGGCAACTGCTGTCTCAAGGGCCGCCGGACGGTTTCTACGGAGCAACGCTGTCAATGAATTCCGCGCTCACACCGCACATCAATTTCCTCATCGGCTATCCGTTGCTGCGGCAAACCGCGGCAACAGCCGTTCAGCACAAACTGTTTGCCTCCAAGTATCCGGACTTAACCAATATCAAGTCGGTCATTGTCAACGTGGACGAAGGAAGCCGCTACAAGCCGGATTGCGTGATACGCTCCTCTGAACGGCTCAAGGCGATCTCATCCGATTGCATCTTGTCCAAGCCGCCATAAGAGTCCGATTGACAGCAAGACACAGCGGTAGCACGGGCGATCAAAACTACTCCGCCGAAGGCGTAAAGCCGATCGCAAAACGCAGGCAAGACGAAAAGCAGAGGCACAATGAAGGTCATTATTCTTGCCGGAGGCCTGGGCACGCGACTAAGCGAAGAGACCGACGTTCGCCCAAAGCCGATGGTTGAAATCGGCGGCCGGCCAATCCTTTGGCACATCATGAAACGATACAGTCATTACGGCTTCAATGACTTCATTATCTGTCTCGGATACAAAGGCTATGTCATCAAGGAGTACTTCGCCAACTATTACCTGCACATGACGGATGTTACGTTTCATCTGGCCGAAAACAGAATGGAAACCCATCTCGAAACCGCCGAACCCTGGCGAGTTACACTCGTCAACACCGGCGATCACACCATGACCGGCGGCCGCTTGAAGCAGGTCCTGAACTACGTCAAAGACGATGACGTTTTCGCAATGACCTATGGCGATGGTGTTGCCGACATCGATCTGGCGGCAGAACTGGCCTTCCACCGCAACCATGGCCGCAAGGCGACCGTGACGGCGGTCCGGCCGGCAAAACGCTTCGGGGCGATCGCGATCGAAGGCGATCGGGTGCTGTCGTTTCAGGAAAAACCCGACGACGACGGCGGATGGATCAACGGCGGATTCTTCCTCTTGTCCCCGGCGGTGGGCGATGTCATCAGCGGCGACGATACCGTCTGGGAGCGCGATCCGATGGAAGCGCTGGTCCGGCAGGACGAGCTTCGCGCATACGCCCACCATGGATTCTGGCACCCGATGGATACCATGCGCGACAAGTTGTTTCTGAACGACGAATGGGAGAGCGGCCGGGCGAAGTGGAGATCATGGTGATCGATCGAAATTTCTGGAGGAACCGGCGCATTTTCCTCACCGGGCATACGGGTTTCAAGGGAGCCTGGATGGCTCTGCTGCTGACGAGATTGGGTGCTCGCGCGACGGGTTTCGCATTGGTGCCCGAACACAGCGACGGCGTGTTTCAAGCGGCGCGCGTCGTCGATGATATCGATCACAACATCGGCGATATCCGCGATCAGACGAACCTGTCGGATTCAATGCAGCGCGCGCAGCCCGATATCGTGATCCACATGGCCGCGCAACCGCTCGTCCGCACATCGTACAACGATCCGATCGCCACCTATTCGACCAATGTGATGGGTACCGCCAATCTGCTGGAAGCGTGCCGAAAGCTGCCGTCCGTCAAGGCGATCGTCGTTGTGACCAGCGACAAGTGCTATGAAAATTCCGGTGCGCAACGCGCGTTTACCGAAGACGACAGGATGGGCGGCTACGATCCCTACAGCAGCAGCAAAGGTTGCGCAGAGCTGGTGACATCGGCTTATCGTCAGAGCTTCTTCAACTCTCCCGATTCCCCCGCTGTTGCGACCGTGCGGGCCGGCAACGTCGTGGGCGGCGGTGATTGGGCGACGGATCGCCTGGTGCCGGACGCGATCCGCTCCTTTATTGCCGGCGACCCCGTCAGGATCAGAAACCCGCACGCCGTTCGCCCATGGCAACACGTGCTCGACGCATTGAATGGCTATCTCCTCCTGTCCGAAAATCTCGTTCGACACGGACATTCGTTTGCTGGCGGCTGGAACTTCGGACCCGACCGACGCGAATTCCTTCCGGTCTCCTCACTGGTGACGAAGCTGGCCGAAAAATGGAGCGATCAGGCGTCCTGGACCACCGCTGAAGGAAACCATCCACACGAGGCTTCCTTCCTTGGACTCGATTGTTCGAAAGCCCGATCCAGACTGGATTGGCGTCCCCTGATGGACACCGACAAGACGATCGATCTTTGTGTGCAGTGGCACAAGGCATTGGCCGCAGGCGAAAACATGCGGGCGGTTACGGTCGCGCAACTCGAAACGATATTGGCGCCTGATCGCGGCAAAGCAGAGAGAAGCAGGAGTCTATCTTGATCGGCAGTACGTCGGAAATCACACGGTGCGAAGTCTGCGGCAAAGCCGACCTGCAGCCCGTCATCGATCTTGGGCTTCACCCGATGTGCGACGACCTGATTCCTGTCGGCGACCGGCGTGAATGCCGGGAATATCCGATCAGCATCGTATTCTGCGCCGAGTGCCGCACCGCTCATCAACGCTACCAGATTCCCAAGCAGGAGCTGTTCCCCAAGACCTATCACTACAGGTCCAGAAACACGGCCGATGTTCTCGACGGGATGAAGGATCTGGTGTCCAGATGCGAAAGCACGATCGGGAGTCTGGTCGGGAAAATGGTGCTGGACGTCGGGTGCAACGACGGCAGCCTCTTGTCGTTCTTCGCGGCCAAGGGCGCCAGAACATTCGGCGTCGAACCCACCAATGCCGCACTCGATGCGTCAGCCAGTCATACCGTTGTGAACGAGTTCTTCACCGATGCAGTTGCCGAACGATTCGTCAGCCAGCACGGACGGCCCGATATCATCACGTTCACGAATGTCTTTGCACATATCGAAGACCTGTCGGCGCTTCTGGGCGCGTTACGCAAAGCCGTCCACCGGGACACCGTGGTCGTCATCGAGAACCACTATCTTGGCGCCATCCTCGCCAAACATCAGTTCGATACGTTCTATCATGAGCATCCGCGAACCTATTCCTTGACGTCGTTCGGCCATATCGCAAGCGCCCTCGGAATGAAGGTTATTCTGGCGGAATTCCCCAAGCGTTACGGCGGCAATATCCGCGTGTTTCTCAGCGCGGGAAAGTTTCTGTCTGCTTCCGATATTCCATTTCAGGACATGTGCGCGGCGGAGAGTGAATTCGGCGAAGGCCTGAAGAAGCTCGATCGGCTCATCCAGATCTGGAAGGTCCGGAAGCACGAAGAGATCGATGAATTGACGAAGAAATATGGTCCGCTGCAGGCGAAGGCGTTCCCGGGCCGGGCAGCAATACCGATCAAGATTCTCGGATTGACGACCGATCATGTTCAGGCTGCGTATGAAAAGCCGCTCTCCCAGAAGATCAGTCATTACATTCCCGGAACTCGCATCCCGATCCAGTCCGACGACGAATTGCAACTGGATTCGAAAGCCCCGCTTTTGAATATGGCCTGGCATATCTCCGATGAGATTCAGGGGTACATGAGAAGCCGGGGATATGGCGGTCCCGTCATCGATATCATTTCGGCAGACGATTTCCGGGAGTAACGGTGACCTTCTCGATCCTCGGGTCAGGCTTCGGCCTCTATGGCTATCTGCCTGCGCTGATTCGTTGCGGGCACAGGGTCATGCTCCCTGAGAGTTACAGGCAAACCCTGGAGCGCCGAGCCGATCTCAAAGGCCTGGTTGACGCTGTTCAATGGCGCAAGGATGAAGAAGCGATCAGGGACGAAGCAACCGCATGCATCATATCGCGCCGCCCATCGGATCAATCCGCATGGCTCGATCGGTTTGCGGGCACCGCGCGCGCGACGTCGTTCATTCTCGAAAAACCGCTCGGAACGACTCCGGCTTCGGCTTTCAAACTGCTGGACCTGCTTGAAGCCTCACATAAGAAATACCGGATTGCGTATGCGTTCCGTTTCTTGCCATGGGCGCAGGATCTGGCTGCTGCGGCATCCAACGCGGGCACAGCGAACAATCCGGGACGCATCGGGATTGAGTGGACGTTTCGATCCCACCACTACCTTCATCAAAAGCAGAATTGGAAACGCCGCGTCTCCGAGGGTGGCGGCGCGCTACGGTTCTACGGGATTCACATCATCGGACTTCTGGCTGAGATCGGCTATCGCGATGTCACGCAGTCTCGCTGTTGCGCCAGCGCGCCGGATGAATGCGAATTCTGGTCTGCCGTTTTCAATGGTCCCGGACTTAAAGAGTGCCACGTTCTGGTCGATACAAATTCTGACGATACGACGTTCAAGATCGTCGGCTTCGACAAAAGCCATATGATCCTGGACCAGGCAGGTCCCTTTCAAAGCACTGCCCGTTCCGACGGCTTCGACGCTCGCGTGGAGGTCCTGGAACAGCTATGTAAAAGCCTGACCGAAGAGACTGCGCGGTTCTATCCGTGGTATGCAGCCTCAATTGAATTGTGGAAGTTGACAGAAACTGTATCCCGTCAGGTTCAGCGAACACCAGACTAGAACCAACTCCCTCGTTTCAAACAGATCGGCATCCGTTGTCAGCCATGCAAACCGACCGAAAAAAGATATCGATCATCACGCCCTGTTTCAATGAAGAGGCCGGCATTCGCGAATGCGTTGCGGCGGTCGATCAAATATTCCGCACCGAGCTGCCGAACTACGATCTCGAACATATTTTCTGCGACAACTGCTCGACCGACAATACGGTTTCGATTCTGAAGGATCTGCTGCAAACCAACAAATCCATAAAGATAATCGTGAACTCGCGAAACTTCGGAATTCTGAGCAATACCTACAACGGTGTCCTGAATGCAACCGGCGATGCGGTGCTCCTGTTCTTGCCGGCAGATCTTCAGGACCCGCCCGACCTTATTCCTGAATTCGTGCGCCATTGGGAGCAGGGATTCGAAATCGTCTATGGCCTGAGGGTCGAGCGGGAAGAAGGATTTCTGATCAGGTCGGCTCGCAAGCTCTACTATCGTCTGCTGAGCAAGCTGACCTACGTCGATTACCCGCCGGACGCTGGGGACTTTCAGCTCGTGGACCGCAAGGTCCACCTTGCCATGAAGCAGATCGACGACGCCCGGCCTTTCATGCGCTTGATGACATTTGAGTCCGGGTTTAGATCGATCGGCGTGAAGTACCGATGGCGCGCCCGCAAACATGGGAAATCGCGCAACCGGCTTTCCCATATGTTTGAGCAAGGCCTCAATGGCATCACCAGCTTTAGTGGCGCCCCGATACGGACCGCGCTGCTCGCCGGATTTGTGATCTCGGCACTCAGCATCGGCTATTCGATTGCGGTGGTCATTCTGGCCTTGCTCGGCCATATCCAGTCGCCAGCGGGAACACCAACGCTGATCGCCGCGCTGTTTTTCTTCGGCGGGGTACAGATCTTCCTGTTCGGAGTGCTGGGGGAATATATTCTGGCGATCTACAACCAGGTCCGCAGGAAGCCGCTGGTCGTTGAACGCGAGCGTATCAACTTTCCATAGCTTCGAGCGCGCGCTGCAGTTCCGTCAGACCAGCGCCTGCGGCCGTTTTACCTCGATCTCGACAAAGCTGATCGGGTGCTTCGAGCCGTTCATCACGTCATGTTCGATGCCTGACTGCCGCATGTAGGACTGGCCCTTGACCAGCGGCACATCAGCAATCTTCGCGCCATCGTGAATCTGCAATACCCCGTCGGTCAGCATAACGACAAAGTACGGCCAGCCGTGCTTGTGCCAGCCGGTGACCGAACCCGGCTCGAAATCCCAGCGCGTAATCCGCAGATCTGAATCGTCCTGCTGCAGCGTCGGAATTGCGGGCGACGTACATTGAAAGCCGGGCATTGATGATCTCACTCCTGTTTGCGCCGCGCCTGGCCGCCGACCCGATCGCCGTTGCCGGCACCGCCGAAAATCGTCCTGAAGAGAATGCCCATATCGAGCATGAACGACCGGCTCGCAAGATACTGCGCATCTTTCTCAGCCAACCGGACCGGATCGGACATATCGATGCGGTTGATCTGCGCAAGGCCGGTGATGCCTGGCCGCAGTGCGAACACGCCGCGCTTCTGCCGCTCCTCGATCAACGCAGCCTGCATGGGCAGGCACGGCCTTGGGCCGACGAAACTCATATCGCCCTTCAGGACATTCCAGAGCTGAGGGAGTTCATCCAGTTTCTGCCTGCGCAGGAAACCGCCGGTCGCCGTCACGTGCCCGGCCGGCGCGAGATGCGTGGGCACGTTAGGCGAGTCAGCGTGCATCGTCCGCAACTTGTGGCAAACGAACAGGTGCCCGTCCCGCCCGACCCGCTGCTGCGAGAAAATTCCTGGACCGGACGACTCGCGGCGTATGATCCAGACCAGCGCCAGGATCAACGGCCCTGCGACGAGGAGACCAAACGCCGCACCTAAAAAATCGAATGTCCGCTTCATCATCATGCGAGCCGCTGGCGCGCAACCCTGGCGCCTCAGCCCCACGTCTCCCTGGCAATCTCGACTGCGAGCGCGAGCTTGGCCCACTGTTCGTCCTCCGAAAGGATATTGCCTTCTTCCGTCGAGGCAAAGCCGCATTGCGGCGACACCGCGAGCTGCTCCATCGGCGCATACTTCGAGGCTTCCTGAAGCCGGCGCGTAATGTCAGCCTTGTTCTCGAGTTCGCCGAATTTGGAGGTAATTACGCCGACAACGACGATCTTGTTGCCCTTCGGCAGAAACCGCAGCGGCTCGAAGCCACCGGCGCGCTCGGAATCGTATTCAAGAAAATAGCCGTCGTAGCCGGTGCCGGCGAGAAGCGTTTCGGCCACGGGTTCGTAACCGCCCGAAGAAATCCAGGTCGAGCGGAAATTGCCACGGCAAACGTGCGTCGTGATGACCATGTCGGCGGAACGGTCGGCAATCGCATGATTGATCATGCGCGCGTAGACCTGCTGCAGATTGTCTGCATCCTCGCCGCGCGCCCGCACCTTGCTGAGTTCGTCCTGCGAGCAGAGGTAGGCCCACACCGTGTCATCGAACTGAAGGTACCGGCAGCCAGCGTCGTAGAACGCCTTTACGGCCTTGCGGTAAGTCTTGGCGAGGTCGTCGTAAAACGCCTCGATATCCGGATAAACGTCTTTTGAGATCGCCTTGCGGCCGCCGCGGAAATGCAGCACGGCGGGCGACGGAATCGTCATCTTCGGCGTGACGCCGGCGGCCTCGCACTGCGCTTTCAGGAACCGGAAGTGATCCAGCATCGGATGATCCGCCGGAAAATCGAGCTTGCCGATGACACGCACCGAATCATTGCGAGTCTGGATGCCAGCGAACTGAATGCCGGTTTCGGGATGATACAGCTCACAACCGGTGAGACCGGCGAGAAAATCAAAATGCCACCACGAGCGGCGAAACTCGCCGTCGGTCGCTAGCTTCAAGCCGATCTCTTTCTGCTTGCGCACGACCTTGGCGATTTCGCCGTCCTCGACGCGCTTCAGTGCGGCTGCATCGATCTCGCCCTTCTCAAGCTGCGCACGGGCCTGCTTGATGCTCTGCGGGCGCAACAGGCTGCCAACCTGATCGGCGCGGAACGGCGGTTTTGTTCCTTGCATAAGTCGCCTCCCTGATCTCTTTTGTTTCTTGTCATCCCGCGCGCAAATCACGGGCCGTGATAGGAAACAATCATTATATAAGATAACATCAGGCGCAACATACGCGGTCACAACGGGCTCGGCTCCTGCTTCAATCGGTGAACACCACCGTCTTGCGGCCGTTAAGAATGACCCGGTCCTGCAGATGATAACGAATGGCGCGCGCCAGCACGCGGCGCTCGATATCGCGGCCCTTGCGGATCAGGCTCTCCGGATCGTCGCGGTGGCTGATGCGCTCGACGTCCTGGTCGATGATCGGACCTTCGTCGAGGTCGCCGGTGACGTAGTGCGCGGTGGCGCCGATCAGCTTTACGCCGCGCTCATGCGCCTGGTGATACGGTTTCGCGCCCTTGAAGCCCGGCAGGAACGAATGGTGGATATTGATGCAGCGGCCGGACAAGCCGCGCGCGAGATCGTCCGACAGCACCTGCATGTAGCGCGCAAGCACCACCAGATCGGTGTCGGTGTCGGCGATCAGCTTGAGGATCGAGGCCTCCTGCTCCAACTTGGTGGCTTTCGTCACTGGCAGATGGTGGAACGGCACCCCTGACAGGTCGAGGCCGTGGTAAGTCTCGATCGGATGATTGGAGACGATGGCGGTCGGGTGCATTTCCAGTTCGCCGGTGCGCCAGCGATAGAGAATGTCGGCCAGACAATGATCGAACTTCGACACCAGCAGCATGACGCGCTGGCGGCTGGCGCGATCACGCATCTGCCAGTCCAGTTTGAACCGCTCGGCGATCGGCTTGAAGGCGGCCTGCAGGGTTTCGACAGTCACCGGTTTGTTCGCCTCGAACACCACGCGCATGAAGAACTGCTGCGTCTCGATGTCGTTGAACTGCTGGGCGTCGGAAATGTTCTGCCCGTTTTCGAACAGAAACGCCGATACGGCTGCGACGATGCCGGGGCGGTCCGGACAGGACAGGGTCAGAACGAATTGATGATGATGCATGATGAATCTGTGTGCAGCCGATGACGGAACGCCGGGTTGCTCTATCATCCCGGTGCGATTGCGCCAATGCTTGCGTCCGTCACAAAGGCAGAACAAGGTGTTTGTGGTTTAATACAGGTTGCTGACTGTACAAGGACGATGCTGATGGCCGACCGCCTGACCGGCTACCGCATTCTAATCCTGGAGACGCGCGAAGAAGCGCAGTTCTCGCGCATGCTCGCCGAGCAAGGCGCGGATGTGATCCAGTGCCCGATGTTCGTGATTCACGATGCGCCGGATGCGGCTCCGATCGAGGCCTGGATCGGGCGTTTCGTCGCACAGCCGTTCGACGACCTCGTGCTGATGACCGGCGAAGGCCTGCGGCGGATCATGACGGTGGTGCGCAAGATGGGCATTGAGAAGGAGTTTGTGGCAGCGCTCGGCAAAACCCGTAAATTTGCCCGCGGGCCGAAGCCGGTGCGTGCGCTGCGCGAGCTTGGCCTCGAGGCGCAGGAGATCACCGAAACACCGACGTCCGAAGGCATTGCGGAAATGCTGGGCAAGCATGACCTCAAGGGCCGGCGTCTCGCGCTCCAGCTTTATCCCGACCGTGACCATGCGAAGCTGATCGCAGCGATCAAGGCGTTCGGCGCGGAGGTCGACACCGTATTGCCTTATGTCTACGACCCGCAGGCCGCGGAAGGCTCGATCATCACCGCCATCGACGAGATGGCGTCCGGCCGCGTCGATGCGATCGCGCTGACCAGTTCAGGTCAGGTGCGACGGCTGATGGACACGGCAAAGGCGCACAAATGCGAGGATCGTCTTCGTACCGGACTGGAGCGCACGCCGATCGCGTCTGTCGGACCTGTCGTCTCGGACGAACTTGGCAACTACGGCCTCCGCGCCAGCATCTATCCTGAAAACGATGCTTTCTTCATGCGGCCGCTGATCAGCGCGATGGCCAAACAACTCGGCAAATCGAAGCCGCGCACGGCGGCAAGCTAAGCCATCATAACCATGGTCATCCCGGGCAAGCACCGCGACATCCGGAACCCATACACCGTGCACTCTCGATAGCACACAGGGTACGGATCCCTGCTTTCGCAGGGAGGACAAACCGATTTTCATCTTCCATGCAAGTCAATCCACATCCGGCGGAATCATCACCACGCGGCCGTAGCGCACACCGCGCTCAGCGAACACATGATCGGCGACATGCTGCACGTCGGCCGGCTTGCCGTTGAGGATCGCAACCTCAAGACAATTGTCGTGATCGAGATGCACATGCAGCGTCGCGCGTGACAGATCATGATGGCCATGAAAATTCTGCGCCAGCTTCTTCGGCAGATCACGCCTGGAATGATCGTAGGTGTAGATCATCGCGGCAACGCAGTGCTCGGCATTGCCGGATTCCTGGCTCGTCTGCTGAATGCCAATGCGCGCGAGATCGCGGATCGCCTCGGAGCGGTTCTGATAGCCGCGAACTTCGATGATCTTGTCGAGCTTCGTCATCAGATCGTCGTCGAGGGTGATCGTTACACGATGCATCTGGAATCTCCGGGCAATGAATCAGTATGATGTTTTATTGACAATATCATACTACCCGTGCCACGTTTTCATACGCACTGCGGTCTGCCGGGACGCATGCAGTAGCAAATCGGGGATCGCGCGTCTGCAACGGCGGACGACGCTGCAGGGGCAGTCCTTGGCGAGGCGTTGTTTTCGCGCAAGAGCCGTGCGCATCATGTGCGTGATAGCGGCAACCGGCATTTTTGGCTGGCCGGAAGCGCAAGCACAAACCGCCAGCAACCGGCCGTTGCCGGAGGTCACGATCGACGCGCCCGCTCAACAGGCCAGACCGGCCCGGCCGCAACAATCCAGACAATCTGCATCGCGCCGCCGCGCCGTTCGCACAGTCCCATCTGTTGCGGTTGCGCCAAGCGCACCAGCCGCGATTGCTGTCCCGGCCGCGGGCGATGTGCGTCCCGCCATCGCCGCGAGCGAAAAGAATTTCACCGGCGAGGAACTGGCGGCACGCCCGATCTCGCGCGTTGGCGAGGTGCTGGAAGCGGTGCCCGGGCTGATCGTCACGCAACACTCCGGCGAAGGCAAAGCCAACCAGTATTTCCTGCGCGGCTTCAATCTCGACCACGGTACGGATCTCGCGATCACCGTCGACGGCATGCCGGTCAACATGCGAACTCACGGCCACGGTCAGGGCTACGCCGACATCAACTTCCTGATTCCGGAACTGATCGGCGGGCTGAATGTGAAGAAAGGCCCCTACTTTGCCGACCAAGGCGACTTCTCATCCGCGGGCGCAATCAGCATCGACTATCTGCGCGGTCTGCCGAAGAATTTCGCGGAATTGACGTTCGGCAGCTTCGGTCATCAGCGCGCGGTGGCGGGTGGTTCGATCAAAGCTGGCGACGGCACGCTGATCGCGGCCATCGAGGGTCAGCGCTACGACGGGCCTTGGGAGGTTCCGGACAACATCAAAAAGCTCAACGGCGTGATCCGCTACGCCCAAGGCACGGTGACCGACGGCTTCACGTTGACCGCGATGGGTTACACCAATCGCTGGACCTCGACCGATCAGGTGGCGCAGCGCGCGATCGATCAAGGCGTCATCGGGCGGCTCGGCTCGCTTGACCCGACCGATGGCGGGCGTTCGAGCCGCGCGAGCCTGTCCAGCAACTGGGCAAAATCCAGCGATATCGGCCAGACCAGGGCCAACGCCTATGTCATTCACTCGACGCTGCAACTGTTCAACAACTTCACCTATTTTCTCGACGACCCGGTCAACGGAGACCAGTTCAGCCAGCGCGACCAGCGCACGCTGTTCGGCCTGAACGCCAGCCAATCCTTCAACATAAGTTTCGCCGGACTGCCGGTGGAAACCCGCATCGGGTTGCAGACGCGCGGCGACGACATCAAGGTCGGCCTGTTCAAGACCATGCAGCGCAATTTTCTCTCCACCGTACGCGACGACAAAGTGTTCGAGGGCAGCGTCGGCGTCTGGAGCGATACGACCGTGCGTTGGACCGACTGGCTGCGCACGACGGCCGGCGTCCGCACCGATTATTTCTCCGGCAAGGTCGCCAGCGATACGCCCGAGAATTCAGGCAATGCATCGGCGACCAGGACAAGCCCGAAGGTGGGACTAGTCCTCGGCCCGTGGTACCGAACCGAATTCTACGCCAATGCCGGCTACGGCCTGCACAGCAACGACATTCGCGGCGCGACCATCACCGTCGATCCGATCGACAAGGTCACGCCGCAAGACCGCGTGCCACTGCTGGTGCGCTCGAAAGGCGCGGAAGCCGGCATTCGCACCCAGGCGCTTCCGGGTCTGACGTCAGCGGTCGCCGTCTTCATGCTGAACTTCGAGTCGGAGTTGCTGTTTGTCGGCGATGCCGGCACCACCGAAGCCAGTCGCCCGAGCCGCCGCGTCGGCGTGGAGTGGACCAACAACTATAAAGTTCTGCCGTGGATGAGTTTGGATTTCGACTTCGCCTACACCCGCGCGCGATTCAGCGATATCGACCCGGCGGGCAACTTTATTCCCGGGGCGCCGGCGCTGGTGACGAGCGGCGGGCTTACATTCGGCGAGGCCACCGGCTGGTTCGGCGCGTTCAAGGCGCGCTACTTCGGGCCGCGGCCGCTGATCGAGGATGACAGCGTGCGCTCGCTCAAATCACTCGTCTTCAATGCGCGTGCCGGGTATCGCTTCGACAACGGCGTGCGCGTGCAGCTCGACGTATTCAATCTGCTCAACACCAGGACCAATCAGATCGAATACTTCTACGTCTCGCGCCTTCCTGGCGAATCGCTTGACGGCGTCGGCGGCCGCCACGTCCACCCGGTCGAGCCGACTGCTGTGCGCGTCACGATCGCGGGACAGTTCTGATTTTCAGTCTTGTCTGAATCGAAGGCACGCGGTTGTTGCCCTGCAACAGCGCGATCGGCACGGGTTGGCGTTTCGGATCGACGCAGATAGGTTGTCGCCCCGCGCGAGAGCGCCATCGAACCTGCCAGGCGACAATGCCACAACTGCCTCTCGCTCAATTTCGTGTCGTGGAAATCGGCCCCGGAGACGCGGTCAGCTATTGCGGCAAATTGTTTTCCGATTTCGGCGCCGAGGTGATCAAGATCGAACCGCCGGGCGGCGATCCGGCGCGGCAACGCGCGCCGCTGGCCGATATCGGCGGCGGACAGCGCGAGAGCGCCTATTTTGCTTGGGTAAGCACCAACAAGCACAGCATCACCGCAGACCTCTCCAAGGCTGCTGATGCCGAGCGCATTCGCGCGCTGCTCGCCACCGCGGACCTTCTGCTGGACGGACGCCATCCGGCGGAGATTCTGAAATCCCTGCTATTACACGACAGCCTTCGCGCCTCCGATCCGGGACTGGCGATCACCGCGCTCTCGTGGTTCGGCGAGCATGGACCGCATCGCGATTATCTTGCGACGGACGCGATCTGTCATGCGCTGGCGGGGCTGGTGAAACTGGTCGGGCCCGCGGAAGGCCCGCCAACGCTGCCGCGCGACGGCCAGCCTGCGGTGGTCGGTGGACTGGCCGCGTTCATCCCCTCGCTCGCCGGTCTCTATGGCCGCAAGGACGGCGCGCGACGCTTCGCCGTCAGCATCCACGAGGCGATGCTGCACATCAGCGAGTTCGATACGGGTCTCGCTCTCGAACAGGGGTTTACCCGCCCTCGTCCCGGCGTCAACCGGTTCGGGCGCGGCTTTCCGTCAGGCACGTTTCCGACGAAGCACGGCTGGCTCGGCGTCACGGTGGTGACACCAGCGCAATGGTCGGCTTTCTGCCAGATGCTCGAGATGCCCGAGCTTGCGAAGGAGCTGAAGTACTCGGCCGGCATCGATCGATTCCTGCGCGCGAGCGAATTGAACGAGATCGTCGCGCCGGCTCTTCTGCGCAAGACCGCACTGCAATGGTTCGAGATGGGCATCGACCTGCGGCTGCCGCTCGCGGTGGTGCCGGACATGCCGGAATTGCTTGCGCAGGACACGCACCGGGCACGCGGCGCATTCGCAAATGTGGAGATTGGCGAAGCCTCGTTCGAGGGACCGGTGTTGCCGCAGACCCTGACCCGCACACCACCCAAGCCGAACGGCCCCGCGCCGCTCGCGGGCGAAAGCAATGGCAGAGCGTTTCCTGCTCGCAAACGTGACGCGACGCGCGCCGTGCCACCCGGCGCACCACTCCCGCTCAAGGGCGTGCGCATCATCGATCTGACGATGGGATGGGCGGGGCCGACGGCGACCCGGCAAATGGCCGATCTCGGGGCCGACGTTATCAAGGTTGAGTCCTGCCAGTATCCGGACTGGTTTCGCGGCACCGATACGCGCCCGCCCTATCACGAGGAAAAGACTTACGAGAAAAACTACTGGTTCCAGATGATGAACCGCAACAAGCGCGGCATCACGCTGGACCTCACGCAGGAAGCAGGCCTGTCGCTGCTGAAACGATTGATGTCCGACGCGGACGCCGTGATCGACAACTACGCCGCCGACGTGCTGCCGCGGCTCGGGCTGGACACGCAGGCGATCCTCAACATCAATCCTCGTCTCGTGGTCGTCACGATGCCCGCGTTCGGCATCACCGGTGCGTGGAGCAACGCACGGGCTTATGGCTCGACGCTGGAGCAAGCGTCAGGATTGCCGTCGATAACCGGGCCGGAAACACAGCCGCCGACCATGCTGCACGCGGCGCTCGGCGATCCGGTCGGCGGATTGAACGGTGCGGCATCTCTGATACTGGGATTGATGCATCAGCAGACGACCGGCGAGGGTCAACACATCGATCTGTCGCAGGTCCAATGCCTGTTGCCGTTCGTGGCGTCCGCGATCGTCGAAACCACCGCCACCGGAAAACCACCACAACGCACCGGCAACCGGCATCCGGAGTATGTGCCGCACGGCTGCTTTCCATGTCTCGGCGACGATCAATGGATCGCCATCGCGGTGCGCAGCGACGATGAATGGCAGAAGCTGTGCACGGTGATGCGGCGGCCGGACCTCGCAGCCGACCCGGACCTGCGGACGGCGGCTGGACGGCGCGCCCATGAAGAGCGCGTCGAGCTCGCGGTCCGGCAATGGACCATGATCGTGCGGCCCGATCCGGCCATGGTGTCGTTGCAGGCCGCCGGTGTACCCGCAGGCGTTGCCGAACTGCCGGGCGACCTGGCATCCGACCCGCATCTGATGACGACGGGACACTGGCAGCCGGTGACGCGGCCGTTCATGGGGCCTCATCTGATCCCGTCGGTCGCGTATCGCGAGGTCGATGCGCGCACGCCTTACGCGCTGCGCAGCACTGCGCCAACGCTCGGGCAGCATAACGTCGAGGTTTTGAGAGAATTGCTGAAGCTGGACGATCGCGAGATCGACGCTCTGGCGAAAAATAGCGTGATCGGGACCGAGGCAGTCGCGAAAACAGCTCGCAAGGCAGAGTAATCGCTTACGCCAGAGTCTTCAGGTAGGCGCGATAAGCCAGCTTGATGCCGTCGCTCAGGTCCGTCTTCGCCTTCCAGCCGAGCTTCTCCAGCCGGCCGACATCCATCAGCTTGCGCGCCATGCCGTCCGGCCGCGAGGTATCAAACACCAGCTTGCCCCGATAGCCGACCGCGTCGCTGACGACCTTGGCAAACCCGGCAATGGTAATGTCCTCGCCCGAACCGATGTTGATCAGCTCCAGCTCCGAATAGTTCTTCATCAGATAGACGCATGCATCTGCAAGATCGTCGACAAACAAGAACTCGCGGCGCGGCGTACCGGTGCCCCACACCACGACTTCCGGCGCATCGTTGACCTTGGCCTCGTGAATGCGGCGGATCAGGGCAGCCACGACGTGGCTGTATTCCGGATGGTAATTGTCGCCTTCACCATAGAGATTGGTCGGCATCACGCTGATAAAGTCGCGGCCATACTGCCGGCGATAACTCTCCGCCATCTTGATACCCGCAATCTTGGCGATCGCATAAGGCTCGTTAGTCGGCTCCAGTTCGCCGGTCAGCATCGAATCCTCGCGAATCGGCTGTTCGGCGAAACGCGGATAGATGCACGACGAACCCAGAAACATCAGTTTCTGCACGTCGTGGACATGAGCGGCATGAATCACGATCGCTGCGATCATCAGGTTCTCGTAGATGAATTCGCCGCGCAGCGTATTGTTGGCGGCAATCCCGCCGACCTTTCCGGCGGCGAGAAATACGGCGTCCGGCTTGTTGGCGGCCATCCATCCGTTGACCGCGCCCTGATCGAGCAAATCGACGACGCTCCGCGGCACGGTCAGAACCTGACACCGTTCGGATGCCAGCCGCCGTACCAGCGCGCTGCCGACCATCCCGCGATGCCCGGCGACAAAAACCTTCTTGTTTTCCAGATGAAACGGCGCCTTCGACAAAGGCAAAATCCCCGAGACCGAAACCGGCCGATCCCTATCACATAAAATACTGTGGCGGCACCCCGTTATACCAGACGTTTTCAGCTTGAGCCGCGTGGCCGCGCGTCCTATTCCCTAACGCAAGATGACTATTCTGGTGACCGGCGGAGCCGGATTTATAGGCTCGAACTTCATTCGTGCGTGGCTGCGCCAGATGCGCGGCCATGTCGTGAATGTCGATGCGCTGACCTATGCCGGAAACGCCGACAATCTGAGCGGCATTGCGGGCAGCAGCGATTACACGTTCGTTCACGCAACCATCTGCGACCGCGAACGCATGACGGCGCTGTTCAGCCAGCATGACATCGGTGCGGTGATCAACTTCGCGGCCGAAAGCCACGTCGATCGCTCCATCCATGCGCCGGATGATTTCGTCCAGACCAACGTGGTCGGCGTGCATGTGCTGCTCGATGCGGCTCGCAAACACTGGAGCAGCCTGACCGGATCGAGGAAGGAAAAGTTTCGTTTTCTGCACGTCTCGACCGACGAGGTGTTCGGCACGCTGGAGCCGGACGATCCTGCCTTCTCCGAAACGACGCCTTATCGCCCGAACAGTCCCTACGCTGCGACCAAGGCCGCCGCCGATCATCTGGTGCGAGCCTATCATCAAACATACGGTCTGCCGGTGCTGACGACGAACTGCTCGAACAACTATGGGCCATATCAATTTCCGGAGAAGCTGATCCCGCTCTGCCTGCATCACGCGCTGGCTGACAAGCCGCTGCCGATCTACGGCGATGGCAGGCAAGTGCGGGACTGGCTCTATGTCGAGGATCACTGCGACGCTGTCCGTCTTGTCCTTGAGCGCGGCGCTGTCGGCGAGACCTATAACGTCGGCGGCGCGAAGGACATTGCGAACGTCGATGTCGTGACAATGCTGTGCGAAATCCTCGACAAGGTGTCGCCGCGCAGTGACGGTAAAAACTACGCCGAGCAGATTTCATTCGTGGCAGATCGCCCCGGTCACGATCGGCGATACGCGGTCAACTCCGGCAAGATTGCAAACGACCTTGGCTGGCGCGCCAAGGAGACCTTTGCGACAGGCCTTGCCAAGACCGTAGGCTGGTATCTCGACAACCGGGAATGGACCGGACGGGTCACCAGCGGCGCTTATCGGCAATGGATCGAAAAGCAGTACGCGCCATGAAAGCGACGCCGCTCGCCATTGCCGACGTCCTGCTGATCGAACCGAAGGTATTTGGCGACGACCGCGGCTTTTTCTTCGAAAGCTACAACCGGGCGAGTTTCAAATCGGCGACCGGACTCGATCCCGATTTTGTTCAGGACAATCACTCCGGATCGACAAGAGGGGTATTGCGGGGCCTCCACTATCAGTTGCCGCCGAAGGCGCAGGGCAAACTGGTCCGCGTGCTGGCCGGCGAGATTCTGGACGTGGCGGTCGACATGCGGAGAAACTCACCGACATTCGGAAAATGGGTCAGCGAAGCGCTGACCGCCGATAACAAGAAACAGATGTGGATTCCCCCGGGCTTTGCTCATGGTTTTCTCACCGTCTCGGATACGGCTGAAGTGTTTTACAAGACCACCGACTTTTACACGCCTGAACGCGAGCGCTGTGTTGCATGGGATGATCCCGCGCTGGCCATCGCATGGCCGCTCGGCGGAGCGCCAATTCTATCGGCCAAAGACGTGCAGGGTGTGTCGTTCGAGAAGGCCGAGACATTTATGTGAGGCGATGGCAGCAAGCTAATCGCCGTAGCGGCGCAGCCGATCAAGATCGACAACGGTCACGCCGCCGTATTCCAGCCGCAGCAGTCCTTCCTTTTCCAGCGTCTTGAGGCACTGGTTGGCGTTCTGCCGCGAAATGCCGGAGAGCGCCCCAAGTTCTTCCTGCGTAATCTCGAGATGCCGCGTCACGTCCGGATAAAGAATGGGATTGAAAAGCGTAGCGATACAGCGCGCCAGACGCGCGGTGGCGTCCAGCATTCGGTCGTGCTGAAGCAGGCCCATGAACTGGCCGAGACGCTCGTTCAATTGCCTGACCAAGAAGCGATTGAATGCGACGCTGTTCTCGAACAGCCAATGAAAGGTCGCGCGATCCATCATCGCCAGCCGCGAATCGCGTAGAGCGACCACATCGTAGCCGCGCGGCTCGTCTTTCAGAACCGTCCCTTCCCCAAACCAGGCGCCGGCCGTCAGGCCGGTGAAGCTGATCGTCTTGCCCTCGCGCGAGACATTGCCAACGCGGACGAGCCCGCTGACGACGCCAGTCCAGTAGTCAAACTGGTCCCCGCGCATGCAGATGAACCCGTTTGCCTTGAATGATTTCTCGAAGACTCCGGCGCGGGCAACGGCCATTTCCTGCTCGTTCAGGCTACGCGACCATGCCGCGATGCGATTGAGATGGTCCGCATCAATCATGATCCGTTTGGCGGTCACGCAGCATCCCTCAGCGGCCAGCGGCATCGCGCCTGGCAGTCCACCACAATCTACACCTTTCGCGTTTAGCTGCGGCGACCTTCTTGTCGCAATGTTGCGGCGCAATAATTTGACTTTAGTTGAATATCGTTCTGACCCTTGGTCGAGACGGAACTTGCACACGAAATGTCGGGCGCAAGACATTCCCGTCAGATGCTTTGACGTACCTTGCCTGCAATTGATGCAACATGATCTGCATTCGAGGTCGCGCTTGGCGGCTTCTGGATTTGCAGGCAAAATCCACAAACTGAATACGCCGCCAGGCGCGGCTAAACATCAAACTTGGGCGCGAAGCGTCCGATAAGAGCGCACCAACGCGCCGGCTGAGGGAGGGTTGGTTTGGAACACGCATTGGACGTGCGCGGCGTATCCCTGCGTTTCGGTGGCGTACACGCGCTGACCGACGTCAGCTTCAGCGTGCGTGAAGGAGAACTGTTCTCGATCATCGGCCCGAACGGAGCCGGCAAGACCTCGATCGTCAACTGCATCTCGGGCCGCTATTCACCGACCGAAGGCCGGCTCTTCTACCATGGAAAAGACATCACCGGCCTGAAGCCCAACACACGCGCCAGTCTCGGCATCGGCCGCACGTTCCAGAACCTCGCCTTGTTTCACCACATGAGCGTGCTCGACAACATCATGGTCGGCCGCCATCACCTGATGAAAAACAACTTTCTCACCGGCTCGCTATACTGGCTGACCGGCGCGCGGCGTGAAGAGCTGGAGCATCGCCGCAAGGTCGAGGAGATCATCGACTTCCTCGATCTGCAGCCGGTGCGCAAGGCCGTCGCCGGTACCCTGCCCTACGGTCTGCGCAAGCGCGTCGAACTCGCCCGCGCCATGGCGCTCGAGCCGAAACTCATTCTGCTCGACGAGCCGATGGCCGGCATGAACTTCGAGGAAAAGGAAGACATGGCGCGCTACATCGTCGATCTGAACGAAGAGTTCGGCATGACGGTGATGATGATCGAGCACGACATGGGCGTGGTGATGGATATCTCCCACCGTGTCGTGGTGCTCGACTTCGGCAAAAAGATTGCAGAAGGCGATCCTGCGGCGGTTCTCGCCGATCCTCACGTCAAGCGTGCATACCTTGGCGAGGAAGACGAAGTGCTGGTCGGCCCCGACGACGTGCCCGAGCCTGCAAAGGTGAGCGCATGATGGACTATCACGCCCGCGTCGCGGAGGCGGACACATTCCCGAAGATGCTTCGGCTGAATGCAAAGCAGCACGGCAAGGACATTGCGCTGCGCGAAAAGGACCTCGGCCTCTGGCGTGTGTTCACGTGGGAGGACTACCACAGCCGCACCCGCGACTTCGCACTCGGCATGATCGAACTGGGCCTTGGCAAGGGTGACGTGGTCGGCATCATCGGCGACAACCGGCCCGATTGGGTCGCGGCCGAAATCGCCGCGCACGCCATCGGCGCCATGAGCCTCGGCATGTATCGCGACGCTCTCGACGAGGAAGTCGCCTACCTTCTGAACTACGGCGAGACCAAGATCGTTTTCGCTGAGGACGAAGAGCAGGTCGACAAGCTGCTCGGCATCGGCGCCCGCGCGCCGCACCTCAAGCACATCGTGTATTCCGACCCGCGCGGAATGCGCAAATACGACGATCCGCGCCTGATCGACGTACAGACGCTTGTCGCGCGGGGCCGCGCCCGTGCCGAGCTCGATCCCGGCTTGTACGATGCGCTCGTCGATGCAACCGACGGCGAGGCGACAGCCGTGCTGTGCACGACATCCGGCACCACCGCCAATCCGAAGCTGGCGATGCTGGCCGCCGGGCGCCTGCTGCGCCATTGCGCGGTTTATCTCGCATTCGACCCAAGAGGACCCGACGACGAGTACGTTTCGGTGCTGCCGATGCCATGGATCATGGAACAGATATACGCGATCGGCAAAGGGCTGGTCAGCCGGATGAAGGTCAACTTCGTCGAAGAGCCCGACACCATGATGAACGACTTCCGCGAGATCGCGCCGACGTTCGTCCTGTTCGCGCCGCGGCTGTGGGAATCGATCGCCGCCGATGTCCGCGCGCGCGTGATGGATGCCTCGCCCCTAAAACAAAAAATGTACGAGACCGGCATGAAGGCGGGCCTTGCGGCTCTCGATCATGGCCGCCACTCGGTCGTCGGCGATCTGCTGCTCTATCGTTCGCTGCGCGACCGCCTCGGATTCTCGCGGCTGCGCTCGGCCGCGACCGGCGGCGCTGCGCTCGGCCCCGACACGTTCAGGTTTTTCCGTGCCATGGGCGTGCCGCTGCGCACGATGTACGGCCAGACCGAGACACTCGGCGTCTATGCCATGCATCGCGAGGATGCCGTCGACCCCGACACCACGGGCGTCCCGATGGGCGATGAAATTCGTATCCGGATCGAAAGGCCGGACGCGAACGGCGTCGGCGAGGTCGTGGTAACCCATCCCAACATGTTCCTCGGCTTCTACAAGAACGAAGCCGCGACCAGGGCAGACGTGCACGACGGCTGGTTGCATTCCGGCGATGCCGGGTATTTCAACGACAACAAGCAGCTCGTTATCATCGACCGTATCAAGGATCTCGCCGAGACATCGCGGGGCGACCGATTTTCGCCGCAATACATCGAGAACAAGCTCAAGTTTTCGCCCTATGTCGCCGAAGCCGTCGTGCTTGGCGCGGGCCGCGATCGCCTGGCGGCGATGATCTGCATCCGCTACTCGATCATCTCAAAGTGGGCCGAAAAGAAACGTATCTCGTTCACGACCTACACGGACCTGGCCTCACGCCCCGAGGTCTATGCACTGATCCGCAAGGAGGTCGAATCCGTCAATGCGACGCTGCCGCCGACACAGCGCATTTCGCGCTTCATGCTGCTTTACAAGGAACTCGACGCCGACGACGGCGAACTGACGCGCACCCGGAAGGTGCGCCGCGGCGTCATCAACGAAAAATACGCCGACATCATCGAGGCGATTTACGCCGGCAAGCCGAACATCGATATCGACACCGTCATTCGCTTCCAGGACGGCACGACCCAGCGCATTCGCACCACGCTCGCCGTGGTCGATCTCGGGTTGCCTCATCTCGTGAAAACAGCAGAAGCGGCGGAATAGAGGCGTCATGAACTTTGAACTTCTCGCGCAGCTTCTGATCTACGGCCTCGTCGTCGGTACGCTGTACGGCGTCGTCGCGATGTCGTTTGTGCTGATCTACAAGGCGACGCAGGTCGTCAATTTCGCGCAAGGCGAACTGCTCCTGATCGGCGCGTGGGTCTGTTGGGCGCTGCTGACGAAGTTTCAGGTGCCGTTCTGGCTCGGCATGCCGATCACGCTGGTCTTCATGTTCATCTTCGGCGTGCTCGTGCAGATCGTGATCCTGCGGCCGATGATCGGAGAACCGATCATCTCGGTCGTGATGGTGACGATCGCGCTCTCCACCGTGTTCCAGGCTCTGATGAAATGGATATTCGGAGTCAACCTGCAGCCGTTCCCGCGGGTTTTCACCACCACAACGGTGGATTTCTTCGGGCTGAAGATCCAGACCGTCTACGTCATGAGCCTGATCGTCTCGGGCGCCATGATGGCTGGCATGGCCTATTTCTTCAAAGCCTCCAAATACGGTCTGGCCATGCGGGCCACCGCATTCAACCAGCAGGTTGCGCAGTCGCTCGGCATCTCGGTGAAGAACGTGTTCGCGGTGGCGTGGGCGATTTCGGCGGTGGTGTCCGCCGTCGCGGGTGTCGTCGTTGCCGTCGTCAACGGCGTTTCGTCCGGTCTTGCCGGCTATGGCATCAAGGTCTTTCCCGCCGTCATCCTCGGTGGCCTCGACAGCGTCGCCGGTGCGGTGATTGGCGGCATCATCATCGGTCTGCTCGAGAACCTCGCCCACTTCGTCGACAGCGAGTATCTGCACTGGGGCAATCTCTATGAGGTTGCGCCGTTCTACGTGCTCATCATCGTGCTCATGATCAAGCCTTACGGCCTGTTCGGCACCAAGGACATCGAGCGAGTCTGAGCATGGCGACCAGCACAACCCTTCCCGCCGGCGACTTCCGCACCTCCTATGCGGCGGACACGACGATCTTTCCAACCACGACCAGCCGCAATTTCGCTATTCTGAGCATCGTTCTGATCTGCTTCGCGCCGATGGTGCTGAGCCAGTACTGGCTCAGCCTTCTGATCCAGATCGGTATCTTCGGCATTGCCGCATTGGGCCTGAACATTCTTGTCGGATTCACCGGGCAGATCTCCGTCGGCCACGCCGCGTTTTTCGGGTTCGGCGCGTTCACGTCTGCTTATCTGTCTAACCATTTCCCGATTCCCGTCTTCTTCGCCATTCCTCTCGCCGGCGTCGTCACCGCCCTCGTCGGACTGATCTTTGGCCTGCCGGCCGCGCGGCTGAAAGGCCTTTATCTCGTCATCGCGACGCTGGCCGCCCAATACATCCTGCTCGACTTTTTCGGGCGCGCTGACTGGTTCACCGGCGGCACCGTTCCGGCGCTGGCAAAGCCGTTCTCGATCTTCGGCTATAACATCCGCGGTGACCGCAACTATTTTTACGTCGTGCTGGCCTATGTCGTGGTTTGCTATCTGCTCGTCACCAACCTGATGCGCACCCGCGACGGCCGTGCGCTGGTGGCGGTGCGCGATCATTATCTCTCGGCAGAGATCATGGGCATCAACCTGACAAAATACCGGACGCTGTCGTTCGGCCTCGCCGCGTTCTTTGCCGGCGTCGCAGGCGGGCTCTACGCGCACTACAACCAGATCGTATCCAATGAGGGTTTCGGGATCGACCGGTCGATCATCTTTCTCGCCATGGTCATCATCGGCGGCGTCGGCTCGATCATGGGCACCTTGATGGGCACGGCCTTCATGGTGCTGCTGCCGGAATCGATGGAGTGGCTGAGTGTCGCGTTGCGCGGCAGCCCGATCGATCAGATGCTCGGACTGAAGAACAACATCGCATTCTTGCGCGAGGTTGCGATCGGTCTGATTATCGTGGTGTTTCTGATTTTCGAGCCGGACGGCCTGGCGCACAGGTGGCGTCAGATCAAGGCTTACTGGAAGCTCTACCCGTTTTCGCATTGAGGTCTCAACGGGCCGGAGAAAATAACGACCTCGTGGAGGAAGTACGATGAAGATGAAAGCATTTCTCGGAAGCGCGTCGCTTCTGGTCGCTCTCGCCACGACCGGCGGCATGGCGCAGGCACAGGTCAACGTCGGTCAGCTCGCCGACTATTCCGGTCCGACATCCGACGTCGGCACGCCGTTCGGCCAGGGCATTGCCGATGCATTCGCATGGGTGAACAAGAACGGCGGCAAATTCAACGTCGATACCGTTGACTACGGCTATCAGGTGCCGCGCGCCGTCGCGCAGTACAAGAAGTGGTCGGGCGGCGACAAGGTCGCGGCCATCCTTGGCTGGGGAACTGCCGACACCGAAGCGCTGATCGGCTTCGTGTCAGACGACAAGATACCCTATATGTCGGCGTCCTACGCCGGTGCGCTCACCGATCCGACCGGCGCAGGCGGCAAAGGCAAGGCCGCGCCGTATAATCTGTTCTATGGCCCGAGCTATTCGGACGCCCTGCGCGGCATGCTGACCTGGGCGGCGGACGACTGGAAGGCCAAGGGTCAGGCCGGCAAGCCCAAGTATGTTCATATGGGCGCCAACCATCCCTACCCCAACGCGCCGAAGGAAGCCGGTGAAACGCTCGCCAAGGAACTCGGATTCGACGTGCTGCCGGCCGTGCAGTTCGCGCTGACGCCGGGTGACTACAGCGCGCAGTGCCTGACCTTGAAGAGCTCGGGAGCGAACTACGCCTATCTCGGCAACACCGCAGGCTCGAACATCTCGGTGCTCAAGGCTTGCAAGACCGCGGGTGTCAACGTCCAGTTCCTCGGCAACGTCTGGGGCATGGACGAGAATGCCGCGAAAGCAGCGGGCGACGCCGCCGACGGTGTGGTGTTTCCGCTGCGCACGGCCGTCGCCTGGGGCGGCAACGCACCCGGCATGAAGACTGTGCAGGAAATTTCCAAGATGTCGGATGCGGCCGGCACCGCCTATCGTCCGGTCCACTACATCGCGGGCGTCTGCACAGCGCTCTACATGAGAGAAGCGCTCGACGCAGCCGCCAAAGGCGGCGGCGTGACAGGCCCAAGCCTCAAGGCTGCGTTCTATCAGAAGAAGGATTGGGTGCCGGCAGGCATGGAAGGCGTCTGTGTGCCGTCGACCTGGACCGACAAGGACCACCGCGGCACGCTCAAGGTCGATCTCTACCGGATGAAAGTCGGTGGTGCGACCGACGCGCCGGTGGCCGATCTGATCAAGAACGGCACGGTGAAGCTCGAGAAAGTGAAAACAGTCGACCTTCCGCGCAAGGCCGAATGGCTCGGGTGGTAAGCAACTGAAACGTCATGGCCGGGCTCATCCCGGCCATGACGAGCTCATCGATCGAGGCATCCCATGTTGCAGCCCACGCCAGAGCCTGGCAAAACGCCAACAGCGGCAACCGCCGCTGCTCTCCTTGCCGTGCGCAACATCGAGGTGGTCTACGACAACGTCATCCTCGTGCTGCGGGGCCTCTCCATCGACGTGCCAAAGGGTGCGATCGTGGCGCTCCTCGGGGCCAATGGCGCGGGCAAGTCCACGACGCTGAAAGCCATCTCCGGCCTGCTCAAGACCGAGGAAGGTGAAGTCACGCGCGGCGAGATCGTGTTCGACGGCGAGCGCATCGACGGCACCGATCCCGACAAGATCGTCCGCAAGGGAATTTTCCAGGTCATGGAAGGCCGCCGCATCATCGCCGACATGACTTCTATCGAGAATCTCCGGCTCGGAGCGTTCACCCGCCGCGATACCGAAGTCGATGCCGACATCGACATGGTGTTCAGTTATTTCCCGCGGCTGCGTGAACGCACCGGCCTCGCCGGATATCTCTCCGGCGGCGAGCAGCAGATGCTGGCGATCGGCCGGGCGTTGATGGCGCGTCCGAAACTGATCCTGATGGACGAACCGTCGATGGGGCTGTCCCCGCTGCTGGTGAAAGAGGTGTTCGGCATCATCCGCCAGATCAACCGCGATCTCGGCGTCACGATCCTGCTGGTCGAGCAGAACGCCCGCGCAGCGCTGTCGGTCGCCAGCCGCGGTTACATCATGGAGCAAGGCAAGGTCGTGCTCGACGGCACCGCGGATGAACTGCGCGACAACGAGGACGTCAAGGAATTCTACCTCGGTGGCGCCGGCGACCAGCGCAAGAGCTTCAAGAACCTGAAGAGCTTCAAGCGAAGAAAGCGGTGGCTGTAAAGATGTCATCCTGAGATGCAAGTCGGTTACGGCGAGCCTCGAAGGATGGCCAAGAATAACAACGATCATCCTTCGAGAGGCTGGCGTTGCTTGCCCACCTCAGGATGACGACTGAGGACGATCCATGACTGCACATTACGATGCTCTCGAAACCCGCAGCCCCACGGAGCGCGACAAGAGCCTGTTCGCGCAGTTGCCTGACATATTGCGGGCAGCGATGAAGGCGCCGGGCTATGCGAAGCATCTTGCGGGCCTGAAGCTGGAAGCGATCAACAACCGTGCGGCGCTTGCGACTTTGCCAGTGCTGCGCAAGTCGGATTTGCCCGCATTACATAAAGCCGCGCCGCCGTTCGGCGGCTTCGTACCGGCCGCGCCCGGATCGTTCGCGCGATTGTTCACCTCGCCCGGTCCGATCTTCGAGCCGGAACCGGCACATTCCGACCCCTGGCGCGGCGCGCGGGCCTTGTACGCCGCCGGTTTGCGGGCCGGCGACGTCGTTCTGAACACCTTCAGTTACCACCTGACGCCGGGCGGCTTCATCTTCGACAGCTCGGCTCGCGCGCTTGGCTGCGCAGTGATCCCAGCGGGTCCCGGCAACACCGAACAGCAGTTCGAGGTGATCGAGGCATATAAGCCGGTCGCTTACAGCGGCACGCCGGACTTCCTGAAGATTTTGCTGGATGCAGGGGCGAAAGCCGGACGGGATGTCTCCTCGATCAAGCGCGCGATGGTATCCGGCGCGGCGTTTCCAAAATCGTTGCAGGAGGAAATGAAATCGCGCGGTATCGACGCATATCAAACCTACGGCACCGCCGATCTCGGGGTGATCGCATACGAGTCGTCCGCCCGTGAGGGGCTCATCATCAGCGAGAATCTGATCGTCGAAGTCGTCAAGCCCGGCACTGGCGATCCCGTGCCCGACGGCGATGTCGGTGAGATCGTCGTGACCTCCCTCGACCCGCATCATCCCTGGATTCGTCTCGCACTCGGCGATCTGACCGCGATGATGAGCGGCATAAGTCCCTGCGGCCGAACCAATGCCCGCATCAAGGGATGGATGGGCCGCGCCGATCAGACCGCGAAGGTGAAAGGCATGTTCGTGCGGCCCGAGCAGGTTTCCGAAGTCGGCAAGCGCCACCCGGAGCTCGGGAGGCTGCGCCTCGTCGTGACCCGCGAGGGCGAAAGCGACGCCATGACGCTGCACGCCGAATGCGCATCGACAAACGATACGTTGCGCGATCAGGTATCGGCGACGCTGCAGTCGATCGCGAAGCTGAAAGGCAACGTATCGCTCGTTGCCGTCGGCGCGCTGCCGAACGACGGCCGGATTATCGCCGACGAACGCAAGGTGGATTAACTTCTGGACTTTGCCGTCGGGACGCGCGAAGCGCGGCTCCGAACAACCGGGTCAATCGAAAAACGCCACTGTCTCTGGAATGCTCGCGCGTGAGGTGCGGTAGCTGTTCACGAGTTGATCGTTGTCGGCATAACCGAACGAAATGCCGCAGACCACGCGGCGATCATCCGCCAGCTTGAAACGATTGCGGATCAGTTTCGACTGCCGCGCCAGCGCCGCCTGCGGGATGGTGCCGAGCCCGAGCGCCTGCGCCGCCAGCATGAAGTTGCCGACATAAGCGCCGCAATCCACCGCACCATAGACTCCGAGCGGCTCGTCGGTATGGATGATCGCGACATGCGGCGCGCCGAAGAAGTTATAGTTCTCCATCGCCTGCTTCGCGTAGGCAGCCTTGTCGCCGCGTGCGATGCCGAGCGTGTTGTAAAGCTGAAAACCGCTCTCGCGCCGCCTCTCCAGATAAACACCGAGGTACTCGCGCGGCGGCGGGAAATCGTGTTCGCCCTCGCCCGTCGCCGCCGCAGCATAAATTTCCTTGCGGAAGGCTTCCTTGGCATCGCCACTGATGATCAACACCTGCCACGGCTGGCTGTTGCACCATGACGCCGTGCGTTGAGCCGTCGTCAACAGGCGTTCGATAACCGCGCGCGGCACCGGCTCCGGCTTGAACGCGCGGCAAGAATAGCGCTCGTTGAGCAGTTCCTCCAGAACAGCGATGCGCTGATCGGTGGAATGCTTCGGCTTGCTTTGTGCACTTACAGCATCAGCCATCTCGTCAGCTCTTTCTTGGGCACATGATCTGATCCGAAAAACGGTTCCCACTTTTCGGGATCATGTGCGTCCCTTGGTCGGAATCTGGTTGAACGGCACGCTTTTGTCGACGCGGATATCGCCCGGCAGACCCAGCACGCGCTCGGCAATGATGTTGCGGAGAATTTCGTCGGTGCCGCCGGCGATGCGCATTCCAGGCGCACCAAGCAGCATCGCCTGAAACGGCCCATACGTTTCTGCGGTCTCGGCGTCATTGAGGACGCCGGCTGCGCCTTCCAGGTCCATGGCGTAGGCCGCGATATCCTGCACCATCACGCCTGCTACCAGCTTGCCGATGGAATTCTCCGGACCCGGGCGCTCGCCGCGCGACAGCGCAGAGATCGAGCGATAGCTGGTATATTTCAACCCGCTCGCCTTGCAGGCCCAATCGGCGAGCTTCGCACGTACCGCACGATCCTCGACCGCGGGAACACCGTCTTCGTTGATGACGTTCTGGCAGAACGCAAAGATTTCCGGGAAACCAGTGGCGATGCGCGAGCCGATCGACATCCGTTCGTTCATGAGCGTCGTCAGCGACACATTCCAGCCGTCCCCGACGGCGCCAAGTCGCTGGCTGTCCGGAATACGAACGTCTGTAAAGAAAACCTCGTTGAAGTCCGATGCGCCGCTGACCTGCTTGATCGGCTTCACCTCGACGCCCTTGCTCTTCATGTCGAGGAAGAACATCGTCAGCCCCTTGTGCTTGGGGACTGTCGGGTCGGTACGGGTGATGAGAATGCCGTAGTCGGAATAGTGCGCGCCGCTGGTCCAGATTTTCTGACCGTTGACGATCCAGTCGCTGCCGTCGCGCTCGGCGCGGGTGCGCAGACCCGCGACGTCCGAGCCCGCCGACGGCTCGGAGAACAACTGGCACCAGATGTTTTCACCGCTTGCGAGCTTCGGCAGGTATTTGCACTTATGCTCCTCGCTCGCATACGCCATCACGGTCGGGCCGCACATGCCCTCACCGATCTGGAAAGGGCTTGTCAGTTTGCCATAGATGCCCTCTTCCTCCTGCCAGATCACGCGCTCTATCGGCGTTGCGCCGCGGCCGCCATATTCCTTCGGCCAGCTTAAACAGGCCCAGCCGCCTTCGGCCTTCTTCTTTTGCCACGCCTTGCCGACATCGACGATATTGCGATCCTTCAGCTTGATACGGCCGAGCGATGCTTTCGACAGCTCCGCTTCAAGTTCTTTCGGTGCATTCTCTTCAACGAACTTGCGCGCTTCGGCACGGAAGGCGGCTTCCTGTGGCGTATCGTCGAAATTCATCTGACGTATCCTTTCAGCGGATTTTTTTGCGGTTCGGTCAGGCGGCGGCATTCTTCCTGCGCATCCGGTCGATCAGAGCATCTTCCCAATATGACTGACTACCGAGCCCGAGCGCGAGCGCGTTCGACCGGCGATAATAGAGGTGGCAGTCGAACTCCCAGGTAAAGCCCATGCCACCATGGACCTGGATGTTCTGCTTCGAGCAATGCTGGAACGCCTGCGTCGCGCTGATGCGTGCGGTGGCTGCCGCTTCCGGCAATTCGCCCGCGTTGGTCGAAAGCGCCCACGCACCGTAATAACAATTGGAGCGCGCCAGCGTCGCCGAGACGTACATATCGGCGAGGACGTGCTTGACCGCCTGGAACGACCCGATCGGACGGCCGAATGCGATGCGATCGAGCGCGTAGTCGCGGCCCATCTCCAGCGCACGGTCGGCGCCGCCGACCTGTTCGAATGCGGTGAGCACCGCGGCGCGATCAAGCACCTGCATGAGCAGATCCCAGCCCTCACCGGCTTTGCCGAGCGGTTCTGCAGGCGCATCCTTGAACGTGATCTCAGCCTGGTTGCGCGATGGATCGACCGCCTGCAAATCCTTGCGCGCGATGCCGATGCCTTTGAGATCGACAATATAAAGCGAGATATCCGTCTCGCGCCCCGACGAACCCGATCGCGCAACGACGATCGCGATATCCGCAATCGCGCCATCTGGCACCGGCTTTTTGGTGCCGCTGATCTTGTTCTGCGCGACGCTCGTCGCGATCTTCTGTTGCGATGGATTGCCGGCGCCTTCGAACAGCGCCAGCGTGCCGATCGTTGTGCCCTGCGCAAGGCCCGGCAGATACTTCTGCTTCTGGTCGGCGGTGCCGGCCAGCATGATCGCTTCGGCTGCGAGATAGATCGACGACGAGAACGGCACTGGCGCAAGTGCGCGGCCCATCTCCTCGGCAATGACGCACAGTTCGAGATGGCCCGCGCCTGCACCGCCGTACTCCTCCGGAATCGCAACACCGAGGAAACCCATGCCCGCGAGGCCTTTCCACAATTCCTTGTCGTAGGGCGCCCTGCCCTCCAGCACGTTCCGCACCGCCTTCGGCGAGGAGTGCTCGGCCAGATAGCGGCGCGCTTCATCGCGCAGTTGCTTCTGGTCGTCGGAAAATTCGAAATTCATGATGCCGTCCCTCAATTGTTGTTCTTGTTCGTCACACCACAATCACGTCCGCAGCCACCGGCTCGGCATAAAGCTGTTCGACCAGCGCCCCGCGGCGCTCAAGCCCAGCACGCTGGTTGATGTAACCCTTGTCGGTCAATTCGTTGCCATCGATCGATGGCGGATCGGCCATCAGGATCGCCCGCGAAATGCGCAGGCTGCTGGCGCCGCCGCTCGCCTTGTTATGGGCGCGCAAACCTTCGCGCAGATGCTCGACGATCCTGGGATGCTTGACCACCTGCTCCGGCGTCGCATTCGGATCGCCGATGACCTGGCGGCAGGCATCGACATTCGGCCATACCAGCAAACCGACGAACGGGCGATCCTGCCCGGCGACCAGCGCATCGTGAACGATCGGCGACGCCGCGGCGATCGCGTCGGTGCGCAACGATCCGACATGCACGAAAGTGCCTGTGGTGAGCTTGAAGTCCTCGACCACGCGACCGGCAAAGATCAAACCCTTGGCCGGATCTTGCGGATCGACGAAGATGCCCGCATCGCCGATGCAATAGAACCCTTCCTCGTCGAAAGCCTTCGCGGTCAGCTCGGGTTGTCCGTAGTAACCCGGCGTGACGTTAATGCCACGAATCCGCATCTCATAGCGATCGCCGCACGGCACGCATTTGAGTTCGACGCCGGGAAACGGCAGACCAATAAGGCCGACGCGCTCGGTGTCCCAGTAGGTCCCGGTCGAGGTCGGCGCGGTCTCGGTCGAACCCCACCCGGTGTAAAACACGATGCGCTCGCCGGTCGCCTTCACTGCCAGCGCCTGCATGCGGTCGTAAAGGTCGTCAGGCAGCCGCGCACCGCCGTAGGCCAGCAGATTCAGATTTCTGAAGAAGTTGCGGCAAAGCGCGTCGTCCTTCTCCATCACCGCGGCCAGCGCCGCAAAACCGGCGGGAACGTTGGCGTAATAGGTCGGAGAAATTTCGCGCAGGTTGCGAATGGTTTCGTCGAACATGCCGGGTACGGGGCGTCCGTCGTCGATATAAAGCGTCGAGCCTTCGATCAGCACCGGATTGAACAGCGCATTGCCGCCCATGGTGTGATTCCACGGCATCCAATCCATGAAAACGCCGGAAGCATCTGGATCGCGCGGCCGTGTCTGCATCATCATCGCCGCATTGGCGCACATCATCCTCTGCGTATTGATGACAGCCTTCGGCATTCCGGTAGAGCCTGACGTGAACAGAAGTTTCCCGACCGTCTCAGGCGTGATCTTCGCAGTCGATTCGTCGACCGCTTTCGTCACCGGCGTCGCAGCCATATCGGCATAGGCAACGCTTTTTACGCCGGCGGGCGGACGGACGACATGGACCACCACCACGTCCTTCAGATCGAGCGAAGCCAGCGCCTTCTCGAAGGTCGGCCCGTCTTGCACCATGACGATGCCGGGTTTGATTAGGTTAAAGATGTATTTGAGCTTGGCGTGATCCTGGCTCATCAGCGAGTAGGCCGGCGAGATCGGCGCGGCGGGAATGCGCGCCTGCATTGCCGCCTGCGTCATCAGCGCATGCTCGATGGAATTGCCGCTCAGGATCGCGAGCGGCCGGTCAGGTGGAATTTTGAGATCGATGATTGCCTGCGTCAACGCATCGACCGTGCGTTTGGCTTCGGCGAACGACACCTTGCGCCATTCGCGCTTCTCGCCCTGTCGCTGCGCCAGCCAGGTATGATCGGGGCGCCGTTTGGCCCATTTCGCAAGCGCCGCGGGTATCGATGACTCGTAGGCGTCGAGCGGAATGCGCGACTTGATGACGATCACGCCATCGGCACGGCGCTCGACCGCGATGTCACGCGCCAGCCAGTGGATCTTCCGGAATGCGGGCTTCTCCAGCACCCTCGCTGTGTCTGCGTGCACGCTTCGCTCCCGTTGATAAGCGCTTGGGCGTTTTTTGTTGCCTCTGATGAGGTCTGATTTTTTTGAAATGGCAACCGCCATCAGTCATTCCGATAGATCGACTTCCTCTTCCAGTCATACGCGAAGGTCATGGTCCCCGCCGACGCGAGGACCTGATTCAACTAGCGTGGCGCCATGCGGATCGCGCCGTCCAGACGGATGGTTTCGCCGTTGAGCATCGGGTTCTCGACGATTGCGACCGCGAGATTGGCGTATTCCGACGGATCGCCAAGACGGGCCGGATGCGGCACCTGCGCGCCGAGGCTCTTGCGTGCCTCTTCCGACAGACCCATCAGCAGCGGCGTCAGAAACAGGCCCGGCGCAATCGTCATCACGCGGATATTCATCGAGGCAAGATCGCGCGCCACCGGCAGCGTGAGACCGACGATACCACCCTTGGAGGCCGAGTAGGCCGCCTGACCGATCTGTCCGTCGAACGCCGCAACGCTGGCTGTGTTGATGCAGACGCCACGCTCCTCGCCGATGGTCGGCGCATTCTGCATGCGCTCGGCAACAAGGCGGATACAATTGAAGGTGCCGATCAGATTGACGTTGATGATGCGGGCGAAGTGATCGAGCGGATACGCGCCGTTCTTGCCTACGGTCTTCACCGCGCCGCCGATACCGGCGCAATTGACCAGCACGCGAACCACGCCATGCGCGGCTTCGGCCTTGGCGATCGCTTCCTTGACCGGAGCTTCCTGAGCCACATCGCCGATGCAAGCCACGCCCTTGATTTCGGCCGCAACTTCTTCGGCCTTGTCTTTTTGCATGTCGATCACGGCGACCTTGGCGCCCTTCGCGGCCATGGCGCGCGCGGTCGCGGCACCCAGACCCGAACCGCCGCCGGTGATCAGTACGGAAACATCCTTGAGCTGCATGAAACTCCCCTTGGTTGCAGTTTCTAATTCGGCGCGTTTACGCCTTCACGATTTTTGGCGCCTTCGAGGCCACCTTCACCATACCACCGAGAACCATGGCGGTCATATGATCGATATACTTGCGGCGCACTTCGTCGGTGACATCGCCGACGCCGATCGCGCGCGCCATCGCATTGCGGCCGTGAAACAGATGATCACAGGAGCCGATCAGGCTGGTGTAGAAAAGCACCGGATCGACTTTGCGAAACTCACCGGAGCCAACGCCTTCTTCCAGCAGCCGGCGCTGGAATTCGAACAGCGGCTTGATGAAAAAACGTGAAACTTCGTTCGCGGCTTTTGCATCACTCTCGTGGAGCAAGAGATGGATGAGCCGGTTCAGATACGGAAACCGGTAATAGGCATTGATAATGCCAGCGATGTGGAGCTTGAGCTTCTCGGTCGCGGACATCGGCTGACTCAGCAGATACTCCAGATTGGCGACTTCCGAGGCGGCATCGCGCTCCAGCAGCGCGAGCAGCAGCCCCTCCTTGTTACCGAAGTGGTATTTCACCAGCGCCGCGTTGACGCCTGATTTCTGGGCAAGATCGCTCAACGAGATTTCAAGCGAATTGCGCTCGATCATCAACGCGCTGGCCGCGATCAGAAGTTTTTCCGCTGTCGGATTGCGCGCCGGCGCAGTTCGCCGCGACAGACCCGAATTCATTCGCTGGTTCGCATTTGCACGCATGAAGATACCCGATGACCGCGCCTACTAACCTCATCGACACGTCCGGCTCAAGAGTTAATTGAGTGATTGACTAAGACAATCTCCGACATTTAAATCCGCGAGCTTTCTCGAGGCATGATCCGATCCGAAAGCCGGTTTCCTTTCGGGATCATGCCCAACAACAACCTGAACCCGGGAGGGATACATGGCCGAGGCCTACATCGTCGCCGCTGCACGCACCGCCGGAGGCCGCAAAGGCGGCCGGCTCAGCGGATGGCATCCGGTCGATCTTGCAGCTTCCGTACTGGATTCGCTGGTGGATCGTCCCGGCATCGACCCCGCGCAGATCGAAGACGTAATTATGGGCTGCGTCATGCAGGCCGGCGAGCAGTCCAACAACGTCGCCCGCAACGCGGTGATGGCCTCGAAGCTCCCCGAGAGCGTGCCCGGCACATCGATCGATCGCCAGTGCGGCTCGTCGCAGCAGGCACTGCACTTTGCGGCACAAGCCGTGATGTCCGGCACCATGGACGTCGTGATCGCCGCCGGCGTCGAGGGCATGACCCGCGTACCGATGGGGCTTGCCTCGTCGCTGCCCGCCAAGAACGGCTTCGGTCACTACAAGAGCCCGAACCTGGAAGAGAAGTATCCGAACATCCAGTTCAGCCAGTTCACCGGCGCCGAAATGATGGCGGAGAAATACGGGCTCGATAAGGATGCACTCGACAGGTATTCGTATGAAAGCCATCAGCGCGCGATTGCGGCAACGCAAGCGGGCAAGTTCAAGGACGAAATCGTTCCGCTCAAGATCACACGGCAGGACGGCTCGACCGACACCCACACCATCGACGAGGGCATCCGCTTCGACGTCACGCTCGACGGCATCCGCGGCGTCAAGCTGATCAACGAAGGCGGCCGCCTCACCGCCGCCAGTGCCAGCCAGATTTGCGACGGCGCGTCAGGCGTGCTGGTTGTGAACGAGAAAGGTCTCAAGCAGCTCGGCGTCAAACCAATGGCGCGCATCCACCAGATGACCCTGCTCGGCCATGATCCCGTCATCATGCTCGAAGCACCGCTGCCTGCAACACAGCAGGCACTGAAGAAGGCCGGCATGTCGATCGACGACATCGATCTGTTCGAGGTCAACGAAGCCTTCGCCTCGGTGCCGACCGCGTGGCTCAAGACCACGGGCGCCGATCCTGCCAGGCTGAACGTTAACGGCGGCGCGATCGCGCTGGGCCATCCGCTTGGCGGCTCCGGGACCAAATTGATGACGACACTTGTTTACGCGCTAAAGAACCAGAACAAGCGCTATGGTCTGCAGACCATGTGCGAAGGCGGCGGCATGGCCAACGTCACCATTGTCGAACGGTTGTAAATAAGAACGTCATTGCGAGCGAAGCGAAGCAATCCAGGCCACGGGCCGTGATTCTGGATAGCTTCGTCGCGCAATCGCGCTCCTGGCAATGACGGCACAATAGTCCGAGGAAACACCGATGCATCCCACCCATCATGCCAAGACGCATCCCGACAAGACCGCCTACGTCATGGCGCGATCGGGCGATCGCATCACCTATCGCGAACTCGACGCACGTTCCAATCAGGCAGCGCAACTCTTTCGCTCGCAGGGCTTGAAGCCGGGCGATCACATCGCGCTTCTGATGGAAAATTGCATCGACTTCATGGTGGTGTGCTGGGCAGCACAACGCAGCGGGCTCTATTACACGGCGATCAGCCGCTACCTTACCGCCGACGAGATCGCCTACATCGTGCAGGATTGTGGCGCGAGGCTCGTGATCGGCACACCCAAGACGGCGGAGGTTCTCGGCTCGCTCGCAGCGAATGCCAGCGGCGCGACCGCCTATTACGTCACCGGCAACGAAAGCATTCCGAACTTTAAATCCTGGGACAAGGCCGTGGCAACGCAGCCGACCTCGCCCGTTGCCGACGAGATCTCGGGCTACGACATGCTCTATTCGTCGGGCACCACGGGCCGCCCGAAGGGCATCAAGCGCGAATCCGAGAACAAGGGGATCGACGTTCCGAATCCGTTTCTTCAACTGCTGTGTCAGAAGATGTGCGGCATGACGAACGAGAGCATCTATCTGTCGCCGGCGCCGCTCTATCACGCGGCTCCACTGCGCTTCAACATGATGGTCGGCGTACTCGGCGGCACCTCGGTGATCATGGAATCGTTCGATGCGGAGGAATTCCTCAAGCTGGTCGAGACGCACAAGGTCACGCAGTCGCAACTCGTACCCACGATGTTCGTGCGCATGCTCAAACTGCCGGAGGACGTCCGCAAGCAATACGACGTATCCACGCTGAAGGGCGCGATTCATGCCGCAGCGCCCTGCCCGGTCGATGTGAAGGCGAAGATGATCGACTGGTGGGGACCTATCCTGATCGAATATTACGCCGGCTCCGAAGGAAACGGTGTCACCGTCTCCAGCTCGCAGCAATGGCTCGACCATCGCGGCACGGTCGGCCGTGCCGTCGTGGGCTCGATCAAGATTCTGGACGAGGAGGACAACGAGCTGCCGGCGGGCCAGATCGGCACGGTCTATTTTGCCGATGCGCCCGTGTTCAGTTACCACAACGATCCGGACAAGACGAAGCGCGCCTACAATTCACGCGGCTGGTCCACGCTGGGCGATGTCGGATACCTCGACCGCGAAGGCTTTCTCTATTTGACCGACCGCAAGGCCTACATGATCATTTCCGGAGGCGTGAACATCTACCCGCAGGAAACCGAGGACGTGCTGATCGGACACCCGAAGGTCGCCGACGTCGCCGTGTTCGGCGTGCCGAACGAGGAGATGGGTGAAGAGGTCAAGGCGGTGGTGCAGCCCTACGACATGGCGCAAGCCGGCAAGGCGTTCGAGGCGGAGTTGATCGCCTATTGCCGAAACGTGCTGTCGCCGATCAAGTGTCCGCGCAGCATCGACTTCGAGGCGGAACTGCCGCGCACCCCGACTGGCAAGCTGGTCAAACGCCATCTGCGCGATCGCTATTGGGACGAACACAAGAAACGCCAGGGCCTTCCCGCGGCGTGACGCTGCAGTGCAATGCGCGGATATTCGTTCTCCATTCCCGAAAAGGGCCGGTTCCTTCGGCAACCCTCGATGTCCGCTGTGGCGGATCAACGCAGAGTGCAATCTTGCGGCAACACTCTGGGTCCATCTGCGCTCTAGCGGCCAATCCAGATTTAATCGCTGGACAAAATAGCCTATAGACGGTGAGGGCGTGGCCTTGGGCACCACACAACGAAGGAACATCATGCTGAAGATATTTGCATTGCTTACCCTGTTCACTGTCGCCTCGACCCACGCTTTCGCGCAGTCGCGTGGCACACCTGAACAAGAGAAAGCCTGCGGTGCCGACGTTTCGCGCTATTGCCGCGCGGTGATCAATGAAGGCGATTTCGTCATTCTCGCGTGCTTGCAGCAGAACCGGCCGAAAATCTCGAAGTCCTGCGACGCCATGTTGAAGAGCAACGGGCAATAATAGCGAAGGCCACCGGATCAACCAAAAAGCGGCCGCCTTGAGCGGCCGCTTTTCATTGGTTGTGAGGGTGCCGACGACTCAGGCCGACTTGCGGACGGCGTTATCCATCAGCGTCTTGCCGAGCGACCAAACCGCACCGGGAACGCGGTGCGAGGCGGCAATCACTTCGTCAAACGACTTCTCGATCCAGACGCAGTCCTGATCGTCGATCACGAGCGGCGGTAGCAGCTTGATGGTGTGACTGCCGTGGCCGGCGACCTGCGTCAGGATCTTGTGATCCTTGAACAGCGGAATGGTGATGAGCTGGCAGAACAGTCCCTTGCTCGCAGTTTCAAGCAGATTCCACGATGCCTTCAGACCAAGCGACTTCGGGGGACCGAACTCGATGCCAATCATCAACCCCTTGCCACGGACCTCTTTCACGAGTTCGTGTTTCGGCACCAGATTGTTCAGCGCAAGACGAATTTGCGCGCCGCGCCGGGCGGCATTCTCAACCAGCCGTTCTGACTTCATCACTTCGAGCGTGGCGATGCCCGCCGCCATGGCGAGATCGTTCTTGGCAAACGTCGAACCATGAACCACGGCGCGGTCCATGCGGTCGAAAATCTTGTCGAATACATGCTTGCGGGTCAGCACAGCACCGACCGGGACATGCCCTCCCGACAGCGCCTTGGCGAGCAGCACCATGTCGGGCTCGACGTTCCAGTGTTCGACCGCGAGAAAGCGCCCGGTCCGGCCGATGCCGGTCTGGATTTCGTCGGCAACGAGCAGCGTTCCATATTTTTTGCAGAGCGCGGCAGCTCCCGGCAGGTAGTCGTCGCTCGGGATGTTGACGCCCTTGCCCTGGATCGGCTCGACGATAAACGCCGCAACGTTGCGCGACGACAGCGCCTGCTCGAGCGCGGCGAGATCGTTGAACGGCACGGCGGTGCAGCCTGGCAGCAGCGGCTCGAAGCCGCCGCGAAAATTCGAATCATCGGTGAGCGACAGCGCGCCGTAGGTCAGACCGTGATAGGATTTTGTGCAGTGGACGATCCCCGATCGGCCGGTGGCATTCCGGGCGAATTTGATCGCGGCTTCCACAGATTCTGCACCTGAATTGGCGAAGAACACCTTGTCGAGATAAGGCATATGAGCAAGGAGGTGCTCCGCAAGCACACCCGCCAAAGTCGAGACGTCCATCTGCACCAAATTGGGCAAATTGCTGTCGAGAACGCTCTTCAGGGCGTCGCGCAGCGTCGGATGATTGCGCCCGATGGCGAAAACCCCGAAACCGCTCAAAAGATCCAGATAGCGGGCCCCGTCGCGGTCAAAAAGGTACTGTCCCTCGCCCCGCTGGAACCCAACATCGTATCCGATTGTTTTGAGGACGCGGACAAGCTGTTCGTTCAGGTGCTGCACATGCATGACGCTGCGCTGGGACTGCCTGTCCACAAACATCTCGGAAACGTCAAGATTCGGATATACCATTGGCTACATACTTCGCTTCGTTGGTGAGCAGTCAACTCAAAATCAACATTGCGGCGTTTTGACCTGAAAACGATTACAGGTCGAATATCATGTTGCAGCGCCTAAGAGGTTTCATGCGCACGATTGTCTATACCGGATTGATTCTCGCAGCGACAGCAGGGTCAGCACTCGCTACGGATCCCAATGGCGATTGGCTGGTTGAGGACGGATTAGCCCAGATACGTATCGTCGATTGCGCCAATAGCAAATGGGGCGTTGTGGCTTGGGAGAAAAAGCCCGGCGGTCTCGACAAGGACAATCCCGACGCAAGCAAGCGAAGCCGGCCTACGCTCGGCATGCCCACCCTGCTCAATATGAAGAAAAAAGCCGGTGCTGAGGAGTGGGAAGGATCGGTCTACAACGCTCAGGACGGCAAAACATACGCCTCGACGATCAAGCTGCTGTCCCCCGACAAACTGGAAATCAAAGGATGCGTGCTCGGTTTTCTATGCGGCGGCCAGACTTGGACGCGCGTGCCGGAACCGGCCCTTCCTCCCGGAACGCCAAAGGCCGGGCCAGCCGGACAGCAAAAAACAACGGCACCGGCGCCGAAAGCCAACACGATGGCGCCGAGCACGCCGGTAGCCGGTGGAGCCAAGACCTCCACGGCGTCAAAAGCCGGCGCGCCGGCTGCCAATCCTCTTGATGACATTTGCGCCATTCCGGAAATCGCAAAGGCCACCGGCACCACCGGCAGGGCAGTCAACTAACCCCTGGAATCCGGTGGCTAGCATGCTCTTGTAAAACGCAGAGCCGCAGTTACCTGCGGCTCCTTTGTCCAGCCAGATCACAGGCGGCGGAGCAGGTCTCTACTCTTTCTCGATTTCGCGCGGCTTCCCCATCAGCGCCGGCTGGAACAGCACCGCTGCTGCAAGCGTCGTCACCAGCGACAGCGCGAGCAGCTTGCCCATGCTGGAAGTCCCCGGATGGCTCGACAGCCACAGACTTCCGAACGCGGTTGCGGTCGTCATGGCGCTGTAGAAGATCGCGCGGGTGAGGCTCGATTGCAGCAGATCGGTTTTCCCGCCTCGCCACGCGGTGACGTAGTAGATCTTGAACGCGACGCCGATGCCGAGCAGCAGCGGCAACGCGATGATATTGGCGAAGTTCATCGGCAGACCGATCAGCACGCAAATTTCAAGCGTGACCACTCCGGCGAGCACCAGCGGCAGCAGAGTCAGCAGCACATCGCCGAACCGCCGCAGCACGACCCAGAGCAGAATCGCAATTGAGAGCAGCGCCCACGCTCCGGCCTGAATGAATGCCTTCACGATGGTATCGCCTGATTCCAGAATCGACACCGGCCCGCCAATTGCGGTCGGCGCGGCGGTTTTGACCGCGGCTGCGAACTTGCGCAGCGTCTCGTTGTCATTCGGATCGCCCTTCGGCAGCACCTCGACACGAACGCGCCCGTCCGGAGTGGTCCAGTCCTTCTGCAAATCTTCCGGCAGCGCCTTGAGGGTGACCGGCTTGGCCTGAAGCAGACCGCCGAGTTGGCCGAGCATCACCTTGAGCGGCAATACGAACACGGCCTCAGTCCTGTCGCGCAGGGGCTTGTCGGCCTTCAGCACACCGTTGATTGCGTCGGCAAGTCGACGGCAAGCAACGGCTCCCGCCGACGATGCATTGCCCGCAGCCTTTCGCAAGCTGGCCATCGTCAGCCGCATGGCCTCGATGTTTTCCGCATCCGTCGCCGGTTTGTCGTCGGGATCCGTCTTCAATGCCGGCAAGAGCTCCCTTGCGGCTCTGGCAATGGCGCGCAACTTCACCTGCTGGTCTTGCGGCACGAAGCTGTCGAGCGACATCACGCGCGAGACCTCGGGCAACTTGGCAAGTTTGTCCCCGATCTGCCTGGCCTCGGCCGTATTGGCCGTAATCACTTCGATGGCGTTGGTCGATGTGTTGGGGTCGCTGCGCAGATCGAGATAGGTTGCGATCGACTCCACCTTCGTGCTGCGCAGGTTGATAGGGTTGAAATCAAATCGCAGGAAATACAGTAGCGGCAATCCCGCGATCGCAACCAGCAGTGTGATGGCGATGACCGGTACGCGCTTCTCTTCGAGAAAGCGGTCGACTGGCGCCAGAAACTTGTAACCCAGAGGCTCGGCCTCGCCCGGCGGGTTGAGGAGTTTCAACAAGGCCGGAAGCACCGTGACGCTGGCGAAAAATGCGATGATCATTCCGGCGCCGGCGATCTGGCCGAGTTCGGACACGCCCTTGTAGGCGGTCGGCAGGAACGACAGGAAGCCAGCCGCGGTAGCCACGGCAGCGAGAGACAGCGGCACGGCCGAGAATTCGGCAGCATTGATGATCGCGGCATCGAGATCGCCCGACTTGAACCGCTCGGATCGATAGCGAACGCTGTATTGAATGCCGAAATCGACGCCGAGGCCCACAAACAGCACGAAGAAGGCGATCGAAATCAGATTGAGCGCACCAACCATCAGGAGGCCAGCGGCGGTGGTCAGCGCCAGACCGACGATCAGGGTGAGAAACACCGCAATGATGATCTTCGGAGATTTCAGCGCGAGATACAGGATCACAAGCACGATGAGGACGGTCACGGAGTGATTTAGCAAAGCGCCTTCCTGGAGCGTTGCAAATTCCTCGTTGGCGATCGGCACCGGCCCCGTCAGCCGCACCCGGGTCTGGTATTTGCCGGCGAGGTCGAGCTCTTTCACCGCGGCGCGGATCGAATCGGTCGCGGCACCGCCTGGTTCCAGTGCGTTGTAATCGAGAATGGGGGTAATCTGCAGGAAGGCGCGCTTGTCGCCCGCCGTGAGCGGCTTCTGGCTGGTGAGTTCCTGCCAGGAAAAAGTGACCGGCTTCCCTGCCAAGGCCTTTTCAATGGTCTCGGCAGCCGCATTGAACGGCTTGGCGAGGCCGTCGATCGAATATCGGCCCCGGGTGGCTCCCTGGAGACCGAACTCGACGGCACCGGTCAAACCTCGCCAATTCGGGTCCGAGGCCAAAACCTCGACAATCGGAGCGGCTTCCGCCAGCTGGGTCGTTGTCTGTATAACCTCCTGAGTTGGAAGGAATAAAAGGCCGTTCTGCTCGAAAAAATCGCCCCCTCCGGCGCGTTTTACCGATTCAAATTCCTTATTCCGGCCCGAAAGTTTTTGTTCAAGGGCCGCGCTGGCGAGACTCGCCAGCTCCGGAGTTGGCGCTTCAACCACCGCCAGAATCTGCTTGTTGCGGTCCGGGAACCACTTCTCGTATTCAATCTCCCGCTGACGCCATTCTAGGTTGGGCGCGATCAGCTTTCCGACATCAGTTGTAATTGCGAAGTTTCGGGCCGAGTAATAGCCGGCCGCGACAGTCAGAATGACTGCAATCGCCACAGTGAGTGAGGCAAAACGTGTGCAAGCATTTACCAGCGAAACAACGAGGCTTTTCAGCACAATTGCTCTTTCTATCGGGGAAGCGGCGCCTAGGATCGCGGGATATCGCGGGTCCGGTTACCTATATCCCGGGCGGCGGGCAAGCTCGTCTTCAAATGCGCGCCAAAATGGCATAAAAAGTGTCAGAGTACTGTTTTCATTCTGAATATCTGCCATAAAGCGCGGAACAAACAAGGTCCAGACCCCTGTTTCGGCCATATTTGAAAGTTGCGTTATGACATCAAAAACTCCCCTCCTCGACGCCGTCAAATCTCCAGCCGACCTTCGGGAATTGCCAGAGAGTCAACTGACGCAACTCGCGGAAGAACTTCGCGCAGAGACGATCAATGCCGTTGCCGTCACCGGTGGTCATCTCGGCGCGGGTCTGGGCGTGGTCGAACTGACTGTCGCATTGCATCATGTCTTCAATACGCCCGACGACCGTTTGATCTGGGACGTCGGCCACCAAGCCTATCCGCACAAAATTCTCACCGAGCGGCGCGGGCGCATCCGCACACTGCGTCAGGGCGGTGGCCTTTCCGGTTTCACCAAGCGCGCCGAGAGCGAATACGATTGCTTCGGTGCGGCGCATTCGTCGACCTCCATCTCCGCGGGTCTCGGCATGGCGGTCGCGCGCGACCTCGCCGGCAAGAAGAACAGCGTTGTAGCGGTGATCGGCGATGGCGCCATTTCTGCAGGGATGGCCTACGAAGCCATGAACAATGCTGGCGCGATGGATTCGCGCCTGATCGTGATCCTTAACGACAACGAGATGTCGATCGCGCCGCCGGTCGGCGCCATGTCGGCCTATCTGTCGCGCCTGATCTCGGGCCGCACCTATCGCTCGCTCCGCGAGACGGCGAAGCAGGTCGCAAAGAAACTGCCGAAGTTCGTCGAGAAGGGCGCGCAGCGCGCCGAGGAATATGCGCGCGGCTTCCTGTCCGGGGGCACGCTGTTCGAGGAACTGGGCTTCTTCTATGTCGGCCCGATCGACGGCCACAATTTCGATCACCTCCTGCCCGTGCTGCGCAATGTGCGCGATTCCGAACAGGGGCCGATTCTGGTTCACGTCGTAACCCAGAAGGGCAAGGGCTATGCACCGGCTGAAGCATCAGCCGACAAGTATCATGGTGTCGTCAAATTCGACGTCGCTACCGGCAAGCAGGCCAAGGCGCAGGCCAATGCGCCGTCCTACACCAAGGTGTTCGGCGAGAGCCTCGTCAAGCATGCCGAAAAGGACGACACGATCGTCGCCATAACAGCCGCGATGCCGGGCGGAACCGGCGTCGACATCTTCGGCAAGGCTTTCCCCGAACGCACCTTCGACGTCGGCATTGCCGAGCAGCACGGCGTGACGTTCGCAGCCGGTCTCGCCTCCGAAGGCATGAAGCCTTTCGCGGCGATCTATTCGACGTTCCTGCAACGCGGGTACGATCAGGTGGTGCACGACGTCGCCATCCAGCGGCTGCCTGTGCGCTTCGCGATCGACCGCGCGGGACTGGTCGGCGCTGACGGCCCGACCCATGCGGGCGCGTTCGACCTCGCGTATCTGTGCTGCCTGCCCGACTTCGTGGTGATGGCCGCGGCGGATGAAGCCGAACTGCGCCACATGGTGGCGACCGCGGTCGCGATCGACGACCGGCCATCGGCATTTCGTTTCCCGCGCGGCGACGGCATCGGTGTCGAACTGCCGGAGATCGGCACGCCGCTCGAGATCGGACGCGGCCGGATCGTCAAGGAAGGCTCCAGCGTCGCCCTGCTCTCGCTTGGCACCCGCTTGGCCGAATGCCTCAAGGCGGCAGACATTCTAAAATCCTACGGCTTGACCACGACGGTCGCCGATGCACGCTTTGCCAAGCCCGTGGACACCAATCTGATCCTGCAGCTGGCCCGCGAGCACGAAGTGCTGATCACGGTCGAGGAAGGTTCGGTCGGCGGCTTCAGCGCCCAGGTCATGCAGGCGTTGTCCGACAACGGCGCGCTCGACAAGGGACTGAGGGTTCGTTGCATGATGCTGCCTGATCTGTTCCAGGATCACGACAGTCCGGCTGCGATGTACGCCCAGGCCGGGCTCGATGCCCGGGGTATCGTCATGAAGGTGTTCGAAGCGCTCGGCCGCGATGCCGACAAGCGGGCGGTGCAGCTTGCTTGATCGCCGTCCGATGGAAGTGATCCTGGCGCAACCGCGCGGCTTCTGCGCGGGCGTGGTGCGCGCGGTCGAAATCGTCGAGCGCGCGCTGCAGAAGTACGGACCCCCGGTCTATGTCCGCCATGAGATCGTTCATAACAAATACGTCGTCGAAAGCCTGAAGGCTAAAGGCGCGGTGTTCGTCGAGGACCTGCACGAAGTCCCGGCCAAGGCCGTGACCGTGTTCAGCGCCCACGGCGTCGCCAAGAGCGTCGAGGAGGAAGCGGCCGCCCGCAATCTTCCCGTGCTCAACGCCACCTGCCCGCTCGTCACGAAAGTCCACAATCAGGGCAAGCGTTACGTCGCCAAGGGCCGCGCGCTGATCCTGATCGGCCACGAGGGCCATCCGGAGGTGGTCGGCACCATGGGTCAGGTTCCAGGACCCGTGACGCTGGTGCAGAGCGTGGACGACGTCGCGGCGCTCGCGATGCCGAACAACACTCCGCTCGCCTACATCACGCAGACCACACTGAGTGTTGATGACACCAAGGACATCATTGCCGCGCTGGAACAGCGGTTTCCCGATATTCAGGGCCCGGATACCCGTGACATCTGTTACGCGACACAGAATCGCCAATCGGCCGTGCGAGACCTCTCCAAGGTCGTCGACGTTATACTGGTCGTCGGCGCGAAAAATTCATCCAACTCGAACAGGCTCCGCGAAATCGGTACCGAAGTCGGTGTTCCGAGCTACCTCGTTGCCGATGGCAGCGAAGTGAAGTCGGAGTGGTTGAAAGACATAAAAACAGTCGGCATCACGGCCGGCGCTTCGGCTCCCGAGGTGCTGGTCGATGATGTGATCGAAGCGCTGCGGCGGCTCGGACCGGTCTCGGTCTCCGTGCTTCCGGGGCGGGAGGAAAACATTGAATTCCGTCTGCCGCCTGAGCTCATGGCAGACCGACCCGTCGTTCACCGCTAACGCCGAAAGCTGCAGTTCATGGCAATTCCGTTCTTCAAAGAAATCAAAATCGGCGGCTACCTGATGAAGCAAAAGCTTCTCGGCCGTAAGCGCTATCCGCTGGTGCTGATGCTCGAACCGCTATTCCGCTGCAACCTCGCTTGCGTCGGCTGCGGCAAGATCGATTATCCGGATGCGATCCTCAATCGCCGAATGACCGCGCAGGAGTGCTGGGACGCAGCCGAGGAATGCGGCGCGCCGATGGTGGCGATCCCCGGCGGCGAGCCGCTGATCCACAAGGACATCGGTGAGATCGTGCGCGGCCTCGTGGCGCGGAAGAAGTTCGTCTCGCTCTGCACCAACGCGCTGCTGCTGGAAAAGAAGCTCGATCTGTTCGAGCCGTCGCCGTACCTGTTTTTCTCGGTGCATCTCGACGGCCTCAAGGATCACCACGACAAGGCCGTGTCGCAGAAGGGCGTGTTTGATCGCGCCGTCTCCGCGATCAAGGCAGCCAAGGCGCGCGGCTTTACCGTCAACGTCAACGCCACGATCTTCGACGGCCACTCGGCTGAAGATATCGCAGCGTTTCTCGATTACACCACCGAGCTCGGCGTCGGCGTTTCGATGTCGCCCGGCTACGCATACGAGCGCGCGCCGGATCAGGCGCACTTCCTGAACCGCACCAAGACCAAGCAGCTGTTCCGTGACGTTTTCGCGCGCGGCAAGGGCAAGAAGTGGAACTTCATGCACTCCGGCCTGTTCCTCGACTTCCTCGCCGGCAATCAGGAATATCACTGCACGCCGTGGGGCATGCCGGCGCGCAACATCTTCGGATGGCAGAAGCCCTGCTATCTGCTCGGCGAGGGTTACACCAAGACCTTCAAGGAACTGATCGATACGACCGACTGGGACACCTACGGCACCGGCAAGTATGAGAAGTGCGCCGACTGCATGGCGCATTGCGGCTACGAGCCGACTGCGGCGCAGGCAGCGATCAATCATCCGCTCAAGGCAATGATGGTCGCGCTCCGCGGCATCCGCACGTCGGGTCCGATGGCGCCGGAAATCGATATGAGCAACCAGCGGCCGGCGCAGTACATCTTCTCGGAACAGGTCGAGAAGAAGCTGTCAGAGATCCGCCATGACGAGGCCGCCGAAAAGGCCGCCAAGGCCGCGGCGAAAGCTGAAAAGACGTCAACCGCGGCCTGACCGCAAGCTGCGATCCCAAGCAGAAAAGCCCTTACCAGCTCGCTGGTAAGGGCTTTTTCTTTGATATGTCCAAGTGGTGTCTGGAGAGAGCCGGAGCTTTAGCGACGGCGATTCAAATTTCCGCTGGAATGAGGCCGCTAAAAAAGCTCCCAAGCAGAAGGCCGCGGCAGCCGCGCAGGCCTTCTATGGCGCGGTTGAAATCTCGCGCCGTCGACATCAGCGAAGGGATTGCCGTCGGGTTGCGCGCGATTCCCTTCATCACCTTCCACGGATCGATATTGCCGCACGGCTTCAGCGCATCGACCGCAAGGGCCGGCAACGCGCGCGAGGCCGGATCGCTGATCACGCGCAGCGCCGCGAACGGCAGGCCCTTGTCTTCCGCGTAGTGCGCGGCGATGTGGCTTTCCATATCGACGGCGGCGGCGCCGGTGGCGGCACGCAGCGCGGCCTTGCCGTGCGGCCCGACCACGACTTCCTCGACGCCTGCCAGAATACCGCGCGCCACCTGACGGCGGCCTATGTCGGCATGGGTCACCAGATCGCCGGTGAAGCGGGTTTCCGCCTGCCAGCGCGACGGGCCGGACACGACCTCGGTCGCGACAACGATGTCGCCGGAGCGCAGCGCCGGATCGAGCCCACCTGCCACGCCGAACGAGATGATGCCCCGAATGCTGGAATGGTCGAAGCCACTCAGAATCGAGCGCAAATGATGCGGGTTGCTGCTGCTGCAAATCACCGACATGCCAGGACCAGCGGCGATGCGCGCCTCCTGGGCAAGTCCCGTCACGATCAGCACCGGAAGCCCTTCTCCGGCGCCGGTCGTCCCCAAAGCCCCAATCGTCACATTCCAACCCCTACCGTTCGGGAATTACTATTATTGAGATTCCTGTACCGCGCCAATGCCCAAACCGGAAAGAACTTCGGGTATCCGTGATAGCGCAGGTAAAAGACGCGCGGAAAACCGGTGGCGGTGTAGCGCGCCTCATCCCACAGGCTGTCCCTGCCCTGTGTTTTCATCAGATAGTCGATGCCCCGGGCGACGGACGGGTTTCCGACCTCGCCTGCCGCCATTAATGCAAGCAAAGACCATGCCGTCTGGGACGCCGTGCTGGGCGCTTTCTCCAGGCCACGGTAGTCGAGCCGGTAACTGCTGCCATCCTCGCCCCAGCCGCCGTCGGCATTCTGGATCGAGACGAGCCAGTCCACCGCCTTGCGCATCGTCGGATCGCCATGGGAAACGCCAACGGCGTTCAGCGCGCACAACACCGACCAGGTGCCGTAGATGTAGTTCATGCCCCAGCGGCCGTACCAGGAACCGTCGGCCAGCTGGGTGTCCCGCAGATACTTCACGCCCGCCGCGACGGCCGGACTGTCCTGCGTCTCGCCAAGCTGCGCCAGCATCGAGATGCAGCGCGCGGTGACATCCTCGGTCGGCGGATCGAGCAACGCGCCGTGATCCGAGAACGGAATGTTGTTCAGATAGTATTCCAGATTATCGGCATCGAAGGCAGCCCACCCGCCATCGCGGCTTTGCAGTCCTTCGATCCATTCACGCCCGCGCACAATCTGGTCCGTGTATTCGCCGATCCGTCTTTCCCGCTGGATTCTGTCCATCGCCATCACCACGACCGCAGTGTCGTCGAGGTCCGGATAGTGCGCGTTGTTGTACTGGAACGCCCAGCCGCCGGGACGCACGTCTGGACGTTTGGCAGCCCAGTCACCCTTCACGTCCAGCACCTGTAGCGGCTTCAGCCAGTCGAGACCGGCCTTCGATCTGGAAACAGCTTCGTCGCCACCCGCTTCCAGCAAGGCGTGGCAGGCGAGCGCCGTATCCCACACCGGCGAGACGCACGGCTGGCAATAGGCCTCGTCGTCCTTGATCACCAGCAGCTTGTCGATCGACTTGCGTGCGATCGCAGGCAGCGGATGATCCGCCGGATAACCGAGCACCCGATACATCATCAGACTGTTGACCATCGCCGGGAAGATCGCGCCGAGGCCGTCTTCGCCATTGAGGCGCTCGGTGACAAACTCAACCGCACGATCGATCGAACGCTGTCGCATCGCCTTTGGAAAATAGGGTTCGACAATGCGCAGCAGGCTGTCGACGCCGGCAAAGAAGTAGAACCAGCCGGCCTTCTGGTGCGGCGCCTTCGGCGCCATGCCGATGGTCTCGGGCGGCCGCGTGAACAACTCCGGAATCGAAATACCGAGCGGATTCTTCGCGCGCGGCTTCAGCGTCATCAGAACGAACAGCGGCACCATCACCGTCCGCGCCCAGTATGATATTTTGGTGAGGTGAAACGGAAACCAGCGCGGCAGCAGCATGATCTCCACCGGCATCACCGGCACGGCTTTCCATGTCAGCACACCGAACAGCGCCAGCAGAATGCGCGTAAAGACGTTGCTGCGCTCCGCTCCACCACGGGCGAGGATCGCCTCGCGGGCGCGCACCATGTGCGGCGCATCGACCGAATGACCGATCATCTTCAGCGCGAAATAAGCCTTCACGCTGGCGCTCATGTCGAAGTCGCCGTCGGCAAAAAGCGGCCAGCCGCCATGCGCGCCCTGAATGCGGCACAGGTAAACGGCGATCTTGCGTTCAAGTTCGGCGTCCACGGCTTCCGCGAAGTAATGGCGCATCAGAACGTATTCGGCCGGAATCGTGGCGTCGGCTTCCAGCTCGAACACCCAATGGCCGTCCGGCTGCCGGTGCTTGAGCAGCGACTGCGTTGCCGAAACAATGCTGCTCTCCAGCGCGGGGCCGGAAATCGTGGTCTGCTCTGCCATGCTCATATCGCGTGAGGCGGCGAACAAATCAGCCCGCCTGTTGTACCAGGTCCGCTGCGCGGTGCCCGGATCGGATCGATCCTTCAATCGTCGCTGGCAACCCCGTATCAGTCCAGTCGCCGGCAAGAAACAGGTTTTTCATGCCGGAATGGGGGCCCGGCCTCAGCGCATGCTGTTCCGGAGTGGCCTCGAACGTCGCCCGCCGCTCCCGGACGATCTGCCATTTGGGCAGTTCCGGCGTCCCCAATCCGGACGCCTTGCAGACGTCGTCCCAGATCGCCTGCGCGAGCTCCTGACGTGGTTTGTCCACGAGACGGTCAGCATCGCTGATCGTGACCGAAAGCCGCTGAGGGAAGGCAAAAAGCCACTCCACCAGCCCTCCCACCACCCCCAGGATCGGGGGCTGGCCGGGGGGCGGATCGTATCGGAAATGGGCATTCACAATCGCGCGGAACCGGGTCGGAGCCGACAAGCCCGGAAGCAAGGCTGCGGCAGGGCGGCCGGGAACCGCCAGCACCACGGAATCCCTTTCACCGAGCGTGATCTTGTCGCTGCCGAAATCCAGCGCTGCCGCATGGTCGCCGTTGCGTTCAATACCCCGCAATTCGCTCATGAAATGGACGCCCATGCCCCGCGCCTTGAGTTGCTCGACGGCTGGTTCGACGAGCACAGCGCTGAGACCCTTGGCAGCGATCAGCGGACGGCACGCCTGCCCGCCCGCCAGCAGCGTCTCGCGCACGATGGCGCCCGCAAGCCCGGCCGAACCGAGCGGCGGATCGACATTGAGCGCAGCCAGCAGCAACGGCTGCACGAGGCGGTGATAGAGTGTGCCCTCGCATGGGACCGCGTCGCCGACGAAACGAGACACCGGCGACCAGATCAGCGGCGCGAGCTTGATGTAGTCCATTAGCGTCGTGTCCGGCACGCGGCGGTTCTTGTCGAATACCCATGTCGGCAGCCGGCCGTTGCCGAGTTGCAGCAGCCACTTTTTGCCGCTCTTCAAATCCATGAACGGAAACTCGGCCTGCTCCGGGCCTTCCAGACCCGCCTCGGTGCCGATCGAACGCGCATAGGCGCGCGCGTGATGATTGCCGGACAGCAGCAGATGATTGCCGTTGTCGATCACAAGGTCGGTTGCCGCATCGTAATAAGAACGGCAGCGCCCGCCCGCAGTCGTCGTCGCTTCGTGCACCTCGATGCGATAGCCGGCGTTGGCCAGCTTGATCGCAGCGGACAGACCGGACACGCCGGCGCCGATGATGTGAACCGTTTTGGTCATCAGATAATCGCGTAACGCAGGAGAATGCCGATCTTGGCAGCCTTGCCGAGTTTCACGGGCTCACGCGGCAGCGCGAAGCCGCGGGCAATCACCAGATCGAGAATCGCATGATAGTATTTCGACATGATGCGCGGCGCACGCACGATCCTGCGTGGGTGCCGTGCCATGATCTCGTCAGCGGCAACAAAGTAAGCCTGCGCCTTGTCGACCAGCGGCGCGCAGGCTTGAGGGATGCTCGGATGCGCGGCAACGGCCAGCGGATCGGTCGATGTAATGCCAGCCTCAAGCAGCACTTCGCGCGGCAGATAGAGCCGGCCGATCGAAGCGTCTTCGTCGATATCGCGCAGGATGTTGGAGAGCTGCAGCGCGCGCCCGAGGTGATGCGCCAGAGCGATACCGTCGTCTTCCGGCAGCCCGAAAACACGAACCGATAGCCGGCCGACTGCGCTCGCAACGCGGTCGCAATACAGATCGAGCGTCGCCATGTCAGGGGCGCGGATATCCTGCGGCACGTCCATTTCCATGCCATCGATGATGGCGAGGAAATCTTCCTTGCGCATGCCGAACCGCTTCACCGATTCAACGTAGCCCGTGAGCTTCGCGGGCGGCGCACCGGCGTAAAGCGCGTCGATATCCTTTCGCCATTGCGCAAGTTCGGCGAGACGCTCCGCGCGCGGCGCGGTCGAGTCGGCGATATCATCGACCTGACGGCAGAACTGATAGATCAGAAACATCGCCTCGCGCTGCGCCTGCGGCAGGATGCGCATGGCCGCATAGAACGAACTGCCGGATGCAGAGCCCTGCGGCGTCGCTTCTTCGGCGTGATGCGGGATTGCGGTCATTGCCGTTCAGACCCTGATGCCGGCCTGGACATGCTGGCGCGATTACCGCCACGGCGCATCAGACCCGACAAAATGCCGCCGATGCTGAGCCCGATCAGTTCGATCTTCGACAAATGAACGCGGTCGGCAAGCGGGTCGCGCTGTTGCAGCATTCGTACGATCCGCAGCGCATAGGCCTGAATCACGGACACCTCGCAAGCGAGGCGGGTATCGGTGATGCCAGGCGCAAAACCATCGCTCTCATGCAACAACGCTTCGGTGCGCTTCGCCAGATCGTGGATCACCGAGAGCAGCGCTGGCGGCGAGCGCTCGTTGTTCAGCATCTCGACCGTGACATCGTTGGCCGTCATCGCATCCTGCGGAATATAGACCCGATCGAGATCGCGATAGTCGTTCCTGCAATCCTGCAGATGATTGTTGATCTGAAGCGCCGCGCACAGCGCGTCCGACGCCGCCCAGGTCGATGTGCTCTCGCCGTGCACATCGAGCATAAAACGGCCTACCGGCATTGCGGAGTATGTGCAGTAATGAATCAGTTCGTCCCAATTGGCGTAACGCAGCTTGGTCACATCCATCCGGAATGCGGTGAGCACATCGAGCGCGTGCCGCGGGGCCATGCCGCGCTCAGCCAGCGCGTGACGCAGGCTCAGTGCTTCCGGCTGGCCGCCACCGGTACCGACGAGTTCAGCGCCAAACTGATCGAGCAACGCGAGCTTCTCGTCCGGCTTCAGCGTGGCGTGATCGGCGATGTCGTCAGCAGTACGCACGAAATTATAGAATGCGAGAATGAGCGCGCGATGACGCGGATGAATCAGCCGCGACGCGACCGGAAAATTCTCGTCCTTGTACCCCTTGCCGGAGCGTAGATCGGCAGCGACGCTCATCGCGATGCCGATATGTTTGCCTGCGCGCGACCCTTCCACATGCCGCCGCGTCCGCGAAGATGTTGATAGGCCGAGTTCAGCGTAAAGATCATGTAAGCCGATGCGATGATTGGAAGTGCGGCGCCCCAGAGCGGCGACTGACCGTAGTAGCGCAGCGTGGGCTGAAAGGCGAGCGCCATAAGTACCCAGCTACCTGCCGCCAGAAGCCGCGTCAACGGATCGGCGGCGAACACAAGCGCCACGGGAGCAACAAATATCACTGCCATGGCAATGGTCATTCCGGCGACCACCAGCAATGAATAACGAAGCTGCGCATAGGCGGTGCGCGAAATCATCCGGCCGATGTCGGAGATGCGCTCGGACACGCGGATGCTTCTGACGTCCTGCGAGAAGCCAAGCCAGATCGGTCCGACCGATTTCAGCTTTGCGCCCAGCGCACAATCGTCGATCAGGGCGCCACGAATGGAGTCGATGCCGCCGATCGCCTGCAGCGCGCCCCAGCGCGCCAGAATGCAGCCGCCCGCCGCCGCAGCCATCCGGCGGCGTGGCGTGTTTACCCAGCCGAACGGATAGAGCATGCCGAAGAAGAGCACGAACGCTGGAATCAGAAAACGTTCGGCGAAGCTCACGCAATTCAGCCGCGCCATGATGGAGACCATCACCAGATTCCCAGACCGCAGCCGCGTGGCGAGTCGAGCGATGACATCGCCCGAGTAGACAATATCCGCATCGGTCAAAAGCACGGCGTCAGGACTGAACTGTACGGCATGATTGAGGCCCTGCTTCACCGCCCATAGCTTGCCCGTCCAACCCGCCGGCAGCGGCTGGCCTCGCAACACCGTTAACCGGTCGGACGCGCCGATCGCAGCGGCAGCGCGCGCGGCAAGCTCGGCCGTTCCGTCTGTGCTCTGGTCGTCGATCACGATCATCGATAGCGATCCGGGATACGGCTGCTGCAAGATCGACTTGACGCTGCGCTCGATATTGGCCGCTTCGTCACGCGCCGGGACCACGGCGACGATACGCGGCCAGCTCTGACCCGAGGGGGCGGGCAAGTCGTCGAATTTCGATGTGCGCCAGAAATCGCCGTGCAGAGCGATCAGATAAATCCAGGCTGCAAGGGCCAAGGCAGCGACAAGGGTGATCAGGGGCAGCATCGCAAGCGCCGGATTGAACTCGAGTGAACCAATTGCATCGCTGCGGTTCTACGACCGACAGGCACAGTTTTCCAACTGATTCTGTGCCGCTCCGATCAACATGCCGCCAATATACCGCTGATCGGTCAGGGCTTTGCGTCCCAGACCGAGACCTGGGCGCCGTAGGACGGCACCACATATCCGGCGGTCTTGCCGTAGCGCTGCTGAACCTCGAGGGCATCCAGAATGCCGGCGAGCTTGTTGTATTGCCAACCCAGAATATCCGGTGCCGGGCTGTCCGGTACATCGAACACAACGATACGATCCGCCGCGCTGCGCCCGATATAGTCGAGCATCGCGTCCCTGACGCCATCCCGCGACGTGGCGATACCAGGATTGAACTGGGCAACTTGCCGGCGGCACTTGCAATGTTCCTGCGCCGTCCAGTGGAGCAGCGGCGTTATGCCAAATGTCGCCGCCATCCCGATCGTTCGCGCCTTGCGAACGTCTTCAAGAATCGGACGGACCAGATCGAGGTTCGACGGGCCGGATGTGGTCCGAATCGCATACGCGGCTGCATTGGCGGACGGAGGTTGCCGAACGAGTGCTGTCGTCAAGATAGCGACAGCCGTCACTGCGCCTGCCCAGCGCACCGCCTGCGCGCGCAACGGCGCGACCAGACCGAGCAGCACGCCCGCGCCCGCGCCAGCACCGATCCAGACGGAGAAGACCCACGAGCCGAGAAACCGCCCTTGCCTCTGCGGATGGATCAGCACTGCTGCCAGGGATACCGCTGCGAAAATGAAGACGATCCAGGCGCTGCGCGGAAAGCTGCGTATCCGCAACAGCGCAATCGCAAACAGCACCAGAGCCAGGGCCGCGACCCAAGACGCCGCGCTAAAGCCGATGGAAAAACTATCCCAGTACAGATTGAAGCCGCCGGTCAGGCTGTAGCTGGCCTTTGACGGATCGTTGGCGGGGCCCACAAACCAGAGGAACGTCGAGAGCCGCTTCGGCAATAGAAACGACACCGCGATCGGCATGGCATGCCACAACAACATCTGACGTCCGGCCGCACCGAGTTCGGGTTCGATGGCGGCGCGATGACGCCGCCACCACAGCGTCAGCCGCAGGAACAGCAAGGCATAAGCCGCCGTCGTCAGATTGGCCGGCGGATACAACTGGACGGGTTTACCGAAGATGGCGATCGACGTCGGCCCGCGCAGCGCGATCGCTAACGCCGCAAGCGCAACCAGAACGCATGCGATCAGCAGCGGATCGCGAATCATTGCCCGCACTCCGTCCTTGACCCAGAACCGGGACTGCAGGTCGCGCACCGCGACAATCAGCCTGCGGAAATCCGCGCTCACCCAGGCAATCGCCATCGAGGCGATCAGCAAACCCCAGTAGTTGCCCTTGTGAAAAAACAGCAGCGTCAGGGCGACGGCGAGAAAGCGCCATCGCGACGCCGATTGCGGCTGTTCGTGCGCAACTATCCAGGCCCAGATGGCAATGGCTGTCAGCCCTGCACCCAGTCCTTCCAGCATCACGTCCGAGCCGAGCAGCCGAAACGCCGGACTCGCCATCACGAGAGCGGCAGCGCATGCGGATGCAATGGCGCGTTGCGCCGGATCGGAAAAGAAGCGCCGTGCGATCAGCGCCGCGAACGTCACCGTGACGGTCCAGCCGATCAGACTGGGGACGATGGCGATTCGGTAATCGATGCCGCCGAACAGCAGCACGAGACTGAGCACAAGGCCGTGAAACGGACCCCACACCCGCGATCGCTCGATCTGTGCAAAAAAATCGACTGGGTTCAGCTCACGCAGCGCCAGCGCCAGCGTCAGGCCGAAATCGAAGTGGCCGTTGCGGTCGTGATAGAGATCGCGCCACAGTCCGTCTGGCGCGCTGTAATAGTCTCCCAGCATTCCGATGGCGAGCGACAGTGCAACCGCGACAATGCCTGCGAGCACGATCCGGTCGGACAACCCTCCGCGCTGCATTCTCAGACCGCCGAGACCGTCTGCGCCGCAAGCAGCTTGCGTTCCCAAGCCAGCGCATGGGCGACGATCGTGCGCAGATCATCGTGTTTCGGCTGCCAGCCAAGACGCTCGCGAAGCAGGCGCGAGTCCGCCACTACACGCGCCGGATCGCCCGCACGGCGGGGCGATTCGATGACGGGAAAATCGCTTCCGGACACCGCCTTTACCATTCCAATGACATCGCGCACCGAGAAGCCGCGCCCATACCCACAATTCAGAATGGCCGATGGTCGGCCGCTTCGCAGATACAGCAGCGCATCGACGTGCGCAGCCGCGACATCAGCGACATGAATGTAATCGCGCACGCAGCTGCCATCCGGCGTCGCATAGTCAGTGCCGAAAATCTCCAGCTTCGGACGAATGCCGAGCGCCGCCTGTACGGCTGCCTTCACGAGGTGTGTCGCCGCGACAGTGGATTGCCCGGTGCGCATCGCGGGGTCGGCGCCAGCAACATTGAAGTAGCGCAGGACAACATAGTTTAGGTCATGTGCGGCAGCCGCGTCGCGCAGCATCACCTCGGTCATCAGCTTCGACCATCCATAGGGTGACACCGGCACAGTCGGCATCGCCTCGGTAACGACCTCACTGTCCAGCTGCCCGTAGACCGCAGCCGTCGAGGAAAAAACGAACTGCTTGACGCCGTTCTCGATCGCGGTTTCGAACAGCGCCCGCGAGGCGACCGTATTGTTGGCATAATAGCCGAGCGGATCGCGAACCGAATCCGGAACGACCGTCGAGGCCGCGAAATGCACCACAGTCTTGAGGCCATGCTCGCGCAACACGCGCCCGACCAGAGCCTTGTCGGCGACGCTGCCTTGATAGAAAGGTATGTTCCCGGGCACAGACTCGCGAAAGCCGGTCTGCAGGTTGTCGATGACGACGACAGGCTCGCCCATGTCGGCCAGCCGATACATCATATGGCTTCCGATGTACCCGGCCCCGCCGGTGACCAGAACGGTCATGACTTGCTCCGCCGCATCGAGCCGCCGCGACGCGGTTTGTTGAGGTTGCAATATGATGCAAGGCCGGGCAATGGTGCCTCGGCATGCGCGGGTGCTTAACAGGATTTTTCGGGCAAATCGAGCGGGATTCCAGAGGTTTGTGAATGCCGGACACGACCCCGCGCATCTGGATGGATCTGACCACGAGCCTGCGCGCGAGCGGCGGCCAGACCAATGGCACGCTGCGCGTCGAGCGCAGTTTTGCCCTACAACTGCGGACGCTGTTGGGCGAGCAACTTTCATTCTGCCGGTACGACTCCTCGCGACAGCGCTTCGACCCTGTCGATGCAGCCGCCCTTGCGAGTGCTACCCGATCATCCGTGACCTCGCCGCATCGCGGACCCGGCGCCAGCAACGCACGCGCCGATCGCCTTGGACGCCGGATCGAGCGAAGCGTGCGGCGTGCGGTTCGCAGCACGATCAAACGCATTCACGTCGCGCTGCGTGGCAGCGACGCGGCTGCGCATTTCCCTGAAGCAAAGTCCGGCAGCTTGCTGCTGCTCGCGGGCGAAACCTGGGCGGCCCGTTACGATTTCGACGTGATCGCCCGGCTGCGCGCCGAGCACGGCATCAAGGTCGTGGCCGTCTGTCAGGACCTGATCCCCGTCACTCATCCGCAATTCTTCGAGAGCGGAGAGTTCGTTGTCCAGTATAACCGCTACGTCGAACTCCTGTCGCGGCACGTCGATCTCGTGATTGCGATTTCGAGCGCGACCGCAAATGAAATGGACAAAGCCGCACAAAGCTACGGTGGCATGAGCGGCAAGATCGCTGTCATTGAACCTGGGTCCGACGTCGCATCCGCCGCGGAGCCACGACCGCCGCAGACCGAACGGGCTTTGCAGCCCGGCCAGTTCGTCATCAGCGTCAGCACGATCCAGTCGCGCAAGAACTTCGACCTGCTCCACCGCCTCTGGCGTCGTTTCGCGCATGACAAGCGCACAGACATTCCGCGGCTGGTCATTGTCGGGCAGCGAGGGTTTGGCAGCGATGCGCTGCTGGCACAGATCGCACAGGACGAGACAGTCCGTGACAATCTCACCATTCTGCACCGGACAACCGATGCCGAACTGACCTGGCTCTATCGCAATTGCGCCTACACGCTCTACCCCTCGTTCGTCGAAGGGTGGGGATTGCCGGTGTCCGAGAGCCTCGCCTACGGCAAGCTGTGTCTTGCGTCGGATACCTCGTCGCTGCCGGAAGCCGGCGCGGGGCTGGCTCTGCACTTCGGTCCCAACGACGATGCCGCATGGTATGAGGCCATTACCAGTTTGGCCAGCGATCCCGAAAGGCTCCTTGAGACGGAAGCGCGCATTCGCGCGAACTACAGAATACGCACCTGGCAGGAAGCCGGAAGCGACCTCGCGAACCATCTCAAAGCAATGGTTCGGTGATAGGATGAACTCTCACGACCGACGGATCTGATCGCCATTCGCATTGCCCTTGCCATCGTCAATCTGTTTCCGAGCGGCGGCCTGCAACGCGATTGCGTGGGCATCGCCCGGCGGCTGATGGCGCGCGGGCACGAGGCTACGATCTTCTGCCGCAGCAGCTACGGCGCCTTCCCCGATTTCAGAGTGATCGAATTGCCGAACCGCGCGCTGACCAACCACGGCCGCACAGCAGGTTTCGCCACAGACCTCGCTGCAGCCACGCACGGGCGCTTCGACGTTGTCGCCGGTTTCAACAAAATGGCGGGACTGGACATTCTCTATTGCGCCGATCCCCCGGTCCGGCAGCCGCAATCGCTGATCGATCGGCTCAACCCGCGCACCGGCGCGATGCTGACGCTGGAGGCCGCATGTTTCGGTCCCCAATCATGCACGCGGCTTTTGCTGCTCGCTGAACCGCAACGGCAGGATTTTCAGCGCATCTGGGGCATGGAGGGATCGCGCGCTGCAGTGTTGCCGCCGACCATCGAGCGCACCCGGGCAAAACCGCATTTGCGCAACGGCGAAACGCGGATTGAGATGCGCGCAACACTCGGACTGGCGTCATCGACGCTGGCGTGGCTGTTCGTGGCCGGATTTCCTCAGACCAAGGGTTTTGACCGGATCATCGCGGTGCTGCCGGCTTTCCCGCATGTCAAAGTCCTGTGCGCCGGTTTCGATCTGGCCGATGCAAAATTCAGCCGCCTTGCGGCCCTGGCCAGAAAGCTAGGCGTCGGAAAGCAGATCGTGCCGCTCGGCCGCCGCGACGACATTCCCTCCCTAATGGCGGCCGCCGATCTTCTGGTGCATCCTTCGCGGCTCGATATCACCGGCACGGTGATCCTCGAAGCCATGGCCAATGCCCTGCCGGTCGTCACCACATCGGTCTGTGGATATGCCCTCCATGTCGCCGCGGCGGATGCCGGAGTCGTGGTCAGCGAACCTTTCGATCAATCGGCTTTCACCGCAGCGCTGGTGCGCGCGAACGATGCCGCGCAACGTGCACAGTGGAGCGCACGCGCTGCCCAGTATGCAGCGTCAACCGATCTCTATTCGGGGCTCGATCGCGCAGCGGATGCTATCGAGAGCGCCGCGAAAAAATCAAGCTGACGCAGCGCCCGTCTCGACCCCTGCCCTGGCGAGGTGCGGTGCGAGGATTTTCGCGACGGCGCGGCGCTTGTCGTCGGCGAATTCAAGCCGCCCCATCAGCCCGACTTCATGCAGCCACGGCCCGCACCATTGAAACGGCGCATCCGTCATCTGCAAGCCCTCGCGGAACGGCACGAACACCGTCTCCTGTTCGCGAATGCCCGCGCGATCCACATGCCGGTAGAGAACATCCCAGTTGCCGCCACCGGTATCCAGACCGAGAAACCAGTCTTGCGAGAAATCGAGCGGCTTGTCGCGCACACCCGCAAAGCGAAACATGCTGAAGCCCGCCCACAAAAACCAGCGGCCGGCGGCATCGACAGTTGCAGTCGAAACGCCGGGACGGACCACACCGAAAAAATCCTGATCGCCGAGCGCCCAGAACGGATCGTGTGGCGCGGTCGGAAACATATCATCGTCGAGGAAGCCGAACGCCTTCGGCTGTCCGGGTCGAATGACGTTGTGCCAGATCCAGTTCAGCGCGAGTCCATGCGAGCGGCTCGGCACGTTGGTCGGATTGGCCGGCAGCCGCAGATAAGGGACCGAGAATCGCGCGGCAACATCGGCAATCGCCGCCGCCTGACCGTCGTCCGGCGTATTGTCGGCAACGATATAGATTGCGTCGGGAACGTAGAGCTTCACCAACGGCGCTTGCCACGCGATGGTCTGCGGATCGGTGAACGCAACCGAAACAAGAATCTTGCATCCCTTCAGCGCAGGCACCAGTGAAGCAATATTGCCCGCCCGCGCTGGCATTGCGCGAAACGCACGTTCGTGCGCGCGATAACGCCGCGTCTTCAGGGCGTGGAGCAGCGGACGCAGCCGCAACCAGTCGGCGGGCTTATAGTCGTGGAGACGAGGCGGCATTCGGCGAGTCCATTGAGCCGCACGCCTTAGCGTGTTTTTCGTTCTAACGGAACGGCTTTTGCGGACTATTGCTTGCCCAAAAGAAGCGTCATCGCGCGCAGCGGATGCAAAGCGAAAAGGGTCCAGATCAGTTTCGGGGCTGACCATGCAGCCGGCCTGTCTTTACGGCGCAACAGATGAACGATGGCGATTTGTGCGAGCTTGCGCTCGCGATGATTGAGATCGGCAGTGGTCGCGACATCCAAATCGTCCGCAGACAGTTTCGCCACTTTCGCAACGTCGGGATCGGCCAGTTCGAGGAAGCGGAAGATGCGCGCGTCCGTTGCAAAAAAACTGCTGCCAACGTCGGTACGCCAGTCTGGCGGCGCGGCGAGACTGTCCGCGGGATCGACACCGATACTGAGTCGAGAGGCAGCCGCCCGAGATGCAAGGCGCGCCGAAAACATCTGGCGCGCCGCCTTGCGGACGGTGACATTGCCGCCATGCTCGCGATAGAGAACCAGCGGCTCCGGTATGATGGCGATATCGCCGTGCTCGGACAACCGGAGCCACAGATCGTAATCTTCCGCCGCCTCGAATGCCGCTCGATAGCCGCCGGCCCGCCGTGCAGCCTCGGTCCGCAGCATCACAGACGAATGAACAAAGGGGTTGGTCCGCGCCAGCGTATCGCGCAACTCCTGCCGATCAGACGGAGGTGTGAGCGCGCCTGCCGGCTTGCCTTCGGCGTCGATCTTTTCGGCCCAACTTCCGATCAGGTTGAGGCGCGGATTCGCGTCCATTGCCGCCACCTGCCGCGCCAGCCGCTCCGGCCTTGCCAGATCGTCTGCGTCGAGGCGCGCGATCAGATCGCCCTGCGCTTCGCGCAATCCCCGGTTCAGCGCAGCAACGAGACCCAGCGCATCCTGCCTGACGAGCCGAACCCGCGCGTCGCGTACCGCATGGTCCGCGGCGATCTCCGGAGAGCGATCGGACGAGCCGTCATCAATCACGAGCAATTCAAAATCGGCAAAGGTTTGCGCCAGGACGCTATCGATCGCCAGAGCGAGCCACTGCGCCCCGTCGCGCACCGGCATCAGCACACTGACGCGCGGCGCGTTCACCGCTTCCCACCCGCAGCCATTAGCGCTTCCTCGACAATGTAAGATGCAATGGCTCTGGGTGTGTGGTTCTCAAGCACGAATGCACGAGCTGCCACAGCCATGCCGGCGAGCCGCTGCTTGTCGGCCAGCGCCGCGACGACGGCCTGCGTCAGCCCGCCGGGCTCAACCGGATAGAACACCGCATGCTCGCCGTCGCGCATCGGCCGATGCCGTTCCAGCGGCGGCAGATTGCATACCGGCACCGATCCACAGACCGGTGCCTCGTAATGCCGGAAACACTCCCAGCCATATCCCTCGGGCGACCACGTCAGCCATGCCGAGGCGCACCGCCGATAGAATTCCTCCGGCGGCAACGGCGTGTCGGGGATATCGACCTTGATGCCGCGGTCGCCGAGGGCGCGCAGCTCCTCGATGCCGGTCCGCCGTACCCACGACGAGCCGTCGACACGACCCGCAAAGAAGATATCGGATGTCTTCGGCAAATCGTACGGCATGCTGGAGATATCCCGTCCCATCGGCAAACCGAGCGACAGCGGCCTGATCTTCGCAAGCCGTTCTGTGTAACGATCCTGCAGGCGAAACCGGTGCGAAGGCAGATTGGCATGCGCCGTCTTGAGGAACACGCGCCAGCGATCCGCGGGAAGTTCGCGCTTGAAGTATGCGGTGCACCGATCGAGCAGGAAAAGGTTGCTGCGATTGATCAGGGGGAAGTCGTCCTGATCCACCACCGCGATCGGAGCGCCAACATCACCGCGCAAAAGCTGGGGACCGAACGCGCGCACCAGCGGAATATGACCTCGCAGTGTGCGGCGATTGAACAGCGCGCGCGATATCCAGCGCCAGTGCCAGGGCGAAAAAAAAGTCGGATGGCATACGATCAGCGAGGTCTCGCGATCCTGCAATACACGGCGCAACAACGGCATGGTTGCAACCGACACGACATGGAAGCCGTTATCCGGATCGGCAGGCGGTGGAACGAAAGCGGTCGAAAAATAGGTGGTTTCATCCGGCAATGCGCTCTTCACGAACGGCTTGTCGCCGATTTCGATAATCTTGAGTGCGCTCGTCATTGATGTCCGGATTTTCGCCTATGCGGGCGACGTGCTGTTTCGCTTCACGGCGATCTCGGCACCTGCACAGATTGCAAACGGCAGCCAGAATGTCACCCACGGCCAAGTGATCGGGGTGACCAGCAGATTATAGTCGAACATGCCGGCCGTGGCGAGTGTGGCGATCATCGACAGTGGAATGACTTCGGCACGCAATCGAAGAAAGCAGATCGACCAATACACGGAGCCGAGCAGCATCGTGATCATCGCCAGCGCGCAGAATATGCCGCCGCGTATCTGTGCGGAGAGAATGAGATTGTGCGGTTGATCGATGTCGATGTTGCCTCGAATCCGGATACCGATATCGGACAATCCTCCATAGCCCAGCAGCGGCTTCTGGAGGGCCATGCTGGCATAGACCGACCAGATCTCCGGACGATAGCTTTCCCCTCGAGTGGTAATGATCGCGCGGGTAGGCGCGTTCGACATGACCGCGGCAGCGCCGAGCAGAACTCCGGCGATAAAACACGCGATTGCCGCACGGCGAAATGCCTGCGGCGCGGTCCACAGCACAACCATCAATCCGACGATGACTGCCAGATAGGCACTGCGCGATTGCGTCAGCAGGATAGCGGCGAGCAATACCAGACCGACAGGCACGAGCCAGTATCGCATGAAGCGCGGCAGGCGGACGTCCACGATCACCGCCACGCTAGCGACGAATAGCAAAGCGTAGGTGATGCTGATGTTGGTCGAATTGGTATAGCCCGGCATACCAAGCGAATTGACCAGTCTTATCGCCGCGAGATTGTCGCCTATTGTCACACCGGACAGATAGACAATCATGTTGTAGAGCGCGCTTGCGGCCACGATCGAAGACAGGACGGTCACGAAGCGTGGCAGGAAATCCTTCCAAGCTGCCACAGCGACAGCAAACGAGAGCAAAAAAACCAGAATTTTCCCGGCGTAGACCCATTCACGATCGATCACTCTAGCAACTGAGCCTGGTTGCAACCAGCTCGATACGTTGAGCGCCAGCAGATAGAAGAAGGCCGCTGCGAGGATCACAGAGACGATCAGGACAAGGCGCGTTGAGAGCTCAAGAACCGGCGGCGCCCGCCGTTGAAACCGAAGCGACACCCACGGCAATGCCGCGGCGAGAAAGAAAATCCGGTCAAATATCTTGGGTGCAAGTAAATAGTTGTTCGAGAAAAAAAGCGGGGCAATCGAGACAACGGCAGCCACCAGAAAGACGTCACCTGTTTGCAAACGGCGCTCAATCCACTCCAATGTCTTCGATAATCCAATTCCGGCCGACGTTTCCTGTTGCCCCATTCGTTATCGTCTCCTCGACGATCCAAGGTCAGTGAGAGCTTCTGGCGGAATTCGCAGAACCGAGAGCTCGATTGATCAGATCGAAAAATTCTTTTGCCACGTCTTGCCAGTCGCGTGGCCTGAAACCGGTTTGAATCGCGCGCTCGAAACCTGAGCGCGCATCGGGACGCTCGATCCAACTCACCATCGCATCGTACCAGGCGTTTTCGTCGAGCGGATCGAGGCACGGCGAGAAGCCGCCCACGGTTTCCAGCAACGCCCCGCCGCTGGAGGCAATGACAGCTTTTCCATAGCGGAAGGCTTCGATTACTGGCAAGCCGAAACCCTCATAGCGCGAAGGATAGAGACAGAACGCCGAATCCGAATAGAGCCGCTGCAGCGTCGCATCATCGACGTTGGACAGCATGATCAAGGATTGGCCAGTGCTTTCATGTGCGTTCAGTTCATTGACCAGATCATCGACCAGCCAGCCCTTGCGCCCGACAAAGACCAGCTTGAAATCGTTCCGTTGCGGGATTTCTGCAGCCAGCAAGCGCTTCCAGACCTCAAATAGCAATCGATGCCCCTTGCGCGGCTCGATCGTGCTGACGAACAGCGCATAGCGTCCTGAGGTCAACCCTCCCGGCAGCGCCATGTCGCCGGGTTTCTGAACCGGATCGAAGTTCGCTCCAAGATAAACGATCTCAGATCTCCCGAGCTCGATACCCGATTTCTCGCAGTACGATCGGGCGTCGGCCATGATCTGCTTTGCCGTAAACACGATCAAGTCTGCGGAGGGAAAGACTTCGTGAAAACAGGCGCGGAATGCTTCGGCATTCTTCCGGATAAAAAAGTCCGGGAACAGCAGAGGGATGATATCGTAACACAGCACGACGGTGCGGGGCTGATTGAGCTTTTCGGTAGCCGAAAGCTGCTGATACATGGCCAGCCAATCCGAACCGGCGAGGATCAGAACATCGTCGCGAGACAGCGCGGGCGGCTCGGTCAGGGCCATATCGAACGGAACCAATGCGCGCCTTGCCCCACCTGGCGCCACCAGCTCTCGGGTGTACTTTTCGTTGAGCAGATGAGTTTGAATCCGCTCCGCCGAGCGCGCAAATCGCCCTTGTTGCAGCCGCAAACGCTCGAGCTTGAGATAAGCCTGCCGGCGTGGCCGTTGAATCCACAGCATCGCGCGCTTGAGCGGCTCCGGAAGCCGCTCGCGAAAACGCTGCCTGGCGCTCAAGCGATCGGGGAAGTACGAAGTGTCGATCTTGGCAGAGCCCTCGATGACGCGATGGGCCCATTCCCGCTTCACAATGCGCGGCGCATCGATACCCAGATCGTACAATACGAAGACGATCTCCGGCACGTTAACCATCGCATAACGTGCCAGCTCCCGCAGCGTGCGGACGATACCGTCGGCATGACCGGAAGCCCGCGCAAGGGTCGTGATATCGAGCAGAATACGCCTTGTCACAGGGACCAACTCCCAAGCGAACGCCGTTCTGACGTGTCTCCCGGCATCAGACATGAGTCAAGGCCGGCTGACCGCGCCTGCAACCGCAACCCATGCCGGCAGGCCGATACGGCTACTTTCCCAGCCGCATTCGTTGGCTTCATTTCCAAGCCATGCTAGGAGCCTTTCGGCATCGCCTTCACCTCACGCGAGATATCAGATCACCGATGGCTGGAACGCTCGACCACGAACGTATCGTCGTTACCGGCGGTGCCGGCTTCATCGGCTCACATCTGTGCAGCCATCTGATCGCTGCCGGACACGAGGTGCTGTGTGTCGACAACTACTACACCGGCGGACGGCGCAATATCGCACATCTCATCAAGCACGAACGGTTCGAAGCCATCCGCCACGACGTGACGTTTCCGCTCTATGTCGAGACCGATACGATCTACAATCTGGCCTGCCCCGCCTCGCCGATTCACTATCAGTTCGATCCGGTGCAGACGCTGAAGACCAGCGTCCATGGCGCCATCAATATGCTCGGCCTCGCCAAACGCACCAAGGCGAAGATTTTTCAGGCATCGACCAGCGAGGTCTATGGCGATCCGACGGTCCATCCGCAACCGGAAAGCTACTGGGGCAACGTCAATCCGCTCGGTCCGAGGGCTTGCTATGACGAAGGCAAGCGCGCCGCCGAGACCTTGTTCTTCGACTATCATCGCCAGCACAAGGTGCGGGTGAAGATTGCGCGCATCTTCAATACATATGGCCCGAACATGCATCCTGACGACGGCCGCGTGGTGTCGAATTTCATCGTTGCCGCGCTGAAAGGCGAACCGCTGACGCTTTACGGCAAGGGCGAACAGACCCGCTCGTTCTGCTACGTGTCGGATCTTGTCGAAGGCATCGTGCGGTTGATGGCGACGCCGGACGATGTGGTCGGTCCGGTCAATCTCGGCAACACCAACGAATTTTCGATCCGCGAACTCGCCGAGAAAGTTCTGGAACTGACCGGTTCGGCATCGAAGATCGTTTACGGCCCTCTTCCGACCGACGACCCGCAGCAACGCAAGCCCGACATCGCCTTGGCGCGCAAGGCTCTTAAATGGGAGCCGAAGGTCGAACTGGCGGAAGGGTTGCGCGAGACAATCGCGTATTTCAAGACACTGCTCGCGTCCTGATCAGGTTTGCAATCGCCAATAATCGAGCACCGAGCGGAGCGTATCCTGCCAGGCGCGCGTGGGTTGCCACTGCAGAATTCGCCGCGCCAGCGCCGCATCGCACACGACGACGGGCGTATCTGATTTCCGAAGCCGTGCCGGATCGACTGCGATCTCGATCTTGATGCGCGACAGCTCCAGCAATTCGTCGAGGATATTCTGGACGACACGGGGCGTGCCCGATGCGACGTTGATGATGCTGCCGTTCTCGATATCGTCAAACATCATGAGAGTACGCGCATAGGCATCGACCACATCCCGCACGTCGAGAAAGTCTCTCGCACTGGAGAGATCGCCGACGCTGATGATCGGCGCGGATTCGCCTCGCTCGATACGGGCGATCTGCTGCGCAAACGCAGGGACCACAAACTGCGCACTCTGCCCCGGACCGGTGTGATTGACGGGACGCAGGCGGATTGCTTTCAGGTCGTGCCTGGCCATCTGTCCGATCATGATATCGGCTGCGGCTTTGGCCGCGCCGTAAGCGTTCATGGGTTGCAGCAGGGCTGTCTCGTCAAGCGGAGCTGCCCCGATGAAGCTCGATCCATAAACTTCCGCGCTGCTGCAGAACACGAACCGGCAATCGGGAGCGAACTCCGCAACCGCCAGTGCCAGATTCAACGTCCCGCCGAAATTCACCGCCCATGCCTGCCGGGCGTCGGCGGTTGCCGCTGTTACCGCAGCAATCGCGGCAAGATGGATCAGATGACTTGGTTGCTCGGCCTCGATGACCTCCTTGACCCGCGCAGCATCGGTTATGTCGGCCGAAATGTTGCGGCAACGTGCTTGAAGCGGTCCCTGACTGGCATCGACGAGGACGAGTTCACCGCCCGGCGGCAGCAGTTCGAGAAGTCTGGCCACCAGAACCCGGCCAACAAAGCCGCGCGCACCGGTGATAAGAATACGTGGTGAGCCGGTAAAGATCACGAGCGAGCGTCTTTGATCTGACGCGAAACACGTTGAAGATCAGCATCGACCATTTCGCGGATCATCTCCTCGAGCGAAATCATGGCTTCCCAGCCGAGCTTTTTCTTCGCCTTCCCGGGGTTGCCGAGCAGGATATCGACCTCGGCGGGCCGGAACAGCGCCGGGTCGATCTTGAGATGATCGTCCATCTTGAGGCCGACATGATCGAACGCGATGCGGCACATGTCGCGGACTGTGGTGGTGCGCCCGGTCGCGACAACGTAATCGTCTGGCGTGTCCTGTTGCAGCATCAGCCACATGGCGCGCACATAGTCGTTCGAATGGCCCCAGTCGCGCTTGGCGTCGATATTGCCGAGGCGCAATTCCTTCTCCACGCCGAGCTTGATGCGGGCGACGCCGTCCGTGACCTTGCGGGTAACGAACTCGATGCCGCGCACCGGCGACTCGTGATTGAAGAGGATGCCGCTACTGGCGTGCAACCCAAAGCTCTCGCGGTAGTTGACTGTCATGCCATGCGCGAACATCTTCGCGACGCCATAAGGCGAGCGCGGATAGAATGGCGTCTTCTCGTTCTGGATCGGTTCCTGAACCAGACCATACATCTCGGATGACGAAGCCTGGTAGAACCGGGCCTGCGGCGCTTCCAGGCGTACCGCTTCGAGTACATTCAGCGCGCCGATGCCGGTGACCTGACTGGTCAGCAACGGCTGGCTCCACGACGATTTCACGAACGATTGCGCTGCCAGATTGTAGACCTCATCCGGCTTCACATCGCGCACAGCCCGGTTCAATGCCGACGTGTCCAGAAGATTTCCGTCGATGAATCGGATATCGTTCTGGATCTTCAACCATCGCAGCTTGGTATCCACGATCTCGGCGGAGCTGCTGCGGCGGACCAGGCCATAAACTTCATAGCCTTTCTCAAGCAGAAGCCGGGACAGATAAGCTCCATCCTGTCCCGTCACGCCGGTAACGAACGCTCGTTTCATATTTCAGCTTTCAGGTCGATGTCTTACGCGCTGTTCTATCAGGCAGCGGGCGCGCCTTCGCAAGCAGCTTCTTTCAGCTACAGTTGTGAAATAAAATCAAGAGGATATGGTGCATTGATGCGAGTCCCACACCCTCGACAGGCAGGATTTGACCATGCTCACGCTCTATCACTGTTCGAACGCCAGGTCATTTCGTCCGCTGTGGACACTTGAGGAAATGGGGCTGCCCTACGACCTCAAGATGCTGCCGTTTCCGCCTCGCGTGCTCTCGCGCGAATACCTAACGCTCAACCCGCTCGGCACCATTCCTTTGCTGATCGATGGCGTCACGCGCATGACGGAATCGGCCGCGATCTGCCAGTATCTCGTCAGCCGCCACGGCCCCTCGCCGCTGGCGGTGAATATCGATGAGCCCGACTACGGCTTCTACCTGAACTGGCTGCATTTCGGCGAAGCCACGCTCACATTCCCGCAGACGCTGGTTTTGCGCTATTCCGAACTGGAGCCGCCTGAGAGGCGCAACCCGCAGGTGGTCGAGGACTATGCCCGATGGTTCCTTGCGCGGCTGCGTGGCATCGACAAGGTCGTGTCGGTCCGCGAGACGCTGTGCGAGGGGCGCTTCACTGCCGCCGATATCTCGGTCGGCTATGCCCTGATGCTGGCGACGCGGCTGAAACTCAATCCACAGTTTCCACCTGCCGTCGCAGCCTATTGGGCGCGGCTTCAGCAGCGCGACGGCTTCAGACGCGCACTTGCCGCACAGGACAAAGCCAGCGACGAACAGGACGTCGCGAAACGCGCGTGAGCGTCAGGTTGCTTGGCCAACGGCCGCCGACCACGACCTGTCGGCGGAAATCCAGTCGGACACCAACGCCGCCTCGAAACGCTCGGCATACTCGGGCCAGGACAACCCTTGTTGCAGGCGCAATGCGGCTTCGTGCTGCTTCCGCCATAGCGCATCGTCATTGAGCAGCGAGAGCGCAGCAGCGGCAAACCCGTGCTCGTCGCCTCGCACAAAACCGGTTACACCGTCGACTACACGCTCCGGCAGCACGGCAACCGGCGCGACGACACAAGGTACGCCTAGCGCCTGAGCCTCGGCCAGCGACAAACAGAACGCCTCAGTCTTGTGGCCGAGATAGATCATCGCTCGCGAGTTACGGATGTCCTGCATCATCTCTTCGCGCGGCACAGCGGTCCGAATCCCGATCGCCGCCTTTGCCTGCGGCGACAGATCCTGAGGTACAAGTCCGCCCCACGCCGTCCATGGATCGGCGGCAGACGTCACCGCACCAAACACTTTCAACCTGGCATCGGGCCGCACAGACAGAATCCGGTCGACAAAAATCCGCATCACACCGAAAAGATTGCGCGCGGGATTCGATGCGAACACCAGTTCGGGCGGTGGCGGCGCGATGAGCGGCGGCAAACCGCGGATATCATCCGGCAATGCCAGCGGAATGATCAGTTGCGGATCGCGGCGTGGCAGCCACGGCGAATATTGCGCCACCTGAAACAGGCTCATCAGAATCGGCACCGGCCGATGCCACCACATGCGTGGCAGCTGCTTATAGTGTTTCAGGTTGTTGGGACGCCACAACACCCACAGCGCCGTGCGGCGCGCGCGAACCAGCCCCAGCAATTTTGGATGCTGGATCGGAACATAGAGATCGCAATCGTTCGGCACGTCGGCGCCAAACGGCTGCCAGCGCACGCCGTTGTCCTCGATGACGCCTTCGCAATTGGAGATAACCGTGACGCGGTGACCACGCCGCACCAGCTCTCGCGCAAGCCGGATCACCGACGACTCGGTTCCACCGAGCGCCCGGCGCTCGAGGTCGCGACCATCATAGCGGCCCGTGGTGTCGGCAAAAACGATTGAAACCATGGGTGGAATGATTTCCGGCGGCGTGAAACGCCTGTTTGGTCTACCGCGATTTTTCCGGCAGGAACAGGCTGACCGTCCCGCCGAAAACCTGCGGCGGGCCATAGCCCGCTGCCAGCGCGGCGGCAAGTCCCGGCAACCGGCGATCCTGCACCGGCGCCGAGTTACCGAACAGGACTATGGCGCCATAGTTGCCTTCGGCGATCCGTTTCAACAGTGCCGCCGTATCCATGAACGGCCCGAGGGTAGTTTCGAAATGCAGCTTCCAGAGATCGGCTTCATTGCGATGACCGGCCCAGATGCAAGCCGACAGGGTTTCGCAGGCGACCGGACCGCTTACGACTTTGAGCCGGTCGCGCAGCGTTTCAAGCGCGGATGATTGCTCCTCAAGCAGCGCGCGTTCGCGGCTGTCCAGAGCAAACGCGACGTTCGCGTAGGGAACGCCAATCGCTACCCGGACAAGGATCGCAGCGGCGATCAGAAGTCGCCAGCCATTTTCCTTGGCGGGGCCGACAACCACGCTGATCCGATCCCACGCCAGACCGAGCCCGATCGATGCGGCGATAACCAGATCGAACACAATATTGATGCTGACGCCGAGCGCGCCACCGAACAGCAGCAGAGTTGCGAAACCCGCAAGGATAGCAAAGCCTGCGAAAGCCATGGCTTCATCGCGCTCGCGCCTCAGCCGCCACGCTACGATTCCATAGACGGCGAGCGGAACGACAGCCTTGGAGATGAGAGCGAGATTTTTACCGAATGCGGAGAGCGACAGCACGCGCGGAAACAGCATGTTGGCGATGAAGTTTTGACCGTAAAGCGAGAACAGCGCGAGAAACGCGCCGGCTCCCGCCACAGCGCCCGTAGCGAGCCACGGGATCAGCAATTTGCGGCGATAGATCACAAGCCACAGCAGCGATGCCAGCGGAAGAGCGATCACAACCTGCTTGGTCAGCAAACCAAGCGCCGTGAGTATGGCGGCTGCAATCGCGTCGTTCGCGCTTTCGGCCCGTACAAGCATAGCTGCGCCGAAAGCGACGAGCGCGTGAGCCATCATCTGCGGCTCGGACAGCCCGACATAACTTGAAAGCAAGCCGGCCAGGATCAAGACAAAGCATAGCGCGGCTGCGCAAGCCGCAAGAATGCTTGCTCCAAGCCCGCGAACGATCAGGTAGATCGCCCCGGCGGTTGCACCGAACGAGATGAATGCGACCACCCGCCCGGCAAAGACCGGATCGCCGCCGACGCGCGCCAAGGCGCCGGACAGGTAGAACGACAACGGAGGATAGTTGTTGATGAAAAAACTGTCGCGCGATGGGTAGAGCGACGCGGTGAATGCGTTCATCGCATGCGTCGCGTTCCAGCCCTCGTTCGGCTGCTCGATCCAGAACCCCATGCGATAGAGCGGCGCAACCAAGAGCCAAAGCGCACAAGCTGCAAGAAGTGCGAGCGCCATTCGCACGGCGCTGGACCCGGATGTGACCGTTGTCATGGTTGGCCGGCCGCCACTGTCAATCAGCCGGATCGATCGGCGACACAGGCGTCCCGCCTGCCTCGATCGCTTCGCCCGCGAGCAGACACAGGTCTTCGCGATAACGCCCCGAAACGATCTGTACCCCGACAGGAATTCTACCGACAAGACCTGTCGACACCGTCATCGCGGGCATGCCGACGAACGGAATGCCGATCTGTGGCATCTGCGCCCGCCAGGCCCGCACGTAAGACGCATCGTCGCGGACGTCGAGTCCGTTCGGAAACGGCAACTCGCCGCACACCGGCAACAGCAACACCGGCCATGTCTCGAAGAAAAGCTGCCACTCCCGCGTCAGCGCAGCGCGGCGGGTCAGCGCCTTTGAGAAACCCCCGAGATCGAGGCTGAGCCCCATCGCCCGATGGCCGCGTAACGCGGCAATTGCGCCGGGGTCGCCTTCCTTTTCCGCCATCGCAACTTGCGCCTCATAGCCGTCGCCCATCCAGAGCTTGACCTGATGCTCGGCCGCCTCGGCGAGCGGCGGCGTTTTTGCAATCTCTTCGACAATCCAGCCGGCGTGTTCCAGCCGCTTTGCGGCATCGCGCAGCGCCGCTTCGATTTCCGGTGCAATCTCCAGCCCATCCGGCCGCAGGCAAAGTGCGGCACGTTTCGGCTTCGCGGCCCCTTCCAGCGGCGCGGGCACCCACCAGGGATCGCGGCTATCGGCCTGCGACATGGCCGCGAGCGCCAGCCGAAGATCGTTGACAGTTCGCGCCAGCGGGCCGGACACCGCCGTGATCTGCGGTCCGACAGGACGTTCCGGCGACGACGCATTGAACGCAGGAATTCGGCCTATGGTCGGCCGCAATCCGTGCACGCCGCAGGCATAGGCCGGATAGCGGATCGAGCCTGCGATATCGGTGCCATGAGCAATGTGACCGATACCGGATGTGACAGCGGACGCAGCTCCGCCGGACGAACCGCCCGGCGTAATCGAGCGATCGCGCGGGTTGAAGGTGTCGCCGTGCAGCAAATTGGTCGTGAACCAGCGATAAGAAAACGCGGGTGTATTGGTACGGCCGAGAATGACGGCGCCCGCGTTACGCAAATTGTCAACGACAGGGCTGTTGGTCTTTGCGATCAGATCGCGTTGCAGCTTCAGCCCGTTCGTCGTGGCAAATCCGATCTGATCGATATTGACCTTCACGGTGACCGGCACGCCGCCAAGCACGCCGGCATCCTCACCGGCCGCGATCCTTGCATCGATCGCATCGGCTTGCTGCAAAACATCATCGGGACGGTGATCGATCACCGCATTGATCTTTGCATTGACCGCATCGAGCCGGTCGAGACCAGCCTGCGCGGCCTCGCGCGCAGATATCTTGCGAGCGCGAATGAGCGAAGCGAGTTCGGTGGCCGACAGGCGCCAGATGTCTTTCATCGCGACAGAGAAGCGATACCCGCGCAGCTAGTCAAGCGATCAGGACTGGGCTGGTCCTTTGAGCCCGACGGCCTAGCGTTCGCTGGTCTTTGTTTTCGGCGGCGATTGTTCACCGGCATTGCCGGCGACACGGACCTGATCGCCGTCAACCACGCCATCCGGAGGTGTCGTGATCACCCGATCGTCGGCCGTCAGACCGGTCGCGATCTCGATCTCTCGCCCGAGATCGCGCGCGATCGTCACCGTCTTGAACCGGATTCGGTCCTGGGCATCGACGGTCGCGACCCGCAAGCCGTTGCGGTCGAAAATCAGCGCGCTCGACGGAATAGCGAGCGGCGGATTATCGCGGATCAGCGACAGCGATACGGTCGCGTAGCCGCCCGGCTTCAGCTCCGTCTTGCTGTTGTCCAGCGCCAGCAAGATGCGGGTGGTTCCGGTGGCCACATCGACTGATTGGGACGAAGCCTCGGTGGTCGCCGCGAAACTTCGGCCGACAAATTCCGGAACGGTAATTGTGGCCTTGCCGCCGATCGCGATGGCAGAGGCGTAGCTTTGCGGCACGTTGACGTAGACACGCAGCTTTTTCATTTCGGAAACGACGAACATCGGCGCCCCGCTGCCCGCGCCTCCGCTGATCAGTGCGCCCACATCCGTATTGCGCTCGGTCACAACGCCATCGAACGGTGCTGTGACGCTCTTGAATCCGGCCAGCGCCTGAAGGCGATCGACATTCGCCTGCTGGGCCTTGACCTGAGCTTGCTTGCTGGCGAAATCCGCCGAGCGCTCATCGATCTCCTGCTGCGAGACGAAATTGGAGGACAGCAAGGTCTGCCGGCGCTTGAGAGTGGCGGCGGAGAGCGTGGCGGCGGCCTGCGAGTTCGCAAGATCGGCGCGTCCCTGCAGAAGCTGCTGATCCAGGTCCGGAGCCTCGATCTCGGCCAGCAGATCGCCGGCCTTCACCGAAGCGCCGATATCGGAATTCCAGGACTTCAGATAACCGCTGACCCGCGCGAAAATCGCTGCCCGGGAATAGGCTTCGAGGCGGCCAGGCAAGGTCAGCGTCAGTTCGGCAGGCTTCAGATTGGGTTTGGACACGGCGACCGTCGGGATCGCCTGAGCGTCCGTCCATTCGCGCAGCTTCGCATCGCTGCTCTGCCTCGAGACAATGCCGGATACGACCACGCCGACGATCACAACTCCGAGCACCAGAGCCGACCACCGCAAGGCACGTCTCGAGACGTTACCTGTCTGCTCAGGTGGCATGCACAGTCTCCATCGGGGCAGCTTTGGGGGACATCTTCTTATGGACCATGCTGAACACCACCGGCACAAACACCAGAGTAGCGACAGTCGCAAGGATTAGTCCGCCGATGACGGCGCGGCCCAGTGGCGCATTCTGCTCGCCGCCCTCGCCCAGACCGAAAGCCATCGGTGTCATGCCGATCACCATGGCAAGCGCTGTCATGAGCACCGGCCGACATCGGACAAAACCTGCCTCGAGCGCGGCAGCGACCGGATCGCCGAGTTCGTCGTACTTCTCACGTGCAAAACTGATAACCAGCACGCTGTTCGCGGTCGCAACGCCCATACACATGATCGCGCCGGTGAGCGCCGGAACCGATAGCGTCGTCTGCGTCGTGAACAGCATCCAGATGATGCCGGCAATCGCGGCCGGCAGCGCCGAGATGATGACGAACGGATCGGACCATGACTGGAAATTGACGACAATCAGAAGATAGATCAGCACGATCGCGCCGAGCAATCCGAACAGCAACCCCGAGAACGCGCTGTTCATCGTCTGCACCTGGCCCAACACTGCCACCGAACTACCTTTCGGCACATCCTTGGCGGTATTGTCGAGCACCTTCTGGATATCGCGCGAAACGGAACCCAGATCGCGGCCGTTCGGCACCGCATAAATCTGCACGATGGATTGAATGTCGTACTGAGTGACGACGGCATTGACGGCGGACCGCGATATGTCCGCTATGCCGCCCAGGATCGGCAATGTGGATGCCCCGGCGGCGTTGATCGGCAGCGTCTGCAGCTTGTTCAGCGAGTCGATCTGGTATTGCGGCGTCTGCATCACCACCGAGTAGGACACGCCATTGTCCGGATTGAGATAGAACGTCGGCGCAACCTGCGAGCTGCCGGCGAGATTGACGACCATGCTGTTGGTGACGTCGCGCTCGGTCACACCGACAAACTGGGCGCGCGACCGATCGACATCGACATTGAATGCGGGCGCATTCGGCGATTGATGAATTCGCGCATCGGCGACACCGGGAATCTTGCGCAATTCCCGTAACACTTTGTTTGCGTAGATGAAATTGGCTGGCACGTTAGCGCCACGGATCTGGATATCGATCGGCGCGGGCGACCCGAAATTCAGAATCTGGCTGACAATATCAGCCGGCAGGAACGCGAACGTCATGCCGGGAAACTGGCGCGGCAACTGCTCGCGCAGTTTCTGCACATACCCTTCCGTCGGCTGATGATCTTCCTTCAGCTTGATCTGGATATCGCCATCCTGCGGACCGATCACGCCGGTGTTGTTATAGGTCAGATTGATGCCGCTGATCGGCATACCGATGTTGTCGGCCATGGTTTCGATCTGATCCGGCGGAATGATCTGTCGGATCGCCTTCTGGACGTCGGCGAGCCGGCCCGCTGTTTCCTCTACCCGCGTACCGACCGGGCCCCGGACATGGATCAAAATCTGCCCTGTATCGATGCTGGGGAAAAAGTTGCGTCCGAGCATCGGCACCAGAAGGAACGACGCTGCGACAAAAACCAGAAAGCCCGTGACGAACACGGCGCGATGGCTCAGCGCCAGCGCCAGCAGGTCGCGATAATCTGCACGGAAACGCTCAAAACGTGCTTCGAATCCGCGCTGAAACCGCACCAGCGGATTTCGTGATGGCGGCTTGTCGTGGCCGCCATGCTCATGCTTCTTCAGTAGATATTTCGCCATGGTCGGCACCAGCGTGCGCGACAAAATGAACGACCATATCATGGCGAATACGACGGCCTCGGCCATCGGCACAAACAGAAACCGCGACACGCCGCTCAGAAAGAACATCGGCACGAACACAATACAGATACACAGCATCGACACGAACGCTGGCGTCACGATCTGGTTGGCGCCATCCAGGATAGCAGGCTCGACGTCCTTGCCCTGCTCCAGATGCCAGTTGATGTTTTCGATCGTGACAGTCGCGTCGTCGACGAGAATACCGACCGCCAGAGCCAATCCGCCGAGCGTCATGATATTGAGCGTCTCGCCGATCGCCGACAGCATGATGATCGAGCCCAGCACCGAAAGCGGGATCGAAATTGCGATGATGATGGTCGAGCGCCAGCTGCCCAGAAATAGCAGGATCATCAGGCTGGTCAGTACGGCGGCCAGCACGCCTTCCTTGGCGACACCGCTGATGGCGCCGCGCACGAAAATCGATTGATCGCCGAGCAGGCCGACCCTCAGCGACTCGGGCAAAGCCGGCTTGACCTCGATGAGCTTCTGCTTGATGCCGGCGATGATATCGAGCGTCGAGATCGCGCCTGCTTTCAGCACCATCATCAGCACGGAGCGATTGCCGTCGACATGTACGATGTTGGTTTGCGGCGGATTGCCGTCGCGGACGTTGGCGACATCGCGGATATGGACCATCGCGCCATTGACGACCTTGATCGGGAGGTCGCCGAGCTCGTTGATGCGCAGCGGCGAGTTGTTGAGCTGGATGGTGTATTCGATACTTCCGATTTTCTGCGTCCCGACCGGCGTAATCAGATTCTGCGCGGCCAGAGCCGTGGCGACATCTTGCCCCGAGAGGCCCAGCGCCTGAAGCGCCGTGGAATTGAGGTCGATCTGGATCTGGCGCTGCTTGCCGCCGAACGGAAACGGGATTGCGGCGCCCGGCACGGTGACCAGCGGGGTCCGCAACTGATTGATGCCGAGGTCTGCGAGATTCTGTTCGGTCAATCCATCGCCGGACAGCGCAAGCTGGATGATCGGCACGGTCGAGGCGCTATAGTTGAGAATAAGCGGCGGCGTCGCACCCGGCGGCATTTGTCTGAGCAGGGTCTGCGAGATCGCAGTGACCTGCGCGTTGGCGGTGCGGATATCGACATTCGGCTGGAAGAAAATCTTGACGATGCCGAAGCTGGTGTAGGAATTCGCCGAGATGTGCTCGATGTCGTTAACAGTCGTCGTCAGCGCACGCTGGAACGGCGTCGTGATACGGCCAGCCATTTGATCCGGCGGCAAGCCGGTATACTGCCAGACAACGCCGATGACCGGGATACGAATCTCAGGGAAAATATCGGTCGGGGTGCGGAACGCCGCCAGCGGGCCGATGATCACAAGCAGAAGTGCCAGAACAACAAACGTGTATGGCCGCGACAGAGCAATGCGGACAAGTGAGATCATGCGGACAGTCTTTGTGCGGATTCAGGCAATGCTGCCTGTTCCTTTTGTTGTCGAGCTTCCAGTTATCTAGCCGAGATGGTGGCGGCGCAGCAATCGCCGCGTGGTCACAGTCACTTGTTCGCGGCCTCACATGTGCGGATTAGGCGTGGATTCCCGGTTAAAGCGTCCAGGTTACCCGGCACCCGTCGTGATCGCACCGCTCCCGGCTTGCGTGCGTACGATGCGCGACGGCGGTGCCAGAGCCGAACTGGCAAAATGCCGCACGATAAAGTCGCCCAGCGCTTCGGCTGCGAGATTCCGGCGTCGTCCCGAGCGATAAAGTACAAGGTTCACCTTTGGCAGCGGTGGAAAGCTCTCGCTGCGGCCAAGTATCCGCATTCCCGGCAGAACCGAACTCTTGCAGACGACACCGACGGCAATGCCAGCGAATACTGCCGCCTGCAATCCGCTCAGGCTTTCACTGACACAGGCGAAGCGCCACGTCCGGCCGATACTTTCCAAGGCCGCAAGCCCGTAATCGCGGAAGATGTTGCCGGGCGGCAGCATTGCGAGCGGTACGGGATTCTCCAGATGAATCGAACTGCTTTCAGCCGTCACCCAAACCAGTGGTTCCTGTGCGACCACTTCCCCCTCACGAAACGCCGGCATCCCCGTGACAAGCGCCAGATCGATTTCCGCACGCTCCACCGCGGCCATCAGCTTGCTGGAGAGAGCGCAAGTCAAATCCACGTCGACCTTGGGATGGGCGCGCCTGAAGCCCGACAAGACGGCTGGGAGCAGATACGCTGCGTAAAGGTCAGGAGTACCCAGAATGACCGGCCCATCGAGATTGGGAGCCGCGAGGCGGGCCTGCAGCTCATCCTGCAAGCCCATAATCGTGCGTGCATAACCTAAAATAAGCTCGCCGTGATCCGTCAGAACCAGTTTCCGTCCGACCTTCGTGAACAGCGGCGCGCCCGTTGCTTCTTCGAGGCGCTGCAACTGCAGGCTGACGGCCGGTTGCGTCCGCCCCAAACGACGCGACGTTTCCGAGAAACTGCCGGTCTGGACCAAAACAATGAAGGCCTGAAGCAGGCGCAAATCGAGGGGTGCGTGCATCTCCCGACTATATCATCAGCTTATGATATCGATTTATACAATAAATTTTGGCAATTTTTGCATTGCAAATAGGCTGTGGCTGCCGGTTCAGATTTTCAGAGGGACGTCATGCACAACAGCTCTCGCCGAGATTTTCTCCGCCTGGCTACCATCGCCACGGCGCTCGCCTCCACCAGTATGACTGCCCTTGCTCAAGACCGCGTCATCAAGGTCGGAACACTCAAGCTCATTCACGGCATCACGCCGTACTTCTACGAAAAATTTCTCCCCGCAGGAATGAAGGTTGAAGTCATCCCGTTTGAAAGCCCGACCGACGGCAAGAATGCGGTTGCCACCGGGTCTGTCGATTTCGGAATCTACGGTCTTGCCGCAGCAACGCTCGGCGGCGCCAACGGCGAGCCCATCGTCGTGATCGGTGCAGCTTGCAATCGCGGCATGGCCGTCGTCGCGGGCAAGGATGCGCCTATCAACTCAATCAAAGACCTCAAAGGCAAAAAGGTCGCGATCTGGCCGGGTTCGACGCAGGAAGTCGTGATCCTCGATCGCCTCTCCGCGGAAGGTATGACGATCAACGACATCCAGTCGGTGCGCGTGTCGTTCAGCGATATGGCGCCGGCGCTCGCGCGCGGCGACATCGATGCTTATGTCGGCGCAGAACCGGGTCCCGGCATCAGCCTCGCCAACGGCGTCGGCAAGATCATCGAATACCCTTACACCACACCGACAGGTTCGCTGAACATGGTGCTGACCACGCGCCGGGAGATGATCGCGAAAGATCCCGAACTGATCCGCACGCTGCTCAAAATCCATCGCAAGGCCAGCGAGTACGCCATGAGCGACCGCGAGGCCTTCGTCGCGATGGCGGCACAAAAACTAGGACAACAAAAGCCGTCGATCGAGAAAGCCGCGCCCAACGTCGAACTGACGTGGAAGATCGACGACCTGTTCCTCAAGCAGGCCGAGTATTACGGCTCGCAAATGCTGAGCAAGAAACAAATCAGGCAGTTGCCCGACTACAAGACGTTCATCGATCCGAGCTTCGTGAAATCCGTAGAGGGCACCTGACCGAACGATGAGCATTCAGACGACGATGGCCGAGCCGCCGGCGAAGACTTCGGCGGACGCAACAACAGCTCAGAAGCCGTCAGGCGAGTTGAAACGCCTGCGGCAACTGGCGCTTGCGGCCATTGTCCCGGTCACCATGCTGGTGGTCTGGGATGTGATGGTGAGATGGACCGGCACGCGCCTCGTGCCGTCGCCATCGGGCGTCGCCGTGATGATGTGGGACTTTGCCTTCGGCGGCATCTATGACGACGCATACAGCAAGAGTCTGCCGATTCATTTCTGGAAATCGGTGCAGCGCGTATACGGTGGCTTTCTCCTCGCCGCCGCCGCCGGCATTCCTCTCGGTCTGATGATCGGCCGGATTCCACTATTGCGCGCATTGCTCGATCCGACATTATCGCTGCTGCGACCGATTCCGGTAACCGCATGGCTGCCGCTGTCGATGATTTTCTTCGGGCTAGGTCCGAAATCGGCGATCTTTCTCGTTTTCCTCGGGGCTTTCTATCCGATCCTGCTCAACACCATTTTCGGTGTGAGATCGGTCGATCCGCGATTGTTCGAAGCTGCCGAAATGCTGGGATGCAATGGCTCGCGGCTGTTTCGCTCCGTTGTCTTTCCCGCAGCACTGCCCAGCATCTTCAACGGCTTGCGACTCGGCGCCGGCTTCGCGTGGATTCTGATCGTGGTCGGCGAAATGACCGGCGTGCCCGAAGGTCTGGGCGCGGTAATCATGGATGGACGCACGCTGTCGCGCACTGACCTCGTCATCACCGGCATGATCATCATTGGAATCACCGGCTTCGTCTCTGACCGCATTCTGCTGTGGATCAACAACTACTTCCTCCGCTGGAGTCCGCAGCATCATGCTTGACACGCGCGCCACTGCTTCGCCGATTTTACGCATCAACGATTTGCACAAATCCTTTGTCGCCTCCAATGGCACGGTCGAGGCGCTGCGCGGGATCAACCTCACCATCAGCAAGGGCGAATTCGTCTGCCTGCTCGGCGCATCCGGTTGCGGCAAGTCGACATTGCTGCGGATTGTCGCCGGCTTCGAGCACGCCACGCGCGGATCGGTCGCGGTCTATGGCTTCGATGTCGACAAGCCGGGTCCTGACCGAGGCATGGTGTTTCAGGATTACGCCCTGTTTCCATGGCTGACGGTGCGGGAAAACATCAGCTTTGGCCCCAGGCATCAGGGCCGATCCAAGAAAGACGCGGCCGAGGTGACCGAGCGCTTTCTCTCGATGGTAGGACTGACAGCATTCGCGGAACGGTATCCACATCAATTGTCCGGAGGCATGAAACAGCGCGTGGCGATCGCGCGCGTTCTCGCCAATGATACCGACATCTTGTTGATGGACGAACCGTTCGGCGCGCTTGACGCGCTGACGCGCAGTAAACTTCAGGAAGAACTGATCGATATCTGGCGGACCACGAAACTGACGGTGATCTTCGTTACCCATTCGGTCGAGGAAGCCGTTCTGCTTGCAGATCGGGTCGTGGTGATGTCGGCCGGCCCAGGGCGCGTCGACAGCGAGATTAAAATCGATCTGGAAAGGCCACGCGACGTATCGTCTCCAGAATTCAATGCGCTGCGCCGCGACGTGACCCGCCGGCTGACAAGCCATATTGTCCAGGGTCGATCGGACAAACCAGCGGCGGATTCCTGACATGACCGATATCGCTCAAGCCGCGACCCGCGAAACATCCGTCTATCGTGGAATGAATCAGGCCGAACTCGACACGTCCTATAACAATGCTGCTGCAGTTGATAACAACCTGCCGTGGCTGGATCGATGGCGCGAGCTCAGTGCGATCGTTCGTGCGGGCAACAAAGTCCGGTTGGATATTCCTTACGGGCCTAAACAACGCACCGGGTTCGACTACTTTCCCTCAGGCGCTGCCAATGCCCCGTTGTTCGTTTTTATTCACGGCGGCTACTGGCAGCGCAACGCCAAGGAGCTTTTCTCGTTCGTGGCGAAAGGACCCCTCGCCCACGGCATCGATGTCGCGGTGGTCGGCTACACGCTGGCACCGCAAGCAAGGCTCACGGAGATCGTTGCCGAAATCCGGCAAGGGGTCCGGTTTCTGCGGCAGAATGCCGGCCGTTTCGGGTTCGATCCCGAAAATATCAACGTCGGCGGTTGGTCCGCCGGCGGGCATCTGACCGCCATGGTCAGCAGCGAGCCAGCCGTCAAAGGGGCTCTCGCAATCAGCGGGATTTTCGATCTGGAGCCCATTGCGCTGAGTTACATCAATGCGCCTCTTCAGCTCGATTCAGCTGAGATCGAAACGCTCAGTCCGCTGCGGATCTTGCAGCCCGGTGCCGCGCGGCAGTGCATCGTCGTCGGGGGCGGCGAACTCGCGGAACTGCAGCGCCAATCGAAAGAATACGCCGAGATGGCGCGTCAACACGGTTTGCCAGTAACGCTACGAACGTTGGCCGGGCATCATCATTTCTCCATTCTGGACGAACTGGCCGATCCGGAAGGATCATTGACCGGCGAATTGCTGAACCTCGTCGCTGGCCGTCCGGTTTAGTTTTCCTGATAAGCGCGCCACTTTGCTTTTGCCGATGGCTGAGCAATGCTGACCGTTATTCCGTCGTCGCGAGAAACAAAGCACCGTCATGCCACATCATCATCTCCGCGCCAGCTCCAAAACCTGTCACTGGGGCTTCTTCGAAGCAAAGCTCAAGCCGGTTCTAACAATTGCCAGCGGCGACGAGGTGACGATCGACACGATCAGCGGCGGCCCGGACGTCCTGCCCGACCCGGCAAAGTTTTTCATCCCGCCCGAGATGAAGGATGTGCATGCTCATAACGAGCGCATGCTTCCCGGACATATCCTGACGGGCCCGATTGCGATCGACGGCGCCGAGCCTGGCGACGTGCTGGAGATCGACATTCTCGACATTCAGCTCAGGCAGGACTGGGGCTGGAATCTCATTCGCCCGCTGAGTGGGACGCTGCCGGACGACTTTCACGAAACGCGCCTGCTCAACATCCCGCTCGACCGCAAGCGTATGGTCGGGCAACTGCCGTGGGGTCTCGATCTGCCGCTGGCGCCCTTCTTCGGCGTGATGGGTGTTGCTCCGCCACCCGCATGGGGCCGTATCACTTCTCTTATCCCGCGCGCGATGGGCGGCAACCTCGACAACAAGGAACTGATCGCAGGCGCGAAACTGTTCCTGCCGGTGTTCGTTCCCGGCGCACTGTTTTCGTGCGGCGACGGCCACGGCGTGCAAGGCGACGGCGAGGTCTGCGTCACCGCCATCGAGACCGCGCTGCAGGGCCGGTTCGCATTCACGTTGCGCAAGGATTTGCGTTTCACCTATCCGCGGGCCGAGACGCAGACCCACTACATCACGATGGCGATGGATCCCGACCTCGATCAGTGTGTCGTGCGAGCCTTGCGCGACATGATCGTCCTGCTCGGCGAGCAGGCCAAGCTGTCCCGGGAAGATGCGTATACGCTCTGCAGCCTCGCCGCAGACCTGCGGGTAACCCAGACAGTCAACGGCTCCAAGGGCATTCACTGCATGATCGCAAAAGCGATCGTTCATGGTGGAGCAGCATCGCGCTAGGCGACTGTTGGAGGATGGCTGGCATTCGCACAGCCATCTTTTCACGCCGGCGCATTTGCTTTAGCAACACCCGTCCCTTTGCCGGAGCGCCGCATGTCCCTGTTCTCGCCCCTCAAGCTCGGCCCCTACACGCTGTCGCACCGCGTCGTGATGGCGCCATTGACCCGCATGCGCGCCAGCGAGACGGAGCGCGCGCCGGAAGACCTCAACGCTGAATATTACGGACAGCGCGCATCGAAGGGAGGCCTCATCATCGCCGAGGCGTCACAGGTGATGGCGTCCGGCCGCGGCATGCCGCGCACGCCCGGAATTCACACCCAGGCTCAGGTCGCAGGCTGGAAGAAGGTCACGGACGCCGTCCATGCCAAGGGGGGCATCATTTTCCTGCAGCTCTGGCACGTCGGCCGTATCTCGCACTCCTCGCATCAGCCGGACGGCGGCAAGCCGACCGCGCCGTCTGCTGTGCAGCCCACTGGCCAGGCATTCACCTCGACCTTCCAGCGCGAGCCGTTCGAGACGCCTCGCGCACTGGAGACATCCGAAATTCCCGGCATCGTTGCGAGCTACGCTGAAGCCGCGCGTCTCGCAAACGCCGCCGGGTTTGATGGCGTCGAAATTCACGGCGCCAACGGATACCTGCTCGAACAGTTCCTGCAATCGCGCACCAACCATCGCACCGATGCCTACGGTGGCTCGATCGAGAACCGGGCGAGGCTGTTGCTCGAAGTTGCAAAGGCGGTCGTCGATGTCTGGGGGCCTGAGCGCGTCGGCGTAAGGCTGTCGCCGTTTGGCGTGGCCAATGACAGCGGCGAAGCCGAGCCGATTCCGCTTTATACCTATGTGATCAACAACCTCGCGGAATTGAAGCTATGCTATCTGCACTTTATCGAGCCGCGCGCCAGTGGCGCAGGCCAGGCCGAGGTCGATCACAAGAATGTCCCGTCAGCGGCCGAACTGTTCCGTCCGCTTTGGCCCGGCACGCTGATCGCTGCGGGCAACTTCCGGGGCGACTCGGCGACCGCTGCCATCGCCAACGGGCACGCCGATGCGATCGCATTCGGACGATTGTTCATTTCCAATCCGGATCTGCCCGAGCGGATACGCGCCAATCTGCCGCTGACGCCCTACGATCGCGCCACGTTCTATTCCAGCGGACCGAAGGGCTACACCGACTATCCGCTGCACGCCTTAGCCGAATGAGCCATTACGCCGGGACCGACGCGCGCCTTAGATTGAGCAGATTGCCGAACAGGATCAGCACGACGCCGATCGCGGTAAAGGCATCGAGCTGCTCCGAGTAGACCAGCCAGCCAACGAACGCGCTGAGCGGCATGCGCAGGAAATCCATCGGCACGACCACTGTCGCATCGGCATAGCGCATCGCCTGCGTCATGCAGTAGTGCGAATACGTGCCGCAGAACGCCACCACCACAAGCCACGGCCACAGTTGCAACGGAGGCCACGTCCACACATAGATCGCCGGTATCAGGCCGATCGCCGACTGAATCATCAGCATCCAGAAAATGATGGTCACCACGCTATCGGTCCGGGTCAGCGATTTCATGAACACAATCGACGCACCGAATCCGATGGCGGCGACCAGCATGATAAGCTGTCCGTTGTTGGCTGCGCTGAAGCTCGGACGCACGATGACAAGCACACCCGCCAGCCCGAACGCAATGGCCAGCGCTTTCCACTGCGTGATCCGCTCGCCGAGAAAGGCCGCGGCAAAGATCGCGGTCCAGATCGGCATCGTGAATTCGATGGAGACAACCTGCGCGATCGGGATAAGCGTTAGCGCCACAAACCACAAATATTGCGCCAGATAATGCACCGAGTTGCGGGCCAGATGCTGCAACGGATTGCCCGTCCGCAATGATGCAAACCCGCCGTTGCGATGGATCAGCGGATAGAGAAGCGCCAGCCCGATGATGGAGCGTATTTCCATCACTTCGAACACGTTTAACTCACGGGCCGTCGCCCTGCCCGCGACCAGCAGCATCAGCATGGCCGCTAGCCAGCCGCACATCCACAGCGCGGCCTTCATGGTCGATTGTTCGGGCAGTCTCAATGCACTCAAGGCAGTCACTCGGGCGGACGAAGACGTTTATCGCGGTAGCGATCGCGCCTCCGCTGCCTGACTACCCAAACGACGAACTCGACTCAAGAGCGGGCTTCGTCGGCTAAGCCGCCTTCGCGAGGCCGACCTCCGCCCAGATTTCGGCGAGCGCATTCACCAGGTGCTCGATATCAGCATCGGTGTGATGCGGTGACGGAGTAATCCGCAGACGCTCGGTCCCGCGCGGCACAGTCGGATAGTTGATCGGTTGAACGTAGATTCCGTAGCGATCGATCAGTACGTCACTGATCTGCTTGCAAAGCACCGGGTCGCAGACCATGACGGGAACGATATGGCTGGGATTGCGCAAATGCGAAACTCCGGCCTCGTCGAGACGGGAGCGTAGCAACGCCACGCGATCCTGATGCCGTTCGCGCTCGGCCGAGCTCGACTTCAGATGACGGATGCTGGTGAGAGCGCCGGCAGCGACCGCGGGCGGAAGCGACGTGGTGAAAATAAAGCCCGACGCAAAGCTGCGGATAAAATCGCAGATCGTGGCCGATGCGGCGACATAGCCGCCGATAACGCCAAATGCCTTGGCCAGCGTTCCTTCAATCACGGTCAGCCGATGGCTCAGACCCTCGCGATCGGCGACGCCTCCACCCTTCGGGCCGTAGAGCCCGACGCCATGAACCTCATCCAGATACGTCATGGCGTTGTGCGCGTCGGCGACGTCGCACAATTCGGCAATCGGGGCGATGTCACCATCCATCGAATAAACCGACTCAAACGCGACGAGCTTCGGTGAATGCGGATCGAGGTCGGACAGCTTGCGTTCGAGATCGCGCGGATCGTTGTGCGCAAAAATCCGCGTTTCGCTGCGGCTGTGCCGGATGCCTTCGATCATCGAGGCATGATTTAGTTCGTCCGACAGGATAACGCATCCGGGCATCCGCGATGCAAGCGTGCTCAGCGATGCCATGTTGGAGACATAGCCGGACGTGAAGAGCAAGGCCGCTTCCTTGCCGTGAAGACTGGCCAACTCCTGCTCAAGCAGGACATGATAGTGATTGGTCCCGGCAATATTGCGCGTTCCCCCGGCGCCCGCTCCGCATTTGTCCAGTGCCTCATGCATCGCCGCAAGAACCGCAGGATGTTGTCCCATGCCGAGATAATCGTTCGAACACCAGACTGTCACTTCTCCCGTGCCGCGATTGTTGTGATGCCGGGCACGCGGAAATTCGCCCGCCTTGCGCTCAAGATCGGCGAACACGCGATAACGCCCTTCGCGGTGAAGGCCCTCAAGCTGACGCCGAAAATAGGCTTCGTAGTTCATTACGATCTCCCGTTGAAATTCGTGACCGACTCCACGCCGACATTCAGTCGGGGCGTCGTCAGGTCTGCGCGTCGGTTTTTCTCAAGAAAAGTCTGCCGAAACTCGTCTTCTAGGCGCTGTCGCGCGCAGGCTGCAGCCGATCTGGAAGGCTTCGGGTCGTTGCGAACGACTGCCAGTTCGACAACCTGGGAAAGCGCTTTCGCTTCGGGCAGCGTCGGGGGTGCGTTGCCGAGCTGCGGCACCATGCAAGGGGTTGATGCTGTCGCAGCATTCCGGCTCGCTGCTGTCTGCGCCGCAGGCTCGTTGGACAACGGAGAGGAGCGCACGCCCCAGCCCCACAACGTCATCGCCGGCAGCGGAAGCAGCATGAACCAGTGCTCGAGAACACCGAGCGCAAAGAGCGTCGATATCAATGCCCAGCTCGCGACCTCAAACGGGTTCGCAGCAACTTCAACGATGCGCTGAACCAGAACCACGAGCACAGCCGTCGCCAGGGTGACTGACACCGGGAAAAACACGCTGACGGATCGGCGCGCAAAGAACGTCTTCAAGAACTTCACCGTATCTGGCATCAACTCATCGTTGGTGACAGGCACGCCGAGAAACAGATTGATCTTCGCGCTTTGACGCAGAACCCAGAGCGCAACAAAGGTCCAGATCGCGACCTGATTGTCGTTTTGCCAAGTCAATGCCAGGATCGCGAGGCCAGACGCGATCAGCGCCAGCTCGTGATACAGAATGGCCTGCAAGGCAAAACTCAGGCGGCGCCAGCCTTTGGCGCCATCAGGACAGGGCTCTGGACGGGGGCCGGTGATCCATCCCGCGAGGAACGCAATTTCCTGAGCACCCCAGACCAGGATTGCGAACGTGAACGCGGCATAAGCGGCGGTGACGGTGGTATCGCCCGCCGTCACCCCTATTCCAAACAATGCGCCGCCGAACAGAAGGATAGCAGCGGAGATTCTCAGCGGATCGAAACGGCTCGATAGACCCACGAGCAAGAGCACGGCCCCGGTGCTGAACCACCATATGAACGCTGCGTAGATCGGTGGAACCACGTATGAGGCCATAACTCCGCTCCCATCACCACGCGGGTTGAAGGCAGATTTCGCGCGGCAGAACGTTCTTCTTCGCCGGCAGCACGAACAGCCGCGCAAACGTCAACGCAGCCGCACCGGCGAGGCCCACACGCTTGAGGCCGCCGACGATGCCCCCTCGCGTCTTCGCATCAGCAATCGCCTCGGATATCGAGTGAAGGCGCCTGAGGCCAGCCATGAACCGCGGGTCGTCGATATCCAGCACGACCGGGAACACCTGCTTCGAGATCTCCGACGTAATGCGGAAGACCTGCATGTCGTAGTCGCTCGGGTCCATCCCGATCGCGTCGTGGAAGGCGGGCCGCATGTGGTCGCGGACATACATCGTCGCGAACACCGCGAGCAGGAAGAAGCGGATCCAGAGCTTGTTCATCCCGCTCAGCAGCGAAGGATCGGCCCGCATCAGCAGGGCGAACGCTTCGCCATGGCGGAACTCGTCGTTGCACCACTTCTCGAACCACCGGAAAATCGGATGAAATTGCCGATCCGGATGGCGCTCGAGCTGCCGGTAGATGGTGATGTACCGGGCATAGCCGATCTTCTCGGACAGATACGTCGCGTAGAAGATGAACTTCGGCTTGAAGTACGTGTACTTCTTGGCGCGCGTGAGAAAACTCAGATCGACGCCGATGCCGTGATCCTTCAGGATTTCGTTGATAAAGCCGGCATGGCGCGCTTCATCCCGGCTCATGTAGGAAAACAGTTCCTGAATATCGGGATTTTTAATGCGCTTTTTGATCTCGGCATAGAGAACGCAGCCCGAGAATTCAGCGGTAAGCGAACTGACCAGGAAGTCCTTGAACTCCTTGCGCAGTTCAGGCGGCAGGTTTTCGAGATCGGTATTGAATTCGTCGGTCTTGACGAAATGCGACTTGTTGTGGTCCGCCCGCAATTCCTTGATGACGGCGTTCCATTCCGATCGCACCAGACTGACATCAAGCCGATCCATCGCCTCGAAATCCGTCGTATAGAAGCGAGGGCTGAGGATTGTGTCCTCGCGCGCCATCTCGGTGCTTTCAGCATTGCCCTTGTTGATACGCAGGCTGCCCTGAGTTCCACCTTCCATCGGGATCATGTTGCCCTCCCGTCCGAGAAACTGACTTCGTAGAGTTCGGTGAGTTCGAGATACCCCTCGAGCCGGGCCTTCATGCGATCGAGCGGCCCGGCTCGCACGACGGTCGCGGTGCGTCGCACCACCAGCCGTTCGCCGAAGTTCACATGCGACGGCGCGTCATGCACCGTCACTTCATCGCCCGGCTGAATCTCGATGCCGTCGTCCAATACAACATGCGCATGCAACGTTTCGGACGTCTGCTCGATCTCCACCGTGCACGGCACGTTGAATATCTTCGGACCTCCGAACCATGACTTGCTTGTTTGAGCCTCGCTCATTTGATTCCCCCTGGTGCGTTCATCAACCGTTCGAACGCGGCCGCATTGCTCGATCCAAATGCGGCAAGATCGATGCGCTTGCCCGTCGACGTGTCCTGGAGCGTGAGCTGGCCATTCTCGAACCGGTTGAGCGTGAATGGCGGCGCCGATCCGATCTCGTTCATTCTGCGTTCGCGGGCGAGGCCGCGAAGCACGACACGGACGAATCCGTTCGATCCGGGCGCAAGCACATCGACCAGACTGCGGTCGCGTGCATCGAAGACCAGAACCGCGCCGTCTTTTCCGTCCTCGAATTGCAGATCGCGGCTCTCGACCACCCTCGGCAGCGTCATCTGTGTGCCGCCGACACCGGTCAGGCGCGAGGCGGTCACCGCCGCGAGCGAGAACAGCAACAGGCCAGCAACCGCGAGCAACGCACCCTTCGGTATTGTGGTCTCATGAACGGCCTCGCTCATCGCTCGTCTCCATTCAAGCTGCGACAGTTGTTTCCGGACCCGGCACCACGCCCGATGACCGGTTGTTGTTGACAAACGGAGTGATGGAAACCGCGACCGGACCGGGCCGTCCGGAGAGCGCTTCCGCCAGTTTCGCTGCAACCTGTTCCGCATCGGGAATCGAACGAAGCATCGGCTCGGCAAGGCGAAGCCGCCAGGGCCGGATATGCGGCCACAGCAGAAGGAACGAAGCCTTGCCGCCATCAGTGAGCTTGAGAGGAATGTCGCCACTGCCATCCGCATAGGATCGCAAGGCGGCATTCGTGATCTGGGCCAGCGGGATATTCATCGTCATCGGAAGCGCCACGCCGAACTGCAGCAGGACGCGCTTGCTGGTAATGGTGTATTGCGACGCCCGGCGGAAAAGCCACGCGAGACCCGCCAGAATTGCGATGCCGCTGAGCGCGGGCACGATCAGCCACAATGCCGAAACCATGGCATCCGCGAACGATGCGCCGCTCGACCAGTTCGACCAGAGCCTCCACATCAGGATGAGGCCGAAATAAGCCGCGACCTCCCTGATGTGAAAGGCTCTGAGCGCGAGCCCCTTGAACGTCGGCCGTCCTTGCCAGATCAGCCGTTCTCCGGCCGGTAACGGCGAGGGAAGATCATGAAACTGATCCGGATCGTGTTTCACAGCATCGGCTCCTGTCGTTGCGGCGTCGCATAGAGGGTACCGGCGCCGTAGTAACCGACGATCTTGTCTTCCTCGAGCTTCGTCACCTGATCGGGGCTCTTGGTTGCTGGCACATTGGCGAACTGGCCGCCCAGAAGAGCATCCACGCTCACCCGGCCACGCGGACGGTCGACAAGTGCGAACGGCAACGGAAGCAAGACGTGCTTGCCGCTCCCCGCCACCTCGACCTCGAGATAGCGGATCAGGGCTTCGGCACGATCGACCCAGACATCGACGACCTTGCCCGCGATTTCGCGGTCGGCGCCGATGACGTTCATGCCGCGCGGATCGGGATCGCGCGGCTCAAGGAAGATGTCCGTCGCGACGCGCAACGGAACGATGCAAGGAATATTGTCCATCGACAGCTCCGGAACATCTTCACGATCCGCATATGATCCGGGTCCGACGCCATCGAGCATCGGATTGCCGGTCGGCTCATGCGGCGCGCCGGGCCATGGTGCGATGGGAGCGACCGGAGCGTTCGGCCGATCCGCGCGGTGATTGGGAAGCGTCGCGGTGTGACCGCCCCGGAGTTTGTAGGTCTTGGGGTCGGGCATTCGGGGGATGCCGTGGGCAACGCCGCCACCGCCCGTGTCGGACTCAAGCGGATAGCCTTCCCGCTTGTCTTCACGGCGCAAGTAATAGATCAGCCCCGCAAAGAAGATCCAGAAAACGTAAAGTGTGACTTGTGCAACGTCCATATAGGCGCCGGCTTGCATGAGACGACCTCCTCTGTTGACTAACCTGGAAATTCGGCAAGGCCGAACCTCGATGACGGTTGAAGGGACCGGTTGCGAGAGGTCCGAACCAGAGGACCGATCGCAACCAGCGTAGCGAAGAGCAGCGCAATCTCGATGTGATAGACAAAGCTGTACCCGGTCGAAGGGCCGGTCAGGGCCGGACCGAGCATTCCATTTGCAGCGAGCGACGACACCGCGTCGCGAATACCGCCGCCAAGTGCGATACCAACACCGGCCGCGGTCGCCTGAACCGCACCCCATGTCCCGAGCGCCAGTCCGCTTTCGCCGTCTCTCGCAAGAGCCATCGCGGCGGTTAGCGTACCGGCAGCGAACAAACCGCCGCCAAACCCGATCAGCGTTGCGCCGATCCGGAACAGCAAAACCGAGTTGAGCGGGGCTGCGAAGATCACGGCGGAGAAAGCGAACACGCCGGCGACAGCGCCAAAACCGGCGACGCGATAGGCATCGGCGCCTTTTCCGAGCGTTCTGGCGGCGATGCCGAAACCGACCAGCGTTCCTGTTGCAAAGAATGCAGTGAGCGCGGTGGTTTGGCCAACCGATAGCTTCAGAATTTCCGCGCCATAAGGCTCGAGCAGAATATCCTGCATCGAGAACGCCGCGGTTCCCAAAGCCAATGCGATCAAGACCCGGATCGACCCGCCGGACTTCCGGAACTTCGCCCATGATTCATGGAACACTGGCCGGTTGCGGTCAGGCGACGTTCGCGACGGATCGCGCGCTTCCTGCTTCCACAGCGCGGCAATGTTGAGAAGCAACTGCACGACTGCGACGCCTTGAATGATCTGGATCAGGCGAATCTCATTGAAGTCCGCGAGCAACTGGCTGAATATGAATGCGCTCCCGACCATCCCGAACAGCAGCATGACGTAAAGGAATGCGACGACCCGCGGTCGCGAGTCCGGCGGAGCGAGATCGGTCGCAAGGGCAAGGCCGGCCGTCTGTGTGGTGTGAAGACCTGCACCGACCAGCAGGAAGGCCAGCGCAGCTCCCACCTGCCCTGTCCACACCGGCCCTTCGCCGGTTCCAGACAATACCAGCAGTGCGAACGGCATGATCGCGAAGCCGCCGAACTGAAGGAGTGTCCCCATCCAGATGTACGGCACACGCCGCCAGCCCAGCACCGAGCGATGATTGTCCGACTTGAAGCCGATCAACACGCGGAACGGCGCGAACACCAGCGGCAACGACACCATCAATGAGACCAGCAGCGTCGAAACGCCAAGCTCCACGATCATCACCCGGTTGAGAGTGCCGTTCAGAAGCACGATGGAAATACCGACAGACATCTGAAACAGCGACAACCGCATCAGGCGGCCGAGCGGAAGCTCTTTCGTCGCGGCATCCGCAAACGGAAGGAATTGCGACCCGAGCCGCATCCAGCCTTTTGCCAATGCTGTCGAGATTTGTGTCATCGCGGCACCAACTCCAGTGCTTGCGATTTGTAGAATCCGCTCGTGATCCGATGGCTTCGACCAATCGTCCAGTCGCTCAGACCGTTCTCCGACCCGATCAAGCGCGCAAACTTGCGCTCGCTTACGGGTTCGATCGCGGGCGCCCGGTCCGATCGCGGGAACAGCCGTCCGACCGCGTGCATGACGGCAAGAGCCGGCGTCTTCGGCGCGAAAGTCATGAGCAGAGAGCACGACGTGCGGGCAGCAAGGCCCGAGAGAACACCGCACGTATCTTGCGGTCGATAGTGAATGAGCGAGTCCATCGCAACGACGAAGTCGAATTTCCCAAGGCCCGGATCGAGCATGTCGCCCGACTTGAATGTGATCGAGGCCGGATCAATATCTGCGGGAAGCCGCTCGCGCGCGACCGCGACCAGAGTTGGGGACAGATCGACCGCGACGACGCTCGCGCCGCGACGCGCCGCCTCGATCGACAGCGCGCCGGTGCCGCAACCCGCATCCAGCAGACGCGCGCCGGCCATATTTGCCGGGAGCCACGACAGCAAGGTGCTGCGCATGTTGTCGCGCCCGGCACGAACGGTCGCACGAATGCGTCCCACCGGGGCATCGGATGTCAGCCGCGCCCACGTATCGGCCGCAGTGCGGTCAAAATACGTCTTCAGTTCTCCACGCCGTTCCAGGTAGGTGGCAACAGACATCAGTCGAATCCCAGCAGATCGAAAATCTCACGGTCTTTAAGCGATGAGCCCTTGAGCGGCGGCTCCTTGCCTTCCCAAAGTTCGGTCGCGAGCCGCATGTACTCGTCCTGAACCGCCTTGAGTTCCGGCGTTTCGTCCATCTCGAACAGGGTCGACTTTTTCAGCCGGCTCTTGCGGATGATGTCGAGATCGGGGAAATGCGCGACGCGCTTCAGATTTGCTTTTTCGGCGTAGCGGTCGATCTGGTCGGTCGCGACGCTTCGATTGGCGATCACGCCACCAAGACGCACACCATAGTTGCGCGATTTTGCTTCGATCGCAGCGACGATGCGGTTCATGGCAAAGATCGAATCGAAGTCGTTGGCGGCGACGATCAATGCACGATCGGAATGCTGCAACGGAGCGGCGAACCCGCCGCAAACGACATCGCCCAGCACGTCGAAGATAACCACGTCGGTATCTTCGAGGAGATGATGCTCCTTGAGCAGCTTTACGGTCTGACCGACGACGTAACCGCCACATCCCGTGCCGGCGGGAGGACCACCCGCTTCCAGACACATGACGCCGTTGTAGCCTTCGAACACGAAGTCTTCAGGCCGCAACTCCTCGGCGTGGAAGTTCACCGACTCCAGAACGTCGATCACCGTCGGCACCAGCCGCTTGGTCAGCGTGAAGGTGGAGTCGTGCTTCGGATCGCAGCCGATCTGAAGCACCCGCTTGCCGAGTTTCGAAAAAGCAACTGACAGGTTGGACGACGTCGTGCTCTTGCCGATGCCGCCCTTGCCGTAGACCGAAAACACCTTGGCGGTGCCGATCTTCAGCTTCGGGTCCATCTGCACCTGGACACTGCCTTCGCCATCACCGCAACTCGAGAGGCTTTTCAGCTTCAGATGGCCTTCGAGCGCGGATCGGGGTGTCTGGACGTTCATGCGGCAACTCCCACGCCTTCGAGGCGATCTTCGAGTTCTTCACCTGCCTTGCGCAGGACATCGAGCATTTCAGGATCAGGCGACCAGTATTTGCGCTCATGCGCTTCGATCAGACGGTTGGCGACCTTGGCCGACGCAGTCGGATTGAGCGCCGCGAGCCGTTCTCGCATCTCCGGATCAAGCACGAAGGTCTCGGTCAACTGGCGATAAACCCAGGGAGCAACTTCTCCGGTCGTCGCTGACCAGCCCATGGTGTTGGTGACGTGCTCTTCGATCTGGCGCACGCCCTCGTAGCCGTGCTTCAGCATGCCCTCGTACCATTTGGGATTGAGCATCCGCGTGCGGGTCTCGAGAGCGACCTGTTCGGACAGAGTGCGAACCATGCCTTCGCCCCGGGTCTGGTCGCCGATATAGACGGCCGGCGCAGCTCCGCCTTTTGCGCGCCGGACCGCTCGGCTGATCCCGCCGAGCGTGTCGAAGTAATGATCCACGGTCGTCACGCCAAGCTCGACCGAGTCGAGATTCTGGTAAGCCAGATCGACATCCGCCAGCGCGCTCTTCAGAAGAGCGGTTTGCTGGACCGGCTGTCCCTTACGTCCGTAAGCAAAGCTCTTGCGGCGCGTATAGGTCTCGGCAAGTTCGTCCTCGTCGTCCCATCGGCCGTTCTCGACAAGATGATTGACGTTGGAACCGTAGGCGCCGTCGGCATTGCCGAACACCCGCAGCGACGCGGTCTCCAGATCGCATCCATGTTGGGCTTGATACGACAGCGCATGCTTGCGGACGTAGTTGCGATCCAACGGCTCGTCGGCGGATGCGGCCAGGAAACAGGCCTCCGCAAGCAGCTTGATCTGCAGCGGCAGAAGATCGCGGAAGATTCCCGACATCGTTACGATGACGTCGATGCGAGGCCGCCCGAGTTGAGCGAGGGGGATTAACTCCGCGCCGATCAGCCGGCCGTAGGAATCGAACCGTGGCTTGGAACCCAGCAACGCCAGCGCCTGCCCGATCGGAGCTCCTTCGTTCTTCAGATTGTCGGTGCCCCACAGGACGACTGCTATCGTTTCCGGGAAACCGTTCCCTTGCGCCACATGCTTGTCGATCAAACGCTGTGCCTGACGCGCACCATCCTGCACCGCATATGAACTCGGAATCCGGAACGGATCGAAGCCGTGCAAATTTCGCCCGGTCGGCAAAATCGCGGGTGTGCGCAACAGATCACCGCCCGGAGCCGGCCGGATGAATTTGCCATCGAGCGCATTGAGAATGCTGGGAATCTCGTGATCTTCGGCAAGAAGACGATCCGTGGCGGCAAGTTCTTCGTACAGAGAGAGCTTTTCTGCATCGCGCTCTGCGAGCGCCTGCGGCGCATCGCCTTGCACGAGCTTTTCGAGCACGGCACGATCCGGACGTGCGCCGTGCGATGCATCCGCGACGGCCTGCAACATCTCGATACGCTGTTCGATCGACGGGGCTTCTCCAACAACGTGAAGCCCGTGAGGGATCAACGTGTATTCAAGCTCCAGAACCTGCGTCGTCAGCGAGCCGATCTGCGTTGCGGCATCGCTCGCCCATGCCGGCTCCGCTGCCACGAGATCGAGACCGCTTCCCTGCGCTTGAATCAGAACGGCGAGGTTTGCACGTTCAATCAGATTGTCGGGTGACAAGGCGCGCCATCGCTCGATCGAGGCCTTCAGTTCGGCGAGCCCGCGATAAAGACCCGCGTGAGCGACCGGCGGCGTGAGATAGCTGATCAATGTCGCCGCCGAGCGGCGCTTGGCAATCGTACCTTCCGACGGATTGTTCGAGGCATAGAGATAGAGATTCGGCAGATCGCCGATCATGCGATCGGGCCAGCACGACCCTGACAGCCCCGCTTGCTTCCCTGGCATGAATTCGAGCGCGCCATGGGTGCCGAAATGCAGCACAGCATTGGCGCCGAAATCTTCCCGAAGCCAGCGATAGAATGCCGAGAAGGCATGCGTCGGAGCAAAACCCTTCTCGAACAGAAGCCGCATCGGATCGCCTTCGTAACCGAAGGCAGGCTGGATGCCGACGAAAACATTTCCGAACCGTTCGCCGAGGACGAATATCGAGCTTCCGTCGCTCTGTTGTTTTCCTGGAGCCGCACCCCACTGTGCTTCGATCTCGCGCAGCCAAGGCTCCCGGCGAACGTGATCGCTCGCCGGGATTCGCGCGTGCACATTTGCATCCGCGCCAAAGCGCGAGGCGTTGCCGTTGACGATGCGCTCGCGCAGAAGTTCTGCCGTCGCCGGCACGTCGGCCTGATAGCCGTCGCGCTTCAACGCAGTCAGCGTGCGGTGCAGGGATTCGAAGACCGATAGATACGCGGCCGTTCCGGTGTTGCCGGCGTTCGGCGGGAAATTAAACAGGACAATCCCGATTTTGCGGTCCGCGCGTTCTGCCCGGCGCAACGCGATGAGCCGCTGAGTTCGCGACGCGAGCATCTCCGCGCGCTCGGAGCAGACATGCATGTCGCCGCCGACGACAGATCGGGAGAACGTGCAAGCGCGCTCGCATCCGGTGCAAGCAACGCCAGCGCCATCGGAGCGTCCGCCATACACCATCGGTCCTGAGGCGCCATCAAGCTCCGGAATCGCGACCATGATGGTGCTCTCGACCGGCATCAAACCGCGATCGGATGCGCCCCATTGCTCGAGGGTCTGGAATTCCACGGGATGAGCCGAGAGATAAGGCACATCGAGCTTGGCCAGAATCTCCTCGGCAGCTTTCGAGTCGTTGTATGCGGGTCCGCCGACCAGCGAAAAGCCGGTGAGAGACACCACCGCATCGACGATGCTGCGTCCGTCCCGCATGAAGAAGCGCTCGATCGCAGGCCGCTGATCGAGCCCGCTGGCAAACGCGGGGATGACGCGCAGTCCTCGCGCTTCCAATGCCGCGATCACGCCATCGTAGTGACCGGCGTTACCGGCCAGCAGATACGACCGTAGCAGCAGCACGCCGACAGTCCCCGCATCGCCGCTGGCAGGCAATCCGTCCGCCGAGGCGTTGATCCGGCCCTTCATCCGCGGGTGGTAGATACCGATATCGGCATATTCGACCGGCGACGCCGCCTTCACCTTGCCACGCAGCTCGCGGCGCGGGCCATCCGCATACCGATCCACCAGCAAGCGGATCATATTGGCAATGTTCTGCTCGGAGCCGGCAAGCCAGTATTGCAGCGTCAGGAAATAGGCGCGGACATCCTGTGCCGTTCCCGGAATGAACCGCAGCAGCTTGGGTATCTGCCGCAGCATCTTCATTTCGCCCTTGCCGCTTCCGGCCGATCCTTTGCGGGCGCCGCGCAGGCGCTTGAGCCATGCAATGGCGCCGAGCGCCTCGCCGCTCATGTCGAATTTACCGACACGGGTGAGCTTCACGATTTCGCCGCCCGACATGCAGCAGACCATCGCGTCGCACTGGTTGCGGCGGGCAACCAGCGCCGGCAACACCGCTTGTATGTGATCGTCGAGGAACAGCATGGTCGCGACGACGATGTCACCGATCGCGATATCGGCCTTGCAGCGCTCCAGCGCAGCGTCGTCGGACGCCCATTCATCCGCCGAATGGACGGCCAGTTCCATTCCGGGGAAATCCCGCCTCAATGCGACATGCGCACGCGCCGCCGCGCCGGACAGATGGCTGTCCATCGTCACGATGACGACGCGAATCGGCGTCGACCTAGCGGGCGTAGTGCGCTTTTGCATCGTAAAGCGTCTCGATGGTTATTGTTGCAACGCCGTTCTCATTGGCAAAACGTTCGGTATTCCTGCGTGCCTTGCCACGGACAAAAAACGGGATTTTCTTAAGTTCGTTTTCTGCATCGGCGGCCCAGATCGCCGCGGGAACAGAAATCACGTTTTCGATGGTCGTCTCTGGCGCGGGCTGCTTTTGCGGCACCGCGTGTCCAGCACCAAGATGCGAGGGTTGAGCTCCGTCCTTGAATTCGAAGTCATCCTTGAACATCGCAAGCAGATGTTCTTCGAGGCCCATCATCAGCGGATGCACCCAGGTGTCGAAGATCACGTTGGAGCCTTCGAAACCCATCTGCGGTGCGTAGCGCGCGGGGAAATCCTGAACATGGACCGGAGCCGAGATCACCGCGCAGGGAATGCCGAAGCGCTTTGCGATATGGCGCTCCATCTGCGTTCCCAGAACGAGTTCCGGCTGAAGCTCCTGCACCTTGGCCTCGACCTCAAGATAGTCATCGGTGATCAGCGGCTCGACACCGTAGAGCTCCGCGGCCGCGCGGATGTCGCGGGCGAATTCCCGGCTATAGGTGCCGAGACCGACGACCTTGAACCCGAGTTCGTCCGAAGCGACGCGCGCCGCCGCGACCGCGTGAGACGCATCGCCAAAAATAAAAACCCGCTTGCCGGTCAGGTATGTGGAGTCAACAGACCGCGAGTACCACGGCAACCGCGACGCCGACGCCTTCAGTACCGCCGCCGGATCGATGCCCGCCAGAACCGCGACCTCCTCGATGAACTGTCGCGTTGCCGAAACGCCGATCGGAACCGTCTTCGTGAACGGCTGGCCGAACGAGCGCTGGAGCCAGCTTGCGGCCTGCGCGGCGACCTCGGGATAAAGCACAACGTTGAAATCCGCCTCACCCAGACGCGCGATGTCCGCCGGCGTCGCCGTCATCGGCGCTGTGACGTTGACGTCGATGCCGAGCTTCGCAAGCAGTGCCGTGATTTCGATGATGTCGTCGCGGTGGCGGAAGCCGAGTGCGGTGGGCCCGAGCAGATTACACGTCGGACGGACGCCCGTGCTTCGTTCCGGCCTCCTCTTTCCGGGCGCCGGAGCGGAAGGGCCAGCCAGCGCGCGCACCAGTTGATAGAACGTCTCGGCAGCGCCCCAGTTTTCCTTGCGCTGGTACGCCGGCAAATCGACCGTGATGACGGGAATCGGAAGACCGAGCGACCGCGCGAGACCCCCCGGATCGTCCTGAATGAGAGACCCGGTACAGGACGCGCCGACAATCATCGCTTCAGGCTTGAAACGATCGTACGCATCCTTTGCCGCGTTCTTGAACAGCTCTGCCGTATCGCCGCCAAGATCGCGCGCGGAAAATGTCGTGTAAGTGACGGGCGGCCGCTTGTCGCGGCGCTCGATCATCGTGAACAATAGATCGGCATAGGTGTCGCCCTGCGGCGCATGCAGGACATAGTGCAGCCCGTCCATGCCGGTGGCGACTCGCATCGCGCCGACGTGGGGAGGTCCTTCATATGTCCAGACTGTCAGTTGCATGATCAGGCCACCAATCTTGCGCGACGCACGAGCGGGCGGGCGAACAGCTCGGCCAGATCGGCCGCCTGGTCATAGCCCTGGATCGGCGTGAAAATCAGTTCGATCGACCACTTGGTGGTGATGCCTTCGGCCTCAAGCGGATTGGCGAGGCCCAGACCGCAGACCACCAGATCGGGCCGAGCGGCCCGGCATCGATCGAGTTGCAGATCGACATCCTGCCCCTCGCTGAGCGTGGCGCCGACCGGAAGCATCTTGAGTTCTTCGGCAAGATGTTCGCGGTGCAGGTAAGGCGTTCCAACCTCGATTAACTCCATCGACAACTCGCGGGACAGAAACCGCGCCAGCGGAATTTCCAGCTGTGAATCCGGGAACAGGAAGATGCGTCGTCCGGCAAGCTCTCTCTTGTAAGACGCCAAGGCGCGCTGGGCGCGCGCGCGGTAAGGCTGCGTGACTTTTTCGAACACCGCAGGATCGACACCCCACGCCTGAGCTGCAGCAGCCAGCCACGCTGTCGTCCCCTCGACACCTAGCGGGAATGGCGCAGGCAATCTTTGAGCACCGCGCTCTTCCAGCGCCCGCGCCGTATCGGCAAGAAATGGCTGCGCGAGCAGGAAGCGAGTGTTAGGGCCAACGGATGGAAGCGCCGTCGATTTCCGCGGCGGCAGAAACTCGACCGGTCCAATGCCGAGCGATTCGAACAGTCTCGTGAACTGATCCTCGACGACGTCTGCAAGCGATCCGACAATCAGCAGAGAGCACTCGCTCGCCCCCATAGGGGGAATTACGGGGACGAGCGAGGCGAGACACGCATCCTCGCCTTGCGTGAATGTGGTCTCGATTCCACTGCCTGAGTAATTGAGGATGCGCACTGACGGAGAGAACTTCTGCGACAGCCGCAATGCCGCGCGCGACAGATCGAGCTTGATGACTTCGGAAGGACAGGAGCCCACCAGGAACAGCAGACGGATGTCCGGACGCCGCTCGATCAGCTGGGTCACGATCCGGTCGAGCTCGGCGTTGGCGTCGGTGAGCCCCGCGAGATCCTTTTCTTCCATGATCGCGGTCGCGAAGCGCGGCTCGGCAAAGATCATGACGCCTGCCGCCGACTGAATCAGATGCGCGCAGGTTCGCGAACCGACGACGAGAAAGAATGCATCCTGAATCTTGCGATGCAGCCAGACGATGCCTGTGAGACCGCAGAAGACCTCACGCTGGCCGCTCTGGCGAATCGTGGGGTGAGTATCTCCCCTCGCCGTGTCGCTGACGGCGCATGCCTGTGTCCGGATCGTCATGCGAGCCCCCCGCTCAACGGAGAGCCTGCAACCGCAACGGCGTGACGCTCGTCGCGCCTCGCAGCACGGAGCTTCAGAAGGAACTGGGTGGCGTTGATAACGTAGGCGGCGTAGGCCGCGAGCGCGATCAGCATTTGCTGGCGCGGATCGCCCAGCCCGGCAAACAGCGCAACGAGATAGGCTGTGTGAAGTGCAAGGACGAGAAAGCTGAAGACGTCTTCCCAGAAAAATGCCGGCGCAAAGAGATAGCAGCCGAAGACTTCTTTCTCCCAGATCGATCCTGTCACCATGATCGCATACAGCACGAGCGTCTTGGTCACGATCGAGGCGGCTGCGATGGCCGCGCCGTCCCCTGTCGCGAGGTAGCGAACTACAAAACCAAGGCTAACGAGGAAAACCGCAAACTGAACCGGAGCAAGTATCCCCTGCACCAGCGTCCACTTTGTTGCGTCGCGACGGCGACGCTCTTCGGGCGTGTACACCAGCTTAAGTGTTTGCCGGGTCTTGCAGTCCTCTAAATCGCATCTTGAATGTAATGCAGGCGTGTTCGCATCTGCAGCGATCAAGTTGTCATCAGTATTGTAAAGACTGTTTGACAGTCGCGCGGGGCGGTGATGCGATGGTGATGGGGAGCAAAGGGAAACAGGCGGCGATCTTTCACCGTGACCGGCCTGATTTTGATCTGCCAAAGCCCCGTACTGCACAGCCCAACTCCCTTTTGCGGGCTCTTATGAGAAGGAGGCTAATCTCGGTTCTGAGGACTGTCAATCTAACTATACGTAAATCAAACTTGACGGTCGCTATTGAGCAGGACTTAATGTTGGGGGGAAGAAAAAATGCCCGATATAAACGAGCAATCATTTGCAGCCGGACCTGACGCGAACACCGCAAAAACAAGGCCTGCAAGACCTTGGCGAGATCGAATCGCGGCGCCTGTCTGGCGTTTCAAACCTGCGCTGCCGCCCGCAAACGTCGTGCGGGCGCTGAAAGCTGACATTATCCCGAGAATTTTTCACGCCTTCCGGCCTGCGCCTCCGCAGCCCCCGAGTGCACCTGCTCCGGTCCAGGAGACGACCCAGGTTCAGGCGTTCGCGGCGCTCGTCCTTGGACACGATGACAAAGCCGCGTTTGTCTATGTGGAACAACTGCGCGCTCGAGGAGAATCGGTCGAATCCATCTTTCTTGATTTACTTGCACCGACTGCACGCCGTCTCGGCGAACTCTGGGAAACAGATGAGTCCGACTTTGCGAGCGTGACGCTCGCCGTCGGGCGGCTGCAAAGCATACTGCGGCATCTGGGCGACGCTTTCGTACGCGAATCTTCTCCATATGAGTGCGGTGAATCGGCTTTGTTGACCGTCGTTCCCGGCGAACAGCACAGCTTCGGACTATCGATGGCGGCAGAGTTCTTCCGCCGTGCCGGCTGGAATCTTTGCACCGGTCCTTTTACGTCGCACCACGAGCTGACGTCCCTCGCCCAGAACCACTGGTTCGATATCGTCGGCTTCTCGGTGAGCAGCGACCGCCGCCTGGATGAACTCAAACGTGGAATTCAGGATATCCGCCGCGACTCCCGCAACAGACATATTGGAGTTATTCTTGGCGGTCCGATGATCATCGCGCATCCAGAACTTGTCGCTGCCATCGGAGCCGATATGATGTCTCCTGATGCAATAACCGCACCGCGAGAGGCGCACGAGCTGATCGAACGAATGACGGGCCGCGGTCGAAATCAGCAAGGTGGCGATCCCTAGTGCGGGGTTAGCCTGGGGAAGAATAATGAACGTCGCGGTAGTCGACCAATCGCCTCCCGCCGGAGTCGTGACCGATCTCTACGTCCGCACCAAGACTCTTCACCTCGAGGCAGAGCGTTCGGGCATCGTCAACGATATCCTGCGCGGACAGGCGAGCCGCGAAGGCTACACGCTTTTCCTGAGAAACCTGCTGCCGGCCTACCATGCGCTGGAAAGCGCTCTTGAGCGGCTGAGCGATTCTCTCATCTTGTCGGCTTTGTCGAACTACAAGCTGGACCGAGCACCCGCGATCGAGAAAGATCTACTGGCGCTGTCCGGGCCGGATTGGGCCAATCAGATTCCCCTCCTCCCGGAAGGAAAATCGTATCAACAGCGCATTGCCCTTGCCGCCGGCGAGGATGATGGCGAGCGATTGATTGCTCATGCCTATACCCGCTATCTCGGCGATCTCAGCGGCGGTTTGATCATGAAACGATTGCTTGCTCGTTCGCTGGCACTGAGCCAAGAGCAACTCGCGTTCTACGATTTTGCGGGATTTTCGGATCTGGCTGCGCTGAAAAGGGATTACCGGAGCGCGCTCGACCGGGCCGGCGCCGCGGCTTCAATTCCAGCCGCCATCGTCGAAGAAGGCGCGATCGCCTTTGCTCTCAATATCGATCTGTCGCTGGCGGTGCAAAGAAGTCTGCAAAAATCAGCGGTAGGCGCGCAGCAATAAGGCCCTTGGCAGCAATAAGGCCCCTCAAAGTCAGAATGCGATCAGTTGCTGCCGTTTCCGGACGTGCGCGACGAATGCCAGATCAGATGTTCAAGAACCTCAGCCGTTCGTAACGTTGAATTGCGGACGCTTTCGAGCATTTCGGCAATCCTGCCAGTCTCTACACCGTAAGTGATTTCGAGCGCCGCAAGCTGCGCGTTCTCGACGACCGACGACAACAAGTTCTGATAGACAAGATCGGCCTTGGAATCGAGACGAACCCCGGTGACACGGTGACTCTCGATGATGCCTTCCTGAAAGCGGCTGCGTGCCGCGTCCGCGGCCTTGCGATCGGTCAGATCCGTGAAAATCAGCACGAAGCCAAGCACGCGATCGCGCGAAGGTTGAACCGGATCGGCCCGCAGCAGCAACGGCTTTTCCCGATTGCCTTCACTCAGCAACATCACCTCACCCCGCCACGGCCTGCGATTGTCGAGAAGCTCGGCAATATTGGCCGTGAACTTTTCCGGCTGTTGAAACACCGCCGAAAGATCGGAGAGACAATTCTGCCTTGTGCCAGTAGCGGGAAGAAAGGCCTGAAAGGCCTCATTCATAAGCAGAATTTTGCCTGCGGTATCCGCAATGATGACCGGCTGATCGGAAATCCTCACGTGCCGGCTGAACTGTTCCAGTTGATCCTGCGCGATGAGCGTACGAACAGCGCGGAATTGCAGAACGATGTCAGAAACAGATTCTCCGATTTGTCTTGCAGCGGCAAGATCGGCTGTGCTCCACGGCTCGCAGGTTCCTTCGACCACCTGATGCCATTGCGCGAACGATCGGCGCGGTGACAGGTCAAGCGGGTTATCGCCGATAACAAACGGAGCGAGAGGATCGCCACCCCACGTCACCGTGCGAATGCGCTCGGGCCGGAACCAGATCAGATATTCGCCGGGATTGTTCGAAACCGGTATGACAACGATCCCGCTGGCCACCTCGGTCAGGGCTGCAAAGCGAGATTCATCAAGACTCAGCGACGCCGTCGAGAGCGGCAATCGGGGCGTTTTTTCATCGAGCCATGCAGCGATCTCGCGTATCTCCTGCGTCCCGGGAACCTCGCCGGTCGTTATCACCTGCCCTTCATAGATCAGGGCGCAGCCACTCGCCGTGAGCGGCTGCAATATCGACTGCGACGTATCGAAAATCGCGGCACGCCAGTCGCCTTCGCGGGAAACGGCTTCGATCATTCTCTGCTCGAGGCGCTGGCAGAACAGCTCAGCCTGACTCTGAGCGAAACTTTCAAGAGCAGCAATCCTCGTCGCGATCGCTTCCGCGAGCAGTTCGCACACGGCTCGCAGCTCGAAGTGAATGAAGTGCGGCCTGTAGTGATGGCATGCAACGAGGCCCCAGAGCTTGCCACCGACAACGAGCGAGACAACAAGGGTCGCGCCTACGCCCATATTCTTCAGGTATTGCAGATGAATCGGGGACATGCTGCGCAGGAAGCAGAGCGACATATCGAGGTCGCGGCCGGTCAATGGCGAGAGCCGTGGCTCCAGAGGCACCGGCTGGTAGTTCACATCGACAAGGACACGAACGCGGGTTCGCTCATAAAGCCGTCTTGCCATCTGCGGGATATCGGATGCCGGATAGCGATTTCCGAGAAACGCTTCCAGGTCCGCTTTGCGGCGTTCCGAGAAAACCTCTCCGTGACCGTCGTCATCGAAGCGGTACACCATCACGCGGTCGTAACCCGTACGATCCTGGAACAGAGCGGCCGTCTCGTCGCACAACGAGCGTACCGACGACGCCGTGCGAATTTTTTGCAGCGCGCTCTCGATCTGCTGGATCGGATCGACGGGTGGACCGGCTTGCTCCAGCTCAATGACGAGGCCGCCTTCGCGCGGCCGATGCAAAAGGCCATCGAACTCCCGGCTTGGACTGCCGATCCGGCAACGCACGGCGATCGGCAAACCCTGAGATGTCGGGTCGAGAAGGGGAAGAATGCGGATCAGCAGATCGCCGTCGAGCTCCGCGAGCGGCCGGCCAAGCACCTGCTTTAGACCGAGGAATTCGGCAGCGTTCGCACTGGCCTGGATGACGACGTGATCCGGTTCGCTGACGACTAATAGCGCCCCATGCGGTTGGATAGAGCCCGCAAGATGAATTTCTTCCCGCTCGCAATTGGAAAGATCCGCCTTCCCGAATGCGGGGGTCGCGACGGAATGCGACGCCAAATCAATCCTCGGATGGTTCCTCGGTGTCCGGCCCCTTGTCGTCGAGGCCGTAACGGTTGAGCTTTGCATAAAGACTTTGGCGGCTCAATCCCAACAGTTCCGCGGTTGCGGTGCGGTTTCCACCCGAAAGCTCGAGCGCTTCCTTGACGTAGTGCTGCTCGACGATACTGACGGTGTTCTTCACGAGTTTGCGGAGCGACGATTTTCCGATCTGCTCGCTCACCGAGCCAAGCGCCGTTCTCAAGAGATCGGTTTCGCCGCGCGCCGCAAGCCTGCGCGCCACGTTCCGCATCAGCACGCCGACGTAGGGCGGTTTATTGTCGTCGACCGAGGCCGAGATTTCGATTTCGGTCTCAGTTCCAAGCTCACCGCGAATACTCGTGGTGAAGAGGCGCACCGACCCATGTTTCTGGACGTTGGCAAGCAGCGCATTCATGTCGGCGCCCGGCTGCCATAGCCAGCGCGACAAGGTTTCACCCAGCACCGAACCCTTGGAACCGACCTGTACGAGATCAAGGAACGCCTGATTGGCCTGCTGGATAATTCCCGTTTCGTCGATAGCGACAAAGCCGTCGGGCACCCTGTCGATCAGCGTCTCGATCGCCGGATGCTGACGCTGTCTCGGCTCGAGCGAAGTGCTGGCAGCAGGGGTGAACTGCAACAGGAACACCGGCCCCGGTTCGGACGTCATCAGCGATCCGCGCAGCATCCACGGCCGCGCCTCAGGACCGAGATGGACGAGAATGCTGAGTGCCTTGCCCTTTTCCTTCACACGCGCCAGCATTTCACGGACCGCTTCACGGTCCTGCGCGGTGACCTCATGAAGAAGTTCGCGTCCCGAGATATCCTCGTTGCGCCGCTGAGTGGAATTCAGCGCCACGGATGCTGCACGATTGGCTTCGAGAATTCGCAGGTTTGCAGCGGAGACAATCAGGACTGCTTCGTTGGATGCGTCGAAAACCAGACGGTATCTGGTTTCGATCTCACGAAGTTTCCAATAGTCGCGCTCCATCGTGTGCTGCGCGGCGATCAGCCTGGATTGCAACTCGGCGACGGCCTGCAGGTTTTTTCCGACCGCAAGCATGCCCGCGCGACCGCCGAGCAGGACGGTCGTGAATTCCATCGGAATTTCAAGGCCGCTTGGAAAACGCTGATTGATCTGGCGAAAGGCGGATATCCCGCTCAGGCGGGCATCCTCCACCATACGCTTCACTTTATCTGCGCCGACATCGCCGGCGATCTCGACCCACGGACGGCCAAGCCAATCGCCCACGCTTTCTCCCGACATTGCGGGCGAAAGCGTTGCCTCGCGGATCACTCCGTCGATGTCGAGGAGCAATGTGACGTCAGGCTGGACCGTCGGTAAGGAGGCCATTCGAGCTGTTCTGCCGATTTCTTTGTAAGCTGGTGAACACAGCCAATTTGAAGCACGGAATGTGCCAACGGCACATGACACTTGAGTCGCAATGCGGTGTGACTTGTCCGGAAATCGCGCTTCAAGTCAATAAACGTCTTTATTTTGAAGGTTTTAATCGTCAAACAGGCTTTACATAAATCACTGGTTGAACCCCCGGCTGCTTGCACCTGCCTGGTGGAACACAAAGCGGCGGAGAATGTTCAGATATGACAAGATTTATTGATGTCTTGCCTGTTAATGTATCTTAACATGCACATCTACCAGACGCTGTTCTTCGTTCTCAGGGAGATAGACGTGGTTGCTAAGTCTTTCAAAAAATTCGCAATTTTCGCAACCTTCTCAGTCCTGTCGGGTGGTCTCGCACAGGCCCAGGACGCCGCCAAAGGCGAGATGGTCTTCAAGCAATGCATGACCTGCCATCGCATTGGTCCCGATGCCAAAAATGCCGTCGGACCGGCATTGACCGGCATTATTGGCCGGCAATCGGGCACGGCTGCGGGCTTCGCTTATTCGCCCATCAACAAGGCGGCGGGTGAGAACGGGCTGGTCTGGTCGAACGAGCTGATCATGGCGTATCTGCCTGATCCCAATGCATTTCTCAAAAAATTCCTGACCGACAAGGGCAAGGCGGATCTGGCGACGGGCTCGACCAAGATGGCGTTCAAGCTGGCCGACGAACAGGCGCGCAAGGACGTGATCGCCTACATCGACAAATTCTCCGAGAAGAAGTAACGGCAATCCCAAGGCAAGCCAAAACGGTGATGGCGAACCTGGGGCAGCTCTAATTCCGCCAGCGCCGCGCGATATCGACGACATGCGCCAGTCCAGCCACGGCCAGACAGGCGCATGACCATGTCCAGTCCTGCCCGGTCAGGGACGCGCGCAGCGCAAGCAGCAGGAACGCGCCGGCGAAAAGATTCGGCACAAGATCGAGAGCGCGAATTCCCTTGCCCGTGAGCCGCCAGCAGGCGGCGATCACGCCGGCTTCGACGACCACCAGAACCAGAATGAGATCGACAAGTCGTCCACTGGCGAACAGTTCACGCATCGGCGCCCATCTCATCGTTCGCCCTGGCTAGAAAGGCGCGTTCAACCGGACAACTTCAAGATTAAGCCGCGCCGCGAACGCGACCCAGATCAGATAAGGCGTCAGATAGAGCGTAGCCGCCTTTGAGTTTTTCCAGAACACGATCATCGGCAGCAAAATCGAGAGCCACAGAAGGGCGACTTCGATCAGCGCCCAGTCCGGCCGCCGGAGCGCAAAGAACAGTGTGCTCCAGAGTACATTGAGAAATCCATTCAGCGCGAAAAGCCCGATGACCCATTCGCGCTGGGCGCGATCGTGCGCGCTGCGCCAGGCATACACCGCCGAAATCGTTGCCAGCGCGAAAATCAGCGTCCACGCCGGAGCGAACAGCCAGCCGGGAGGCTGCCATGGCGGCTTTTTCAGATTCTGATACCAGGGCCCGGTGTCGGTCAGCGTGCCGCCAAGCACGGCGATGAAGATCGCGACAGCGGCCGCGACGAGCACCGGCTTCCAGGAGGTCGTCTTGCCGTTCATTACGCCGATGCCAGACCCGTCATGTGGGCGATATTCTTGAAGAATATCCGGACGTGCGCAATCGGCTTTGCACGCACCAGTTCCTTGTTCATGTATGCGTCCCACGTCAGCTTCTGGACGTCGCGGTCGCGGCAAATGCTGACGAACCGCTCACGGCGGCGATCGTTGGAGTACCAGTACCACTGCATCACGCCAAGAATCCAGAACACCAGGCCGTGCATCCGCATGAAGCGCTTGCGCGCGGTGCGCAGCGCCCGGACATCCCCGGTCTGCAGATAGAGATCGACCGCCTCTGCCGATAGCCGTCCGCCGATCATGGCGTAGTAGATTCCCTCGCCCGAGGCCGGCGCGACAACGCCGGCCGCGTCGCCGGCGAGCAACACACTCTTGCCGTCGTCCCATCGCGGCAACGGATGCAGCGGGATCGGCGCACCCTCGCGCCGGATGGTCTCGACCTTGCCGAGACCGACGGCTTCACGCAGCCCGCCTACGGAGTCGCGCAACGAGAAGCCCTTGTGCGCGGAGCCAGTGCCAACGCTGACTGTATCGCCGTGGGGAAATATCCAGCCGTAGAAATCCGGCGACACCGCGCCCTGATAGTAAACGTCGCAGCGCTTGCCGTCGAAGTTGCTGTCGTTGCCTTGTGGCGAGCGGACAATCTCGTGGTAGGCGAACACATAAGGCAAACGGTCCGCGCCCGGCAGGCATTGCCTCGCCACCGCAGACAATGCGCCGTCCGCGCCGATCAGGGTGCGAGTGCGGATGCTGGCCTGCGCCATGCTCCCGTCCTCATTGCGGGTTTCATAATGGACAATGGTGACGCCCTGTGCATCGCGCTCGAAACGCTTGAACGTGCCGGTTCGCCGCTGCGCCCCCGCGGTTGCTGCGCGATGCCTCAGCCACTCATCGAACACGTCGCGATCCACCATGCCGACGAAGCCGCCCTCGATCGGCATATCGACCTGCTTGTCGGTGGGCGACACCATGCGGGCGCAGTTGACGCGCGCGACCAGCAGATGCTCCGGAATGTCGAAATCGCTGATCAGGCGCGGAGGAATGGCTCCTCCGCATGGCTTGATGCGTCCGGCGCGATCGAGCAGAACCACGCTGCGTCCGCGGCTGGCCAGATCGCATGCGGCCGTTGCACCACTGGGGCCTCCGCCGACGACCACTACGTCAACGACGGTGTCATCGGAGAATACGTCATCGGATGTCATTCTACACCTCCGCCGCGACAGGGCGCAGCACACGCTCGCCTTGACGCGGTTCTATCTGTTTAGCAGGCGCGCGATGAACCCAGACGGCCATCACCGCGGCAAGAACGAAGAGACCGGCCTCAGCCGCAAAGACCACCGCATATGACAGCGCCGGAGACGTCAGGACAAAGCGCGCGACATCGCTGGCCAGCGTCCCGATAAAACCGCCGATACCAAACGCAAATGCCTGCGCCGCTCCCCATAGCCCCATGCGGACACCCTCGCGCTTCTCGCTTCCCGCACCGACCAGCGCCATCATCGAGCCGATCGCGGCGACGGCGTAAGCGCCGTTGGTGACGCCGAGCATGAACACGGTTTCTCGCAGCGGCCACGACGGCCCGACCGCGGCCGCGGCAACCAGACAAAGAAGTGCGATGGCCGACGTGGTGCATCCGGCAATCGTCCAGATTTGAAGATTGCCCCGCGAGCGCGGAAACACGGCCCCGACCAGCGGGACGAGCACCATCCCGAGAAGAGTGCCTGCATGCTGGATGCCGGAAAGTTTGGTGGTCTCGCCCGGCGTCATCTTGAAGACTACGCCCGCGAACGGCTCGAGAATGAGATCCTGCGCGCTGTAAGCCAGCATCGACACGAACACGAAGATCGCAAAGCGCCGCGACTGGGGCTCGGACCACACTTCGAGAAACGCAGCACGAAACGATGAGGTCGCCGGCACCGTCTGCCGACCTTGCCCGGCCGAAGCGGCGTCGCGCGGCTCGATCCCCCAGACGCCGATCAGCGTCAGCACCATCGCAGCAACCGACACGCTACCGGAGACAGCTACAAGCCGATGCGGCGAGAACGGATCAAGCAGATGGCCCGCTACGCCCGTCGTGACGATGAAGCCTACGATCATCATCACCCACACGATCGTGGCAGCCGCCGCGCGGCGGCGATCGTCGGTCAGGCTGGCCAGCAGAACGAGAAGCGACGTTCCGGCAGCGCCAACCCCGCCGCCGATCAGACAGAACGCGATGACAGCCAACGCGACGCCGAGCAGCGGTTCGGCCGCCATCAACGCCGTCGCCGTTGCGGCGAGCAATCCGCCGCAAGCCAGCACGGCCATGCCGCCGACGATCCATGGCGTGCGGCGCGCGCCCCGGTCGGACCCGTATCCCCATGCCGGCCTGAACACCTGCAATGAATAATGAATTGCGACGAGCGCGCCCGGCAACATCGCCGGCATCGCAAGCTCGACCACCATTACGCGATTCAGCGTCGACGTGGTCAGCACCACGACAGCGCCGAGCCCGGTCTGCACAAGGCCGAGCCGGACGATTCCGATCCATGAAAGAGTCTGCATACCCATGCTCAGCCGCCTCGCAATGACGCCAGAGCGAACGCGCTGACCAGCATGCCGATCACGTAACAGCTGATGCCTGTTCCGTTGTACCATGGCGCGCGCTCACGCGGGCTTTTCAGAAAGTGCGCCATCAAGAACAATTGAACGACCAGAACGACGCCGACCGCCAAGGCATAGACCGGTCGCTGCCATGCAAACAGCAGCCCGATCACCAAAAGCTGCGGCGCCGCCATGACAAGACAGGCAAACCGCGCGGCTTTTTCGACTCCGAGAAGGACCGGAAGCGAATCTATACCCATGCGCTTGTCGCCCTCGACCGACTTGAAGTCGTTCAATGTCATGATGCCGTGGGCGCCGAGGCTGTAGAGCAGAGCAATCGTCACGATCCGCCAGTCGGGACTCGACGCCGCCATGATCGCTGCGCCCGTGAACCACGGCAGGCCCTCATAGCAGAGACCGCACGCGGCATTGCCCCACCATCCGTTCTGTTTCAGGCGAACGGGCGGTGCGCTGTAAGCCCATGCCAGCACCAGGCCGAACACTGCGGCGCCGAATCCCCACGGCCCCAGCGTTGCTGCGAGCATCAGCGACAGCACTGTCCAGCCGATCGCGATGTACAGCCCCCATCGCCCCGGTATGCGTCCGGATGGAATTGGACGATCGGGCTCATTGATGGCGTCGACGTGCCGATCGTACCAGTCGTTCACGGCCTGACTGGTTCCGCACACCATCGGGCCCGCAAGCATCACACCGGCGGCGATCACAGGCCAGTGCTGCGACGGCGACACGCCGGAGGAGACGATGCCGCAACCAAAGGCCCACATCGGCGGAAACCAGGTGATCGGCTTCAGCAGCTCAAGAACGACCGACGGAGCCGGATGGGCAACGGCACTGTTGCTATTCATTGTTCGTCCCTGCCCTCGTCTTCGACAGCATGCTCGGCCAAGCCATAGCGCCGCAACTTTACATAAAGACTCTGCCGGCTGAGGCCGAGCATGTCGGCAGCCGACGCGCGGTTGTCGCCGGTCAATTCCAGCGCCGCCTCGATCGACAGTTTCTCGATCACGTCGGTGGCCTCGCGCACCAGATCCTTCAATGGCACCCGGCCGATCATCTCGGTCAGCTGCGCCATCGAGCGCGGCAGCTCGCGTTCGTGCGAGGCGGCGGCCTGAAGACGCTTGTCGATGTTGCGGATCGTGAAGCCGAAGTTCGGCTTGTCGTCGCCGTCCGACAGCGCCATCGCCGACATTTCGATCTCGGCGGACCCGCCGTGTTCGCCGCGCAAGATGGTAGAGAACAACTTGAGGGTGCCGCTCTGGCGCAAGTTCGCAAGGGCGACGCTGAAGTCGATGCCCGCCCTCCCCACCCAGCGATCGAGAGATTCCGTCCTCACCTGCTCCTCATTGGACAGTTCCGCCATGTCGAGGAAGGACAGGTTGGCGCGAATGACGCGGCCGTCGTTGCGGGTTACGACCATTCCATCCGGCGCATGCTCGAAGTAGTTGATCAGCAGCGCCGTGGCGCGCATGGCGCCGGTCTCCACAGCGGCAGACTGCGATGACAGCCGGACCAGAAACAGCGATGCGTTTTCCTGGCGGAACAGGGACACCGACAATGTGCATTCGCGCTGATCTTTGGCGATACCGACGCGCGCGTTGCCGTCGCGGCCGGTGGCGCGCACATCGGCCAGCAGGTTGGTCACCGCCTGCTGGTCGCTCGCGCCAAAATGGCTGAGAAAGCCCGACTTGAGCATCCGCGGCTGGCTTTCGCCGAACAGCGCAAGCGCCGCGGAATTTGCGTCCATCACCTGCTGCGTGGCCGCATCGACGATGATCACGGCTTCGGATGACACCTGAAACAACAGCCGGTACCTGGTTTCCGCGTGACGAAGCCGCACGTAATCGCGCTCCATCGATTGCTGTGCATTGATCAATCGCTGTTGCATGGAGGCCAGCGGCCGCAAATCCCGCCCGACCACGACGAACCGGTCGTCACGGCCGATGTTGATCGCCGAGTAGAGAACCGGAATGTCATCGCCGCCCGACGAGGGATGATTGACCTGACGCCACAGCGATGTGCTCTTCGTTGCCGCGTCATGCAGCATCTGGCTGACCTTGGGGCGCGTCTCCGGCGTCACCGTTTCCACGAGTTTCGCACCCAGCCACCTGCCGTGGCCATCCAGCTCCAGCGACAGCTCTTCCTTGTTGAACGCAACATCCCGGATCACGCCTCCCCCATCGACCACCACCGCGACATCGGTCGCGGCAGCAATCAATTTTGCAGCCGATTGGGCGCCGAGATCTCCCAGCGACTCTTTTGGAGATTTGAAAACCTGCACCAGGGCAAAGATCCTCCGCCAGAAAAGCGATCCTCCACGCCTGCGTTCCTCCGAGCTTCTTGTTCTTGTTGGCCTGCGCACCACCGGCGCGCGGACTTCAGCCTCGTCTCGGGATTCCGCACCGGGATTTCCCTTCCAGGAAATTCCGAGCAACGAAGAGGGCATTGCGCGCCGTCATGCCGGCATGTGACGCGATCGCAATGCCCTGTTACCGATTACCGTGCGGGAGCCAACCCGTGCTTCACGCCCCAGTCGAACCAGTTGTCGACCACCGTTCCGGTCAGCAGAATTCCGATGCCGCCCGTCAACGGACACAGCACCGCGAACCACCACGCCCAGCGATGAATCGATTCCGCGGTGGCGTTGAAGCCCATGGTCCAGCGCCAGAACAAGGCTGCACGCTCGAGCGCCGTGCCGCGATCGACGATCTGCTCGATTTCACGCTCGCCGCCGTAGCGGCTGACCGCGAGAATCGTCGCCCCGTGCATCGCGAACAGCAACGCCGATCCGTACAGGAAGGCGATCGAGAGCATGTGGAACGGATTGTAGAACAGGTTTCCGTAGGTGATCGAGAAGTTGTTGGTCCAGTCCAGATGCGAAAAGATTCCGAACGGAACGGCCTCGCTGAATTGTCCCATGATGAGGGGCCGAATGAAGCCCAGCACCAGATACAGCCAGATCGCCGAGAGGAACGCCCACGACACATGGGTGCCCATGCCGAGCGCGCGCGCGAGCCGATATGTCCGCACCCACCACAACAGGATCGACGTGGTGAGGAAGAAGCCGGCCATCAGCCACCAGCCGCCCTCATTCAGCGGAGGAAAGGTGATGCCGTATTCCGGTTTCGGCGGATCGAGCGTCAGCCAGGGCAGTTGCCTCAGAAATTCGATCGGCGACCAGTTGACCGACGCCAGCATGTTGAGACCGATGATCTCGATCGCGACGATGCCGCAGATGATCGACAACAGACCGGTATAACCCAGATAGATCGGGCCGACCTGAGCGTCGCCGAGCTTTCCCAGCAAATAGCTGAAGCGGCCTTTGCTGGTCCGGACCCACATTCCGGGAGGGACCGGAATTCCGGGATAGACCTCGCTGCGAACCTGCACTTGCGTGAAGAAGTTTTGATACTGAGCCATGGCAAGACTCTTTCTTGTGACCGGATGAAATTACGACGACCAGATCGGGAGATTGCGCCACCAGTTCCACCACTCCGACCAGGCCTGGCCTTCAGCCCATAGCGGACCGCTGATGACGATGCAGACCGCGCTGAAGAAGACGGCGGAGAGCGCGATGAACAGACCGAGGCGGTGAATGCCGATGGTGCCGACCGAATACCCGATCAGGTCGCGGAACATGGTGTTCTCATGTTCGGGCGATCTCACGGTTTGGCCGCGATCGGGATTGGTCGACGACAGGATCAGCCCGCCGTGCAGCGCGAGCGCGAGGCACGTCGTGAAGAAGAACGTGATCGCGATCATGTGCGCCGGATTGTAGTGGAAGTTTCCGTACTGGTATCCGGTGGTCGACACCCAATCGAGATGGGTGATGATGCCGTAGGGGAAGCCGTAGCTCCACGACCCCATCAATACCGGACGGATCACGACCAGCGTGAAATAAGCGAAGATGGCGAAGCTGAACGCGAACGGCACATGGTATCCGATGCCGAGCTTGCGGCAGATTTCCACTTCGCGCAGCGCCCAGGAGCAGAATGCGCCCATCGCGCAGATCGTCACGATCTGCCAGATGCCGCCTTCCTTCAACGGCGCGAACGACAGACCGTAAGCCGCATCCGGCGGGTTGATGCTGATCTGCCAGAGATTCCAGGTCGGTCCGAGCGATGCGCCGTACAGGATCATCGCGATCCCGACCAGCGAAAAGAAGATCGTCGTCATGCCGAAGAACCCGACATAAAACGGCCCGGCCCAGAAATCGAAAAGGTCGCCGCCGATCAGCGTTCCGCCTCGAACGCGATACTTTCTTTCAAAGCTGAGCATTGCCATCGATCGTTCCTCCGCGTTCGAATCTGAAATCGTCAATCCAGAGCAATTGCAGTTTCCGTAGCTCCCGGAAGCGGACTGTTCGGCCGCTCACTCCGAACTCGTCCGTTTCCGGTGCGCAGTACGTCATGCGGTCATCAAGACAGCATGCTTGGTGGTGTGTACGGCAGAGTGATCTCTGACGTCTTCGCCTTGCGCGGGCCTTCCAACCAGTTGAACCGGTCAGTGCTGAGCAAGATGAAGTGAATCACGATCGCTAGACCGAACAGGAACGTAAACAGCATGATCAGCGCACGGCGCGGATCAAACAGAAGCCACATTCGCCACATGGTTTCCTCCTGCTATGTCAAGAACGACAGCGAAACGCTTGCGAAGTGCTGCAAGCCTTCCATTGCCGCCTTGTAGCCGCCAGCGCCTGGCAGCCAAGGACGCCACATCCAAGCAAGGATGTGAGCAACCACTGCGATCACCGTGAAGAGTATGAAACTCGTCATGAAGATCGAATGGAACTCCTTGGCTTCCTGTTCGGATAATCCCGAAAGGGAACCGTCCTTCATTTGGAATACCTCCTAGTGATGGCCTTTCGGCCGTTGGCCGCCCGAGCGTGGGCGACGGTGAATGCCGCATCGTTTCCGAAACGGCAGGTCTTCAACCGGAACGCCCGGCCGAATGGCTACGAACTCAAAATCCCGTAAAGGACGACGTCACGCACATGCGCGCCGCCGTACTGGCCTCACCAAAAATCGACTCCCTGCTTGCCGGGCGCGGAGATTGCGAGCTTCTGCGCCACGGCATCAGCCGCACCGCAACAGCTCTAACCAGAAACAGCACGAAGCAGGCCGCGAACAGAAGCCGCGACTCGATCGTCCTGCTCTCGCCGGTCAATCTCGACCTGCGGTCCCCGTGAACGTATTCAGACATGGGCATCACCTCCCGAATTTTCCTGAATCACTCATGCCGGTTGCCCATCGAGCAACGCGGCCCGCGCCTTCACCACAGAATCACTCGTCACACGATCCTCGCCCGCCTTGCGCGCGCTGCTCTCGGCCGCATCGCGCAGTCGTTTTGCTGCCGAGATTCGCACCAGCACCGGATGCGCCTCGAGCACCTGATCGAGCAGCGCCTTGGCCTCATCGCTCCAGAGAATTTCCTCGTGCAGCCGCGCCGGCGTCGGCTCGACGCGATCGAGATCGGATGCCAGCGGCAGGATATTGAACAGCGCATCGAACAGCGCGTTGCAGACTTCCTGGACGAGATAGGTCGCGCCCGAATATCCCATAAACGGCGTGCCGGTATGCCGCCGGATCACCGCGCCGGGGAATGAGGCGGGGATATACACAGCGCGGCCGCCGGCTTCCGCCAGATACATCCGCTCGTTGTAACTGCCGAACAGGATCAGCGGCGGCGTTTCCTTGACTGCCTTGCGGATCGCATCGTTGTCCGGCTTCACGCCGGGCCTGCGCGCAAACGAGAATGTGCACGGAAGACCCATTTCGGTTTCGAGGAAATTCCGCAGACCCCGCGCATAGGTCTCGTTGGCGGCGACAGCAAAGCTCGCCGTGCCGAAGAAATCCTGCGTCACCGACCGCCACAGATCCCAAAGCGGTTTGATCGTGGTGTGCTTCTCGCGCTCGATGAACGGTTCAGGGTCGATGCCGAGCAGCTCGCCGAGCTTGCGCAAAAACTTCGTCGTGCTGTGCAGCCCGATCGGCGCCTGCAGATACGGCCGTTCCAGCGCCTCGCACAGCATGCGGCCGAACTCGCGGTACATGCAGATGTTGACGTCGGCGTTGATCAGCTTCGGAATGTCGGCGAGATGGCTGCCGAGCGGAAACACCATGTTGACGTCGGCGCCGATGCCTTCGACCAGACGGCGGATTTCCGCGAGATCGGACGGCATGTTGAAGGTGCCGTAGATCGGCCCGATGATATTGACGCGGGGCTTCTCGCCTTCCTTGCGCGGCTTGCGCTCCGGGATTTTCTTCAGGCCGTACTCTTTCCAGAGCCAGACGATGGCGCGATCGGCGCTCTGCCATTGATCCTCGTCGATGGTGCGCGGCAGGAATCGTTTGATGTTGGTGCCTTCGGGCGTCACGCCGCCGCCGATCATCTCGGCGATGGAGCCGGTGACGACGACCGCCGGCAAATAAGGATCGAGCACACGGTGCGCGCGCTTCATCGCGCCTTCGGTGCCGGTCTGGCCGAGCTCTTCTTCGCCGAGGCCGGTGACCACAATCGGCAGTTCATGCGGCGGCAGCGCATCGGTGTAATGCAGCACCGACGTCACGGGGAGATTCTCGCATCCGACCGGGCCATCGATGATGACCTGCATACCCTTCACCGCGGTGAAGGCATACACCGCGCCCCAGTAGCCGCCCGCGCGATCATGGTCGAGCACAAGCATCAGACCATTTCCTCCGACTTGCGCTTCTTGGCCAATGCTTCCATCTGCTTGCGGTACTTCTCCCGGAACGGAGCATTGTCCTTTGGCGTGTCTTCCCAGACGCCGGCGGCGAAGCCCTCCCCGGTCTCCCCGAAGAATTCCTTCATCTCGTCGAAGCGCCCCTTGTTGGCGAGCGCGGCGTTGACCACCTGGGCGAGCGAACCCGCACCCGCGACGCCGAACAGCGGACGCGCGGAGATCAGATTGGTGAAGTACAGCGACGGGATCGCCAGTTGCTTTGCCTTCTGAACCACCGGCGTGGTGCCGATGGCGAGGTCCGGCTTGAACTCCTCCATCGCCGCGAGATCCATCTCCAGCGAGGCGCGGTACTGAACCCGCACACCCTTGGCCTCGAGCCACTCACGATCAGGATCGGACCATTGCGTCCTTGGGCACGCCGTGCCGACATAGGGCACATGCGCGCCGCTTTCGATCAGCAGGCGCGCCACCAAAAGCTCGGAGCCCTCGTAGCCAGAGACGTTGATGCGGGCATTGATCGGTTTGGCCGCAAGCGCAGCCCTGATCGCCGGCAGGAAACGATTCTTTGCCGCATCGATCTTGTCGCGGCCGACATTGCAGGCAGCGCCGATCGACTCCAGCCACGCTTCGGTGCCGTCGTGGCCGACCGGCGCCGAACCCACGATCTTGCGTCCAGCCAGATCGAATTGCCGGAAGCTCGCGGTGTAGAACGGATGGATCGCGGCAACGGCCGAGCAATCCAGCGCCGCGTAAAGCTCGCGCCACTCGCGGGTCGGCACCACAGGCCCCGCCGCAAGTCCGAGCGGCTCCAGCATCATGCCGATGCCGACCGGATCGGCCGGGAACATCTCGCCGATCAGCGTGACGGTGGGCCGTTCGCTCCGGCCGCCGCGCGGCGCCTGCACTGGCCCCTGCTCGACTTCCTTGCGCGCGTATTCGAGCATCGCGGCGGCGAGCACATCTTTTGCTTCCGCATGCGTCGGCACGCCAAAGCCCGGCACATCGATGCCGATGATGCGAACCCCGTTGATCTCGTCAGGCAGCAGATCGAGCGGCACGCCCGATGCGGTGGGCACGCAGAGATTCGTAATGATGATGGTGTCGTACAGCGCCGGATCGGCCAGCTTGAACACCGCTTCGCGGATATCCTCGAACAGCTTCCCCGTGACCAGCGTCTCGGAATTGAACGGCACATAGCCGACGGTGCGGCGAGCGCCGTAGAAGTGCGACGTGAACGTCAGGCCGTACACGCAGCAGGCTGAGCCGGACAAGATCGTGGCGGTGCGCCGCATCCGCAAGCCGACGCGCAGCGAGCCGAACGCCGGACACATGCTCTGCGGCTGATCGTGCGGCCCCTTGGGATAGTCGGCGGCGTAGCGGTCGAGAATTTCGCTCTTGCCCGCCGCCTGCGCGGCGGCTTTCAGTTCGGCCGCGCCCGCATGACATCCAAGGCCGTCGGTCTTGGTCGCAGCCTGATTGATGACAGGCGGGGCAACGGCGACATCTTCCACCGCGAAATCGACAGGCTCGCTGACAACAGACTCAGCGATCGCTCCGTCGTATCGGGGCCGGATGATGTTCATGCGCTGCGTCCCATATCCGTTCTCACACCGCGTCGTAGACGACTTCGAGGGACGGCTTGTCCGCGACCGACTTGCCGCACATGTCCTCCATGGTGGCCGGCTCGAGCACGACGCCGCGCCCGACAACCTCGCCCTTGAACAGACCGAGCAAGCCGTCCTGGGTCAGCGGCGCGGGCCGGACCGGCGGTGCGAGGCCGACATTGGTTGCGAGCTCCTCGAACAGCGAACTCCACTGCCCGCCCGGCAAACCGATGATCTCGTAATTCGCGCTCTTCTTGCGGATGTCGTCGTCGGCCGGAATCGCGGCGAGCACGGGAATGCCGACGGTCTTGGCAAACGCCGCAGCCTCGCCGGTGCCGTCATCCTTGTTGATGACCATGCCGGCGACGCCGACATTGCCGCCGAGCTTGCGGAAGTATTCGACCGCCGAGCAGACGTTGTTGGCGACGTACAGCGATTGCAGGTCGTTGGAGCCGACGACGATGACCTTCTGGCACATGTCGCGCGCGATCGGCAGACCGAAGCCACCGCAGACCACGTCGCCAAGGAAATCCAGCAGGACGTAGTCGAAGCCCCACTCATGAAAGCCGAGCTTTTCCAGGAGCTCGAAGCCATGAATGATTCCGCGCCCGCCGCAGCCGCGGCCCACTTCCGGTCCGCCAAGCTCCATCGCGAACACGCCATCGCGCTTGAAGCAGACGTCGCCGATCTTCACTTCCTCGCCGGCGAGTTTTTTCCTGGACGATGTCTCGATGATGGTCGGACAGGCGCGACCGCCGAACAGCAGCGACGTCGTATCGCTCTTCGGATCGCAGCCGATCAGGAGCACCTTCTTGCCCTGCTGCGCCATCATGTAGGACAGGTTGGCGAGCGTGAAACTCTTACCGATGCCGCCCTTGCCGTAGATGGCGATGATCTGGGTTTCCTTCGTCGCCTCGCTCGTCACCGGCGCATCGGGCTCGATCGCGGCTTCCGCCCGCAAGGCATCCTTCATGCTGATGTTCGGCACGACATTCATGAGCGGGATCTCCAGTCCAGAACCATCTTCAGACACGCGGGATCGTCGAACGCGGTACGATAGGCGTCGGGCGCCGCAGTCGCGTCGCGACGGTGGGTGATGAGGCCATCGAGCGACAGCCGCCCGGATTCGATCAGCTTGCGCGTCGCGGCCAAATCAGACTGTTGCCACTCGGCGGCGATGCGAATGCGCGCTTCGCGCATGAAAGCCGGAGGAAACGCAAACGACAGCGGCTCGCTGTAAAACCCGGCGAGGACGATCTCGCCGCCATGAGCCAGCCTGCCGATCAGCGAATTGAGCAGGCTCGAATCGCCGCTCACATCGCAGATGTTGCGATAGTCGTGGCGCGGATCATGCTCGGGATCGATGACAGGATAGGACAACGCGCCGCTTCTGCGCGCGGGATTCGTCTCCCACACCACCGGCGGTTCGCCGCCCATCGCGATCGTCACCCGCGCCAGCAATCGGCCGAGCACGCCGTGGCCGACGATGCAGTCGGGCAAGGTTGCGCCGGGAGACGCGACGGCGTGATACGCGGTTGCAGCAAGCGCGAGCAGGATGCCGCGATCGCCGAGATGAGAATCGAGCGGCACGACGCGCTTGGCTGGCACGACCAGACGCGAGGCGGTCGCGCCAAATAATCCGCGCACTTCGCCGAAACATTTCGCGCCGGGCACGAACACCATCTCGTCCACGCGCAGGCCGGTGTTCGATCCCGCATCAACGACGCGGCCGACCGACTCGTAGCCAGGGACCAGCGGATAACCCATGCCGGGGAACGGTGGCATGCGGCCCGACCACAACAGACGTTCGGTGCCGGTGCTGACACCGCTCCAATTCACATCGACGACGACGTCATCCGGGCCGGGCTCGGTCAAAGCGAGGGCGCTGAGCCCGACATGCTCCGGCTTGGTCAGGACGACTGCGATGGTGTCCATCGCTCACTCCGGTCAGCTCGGTTCTGGGACCAGAACCGCATCTGTCAGGTTATCCTGACGATCTAGAGTGTCAAGTTAGATTAACTCTTTTGCCGTCAGGCCCGCGCGATGATCACAGTCGCGAGCAACGGCATGCGGGGCGGTATGCGAGTGGCATCCGGGAAGCCTGCTTCAGTGAGCATGTTTCGCAGCCGCTGGAAGGTTCGGGGCCGGCCGCTCCCCATGGCGAGGAGGTAAAACGCGAAATAGGCATCGGCGATCGGCTCGGCGCCGCGTTCGCCTGACATCGGCTCGGCGAGAACGAGAGTTCCGTCCTGTGGCAGTGCGGCACGCACTTTGGTCAGCAATGTCATCACGTTGGCGTCGTCGTGATCGTGGACGATACGAATCAGCGACACCACATCGGCGCCCTCGGGTAGACGATCGGTGAGAAAACTGCCGCCCATCGCAACCGCGCGCGACGACAGGCCATTGGTGCGAAAGCGGTCGCTGGCTTTGTCGGCAACCGCCGGCAGATCGAACAGCACGAGCCGCAGGTTCGGTGCGTGCGCGGCCACCGCGGTCAGGAACGCGCCATCGCCGCCGCCGACATCGAGCAGGCAGCGATGCTTCGCAAACGAATAGGCGGCGATGACCTGCTGGGCGATCATCGGCTGCGAGGCCGACATCAGCGAGGTATAGGGCGCGATCGCCGCACTCGTCAGATCCGAAGGCTTGTCGCGCCCGGCATAGGGCCAGTACTGCGCGAGTTGTCCCGGGTCGCTCTGCCCGCGCAGCAATGCGACCGGGTCCTGGAGGTCAGCATAGAGCATGGCGTGATGCTCGACCATCGCGGCAACGCCAGGATTGCCGCGCAGCGCCGCGCCGAGCGATCCGAGCCCGTAGCGGCCGCCGCTGCGCCGTTGCGCCAGACGAAGCGACACCGCCGCATCGAGCAGCAGGACGGTTTCCTCAAGTGGCAGCGACATGCGCGAGGACAGCAGCGCGGCGGATTGCGGTTCGTCCGCCAGATGATCGAACAGCCGCAGCCGCACGCAGGACAGCAGAATCTGCGAGTAGACAAACCCGGCGCAGAGGTCGAACAGGTCGTTGGCCCTGCGCCGCGCGATCGGCCTGGTCAGCGGAAAAGCCGCTGCAAATCGCTGGAATCCGGGATTCTCCAAAATCGCGTCCCGCACGCCGAGCAACCGGTCATGCAGCGACAGCCGCTCCGCGCGATGCACGGCGGGAGCGCCGGATTCGCTGGCCGACGACATCGCAGCTACGCAGCGAACTGGGCGAGTTTCTTCGGCACCAGCCGCTTGGCCTCCGACAGCATCAGCGAGCGCAGTTCGGAGCCGTTACGGCACGGCGGCATCGCATCGATCGCGCCATGCACAAGCTCGTGCATCCGGTGGATCGCGCCATCGAGCCCGAGCTCGATCACAGCACTTGGACGGCCGAGCGCAAGATCTTTTCCGACCGGCTTGCCGATCTCGTCCTCGTCGGAGGCCGCGTCGCGAATGTCATCGGCGACCTGATAGGCCTCGCCGAGTTTCTCGCCAACCATCCGCCACGGTTCGGCATCAACGCCAGCGGATGCTGCGCCTGCAACCGTCGCGGCCGCGAACAGCGCCCCGGTCTTGGAGCGGTGATAGTGCACGAGGTCGATCTGCGATTCGCATTCCCACGCCTGCCCGGCAACGATGCCGGTCGGCACGCCGACCGAGCGCGCCACTGTCAGCGTCAGCGTCGCCAGCCGGTCGGGCGCGCACTTGATCCGCGCCAGCGTCTGGAACGCCAGCACGATCAGCGCGTCGCCGGCGAGAACGGCGAGCGGTTCGCCGAACGCCTTGTGCACGGAGGGGCGGCCACGGCGGGTTTCGGCGGCGTCGAAGCACGGCAGGTCGTCATGCACCAGCGAAGCGCAATGCAACAGCTCCAGCGCTGCGCCAGCCGCTTCGGTTGCGCCGGGATGGTCCTCTCCGCATGCGGCCGCAACCGCGTGGCAAAGTCGAGGCCGGACTCGCGCGCCGCGGGGGAACACCGCGTATCGCATCGCCGCCGCCAGCCGTGGGGGACACCCTGGAACCTCCGCCGTTGCAACAGCCTCATCGAGCGCGCGTTCGATCCGGGCGGTGACATCCATGGCAGACTCCCATCAAGGCGGTCGTCAGTGTCAAATTGAATGTCAATTTGACTTGTCGTTTGAGAGTGTAAATATTTGTAGACATCTGTCAATCAACCTTGGCGGTGACAGCCGATGGGCTTGATGCGGGACGATCGCGTGGTCGTGGTCGGTGCCGGCGTGGCCGGTCTCGCCGCCGCGCTCGCACTTGCAGCACGCGGAATCGCGGTGACCGTCGTCGAGCGCGCGGCAACCCCCGGCGGCAAGATGCGGCAGATCAGCCTCGGCGGTGCGCCGATCGACAGCGGACCCACCGTGTTCACCATGCGCTGGGTGTTCGACGAACTGTTTGCCAATGCCGGACTGACGTTCTCCGATCACGTGCGATTGCAGCCGCTCTCGATTCTGGCGCGGCATGCCTGGAGCGAGAACCCAGGGAGCACAACGCGCCTCGATCTGTTCGTCGACGAAGAGCGTTCCGCTGACGCCATCGCGGCCTTTGCCGGACCGGACGAAGGCCGGCGCTATCACGCATTCTGCAAGGACACGCGGCGCATCTACGACATTCTCGAAAAGCCGTTCCTGCGGTCGGCGCAGCCCAGCATGTTCTCGCTGATCGCTGCCAACGGCTTTCAGGGGCTGATCGATTTGCCTCACATCAGGCCGTTCAGCACCATGTGGAACGCGCTCGGGCAGTATTTCCACGATCCCCGGCTGCGTCAGATGTTCGCCCGTTACGCGACCTATTGCGGTTCCTCGCCGTTCGCAGCACCAGCGACGCTGATGCTGGTCGCGCATGTGGAGCGCGAGGGCGTCTGGACGATCGACGGCGGCATGCACGCGCTCGCGCGGACGCTGGCGACCTGCGCGGAGCGCCTTGGCGCAACCATCCGCTACGGCGCGGAGGTGTCTGACATCCTCACCGCCAGCGGCCGGGTTTCGGGCGTCGCCCTGACAAGCGGCGAACGGATCGCTGCAGACGCGGTCATCGTCAATGCCGACGTGTCCGCGGTCGCAAACGGGCTGTTCGGCACGAACGTCGCCCATGCGGCGCCCGCGATCGCCCAGCGCGCGCGGTCTTTGTCGGCGATGACATGGAGCATGGTGGCGAAGACGGACGGCTTCCCGCTCAGCCGCCACACGGTCTTCTTCTCGCGCAACTACCGCGCCGAGTTTGACGACATCGATCGCGACGCTGTGCCGCACGAGCCGACAGTCTATGTCTGCGCGCAGGATCGCGGCGACGATACGCTCGCAACAGACGAAGAACGTCTTCTGGTTTTGATCAATGCGCCGCCGGCAGGCGACCGGCGCGCGTTCGATGCAACGGAGGTGGAGCAATGCGCACAACGGACATTCGGCGCGCTGGCGCGATGCGGACTGCAAATTCAGCGGCAACCGGAACGGACGCAGGTGACGACACCGGCGGATTTCAACCGGCTGTTTCCAGCGACGGGCGGGGCGCTTTACGGCCGCAGTTCTCACGGATGGACGGCATCATTCCAGCGGCCCGGATCGCGAACGAAAATTCCGGGGATGTATCTGGCCGGGGGCAGCACGCATCCGGGGCCGGGCGTGCCAATGGCGGCGTTGGCGGGCCGCGCAGCGGCAGCGAGCCTTTTGACAGACCTCGGTTCGACCGGCGCGTCCCGCAAAATGGCTATGCTTGGTGGTATGTCGATGCGCTGAGTGACGATGGCCATCACGGGCTCACCATCATCGTTTTCATCGGCAGCGTGTTCTCGCCCTACTATGCGTGGGCGCGCCGGCGCGACCGCGGCGATCCGCTGAATCATTGCGCGATCAATGTCGCGCTCTACGGCAAGAACGGCAAGCGCTGGGCGATGACCGAGCGGCCGCGGCACAGTGTGAGCCGCGTCACCGACGTCATGTCGATCGGACCGAGCAACGCCTCGTGGGATGGAACCGCACTGACGATCGCCATCGACGAGATGACGGTGCCGTTTCCGTCGCGCATTCGCGGCACGGTGAGGGTGCTGCCATCGGCGCTGACGCAGCGGCATTTCACGCTGAACGCATCCGGCAATCATCGCTGGTGGCCGATCTCCCCCCGCCCGCGCGTGGAAGTAGACCTCCAGAGCCCCGCGCTGCGCTGGCAAGGCGACGGCTATCTCGACATGAACTGCGGCGACGAACCGCTCGAAGACGGCTTCACGACCTGGCAATGGGCGCGCGCAGCCACGCGCGACGGAGCGGCAATTCTCTACGAAGCGCGTCATCGCAACGGCGACAGCGTCGATCTTGCATTGAACTGCAAATCGTCGGGTGAGATTGAAGCGTTCGATCCGCCCGCACTGACGAACCTGAAGCACACCGGCTGGCGTGTCGAACGCAGCGCACGCAGCGATGCGCGGCAACCGCCGCGCGTGATCGATACACTGGAGGATGCGCCGTTCTATGCGCGCTCGACTATTGCGGCGAGCTTGCATGGCGAACCGGTGACGCTGATGCACGAGAGCCTGTCGCTCGATCGTTTCCGGATGCCGGTGGTGCAGGCGATGTTGCCGTTCCGCATGCCGCGCGCGCGGCGATAGCGGCTGCGGGTGACTGTCACGCGACAGGCTTTTCGCTTTTGGCGCGTTCTGCCTTGGCGCGGTCGAGCCGGCGGCCCTGCCATTCCAGAATCGCCCAGGCACCGGCAAACAGCAACACCACGAAGAATTCGACGAAGCCGAGATAGTCTTCCATGACAACTCTCCGCGCTTCCTTTACGACCAGCTCACCAGCGGCGGCATGGAACTGAGAATGGTTTCGATGTTGCCGCCGGTTTGAAGCCCGAACATCGTGCCGCGATCGTACAGCAAATTGAATTCGACGTAGAGGCCGCGGGTCGCCAGCTGCTGCTGGCGCTCGGCATCGGTCCACGGCTCCTGCATGCGGCCGCGCACGATGCGCGGATAGATCTCCAGCAACGCTGATCCGACATCGCGGGTAAAGGCAAAGTCCCGCTCGAAGTTTCCGGTGTTGAGGTGGTCGAAGAAAATTCCACCGACGCCGCGCGCCTGTCCGCGATGCGGCAGGAAAAAGTACTTGTCCGCCCATTCCTTGAACTTTGCATAATAGGCCGGATCGTGCGCATCGCAGGCGCGGCGCATCGCGGCATGAAACGCCTGCGCATCCGGCGCTGCCTCGCCGCGTTGATCGGGCAGCATCGGCGTCAGGTCCGCGCCGCCGCCGAACCATCCTTGCGCGGTCGAGAGAAAGCGCGTGTTCATATGCACGGTCGGCACCCGCGGGCTGCGCGGATGGATAATCAGGCTGATGCTGGTCGAAACATAATCGAGCTGCTTGCCGTCGCCCGGCACCGCCTTCGCCATCTCCGGCGTCAACTTGCCATTGGCGGACGACGTGTGAACGCCGGCCTTCTCGAACAGCCGCCCGCCCAGAAGAAAGCCGCCCGTTCCGCCACCGCTGCCGGTCGTGCGCGTCCATGGCTTGTAGCTGAATGTCGCGGGTTGCCCCGGAAACAGCGCGGCGGGCGCTTCGGTTTCCAGCGTTTCAAGCTCGGTGCAAATCCGGTCGCGCAGCGATTCGAACCATGCGCGCGCCTTGGCGCGTTGCTCTTCCGCGAGATCGATGGTGTCGGCACCCATCATTGCTTGATCCGTTGCAGGCCGTTATGACCGCACGCGCTGAAGCCGGTCCCGGCGCTCCAGCCGCTCGAACAGATCGATCACCCACACCACGCGATCCTCGACGGAGCGGCGCTTCGTATGCGCCACTCCCATCCGCGCCGACGATGCGGCGACAGCCGACAACAGGAATACGGTTTCGTCGAGCTGCGGGAGACGGAAGGAAAGCCGCTTCGCCGGCGTCCATTCGGTTTGAACCAGTGCGGCCAGCCGGCCAAGAACCGCGAGCTTGCGGCGGGTCGAGACGACCGCGCGCCGCGACACCGAATCCAGACCTGTGCGCTCGAGCTCGCGGCCGATTTCGGCGTAGAGCGCCCGCGCGGCGTAAATGCCCGGACGGCACGAGCGCGGCAGATGTTGGATGCCATGGGTCGCGCGATCGTAAAGCCCGTCGGCGATGTCGAGCAGGCGCTGCACGATCGCCGCGATCCTGTCGTCGAATACGGGTCGGGCAAGCCACGCATCCGGATCGATACTCGCCTCGCGGAGCCATTGCAGCGGCAGATACAGCCGCCCGGCGCGCGCGTCTTCGCCGACATCGCGCGCGATGTTGGTGAGCTGCATCGCCACGCCGAGATCGCAGGCGCGCGCCACGATCTCGGGGTCGCGCTGTCCCATCACCAGCGTCATCATCGCGCCGACGGTTCCGGCGACCCGCGCCGCATATGCGTAAAGATCGGACAATGTCTCGTAGCGCCGCCCCTCGGCATCCCACGCGAGACCCTCCAGCAAAGCCTCCGGCACCTCGCGCGGGATCGCAAACCGGCTGACTACGTCCGCAAACGCGCGGTCTGCCGGAAGCTGCATCGGATGCCCGCGATAGGCGCTGTCGAGCCGCTCCTGCAATCGCACGACGGCGGCCCGGCGATCCGAACCCAGATCGACGGCGTCGTCGGCGAGCCGGCAAAATGCGTAGAGAGCGATGGCCGGTTCGCTGACCCGGCGCGGCAGCACCAGCGATGCGGCAAAGAACGTCCGCGACCCGCCTCTGAGCAGTTCGCGGCAAGCCGCGATATCGGAGCGCGCCATGCTGGACTGCATCGTCATGAGTTGGAAATTCCTTGAGCGTCGGGAACGAGACTGTCGAGCACGCGCGCCGACGACAGCACGCCGGGCAGACCGGCGCCGGGATGCGTGCCCGCGCCGACCAAATAGAAATTTTCGATGTCCTCGCTGCGATTGTGCGGCCGGAACCATGCGCTCTGCGTCAGCACCGGTTCGAGCCCGAACGCCGCGCCGCGACAGGACAACAGGCGATCCTGAAAATCCTGCGGGGTCAGCATGTGCGAGGTCACGATCTGGTTCTCCAGATCGGGCAGCATGGTCTCGCTCAAGGACTGCGCGATGGCGCGCCGATAGGGTTCGGCTGCCGTACGCCAGTCGGTGCCGCTCTCCAGATGAGGTACGGGCGAGAGCACGTAGAACGCATCGCAGCCGCTAGGGGCCAGCGACGGATCGGTCGCGGTCGGCCGATGCAGGTACAGGCTGAAGTCCTTTGCCAGAACCTTGCGCTCGAAGATATCCGTCAGAAGCTCCTTGTAGCGCGGCCCCAACAGAATGGTGTGATGCGGTACGTCCGGATATTGGCGGCGCGTGCCGAAGTACCAGACGAACAGGCTCATGGAGTAGCGCGCGCGATCGAGGCGGCGGTCGCTCCAGCGCGAACGCACGCGCGCGGGGAGCAGATGGCGATAGGTCCAGGCGGAATCGGCATTGGAAACGACCACATCCGCAGCAATGGTTTCGCCTGATGCGAGACGCACCCCGGTCGCCGCGCCATCTTTCACGAGGATTTCGCTGACCTCCTGCCCGCAATGCACCGCGCTGCCCTGCCCCTCGATCAGCTTGACCAGTCCCTGCACGAGACGGCCGGTGCCGCCCATGGCGAAATGCACGCCCCAGCGCTTTTCCAGAAACGCGATCAGGCAATAGATCGAACTCGCCGTGAACGGATTACCGCCGATCAGGAGCGGATGGAAGCTGAAGACGACGCGCAGTTTCGGATCGCGAATGAATTTCGAGACGAAGCTGTAGACGCTGCGATAGCTCGACAGCCGCACCATCTCCGGCGCGATGCGCGCCATGTCGGTCCATTTGCTGAACGGCACATCGCCAAGCTGCTCGAAGCCGACCTTGAAGATTTCCTCGCTCGCCTTCATGTAGCGGTCGTAGCCATCGGCGTCGGCCGGCGAGAACCGCGCGATCTCGGCGCGCATCGCCACCGGATCGCCGGTGTAGTCGAAGCTCGTGCCGTCATCAAAGCGGATGCGATAGAACGGCGACACCGGCTGCAGCGTGACGTCGTCGGACATCTTGCGTCCGCACAGTTTCCACAACTCTTCGAAAAGGAACGGCGCGGTGACAATCGTCGGCCCGGCGTCGAAGGTGAAGCCGTCCTGCCGGTAGACGTAGGCGCGGCCGCCGGGCGCATCGAGTTTCTCGAACACCGAGACGCGATAGCCTTTTGCGCCGAGACGGATCGCGGCAGCCAATCCGCCAAAGCCGCTGCCGATCACCAACGCATGCGAACGATGGCGATGCGCACTTGCAAGCGGCGTTGTGGTTGCGGTCGCATCAAGCATGCGCGGCAGTGTAACTATCTATTGACAGTTGCCTAGCCTGTCTGTGTAAAATTCAACTGACAGTGTCGGCGCGCATTTCGCTGGCGGAGATGACTTGCGCCTCGTGTCTTGTGATCAGACCAGCGATCAAGTCCGGCCGTTCCTCGTGCGCCAGATGGCCGAGGCCGTTCAAGCGCTCGATCTGCGAACCCGCGACGAGGTCGTGGACACGATCCGCAACGCGCGGCGCGATCGCGCGATCGTTGTCGGCGGCCACCAGCACCAGTCCTGTCGCGAGCTTCGGCAGATCCTTCACCAGCGGCTCGAGCCGCCAGTTCGCCATCATGCCGAGTGCGGCGGCGACATGCGACGGACTGCGGAGCAGCTTTCGATAAAGCGCGATCCCTTCAAGATCGGCGGCCGAGCCGGTGCCGCGGATCAGACGCTCGACCGACGCATCGTTCGCCGCCGTGCGTGCGAACATCGCCGGCACAAATGGATTGAGCACCAGCAGCTTGGCCAGCGGCGAAAACAGAAATCCGGCGACGCCGCCGAACGGCAGAAACGCTCCGTTCAGGCTGACGAGCAACTGCGGCGCGATCCGGCCATCGAGGCACATGCGCGCGAGGATCGCAGCGCCCGCAGAATGACCGACGACGACCTGCGGCTGTACATCGAGCTTGCGTAACAGCTCGCCGAGATCGGCGGACATCGCGGGCAGCGACAGCCGATGAGGCTCTGGCGATTCGGTAAAACCATGGCCCGGCAGGTCTGGCGCGATCACGGTGAAATGCGCGGCGAGCAGCGGCATCAATCCGCGCCACGAATGAGTGGCCGCGCCGGTGCCATGGACGAGCAGGAGCTGCGGACCTTGCCCCATCCGTTGCACATGCCAGCGAAGGCCCGCAGCCTCCACGAATTCGCTGGCCTCCCGGTGAGGCCAGTGCGCGCCATCCTTGCTCCACACAAGACCGGACATGGGTCTCAGCCTCGCGTAACATCCGATCGGGCGACGCGATCGAGAAACGCATCGTAGGTGCGGATGAAATCGTCGCGCGCCTCGAAATGCGGCATCGCGCCGGTCTGGAACACATCGATTGTCCAGTTCGCCCTGCCTTCCACCCGCCTCTTGTTCTTGTAGTTGACGAAATCGCCGCGGTTGCCGTGCGCCATCCAGACCGGCAGCGTGAGCGAATGATAGAGATGCATGATGTCTTCGCTGAACAGAAAGCCTGACACGAAATAATACGGCGCGTGCTGCGCGCCGGGCTGATGCGTGGTAAGATAGTCGTAGTCGGCAAGCCCCTTGTCGAAGTCTGGCGACCCCCAGGTCTTCTTCAGGAAGTAAGCGATGCCGGCGCGGCTGGTCAGCATGCGGAACAGGCCTTCGCTCCAGAGCGGCCGCTCAAGCAGCGCATGAAGCCACGGCTTGCCGCGCGTGCCGTCGCGCCACGTCACGTCCTGCTTGGCGCTGTTGAAGCCGGTCGGACTGGTCAGCGCGGCGCTGCGAAACGCCAGCGGCTTCTCACTGATGGCGCGGGCCAGGAATTCGCACGACAACGACAGAGCCATGGCATCGATCGGCGCTGCACCTTCCGCCTTGCGAATTTCATCGACCGCGACGTGGATCGCATCGGTCATCATCCGCGCCGTATAGACGCGGCAGCCGCGCTCCGAATGGCCAAAGCCGGGCAACTCCAGCGCATAGACGGCGCGGCTGTTGCGGTAATGCTCGTACAGCGGCTTGATCTCATAGGCCGATCCGGCGGCGTTGATGCTGTGGATCAAGAGCACCGGAGGCGCTGACGAAGCCGAACCCGATCGCGCCGAAAAATAGCTCAGGCGGCCGACGCGCGTTGCGATTTCGTGGCGCTGGCCGGAGACTGGAAACGGCAGCTGGACCGTTTCGCGGGCCAAAGCTGCGCCCGGAATAAGTGCCGATGCATTCACTGGAACAGCTCCCGATTTGAGGCCGGGCCACACGCTGGCGTGGTCAGGATCGACATGGCAGTGTATCAGACCTGATAAGCCAGTCTGTCAGTAAAGTGGATGCTGCAATTGACAAACAATTCACCCGCCAATTCCCATGCCAGGTCTTTCGTTCCTGCAAAACCGTTCGTGGATGTCCTCTCCGGACAGCGGCAACCGGTACCTCCGGTCTGGATGATGCGGCAGGCCGGACGTTACCTGCCGGAATATCGCGAACTGCGGGCCAAGGCGGGCAGCTTTCTCGATCTGTGCTTCAATCCCGAATATGCCGCCGAAGTGACGTTGCAGCCGATCCGGCGCTTTCATTTCGATGCGGCGATCATCTTTTCCGACATTCTCGTCATTCCCCACGCGCTTGGCCGCTCGGTCCGTTTCGAAGCAGGGGAAGGTCCGCGGCTTGATCCGCTCGACACGCCGGAAAAAATAAAGACGCTCGACCGGCAGGCCGACTTCTCCAAGCTCGAACCTGTCTATGAAGCGCTGCGCCGGGTGCGGCGCGAGCTCGATCCCGCAGTTGCCCTGATCGGATTTTGCGGCGCGCCCTGGACGGTCGCGACCTACATGGTTGCCGGGCAAGGAACGCCAGACCAGGCGCCTGCGCGCATGCTGGCTTACCGCGAGCCCGAGGCTTTCGCCGCGATCATCGATGTGCTGGTTGAGAATTCTATTACCTATCTGCTCAGCCAGCTCGCCGCCGGCTCGGACGTGCTGCAGATCTTCGATACCTGGGCCGGTGTTCTGCCGCCATCGGAGTTCAAACGCTGGTCGATCGAACCGATGAAGCGCATCGTCGAAGGCGTGCGCAAGAAAGCCCCGAATGCGAAGATCATCGGTTTCCCGCGCGGTGCAGGCGCGCTGCTGCCATCCTACGTCGAGCAGACCGGCGTCGATGCAGTCAGCATCGATTGGGCGGCGGAGCCGTCACTGATCCGCGAGCAGGTGCAGAACCGCGTCGCCGTTCAAGGCAATCTCGATCCGCTGGTGCTGATTGCCGGAGGCGCGGCGCTTGATCGTGCCGTCGATGACGTACTCGCGAACTTTGCCAAAGGCCGTCTCATTTTCAATCTCGGTCACGGCATTCAGCCGGAAACACCGATTGCGCACGTCGAGCAGATGCTTAGGCGCGTGCGGGCGTACAAGGGTTAGGCTTCTAACGCCCCTGTGTCGTCGCAAGGACCGCCTTCGACAGCGTTGCCGCATCCGCATGCGGCAGCGGTAAATAATCCGCGCCCATCTCGGCGGCAAACTGCGCCGCGAGCGGTTGCGGACGCGGCGACGTATCGACCAGAATGCCTGCGATGTTGGCTGCCCGCAACTGCCGCGCCGACGCGGTGGCGTCCTGTTCGGCACGGGGGCGTCCTGCCGAGCCATCGCGCGCAATATTGGCACGGCCATCGGTGAGCAGAATGACAGTCGGTGTCTGACCTTTGCGGCGAATGGAGTCGGCAAGCAGCGCGGCTGCATCGATACCTGCAGCCAGCGGCGTTCCACCGCCGCCCGGCAACCCCGCAAGACTTCGCTTGGCGCGCGCAAGCGAGCGTGTCGGCGGCAGCAACAACTCAGCGCCGTTGCCGCGAAACGCAATCAACGCGACCTGATCGCGACGTACATAGCAATCGGCCAGCAAAAGCTCGACAGCGCCCTTGGCCTCGGCCAAGCGATGCAACGCCGCCGATCCCGAGGCATCGACGACAAAGATCGTCGTGGTCTCGGTGCGATGCTTGAACCTTGCCAGCCGGAAATCTTCGTGACGGATCAGAACCCGCGCCTGCGCGCCGCCTTGTATCGCTTCTCGCCGCCGCAGCGGCTGCCACGGAGCCGCCGCACGCAAGGTTTCGATCACATTCAGCCGCGCGCCGGAGCGCAGATCGCCGCGCTGGACACCCACCGGGCGCCCGCGTTTCTTTGATTGCTGAAGCGCGCCGGCCTTTCCGGACGACCGGCTGCGCGAACGATCGCGGGAAGCCTCGCGCAAGGCCGCGAGCACGCCGGGCGGCAGCGCCGCGCGAACGGCAGCGAGGATGACCTCATCCAGCGCGCGATCGAGGTCCGGTTGTTGTGTTTCGTCGCCAGCATCATCATCTTGAGGCGGCTCTGACGGCGGCGGCGGCTCCGGCGTTTGTTCTTCTTGCGCCTGCGGGAAAATCAACGCACGCGGCGCGAGCACGAGCCGGGCGGCTGTTGCAATATCGTCGTCAGTCACAGCGGCATTGCCTTCCAGCGCCGCCGAGACACGCGCCACATGAACGGCGAGCAACGGCGCGCGCAACGACGGGATGCCAAGCGCGCCAGCCGCATTGCAGATCGCCGTAATCTGCGCGTCGCTGGCTTCGAGGGCCGCAAGCCTTTCGCGAGCCGCGGAAATCGCTTCAGGCTCCACCTCAAACATTTCAGCATCGCCGACCGAAAAGTCGTTCAGGTCGATGTGAAAGGCCAGACGATCGCGCAACGATGCTGGAGCAGACTCGTCTTCGAGGCCTTCATCGAAAGCAACGACACCGAACCGGGCCGGCAATCTCAGCGACATGCCGTCGCGCTCAATGGCGATCTCGCCCGCATCCATCGCGGACGTGAGATGAACAGTGGTCGCCGACAACAGCCGTTCCGCCATCGCCACCTGCACCACACCGCCGTCGGCCTGCGCGAGCAGTCCCCGCTCGGCGACCGGACGGCCGGCGCGCAGCGTGGCGGACAGATCGAGCCCGCCGAGCAAACGCCCATCGGCTATGTGCAGCGGAAGGCGATGAATTACCGTCGCGGGCGAAAGGCTCGTGCGCATCATCGCAAGCCAGCGATCCCGCACCGGGCCTGCGCGCGAACGGACCAGAACGCCGCCGGTTCCGGCCGGATCGGCCGCGAATATCTGCGCGGCCAGCACGGCATCGGACCAGACCAGCGCACCGCTCATCCGAACAATTCCGTGATAGCGCGATCGACCCGCACGCTCGAGCCCGCATCGTCGAGTGGATTGCGGCGCAGGCGATGACGCAGCGCCGATGGCGCGACGCGCCGCAAATGATCGTCCTTCACCGTCTTCGCGCCTTCGAGACTGGCCAGCGCGCGAGCCGCGCGCATCAGCGTCAGTTCGCCACGCAGTCCATCGGTGCCAAGCAGCATGCACAGCTTGGCAGCACGCTCAAGTGCTGCGTCCGAAACAGCCACGGACGGCAGGCGTTCGCGCGCCGCAGTGATCTTCTTGCGCAGCTTGCTTTCTTCTTTCGACCAGGTTTCGAGAAACGCAGCGCTGTCGCGCTCGAACGAATCCCTGCGCCGCACGACCTCGATCCGGCTCGGCAAATCGTCAGGTGTCTTGACCTCGACCGACAAACCGAAACGATCCAGCAGTTGCGGCCGCAGTTCGCCCTCTTCCGGGTTGCCGGTGCCGACCAGCACGAAACGCGCCGGATGACGAATGCTCAGGCCTTCGCGCTCGACGACATTCTCGCCGGACGCCGCGACATCGAGCAGCAAGTCGACCAGATGGTCCTCCAGCAGGTTAGCTTCATCGATGTAAAGGAAGCCGCGATGAGCGCGCGCCAGCAAGCCGGGCTCAAACGCCTTCTCGCCGCGCGCCAGCGCGCGTTCGAGGTCGAGCGCACCGACCACGCGATCCTCGGTCGCGCCCAGAGGCAGGTCCACGACAGGAACGGAAACCTGGCTAGTCTTCAGCTTGCCGCTCGCGGCGCGGGCGCGGCAGTCCTCGCAGAATTCCTGCGGCTGGCCGGGATCGCAATTGTAACGGCAGTTCACATTCACTTTCATTTTCGGCAGCAGCGCCGCCAGCGCCCGAACCGCCGTGGATTTTCCCGAGCCGCGATCGCCGAACGCCAGTACGCCGCCCACCTTCGGATCGACAGCCGCGATCAGAAGCGCGAGCTTCATCTCGTCCTGGCCGACGATCGCAGAGAATGGAAAAGCGGTTGCCATCACTGATTTCTCATCACTCTGGTCGCGTGCGTTCGATGATTGCAGCCGCGCCCTTGTTCAGCAGATCGAGGCCTACGGCGCGGCCGAGCTCGCGTGGCCGGTCTGCCGGACCGATCCGCGAGGCCTCGATGATCTGGCCGCCTTCGAGGTCGAGCACGGACGCCATCAGCGACATCTCGGTTCCTTTGATCGTCGAGAAACCGGCGATCGGCGAATTGCAGTGGCCGTTAAGCACCCACAGCACCTCGCGCTCGGCATCCGCGCTGAGATGCGCCGAGGCATCGTCGATCAGCGCGAGGATGCCGCGCGTGGACCAGTCGCCCGCCGCGCATTCCACCGCGACGATGCCCTGCCCCACCGCCGGCAGCATCTCCTGCGGCGTGAAATCGTAGGCGATGCGGGCCGCGAGACCGACGCGCTCCAGCCCGGAGCGCGCCATGATGAGCGCGTCCGCAGGACCAACCTCGCCGCCGTTCGGCAATCTTTGCATCTCGCGCTGATCGAGCTTGCGCACGCGCGTATCGGCGGCGCCGCGAAAATGAACCACCTCGATCTCCGGAAACAACCGCCGCGCATAGGCCGCGCGCCGCACCGCATTGGTGCCGATCTTGAAGCCCTTGCCCTTCGCGCGGCGCAGCGCGTCGATCGAAACACCGGAGCGGACCACCAGCGCGTCGGTCGGAGGATCGCGCGACAGCGTCGCTCCGATCACCAGTCCCGGGGTGTCTTCGTTCCCCGGCATATCTTTCAGCGAATGCATTGCGGCATGCAGCTCACCCGCGATCACCGCCTGCCTGATCTCGGCGACGAAAGCACCACCCTTGCCGCCATGACGCAGCAGCTTGCTGGTCTGGTCCTGATCGCCGCGCGTCTCGAATTTGACGATTTCGACTTCAAGGCCGGGGGATGCCGCAGTCAGACGCCGCGCGATCTCCTCGGTTTGCGCCAGCGCCATGGTGCTCTTGCGCGTTCCGATGCGCAGTAAGTTCGTTGCCAAGTCCGCTCCATTCACGACCGCACAGATACGCGCACGGCATATAACTTGCTGGCGATTATGGCCAGCCGTTCGACGATTGCAAACGCGATTGCTCAAGAAGCGTCTCGCATTGCACCCGGAAACCGGCTTTTCGCATACCCTCGGAATGAGAAAAAGCGCTTTACCGCCGCGCGCCTTCGCTGGCTAACTGCGCCGGCAACCGCAACGGCACGTCGCACACGAGGATCGATCGATGCAGCATCCCTCGCCGGGGGCGCGGGATAAGGTACCGCGGATCGCGCGATACGCCCGGCTGCTTGTTGCGCTGACCGCCATCGCCGTTCTCGCCGCCGGCCTGTATCGGCTGGAAGGCGAAACCGCAGGTCTCACCGTCACGCGAACAGCCGTCGGCACGACACCCGTGACGGTGTTTCGGCCGACATCCAGCGTGCGCGCGCCTGTCGTGGTGATCGCGCACGGATTCGCCGGGTCGCAGCAATTGATGCAGCCGTTTGCCACGACGCTGGCGCGCAACGGATACATTGCGGTGACGTTCGATTTTCTCGGCCATGGACGCAATCCGGTCCCGATGCGCGGTGATATCACCGAGGGTTTGACCATTACATCGGCCTTGCTGCGTGAGCTTGGCGAAATCGCTTCCTATGCGAAAGACTTGCCGGCCAGCGACGGCCGGCTTGCAGTGCTGGGGCACTCGATGGCGTCCGATATCGTGGTGCGGTTCGCGCAGGCTCATCCAGAGACGAAGGCGACCGTCGCGGTTTCGGTCTTTTCGCCGGTGGTCATCGCAGACAGCCCGCGCAACCTGCTGGTGATTGTCGGCGCGATTGAACCTTCGGTGCTGAGCGACGAAGGCCTGCGCATCGTCAATATGGCGGCTGGCGGCAAGGCCGTAGCCGGCAAAACCTATGGCAAATTCGATAACGGCACCGCCCGCCGGCTGGTGTTGGCGCGGGGGGTCGAGCATATCGGCGTTCTCTACAGCAAGGACAGCATGACGGCAGCGCTGGACTGGATCAACAGCGCTTTCGGGCGACAAGCCAACGACGGCATCGACCGGCGCGGGCTTTCCCTGGCGCTGGTTTTTCTGGGCCTGATTGCATTGGCCTGGCCGCTCGCCAGTCTTTTGCCGGTGACGGCCGACACACCTGCCGGAGCCAATCTGACGTGGAGACCGCTGCTGATCGCAGCCGTCCTGCCGGCCATCCTGACGCCGCTGATTCTGTGGAAGCTGCCGACCGATTTCCTGTCCATCCTGCTCGGCGACTATCTCGCGCTACATTTCGCAATCTATGGCCTGCTCACCGGAGCGGCGGTCTATTACCTGCGCCCGCATGAAAGTCAGCCCGACGCAGCAGTTCATGCGCCAACGGTCAAATGGAAGGCCATCGGGCTCGCCGCAATCGCCTTGACCGTCTACCAGATTGCCGCGTTCGGCTTTCCGATCGATCGCTACGTGTTTTCATTTTACCCCATTCCATCACGCATTCCTCTGATAACCGCAATTGCCTGCGGAACTTTCATCTATTTCATCGCCGATGAGTGGCTGACACGCGGCGCGCAGGCGAAACGCGACGCCTACGCCCTGACGAAGGTTTGCTTCCTGCTATCGCTGGCGATCGCGGTTGTACTCAATCCGCAGAAGCTGTTCTTCCTCGCCATCATCGTGCCGGCGATCCTGCTGCTGTTTCTGGCGTTCGGCCTCATCAGCCGCTGGAGCTACCGCGCCACTCGCCATCCCTTGCCTGGCGCAATCGCCAATGCAGCGGTGTTTGCATGGGCCATCGCCGTGACGTTCCCGATGATCGTGCGCTGATAAGAACCGGAACAGGCCATTGCACCCTTACCGGTTTCTTGATCTGCTCGAACAAGCATTCTCTTTAGCGTCGGAAAGATGCGCATGATGAGGCCGCAGCGCGATGAACTTCAACCGGGTCAGGAATCGGTCTGGGATTATCCACGGCCGCCGCGGCTGGAGCCAGTGACAGAACGTTTGCGTGTCATTTTCAAACAGCGGATCATCGCCGATACGCGCTCAGGATATCGCGTTCTCGAAACCAGTCATCCTCCGGTCTATTACATCCCTCCGGGCGACGTTCAGTTGAACCATCTTGAACGTGCACCGGGGCAATCGTGGTGCGAGTTCAAGGGGCACGCCAGCTACTGGTCGCTCGATGTCGACGGCCAACGGTCTGCGAGCGCCGCGTGGAGCTATCCCGCTCCGTCCAGCGCCTTTCGGCAGATCGCCGGATTTTTCGCGTTCTACGCATCGCGCGTGGATGAATGCTGGGTCGGCGACGAGCGCGTCAAACCCCAACAAGGCGATTTCTACGGCGGCTGGATCACGTCGCGCGTTGCCGGTCCGTTCAAGGGTTCGCCCGGGACACGCGGATGGTAGCGAGCGCCGGCGCATCGCCTGCGGTGTGGACGCCGCCGATTGCGGACGCCGCGCCGCGCGATCTGTGCACCGATTGCGGCATCTCCCGCTCCAGCGACCCCAAACGATGCGGCCACGCCTGCCAGTTCATCAAACCGGACTATCCCGCACTCGAACAGCGCGTGCACGGGCGGACGCGAGATCCGCAGCGATCCGACGAAATCTTTTTCGGGCCATTCCGGCGTATGGTGCGCGCCGCGCTCAAAGAGCCGCGCGACGGCGCGCAGTGGACCGGCATCACGACGCGGATCGCCGAGCGGCTTCTCGAAACCGGCGCGGTGGACGCAGTGCTCACCATGGCGCCCGATGCCGACGACAACTGGAAGCCCGTTCCGGTTCTCGTCACGTCCGCCGACGGAATGAAGCAATGCCGCGGCATGCGGATGGGATATGCGCCGTTGCTGGCGCTGCTCGAACCGGCGCGCGCCAAGGGCTACAAGCGCCTCGCCGTGATCGGCATTCCATGTCAGGTCTACGCGCTGCGCTCGATCGAGGTCAAACTCGGATTCGATCGTCTTTACGTGGTCGGCACGCCATGCTCGGACAACACGACCACCGCGAACTTCCATCAGTTTCTTGAATTGCTGTCCGACGATCCGGCCACGATCACGTATCTGGAGTTTCGCGCCGACTATCACGTCGAGCTGCGCTTCAAGAACGGGCACATCAAGGAAATTCCGTTTCTCCAGCTTCCGATTTCCAAGCTACCGCCGGATTTCTTCCCGCTCACCTGCCGGACCTGCGTCGACTACACCAATGTGCTGGCCGACATCACCGTCGGATACATGGGTGGCCAGGGCGAGCAATGGCTGCTGGTGCGCAACGAACGCGGCGAGGAGTTGCTGCAACTTCTCGGCGACGAAGTTCGCACCACAGAGCCCGCAAGCGCGGGCAAGAGGGCCGGGCCGGTCAAGGGATTTCTCAAGAATGTGGAGCTTGCGGCAGGCGGGCTTCCGCTGCGGGCCATGCCGGACTGGCTGCGCCCGATCATGGGCTGGGTGATGCCGCGGTTCGGCCCGCGCGGCATTGAGTTCGCGCGTGCCCGCGTCGAGATGAAGGCGGTCGAGACCATCCTGCATCTGCGCCGGCAATATCCGCAGCGCATGAAGAACATGGTTCCGGCGCACGTGTGGAAACTGGTTGCCCGCTATGGGCTCAAGCCGAAAGCCGGCGAGCGGCCCTAGCGAAACTCACTCTGCGCCTTAACGACGCTCCCGGAACAAACGCGATGTCGACACCGTTGAATTCCCGCCAACAACCGAGCCGGGAGCACAATCATGGACAGCGACGCAGCCAAACACCTGAAGACGCTTCATATCAATGCGATCGACGCGCGTAACGGGTACGATGAGGCGCTCAAGGACGCGGAAGGCAGGGGCATGACTCCCCTTTTCCGCAGCATGATCACGTTGCACGATCAGAACGCGAACGAACTTGAAGCGGAACTTCGGAAGTCCGGCGAGCAGTCGGACGATAGCGGCTCGCTGATGTCCACGGTTCACCGCACCATCATGAGCGTTCGATCGTTGTTCGGCGGGCTGGATGAAACGGTTTTGCCAGGGCTGATCGACGGCGAAGAGCGCAACAAATCCGGCTACGACGATGCATTGAAATCGGCAACGATGCCGCTAAACATCGAATCGCTTCTGTCAGCTCAGCGCGGCAGGATCGAGCGGGCTATTGAGCGCATGAAGTCGCAGCAGGCTGCGGCGTAGCTTCGCGGCGGATCATAAAGAAACCGGCGGCCGTGGCTGCCGGTTCTATCTGGCTGATGCCGAGCTTATCTCGTGCTCGATCCGGTATCCGACGATGTCGGCGGAACCCGCAAATCAGGGGCAGGATTTACCGGCTGATAAGGCTTCGGCCGGTCCGCCGAACCGGCGTCTTGCGCCATGCCGGTCCCAGCGGTCGTACAGAATCTGTCAATTCGCTCGCATGCTGGCTGCATCACTCGCCGGAGCCAAAGAGGCAGCGATCAAGTTCCACTTCGCTGGCGTCCCTGCCGATGTTGGATTATCATTGGCATGAAGGTCTCAAGAGATGCCGCGATGATGTCCGCTCTCTGTCGGCTCATGCTGACTGTATGGTGCCTTGGATGCCTCGCCGCTCCGGCCGAAGCCGCCGAGCGGCGCGTCGCGTTGGTGATCGGAAATGCCAGCTATATCTCGGTTGCCCCGCTGAAGAACTCCACCAACGACGCCAGCGTCGTAAGTCAATCGCTTCGCGAGCTGGGCTTCAACGTCACTCTCGCAACCAACCTTGACAAGCAGGGATTCGAACAACGGGTCCGCGAATTCGCCAACTCGCTGGATGGCTCGACGGCCGCGGTTTTCTACTATGCCGGGCATGGCCTTCAAGTCGATGGCCGCAACTACATGATCCCGGTCGATGCGAAAATAGGCAACGAGGCCGATCTGCCGTTCGAACTCGTTGCGATCGATATCGTTCTGCAACGGCTCGCCCATCATCGCATCACCACCATCGTGATACTCGACGCATGCCGCGATAATCCGCTGGGAGAGGCGCTTTCAAATTCTCTCGGCGCTCGCTCGAAAGCGGTCGGCCAGGGCCTCGCCAGCGTCTATGCCAGCGTCGGCACGGTTATTTCTTTTTCAACCCAGCCCGGCAACACCGCGCTCGACGGCGACAGCGACAACAGTCCCTACTCCGCCGCGCTGCGCCGGCATATTTCGGCGCCCGATATCGATGTCCTCGAGATGCTGAAGCGGGTGCGCCGCGACGTGGTGACGGAGACCCAGCAACGTCAGGTGCCGTGGGACAATTCCTCGCTGATCGATCAGTTTTTCTTCAAGGCTTCGGACGTAAAGGCATCCACCGACGTCGGCGTGGAGATCAAGCCGAAGCCGCCCCGCGACAACTCCCCACCGGAAAGAAGCGACCTTGCAATTCTGCTGCCGCGCGACGCGCAGCCGGTCATAACCGGGAAGCCGCCGGTGCACGATTGCGATCGTATCGCCGCCAGCGCGACCGATCCGGAACGTGTCACGGACGGAAGCTCGTTTGGACAATTCAACGGCGCGGAAGGCGTCAAGGCCTGCAAGGCCGCGCTCGCGCAATATCCCAACACGCCTCGGTTCGAGTTTCAGCTCGCCCGCTCGTTCCAAAAGGTGGAGGACTATCGCGAGGCTGCCCCGCGCTATCGCAGTCTGGTCGACCGCGGCTATTTCGCAGCATTAACGAACTACGGCTGGATGCTGAATTACGGCCACGGCGTGCAAAAAAATCAGGTGGAGGCGGTACGACTCTATCTGCTCGCGGCGCAACAGGGCGACAACTTCGGCATCTACAACACCGCGATAGCTTACGACGCTGGCGAAGGACTGCCCTACAATCCCGCGCAAGCCGCTCACTGGATTTATGCGGCATTGCGTCTGGGCCACGACTATTCGATCAGGCAGATGAGCGGGGCCGCCAACGGCTGGACTCGCGATTTTCGCATCGAATTGCAAAGGCTGTTGAGACGCGCTGGAGTCTATAATGGGCCGATCGACGGAACGTTCGGCCCGGATCTGTGGCGCGCCGTGAGCATGATTCAAAACCTGCCGTTCGCACCCAATCCGGGCGGCGAAGTCCCGAAAAAGCGCTGGGATCCGGCATCCATTCCGGTCAATGCGCCACCACCGCGTTGACCACTGTCGGCGGCGCTTTCACAACCGGATCAAGCCTCAGCCCCGAGGCGGCGCCGAATTAAGCGGAATGTTCTTGGGATCGAACCGCGGGGCGGGGTTCTGGTTTTGCGGAGCCGGTGAATTGGCCGGAATGGCGTCTCTGTCGTAGCGCCCGCTGCCGTCCGCACATACCGCCTGACGAACCTCGCACGTCCCGCCACCCTTTTCGTTCTCGCAATAATTCAAGACGGCCTGCGTGGCGGCAGCAGCCGAGTTGCCAACGCTCGTAAAAGCCTGCGTGAACGTGGTGCGCCTGCGGCGATCGCGCTCGGTATAACCCGTCGTTGCGAATGCAATGCAGTTCGGCGCCGATGTCGACGACAGCTTGTAGTCCCCGCGCGACCGGCGCTGCAGCTTCTTGACGGCCTCGATCTCCGCACCGCGCCGCGTGGCGCCGATCTCGACTCCAAAATTGCCAGCCCCATTGAAGGCAACGGACACCCAGGCCGACGGCGCGGCCATCGAGACGATCTTGTCGACGGTCTGTTTCGTCAATTGTCCGGTCGGCGGCAACTTTGCGAACTTTTGAAATTCGATCAGGCCTTGCACTGTCTCCGCCGTGAGCTGGCCGTTGATCTGAGGTATCTGCAGGCCGAAATCATATAGCCGTTGCTGCACCCGCAGCACCAGATCCGGCGTCGGGCTCAAAATCTCGTCGCTTCCCTTTTCGGACGCACACCATTTGGCGGTCGCGTCCTGCGCTTCGGTGTCGGCGCTCCCCGAATCGATTTTCGCGTAGGTCCAGGCGTACACAGGTTGTTCGCCTTTCGACGCTTCGGAGCGGATCACGGTGCTCAGCTTCACCGTGGAGATTCGTCCGGTCGAATCCTGCGCGAGCTTGCAGCGCAGGATGACGATGTCATCGGCGGCGGGGCGGCGGCATATTTCAGCCTGCAGACGGCCGGCAATGTCGGCCAGACGATCGGACTTCTCGATCTCCTTTTCACTGCGGGCCTCGAGAGCGCGCGACAGGATCGAGACCACCAGGTTGACGCTGCTGGCATCCTTGCAAAGCAGCGGTCGATCAGCCTCCAACGTGTTGTGGACGCGCCATACAGGCTCGTTCTGAGCGTGCGCCATGCCGATCGAAAAATATGTGACAGCCGCGACAAGCAGCCCTAATCGGGGCGTTGACATGGGGCAAACCTCATCTTTCGAGCAATCATCAATCGTAAAGCTGAACGCACCGCGCGGCAAGTTCAGATGCGCCCTATCGTCTTCAGAACTCTTGTGACGACCGCCGGCTTGGCCTCTACTGCCGTGCAGAATGCCGAAAGGACTATCCGCACCGGTGGCTGGAGACGCGATGAAGCTGTTTGCTTTCGGACTGGGATATACTGCCCGTTGCATCGCGCGGGATCAGACGGCGCAGGGCGTCGAGATTGTCGGGACCGTGCAATCCGTCGCGAAGGCGCAGGCGATCTCGCGGGCCGGTGTGACCGTCCGCGTGTTCTCGCTGGACCATCGCGACACACAAATCGCGGCAGACATCGCCGATTGCGACGCGCTCTTGGTCTCGATCCCGCCCGGCCCCGGTGGCGATCCGGCGCTTGAAGCCTATGCCGCAGCGATCGCGTCGGCGCCGCGGCTGCGCTGGATCGGATACCTGTCCACGATCGGCGTCTACGGAGATCACAAGGGGCAATGGGTCGATGAGCGAACGCCCACGGCCGCGACATCAGTCCGATCGATCGAGCGCGTGAAAGCGGAGCGCGGCTGGCTCGATCTCCGCAGCGCCACGCAAAAACCGGTCCATATCTTTCGGCTGGCGGGCATCTACGGACCGGGCCGGAATCAGCTGGTACAGGTTGCGCAAGGCACGGCGCGGCGGATCGTCAAGCCGGGACAGGTTTTCAATCGTATCCATGTGGATGATATCGCGCGGGTCGTGAATGCCTCGATGGAGCGGCCGCGCGACGGCGCGATCTACAACGTCACCGACCACGAGCCTGCCCCGCCGCAGGACGTCGTCGCGTTCGCAGCTTCGCTGCTCGGCCGGGAGCTGCCACCGGAAACCGCGATTGACGACGCCGTGCTGACGCCGATGGGACGCAGTTTCTATGACGAAAACAAACGTGTCTCCAACCAGCTGTTACGAAGCGAACTCGGAATCGAATTGCGGTACCCGACCTATCGCGAGGGCCTGACGGCGCTGTACGAAGCCGGTGACGGAAGGAACTGACGTTGAACCGGTGTCAGGTGTCGCCGATTTCACGGTAAAGCTCGTCGAGCGTTTCAATTACACCCAGTGCTCCGCCAAAATTCTCGTCCTGAAAATACTGACTCTTTGTAATGATCACGGGTATACCGGCCAGCGTCGCGGATCGCAGACCGTTCACGGAGTCCTCGATCGCCACGCAGGCCACCGCAGGCAACTGAAGTCGCCGAAGCACTTCCAGATAAACGTCGGGCGCGGGCTTCTTGTAAGGCACATCATCGCCTGCAACGACAACCTCGAACACGTCCTGCCAGCCTGCGCCAAGAGTGCCCGTCAGCAGAGCGCCTATGTTTTCGTGCGACGTCGTCGTCGCAATCGCCAGCCGCTGGCCCCTGCGCTGCGCCATCCTGATCGTCGCCATCACGCCAGGACGCAGCGGGCATCCCCCTCGCGCGATCGTCTCGCCGTAGATTCTGGTCTTGATCCGATGCAGATTGTCGACCTCGGTCTGCGAAAGCTCGTCGCATCCCCGCTCCCGCATCTTCTCGAACGCGCGAATACGTTCCTTGCCGCCGGTCGTCTGGAGCAGCCATTTGTATGCGGCCTGATTCCAGCTCCAGCCAAGACCCCCGAGAGCAAAAGCCTCGTTGAACGCCATGCGGTGGACCTCTTCGGTCTCCGCCAAGGTTCCATCGACGTCGAAGATAAGGGCTTCGGCCTGCTTGAGATGCGCGGCAATCCGCCCGGTGCGGTCGTCGCCCGCACTCATGGCTTGCCGGTAGGCGCCCGCGTCCCATCGGGCGCGCCGGAAAATACACGACTGGCGAGCACATCTTGCGGCTCGATCGACATCAGGTCCTGGCTGGTCACGACCTGATCGAGGTTCGACACGAGGCGGTTGGCCTGCCGCAAGCGAATCCGGTCGAGCGCATTGCGGATCGAGCGCGCGTTGGAGAACAGCGGCTGCTGGCGGCGCGCCGCGATGTAGCGAACGAACGCCTCGCGCGCCTGCGCCGAGAAGCTGTAGTTCTGATCGCGCAGCATCTGTTCGGCGATGAAGAGCAACTCGTCGTCGTTATAGTCTGGAAAATCGATGTGATGGGCGATGCGCGAGCGAAAGCCCGGATTGCTCTGGAAGAATTTTTCCATCCGGTCGCCATAGCCGGCAAGGATCACCACCAGATCCTCGCGCTGCGATTCCATGATCTGCAGCAGAATCTCGATCGACTCCTGACCGTAGTCGCGCTCGTTCTCCGGGCGATAGAGGTAATACGCCTCATCGATAAACAGCACGCCACCCATCGCCTTTTTCAGGATTTCCTTCGTCTTCGGCGCGGTGTGACCGATATATTGCCCGACCAGATCGTCGCGGGTAACGCTGATGACGTGACCGCGGCGCACAAATCCGAGCTTGTGCAGGATTCCGGCCATCCGCATCGCGACCGTCGTCTTGCCGGTGCCGGGATTGCCGGTGAACGACATGTGCAGTGTCGGGAATGTGGTTGCGAGCTGCATCTTCTGACGGATGCGCTCGACCAGCAGCAGCGACGCGATCTCGCGAATCCGTGTCTTGACCGGCTTCAGCCCGATCAGTTCGCGATCGAGCTGCTCGAGCACCGGCGCGATATCGACCGCGTCGAACTCCTTGCGCAAGTCGATAGCGGAGACAGGTGTCTCCGCTGCGACCGGCGGTTTTGCTGCGGCATCGCTCATAGGCTACTCGTACCGGCTGCCTTCCGGGCGATCGACCGCGTAGGACACGGTCGTATAGCGCATACTGCGACCGTCGACTTCCTGCCGCTGAAGCCGGAAGCCGGGCTCATCCTTGGGCCGGTTGACGATGAACGAAATTCGCAAGGATTCCCATCCGTGGGTGGCGTCAAAGCCGGAAAGACGGATGTAGCGGTCACCGTAGGTGCGCCGGCAGTCGTTGAGCTCCTTCATAATGCCGGCGGCGTCACGCAGGTCGAACATCGGCAATCCCCACATTTCCCAATACGTGTTGCGGGGGTGCGGGTCGTCAGTGAACTCGATGTTCACCGCCCAGCCCTTGTCCAGACAGTATTGAACCTGTGCCGTGATCTGTTCGTCGGTCAGATCGGGCAGGAACGAAAAACAGCCTTGAGTTACGCGCATGTTGTTTCTCCTCACATCGCCGGCGTGGCGGTCGGAACGAAATCAGGTGAGTCGGTCGACTCGTAATTGAAGGTGATGTCCTTCCAGATCTCCAGCGCCTCGCGCAACGGCGTACAGGTCTGCGCGGCCTTCGCGAGAATTTCCGGACCTTCATGCACGTAATCGCGGCCCTCGTTGCGGGCGAGGATCATGGCCTCCAGCGCCACGCGGTTTGCGGTCGCGCCGGCCTGAATGCCCTTCGGATGGCCGATGGTGCCGCCGCCGAACTGCAGCACCACGTCCTCGCCGAGATGATCGAGCAACTGATGCATCTGTCCGGCATGAATGCCGCCCGACGCCACCGGCATCATCTGGTTCAGGCTGGCCCAGTGCTGATCGAAGAACACCCCGTGTTCGAGCGTCGTCTTGTTGAAGTCCTGACGGCAGATGTCGTAATAGCCGCGCGTGGTTGCCGGATCGCCTTCGAGCTTGCCGACCACAGTGCCGGCATGGATGTGATCGACGCCCGCGAGCCGCATCCACTTGGCAATGACGCGGAACGACACGCCGTGCAAACGCTGCCGCGTGTAGGTCGAGTGACCGGCGCGATGCAGATGCAGGATCATGTTGTTCTTGCGCGCCCACTTCGCCATCGACTGGATCGCAGTGTATCCGATCACGAGATCGATCATGATGATCACTGAGCCGAGCTCCGCAGCGAACTCTGCGCGCTCGTACATATCCTCCATCGTCGCCGCGGTGACGTTGAGATAGGTGCCCTTGATCTCGCCGGTCCCGGCCTGCGCGCGATTGACCGCCTCCATGCAGTAAAGGAAGCGATCGCGCCAGTGCATGAACGGCTGTGAATTGATGTTCTCGTCGTCCTTGCAGAAGTCGAGACCGCCCTTGAGCGCTTCATAGACCACGCGGCCGTAGTTGCGGCCGGACAGGCCGAGCTTCGGCTTCACCGTCGCGCCGAGCAGCGGACGGCCAAACTTGTCCAGCCGCTCGCGTTCGACGACGATCCCGGTTGCGGGGCCCTGGAAGGTTTTCACATAGGCAACCGGCAGCCGCATGTCCTCGAGGCGCAAGGCCTTCAGCGGCTTGAAGCCGAACACGTTGCCGATGATCGATGCCGTGAGATTGGCGATCGAGCCCGGCTCGAACAGGTCGAGATCGTAGGCGATGTAGGCAAAGTAGCTGCCCGGCGAATTCGGCACCGGATCGACGCGGTAGCACTTCGCGCGATACTTTTCGGCGGCGGTCAGCCGGTCCGTCCACACCACCGTCCATGTCGCGGTCGACGATTCACCGGCCACCGCCGCGCACGCCTCGATCGGATCGACGCCATCCTGCGGCGTGACGCGAAACAGCGCGATGACATCAGTGTCCTTGGGCACATAGTCCGGCTCCCAGTAACCCATCTTTTTGTATTCCATCACGCCGGACTTGTAGCGATCCTTGCCGCGGACGGTCATCGACTGTTCGTTCATGGTGCTCTCCTTGACCTGACTGGTGACGGCACGGACCGCCTTGTTGATTATTCCGCAGCGTTGGCGACGCCGCCGATTTGGGGATCGAGCGCGCCGGACCGATATCGCTTCGCCATCTCGGACAGCGGCAATGGCTTGATGCGCGAGGCGTTGCCCGCGGTGCCAAACTGCTCGAAGCGCTCGCGGCAGAGATCGCGCATCGCATCCATCGCGGGTTTCAAGAATTTTCGCGGATCGAACTCGCTTCTGGCTTGGGAGGCGACCTTGCGGAAGATCGCGGTCATCGCGAGGCGGCAATCGGTGTCGATGTTGACCTTGCGCACGCCATGCTTGATGCCGCGCACGATTTCCTCGACCGGCACGCCCCAGGTCTGCGGCATCTCGCCACCGAAGGCGTTGAACATGTCCTGCAACGGCTGCGGCACCGAGGACGAGCCGTGCATCACGAGATGAATGTTCGGCAGCCGGCGGTGAATCTCCTCAACCACATTCATGGCAAGAATGTCGCCGTCCGGCTTGCGGGTGAATTTGTAGGCGCCGTGCGACGTGCCCATCGCGATTGCCAGCGCATCGACCTTGGTGGCGCGGACAAAATCCACCGCCTGCGCCGGATCGGTCAGCAACTGGTCGTGGCTGACATCGCCTTCCGCGCCGTGGCCGTCCTCCTGTTCGCCGCCGCCATGCTCCAGCGAGCCGAGCACGCCGAGCTCGCCTTCGACCGACGCACCGATCCAATGCGCCATCTGCGCCACGCGGCGGGTGATATCGACGTTGTAGTCGTAGTCCGCGACCGTCTTGGCGTCCGCCTTCAGCGAGCCATCCATCATGACCGAGGTGAAGCCATGCTTGATCGCGGTCGCGCAGGTCGCTTCGTCGTTGCCGTGATCCTGATGCAGACACAGCGGAATCTGCGGATACATCTCTTCCAGAGCATCGATCATCTTCGACAGCATGATGTCGTTGGCGTAGGTGCGCGCGCCGCGCGACGCCTGCATGATCACCGGCGCATCGACCGCGGCGGCGGCCTCCATGATCGCGAGCCCCTGCTCCATATTGTTGATGTTGAAAGCCGGCACGCCATAGCCGCGCTCGGCCGCATGATCGAGCAGTTGCCTTAGAGTGATCCGCGCCATGCGTCCTCCTGTGAAACAATCGGTGTCATGCCGCCCGCCGCTTCCGGTCGATCAACTGCATGATCAGCGGCGTCAGAATGAGCTGCATCGCGAGGTCGAGCTTCGATCCGTGAATCACGATCGAATTGGCGCGCGACATGAAGCTGTTCGGAATCATCGACAGCAGATAAGGAAAGTCGATGCCGCGCGGATTTCTCAACCGGATCACCACCATCGATTCGTCCGGCGTTGGAATCCACCGTGCAATGAATGGATTCGAGGTATCGACCGTCGGCACCCGCTGGAAATTGATGTCGGTCTCCGCGAACTGCGGGCAGATATAGTTCACGTAGTCCGGCATACGGCGCAGAATGGTGTCGGTGACGGCTTCCGTCGAGTAGCCCCTCGCGTTGCGATCGCGGTGCAGCTTCTGAATCCACTCCAGATTGATGACCGGCACGACGCCGACCTTCAAATCCGCATGCTTGGCCACGTTGACCTTGTCGGTGATGACCGCGCCGTGCAGGCCTTCATAAAACAGCAGGTCAGAATTAGATGGCAGCGGCGTCCATTCAGTGAACGTCCCCGGCGATCCACCGTAAAGCGCGGCTTCCTCGTCATCGTGGATGTAGTGCCGCGTCGTGCCGGTGCCGGTCTCGCCGTAATCGCGAAACAACTGCTCAAGCTCGTCGAACAGGTTCGTCTCCGGACTGAAGTGACTGAAATGCTTGTTTCCGAGCTGCGATTGCTCGGCCATCTTGATGCGCATGTCGGCGCGATTGTAGCGATGGAAGGCGTCGCCCTCGACGAAGGCGGCGGATACCTTCTCGCGCCGGAAAATATTGGCGAACGTCTGCTTGACGGACGTGGTTCCGGCACCAGAGGAGCCGGTGATCGAGATGATCGGATGCGAGCGGGACATGATTTCGGGCCTTACCGGAACAGGCCGCGGCGGGCGAACAACGGCGCATCGCTCTCGAACATCGGCTCGACGCTCTCGTGCACCGCATCCACGGCACGCACACCGCGCGCGGAGCCCATGATCAGCGGGACGCGCTGATGCAGGGCTCGCGTCGACAGATCGAGAATGCGGTGGCGTCCTGTCGTCGCCGCGCCGCCCGCCCACTCCATGACCAGCGCCATGGGGTGCGCTTCATACAAGAGCCGCAGTCGGCCTTCGCGATATCCTGGGCGCGCATCGGACGGATAGAGAAAGACGCCGCCGCGAACGAGGATACGAAGGCTTTCGGCGACCAGAGAGCCGATCCATCGCATGTTGTAGTCTTGGCCCGAGTCACCTCCCTTTCCAGCAAGACAATCATCAATGTAGGCGCGAACCGGCCCCATCCAGTGCCGCCGGTTTGAGGCGTTGATGGCGAATTCCGGTGTATCTGCGGGCACGCGGACGCTGGCCGTCGTCAGGATGAACTCCCTGGTGCCCCGATCCAGCGTGTAGATGTCGACCTTTCCGTCGAGCGCCAGAACCAGCGTGGTCTGCGGACCGTAGACGAAGAACCCGGCAGCAACCTGCATGGTGCCGGGCTCGAAGAACGACGACAGCGCGTCCTTTCCCTTCTTGCGGATCGAGAAAATGGTGCCGACCGAGACGTTGTTCTCGAGATTGGCCGAGCCATCGAGCGGGTCGATCGCGATGCAAAGGTCTGCGGAACTGCTCAACAGTTCGGGCGCTTCAAGTTCTTCCGAGACGACAGCCGCGACCGGAAGGCTCACCAGCGTTTGGCGAATGATCCGATCGGCAGCGAGATCGATCTCTTTCTGTGAATCGCCATCCGTGTTGGTGCCCACCGCCTCGCCGGTGATCCCTCGCAACGGCGCCGATGCCACAAGCTCCGCGATCTCCGGCGCTGCGTCGGCGAGACCCGCGATCACAGCAACGACGCTCGCAAGCGCCGGCGTGTGCGACGCGGCGCCGATCAGGCAGGAATGGAGCGTGCGGCGCTGGTCCATCGTCGCCTCCCAACCGGACGCCCTCTGGCGGGGCGTTACGGAACAGCCGCGGAAACACGACTGTCCCGCACCTTGACGAGGCCGGTTGAATAAGGGAAATTTCAATAACTTGGAGGCAGCAAAAGATTTTCTTATGGCCCGATTTCGCGATATCACGCTCCGGCAATTGCGGGCGCTGGCCGCGGTGGACAGTTGCGGAACGCTGACATCCGCAGCCCGCAAGCTCAATCTGACCCAGCCCGCGGTCACGCTTCAGATCAAAGGACTTCAGGACCTGATCGGACTTCCGCTGATCCAGCGCACGTCGGACGGCATGATCCTGACCGCCGCCGGACGGGAAGTCCTTGCCATGCACGGCCGGATGGAATCCGCGCTGGCCGATTGCCGGACGACCGTCGACATGCTCGCCGGCAGCAGCGGCGGCCGCGTCACCATCGCCGCGGTCAGCACCGCGAAATACTTCGTGCCATTCGCCATCGCCGGCTTCCTGAAGCGATTTCCGGGGATCGATGTCAGCCTGCAGATCGGCAATCGCGAAGAGGTGCGCGACGCGCTGCGCGGCTATGAGCTCGACATTGCCATCATGGGACGGCCGCCGGCGGACGTCGATGTCGAGATCAGGCTGATCGGCGAACACCCGCACACCATTGTGGCTCCGGCTACTCACCGCCTTGCCCGTAAGCGGCGGCTCAAACCATCGGCGATCGCCGATGAGGTCTTCATCACGCGCGAGCAGGGATCCGGCACGCGGATGCTGATGGAACAGTTTTTCAGCGCGAACCGCCTTCAGCCAAAAGTCGGCATGGAGATGAGCAGCAACGAGACCATCAAGCAGGCGGTGATCGCAAACCTCGGCATCGCCTTCATCTCCAAGCACACCGTCGCCAGCGAGCTGGCGGACGGCCGCCTCGTCACGCTCGACATCGCGGGCCTGCCCGTCATCCGCAACTGGCATGTCGCGCGCCGCCACGACAAGATCCTGCTGCCGCCCGCCCAGGCGATGCTCGATTTTCTCGGCCGCGAAGGCGCGCGCTTCCTGCCTTGATCACGCCGCCGAGACGCGCATCGTCGACGCGCTTGCCAGCTGGATGTTCGTTGCATGCCTGCCAGCTTGAGCGAAGCGACAGTTTGCGACGCCCATCCTATCGCTCACGAAAAACGCGCGACACGCTGAACAGCTTCATCAGATACGAAACTGCCGCCCGTTCCCGCGTCAAAACACAAACCTCGGCAGGCATCCGGGCACAAGCCTCATGCCGGCGAGCTTCGGAATCGCATCCTCGGTCAACTGGACGTAGGCAATTCAACTGGACGTAGGCGATATAATGCATCGGGCCGCGACGCGAGCGCGCGGACGATGGCGATGAGAAAGCTCGAAGCGAAAAAAATTGTAAAACGCACCGTAGAATGACGTGCGTCTCGCTCGATCTCTACTGACCTGATTTTTGATGAGATTGGTGGGCGCACCAGGGCTCGAACCTGGGACCCGCTGATTAAGAGTCAGCTGCTCTACCAACTGAGCTATGCGCCCGAAACCATTCGGGAAATACTCACCAAAGAGGGCGTCGTTTAGCAAAGCGCCCCCCCGATGTCCAGCAAGGCAGGCGGGGTTTTCCCTTATCGCGGCGGGGTTTACCGCGACAACCGGCGGCTTCCGCAAACCCCTGAAAATGAGAGATTTTCGCCACGAACCCGGCCGTACCCGCGCGATCCACGCCAATCTCAGGCAACGCGAGCGGCCGGCACGATGCCTTGCTTCAGAAGCAAAACGCGGCACCGGAGCGCCGCGTTGGGATAGCAGCTCGATTGCGGATCAGCCCGCCGCAACCGAAGGCATGTCGCGCTGCTTCTTCTTCACGATCTTGTTCAGCGCGCTGAGATAGGCCTGCGCCGATGCCACCAGGGTATCCGGATCGGAGGCGCGTGAGGTGACCGAGCGGCCATCCTGCGACAGGCGAACCGAGACCTCGGCTTGCGCGTCGGTTCCGGCCGTCACGGCGTGAACCTGATAGAGTTCGAGCTTGGCCTCGTGCGGCACCAGCGACTTGATGCAATTGAACACCGCATCGACCGGCCCGTTGCCCTCTTCTTCCGCGAGCTTGGCCGTGCCCTCGATATCGAGCTTCATGGTGGCGCGCTGCGGACCGCGCGTGCCGGCAATCACCGACAACGACACCAGGCGGATGTGATCGTGCGAGCTGGTCATTTCCTGATCGACCAGCGCCTCGATATCCTCGTCGTAGATTTCCTTTTTGCGGTCGGCGAGCGACTTGAAGCGCACGAACACGTCGTCGATCTGGTTCTTCGACAGCTTGTAGCCGAGCTCTTCCAGCTTGTGGATCAGGCCGGCCCGGCCGGAGTGCTTGCCCATCACCAGCGATGTCGCGCTGATGCCGACCGTCTCCGGCAACATGATCTCGTAGGTCGAGGCGTTCTTGATCATGCCGTCCTGATGGATGCCGCTTTCATGCGCAAAGGCGTTCCGTCCGACGATCGCCTTGTTGTACTGCACAGGGAACGAGGTCGCCGCCGACACGACCTTCGAGGCGTGGGTCAGCGACGTGCTCTCGATGTTGTTCCAGTACGGCACCTTGTCGTTGCGCACCCGCATCGCCATCACGACTTCCTCGAGCGCGGCATTGCCGGCCCGCTCGCCGATGCCGTTGATGGTGCATTCGATCTGCCGCGCACCGCCGTTGACGCCGGCGATCGAATTCGCCACCGCCATCCCCAGATCGTTATGGCAGTGAACCGAGAAGATCGCCTTGTCGGAGTTCGGCACTATCGAACGGATGCGCTTGAACATGTCGTAATATTCTTCCGGAACGGCATATCCCACCGTGTCCGGCAGATTGATCGTGGTCGCGCCCGCCTTGATCGCAGCCTCGACGCAGCGGCAGAGGAAGTCGAAATCGGTGCGGGTGGCGTCTTCCGCCGACCACTCGACGTCGTCGATATGATTGCGCGCGCGCGTCACCGACGAGATCACCATTTCATAGACCTGCGCGGCCTCCATCTGCAGTTTGTACTTCATGTGCACCGGCGAGGTGGACAGGAAGGTGTGGATGCGGCCACGCTTGGCGACGCGAACCGCCTCGGCGCAGCGGTCGATGTCCTTGTGCGCGGCGCGGGACAGGCCGCAGATCACGGCATTGTTCGCGCGCCTGGCGATTTCGCGGACAGCCTCGAAATCGCCGTCGGATGCAAACGGATAGCCGGCCTCGATGATGTCGACGCCCATGGTGTCGAGCAGTTCGGCGACCCTGATCTTCTCCTCGAAGGTCATGGTGGCGCCGGGGCATTGCTCGCCATCGCGCAACGTGGTGTCGAAAATAAAGACGCGGTCCTGATTGGACTTGGTGGTGGCGGTCATTGGACTTCCTCTGGAATCGGGATGCGCCAGGCTTTGAAAGGCGCTCTAAGGGGTTTGAGTGCTACGCTCCCCTGAGTGCCCAGGCGCAAAACGCCCAGCCGGCCCTCAGGGGCTGATAAGCAGAAGAAGCCCGCCAAGAAGGAGCGAGGAGATGCGCGCAGCAGCAGTCGCGGGAACGCTGGCCATGGCGGCCCTCCCGTCGAACGCTTCGATATCGCTGCGAATCGTCATGCCTTGCATCCTGAAGACTGCAACCTTGGCGACAAACCCTTGACAGTTCGTTGCTCTGGATGCGTCCGAGCGTCGTTCTAGACGAGATTTGCCAGCAGGAGCAACGCCAAAAAAGGGGCAGGAGGGCTGCCCTTTCGCGATAACCGGCAGTGTCCATCCGTGAATTATCGGACCGCCAGCGGGCGCAGGCGGCCAGGACGACCCAAGTCTCCGCCCCCACCGAACATTCTGTCGATCATCATCAACGCCACAGCCGGCACGTAGTGCGAGGAGTCGCGCCAAAAATCAGGCCCCTCTTGCACCGTTCCCGGCGCACTGAAATCCCAGACCGGAGCGATGCGGTTGATGCGATCAACAATGTCGGACAACTCCGTGACGCCGTAGTTGTCCAGACTGGATCGCGTCATCGGGCTGATCGCGACCGTCAGCTCTATGCCGCGGTCACGGCAGATCGCCACAAATCGCGCAAGGTCAGCGAGCCTGCGATCGAGTTGCGGCCGGTATGTCGCTCGCCGTACCTGCGCGTCTGCAGCCGGCTTGGAGGCCCGCGGAGGCTCGTTCGATAACCCGGCAAGCATGATCGGAAATTCCAGACCATGATGCTTCCGATCTGACGTATCCGATGCGCCTAAGACGATTGATCGGACGACAGGCAACCGATCCCTGGTGAGATTGCGATCATCCGATCCAGCAACGACTTCGCCGTCCGCGGACACACGGTTCGCGCGCTTGTCCAACCAGGCATTCCGGATTTCGCTTCGCCACACCCTGAACTGAACTGCGGTCAAATATCGCCACCAGAACCGGACCGGCTCCGTCCCGCCGACACCCGGCGGCAGAAAGCCGTCGATATTGGTGTTGGTCCAGGCCGGCGTTCCGAACAAATCGGCATCTAGAATCAGGACAACTTTTTTGATGCGCTCTCCGCGAGAAGCCTTGTCCGCGACAATGTATTCGAGAAAGGGAAGATAGTCGGCAAGCGACCCGGCAGGCACGAACAGATTCTGCAAATGGCCAACGCCGATCCGCGGCGCAACGTCTTTGGATTCAAAGGCCGCTCCTCTCGAAGATGCAAACAGCAAACCATCCACGCGCGAGGCATCGCGCTGATACTCGCGAAATCGCTGATACCTGAAGTTGGGATTGGCGGGCTTGCCGGAAACGCCAGTCTCGAACACGCCTTGCGGATCGATCACAACGTTCAGCAGCGCCGTGACCAGAAAAACCGTTCCGGCGATGGCGATCGCGAAAATTGAAAATCGACGTGCGTTCATCGCAAGGCTGTCAAAACTGGTAGTACAAAAATTCGCTGAAGGTATTCAGATTGGCAAAGACAAGCAGGAACACTCCCGCCGTGAATGCCAGCCACGGAACGGACGGCCTCCAGAGCAGCCTCGGTGCGCGCCGCCAGTTCGAGTGCGGCTCGCCTTCCCGATAATCGAGCAATTCCATTGTGTCCGGAACGGCCAGCGCAACGACAATCGCGCCCAACGTGATGAGGCTGCCCACGACCGACCAGTGCGCGCCCAGCCAGGCCTGCACAAACGGCTCCGAAAGATAGCCCTGGCGGATAAGCCAGAAATCCCAGCTGACCACGAGCGGTTCGCCGGGCGCCGGAATTGCAAAGCCGGCCATCGCTTGCAGCATCCGTCCGGCAGTCTGGATATCCGGAGCACGAAACATCGTCATCCCGATTGCAAATGCGAGGAACGTCAGCAGCCAGCCGATGGATAGTCCGGCGGCTGTCGATCGCCGATCACCGCGCCACGAGCGCCATGCATGATTGAGCATGAGAAGCACGCCGTGAAAGGCGCCCCAGGCGATAAAGGTCCAGTTCGCGCCATGCCAGAGGCCGCCGATGACCATGGTCGCCAGCAGATTGGCCGAGCGGCGCACGGGACCGGCATTGCTGCCGCCCAGAGGAACGTAAACGAAATCGCGCAAGAACCGCGACAGCGTGACGTGCCAGCGGCGCCAGAGATCGATGATGCTGGTTGCCCTCAAAGGCGCGGCGAAATTGATCGGCAGCCTCATATTGAACAACAGGCCCAGTCCGACCGCCATGTCGGAGTATCCGGAGAAGTCGAAGTAGAGTTGCATCGAATAGGCGATCGATGCGCCCCAGGCCGCAGCCGTGGTCACGGCCAGCCCGGCCGCCGCCGCGTCGAACACCGGAGCGACATGAAGCGCAAGCCTGTCGGCAATCAGAACCTTCTTGCCCAATCCAAGACAGAACATCGTCAGGCCAAGCGCAATGTTGTCCCAGTTCACGCGATAGCGCACAGCTTTATCGAGTTGGGGACCAAGCTCCTTCCAGCGGACGATGGGGCCAGCGATCAGATGCGGGAAGAACGCAACGAACATCGAATACTTGGCGAATGGAATCGGCTGGGGACGGCGCGCCAGCTCGACGAGAAACGCGATCTGCACAAAGGTCGTGAACGAAAGCGCCAGCGGCACCTCCGGCACCGCAGGATTGCGCTGCACGACCACCGACATGGCAAAATCGAAATACTTGAAATAGCCGAGTACCAGCAGGTTCAGAACGACGCCCGCATAGACGAGCCGCCGCTTCAATGCGGGTTCGGCGATGAGGATTTGCCGAGCAAGCGCGAAATTCAGAACAATGGAAAGAATCGGAAGCACAACGAACGGCGGCTTCCACCATGCATAGAAGATCAGGGACGATACAGCGGTTACGCAAACGGCAGCGACGATGCTTCGGCGCGCGGCAAGAAAGTGGGTGACAACGGCAACCGGCAGGAAAAGAAAGATGAATTCATAGGAATTGAAAAGCATATCGAACCGGTAAACTGAAGCGGTCGCCGTGTTTACGACGAATGATCGATCGTATGCAACGCCATGCCTGCATCTTCGGCCTGCATCTTCGGAACTCCCGATTGAGGCGCGTCTGCCGGCTTCCGTGAGGATTTAGTTCTCTTGCTTCAGGATGGACCGGGCTTTGGCGAACTCGCGTTGCGAGGCCTTGTCGACAGTCGGATACTTCAGATCGAGCGCGTCGAGTGCGCTGACGATGGTCGAGCCGATCACGACGCGGGCGAACCATTTGTGATCCGCCGGGACCACATGCCAGGGTGCGTGCCTTGAAGCGGTGTGGCGGATCATGTCCTGATAAGCCGACTGATACCTGTCCCACAGTGCCCGCTCGGCAATGTCGCCCATCGCGAACTTCCAGTTCTTGGACTTGTCCTCAAGCCGGTCGAGGAAGCGCTGGCGCTGCTCATCTTTCGAGACGTTGAGAAAGAATTTCAGCACCACCGTGCCGTTGCGGGCGAGGTATCGCTCGAATGCGGAAATATCCTCGAACCGTTCGCGCCAGATTTTCTTCGTCACGAGTTTTGCAGGAATGCGCTGCTTGGCGAGAATCTCCGGATGCACGCGAACGACGAGACACTCCTCGTAGTAGGAACGATTGAAGATGCCGATCCGGCCGCGCTCCGGCAGGCAAACCGTGCTGCGCCACATGAAGTCGTGGTCGAGCTCCTTCGATGACGGCGCCTTGAACGAATAGACCTCACAGCCCTGCGGATTGACGCCCTGAAACACGCTCTCGATCGCGCTGTCCTTGCCGGCCGCATCCATGCCCTGAAAGATCAGCAGCAGCGACCAGCGGTCGTTGGCGTACAGCCGCTCCTGCAGATCGCGCAGGCGATCGCGGTTGGCCTCGATGATCTTGTTCGCACGCTCTTTGTCGAGATCGCCCTTCTCTCCCGGATGATGTGACTTGAGATGAAACTCGCGCGATCCGTCGATCTCGAACGGCGCGACATAGGATTTCAGCTTTTTGGTCAGTGACGAGGAATTATTGCCGGACATCTGCTCATCCTCGTCACTCAACTATTGTCACGCGATACATCGCACAGATTACGTCAGATCTGACCGGCGGCCTTCTTGACGAAGCGGCCGTCGAAGGTTTTGTTGAGGTCGATCTTCGCGCCCTTCAGTTCGGGATCGAATTCGAGCAGCATGTTCAGCGCGTTCTTCATGCCATCGGGCGGGATGATGCCCGTCTTCGAGTACATCGGCGCCGATGCTTTCACCGCCGCGACGTAGAGCGCCCTGTCGCCGATGAAATACTCTTCCGGCACCACCTTGGCGACATCCTCCGGCGTGGCCTTCGCCAGCCACAGCGTGGTTTTGTAGAAGGCGTTGACGATCCGCTGCGTCGTCTCCGGATTCTTCGCGACGAAATCGGTCTTGAGATAGACCACGGCAGCAGGATTGTTGCCGCCGAACAGCTTGATGTTATCTTCCTCGGTGCGCGAATCGGCGAGGATGACGATGTCGCCATCCTGGGTAAGTTTCGTCATCACCGGATCGAGATTGCAGATGGCGTCGATATCGCCCTTCTTGATCGCTGCGACCGCGCTCAATCCCGTGCCGACGCCGATGATCGAAACGTCCTCGGGCTTCAGTCCATCACGCGAGATCAGCGCGTTGACGAAAAAGTTCGTCGAGGAGCCGGGCGCGGTCACGCCGATCTTCATCCCCTTCAGGTCCTTGAATGACTTGACCTGCGCCGCCTTCTCCTTGCGCACGGCAAGCACCATGCCGGGGAACCGGCTGATCTCGTGGACCGCGACGATATCCTGACCCTTGGCCTGCATCCGGATCGTGTGCTCATAGGCCCCAGTGACCACATCCGCGGAGCCGCCGATCAACGATTGCAGCGATTTCGCGCCGCCGCCGAAATCGGTGATGGTCACGTTGAGGCCCTGCTCCTTGAAGTAGCCGAGCCGTTCGGTCAGCGTCAGCGGCAGATAATACAGCAGACCCTTGCCGCCCACGCCGAGCGTGATGTCCTTCTTTTCCTGCGCCTGTGCGGGTCCGGCAAGCAGCGCGGCAACGGCAACGACCTGAGCAACCAGCTTGAACATTTTCATGAGCATCCATCCCGGTTTTGAGTTTATCGTTCTTGAGACGATGTTAGCGCCCTCGCGCGCGACCGTATAGCCATGGTGAGTGTCAGATTCGCTCCGCGCTGGCGTTCGGCCGCCAGACCAGCAGCCGCCGTTCGACCTTTGTCACCAGTAAATCGATCACGATCACGAACAATGCCAGCACCGTCATACCGGCAAATACGCCGGCCACATCGAAGGTGCCTTCCGCCTGCTGGATCAGATAGCCGAGCCCCGCCGCCGAGCCGAGATATTCGCCGACCACCGCGCCGACCACCGCGAAGCCGACCGACGTGTGCAGCGACGAGAACATCCACGACAGCGCCGAGGGCCAATAGACATGACGCAGCAACTGCCGCTCGCTCATGCCGAGCATTCGCGCATTGTCGACCAGCGTCGAACTGGTTTCCTTGACGCCCTGATAGACGTTGAAAAACACCACGAAGAACACCAGCGTGATGCCGAGCGCCACCTTCGACCAGATGCCAAGCCCGAGCCACAGCGCGAAGATCGGAGCCAGCACGACGCGGGGCAGTGCGTTCATCATCTTCACATACGGGTCGAACACGGCCGCGACCATTTGCTGACGCGCGAACCAGAATCCGATCAGCGCGCCTCCCAGCGAACCGATCACGAAAGCGAGGATCGCCTCGGTCAGGGTGATCGCCAGATGCTTCCAGATCGTGCCTTCCACGAACCATTTGATGATCCGCTCGATGACCTTCTCGGGCGTCGAGAAGAAGAATGGCGGCAGCAGCGTGACGCCAAAAATGGGAACCGTCGTCAGCAACTGCCACAGGCCGATCAGCGTGACGCCGACCAGCACCTGCCACATGAGCAAGCGAACGCGCGTCATGACGCCGCTCCCTGCATACTACCCGCCGACTGCTGGTAGCCCTTCATCACCTCGGACTTGAGCACGCCCCAGATCTCGCGGTGGAGATCGTGGAACGTTTTTTCGAGCCTGATCTCGAAAATGTCGCGCGGCCGCGGCAGCGGCACCGTCCAGTTTCCGATGATGCGCGACTGCGGCCCGGCCGACATGATGACGACGCGATCGGCGAGCGCGATCGCTTCCTCGAGATCGTGCGTGACGAACAGCACGGCCTTGCGTTCGGCCGTCCACAGATCGAGCAGCAGGTTGCCCATGATCTGGCGGGTCTGGGCATCGAGCGGGCCAAACGGCTCGTCCATCAGCAATATCCTGGGGTCGCGGATCAGCACCTGTGCGAGACCTACGCGCTTGCGTTGCCCGCCCGACAGCATATGCGGATAGCGGTTGGCGAACGCACCCAGCCCGACCGACGTGAGCCACTCTTGCGCGCGAGCCTGCGCATCGCGTGGATCGACGCCTTCGACTTCAAGGCCGATCGCGACATTCTCCAGCGCGGTCTTCCACGGAAACAGCGCATCGCCCTGGAACAGATATCCGGCCCTGCGATTGATGCCGCCAAGCGGTTCGCCGAAGATCGTCACCGATCCCGCAGCCGCCGTCATCAGTCCCGCCGCCACGTTGAGCAAGGTGGACTTGCCGCATCCGGTCGGGCCAACGATGGCGACGAACTCTCCCGGCGCCACCGACAGGTCGGCATTCTCGACCGCCGTGAAGACGCCGCCGTCGGCGAGCCGGAACGCGACGGTGACATCGGCAAGAGTGACCGCAGCCGATCGGCTGGCGTCGTGTGATGACAACTTGTCCCCCTGGAGTTCTTAAGCCGCGATGTTGGCTCGCGTTCATTGTAGGTGGACGCGCAAAATCCAATGTCTGCCCGCAACATGCAAGGGCGAAACCGCATATTCGTTGCGGCTTGGTGCCACTGCAGCAGTATGATAGTCCGGAGATAATGAGCGACACCGCCGAGGCCATCGTCTTCGACAAGGTCGGCAAGACCTTCGATAACGGCCGCGTGAAGGCTGTGGCCGATGTCTCGCTGCACATTGCGGCAGGCGAGTTCGTCGCCATCGTCGGCGGTTCGGGATCGGGCAAGACCACGCTTCTGCGGCTCGCCAACCGTCTGCTCGATGCGGACAGCGGGCATGTCCGCATCAGCGGCCGAAGCGTGCAGCAGTCCGATCCGATCGCGCTGCGCCGAAGCATCGGCTACGTGTTCCAGAGCGCCGGGCTGTTCCCGCACATGACGGCGGCCGGGAACATCGGCATCACGCCCCGGTTGCTCGGACAGCCTGCGGCAGACATCGCCGTCCGCGTGGACGAATTGCTGACGCTGGTGCGGCTTGCGCCACCCGAGAATTATCGCGATCGCTACCCTCACGAACTGTCCGGCGGCGAACGCCAGCGCGTCGGCGTTGCGCGGGCGCTGGCGGCGCGGCCGCGCATCGTGCTGATGGACGAGCCCTTTGGTGCGCTCGATCCGCTGACGCGCGATGCGCTCGGCGACGACTACCTGCGCCTGCATCGCGATCTCGGACTGACCACGATCATGATCACCCACGACATGACCGAGGCGATGCTGCTCGCCAACCGGATCGCGGTGATGCGCGAAGGACGCCTGCTCGGACAAGGAACGCCGCAGGAGCTGGGGCGCAGCGACAACCTCTATATCAAGGAACTGCTCAATACTCCGCGCAAGCAGGCAGCGCGGCTGCAGGCGGTGCTGACTGATCGGAGTGCATGATGTTCTCCGATCCGCGATGGAGCGAAGCGCTGAGCCGCCTGCCGGACTATCTCGGCAGTCATGTGCGCGTCAGCATGACGGCGCTGGCGCTCGGGCTCGCGATCAGCCTGCCGCTGGCGCTGCTGGCTTACCGGCGTCCGGTGCTGCGCGGGTTTTTGCTTGGCATCACCAGCATCGTGCAGACCGTGCCGGGCCTGGCGCTGCTGGCGCTTTTCTATCCGCTGCTGCTGGCGTTGTCGGCGCTCACCGCATCGTGGCTCGGGGTTGGCTTCTCGGCGTTCGGCTTTCTGCCGTCGGTGCTGGCGCTGGCGCTGTATTCGATGCTGCCGGTGGCGCGCAACACCATCACCGGCCTGCGGGAGATCGACCCGGCCCTGACTGAGGCCGCGCAGGGCGTCGGCATGACGCCCCGGCAATCGCTGACCATGGTCGAACTGCCGCTGGCGCTCCCGGTCATCATGGCGGGCATTCGCACCGCGGCCGTGTGGGTGATCGGCACCGCCACCTTGTCCACGCCGATCGGGCAAACCAGTCTCGGCAACTACATCTTCGCAGGGCTGCAGACCCAGAACTGGGTGTTCGTGCTGTTCGGTTGCGCCGCCGCCGCGCTGCTGGCGCTGGCAGTCGACCAACTGCTGGCGCTGGTCGAAAACGGCTTGCGGCTGCGTTTGCGCGCAAGAATCATGGCCGGCCTCGTTGGCCTCGCCGCATTGCTGCTCGCGACGCTGACGCCATCGCTGTCGCAATCGCGCGCCAGCCATGTGATCGGCGCCAAGACATTCACCGAACAATATGTCCTGGCAAGCCTGATCGGTCAGCGGCTCGAGGCCGCGGGACTGACGTCGACCCTGCGCGAGGGCCTCGGGTCGAACGTGATTTTCGAGGCGCTCGCCAAGAACGATATTGACGTTTACGTCGATTACTCCGGAACGCTGTGGGCGAACCAGCTCAAGCGCACCGACGTCAAGCCGCGCGGCGAACTGTTCGACGAACTCAAAGCTGCCCTCGCCTCGCGCTGGAGCATCAAGACGCTCGGGGCACTCGGCTTCGACAACGCCTATGCGCTGGTGATGCCGCGCAAGCGTGCGGAGGAACTTGGCATCCGCTCCGCCGCAGACCTCGCCGCACGCGCAGGCACGATGAGCATTGCAGGCGACTACGAATTCTTCTCCCGTCCGGAATGGACGGCTTTGCGCACGGCCTATAACCTGAACTTCCGCCAGCAGCGGCAGATGCAACCGGACTTCATGTATGCGGCGGTCGCCAGTGGCGAAGTCGATGTGATCGCCGGCTATACCAGCGACGGGCTGATCGCCAGATACGATCTCGTCGTGCTGGACGATCCGAAGCGCGCGATCCCGCCCTATGACGCCATCGTGCTCATCTCGCCAAAGCGTGCGGAGGATAAAGCCCTGCGCGATGCCCTGCTGCCGCTGATCGGCAAGATCGACGTCTCCGCGATGCGTGAAGCGAACCTGCGCGCTGGCAATGGCGAGACCCCGTCCGCCGTTGCGAAGTGGCTGTGGGATCATATCCAGAGGCGATAGAGAAGTTCATTTCGTCATGCCCGGACTTGATCCGGGCATCCATCTCACTTTTAAAAAGCTGGATTGCCGGGTCATAGGCGAGCGAAGCGGCGCCGTTCTTGGAACGGCTATGCCCGGCAATGACGAGACTTTCTACGGCGTCTTGATCAACCCGGCGTCGATCAGCAGACGATTGAACCGGCGCACCTCGGCCCCGTTCTGGCACGCATAAAACACGCCGTTGCAGCGGAGCATGATCTTCTTCTGCTCCTCGAACGACGGATCGAGCGGGACGCCAGCCGCTTCCTGCACCATGATCGGAAAATACGCCGCATCCAGCGTGTCCAGCGCGGACGACAGATTGCGCGGACGGTAATTGATGCCGTCGATCGCGTAATAGGTCGTGAAATAGCGCGAATCCGCATTGATCAGCCGCTGTGCCAGCGTCTTCTGATCGATGCCGGGCTCCATCAACTTCTGCGAGATTGCCGGCTGGTGATCGCCGAAGCGAACGATCAGGAACGGCTCGTCCGGATAATCGCGTTTCAGCCGCGCGACAAATTCGCCATAGTCGTTGACCGTCATCGCCTGCCGGCGGATGTATTCGTCGACCTCGGTCGTATTTCCGGGCGGCTTCCAGTCCGGCGTCAGTTCGGGCTTGAAGGCCGACGTCCATGGAAAGTGGTTGGCGGTCAGATAGACAAACATGAACAGCGGCGATTGCGAGGGCTGCTCACGCTTGAAGATATTCAACGCCTGATCGAAATAGAACCGGTCCGGCAGTTGCTCGTCGCTGGTTCCCATGTCGGCGACATCCATGAACGTGCCGATCCCCGATGCCCGCTGGAAGGCGCGCGCTCCCAGAAAATTTCCGAAACTCGGATAGAGCGAGAACGTCTTGTAGCCGCAGCGCTGCAGCGATTGCGGCAGGCCCCGCGCGACACGGCCCGCGGTGATGCGGGTGACGTAGAATTTCAGGTCACCGAACGAGCGCGCTGATAGCCCGGTCAGGACGTTAAACTCGGTGTACCAGGTCGGCCCGCCGGTCGCCTCCGCCACAAACGTGCGCTGCTTGCCGTCGATCGACCTGAAGTGATCGGTGTAATTCGGCGGCACCTTGATTCCCGGCGCGGCCGTGACGTCGAAACTGGACTCGTCGAGCAGCATGACGATATGCGGCCGCTTGACCGTGGTGTCGCACGGCGACGTGGCCAGCATCGGTGACCGCAGATTTGCATGGGCATTCGATGCGAGGCTCAAACCATCGGGCGTCCGCGGCTCGGCCTCGATCCATCCGGTCGCCGTCAAACGTCCGACCGACACCACGCCGGAGCGCGCCAGATTCGAGATGTGGTTGACGCCCTGAAACGGTTCCCATGGCTGTTCGGGATTAGCGAGCGACAGCGCCGCCATCGCCACGGTGACTCCGGTGAGGCCAGCAAGTGTCACGCCCCGCCTCACGCGAAACGGATCGGCGCGCCAGATCAGCCATAGCAGGGGCACGGCAAGCACGGCCGCGACGATCAGATGCGTCTGCAATCGCGGGAAGATCGTCAGCAGGAACGAGAAGGTATCGCCGTCGATAATCAGAAAATCGAGGAAGGTCAGCGAGAGCTGCGTGATCTCGAACTTGAATCGCGACAGCGTGACCAGCACCGCGACCAGCGACAGCGACAGCGCGGCCGACACGCCGGGACGTGCGAGCATCAGCAGAAACAGGCCGTTCAGGAAAAGCCACGCTAGCAGCGACAGCGCGATCGCGAACGGACCGTACTCGGTCCGGAACAGCAGAACCAGCGCCGCGCCGTGCAGCATCACGACCATCGCGACCCGCAGGCGATAGAGCCAGATGCTTGCGGACCGGCCGCTCCAGTCTTTCCCCGGCTCGGCGATGACGGACATCTGTCGCGCCCCCGTTCGCTGCTCAGAGATTCTTGATGAAGCCGGCGTCGATCAGAAGCCGGTTCAGCCGCCGCGCTTCCGCGCCGTCCCTGCACGCATAAAACACGCCCTTGCAGCGGAGCATCATTTTTTTCTGCTCCTCGAACGACGGGTCGAGCGGAATGCCGGCCGCCTCCTGCACGACGATCGGCAGATAGGGCGAATCAATCGTATCCATCGCACTCGCCCTGCTGACCGGCTTGAAGTTGATGGTGTCGATCGCATAGTAGGTCGCGAAATAACGCGGATTGAATTCAGCGAACTGCTTTGCGGTCGCCGCATCGTCGAGCAGCGGCTTGAGGATGCTGGACGAGAACTCCGGCTGATGATCGCCATAGCGCACGATCAGGAAAGGCTCGCCGGGAAACTGCTTCGTCAGCCGGGCAACGAAATCCTTGTAGTCGCTGGCGCTCATGCTTTGCCGCCGCAGGTATTCGTCGATCTTGGGCGCGTTGCCGGGATCGCGCCACTCCGGCGTCAGTTCGGGGCGCAGCCGGTTTTGCCACGGAAAATGGTTGGCGCCGAGATAGACGTACATGAACTGCGGCGTGCCGGGTTCTTCTTGCGCCATCAGCCGCAAGGCGTTGTCGTAGAAGAAGCGATCGGGCTCGAGGCCTTTCGCGCCGAGCTGCCGCGCATCGTAGAAACGCTGGATACCGGCCGTGGTGTGAAACTGGCGCGCATTCATGAACGCGCCCTGCGCCGGATAGAGCGTGGTGGTGCTGTACCCGCACCGCCGCAGCGCCAGCGGCAGACCGCGCTCGATCCGTCCGGCGGCGATCAGCGTGACGAAGTAGGAGAAGCGGCCGAACGAACGTGACGACAGCCCGGCCAACACGTTGTATTCCGCAGCCCAGCTTGCGCCGCCGCTGGTCTCCACAACGAACTTGCGCGCCTTGCCATCGGACGACAGGAAATGACTGCCGTAACCGGGTGGCACCTTGATCCCCTCGGCCTGGCGAATGTCGAAGCTCGACTCGTCATGGATCATGACGATGTGCGGCCGCCGCCCGGCGGGCTGGCAGGAGTCCTCCAGTGGCACCCGCAGCCGCTCGGCGGCTGATGAATCGGACTCCATCAGCCCATGCTGGCGCAGCTCCGACACCGCGGAAACGCCCGACCGGACGAATTTCGAGACGTAGCCGCCGCGCAGATAGCCCTCCCACGGATCGTCCGGCGAGAGCGCTTCGAGCCCGAACAGACCGGCAAGACAGACGGCCGCAATCCCCGACGCCACCAGCCGACGGATCCGGAACGGATCGAGCCGCCACAGAAGCACACCGGCGGGAACTGCCGCCAGCGCGAGCCCCAGCACCGGCCAGGTCAGCTTCGGCATGATGGTGAACAGGAAAGCAATGGTATCGCGGTCGATCACCAGCAGATCGACGAAATTGACCGTCATCTGCATGACGTCGTGCTTCAGCCGCGACAGCAGCACCAGGATCACGACCATCCCGAGCGAAAGCGCGCTTGATAAGGCCGGACGGCGCAGGATGACCAGCCAGAGGCCGTTCACCAGCCCCCAGGCCAGCGCGAAGAACAGCCGGTGGCTGAAATTCGGCTCGGTCAACATCATCAGAGTCAGCGCAGCGAGATGCGGCCAGGCGACCACGAGTGTCCGCCAGAAGCCGATCGGCCGGGCACCGCCGAGGGTCTGAACCGAGGGAACTGAGGTCGGCGGAAGCGCCATCGAGGGGACGCAAACTACGCCCGGCGCGGGTTTGGCCTTGCGCTGGCGACGGCCAGAAGGCGAACGGCGCGGCCGGAAATGCCACCGTGTCGCAGAACCGTAATGTAACCGTCACATCGGCGCAACTTGATCTAAAGCCGCAGGTTTACGCCGCGTTTATTCAGCGGCGGTTCAGGCGGTCATGACTTTGGAGGCGACGGCGATGCCGGGGCGCTGACAGGCGCTATCCGATTGCGAAACAGGCTCTGTCCGAAGGCGATGCCCGGATGCTCGACCCAACGCAAGAGCAGATAGGCCAGCGGCACGATCGCCAGCACCGATAGCAGGAAGACCGCGACCATCGTGACAGGGAATGACATTCCAGACTGAAGGAGCGAGGCAATCACGTTCCTGACCTCCGCCCGGTCCAGCACAAGCAGTGTCAGCGGATGCAGCAGATAGAATCCGTATGAAACCCGGCCAAGGAACCGTGCCGGCCGGCTCGCAAGTCCGGGCCCTACATTATTGAAAGCGGCCAGCGCTATCATGATTCCCGCGCAGGCCGTCGCAACCAGCGTTCCCCAGTGCGACGTCCATCCGAGCAGCGGAAAACATGCGAAAAACATGAACATCGCGGCGATAAACGCGGCCGTGGCGCGCACGCGGGACAGACCCGCGAACCATCGTTCTCCCGCGACGGCGACGATCATGCCGAGCATGAACGCATGCAAGCCAAGCGTCGGAGTGCCGATCAAGCGATTGAAGGATCCAACGAACGACAATGCCGTGAACGCAGCGAGGAGCGCCCAGAGTGCGATCACCCCAACACGCCGATAGGCAAGATAAGCGGCAACAATGACCGGAGCGGCCAGGAGTTCGACCTGGAGTGTCCACATGACGCCGTTCATGCTGGTGTCGAGCAGAAGCAAATTCTTCAGGACGACCAGAGGGTCGATCACGGCATTCCCGAAGAGAGATCGTCCGGTGACAGCCGTGATGACGACGATAAGCAGGATCGTTGCGATCGAAGCAGGATAGATGCGAAAAACACGCGCAATCAGAAACCGGAGGATCGGGTGCTCTCCTCTCCGATAGCGTTCAAGCGAAAAGAACAGCACAAACCCGCTGATCACAAAGAACATCAGCACCGCACTGTCGCCCTTGCCGAAAGTGCGCAGCACATTATACGCGGGCAGATGTTGAGCGAACGGCGCGAAAGCGCCCAGCACATGGCCGAATGCCACCATGCCGGCGGCGAGGCCGCGCAAGGATTCGACGCGGCCAAAAAATTTCGGCAGTGCGGCGATCATGGCTGACGATCACGTTAGCGGTCTATCAAACGTCCCGCGTAAACATTGGTAGTCCGATCAATATAGGATCGAACCACCAACGCCTTTATTTCTTCGTCTTGTCGACCGGCGAACCTTTCTTGATCATCCAGATCGCGCTTGCGCGATCTGGCAATCAGAAATCGTGGATCAAGCCTCAGTTTTTGGTCTTGTCGACCAGCGCACCTTTCTTGATCCACGGCATCATGTCGCGCAGCTTGGCGCCGACTTCCTCGATCGGATGCTGCGCGAGCTTGGCGCGGGTCGCCTTGAACGAGGTCTGGTTGACCTTGTTCTCGAGCATCCAGTTGCGGGTGAAGATGCCGTTCTGGATGTCGGCGAGCACGCGCTTCATCTCGGCCTTGGTCTCGGCGGTGACGATGCGCGGGCCGGTGACGTATTCCCCGTACTCGGCCGTGTTGGAGATCGAGTAGTTCATGTTGGCGATGCCGCCTTCATAGATCAGGTCGACGATCAGCTTCACTTCGTGCAGGCATTCGAAATACGCCATCTCCGGCGCGTAGCCTGCGTCCACCAGCGTCTCGAAGCCGGCCTTGATCAGTTCGACCAGGCCACCGCAGAGCACGACCTGCTCGCCGAACAGATCGGTCTCGCATTCTTCCTTGAACGTCGTCTCGATGATGCCGGCGCGGCCGCCGCCGATCGCCGACGCATACGACAGACCGAGGTCGTGGGCGTTGCCCGACGAATCCTTGGCGATCGCGATCAGGCACGGCACACCGCCGCCGCGCTGATACTCCGAGCGCACCGTGTGGCCGGGGCCCTTCGGCGCAACCATCAGCACGTCGATGTCGGCCCGCGGATCGATCAGGTTGAAGTGCACGTTGAGGCCGTGCGCGAACAAGAGCGCCGCGCCCTTCTTCATGTTGTCGTGCAGGCTCTCGCGATAGATGTCGCCTTGCAATTCGTCGGGCGTCAGCATCATCATCACGTCGGCCCACTTCGCGGCCTCCGCGACTTCCATTACCTTGAAGCCGGCGTTCTCCGCCTTCTTGGCGGTCGCCGAGCCTTTACGGAGCGCAATGGCGACGTCCTTGACGCCGGAATCCTTCAGGTTCAGCGCATGCGCATGACCCTGGCTGCCGTAGCCGACGATGCAAACCTTCTTGCCCTTGATGAGATTGATGTCCGCATCCCGATCGTAATAAACGCGCATGGTCGTTCCTCTATTCGGCGGTGGAATACCCCTGCCCGCCCGTTGTCGAATGGCCGCCGTTGTCTAGAGCGACCGTGGGGTCCAGACAAGCCCGAAAGCCCCTCCGGACGGTGACTTTGTGCATGGCAATGCCGCGGTTCGGAAACCCCCAGCACCCGCTGCGATCCCGAAAGGGATTTCCGAACCAAAGCGGCATTGCAAATCAAAGTGGCCAGTGCCCTTCCCAAATCCGAAGTTCGTCCGGAGGGATCAGCGAGTTCAGCGAACTTCGGATTTGAGGACACTGGCAATGCCGCAGCTTTCTCCTTAACGCTCCGCCAGAACCGGATAGAGCGAGGCCAGAAGCAGGACTGCCATGGTCACGTTGAAGACGCGGATCGCGCGGGGCGAGCGGAGCAGCGATTGCAAGGCGGCCCCCATCACCAGCCAGCTCAACGCGGACGAGAGCGTCGCGGCAAACACGACCGCCGCCAGAAGCGCGATATTCCATGGGAAAGCGGCAACCGCCGCATAGGTCGAGATCGAGCTGACCGCAACGACCCATCCCTTGACGTTGGCCAACTGAAACAGCGCCGCTTCGCCGAACCTCTGTGGCCTGCCGTCTCTCCCCGACCGGCCGTCCGACGGGCGCGCGGTCGCAATCCGATAGGCGAAATAGATCAGGTAGGCCGCGCCGCCATATTTGAGCAGCGTTTGCAGCAGCGGATATCTGGCGAACACGGCGCCCAGCCCTACGCCGACCGAAGTGAACAGCAGCAGATAGCCGATCGTCACACCTGCCACATGACGAAGCGACGCAGCGATGCCGTGATTGAGTCCCGACGCCATCAGCATGATATTGTTTGGGCCGGGCGTGAAACTCGCGGCGAAAATAAACACGATGAACGCGATGAAAATCTGTTGCGACATGATGTGCTGACGGACGTCCTGACTAGCGCGCGAGCCGGTTGGCGATCTCGACGATTGCCTCGAACGCCGTATCCGCATCGGCTTGCGTCATATCGAACGAGCCGGCCTGAAACCGGATCACGGACTGCCCATCCACTTTCGTCTGCGTCAGGTATATGCGGCCGTCGTCGTTGATGGCGCCGACCAGCTTGAGGTTGTGCGCATCGAGATCGGCAATGCCCTTCGGCTCATGCCGGAACGAAAACAGCGACAGCATCGGCGGCGTCGTAATACGGAAACCAGCCGTCGCCGCCAGACGCGACGCGACACCCTCTGACCATCCGACATGGTTGCGGATCATTGTGCGCAGACCTTCGAGACCGTAGGCCCGCAGCAGGAACCAGATCTTCAGCGCGCGGAAACGCCGTCCCAGCGGCACCGACCATTCGGAATAATTGATGATGCCATCGTGGCCCTGGGTTTTCAGAAACTCCGGCTGGATCGCCAGCGTTTTCACCAGACTGTCCGGATCGCGCAGAAAGTGCGCCGAACAATCGAACTGCGCGCCGAGCCATTTGTGCGGATTGAACACCACGGAGTCCGCCTGCTCCACGCCAGACCAGAAATGCCGGAATTCCGGGCAGATCATGGCTGATCCGGCCCACGCCGCATCGACATGCACATAGAGCCCGTGACGGCGAGCCACGCCGCAAACGGCCGCCACATCGTCGGTACCGCCGGTGCTGGTGCCGCCGACGGACGCGATGAGTCCTGCAGGCAGCAAGCCAGCTTTCTTGTCGGCAACGATCGCGGCTTCCAGCGCGGCCGAGTCCATGCCGCGCAGCTCGCCCGTCACCGGAATTCGGATCAGGTTGTCTTCGCCGATGCCCGCGACCCAGATCGCGCGATCGATCGAGGTGTGAACCTGTCCCGAGCAGTAAATCCGCAGCGGATTCTGCCCCGCCAGACCGGCCTTGTTGCCCGACCATTTCAGCGTGCGCTCACGCATCACGAGAACGGCAGCGAGCGTCGCCGAGGACGCCGAGTCCTGAATCACGCCGCTGAAACTGTCCGGCAGCCCGAGCGCACGCCGCAGCCAGTCGAGCACGCGCGTCTCAAGCTCAGTCGCGGCGGGAGAGGTTTGCCACAGCATGCATTGCGCAGCCATCGCCGACACAAGTTGCTCGGCGACGATTGACGCCGGCGCGGCATTGGCCGGGAAATAAGCAAAGAAGCGCGGATGCTGCCAGTGTGTCATGCCGGGCAGGATGACCTTCTCGAAGTCGGCGAAGATCGCATCCATCGGCTCGGGCATTTCCGGAGCGATTTCCGGGATCGCATTGAAGATCGCGCCCGGACTGGTCTGCGCCCGCACAGGACGGTCGCGCAAACCATCGCGATAATCCGCGCTCCAGTCGGCGGCCTTGTGGCTCCAGTTGCGGAATTCGTTGTCTTTCATACCTCACTCCATCCCCTCATCCTGAGGAGCGCGTCAGCGCGTCTCGAAGGAGTGAGGCCGGTATCTGGCCTCATGGTTCGAGACGACTGCTGCGCAGTCTCCTCACCATGAGGGTCTTCTCACGATGCGACACGCGGCAGCGTTCGCGCCCGTCCATAGAACAGCATGATGGCGATGCCCAGAACCACCGTGATCATCCCGGCCAGCCGCAACGGCCCGAACCGTTCGCCGAACACCACCGAGGACGACAGCGATCCGACGAACGGCACAAGCAATGCAAAGGGAACGACCTGTGCGGCGGTGTAATCACGCAGCAACCCGCCCCACAGCCGGTAGGCCAGACTGGTCGTCAACGCACCCATGAAAATCACGCTGGCGATGCCGGTAAACGACAGGTTTTCCAGGGATTGCCATGCCGGCTGCACGCCATCAGTGAACGGCACCAATGCGAGAAGCGGCAGCGCTGATATCAGAAACAGCCACGAGAACAGATCGAACATCGGAACGTCGCGCGCCTTGCGCAGCATCAGATTGCCGATCGCGAACATGACGGGGCACGTCATCAGGATCGCAAACGCGCCGATGCTGAAGTCATAGCCGACCGTTCCGCAGATCATCAGAAGGCCAACGGTTGCGATACCGATCCCGATGACCTGGGCGCGCGTCGGAATTTCGCGAAACGCAATGATCGCGAACGCGACGGTAAACAGCGCCTGGCTTTGTACAATGACGCTCATCAGACCGACTGGGACGCTGTGAACAATAGCGTAGGACTGCGCCAGAAACTGAAGCGTGAACAGCGGCAGGCTGATGCCAATCAGAACCATCCATGAAACGTTGGGCCGGGGCAGAAACAGGCACGGCACCGACGCGATGGCAAAACGCACGCCGTTCATCAGCGCCGGCGACAGCTCGTCGAGTGCGAGCCGGCTGGCGATGAAGCCAAGCCCCCAGACCACGGCGACCAGAACCGCCAGCGCGATATCGACCGGCTTCATGAGATCAGGGGCTTCATGGGAATTGGTACCCGGCTTTCCGAAGTTCGTCAGTCATCTCCGCACCCCCTTAGCGAACTTCGGAAAGCCGAAGGGTACTAACAATTTTAATAGTAGTACCGCTTTCGATCTGAAGTTCCTGATACAGACTAGCGGCAACGGTGCAGGAACTTCAGATCGGCGGGACTACGCTTGCGCCGGCTTCCGGCACAAATATGTTCCGTGCATCGGTCCGTGATAGTCCGCCGACTCCAGCGAAAAGCCCACATCCGCGAGCAGCCGCTCGATCACCCAGCCGAACGTGGAATATTCATCGCGCATGTGGGTCATCACATCGGCGCGCGAAAAGCTGTGGTTCTTGATGTTGAAATCGGCCCACTGCTCGACGCCGCGCTCGGAGCCATCCGGTGCGCTGACAAACACGATATCGCGCAGAAACAGTCGCCCGCCCGGCTTCAGCGCGCTGAACATGCGCGACAGCGCGACCGCCTTCCAGAAATCCGGCAGATGATGCAACGTGAATTCGCTCACAACGAGATCGAACGAGTTCGGCTCGTACTTGAAGCTGAGCAGACCGGCCGACTGCGTCTTGATCGCAACCTTCATGTCCTTGGCCTGAATCTCGGCCAACGCCAGCATTGCGGGCGAAATATCTATGGCGTGGACTTCCGCGCCCATCTGGGCCGCCTCGCAGGCGAGGATGCCGTTGCCGCAGCCGATGTCGGCGATGCGCTGGCCGCGCTGCACGCCGAGCCTGGTCAGCGTCGAGCGGGCGCGGCTGCCGCTGTCGTCGGAATCGTAGATCGCCGATTGCCGCGCCACCGCGGAATCGATGCCGAGCTGCCGCCGCTCGTTATAAAACCAATCGCGCGCCAACATGGCTCACATTCCTTCCGGACCCCGAACGATGGCAACCACACCCGTCCGCGAAACCTCGACGAGGCCGAGCGGCTTCATCAGATCGATGAACTGATCGATCTTGGTGGTGTTGCCGGTGATCTCGAACACGAAGCTCTCGGTCGATGCGTCGATCACACGCGCACGGAAGGCTTCCGCCAGACGCAAGGCCTCGACGCGAGGCTCGCCCGAGCCGCGCACTTTCACCATCGCCAATTCGCGCTCGATCGAGCGGCCGGTCAGCGTCATGTCGACGACGGTGTAGACCGGGATCATGCGGTCGAGCTGATGCTTGATCTGCTGGATCACCATCGGCGTGCCGGTGGTGACGATGGTGATGCGCGAGACATGCTTCTGATGCTCGGTCTCCGACACGGTGAGGCTGTCGATATTGTAGCCGCGGCCCGAGAACAGACCGATCACGCGCGCGAGCACGCCGGGCTCGTTTGCGACCAGCACGGAGAGCGTGTGGGTCTCGTTCGGCGTCTTCTGCTCTTCCAGAAAATAGGCTGAGGCGGGCTGGTTCATTGCTGTGCTCTCGGTTAGGCCGAAACGGAAAATCTGCTGGATGCAATCGCGCTGACGTCCGGAGCGACCCATTTTCGAAACAGGTCGAAATCGATGTTGCCGCCGCTCAGGATCAGGCCGACACGCTTGCCGCGCAGCTTCGCTTTCTCCTGCGTGGCGGCAGCGAGCGCCGCCGCGCCCGCGCCTTCCGCAAGATTGTGCGTGTCGGTCCAGTAGGCGTGCATCGCATCGGCGACCTCGGCATCGGCCACCTGGACGATTCGCGACGCGCCCCTGCGGATGATCGCAAGCGCATCGGGATCGGGGATACGGGTCGCCATGCCGTCAGCCAGCGTGTCGCTCGTCGCCGTGGCCACCACCGTGCCGGACGCGAACGACAGCGCATAGGACGGCGCCTCGGTCGATTGCACCCCGACAATCTCGGTCGTCAGACCAAGCAGATCTCGCGCCATGATGCAGCCGCTGATCCCGGAACCCTGGCCGATCGGCACGTAGAGCACATCGAGCCTCGGCTCCGCTCGAAACAGCTCAAGGGCATAGGTCGCAACGCCCAGAACCAGATCGGGATGAAATGCGGGCACGATCTCCAGGCCGCTCGTCTCGGAGCGGCGATAGGCTTCTTCACGCGCCGCCTGGAAATCCTCGCCATACTCGACGAGGTCGGCTCCGAACGCGCGCATCGCGCGATTTTTCTCAGTCGAATTGCCCTGCGGCGCGAGAATGGTGACCGGCACGCCATGACGCCGCGCGGCAAAGGCCAGGCTCTGGCCATGATTGCCGCGTGTCGCCGAGATCAGACCCGGCACCCGCGGCCGCTCGCGCTTCAGGCGATCGACATAGACGAGCCCGCCGCGCACCTTGAAGGCGCCGGTCGGCGTATGGTTCTCGTGCTTGACAACTGCCGTCGCTCCGAGACGGTCCGAGAGCAGCGGCCACGCATGCGCAGGCGTCGGCGGCATCGCCGCCTTGACGACCTCCCATGCACGTTCGAGCTGCCCGAGATCAAACATCCGGACGCCTCACACCAGCGCCTTGCCGCCGGCGAAGGCGGCGGCGGTGGCTTCGTCGTTGGCTTCGGCGGGCAGCAGCATTTCGTTGTGCGCCTTGCCGGACGGAATCATCGGGAAGCAATTTTCCAGCGCCGCCACGCGGCAATCGAACAGCACCGGCTTCTTCACCTTGATCATTTCCTTGATCGCGCCGTCGAGATCGCCCGGCTTGATCGCCTGCAGGCCGACGCAGCCGAAAGCGTCCGCCATCTTGACGAAGTCAGGCAGCGCTTCCGAATAGGAATGCGACAGCCGGTTGCCATGCAGAAGCTGCTGCCACTGCCGCACCATGCCCATGTATTGATTGTTCAGAATGAAAATCTTGATCGGCAATTCATATTGAACCGCCGTCGACATTTCCTGCATCGTCATCTGCACGGAGGCATCGCCGGCGATGTCGATCACCAGCGCGTCGGGATGAGCGACCTGAACGCCGAGCGCGGCTGGCAGGCCATAGCCCATGGTGCCGAGCCCGCCGGAGGTCATCCAGCGATGCGGTTCGTCGAAGCCGAAGAACTGCGCCGCCCACATCTGGTGCTGGCCGACTTCGGTGGTGATGTAGGTGTCCTTGCCGCGCGTCGCCTCGAACAGGCGCTGGATCGCGAACTGCGGCAGGATGACGTCGTTGTTCTTCTTGTAGGCCAGCGAATTGCGCGCCTTCCAGGTAGCGATCTGCTGCCACCACGCCTTGACGTCGGGCTTCTTCGCCTCCGCCTTGAACACCTGCAGGATGTCGCCGAGCACATTGGCGCAATCGCCGATGATCGGCACGTCGACGCGGATGTTCTTGTTGATCGACGACGGATCGATGTCGATGTGGATTTTCTTCGAGCCCGGCGAGAACGCATCGGTGCGGCCGGTGATGCGGTCGTCGAAGCGCGCGCCGACGCAAAGCATCACGTCGCAATCGTGCATCGCCATGTTGGCTTCGTAGGTGCCGTGCATGCCGAGCATGCCCAGCCAGTTGGCGCCGGTCGCGGGATACGCGCCGAGCCCCATCAGCGTCGAGGTGATCGGGAATCCGGTCGCGGCCACCAGCTCGCGCAATAGCTTCGATGCTTCAACGCCCGCATTGATGACGCCTCCCCCGCTGTAGATCACGGGCCGCTTCGCGCCTGCGAGCAGGGCAACTGCCTTGCGGATTTGCGCGGCGTCGCCTTTCACGCGCGGGGCATACGATACATGCACGTCGGATTTGCGCGGCGGATGATAGGTGCCGGTCGCGAACTGCACGTCCTTCGGCACATCGACCACCACCGGACCCGGACGGCCGGTGGTCGCGACGTAAAATGCCTCGTGCAGCACCTGCGGCAAATCCTCGATCCGCCGCACCAGCCAGTTATGCTTGGTGCAAGGCCGCGTGATGCCAACCGTATCGCATTCCTGGAAGGCGTCGTTGCCGATCAGATGCGTCGGCACCTGCCCGGTGATGCAGACCAGCGGGATCGAATCCATCAGCGCGTCGGTGAGCGGCGTCACCATGTTGGTCGCGCCGGGGCCGGAGGTCACCAGCACGACGCCCGGCTTGCCGGTCGAGCGCGCATAGCCTTCAGCCGCGTGGCCCGCGCCCTGCTCGTGCCGCACCAGAATGTGCTCGACATCGCTCTGCTGGAAAATCTCGTCATAAATGGGCAGCACCGCGCCGCCGGGATAGCCAAACAGGTGCTTGACCCCATGATCCTTGAGCGCGCGCACGATCATCGCAGCGCCTGTCATCTGGTTGGGGTCGTGGTTCTTGTCGCTCATGGTCTACTCCGGTGCATCTCTTTGCTTTGGCGCATGACCTGATCCGAAAACCGGATTCCACTTTGGGGTCATGCGCGTCGCGCTTCGCTCGCCTGCCGTCGTCGGAAATAAAAAAGGGCCCCAGAGGCCCTCAACACACCGCCCGTATTGCAGGTGGCAATCAGCCACCCCCGGCGGTGTGCCAAGGTACGACAATAAGGACGAGTTTGGTAATTTTATTGCGCATGTTAATGAATTTCCGCCATTTGCTTGCGCGCTTATAGGCAGCGCACCACGCCGGGTCAAGGGCATGGCACCCCAAATCAGCGTTTTGAGAGGATACGCCGAAGTTCCGGTTTGGCAACGGCTGCTGGCCGCGCGGCAGCCATTCGTGACGCCCTTACCTCTCCCCGCTTGCGGGGAGAGGTCGGCGAGCGAAGCGAGACGGGTGAGGGGCTTTTTCCGCAGCTTGCCCATCACCCCAACCCTCTCCCCGTAGACGGGGAGAGGGAGTCCAGCACATGCGCCATCGCCGCCTCCGGCCTTACCCATTCGAACTCGGGGAGCTGGTGGCGAAACCAGGTGAACTGCCGCTTCGCATAATGGCGGGTATCGAGCTGGCCGATGGCGACGGCTTCATCCAGCGACAGCTCGCCCGCCAGATGACGGATCAGCGCCGGAACGCCATGCGCCTTCATCGCCGGCAGCAACGGATCGAGCTTGCGCGCGGCGAGCGCCTTCACTTCACCGAGAGCGCCGGCCGCGATCATTGCCTCGAAGCGGCGGTCGATGCGCGCATAGAGATCATCGCGGCCGGCATCGAGAAAGATCGCCGTGACGTTTTCCGGCGGCAGCAACGGCGGCAAGCCCTCACGATGCCAGTCGCTCAGCAAGCGTCCCGTCGCTTCGACCACCTCCAGCGCGCGGGCAATGCGCGTGCGGTCGCGCGGCTTCAATCGTTCGGCGGAAACCGCATCGGCACGCGCCAGCTCCGCATGCAGCGCCTCGACGCCATGCTGTTCCAGCCGCGCCCGCACACTCTCGCGCACCTCCGGGGCAATCGGCGGCACCGCCGAGAGCCCGCGCGTCAACGCCTTGAAGTACAGCCCCGAGCCACCGATGAAGATCGGCAGGCGATCCTCGGCACGTGCCTCCGAGAGGACGCGCGCGGCGTCCGCCACCCACATGCCGGCCGAGCAGTTCACCGCCGCATCGACGGTGCCATAGAGGCGGTGCGGCGCGCTCGCCTCCTCCTCGGCGGACGGCCGGGCCGTGAGCACACGCAGATCGCGATAGACCTGCATCGAATCCGTATTGATGACAATGCCGCCGGTCGTGCGGGCAAGCTCCAGCGCCAGCGCTGACTTGCCGCTCGCCGTCGGCCCTGCGATAAGCACCGCACTCGTTTGTCCGCTACGGCTCACCTGATGTCTCTCGTCGCCACGCTCATCTGCAACCCGGCCAACCCCGCGCTCGATAGCACGATCATCGACGGCGCGCGCGCCATCCTGCCGTCGCCGGGCGCGGCCACATGGCTGTTCGACGAGGTCGCGGCCGACATTCCATTCGAAAGCAGCGAAGACCCTCGCGATATCGCGCAACGGCTGCGGCAGGCGATCGGCGATTTTCCCATCGACGTGGTGGTGCAGCCTCGCGCGGCACGGCGCAAGAAGCTATTTCTGGCCGACATGGATTCCACCATGATCGGGCAGGAATGCATCGACGAACTGGCCGACTTTGTCGGGCTGAAGGACAAGGTTTCCGGCATCACAGAGCGCGCCATGCGTGGGCAAATCGCCTTCGAGCCGGCGCTGCGCGAGCGCGTCGCGCTGCTGAAAGGATTGCCCGAGAGCGTGATCGCGGAGGTGCTGGCGACCCGTATCACGTTGACACCCGGCGCGGTTGAGCTGGTGCAAACAATGCGCGCGCATGGTGTCTATACCTGTCTCGTCTCCGGCGGCTTCACGCCCTTTACCAGCGCCATCGCTGCCAAGATCGGTTTTCAGGAGAACCGAGCCAACACGCTGCTCACCGATGGTGGCACATTCAGCGGCATGGTTGCCGAGCCGATCCTGGGCCGCGAAGCCAAGCTCGCGGCGCTCAAGGAACTGCGCGAGTCGTTCGATCTCGACGAGATCGACACGCTGGCCGTCGGTGACGGCGCCAACGATCTGGCAATGATCGAGGAAGCGGGTCTCGGCGTCGCCTATCACGCCAAGCCAGCGGTCGCCGCAGCAGCCGCTGCCAGCATCCATCACGGCGATCTCACAGCACTTCTCTACGCGCAGGGCTACAAGCGCAGCGAGTTCGTGGGTTAGAGCATAATCCGGAAAAGTGGGTACCGGTTTTCCGAAAAGATCATGCGCAAAAAACTAGCTTCAGCGGCCCGCGACGTTCGAGACTGTCTCGATCTTGTAAAACGGCACCCACTGTCCTGCCTTGCCCATCCGGAAGAACAGCCGCTTTTGCGTCAGATCGAACCGCAGATAGAGATCACGCAGATCATCGTACATCAGCACTTCGGACGGGGTGTTTTTCTGTTCGGCAAAGACCAGCCGCGTCTTGGCGTCCAGCCGGTTGGTCTCGATCCATCGTCCGGTTTCGTCGCGGTTGAATTCGCCCTCGACATAGGTCGAACCGTTGTAGCCGCGCGTGGAGATCGAACGGATCAGTTTCGGATCGCCGCGCGTCACCGACGGCGGAGGCACCACCGGGGGGACGAGAGCGACCTGTGCAGGCGGAGCGGCCGCAGGCGGCGGCGCAACCGGCTTGGACGGCTCGCTCACGCCTGACCGGCTCGCCAGATAGATTCTCCCGCCGATGGTTTGATCGTAGTACGCGGGTGTCTGCTCGTGCGGCAGAAGCTGGCCTGAATTATCCTTGGCTTTCAGCGCGAGGGCCGCCACCTTCTCGCGGACATCAACGGCGAGATCTCCGAGATGCAGATCGGACCGCGCGAGCTGCTGGATGAACACGCGGGTGAATACGGAATTGCGATTCGGATCGTTGGCCTCAAGCCGATCGAGCGCGGACTGTCCGATGCCGGCGGAGTAGATCGTGAACACGCCGCGCGCCGGCTTTGACTCCGCGAGGCCCTTGGTATTGCCGAGCGAGCGTGTACCCGAACGCGGCAGCGGATTGTCCCGGCACGCATCGAGCACCAGCAGCGCGACCCGAACGCCCCTGGACTGGATTTCGGCGGTAACTTCGGTTTCGGACAGCGCGTTGCCGCGAACGATGGTTTCCGATTCTGCCGATGGCATATCGCTCGGTAGCAAATAGTTGACGCCGCCGACGGCCACTCCATGACCCGCAAAGAAAAACGCCGCGATATCGCCGGGTTCGAGCTGCCGGGTGAATGCCGAGAGCTGCTCGATCGTGCGCTGACGGCCGAGGTTCTGTCCGCGGATGACGGTGAACCCCAGTCTGGCGAGCGTGTCGCCGACCGCCTCGGCGTCGTTGACGGCCTTTTCCAACTGCTTTTGCGGCGGAAAATTCAGGTAGCGATCATTGCCAATAACGAGAGCAACCCGCTTCTCCGCTTGCGCGGACAGCGGCATCAGAACGCCGAAAATCACAAGTCCTGAAAACAGCGCCTGAAAAAACTTGTCCAACATGCACATGCCCCGCCGCAAATCGCCCGCAAGATTATATCCGCGAGCGGCGGCGGTGCAATCGTACTTGCAGCTCCTGCAATTTACGGCGCGACCTGCAGCTTGTTCAGCCCGGCCGTATCGAACGCCTTGCGGACGGTTCCGTCGGTCTTGGCCTTGTCGACGAAGCCCTTCACGTAGGCGAGCGCAGCCGGGCGATCCTTCTGCACGGCGATCGCGACGCCGGTGGTCTGGAACGCGCCATCGAGGATGCGCGAGCCCGGCAACTGCTGCTGCAGCGGCGGCAGAGAGTCGTGCGTCAGCGCGAACGCCTGCACCGAGCCCGCCTTCATCATCTCCATCGCTTCATCGACCGACTTCGCCGGCACGATCTTGGCGACCTTCAGGGCGCGCCCGGCAGCGCGTATCGTGGTCGATCCGTTGATGCCGACCACCGTGATCTCCGGCTTGTCGACATCCGCATACGTCTTGATGTCGGTATTGCCCGCGGCGAGGAACGTGCTTTCGATCACGAAGTAGGACGGACTGAAATCGACGCGCTGGCGGCGCGCTTCATCAGCCGGCATGAAGCCGATATCGATTTCGCCCGCCACCGCCTTGTCGGTCAGCTCGTTGGTCGTGGCCGTCACCACCAGCTCCACCGGCACGCCGAGCGACTTCGCCAGAGCATCGCCGAGATCGCGCGGCACGCCCCGCACCTCGCCGCCGGCGTCCTTGGCCGCGAAAATCGGCGTCGGCTTCGGCGCGTAGGCAATGCCGACCCGCAGCTTCCCGGTCGGGACGAGCTGTTTCATGACATCGGCGTCGGCGGCCATCGCGGATGTCCCAATCGACAACGCGAGCGCCGCTCCCAAAATCGAAACTTTCATTGACGTTCTCCCCCGACTTGGAGCTTGTTTGCTCCTTTTCGTCATTGCGAGCGACGCGAAGCAATCCATTTCAACGCGATCCTGGATTGCTTCGTCGCTTCGCTCCTCGCAATGACTGCGAGGAGGCATTTGTATCATGGATCAATTCACGCTCAGCGCGACGAACCGGACTTCACCCTCGCCGTTGGAGACAAGCAGCAGGACCGATTTCTTGCCGTCCTTCTTCAACTGATCGATGCGCTTCTTGACGTCGGCTGCATTGGTCACAGCTTCCTGCGCGATCTCGACGATCACGTCGCCGGCGTTGAGCCGCTTCTCCTGCGCATCGGACCCGCCATCGACGCCGGTGATGACGACGCCCTTCACGCTGTCCTTGATCTTGTACTTGGTGCGCAGGTCCTTGCTGAGACCGGCGAGATCGAGGCCGAGCGCCTTTTGCGTCACCGGCTTTTCGGCCGGCTCCGGTGCGGTGGTCTTGGCGGAAGCCTGGATCGCCTTCTCGCCATCCTCGAGGCGGCCGAGCGTCACCTTCTTGATCTCTTCCTTGCCCTTGCGGATGACCACCACGTCGACCACCTTGCCGACAGCCGTATCGGCGACCGCGCGCGGCAAGTCCTTCATCTCCTTGATGTCCTTGCCGTCGAACCTGACGACGACATCGCCCGGTTCGATTCCGGCCGGCTTGCCGGGGCCCTTGTCATCGACACCGGCAATCAGAGCGCCCCGCGCCGGCTTGATGTTGAGGCTTTCAGCGATCTCGTCGGTGACCTGCTGGATGCGCACGCCGAGCCAGCCGCGGCGGGTCTCGCCGAACTGCCGGAGCTGATCGACAACCGCCACCACCGTCTTGGACGGCACGGCGAAACCGATGCCGATCGAACCGCCGGTCGGCGAGATGATCGCCGTGTTGACGCCGATCACGTCGCCGTTGAGGTTGAACAATGGACCGCCCGAGTTGCCGCGATTGATCGCCGCGTCGGTCTGGATGTAGTTGTCGTAAGGTCCGGAGTTGATGTCCCGGTTGCGCGCCGAGACGATGCCCGCGGTCACCGTGCCGCCGAGCGAGAACGGGTTGCCGATCGCAATCACCCATTCGCCGAGGCGCAGCGTGTCGGAATCGCCGAACTTGACGGACGGCAATGTCCTCTCGGACTTGACCTTGAGCACCGCAAGATCGGTCTTCTTGTCGCGTCCGAGGATTTCGGCGCGCAGCTTGGTACCGTCATTGAGAATGACATTGACCTCGTCCGCGTCGGCGATGACGTGATTGTTGGTCACGACGATACCCGCGGAGTCGATGATGAAGCCGGAGCCGAGCGAACTCACCTTGCGGGCCTGCTGATTGCCGCCACCCTTGTCGCCCGGACGGCGGTTCTTGAAGAAATCGTCGAAGAATTCCTCGAACGGCGAACCCGGCGGAAGCTGCGGCGTCGCGCCGCGCTCGTTGTTGTCGCCACCCGGCCTGTTGTTCTCGCTCTGCCTGTTGTTGCGGTTCTGGCCCTCGTTGCCGCCACCGGCGCCGCCGCGCGCATCAACAGTCTGCGAGGTCGAGATGTTGACCACGGCGCTGATGACCTTCTCGGCGACGTCGGCGATGCCGTCCGGCCCGCGCGCGTCTGCCGGAGCGGCGGTCAGTGCGCCGAAGCTCAACGCCCCGAGACAGATCGCCGCGATCCGTGCGTGGCGTTTATACGAGGACATTCGGAATGCGCCGGACATGTTGGCTATCGCTCCTGAACCATATGAATCGGGTGTTGGGCAATTTCGACGGAATCTACAGCGCGCACCCGCGCCATACCAGTGTGAATCGCGGCCCGGCCGCCCGCCGGATGATACCTGAAGTTCCGATTGAGGCTAAAAACCGGCGTTTACAGCCGGTTTTGCGCGCAGTCACGAAGCCGTTAGGGCACGATCCCGAAAAGTGAAAACACGCTTCAGCAGCGAGCCTGATTCAATCGCCCGCCGGCAGACAGGCCGCCGTCAGCGCCGCACCAGCCAGATCAGGGCAAGGCCGCCGACCGCCGATGCGATTCCGACCACGCGCAGGACATGGTCCGGCGTGATCAGCGTTTTCTTTATCGCTTCGCGCATCCAGCCCGGAAGTGCTGCGAACAGAAGCCCTTCGATCACGAAGAGCATTCCGATGCCGACCAGGAAATCCGACAGGCCGACGCCTTTCATCGGTCTCTGCTCCGCACGCGGCGCGCCGGCCTACTGCTGGGGCGCCGTGCCGGTTGTTGGCCCGCCGGACGGCTTGCTGGCGGGCTTGCTGGCCGGGTTGCTGAAGAACCGGAAGAAATCGGAATCCGGCCGCAGCAGATAGCGGGTGTCGTTGGTGCGAAGGCTGGATTCATAGGCGCCCATCGAACGATAAAACGCGAAGAAGTCCGGGTCCTTGCCGTAGGTGTCGGCGAAGATGCGGTTGCGTTCGCCATCGCCTTCACCCCGGATTTGCTCGGACTTGGAATTCGCCTCTGCAACGATCACGGTCGCTTCGCGATCGGCGCGCGAGCGGATTTCCTGCGCCTTCTGCGCGCCCTGCGCGCGGAATTCAGCAGCTTCGCGCTGCCGCTCCGTCTGCATGCGCTGATAAACCGCCTGGCTGTTCGATTCCGGCAAGTCTGCACGGCGGATACGCACGTCGACGACCTGAATGCCGTAACCGTCGGCTTCCTTGTCGAGCTGATCGCGAATACGGGCCATCAAGGTTTCGCGTTCGTCGCGCACCACCTGGATGAACGTCACCTCGCCGAGCACGCGGCGCACCGAAGCGTTGAGCAGCGTCGTCATCTGGATGTTGGCCGCCTGGATCGAACCGATGCTCTGATAGAACCGTAGCGCGTTCTTGATGCGGTAACGCGCGAAGGCATCGACCACGAGCCGCTTCTGGTCCGAAGCGATGACTTCCTGCGACGGATTCTCGAGATCGAGAATCCGCTTGTCGATGCTGATCACCGTGTCGATGAACGGCACCTTGAAATTGAGACCAGGGTCGGTGACCACACGGACGGGCTCACCGAGACGAACCACGATGGCCTGCTGGGTCTGTTCGACGGTGAAAACAGCGCCGAAGCCGATCACGATCGCGACGACGAGAAGAATGAGGGCAGCGATGCCCGAAACACCGGCCTTCATCGATTGCCTCCCGTCTGCGTCTGCGGCTGCGGAGCCGGACGCCGGTTCAGCAGATCGCCGAGCGGCAGGAACGGCACCGGACCGCCGGAACCGCCACCCTGCCCGCTATCCAGCACCAGCTTGTCGGCGCCACCGAGCACGCGCTCCATGGTCTCGAGATAGATACGCTGACGTGTCACTTCGGGCGCCTTCCTGTATTCCTCGTAAACCGCGAGGAAGCGCGAGCTTTGGCCCTTGGCTTCGGCGACCGCCTGTTCCTTGTAGCCTTCGGCGACCTGAACGATTTGCGCGGAGCGGCCGCGTGCATCCGGGATGATGCGGTTGGCGTAGGTCTGCGCCTCGTTCTGCAATCGCTCGAGGTCGGCGCGCGCCGCCTGCACGTCGCGGAACGCATCGATCACCTGCGCAGGCGGATCGACCTTCTGCATCTGCACCTGCTGGATCAACACGCCGGCCTGATAGGAATCGAGCGTCCTCTGCATCAATTCCTGCACGCCAGCTTCGGTGGTGGTCCGCGCGCCGGTCAGGATCGGCTGAATGTTGGTGCGGCCGATCACTTCGCGCATCGCGCTCTCGGCCACCGCCTTCACGGTGCCTTCCGGGTTCTGGATGTTGAACAGGAAGTTGCCGACGCCGTCGGGCTTGATCCGCCACAGCACGGTGAAATCCACGTCGACGATGTTCTCGTCCCCGGTCAGCATCAGGCTTTCTTCCGGCACGTCGCGCACCGTGGTGCCGCCGCGCCGCGGATCGTCGATGATGCGCATGCCGATGCTGAGCGTCGAGACACGCAGCGCCTTCGGCAGCAGCACGGTCTCGATCGGATACGGCAGATGATAGTTCAGGCCTGGCTGCACGGTGCGGACATGCTTGCCGAAGCGCAGCACGACGCCGAGCTCTTCCGATTGCACGCGGAAGAAGCCGGACAGCCCCCACACCGCGAGCGCGCCGAGCACCACCAGCGCAACGCCGATCCCGCCGAGACGGCCGCCAGGCAGCATGTTCTGAATCTTGTCCTGGCCGCGGCGCAGGAGGTCTTCCAGATCTGGCGGACGCGGACCCGACGATTGCGGGCCGGAGCCCCATGGTCCCTTCGGACCCGGACCCCACGGACTTCCCCCGCCCTGATTCTTCCACGGCATCAACGATCTCCTTCAGGGCGCACCTTCGGCCGCCCGCACCATTCCGGACGCTTATAGGGGACAGCCTCCCCCCTTACAACGCAGGTTCTGGCTGTCGCGAATGTCAAACCCACTGTAATGACTGGTTTTCAGCTAAGCGCTGCGCGGCCGTTGTCAAACGTTGACGGCTTGCAAACGCGGTTAATGCGCCATCCGGCGGCGATAGGTCACATACGAAAAAGCGGCGGTATCGCCTTCAGCCGGACTGTGGCGCGTCCGCGCGATTTCATCCCAATCCATGGGATTAAGCGCTTCGAGAACCGTATCGCCATCGGGCGAAGCATGCACCTGCGTCCACTCCACCCGCGCCGCGCGGTCGAGCCATTGCCTGAAAATATCGGCGCCGCCGATCACCGCGATCTCAGTGACCAAACGCCGCAGCGCATCGCCCCGCGCGACCTCGTAGGCAGCATCAAGCGTCGGCGTCACGACCACGCCGGACGCCTGAAACGCGCGATCGCGCGTCACCACGATGTTGGTGCGGCCCGGCAGCGGCCTGCCGATCGACTGAAACGTCTTGCGCCCCATCACCACCGGCTTGCCGATGGTCATCTGCTTGAAGCGCTTGAGATCGGACTTCAGATGCCACGGCATCGCGTTGTCGCGGCCAATCACGCCGTTCTCGGCGACGGCGACGATGAAGACGATGTCCGTTTTCATGCTCTCTGCGCCAGAGTGGTCAGCGCATCGCCGTTGATGCGGCAGGCTATGAAGGTTTCCGTCAGTTCCGCGCCGAGCGACTTGTAGAAACCGATCGACGGCTCGTTCCAGTCGAGGACGGACCATTGCAGGTGCGGCCAGCCGCGCTCGACGCAACGCTTCGCCAGTTGCGCCAGCAGCGCCGTGCCGATGCCTTTTCCGCGATATTCAGGATGGACAAAGAGATCCTCCAGATAGACGCCGGGGCTGCCGATGAAGGTCGAGAAATACACGAACCACAATGCGAAGCCCGCAGGCTTGCCCTCCCACTCCGCGATCTCGCAGTACATCTGCGGAATATCATCGAACAGCGCGCGATCGATCGCGGCCTCGTCGGCATGCACATCCAGCTTTTGATAAGCGGCGAGCGCACGGATGAACGACAGCACCAGCCCCGCCTCGTCGCGCCGGGCGCCGCGAATGGTCAGCGCCGCGGAAGCGCTCAAACCGCGACCTCGGCCTTGATGTGCGGATGCGGGTCGTAGCCCTGCAGCGTAAAGTCTTCGTACTTGAACGCGAAGATATCCTTCACCGCCGGATTGAGCGTCATCGATGGCAATGCGCGCGGCGCACGCGACAGTTGCAGATGCGCCTGTTCGATATGGTTGGAATAGAGATGCGCGTCGCCGAGCGTATGCACGAACTCGCCCGGCTTCAGGCCGGTCACTTGCGCCACCATCATGGTGAGCAGCGCATAGGACGCGATGTTGAACGGCACGCCGAGAAACACGTCGGCCGAGCGCTGGTAGAGCTGGCACGACAGCTTGCCTTGGGCGACATAGAACTGGAACAGGCAGTGACACGGCGGCAGCGCCATCTTGTCGACGTCGGCGGGATTCCATGCGGTGACGATGAGGCGTCGCGAATCCGGATTGCGTCTGATCATCTCGACCACGTTGGCGAGCTGGTCGATGGTCTTGCCATCGGCAGCCGGCCACGAGCGCCACTGATAGCCATAGACCGGGCCGAGATCGCCGCTGGCGTCCGCCCATTCGTCCCAGATGGTGACGTTGTTGTCCTGCAGATATTTGACGTTGGTGTCGCCGGCGATGAACCACAGCAGTTCGTGCACGATGGCCTTCAGCGGCAGCCGCTTCGTCGTCAGCATTGGAAACCCGGCGGCGAGATCGAAGCGCATCTGATGACCGAATACGGACTGAGTGCCGGTGCCGGTGCGGTCGCCCTTCTCGACGCCGTCGCTGAGAATACGTTCGAGCAGTTCGTGATATTGCTTCATGCCGTGCTGCCGAAGGTCTGGACGCGGCGGAGCCAGCTCAACAGCCGACTCAAGCCGAATAATGTCATTCTACAGCATCAAAATGGGGTCCGGGGCCGGAAACGGCAAGCAAACAGCCTCGCCAATCCCCGCATTTCGCCGGTGCGGAGTGGCTGTGGATATCAGTTGGCGTATTTCGTCGCGATCGGCCTCCAGCGCGCCAAATCGCAACCGGGAAATCGAAAAGACCGGCATCTGGCGGCCGAGCAACCACCGCACGGTCCGCACATGCAAAGGGCGGCGCAAGCGCCGCCCTGGAAATTTTCGTTTCAGATCCGGTCAGATCATCAAGTCGACTCAGCCCACCGGCTTGAGGAACTTCTTCCACTTGTCGACTTCGTCCTTGACCAGATTGCCCAGCGCCGCAGGCGTGCGCATCTCCGGCTTCGGAATATCGTTGCCGAGATCCTTCATGCGGGCGATCACCTTCTCGTCGTCCAGCGCCTTGGCGGCGGCGGCATTGAGCTTGGCAACCAGCGCGGGCGGCGTGCCCTTCGGCGCAAACAGCGCGTTCCACGCCGTGGTCTGATAGCCCGGCAGGCCCGCTTCCGTGGTGGTCGGCACGTCCGGCAGCGACGCATTGCGCTCCGGAGTTGCAATCGCATAGGCCTTGATGGTGCCGGCCTTCACCTGGCCGACGACGTTGGTGATCTGATCGCACATGTAATCGACCTGACCGCCGACGAGCGCATTCATTGCGGGACCAGTGCCCTGGAACGGCACGCCGACCGGATTGATGCCGATCACGCCGTTGAGCAGACCGCAGGTGATATAGGACACCGCACCGACGCCAGCATGGGCCTGATTCACACTGCTCTCGTTCTTCTTCACGTATTCGACGAATTCCTTGAGATTCTTCGGCGGGAAATCTTTCTTGGCCAGCACAACGATGGCCGCGCCATTGATGAGCGCAATCGGCTCGAAGTCGCTGCGCGGATCGTAGGCGAGCTTCGGATACAGCGCCTGGGACGCCGCATGCGTACCCATGTGCCCCATGATGATGGTGTAACCATCGTTGGCAGCACGGGCGGCACGGGTAGCTCCCGTGGTACCACCGGCGCCAACCACGTTTTCGATAATGATCGGCTGTCCAAGCGTCTTGGACATCTGCTCACCGACAAGGCGCGCGACCACATCGGTCGGACCGCCGGCTGCGAACGGCACGATCATCGTGATCTGCCGGGTCGGATAGTCCTGCGCCTGCGCAACCGTCGCTCCGGCAAGCGCGGCACCACCAACCAGCACGGCGGCTGCAAAATTCTTCAAGATTGTCATGGTCTCTCCCTCTGGCGGCTGCACCACAGCGGCCGTCATTTTCTATAGTTCATCATTCACGGTTCGCGCGGGCCATGCGACCGAAAGCCACCGCCGGCCCACCAGGATCGGAACAACGTTACGATTCCTCCACAAACACCTCGTCGCGCTTGCTGCGGATCGACGGCAAAATCGCGATGACAATCAGCACAAACGACAGCAAAAGCAGCATCGGTGAAATGCAACCTTTGGCGTAGTCGCCGAACGTCAGCGCCGCAATATCGCCGCTCGGCAGCCGCTGTCCGGCCGGCTGGACGCAGCGCCAGAAGTAGACGCTGGCGTCGCCGCGCGCGATCAGCATGGCTCGGCGCAGGTTTTCTTCCATCAGCGGCCCGAGCACCATTCCGAGCAGCAACGGCGCCGGTTCGAAATCGTGCTTGATCAGCCAGTATCCCAGCAACCCGAAAATACCGGCGAGGACCACGTCGGTCGGCGCGTTGTTCACCGAATAAATACCGATGGCGCAGAAAACCACGATGGACGGGAACATCAGCCTGTAGGGCACGCGCAGCAGCCGGACCCAGATGCCGACCAGCGGCAGATTGATGATGAGCAGCATCAGGTTGCCGAGCCACATCGAGGCGATCATGCCCCAGACGAGTTCGGGCTGCTTCTGCATCACCTGCGGACCGGGAATGATGCCGTGGATGGTCATCGCGCCAACCATCAGCGCCATCACCGCATTCGGCGGAATGCCAAGGGTCAGCAGCGGAATGAACGAGGTCTGCGCAGCGGCGTTGTTGGCGCTTTCCGGACCGGCCACACCTCTGATGTTTCCGTGTCCGAACGACCGGGGGTTTTTCGAGATCTTTTTCTCGAGTGTGTAGGCCGCGAAGGATGCGATCACCGCGCCGCCGCCCGGCAGGATGCCGAGAATTGAGCCGAGCGCCGTGCCGCGAACGATCGCCGGAGCGGATTCTTTCAGGTCTTTTGCCGTAGGCATCAAACCTGTGACCTTGTCCTGCACCAAATCACGGTTGGTCGCGCTGCCGGCATCAAGATTGCGGATAATTTCGGCGAAGCCGAACAGGCCCATGGCCACCGTGGCGAAGCCGAGACCGTCGGCGAGTTCGGGAATGTTGAAAGCCATGCGCGAAGCGCCGGTCTCGATATCGGAGCCGACCATCGACAGCAGCAAGCCGAGCACGATCATCGCGATCGCCTTCAGGACCGAACCTTTCGCGAGAACCACCGCGAAGATCAGGCCCAGCACCATCAGCGAGAAATATTCAGCCGGGCCGAATGCCAGCGCGAGCTTGGTCAGGGGCGCGCCGAGCAATGCGATCAGGACCGTCGCAACACATCCTGCAAAGAACGAACCGATCGCCGCAATCGCCAGCGCCGGACCGGCGCGGCCTTTCTTCGCCATCGCGTGACCGTCCAGCGCGGTGACGACGGAACCAGCCTCTCCGGGGATGTTGACCAGAATCGACGTCGTGGAGCCGCCGTACTGCGCGCCGTAATAAATGCCGGCGAGCATGATCAGCGCGCCGACCGGCGGCAGACCAAAGGTGATCGGCAACAACATCGCGACCGTCGCGATCGTGCCGATGCCTGGAAGCACGCCGACCAGCGTGCCGACCAACGCGCCAACGAGACACAATCCCAGATTTACCGGCGAGGCAGCGACCGAAAACCCGAGAGCGAGGTTGGAAAGAATCTCTTGCATTGCAACCTCACTGAATCAGGAAGCGCGGCCAGAGCTGCAACGGCAGTCCGAGCGCATAAGGAAACAGCAGGCTGCAAAACAGCGTGAGGCACGCACCGACGATTGCGGCCTCGACCCACTTCGTCTCGTCCGATCCCATCGCCGCGATCATGAAACTCAGGAAGGCGGTGACCACGAGCCCGAGCGGGCGGATCATGATGGCAAAAGCCAGAATGGCCAGCGAGACGAAGAACGGGCCGCGCACGCCGTATTTTTGCAGCGAGGGCCCATCGGTCAACAGGCCGGTTATCGCGATGCCGCCACCGAGAAAGAACAGCAATGCGGAGAACAGCCGCGGTGCGGTTCCGGGGCCGAACGTAAATCCGCGCATCCCCTGAAGATCGCTGCTCGCCCAGTATGCGAAGGCTGCGATCGCCATCAAAGCGAGGCCGCCGAAGAAATCCTGCGGCGACTTGATGAACGATAGCAAACCCGATTTGCCAGGCGACGGACCTGTTGCGTCAGTCATGAATGTCCCCTCCACAGCCAACTGTGGCGTGCGTTTCTTGCGAGCCGGGTCGGCTAACGCCCGATCTTTGCTCCTGCCTAGCGATTTTTGTCAGACAACGCCAGCAAAACCAAAACCCCGCCCGCCGCAAGCAGCCATAAGGGATCGAGTTTGGTGGCAACCGCCAGCATTGCTGCAGCGCCACGTCTAGACCAAACCGGCGAGGCCAAGCATGCCACCTGCGGCCAGCAACCAGATCGGGTTGAGTTTGCTTGCGAAAGCCACAGTGGCGGCCACGAGTGTAACGGCTGCGGCAACAACCGTCCGGTCTGCAGTTTGGGCGAGGATCAGCCCGCTCGCGCACATAAGGCCTATAGATAAAGGTACGAGCGCTGCCTGTAGAATCCTCGGCCATTCCGATTGCGCCGAACGCTGCAAGCGGCGGCTCACAATATAGGCAACGATTGCCGACGGACCGCACATCGCGGCCGTCGCCACCAGTCCGCCCGCGATACCGGCAACGTGATAGCCGATCAGGGTGACGATCAGCACGTTCGGGCCGGGCGAGAGCTGCGAGATCGCGAACATGTCTGCGAACTGCGCGTCGGTCATCCATTGCCGGACATCGACGGCGACGCGATGCATTTCCGGAATGGCGGAATTGGCCCCGCCGATCGCAAGCAGCGACATCAGGGCGAATGTCCATGCGATGGTGACAAGCGTTCCGACCGGCGCGATCATGCCGTCCCCCGCGTGCGTATCCATGCTGTCAGCGCAATGCTGATCGGGATCGACACCAGCAGCACGGCTGGCAGCGGTAACCGCAGCAGGCCCACAGCCGCGAACACAGCGAACAGCAACACAAGCGCCACCGGATCGCGCTGCTTCAGCAACGGCAGCATCATTTTTGCGATCACCGCGAGAAACAGGCCGACCGCGGCACAGGTGATGCCCGCGAGGGTGCGCTGGATCGCATCGATCTGACCGTAATGCGCGTAGATGGCCGCGAGCGCGGTCACGATCGCGGCCGGCGGACCGACGAGACCGAAAAACGCCGCGACGGCGCCGGGGATGCCGCCAAAGCGCGAGCCAAAAACGACCGACAGGTTGACGATGTTCGGACCCGGCAGGAAGTGACACAGGGCGAAGGCTTCGTTGAATTCCTCCGCCGTCATCCAGCGGTGCTTCTCGACCATGGCGCGGCGCGCAAACACCAGCACGCCGCCGAAGCCCGCCAGCGACATCTTGGCAAAGGCCAGAAACAGCTCCATCAGGCCCGGCGGCTCGACCGCAAGGCGATCCGGTGCGGCCGATCCATCAGACGGCGATTCTGTCAGCATCTCTTGGGGCTTAAGGCAGCGGCTGCGGCAATCCAACCGGTTTCGTCAAAGGCACTTTTTTCTTCACCCTTTGCCACCTATATTAAGAGTGCCGGTTCGCCGGCTATGGAAATAAATGGCCGTCGTAATAAACCATTCGGACCCGGGGGCAGCACCCGGCGCCTCCACCAAAGCTCACAAGGCATGATCGCGAAAAGTGGATACCGGTTTTCGGATCATATCATGCCCAAAAGTGAGTTTTGGCGGGGGCGAAACAGGATCGACGAGGGCGTAAAGGGCTCGCTTTTTCTCGGTATGGTTCCGCCGTTATCGGGCTATGCAATAGTTGCAAACGACAACTATGCTCCGGTTGCTCAGGCCGCTTAAGCGGTTTGAAAAACCAAGTCTAAAGTCCTGACGGGTTAAGCTCCGTTTGGCGGGGTTCGGAGGCACCTGGCAACAGAAGCCTCCACTTTATTTCCGATTCCCGATTGCGACTGACGATAATTGGACACGCTTTCCTTGCATGTCTTTAATTGGGCATGCCTCGCGGTTCTGGCTGACCTCGCTCGCCGGGCACGCTAGGATCACCGCAATACGAGTCGCGCACCGGACGCGGCCTAACCGATGGACTACGCGATGCCGACCGACCATATCCGTTATGATGTTCTTGCGCGCGAAGCGCTGCGCGGCGTGCTGCGGCAGGTGCTGAAGGACGCTGCGGAACACGGGCTGCCGGGCGAGCATCATTTCTACATTACGTTCCTGTCCAAAGCCGACGGCGTCAAACTCTCGCCGCGCCTGCTCGCGCAGTACCCGGAAGAAATGACGGTGATCCTGCAGCACCAGTTTTGGGACATGCAGGTGACCGACGATCGTTTCGAGGTCGGTTTGTCGTTCGGCGGCGTCTCGGAAAAACTTGTCGTGCCGTTCAACGCGATCAAGAGTTTCTTCGATCCATCGGTGCAATTCGGCTTGCAGTTCGAACCGTCCGAACAGGCCGCGGCGGCCGGCGGGCTGATCGATCCGAAGACGGCAACCACGCCGGTCCCGGCGTCGGCCGACTCCGTACCCGAGCGTCCCGCCGGATCTGGCGACGGCGCCGAGGTGGTGCGGCTGGATCGCTTCCGCAAGAAATAATCGCGCGCGCATCCGGTGCCGCGCGTCCCATGCCGCGCCGGCTTGAGCTATTCCAGACCTTGCACGTACGGTTGAGCGTTGTGACCGGACGCATTTTGCGTTCAGGCATGCCTCGCGAACGATCCATTCAACGGTGAGCATCATGGCCAGGAAGTCTGCACCCAGCGGCAACACGAAAACCCGCACCGAAACCGACACCTTCGGGCCGATCGACGTCGCCGACGACCGGCTATGGGGCGCGCAAACCCAGCGCTCGCTTGAGAATTTCCGGATCGGCACCGAACGGATTCCGCTCCCCCTCATCCGCGCGCTCGCAATCGTCAAGCTCGCCGCCGCGAAGACCAATCTCGACCTCAAGCTGATCGACAAACGCCGGGCCGATGCAATCATGCGTGCGGCAACTGAAGTGATCGACGGATTGCACGACGATCAATTTCCGCTGGTGGTATGGCAGACCGGCTCCGGCACCCAGAGCAACATGAATCTCAACGAAGTGATCTCGAACCGCGCCAACGAAATTCTCGGCGGCAAGCGCGGGACCAAGACGCCGGTTCATCCCAACGATCACGTCAACATGAGCCAGTCGTCCAACGACAGCTTCCCCACCGCGATGCATATCGCAGCGACGATGCGCATCGTGCACGATCTGCTGCCCGCGCTCTCCCATCTCCACGCTGCGTTAAAGAAGAAAGAGAAGGCGTTCGCAAAAATCGTGAAGATCGGCCGCACCCACACCCAGGACGCGACGCCATTGACACTCGGTCAGGAATTTTCCGGCTACGCCGCTCAATTGGAAAACGGTATCGGCCGATTGAAGTTTGCGACCAAGGAACTTCACCCGCTGGCGCAAGGCGGCACGGCCGTCGGCACCGGCCTCAATGCGAAGCCGCAGTTCGCGAAGCAGTTCGCGAAACACGCCGCGGCGATCACCAAGCTCCCGTTCGTCACTGCACCCAACAAGTTCGAAGCGCTCGCTGCCAACGACGCATTTGTTTTTGTTCATGGCACGATCGAATCGATCGCGACTGCTTTGTTCAAGATCGCGAACGACATCAGGCTTCTGGGCTCGGGGCCGCGGTCGGGCCTTGGCGAACTGATCCTGCCGGAAAACGAGCCGGGCTCGTCGATCATGCCGGGCAAGGTCAATCCGACGCAGTGCGAAGCGATGACGATGGTGTGCTGCCAGATCTTCGGCAACCAAACGACACTGAGTGTAGCTGCGAGCCAGGGTCACTTCGAGTTGAATGTCTACAAGCCGGTATTGGCAAATGCGATACTACAATCGGTTCGGCTTATGACCGATGCGGCACGCTCGTTCACCGATCATTGCGTTGTCGGCATTACAGCGAACGAGACAAGAATTCGTGATCTGATGCAGCGATCGCTGATGTTGGTTACTGCACTCGCGCCGAAGATAGGGTATGATAATGCAGCCAAGGTCGCCAAAACGGCGCACGCCAATGGCACGACGTTGAAAGAAGAAGCTGTTCGTCTCGGGTTCGTGACCGACGCGGAATTCGACCGTCTTGTCAGGCCGGAGAAAATGATTCGCCCAGGATAAGGACTTAAGCAGTTTCGTCTGCCGGTCGCCGACGAATCAGAGCTTTTATTCTGAACCTGCGCGACTGCGTTCACGGAAATGTTGAAACGACGCGATCGGAGACGGTCGCACGGTCGAGTGATTTTCTTCGGGCATCCAATTCATCATCTGGCCCGAGGAAAAATTGCGGTTAACGCAGAGCGCCGGGAAACATCGGCCTGTTTGTACCGTAATGATCAGACGACGTTTCGGGGGAATCATGAATCAAGTGGTCAACCTCAACCGCGTCCGGAAGCGAAGCAAGCGCGACACGGAGGCCAAACAGGCCGCTGCCAATCGCGCAAGTTTCGGCAGAACCAAAGCGGAGCGTGAGGCCGATGTGCGACGCGAACAACGGCTTCGCGATCTCCACGGGCAGCACAAGATAAAGAGTGGGGATGAAGCATGAAGTCGCCGGTGGTGAAACGTTCCATCGTAGTCGCAGGCCATAAAACCAGCGTGAGCCTCGAAGAGGCTTTCTGGAATGGCATGAAGGAAATCTCGGGCCAGCGCACTCTGACGCTGTCCGAACTGGTCGGTGAAATCGACGGCGCGCGGACCCAGGGCAACCTGTCGTCAGCGATCCGGCTTTTTGTTCTCGATCATTTCCGCGCCCGCGCCAACTCGATCGAAACGATCGACGGCAGCAGCGCGCGCGAGATCAGCATCGTCCATGCCGAGAATCCTTGTTTGCCGGCTGGATAGCCTCGACTTGGAAGGCCCGCCTGCAGTCTTGCTTGCGGGTTCTGCTTAAGGACTTTGCCGAATTACGCCGATACGGCGATTTGGCTAGAGTACACCCCTGACTTGGCGGGTAGCCTCGGCGGCGTCATATTTCGATATGGCGCCGCAGAGGCTCCTGACATCACGTAGATCGCTGCTCGCGCGGACGTCCGGTAGCAATGCCGATGCGGCCGCTGACGAATGGCCGGTTCGGGGGCGGAATGACGACACACGACAATCTGGATGCCGACAGCTGCGCCACCCCGACAAGGGAATTCGCCGTCGTCAAACGCTCGGTCATCGTCAGCGGGCAGAAGACCAGCGTCAGCCTCGAAGATGCTTTCTGGACGAGCCTCAAGGACATCGCCTCGAAGCAGGGCTTGAGCCTGTCGCGGCTGCTGGCGGTCATTGACGCTCAGCGCCATACCGCCAACCTGTCGTCAGCCATCCGGCTCTACGTGCTGGATTACTTCCGCACCCGCGCGACCTGTTCGGTGATGATCGGTGAACGCCGTTTCGTCGCGACACAGGATATCGCGCCGGTAAGCCCCGCATAGCGATCCGCACCCGGCGGCCTTCGCATCACTGCGCGGTCCAGCCGCCATCCACCGGCATCGCCGTCCCCGTGATGTTGTGCGCCATCGGGTGGCTGAGCCACAGCGCCAACGCCCCGATTTCCTCCGGCCGCGACGTGCGCAGGCTCGGCTGTTTTTCCGCCAGCAGGCTTGCGATCGCGCTCGTGCGGTCGCCGCCGACCTCGGCCTGCCGCGTCGCGACCTGCGGTTCGATGATTGCGGTCTCGGTCCAGCCCGGACAGATGCAGTTCACGGTCACGCCGCCGCTATCGCGCGATCCTTTCGCCGCATATTCGAGCGCGGCCACCCGCGACAGGCCGACCAGACCGAACTTGGCGGCGACATAGGGCGCCTTGTTGATCGAGGCGACGAGACCGTGGACCGAGGCGATGTTGATGACGCGCCCGTAACCGCGCTCGCCCATCCTCGGCAGCGCGCGGCGCATGGTGTGGAACGCGCCGGACAGATTGACCGCAACGATATCGTCCCAGGTCTGCCGCGTAACCTCCGCGATGCTCGCAGGATGCTGAATGCCTGCATTGTTGACCACGATATCCGGCCCGCCCCAGGCCTCGACCGCATCCATCATCGCATCGATCTGCACGGGGTCGCGCATGTCGGCGGCGAAGAAGCGCGCGTCCGCCGCGCCACTGGAACGCATGGCGTCGACCGCCACCACCGCTTCTTGCGGCGTCGCCAGTCCGTGAACGCCGATCCGTGCGCCGGCCGACGCCAGTGCGTTCGCGATTGCGAGGCCAATGCCCTGAATTGAACCGGTGACCAGCGCCGTCCGTCCGTCGAGGAACCTTTCCATCTCCGCCCCTTGAGTCTTTTCTGATTGTTTTAGTTCGAGAACGACGGCGTCAACACCAGCGGCGGCCGAGGCTTCGGCGGCGCGGGACGCGGCGCCGGACCGGGCGCGGGCTTCACTTCGATCGGAGGAGGCAGCGCTGGCGCGGCTTGCGCTTCGCCCGGCGCGGCAATCTGGGGCGGACGCGGAGCAACCGCCTTCGGCCTGGCGGGGGCAACGCGCCGCGGATCGGATCCGGGCACATCGCCCGGCTGCAGACCAGGCGCGGCATCGGGTTGAGCCGGCACGGGCTGCGGCGCAATCGCTGCATCCTTGGTGGCGGGCGCTGGCGGCGGAATGGCTACGATCGGTGGCGGAGTTTCACCGCGCTCGATCGCATCGAGCCGTCTCGTTTCCCGATCGATCGCCCGCACCGCCAACCAAGACGACAGCGACGTCAGATCGAGCGATCGCACCGGCGCATCCGGCGTGCCGTAGGCGAGGAGCAGAATCTCCGGGCGGCCCGGAAGCACCGTCGATATCATCGACGCACGCATGTCGGCCTGATCGGCGGCGATGTCATAGCCGCCGGAAATCACCGCGCGCGCGCCTTCGCTCTCCAGCGTCGTCGCGCCGACGCGCAAGCGTCCGTCGCTGACGACGAATGCAACCTGCGCCGATGGGACAGTGAATGTCCCGGCTGCGAGCACGGGCTCGAGCAATGCCTTGAGCTGCGCATCGCCGGTCGGCTGACCGGCATCGCCGGCGCGCACCGCGATATCGAAGGCGCGCGGATCGAGATTGGGAATCTGGACGTTGTCCAGCGCGAACGAACCCGCGCCCGACAGCGATCCCGTCAGCGCCTGCACGCTGCGTCCACGGCTCGCCAATGACATCTGCAGCGAGGCCTTTGCGGACGGCATGGTCAGGGAACGATAGCGCAGCATCGAACCGTCCACGCCCGCAAATTGCACCCGCGCATCGATGCCAAGGCCGTTCAACCCGGGCCGCGCCTCGATATCGGCTTTCACCTCGCCGCCACCGAGCGTGCCCTTGACGCCCTCGAACGCCAGCGCCTCGCCGTTGGTCTTCAGCGTGCCGCCGACCGGCCGCAGCTCCAGTCCGCCCGGCAGCAGGCCGCGCAGCGCCTGAAACGTCACCTGCCCGCGCCATCCGCGCATCAGGCCGTGTCTCAATGGCGCTGCCGGATCGTCTCGGCTTGCGCCGATCGCGCTTGCCAATACCGCCCCGATGTCAAGCACATCGGTGCCGAGTTCGCCTTCGACCGTGGCCTCGTTGCCGCGCACGAAGGCCAGGCGTCCACGCACCCGCGAACCGCCGACCCTGCTGTCGATGTCGCGCAGCGTGAGCTGGTCGAGAGACACCGACAACCGCGACGTCAGGCTGATGTTGAGCGCCTGCGGCTGACCGAGCAGCGGTGCGAGATTGGCCCGCCGAACCGTGAGATTGATGTCTGCCGAGGCGTCGTCCGGCCGTGGCGCATCCTTCGACCAGAACTCGGCGCGACCCTCTGCATCCAGATCGATCGCGTTGCCCGACAGGTTCGCCTTGAACCTCATCGGCGCGCGCAACGCGCCGTTTGCGGTCACATCGAACTGCAGAGCGTCCGCACTCGACAGCGTCTTGACGATGTCGCCCAACGGCATCAGGCCCAGCAGCTTCGAGCCCGCGGCAAACGACGACCTGGAATCGAACGCCCATTCGTCACGCGACATGGCGTCGATGTTGAACGTGCGCGCATCGGAGAGGCGCGGCGTTCCGGTCAGCGCCGCCGCACCCTTCAATCCCGCGCCATCGATGTCGAGCGACAGGCGCGCCTTGCCGCGTTCGCCGGAACCCTTGTCGAGCGATACCGCAACAGCAATCCGCGCAACGCCGGTCTCGCCCGATGCACCGATGCGGCTCGCAAGCTCCGGCGCGACCGGCGTCAACAGCGATGCAATCTGGCTCATCGACGCGCCGGACGCCGCCACGTTGAACTTGCCGGTTCCGCCGGCGAAATCGAACGCACCGCTGCCATCCGCCGCCATGCCGCCCACTGCACCGACCGAAAACTTGTCCACCGTCAGCATCTTCGGCGTGACATCGAAACTGGCTGCGAACGGCCGCAACTCCTGCCCGGCCCACTTCGCCACCGATGCCTGAATCTTGACGCTGCCTTCGCTCGGAAGTCCATCCTGCGCAGTCATCGCCGTGCGTGCCAGCGCGATCGTGGTGTCGATATCGAGCAGTTCGGTCTTCAGTTCGGCCTCGAAGCGCGAACCGCCGCTGGCAGCTTTCACCCAGGCGAGCCTCCCCTGCAATTCGCCGCTGCCGAGATCGGTCCTGATGCCATCGACAGCAACACTCTCGGGCGTGACGCTCAACTGACCGCGCAGGCGCATGGCGCGCTGCGCGCGCAGCACAACCTCCTTGCGGCCCTGCAACCACATCGCCAATAAATCCGGATCGGCGGAATCAATGCTGATCGCGCCCTTGAACCCGGATGATTCCTGGGTCGCACCGCTGAGCGTCACCTGCGTCGCGCCCGGCGCACGCAGTTCGAGCTTGTCGACCCGCCAGCCGGATGGGTCCGCGCGCAGATCGACGCCGACGTTCTGCACCGGCCGGCCGCCAAGCGTGATGGAATCGACACCGATTTCCGCCTGTACCGGCAGCGGCGCTTGCGGCAAACCCGCAACCAGCTCGCGCAGGTTGGCGATGATTTGCGCGGGCTCGCTGGTCGCGCCCTCCTTCGCCAGCAACCGGTCCGCGTCGAGCTGCCGTCCTGCCAGCACCACATGCAGCAAAGGCGATGCGCCGAAACGGGCATCGGCAACGCCTGTCAGCTTGAATGCGTTGTCTTCCGAACCGTAACTGAGTTCGAGCTGTTCGAGCTTGGCCGACGACGGCTCGGCTCTCATATTTGCTGTCATCCGCCACGGTGTCTGCAGCACCGCGCCTTGCGGGCCGGCCTTCAGCGCCGCCGTGCGCACGACGGACAACGCACCATCGAAATGCGGCGCGTCGGCCTCGAACGACAACACGCCGTCGATGTAGGCGCTGAGCGGACGCGCGCCCGGCTCGACGCCGAAGCGAAAGCGCGTGCCTTTGCCGTCATTGGTTTGTCCGGTTGAAAGTTTGAATGGATAGCGCTCGCCATTATAGCTGAGCTGTCCTTCGCCGCGCACCGAGGCGGCCAGCGCGCGGACATCGCCGCTGAACGTGATGTCGTCGAGCACAATCGTGCTGCGGCTTGCCGCGTCGTACAGTCCCATTTTTCCGGTGAGATTGAGCCGGTCGATCGCCAGCCCGCCAAAATTTCCCGCGCCGGACAGCGACGGACCGACCAGGCGGCCGCGCTCGTCGAGACCGAGATTGACAGTCAGACCGTCGATCGACAGTTCCGAGGCGCGCCATTCGCCGCGCATCAGCGAGCCAAGACTGAATTCCACATCGAGTTTTTCGGCGGCGACCCGTCCCGGATCGTTGGGCCTTCCGGCGGCCACGTTGCGCAGGCGCAGCGTCGGCGTCGGCAGCAGCCGCGCGTCGAGCGCGCCCTCGACCCGCACCGGCGTTCCGAGCACGCGGCTCGCCTCGATCTCGAACTGCGGCCTGAACTGGTTCCAGTCAACGAAATAAGGGCCGATCAGAGCGGCCAGCAGCGCAAGGATGAAGGCAATGGCCAATCCGAGCAGCGTCGTCTGCACGATGTCTCCCTGATGCGCGATCCACAAACACCGGTCCCGGTTCCCGGATCGGGCACGCTCGATCAAGCGCCCACCAAATCAACCCCCGCATCATTATATATGAATGACGGCGGCAAAAGCACCGTCTTGCAGCGGTACGGCGAACCGCTCAGCAGAACCGGATGCTGACGCCGCGCAGCGCAACGCCGTCGAGCACCGTGGTCCAGGTCTGGCCCGGCTTCACCGGCAAGGCGCGCGTCAGCGTTCCCGTGGTGACGATTTCGCCTGCCGCGAGCGGCGGATTGACGTCATCGCGCGAAAGAGCCTGAACCAGATGACGCAGCGCCGACAGCGGCCCGTCCAGCACATTGCGCGAGCGGCCTTTCGCGACAATATCCCCACACGACAGCGTGATCTCGAAATTATGCAGGCTCTCCAGCCACGCATCATAACTGCCGTCGATCGGATGCCGCTCGCCGATCAAGAGCGCGCCATGCAGCCCGAACGCCGCGACCGTGTCGGCGGCTGTGAATTTCCAGCCGGGGAAGATCGACTGCACCACCTCGAAACCGTGCGACACCCAGGCGATGCATGAGAGCAGGTCGCGTTCGTCCATGTCCGGATCGGGCGCGGCGGAGAGCTGGAAGATGATTTCCGGCTCGATCAGCGGTTCGCAGAACGGTGCGAGCGAGACGCCCTCGCCAACGTTGCGCAGATCGCGCATCGTGCCGTCGTAAACGTAACCCCAGATCGGTCCGTCGACGCCGTACTCGTCCCAGATCGTCCGGTTGGTGAAGCCGATCTTGCGGCCGAGCACGCGCTCGCCGCGCGCTTCGCGCAACTGCCGGATTTTCGGCGTGACACGGTAAGCATCGGCAATCGAAAACGGTTGCCGCGAGGAAAACGGCGCAACCTGCCGGCGCTCGTCATACGCGGCCATGACCTCGGCGGCGATCGCATCGATGTCGATGGTGGCCGCGCCGCCCATCACACCGGAATGATCTTGCCGGGGTTGAGAATGTTGTGCGGGTCCATCGCCAGTTTCAGCGCGCGCATCGCGTCGATCGCCTCGGACCCGAGTTCGGCTTGCAGGTATTTCTGCTTGCCCTGCCCGATGCCGTGTTCGCCGGTGCAGGTACCGCCCATCGCCAGCGCCCGCTCGACGAGGCGATGCATGAAGTCTTCCGAGCGCGCGAACTCGTCCGCATCGTCCACGTCGCACAGCAGCGAGCAATGGAAATTGCCGTCGCCGACATGGCCGACGATCGGTGCCATCAGGTTCAGCCGCGCGATATCTTCTTCCGTCTCGGCCACGCAATCGGCCAGCCGCGAGATCGGCACGCAGACGTCGGTCGCGACCACGCCCGCGCCGGGGCGCAGTCCGCGCACGGCCCAGTACGCATCGTGCCGCGCCTGCCAGAGTTTGGTGCGATCCTCCGCCTTCGCGGTCCATTGAAACTCACCGCCGCCGCATTCGGCTGCGATCTCGGCGAAACGTTGCGTCTGCTCGGCGACCTCCGCCTCGCTGCCGTGAAATTCGAGCAGCAGCAGCGGCGTCTCCGGCAAGGTCAGCTTGGAGTAGACGTTGCTGGCCTTCACCTGCGTCTCGCTCAGCAATTCGATCCGCGCCACCGGAATGCCGGTCTGGATCGCCAGGATTGTCGCCTGACACGCGCCCTGCACCGTCTTGAACGAACACGCGGCGGCCGCGATGGTTTCGGGAATTCCGCGCAGCCGGATCGTCAGCTCCGAGATGATGCCGAGCGTCCCCTCCGCGCCGACGAACAGATGCGTCAGATCGTAACCGGCGGAGGATTTCTTCGCCCGCGTGCCGGTGGTGATGATCTCGCCGTCGGCGCGCACCACTTTCAGCGCCAGCACGTTGTCGCGCATGGTGCCGTAGCGCACCGCATTGGTGCCGGACGCCCGTGTCGAGGCCATCCCGCCGATGGACGCATCTGCGCCCGGATCGATCGGAAAGAACACGCCCTGATCGCGCAGTTGCTCGTTGAGCGTCTTGCGCGTGATGCCGGGCTCGATGACGCAGTCGAGGTCTTCCTGATGCACGGCCAGCACACGATTCATGTCGCGCAGGTCGATGCAGACGCCGCCCGCCGGCGCGTTGACCTGCCCCTCGAGCGAGGTGCCAGTTCCGAACGCGATCACCGGCACGCGATGCTGCGCGCAGATGCGCACCACGTCCTGAATGTCGGCCGTCGCCTGCGCCATCACCACCGCATCCGGCGGCTGCGTCTTCAGCCACGTCGTGGTATGGGCGTGCTGCTCACGCACCGCCTGCGACGTGATGAGCCGGTTGCCGAATCGCGCGGCCAGCGCATCGATCGCGCCCTTGAGCGCGCGCGCCTCGGGCCGCGGCAACGCCTTCGCCTCAATACTTGCCACGACAACCGCCTCCCACAGCAGACCTGTTCCTTCTTGTTTTGTATTTCGACCGTGGCAAAGGATATATGTGGGGTCAAGGGCGCCGCGAAACGGCGCGCATTGCGGGATCAACATCTCGGGATCGAAAATGACCGACACGCTCGTTCCAACCGACGCCGGCGCGGTGCCGTTTCTCTCCACCGTCAAGCAAATCGAGCCGGACTGGATCGATTACAACGGCCATCTCAACATGGCCTATTACAACGTGCTGTTCGACCGCTCGCTCGATGAGTTTTTCGAGGTGTTGGGCATCGGGCCGAATTACCTCAAGACCCGCAACGGCTCGAGCATGACCGCCGAATGCCATGTGCGCTATCTGCGCGAGGTGCATCTCGGCGATCCGGTGCAGGTCGCGATCTGGCTGATCGCGGCGGATGACAAGCGGGTGCACACCTTCGAGGAACTGCGCCACGCCACCGAGGGCTGGGTCTCTGCCACATCCGACAACATGACGCTGCATATCGACATGTCGGTGCGCAGGGTCGCGCCCTTCCCGCCGGACATCGCCGAGCGCATCGGTAGCATCGCGGCGGTTCACGCCAACGCAAAACGACCCGACGGCGTTGGCCGACGGGTCGAGATGCCGGTGAAGAAATAATTGATCAGTCGCCCTGAGGCTTGCCTCGAATCATCGTTCGTCATTGCGAGCGAAGCGAAGCAATCCAGCTCAGAAACTTGAAAATGGATTGCTTCGTCGCTATCGCTCCTCGCAATGACGTGCATGGATTTGCTTGCCTGCCGAGTGCAACTACACCCTCGTCCGGCCGCGGACGATTCCCATCACGGCGGAAACCAGAAACAGTACGATCGCGATAAAGAACACGATCTTCGCGATTTCAATCGATGCGCCCGCGATGCCGCCGAAGCCCAGAAGGCCCGCGATCAGCGCGATCACCAGAAACGTTACAACCCAGCTCAACATGGCTCTCTCCTCGGAAGGTTCTTTGTCTCGAAAAGTTCTTCGATCGCCTGATGGCGATGTCGCAAAAACAATGCGGATCGAGGGAGCGAAGTTCCGTCCACCGCGACCCGCCAAATGCTGAAAAAAGCACGGAGGTGCGGGAACAATTCCGGTGCATGCCGCCGATAACCCTGTCCCCGGCGGGGCCGAAAACCTATATCAAGCGTCCCTGAGCGCGTGCCAATCTGGGCACAACAGCGAATCGCATGACTGAGCCACGCAAATCGGCGTTTGAAGCGCCGCTTCACCAGCCCGTCGCGGGCGGCATTGCCGCGCGCGCGCGCGCGGCTGCCGGTCCGCAGTATCTGCAAGGGCTCAATCCCGAGCAGCGCGAGGCGGTCGAGACGCTGGACGGCCCGGTGCTGGTGCTGGCCGGTGCCGGCACCGGCAAGACGCGGGTGCTGACCACCCGCATCGCCCACATCCTGAGCCAGGGCCGCGCCCGGCCGCACGAAATTCTCTCGGTCACCTTCACCAACAAGGCGGCGCGCGAGATGAAACTGCGCCTTGGCACGATGCTGGGCCAGGCCGTGGAAGGCATGCCGTGGCTCGGCACCTTCCACTCCATCGGCGGCCGCATCCTGCGCTTCCATGCCGAACTGGTCGGGCTGAAATCGAACTTCACCGTGCTCGATGTCGACGACCAGATCAGATTGCTCAAGCAACTCCTGCAAGCCGAGAACATCGACGACAAGCGCTGGCCCGCGCGCATGCTGGCCGGCCTGATCGACGGCTGGAAAAATCGCGGCCTGACGCCATCGCAGGTGCCGTCCGGCGAGGCTTCCGTATTCGGCAACGGCAAGGGCGGCAAGCTCTACGCCACTTATCAGGAACGGTTGAAGACGCTGAACGCCGCCGATTTCGGCGATCTGCTGCTGGAAAACATCCGCCTGTTTCGTGAAAACCCGGACGTGCTGCGGCAATACCAGCATCGCTTCAAGTTCATTCTGGTCGACGAATATCAGGACACCAACGTCGCGCAGTATCTCTGGCTGCGGTTGCTGTCGCAGGCACCGTCTTCCAACGCAGGCCCTGCGGGCCTCATCCTTCGAGACGCCGCGCTAAGCGCGGCTCCTCAGGACGAGGATGTTCCGTTCGATGTTCATCCCGATGACGCATCGCCCAAACACCTAGAGACTAACCCTCACCCTGAGGAGCGAGGGCAAAGCCCGAGCGTCTCGAAGGGCGAGGCCCGAAGCCAACTCAAAAACATCTGCTGCGTCGGCGACGACGACCAGTCGATCTACGGCTGGCGCGGCGCTGAAGTCGACAACATCCTGCGTTTCGATCATGACTTCCCCGGCGCGAAGGTCATCCGCCTCGAGCGCAATTATCGCTCGACCGGCCACATCCTCGCCGCCGCCTCGCATCTGATCGCGCATAACGAAGGCCGTCTCGGGAAGACGCTGCGCACCGAAGACATCGACGGCGAGAAAGTCACCGTCACCGGCGCATGGGATTCGGAGGAGGAAGCGCGCGGCATCGGCGAGGAGATCGAACAGCTCCAGCGTCAGGGCAACAACCTCAACGAGATCGCCATTCTCGTGCGTGCGTCGTTCCAGATGCGCGAATTCGAAGACCGCTTCGTCACGCTCGGCCTGCCCTATCGCGTCATCGGCGGCCCAAGATTTTACGAGCGCGCGGAAATTCGCGACGCACTGGCGTATCTGCGCGTCATCAACTCGCCAGCCGACGATCTGGCGTTCGAGCGCATCGTCAACGTGCCCAAGCGCGGCCTTGGCGACGCCACCGTGCAGATGCTGCACGACCATGGCCGCAAGCGCCGCATCCCATTGTCCGAAGCCGCACGCGCGGTGGTCGAGACCGACGAGCTCAAGCCGAAGGCGCGCGGCTCTCTGCGCGGGCTGATGGAGAGCTTCGATCGCTGGCGCAAGCAGATGGACTCCGTGCCGCACACGGAGCTGGCCGAAATCGTGCTCGACGAGAGCGGCTACACCGAGATGTGGCAGAAGGATCGCTCAGCGGACGCCGCGGGCCGGCTGGAGAACCTGAAAGAACTGGTGCGCTCGATGGAGGATTTCGAAAACCTCCAGGGCTTCCTCGAACACATCTCGCTGGTAATGGATCGCGACGGAGGCGCGGACGACGAAGCCGTGTCGCTGATGACGCTGCACTCGGCCAAGGGCCTCGAATTCAATAACGTGTTCCTGCCCGGCTGGGAGGAAGGCCTGTTCCCGAGCCAGCGCACGCTGGACGATCAGGGCCGCGCCGGTCTCGAGGAAGAGCGGCGGCTGGCCCATGTCGGTCTGACGCGCGCGCGGCTGCGCGCCAAACTCTATTTCGCCACCAACCGCCGTATCCACGGCACATGGACCACCACGATCCCCTCGCGCTTTCTCGATGAACTGCCTGCGCACAACATAGAGATTACCGAGAGCAAGGGCGGCAGCGGCTGGGGTGGCGCCGGAGGCTACGGCGGATCGCGCTTCGACAACATGGAATCGTTCGGCTCGAGTTATTCGACGCCGGGCTGGCAACGCGCGCAGCAACGCCGGGGACGCGGCGGCTTCGATGAAACCGGATCGGCCTACGATGCATCGCCGCGCGGCGGCGCGCGCGCCGCCAACACCCGCCGCGCGCCGATGACCATCGAGGGCGAGCTGATCGCGAAATCCACCGGCACGCAGTCGGACTTTTCTCTCGGCGATCGCGTGTTCCATCAGAAGTTCGGCTACGGCGCGGTTGCGAAAGTGGATGGCAACAAGCTCACCATCGATTTCGACAAGGCCGGCGAGAAGAAGGTGGTCGATAGTTTCGTGGAGCGGGCGTGAGAGCCCGCATTTAACGCCGCTGGACTGGCTCTATTTGCTGTGGTCACCTACAATTTGGAAAGGTGTCCCATGCTGAGAGACAGCCGTGATATTATCAGGCGTCTGGAGAGGCTTCGAGCTAATCAGCGTGCGGGGGTCGCATCACAAGTTTCGCCACAAGACGACTTCAAGAATGACCATCGTACCTCATCCTAAGCGAGACATTGCGCTCGGTACGGTAAGGGCCATCTACAAGCAAGCCGGATGGGAAAAGGACTAGGAGATCGCGATGCCCCACTACATTGCATTGATCCATAAGGATGCAGATAGTTGCTATGGCGTCTCTTTTCCGGATATCCCCGGTGTAACGACAGCCGGCGATACGATCGACGAAGCGATGCGACAAGCCGCTGATGTTTTGGTGTTTGCCGCTGAAGATTGGACTAATTCCGACGGTTCGAGCGGCTTCAAGCCTCCTCGAACGATTGATCAGTTGCGCAATGATCCCGAGTTTATCGAGGACTCGCGTGACGCAGTGGTTGCGGCTGTACCATTTCGTGCAGAAGCACAAGCGGCGGAATAGTTGCGATCAAATTGTCTCGTAGAATTGACGTGGGCGCTTGCGTTGGGTCACTAGCGCTCTTATGTGGTCGTCGTCCTGCCACGCAACTGTTTCTTTCATGCCCATCATCTCCATCAAAAACCTGTCGAAGGTTTATCCGTCCGGTTTGCGGGCGCTGAATAACGTCAACCTCGACATCGAGAGCGGCGAGATCTTCGCCCTGCTCGGCCCCAACGGCGCGGGCAAGACCACGCTCATCAGCATCATCTGCGGCATTGCTACACGGAGCGAAGGCTCGGTCATGGTCGGCGGCCATGACATCGACAGCGACTACCGCGCGGCGCGCTCGCTGATCGGTCTCGTGCCACAGGAATTGCACACCGATGCGTTCGAGACGGTATGGGCGACGGTGAGCTTCAGCCGCGGGCTGTTCGGCAAGCGCAAGAACCCCGCCCATATCGAGAAGGTGCTGCGCGACCTCTCGCTCTGGGACAAGAAGGACTCGCAGATCGTCACGCTGTCCGGCGGCATGAAGCGCCGCGTGATGATCGCGAAAGCGCTGTCGCACGAGCCGAAAATCCTGTTCCTCGATGAGCCGACCGCGGGCGTCGATGTCGAGCTGCGCAAGGGCATGTGGGACGTGGTTCGCGAACTGCGCGCGTCCGGCGTCACCATCATCCTCACCACGCATTATATCGAGGAAGCCGAGGAAATGGCCGATCGCGTCGGCGTCATCGCCAACGGCGAGCTGATCCTGACCGAACACAAGGCCGCGCTGATGCAGAAGCTCGGCAAGAAGCAGCTCACGCTGCATCTGCAGAAGCCGCTCGATGCCATTCCGGCGCAACTCGACGCGCATCATCTCGAGCTGAAAGCCGATGGCCGCGACCTGGTCTACACCTACGACACCAGGGGCGAGCGCACCGGCATCACCGCGCTGATGAACGATCTCAACGCCGCCGGCATCCGCTTCAAGGACCTCAACACATCGCAGAGTTCGCTGGAGGAAATCTTCGTCAGCCTCGTGCACCGCGAGGTCTAGTACCGCCGATCTGAAGTTGCTGCAGCATCCCCTGCGAGTCCGGTCTCAGCAACTTCAGATCGAAAGCGGTACTAGCAATCATAGTTTGCTAGTACCCTCAGTTTCCGAAGTTCGTATGAGGGACTTGCTGAGATGACTTACGAACTTCGGAAACCAGGTACTAGCCATGAACATTCACGCAATCAAGGCGATCTACAAGTTCGAGATGTCGCGCACCTGGCGCACGCTGCTGCAGAGCATTGTCTCGCCGGTGATCTCGACCTCGCTGTATTTCGTGGTGTTCGGCGCGGCAATCGGCTCGCGCATCACCGAGATCGAGGGCGTCAGCTACGGCACGTTCATCGTGCCCGGCCTGATCATGCTGTCGCTGCTGACGCAGAGCATCGCCAACGCCTCGTTTGGAATCTATTTTCCGAAGTTCGTCGGCACCATCTACGAAATCCTGTCGGCGCCGATCTCGCCGCTGGAGATCGTGATCGGCTATGTCGGCGCGGCCGCGACCAAGTCGATCATCCTCGGCCTGATCATCCTCGCCACTGCCGGATTGTTCGTGCCGCTCAAGATCGCTCATCCATTCTGGATGATCGGATTTCTGGTGCTGACCGCCGTCACCTTCAGCCTGTTCGGCTTCATCATCGGTGTCTGGGCGGACAATTTCGAGAAGCTGCAGGTGATCCCGCTCCTGATCGTCACGCCGCTGACCTTTCTCGGCGGCAGCTTCTATTCGATCAACATGCTGCCGCCGGTCTGGCAGACCATCACGCTGTTCAATCCGGTGGTCTATCTGGTTTCGGGATTTCGCTGGAGCTTCTCGGAGATCGCCGACGTGCCGGTCGGTGTCAGCTTCGGAATGACGTTGCTGTTTCTTGCGCTCTGCCTGATCGCCGTACTGTGGATTTTCAAGACCGGCTACAGGCTGAAGAAGTAATATCCGCAGAAAAGCGGCTGCCACGAGATGGCCTTGACGCCACAATCGCTGCCGCAGGATTGACGCAACATGTCCGGCCTGTCTTTCTCCATGAAAAATGGCGCGCCCCGGATGGGAAACGCGCCATTCATCTTCATGAACGCAGCCGATCAGTAATTGCGATAACTGCGCCGATTGTAGTAGCGCGACCGCTTGTAGGGCCGGCGATAGCCGCGATCCGGAATGCCGAGCACACCCTTCACGCCGCCGACCGCACCGCCAACGCCTGCGCCGATCGCGCCGCCAACCACACCGCCCACCGGCCCTGCGATACGTCCGCCTTCGCGCGAACCATCGCGCGCTCCGCCGACAATCCCTTGCGCATTCGCTGCAACCGGCATTGCAAACACCATCAGCGCGCCAGCGAGAACCAAAACCTTCTTCATATCCACTCCTCAGTCAGCCCGTCGTTGTTCGACAAAACGACAACGCCAAAGCCGTTCAGGAGTTGCATCGCCCGGCATTAAACTTTCACAATATGAACGTTCATCGTTAACGCGAACGTCATCATATCTCACTGGAATTCATCAACTTTCCCGTGTTTAATGAAGTGGGGACGGGCTGTTGAGTGGAGTGCGCAATGCGCCGGACTGCCGTTTTCGCATCGGGACTTGTCGCAGCGTTTGCTGTGTTCGCGACTGCCGCCCACGCCGCTGTCAGCATCACCATCGACAAGAACAATCAGCAGATGACGGTCACCGTCGATGGCGCGGTGAAATACACGTGGCCGGTATCGAGCGGGCTGCCGTCTTATGAAACGCCGAACGGTTCGTTCAAAGCGTTTCGCATGGAGGCCGACCACTACTCGAAAGAGTGGGACGACGCGCCGATGCCGCACGCGATCTTTTTCACCAAGACAGGACATGCCATTCACGGCACCGACTCCGTGAGACGCCTCGGCAGTCCTGCTTCCCACGGCTGTGTGCGCCTGTCGCGCGAGAACGCCGCCACGCTGTTTGCTCTGGTGAAACAGGAAGGCGTGCTCAACACCACTGTCAGTCTGTCGGGGTCATCGCAAGTCGCCCTCGCACGCAGGCCCGCGGCCAATCCGGACGCCGCCATTGCGCGCCGTCAGGCCCCCTCTCAACCTGTCGAACTCACGCCGCGCGGTGGCATCGCCAGTGCCGATGGCACCATTATCTACCCGCGCGAGAACGGCGGCGGCTACGCGGCGGCGCCCTACGGAGAACCGCAGGTCCAAAACCGCCCGGTGTATCAGCAGCAGCGCGTCTATCGCCGCGCCGCCGAAGCCCAGCAGGGCTATGATGACGGAGAGGTTTACTTCGACGGCTATAGCTGGCGTCGCGGCCAGCCACCCTATCAGCCGCAATACGCGCCGAGACCCTATTACGGTCCACGCGGCTACTGAAAATCTGCTGCTACTCCTCGCCGCGCCGTAGCCTGCGCCACACCGCGCCGAGAATGTTGGAATAGTCGTCGGTCCAGACCCGCTCGTCATCCTCCGGCTCGGTCAGCACCCAGGCCGGGTTGGAGGCGAGAGACCCGACGTCGGCTTCGTTGCGCGCGGAGACGACGACGTTCGTCGGAAAGACGTATTCGCTGTCGCGCCCCGAATCCTCATTGTAGACCCAGCTCTTGAGATCGTTGGCGTCCGCGATGCCGACGATGACGCTGGCCAGTTCCAGATGCCGATTGGAGACGTGCACCACCACCACGCCATCAGGCGCGAGCTTCTGCTTGTAGATTTCCATCGCCTCTTCGGTCGCCAGATGGATCGGGATCGCGTCGGATGAATACGCATCGAGGATGATGATGTCGTAGACTCCGTCCGGCTCCTTGGCGAAAGTGAGCCGCGCATCGCCCAGCACCGGCTTCATGTCGGGGTTGCAGTCGCGGATATACGTGAAGAAATTCGGATCGCGCGCCGTATCGATCATGGTCTGATCGATCTCGAAAAACTTCCATGTCTCTCCCGGCTCGACTGCGCAGGCGAGCGTGCCGGCGCCAAGGCCGATCGCAGCCGCGCGCAGCGGGCCTCCCTTCCGTGCGCGAACCGCGGTGATCGCCTGACCGATACCGCCCTCCTTCGCATAGTAGGTCAGCATCTCGGGGCGGCCCTGAATCCTGCTGCCGTCGTCGTTCAATACCTTCTGCGCACCGTGAATTGTGGTGCCGTGCATCAGCACATGATACGTCGAGAGATCGACGATCTTGTGCACGCCGAAGAAGCTGCGAACGCTTTCGACCCGCCCGTCATCGCCCGGATAGAGGCGCAGCAGCACCAGAGCCGAAGCAAAGAAAGCCGTGGCCTTCCAGCGGTCGGCTCTCAAGCCAACCGTAATGAACGAGCCCAGCACTGCGACGAATCCGATCACATAGATGCGGTTCTCCGTGATCCAGGCGAGCATTGCCCCGGGTCGAAGCGCCGGCGCCATGGTTACGGCGGCCAGAGCCGCGATGAAGACCCAGACCGCATAACTGATGCGCGGAAAGAACTCCTCCTCGGCCGGGCGGCACAGCGCGGCCAGCCCGAGCAGGATCGGATACTCGGCAATCGACGAGAAGACAAACGGCGCGATCAATCCGGCGAACAGGCCGCCGACCATGCCGCCGAATGACAGCGAGACGTAAAATCCCGTCAGATGCTTCGCAGCCGGCCGCGTGCGCGCCAGCTCGCCGTGGCAAGCCATGGCAATGACGAAGAAACACAGCAGATGCCCGCCCAGCGTCAACAGCAGCCGGGTTTCGCTGCCGATTGCCAGCAAAAAGATACTGCCCGCGATCGCCAGCGGTTGCAGCATCACGATCCAGTCGTGCGGGATCAGCGGGCGCGATTGAAACACCAGTACCCACGTCAAGAGATACAGCGACAGCGGCAACACCCACAGCAGCGGCGCGGCCGCCACATCGGTCGAGATGTGCGCCGTGACCGCAATCAGCAGTCCCGACGGCACCGCCGCGAGAAAAATCCATCGCGCCCGCGTCGCCCACGACGGCGCTGGCGCATGGTCGCGATCGTCGGTTTGTGTCGTCGTCACCGGAGATGTCCGCAGCAGCCAGCCGCACGCCGCGATCAGCAGGATCAGCAGACCGTAGCCGCCGGTCCAGATCAGGTTCTGGACCCGCAGCGTGAACAGCGGCTCGATCAGAAACGGATAGGACAGCAGCGCGAGGAAGCTGCCGATGTTCGACGATGCGTACAGAAAGTAGGGATCGGGACCGTCAGGATGGCCGGTACGCACGAACCAGGCCTGCAGCATCGGATTGTTGGCAGCCAGCGCGAAAAACGGCAGTCCGATCGAGATCGCGAACAGCCCAAGCAGCCAGAATGCATAACCGCTCGCCGGCGGCTCGCCGAAACTGGCCGAAATCGTCAGCGGCAGCGTCAGGAACGCGACCGCGAGCAGCAGCAGATGTACGATCACCGGAGCCATCCGGTTACGCAGTGTCATGAGATAATGCGCATAGGCATAGCCACCGAGCAGCAGCGACTGGAAAAATACCATCGCCACCGACCAAACCGCCGGCGAACCGCCGAGCCGCGGCAGCACCATCTTGGTGAACAGCGGCTGCACCGAAAACAACAGCAGGGCGCTGACGAAAATCGCCACTGTATAAACCAGCAACACAAGACGATTGCGCGCGGACGAAACAGCGCCCACGTTTTCGGATGACGTCGTCAGGTTCATGAGTACTCCGGCCTCGGCCCGGCATATGCCGGGATATTGGGTCTGGTTTAGCAGGCAGCGGCGTGGATTACAGCCCCTCGCAACCGTCAACGTTTCAGGCTGAAATCTGCCGTGTTCCTCAGGGAAAAATCCACTCGCGCATCGCCGGACGCATCGGTATGACAATCCCATGTCTGGCACTATGTCCAATACCGACGTGCTGATTATCGGCGCCGGCCACAACGGTCTGACCTGCGCCGCCTATCTGGCGATGGGCGGCTTGCGCGTGACTGTGGTGGAGCGACGCGGCGTCGTCGGTGGCGCGGCCGTGACGGAAGAATTCCACCCCGGCTTCCGCAACTCGGTCGCCGCTTATACCGTCAGCCTGCTCAACCCGAAAATTATTGATGACATGCGGCTGCATCATCACGGCTTGCGCATCGTCGAGCGCCGCGCGCAGAACTTCCTGCCCGCGCCCGACGGCTCGTATCTTCTGACCGGCGAAGGCCGCACCCATCAATCGGTCGCGAAGCTGAGCGAGCGCGACGCCGCGCGTATCGGCGATTTCAACCGCGAGCTTGAAGCGATCGCCGACGTGCTGCGGCAATTCGTACTGCGCGCGCCGCCGAATGTGGTCGAAGGCTTCGGACTGAACACGCTGCGTGAGGGCCTGAATGCACTGGGCAGCGCCGCGATCCTGCGCGGGCTATCGCTGGAACAGCAGCGCACGTTGCTCGATCTGTTCACGCAATCAGCCGGCGACATGCTGGACGACTGGTTCGAGTCCGATCTGGTGAAAGCTCTGTTCGGCTTCGATGCCATCGTCGGCAACTATGCCAGCCCCTACGCCGCCGGCAGCGCCTACGTCATGCTGCATCACGCTTTCGGCGAGGTGAACGGCAAGAAGGGCGTCTGGGGTCACGCCATCGGCGGCATGGGCGCGATTACGCAGGCGATGGCCGCATCCGCACGCGGCCACGGCGTCGAAATCCGAACCGGCGCGGGCGTGCGTGAGGTGATCGTTGAGAAGGATCGCGCCGTGGGCGTCATTCTCGACAACGGCGAGACCATCCGCGCCACTTACGTCGCCTCGAACGTCAATCCGAAGCTGCTGTACACCCGGCTGATCGCAGCCGACGCGCTGCCGGCTCCCTTCCTCGCGCGCATGGGGCGCTGGCGCAACGGCTCCGGCACGTTTCGGATGAATGTCGCGCTGTCCCAGTTGCCGTCATTCACCGCGCTGCCCGGCAATGGCGATCATCTCACGTCCGGCATCATCCTTGCGCCGAGCCTCGGCTACATGGACCGCGCGTGGCTCGATGCGCGCCAGCATGGCTGGAGCCGCGAGCCGATCGTCGAGCTGCTGATACCATCGACGCTGGACGACTCGCTCGCGCCGCCGGAGGCGCATGTGGCGAGTTTGTTCTGCCAGCACGTCGCGCCCCAGTTGCCAGACGGGCAGTCATGGGACGCCCGGCGCGACGAGGTTGCCGATCTGATGATCGCGACGGTGGACCGCTATGCCCCCGGTTTCGCGACCACCGTGATCGGCCGGCAGGTGTTGACGCCGCTCGATCTGGAGCGGGAATTCGGGCTTCTCGGCGGCGATATCTTCCACGGCGCGCTGACGCTGAACCAGTTGTTCTCCGCGCGGCCGATGCTGGGCCATTCCGACTATCGCGGGCCGCTCAAGGGTCTTTATCATTGCGGCTCGGGCGCGCATCCCGGCGGCGGCGTCACCGGCGCGCCCGGACACAATGCGGCCCGCGCGATACTGCAGGATCACCACAGTCTGTTCGTGTGATGTTTCAATTGTGTACTTCCGGGGGAAAGCATGTTGAAAGCCTCTGGAAAGCCTGTTCGCAAGCGGTGGACAAAGCGCTTGTGTTCCTGTGGACAAGCTGTGGACAAGCGGGCGGATAAGAACTGTATGAATATGTTGAGAATCTGTTAGCGCGCGGTAGTGTCACAGTCTGAATTCTCATCGGCAATCCGTTCTTGTAAGGCCCGCGAGCGGCGGCAAGATATGGCAAAGCAACTTGGCAACGTTCTGTATTGGACAGCGTGCACACTAGCGGGCTTGACGCTGCTGATAGGCGTTTATTCGGCGGCTATGCTGTTCGAAGGGTGGTCCGCAGGGTGGCCTACTTGGCCGCTTGCCGTGATCGCCATGGCAACAATGATCGCTTTCGTGATCTGGCTAATCGGGGCGGCATGTCGCTCCGTTCTGGCTGGGCCGCCAAATTCAAGCTGAGACACTACCTGGCGTGCGGTGGGCCAGCGCGATGCGAGGGGGTTTCATGCCAGCTTACTTGATCGTGGAACACAAGATTACGGACGCTGCGAAGTTCGAGGAATACCGGGTCGCTGTAGGACCGATGATTGCCAAGCACGGCGGCCGCTATTTGACGAAGGGCGGCAGCCACAGATTCCCGGAAGGCGGACATTGGCTCCCGGAGCGCGTCGTCATCATCGAGTTTCCCAGCATGGATGCGCTGAACGCCTGGTACACCGCGCCGGAATATCAGCCCCTGATCACGCTGCGAAAAGCATGCACCAGCGATCTGGACATGCTGATCACGCTCGAAGGCGCGTAACCACATTTCAAACAGAAGCGCTCCCCGATCTGAAGCCGCTCTATCCTGCCCGAGTACCCTCCTTTCATGACCTCCTCCTCCACGCCTTCGTCCGTCCGCGCGACCTTCACCATCGGCGACGAAAAGACCGCCAAGCGCACCGCGGATCTCCTCGCGGAGAGCTTCGACAACAACGAGGCCGCGGTCGCAGCGTTCGAGGCGTCCGACAAGAGCTGGGACATCACGATCCATTTCGCCGATCCGCCGGATCGCGAGGCGATCCGCGCGCTGGTGGCGCTGGCCGCGAACGATGAGATCGCGTCACACATCGCTTATGAAGCGGTCGAAGCGAAAGACTGGGTCAAGGCCAGTCTCGACGGACTGGCCGCGGTGGATGCCGGCCGCTTCATCGTCCACGGCCAACACCACCGCGACAGCATCGCGCCCAACCGGATCGGCATCGAGATCGAGGCCGCGCTTGCGTTCGGCACCGGCCATCACGGCACCACCCGCGGTTGCCTGCTGCTGCTGGACCAGATTCTCAAACAGACGACGCCGCGGCACATTCTCGATCTCGGATGCGGCACCGGAGTTCTGGGCATTGCCGCCGCCAAGGCGCTGCGCCGGAAAGTTCTTGCCAGCGATATCGACCTGAAATCGACGCAAGTGGCGCGCGAGAACGCGCGCCTCAACGGCACGGGCACATTGACGCAGATCGTCTGCGCGCCGGGATTTTCGTCGCCGCGTTTCAAGAGCGCGCCACGCTTCGATCTCGTGCTGGCGAACATTCTGGCCAATCCGCTGCGGCGGCTGGCTGCGCCGATGTCGGCACATCTGGCGTCACCCGCTTATGTCATTCTGTCGGGATTGCTGCCCGATCAGGCCAACGCGGTAATCGCGGCCTATCGAATGACAGATCTGGTGTTGGTGCGGAAAATCCAGATCGATGGCTGGACCAGCCTGCTGCTGCATCGTCCAGCATCGTAACGGTCGCTTCGGACTACCTTGGACGGCGCGTGGGCTTCTTGGCTTTGGTGAGGTCGCGCGTCGAGCGCTCGAGCTTCGCTTCGGTCAGCCGGTCGAGAATCTTGATGATGACGCCGCGGCGCTTTCTCTTCACGGTAACGAGAGTTGCGGCAGGAAGGGGCAAGGTTGCGAGCGCGGGCGGGGCACGATCGACAGGCGGGGCCAATTTCTCGAATGTGAATGCTGGCATAGCGCTTCCCTCTTCGTTGAGATGAAACACTCCAATCGGTATTTCCCCGTTATCGTCAGACCGGCAATTTGAACCAATCGGTTGAAGCGAATTGGCTTGGCTCATCGTTGAGAGCCCTGTCGTTCTGGCCGCTCGCCGTTGAGCAGCTATGCGTTGAAATAAGCACGATTCATGCCAAATTGTTCCATAAGGAAACCATTCCGGGCGCTGTGCGCGGGATAACGGGGAACGCGAATGTTCGAGGCGCACTTCCAGACCTTTGAAGACCCGGAAGGCGGGATCGCGCGCGCGGCGAGGCTCTCGGCCCTGCGTGACGAAATGATCCGCCTTCAGCTCAACGGTTTCGTGATCCCCCGCGCCGATCAGCAGCAAAATGAATACGTTCCGCCATCCGACGAGCGCCTTGCCTGGATCAGCGGGTTTACCGGTTCCGCCGGCATGGCCATCGTTCTGCGGCAGCAGGCGGCCCTGTTCGTCGATGGCCGCTACACCATTCAGGCCGCAAAACAGGTCGATGAAAAAGCGTGGACAATTCAGCCGCTGGTCGATCCGCCACCCGAAGCGTGGCTGGAAATGAATCTGAAGGCCGGAGACCGCCTTGGATTTGATCCTTGGCTGCACACTTCGGCGGCAGCCGAGCGCCTCGCTTCGGCCTGCACGAAGGCCGGCGCTCAGCTCGTCGTCGTGGAAAACAATGCGCTCGATGCGGTGTGGCCGGATCGCCCGCAGCCGCCGCTCGGAGCCGTGAGCATCCATGCACCGCAGTTCGCCGGCGAAAGCGAGAGCGCCAAGCTCGGGCGTATTCGCGCGGAGATTGCCCGCCTCGGTATCGATGCGCTGGTGCTGTCGGATTCCCATGCGGTCGCATGGACGTTCAACATTCGCGGCGCGGATGTCGCCCACACACCGCTCCCCCTCTCCTACGCGCTGGTGGCCAAGGACGGCCGTGCGACCATCTTCATCGATCACCGCAAACTCTCCAACAGCGCACGCTATCATCTCGAACAGAACGCAAGGGTCGAAGAACCGTCGGCGCTCGCCACCGCACTCGCCGAACTCGCCGCCACTGGCGCCGGCATCGGCCTCGACAACGCAACTGCTGCTGAGGCGCTATCGCGCATGATCGTGGCCAATGGCGGCAAGCCGGTTCGCGGCGCCGATCCTGTCGCCATGCTGAAGGCTCAGAAGAACGAGGTCGAAATCGCCGGTACGCGCAATGCGCATCGACGCGACGGCGCGGCAATGGCGCGTTTCCTTGCCTGGGTCGATCGCGAAGCGCCGGGCGGCGGTCTCACCGAGATCGATACCGTCGAGGCGCTGGAAACATTCCGTCGCGAGACGGGCGCGCTCAAGGACGTCTCGTTTCCAACCATCGCCGGCACTGGACCGAACGGCGCGATCGTCCACTACCGCGTCACGCGCAAGACCAACCGCCGCATTCAGCCCGGCGATCTGCTGCTGATCGATTCCGGCGCGCAGTATGAAGACGGCACCACCGACGTCACCCGCACCATCGCGATCGGTACGCCGACGGCCGAAATGCGCGACCGGTTCACCCGCGTGCTCAAGGGCCATATCGCGATCGCTCGCGCGGTGTTTCCCGAGGGCGCGAGCGGATCGCAGATCGACAGCTTTGCCCGGCAATATCTCTGGCAGGCCGGCCTCGATTTCGACCATGGCACCGGCCACGGCGTCGGCAGCTATCTGTCCGTCCACGAAGGCCCGGCGCGAATCTCAAAAATCGGTTCTGTGCCGCTGAAGCGCGGCATGATCCTGTCCAACGAGCCTGGCTACTACAAGACCGACGGTTTCGGCATTCGCATCGAAAATCTCGAACTGGTCGTCGCTGCCGACATTCCCGGCGCGGAAAGGCCCATGAACAAGTTCGAGGCGCTGACGCTGGCGCCGATCGACCGGCGGCTGGTCGATCTCGCGCTGATGAGCGGCGATGAACTCGGCTGGCTCAATGACTATCACGCCCGCGTGCGGCGCGAGGTTTACCCGCTACTGGATGAAGCGACCAAGGTCTGGCTCGAACGCGCAACGGAGCCGCTGACGCGCTGAGGCCGAGAACGAAGAGTTGGCGTTGCAAATGATCCGGGTTTTATCCGATCAGCTTCAGCCATTCGTCCTCGGTCAGCACCGCGACCCCAAGCTCCTTCGCCTTGGTCAGCTTTGAACCGGCATCCTCGCCCGCCACCACATAGTCCGTCTTCTTCGACACCGAGCCTGCGACCTTCGCACCGAGGCGCTCCGCGCCGGCCTTGGCTTCGTCGCGGGTGAATTTCGTCAGCGCTCCGGTAAAGACGACCGTCCTTCCGGCGACTGGCGAATCCGTCTTGGCCTGTTCGGCGGGGAGCACCTCGATTTCCTTGAGCAATTCGTCGAGCGCCTTGACGTTGCGCTTCTCGGCAAAGAACTCCACCACCGCCTCGGCGACAACCTCGCCGACGCCGCCAATGGAATCCAGATCCTGCCAGGCCTCGTTCGGACTCTCGCTATCGTGCCCTTTTCCGGCGGCGATCATGCTCTCGCGAAACGAATCGATCGTTGCGTAGTGCCGCGCCAGCAGCTTGGCGTTGCCCTCGCCGACATGGCGGATGCCAAGCGCGAAGATCAGCCGGTGCAACGCGATTCTGCGGCGCGCATCGATCGACGCGAAAAGATTGCGCACCGACGTCTCGCCGTAGCCCTCGCGATCGGCCAGCTTCTTCGAGGAGCGCGCATCGCGCTTTTCCAGCGTGAAGATATCGACCGGCGACATTACGATACCGGCCTCGTAGAATTCCTGGATCTGCTTGTCGCCAAGCCCGTCGATATCGAAGGCCAGCCGCGAGACGAAGTGCTTCAGCCGCTCGGTCGCCTGGGCAGGGCAGATCATCGCGCCGGTGCAGCGGCGCACCACCTCGCCCTCTTCGCTCACCACGTGACTGCCGCACACCGGGCATGTGTCCGGAAACTTGTACGGCTTCGCGCTCTTCGGGCGCTTGTCTTCGACAATGGCAACGACTTGCGGAATCACATCGCCCGCGCGCTGCACGATCACCGTGTCTCCCTCGCGGATGTCCTTGCGCTCAATCTCGTCCGCGTTGTGCAGCGTCGCGTTCGACACCACGACGCCGCCGACCGTGACCGGCTTCAGCCGCGCCACCGGCGTCAGCGCGCCGGTGCGTCCGACCTGGATGTCGATTTTCTCCAGAACCGTCGTCGCCTGCTCGGCAGCGAACTTGTGCGCCACGGCCCAGCGCGGCGCGCGGCCGGCAAAACCTAGCCGCTCCTGCCAGTCGAGCCGGTCAATTTTGTAAACGACGCCATCGATGTCGTAGCCGAGGTTTGCCCGCTCGGTCCCAATGTTGCGATAAAACGCCAGCAGCTCATCGACGCTCTCGCAGCGCTGCGTCAGCGGATTGGTGACAAATCCCGCCTTGCCGATCCATTCCAGCATGCCGGACTGGGTCTTCGACGGCATCGCGCTCATCGCACCCCACGTATAGGCAAAGAACTTCAGCGGCCGTGAGGCTGTGACCGACACGTCTTTCTGCCGCAGCGATCCGGCGGCGAAATTTCGCGGATTGGCCGCAGCCTGAATCCCGGCCTTTTCCGCGCGCTTGTTGAAACCGATGAAGTCGCGGCCGAGAATATAGACCTCGCCACGGATTTCGCAGATCTCCGGGACGTTGCGGCCTTTCAGCTTGTGCGGAATGTCAGCAATGGTGCGCACGTTGGCCGTGACATCCTCGCCGACAAAACCGTCGCCGCGCGTCGCTCCGGTGACAAGCTCGCCACCCTCATAGCGCAATGATAGCGACAGCCCGTCGATCTTCGGTTCGGCGACGACAGCCGGCATCTCATCGGCAGGCAATTTCAAGAACCGCCGGACGCGATCGATGAAATCAGTCACGTCCTCGTCGCTGAAGGCGTTGCCGAGCGACAGCATCGGCACGGCATGGGTGACCTTGGCGAAACGCCCGGACGGCGCGGCACCGACTTTCTGCGACGGCGACTCGCGCGTCACCAGACCGGGAAAGCGTCCTTCAATCGTCTCGACGCGCTGGCGCAGCGCGTCATACGCCGCGTCCGACACCGTCGGCGAATCTTCATTGTAATAGCTCTCGTTATGTTGCTCGATCTCGAGCGCCAGCCGCATCAGCTCGACCTTGGCCTGCGCCCTGGTGAGATCGGAAACCTCTGTTTGTGTTTTTCGTTTCGCAGCCATTTTACTCGTCATGGCCGGCTTGCCCCGGCGGCCATCCACGTCTTGCTACCCGGTTAGTAAAAGACGTGGATGCCCGGCACAAGGCCGGGCATGACGGTGAGCGATGTCTGTATGTGGGTTCGTCGCTGCGCGCCGTCCCGGAATGACGAAAAGCCTATCCCGCAGCCGCTTTCATCAGCCGGTCCGCCGCAGCCCGCGCCTCTGCGGTGATCTCCGCACCGGCCAGCATGCGCGCGATTTCCTCGCGCCGCTTGTCCGCGCCGAGCGCCGCAACCCGCGTCGCGACCCGCTTGCCCTTGTCGAGCGCGTCCTTGGAAATCAGCAGATGCTGGTCGGCCCGCGCCGCCACCTGCGGCGCATGGGTCACTGCCATCACCTGAACCTTGCCGGCCAGCCGCGCCAGCCGCGCGCCGATGGCGTCGGCCACCGCGCCGCCCACGCCCGTATCGATTTCGTCGAACACCAGCGTCGGCGCAGAGCCTTTGTCAGAGAGCACCACCTTCAGCGCCAGCAGGAAGCGCGACAGTTCGCCACCTGATGCTACTTTCATCAGCGGGCCCGCCTTGGTGCCAGGATTGGTTTGCACCCAGAACTCGACGCGGTCGTGACCCTGCGGGCCGGGCGTGGCTGCATCGCTCTCGACCTGGGTCTGGAATTTGGCGCGCTCCAGCTTCAGCGGCGCAAGCTCTGCGTTAACGGCCTTGTTGAGTTTCTCGGCCGACTTGCCGCGCGCAGCAGATAATTTCTCCGCGGCGAGGCTGTAGGCCTTGTCAGCCTCGGCAACAGCCTTCTCCAAACGCTTCAACTGCGCTGCCCCGGCATCGATCAGCGCCACGTCGGAAGCATAACGAACCGCCAGCGCCGCAAGACCGTCGACAGGCGTCGAATATTTACGCGAGGCCCCGCGCAGCGCGAACAGCCGTTCCTCGATGCGCTCAAGTTCCGCCGGATCGAAATCAGCCGCGACCAGCGCTGCATTCAGATGATGGTCGGCTTCATCGAGCGCGGTCAGCGCCGTGTCGAGCGCCCTCACCGCAGGCTCGATCAATTCCGGCGAGCTTGCCGCCCGGCGTTCAAGCCTCCGAACGGCGGCCGCCAGCGCTGCCACCGGCGAGTGAGGCCCCGACACCGCCGTTTGCGCCTCGCGCAGATCTTCAGCGATCTTTTCACCCTGCATCATGGTGGTGCGGCGGGCGGCGAGCGACGTTTCTTCGCCATCCTGCGGCGCGAGCTTTTTCAGCTCATCCGACGAGTGCCGCAGATAGTCCGCCTCGCGAGCGGCGCGTTCCATCGCCTCGCGGTGCATGTCGAGCACCTCGCGGGCCGCGCGTCGCGCGTCCCACAGCACTTCAATGGCCGAGACGTCTTTCTCCAGTCCGGCGAAGGCATCGAGCAGACGGCGGTGGGTCGAGGTATCGACCAGCGCGCGCTCGTCATGCTGGCCGTGAATTTCGACCAGCACGGCCCCGATCGCTTTCAGGGTCTGTACGCTGACCGGCTGGTCGTTGACGAAGGCGCGGGTGCGGCCATCGGCGAGCTGCACGCGGCGCAGGATCATCTCGCAAATACTTCCCGAACCCGTATCGTCGAGGCCGTTCTCCGAGAGGATCGCCAGCGCCGGATGCCGCTTCGGCACATCGAACGACGCCGTCACCTGGCCCTGCTCCATGCCCTGCCGCACCAGCGCAGCGTCGCCACGGCCGCCGAGCGCGAGCGCAAAAGCATCGAGCAGAATGGATTTGCCCGCACCGGTTTCGCCGGTCAGGACTGCAAGGCCGCGGGCGAACTCGATATCGAGCCGCTCGATCAGGACGATGTCGCGGATCGAGAGACGCGCAAGCATGCTGGATGTCCCGGACTGTTGAGGCAGAACAACTGAAAACGACAGGCCCGGAATCGTGATTCCAGCGTCCTGAGCATGTTCTAGCGTGTTCTCAATCAGATTTGGAGGTCGCTCAAGGGTCTATCCCTCATGGTGAGGAGCCGCTACAGCGGCGTCTCGACCCATGAGGCCGCACGGGCCTGCATCCTTCGAGGGCGATCCCAGACGGATCGCTCCTCAGGGGTCTGCGTTTGATCCTGGTTTAGCCGAGACCGACCCGCTTGAACGCGCGGCTGATGTAGGAGCCCTTGTTCTCGGTCGGCTCGCGGCCGCCGGATTTCACGAGGCTATAGGCGTCCTTGTACCAGCGGCTATCCGGAAAGTTGTGGCCGAGCACGGCGGCGGCGGTCGAAGCCTCATCGATGATGCCGATCGCCATGTACGATTCGGTCAGGCGAGCCAGCGCCTCTTCCACATGCCGTGTCGTCTGATACTGCGTCACCACCGTCTTGAAGCGATTGATCGCGCCGGTGTAGTCGCGACGATCCAGATAATAGCGGCCGATGTTCATCTCGCGTCCGGCGAGCTGGTCCTTGGCGCCTTCGAGCTTTTTCTTCGCAGCACCTGCGTATTCCGATGACGGATATTTCCGCACCACTTCCTCAAGCGCTGCGATCGCACGCTCGGTTCGGCCCTGATCGCGGCTGATATCGGGAATCTGGTCGTAGTGGGATGCGGCGATCAGATACTGCGCGTAGGCCGAGTCGGGGCTCGCGGGATGCAACGTCACATAGCGGGTGGCGGAACCGATGCAGGCATCGTAGTCGCCAGCCTCGTAGCTGGCGAACGCCGAGAGCAACAGCGACTTGCGGGCCGTGTCGGTGTAAGGATGCTGGCGATCGACTTCGTCGAATTTCTTGACCGCCGCCTTCGCATCCTTCTTGTTGTTCATCAGGTACAAGCCCTCATTGTAGAGCTTGTCGGCAGGCTCATCGACAAAGGCTTCTTCCTTGGCGAAGTACTTGTCGAAGACTGCGCCGGCGCCGCAACCGCCGAGCGGGAGCGCCATCATGGCAACGCCGGCAGCGAGCCGCGCGTAACGGGCGATCGGAAAGGCCGAGACAGTCGGTCGGAAGGTCATTTTTCCTGCTCGAAACCCAAATTTCCTGCTCGAAACCCAGAGCGGTCAGCCAGCGGGCGGCTAACGTCCCCAACGGCGGCTAACGTCCCCAACAATGCACTGTAGCAGTCACCGGGCCTGGATCGCAGCCACGGGCCGCGCCTGTGAGCAATCAATTTAGCCCAACAGCATGCGATAACCAACCGGATATGCTGACATTTCGCCCGCAATAAGGCGGTTGAAACCGGCCTTTAACGGATGTGGTTACCGCAGAACGGATGATCAGACCGGCCAGAGCCAGCTAAATCAGGAAACGTCCGGACCGTAGGCCGGAGCCACCATGCCGCCGACGATCTCGGCGTGCCCGCGGACGATGCGGCGGGCGGGCTCGGACTCGACAACGCGCCAGGCGCTGCGGTCGGCCAGAAGCGCCGTCAGAACGGCGTGGTTGAGCTTGTGGCCGCCGCGAGTCGAGCGGTACAGGCCGATCAGAGGCATACCCGCCAAGGCGAGGTCGCCGACAACGTCGAGCACCTTGTGGCGAACGAACTCGTCCGCGTAACGCAGTCCTTCGGTATTGAGGATACGGGTCTCGTCGTAGACCACCGAATTCTCGAACGACGCGCCGAGCGCATAACCGGCGCTCCAGAGTTTGGCGACATCGTTCATGCAGCCGAAGGTACGGGCGCGGCAGATGTCGCGGCGGAAGCTCGCAGGATCGAGATCGAGCACGTAGCCCTGCCGGCCGATCATCGGGTGATCGAAGTCGATCTCGACCTCGGCGCGGAAACCGCCGGAAAACGGCAACAACTCGCCGACCGACTGACCCATCGCAACCTTGACCGGGCGCAGAACCTCAAGGAAGCGGCGGGGTGCAGCCTGCTGAACGATGCCGGCCTTATCGATGGCCGCAACGAAAGGCGCCGCGCTGCCATCCATGATCGGAACTTCGGGACCGTCGACCTCGATGGTCGCATTATCGACACCCAGACCGCGAAGCGCTGAGAGCACGTGCTCGGCGGTCGAAACCAGCGGACCTTCCCGATCGCCCAGAACAGTGGCGAACTCGGTCGCGATCACGGCATCGGCGAGGGCCTGCACTTCGCGATCGGCGCCGTCAGCGCTGACGCGGACAAAAATAAAACCTGCATCCACGGGAGCAGGTCCAAGAACGAGAGTCGCTGGAGCACCGGAATGGACGCCGACGCCAGTCACGGTGACTGACGAACGAAGCGTTGTTTGCCGGCTGAATTTCATTCTCACGTGCCCACTCGACTAAACTTCACCCGAGCCCGGCTCCCCACCGTTGCGGCGTCGCCGCGATCTCGACCGAAGTCCCCAAAGTCTTGCAACTCGTTGCGAACCATAACCATTACGGTCGGGATGGCCATTCACGCTTGTTTACCGATTGTTACCCCAAAGCCGCCGCAATCGTGCCGCGCGTTAACCCAATTCGGTCTGCCGGCGCAAGCTCTCAAACGATACCGTCCAAGGTATTTAATTACAGTTATTTCAGATACTTGACGGCTGTCATCCAATAGCGCCCCGAACCCAACAAAAAAGTCCCGGCAGATGCTGCCGGGACTTCATCAGATCGGGGATTGTAACAGTTTGTCAGCTCGACTGGCGGCGCAGGAATGCCGGGATGTCGAGGTGATCGTCGCCGTGCGGGGCGCTGATCGGGGCGGCTCTCCCATGAGAATCAAGGCCCTGCGGTGCCGGGCGCTTGGCATACTCAGATACCGGCTCCGATGACGGCGACGGCATCGGGCGCTGCGGTTTGCGCTCGGGCAGCGGCGGCAACTGGGCCATCGGCGGCCCTTCGGCACGGGCTGCGATCGGCGCCTCGGTCTCCTCGTCGCGGCGGCCGAGGCCAACATTGGCGAGCCGCTGCAGCAGCGACAAGCGCTTCGCCTGAGGATGCTCTTCTGGCATATCGCCCCGCGCCTGGCGGATCTCGTTCTGGGCCGGCAGCGGCAGATCGTCGAACTTCGGCATGCGCGGCGCGCGCACCGGCGCACGCTCGGCTGCCGGCGGGATGAACGAGTCGGGGATCGGCGTGTCCTTTGACTCGAACGAGCCGATGTCCTGGTGCTCGGGGAACAAGGACGGCTTCTGCTGGGCAATCGGGCGCACGGTCACGTCGCCGTAAGCCGCCTCCGCGATCGGAGCCGGGGCGGCAGCAATCTCGGGAGCCACAGCGGCTGCAATCGCCGCAAGTGCGGCCCGTTCGACCTTGTCAGCCGACATGCGCGGCAATGCGGCGGCCGGCTTCGCGGCAGTGGCGGCACGCTCGGCGAGACGCTGGTTGTCCGCCCGCAGGCGTGCGGTGAGATCGGCGAGGCGGCTGTCGGGCGCACCGATGGCGGACACCTGTTGTGCCGAGGCCTGGCCGTTACGGGCAATCGCTGCCTGCTCGATGCCGGTGGCGACCACCGACACGCGGATGATGCCGTCGAGATTTTCGTCGAAGGTCGCGCCGACGATGATGTTGGCGTCCTGATCGACTTCCTCGCGAATGCGGGTGGCGGCTTCGTCGACTTCGAACAGCGTCAGATCCTTGCCGCCGGTGATCGAGATCAACAGGCCCCGCGCGCCCTTCATCGAACTGTCGTCGATCAGCGGGTTGGCAATCGCGGCTTCCGCCGCGGTCAGCGCACGCTTCTCGCCGGACGCTTCGCCAGTGCCCATCATCGCCTTGCCCATTTCCCTCATCACCGCTCTCACATCGGCGAAGTCGAGGTTGATGAGGCCTTCCTTGACCATCAGGTCGGTGATGCAGGCGACGCCCGAGTAGAGCACCTGGTCCGCCATCGCGAAGGCGTCGGCGAAGGTGGTCTTTTCGTTGGCGACCCTGAACAGGTTCTGGTTCGGAATGATGAGGAGCGTATCGACGACCTTGTGCAGTTCGTTGATGCCCGATTCAGCCGTGCGCATCCGGCGCTGGCCTTCGAAGTGGAACGGCTTGGTGACGACGCCGACGGTGAGGATGCCCATCTCGCGCGCGGTCTTGGCGATCACGGGCGCTGCGCCGGTGCCGGTGCCGCCGCCCATGCCGGCGGTGACGAACACCATGTTCGCGCCAGAGAGGTGATCGCGGATTTCGTCGATGACTTCCTGGGCTGCAGCTGCGCCGACATCCGGCTGCGATCCCGCGCCGAGACCCTGCGTGACCTGCGTGCCCATCTGGATGATGCGCTCGGCCTTGGACATCGTGAGCGCCTGCGCATCCGTGTTGGCGACGACGAAGTCGACACCCTGGAGGCCCGCGGTAATCATGTTGTTGACGGCATTGCCGCCCGCGCCGCCGACGCCGAAGACGGTGATCCGCGGCTTCAGCTCGCGAATGTCGGGAATATTGAGATTGATGGTCATGGGAGGCCTCTCGATTGCGCGCGCGTGTCAGTTTGCCCCCGGCGCGGTGCCGGCGGAGTTGATGAAATGAAATTGGCGATGGCTGAAAGACGACATCAGAATCCCTCTCGCAGCCATTGTCCGACCTTGCCGAAATAGCCGCCGGTCCCGGTCTTGAGCTGCCGCGTGTGCCGCGGTTCGATATGTTCGAGGTGAAGGAACTGCGGGTAGACCAGAAGGCCGGTCGTCACCGCGAAGGAGGCGCTCTTGGCTTCCACCGGAAGCCGGCCGAAGCCGAGCGGCCGGCCGACGCGAACGGTGCGGCCGAGAATCTGGCTCGCAAGTTCGGCAACGCCGGTGAGATGAGCGCCACCGCCGGTCAGCACGACGCCTGCCCTTGGCTCAGCGGCGAAGGGAGAGTCGGCGAGGCGGTCCCTGACCATCTCAAAAATCTCCTCGGCCCGCTGCCGGACGATATTTGTGATCGTGGCGCGGGAGACGACATGCGGAGCACCTCGCTCCTGATCGCCTGCGGCCGGAACCTGCATCAGCTCACGCGCATCCGATCCGCCGGCAAGCACGGTGCCGTATAACGTCTTGATTCGCTCGGCATCCGCAATGCAGGCGCCTAGGCCCCGCGCCAGATCCATGGTGATGTGTTGCCCGCCGAGCGCAAATCCGCTGGCATGAACGAAGCGGCCGCCCGACCAGGTCGCAATTGTCGTGGTTCCGGCTCCGAGATCGACCACCGCAGCGCCGATATCCGTATCGTCATCGGTCAAGACCGAAAGACCGGCCACATAGGGCGATGCCGCCATCGCCTCGATGTCGAGATGACAGCGCTGCACCACGAGCATCAGATTGCGGGCGGCGGTCGCCTCCGCGGTGACCACGTTCATGTCGACGCCGAACTGGCGAGCGACCATTCCCCGCGGATCGCGGATGCCTTTGACGCCATCGAGCGAGTAGCTGACCGGCAAAACATGAAGGGCCGAGCGCCCATCCGGGGTCGCGTGATGCATTCCTGTGCTGGTGATCCGCGTCACATCGGATTCCGCTACCGTACCGCCGCGAATATCGGCTGCGGCTTCGATCAGCTGGCCATGGAGCCTTCCCGCCGACAACGACAGAATGACCGACTCGACACGAACGTTCGCCATCCGCTCGGCAAGTCCAACAGCCTGGCGGACCGCAAGTTCGCAGGCATTGAGATCGACAACGGCACCGGCCTTGACTCCGCTCGACTGTATCTGGCTGTAGCCGATCAGCTCGATGGCATGGGTCCGGCCGCGCAGCGCATCGCTGGGCGGACACGGCTTCATGCGCGCGATCATGCAGGCGATCTTGCTGGAGCCGATATCGAGCGCGGCAACCAGCGACGCGCGCTTCTGCGGCATCGACCGCGGCTTCGGAACCTGGATGCGCTCGCGGCCGCTCATGCGTCGGTGCCCTTGCGCCTGGATTTCTTCAGCAGTTCGTCGCGCGCCTTGCCCGCTTCTTCAGACAGACGCACGGTCAGGCGATCCGGCAGACGCATATCGATTGCGGTGATGTCGCGCGACAGCAGCTTGTCTTCCTTGTCGAGCTTTGTCAGCGCGGTCAGCGCACCGGCGACGCCATGTTCGGGCAGGCGTATATCGAGGCCGGAATTCATCCGCAGATTCCAGCGGCGCTCGCCGACATAGATGACCGCCTTCACGTCCGGTTTGATCTGCGGATACTGCGCCAGCAGCGCGAGGAAATCGCGCGCGTTGGTCTGCGCGCCCTTGCCGACAACGAGCGGCAGATTGGTGAAGCGCTTTGCCACATAAGGCTCCAGCACGGCGCCGTCCTCCGCGATCACCGACATGCGGCCGCCTTGCTGCCACAGCGCGAACGCCTTGCGCTCGGTCACCTCGATCGACAGGCGGCCCGGATAAAGTTTGAGCACGGTCGCGTCCGCGATCCACGGGCTTGCCTTCAGCTTGTCGCGAACGGCAGCGGCGTTGAGGAACAGCAGCGAGGAGCGGCCGTTGACGCCGCCGATCGCAAGGATTTCTTCCTGGCTGAGTTGCTTGCGGCCGGTGATCGACAGCGACGTGATCCGGAAGCCCGCGGCATTGGCCAGCGCGTTGCGTGTGTCGCTCAGGGATTCGGTGATTTGATCGAGATGGCCACCCTTGACGATGCCGAAGCCGAGGCTGCCGACCAAAAGGGCCACGGTCGCGGCAATGCCGAAACGGCGCGGCAGCCGGCGCTCAAGCTGGACGATCAGGCGCGGCGTGTTGCCGTCGCGAATCGGGAGCGTCGAATTGACGTTACGCGCGCGCACGGACTGGCGCGCAGGCGTCAATCGTCCGCCAAAGTCGGCGGCCTGCTTCGGATCAGAACGCTGCCTTCGCGTCGTCAGCGACCGAGCGAGGCGTCCTCCACCATCCATTGCACGAGCTCGTCCAGGGTTCGCCCGCATCAATGCGAGCTCCAGCGCTCAAAGATGCGCCGCCAGCGTTAACCTTCGGACTTCCTGGTAAACAATTGGTAAAGGCGCTGTTCGCTGGCCCTATTTTTGGCCGTCCGCAGAAGACTTTGCGCCGATGCGGCAAGGCCTTGGCGGCAAAATCAGCCGTATGTCCGCCTTTGCGCCAGAACGATCTGATCACGGAGAAAATCGGCGAATGCGATTCCCTGAGCCTTCAGCGCCTTTGGGTAAAGCGAGGCATTCGTCAGGCCCGGCAAGGTGTTGGTTTCCAGAAAGACCGTCCCCTTGCCGGATACGATGAAGTCGGAGCGGGAATAACCGCTGCATGACAGCGCCCGATGCGCCCTCACCGCCTGATCCATGATCTGCGCAGTGATCGCGGGCGTGAACCGCCCGGGGCAAATTTCTTGGGTCGATTTGGCGAGATACTTGGCGGTGTAATCGAACCCGCCATCGGCCGGAATGATCTCCACCGGCGGCAGCGCGATCAGCGAGCCATCCAGTCGCTCCAGCACGCCGCATGTCGCCTCGACGCCTGCGATGAACGGTTCGATCAGGTAATCCTCGGTCCTGGCCGCATTGCGCACGGCGACCAGATCCTGTTTCGCATTGACGAAAATCAAACCATAGCTCGAACCGTCTCGCGCGGGCTTTGCGATCAATCGGCCATGTTCGGTCAGAGCTGCTTCTGCCTCGGTCAGCGAGACGTTGCGGGTAATGACAACTCCAGCGATTGCAGCAAACTGCTTGGCGGCCACCTTGTCGAACGCCAGATGTGACGATGCGGAACCGGAGCCGGTGAACGCGACACCGCGCATCTCGCACATCGTCTGCAGTTCGCCATTTTCCGCTGTGCCGCCATGGAGACCGAGCACCAGCAGGCGGTTGTCGGCCTTTGCCTTGTCGAGCGCCTCCAAAACGGTGCCGAAACTGCGCGTGCCGGGATCGAACGGCTCTTCAAACGGCCTTGAATGACCCTGCAGCGTCCCGGATTTGGTTTCGTGCACGCGGTCGTCGGCATTCCAGAACCACAGATCGGCGTCGGGCAGCGCTGCGTTCAAGGCTTGCGCGGTTGCGACCGAAACGAGGCGCTCCTTGTTGGAGCCGCCGAAGAGAATGGTGATGCGTGTCACGTCTTCTCAACTCCGATCCGCTTGATTTCCCAGTGCAACTCAATACCCGAATTTTCCTTCACCCGCTTGCGCACAGTCTCACCCAGCGTCTCGATATCGTCCGCCGTCGCATCGCCGGTGTTGATGAGAAAATTGCAATGCATGTCCGAGACCTGCGCGCCGCCGACCCGCAGGCCCCGGCAGCCTGCCGCATCGACCAGCTTCCACGCGCTGTGGCCGGGCGGATTCTTGAACGTCGAGCCGCCGGTTTTTTCGCGAATCGGCTGCGCCGTTTCGCGATGCTGCTGCACCTCGGCCATCCGCATGCGGATGGTTTCTTGATCGGTGACGGTCCCGCGAAACAGCGCCGCGGTGAAAATGATGCTCTCATCGACGCCGTGGCTGCGATAGACGAACTTCATGCCGGCATTGCTGAGCGCGACGCGCTCGCCCTTGCGCGTGACGCCATGCGCCTCGACCAGCACATCTTTTGTTTCGCCGCCGTTGGCGCCCGCATTCATGCGCAGCGCGCCTCCGATCGACCCCGGAATGCCGAACAGAAATTCCATGCCGCCAATTCTGGCCTGCGCCGCCACCTCCGCCACGCGCTTGTCGAGCGCCGCCGTGCCCGCCCGCACCGTGTCGCCGTCGGCCATCACCTCGCCAAAACCGCGCGGCGACAGGCGGATCACCACTCCCGGCACACCGCCATCGCGCACGATCAGGTTCGAGCCGACGCCGACCGTGTAGACGCTGATATTGCTTGGCAGCTTCGACAGAAAGTACGCGAGATCGTCCCCATCCGCCGGTGTGAACAGAATCTGTGCCGGACCGCCGACGCGAAACCATGTCAGCGGACCCAGCATCTCGTTCGCGAGCAGCCGCCCGCGCAACTGCGGCATCGCGGATTTCAGATCGGCGCTGATGTCGGGAAAGGCCAAGGCTAACTACCCCAGCGCTTTCAACTCGCCCGGCAAGGCGTAAGCCCATTGCGTAATGTTGCCGGCCCCGAGACACACGACGTAGTCGCCCTTTCTGGCGATGCCGCTCACGACACCGGCCAGCGCCGCCGAATTCTGCAGCGGGATCACTTCACGATGACCATGCGCGCGCAAGCCGAGCACGAAGTTGTCGCGATCGATGCCCGGGATCGGTGCTTCACCCGCCGGATAGACGTCGGCGACGATCACCGAATCGGCGTCGTTGAAGCAGGTGCAGAATTCCTCGAACAGCGATTGCAGGCGGGTGTAGCGATGGGGCTGCACCACGGCAATCACCTTGCCGTTGGTCGAGTCGCGCGCGGCTCGCAGCACCGCTGTAATTTCCACCGGATGATGGCCGTAGTCGTCGATAATGGTGACACCGTTCCACTCGCCGGTGCGGGTGAAACGGCGCTTGACCCCGCCGAAACCCGCGAGGGCCTTGCGGATCGCGTCGCCGGATACGCCGAGCTCGTGGGCGACCGCGACCGCCGCCGTCACGTTCGATGCGTTGTGACGTCCCGGCATCGGCAGAAACAGATCGCTGATTTCATGCGACGTTCCCGCCTTGCGGTCGCGGAACGCCACGCTGAAGTGCGATCCGCCGTTCATCGGCTTGAGATCGACCAGCCGCGCGTCGGCCTGCGGATTTTCGCCGTAGGTAATGATGCGGCGATCCTCGATCTTGCCGACCAGCGTCTGCACCACCGGATGATCGATGCACATCACCGCGAATCCGTAGAACGGTACGCTCTCGACGAAGTTGCGGAATGCGTCCTGCACGGCGTCGAACGTCTTGAAGTGATCGAGATGTTCGGGATCGACATTGGTGACGATGGCGACGTCTGCAGGGAGTTTGAGGAACGTGCCGTCACTCTCGTCGGCTTCGACCACCATCCAGTCGCCGGCGCCAAGGCGCGCGTTGGTGCCGTAGGCGTTGATGATGCCGCCGTTGATCACGGTCGGATCGAGATTGCCCGCATCAAGCAGCGTCGCGACCATCGATGTCGTCGTGGTCTTGCCGTGGGTCCCCGCGATGGCGACGCAGCTTTTCAGCCGCATCAGCTCGGCGAGCATTTCCGCGCGCCGCACCACCGGAATGCGCTGCGCGCGCGCCGCCAGCAATTCCGGATTGTCGCGCCTGATCGCGGTCGAAACCACCAGCACGTCCGCGCCGGAGACATTCTCCGCGCGATGCCCGACATTGATGGCGATGCCTTTTTCACGCAATCGCGTGACGTTCGCGCTCTCGGAAGCGTCCGATCCCTGCACCGTGTAACCGAGATTGCACAGCACCTCGGCGATGCCACTCATGCCGATGCCGCCGATGCCGACGAAGTGGATGGGGCCGATTTTGCTCGGCAGTCGCATGTTTTTCTTTCCTGTCTTCGCCGGTATTGGATGCCTTGCTTCGGCAGGGCATGACAAGGCCAAAAATCGCGTTGCCTAGCGCTAAATCCGCGCCACCTTTTCGACCAGATCGGCCAGCCGCTCGGCGGCATCGAGCGCGCCCGCAGTACGCGCTTTGGCCGCCATATCCGCAAGCCGTTGCGGCTCGGCGGCAAGCGCCGCGATCTCCGATGCGAGACGGTCGGGGGTGAACTCGGTCTGCGGAACGCGGATGCCGCCACCCGCCCGATCGAGCACGCCCGCATTGGCGAACTGATCCTGATCGATCGCACCGGGCAACGGCACCAAAATAGATGGCCGTCCGATGGCGGCCAGCTCGGCGACGGTGCCGGCGCCCGAACGCGACACCACAAGATGGCTCGATGCGAGACGCGCAGGCAAATCCGGGAAAAACGGGTTGAGTTCGGCGTCGATCTTGAGCCGGTCATACAAAGCACGCACGCGCGCCATGTCCTCCTCGCGCACCTGCTGCACCAGCACGAGCCGGCTCCACAGTACAGGCGGCAACATCTCGACCGCTGGCGGCACGACATCAGCCATCACCCGCGCACCCTGGCTGCCGCCGACCACGAGCAAACGTAGCGGGCCGTCCGCCGTCGGCTGTGAAAACGGAACGGCAGCGGCTGCAAGGATCGCCGGCCGCATCGGCGTGCCGGTCATCGTTGCCTTGGCGGCGAGATCAGGATCGCGGTCGAGCGCGCCGGGAAGCGACGTCGCAATCGCGGTGACACGCTTGCTGAGAAATCGGTTGGCGCGGCCGAGCACGGCATTGGCGTCGTGAATGATGGCCGGCACGCCCGCCAGCCGCGCCGCAAACACCGGCGGCAAAGTGGGGTAACCGCCGAAGCCGACGACTGCCGCCGGCCGGAGCTTGCGCATCAGATTGAGCGCCATCGCGGTGCCGGCTGCAAGCATCACGGCCGTTCTGGCAAGCGCCCATGGCGTGCGTGCGCGCAAAGTCTCGCTCGGCACCACGTCGATCATGTTTTCGGAGAACAATCCGCTGTAGCGCACCGCGCGCGAGTCCGTCACCAGCCGCACGCGATAGCCGCGCTTCATGAGCACCGAACCCAGCGCTTCGGCCGGGAACAGATGCCCGCCGGTGCCTCCGGCTGCGAGAAGAATGAGAGGTACGTCGGTCATGTGTTCCGTTGCCGGAATCTGCGCTGTGTCAGGCGAAGCCGCGAGCGGCATTGCGATCGTTCAGAGCGACGATGTCGGAGCCTGGGGCCTGCCGTGTCAAGGCGAGCAACATGCCGATTCCATAGGCCAGCGAGATCATCGACGATCCGCCGTAGGAAATAAACGGCAGGGTCATGCCCTTGGCGGGGACGAGATGCAGGTTGACCGCCATGTTGATGGCCGCCTGGACGCCGAACAGGATCGCAAGGCCGGAGGCAGCAAAGCGCACAAACAGATCTTCCGTCGCATAGGCCCGCATCAGCGAACGGATGACGACGAACGCAAACAGCGACACCAGAATCAGGCACAGGACGATGCCGAACTCTTCGGCGGCCACCGCGAACACGAAGTCGGTGTGGCTGTCGGGAAGATTGCGCTTGAAGATGCCCTCACCCGGCCCCTGGCCGAACCAGCCGCCGTGCGCGAACGAGCCCGTCGCCATGTCGAGCTGGAATGTATCGCCCGATGCCGGGTCCATGAATCGTTTGATGCGCCGCGCGACATGCGGGACGAAGAGATAGGCGCTGAACAAGCCGGCCCCGGCGGCCCCCGCCAGACCAAACACCCAGATGATGCGCATGCCGGCCATGAAGAACAGCGCGCCCCACACCATCAGGATCAGCATGGTCTGGCCGAAATCCGGCTCAAGCACCAGCAGCGTCACCAGCGTCAGCAATGCCGCGAGCGACAGCGAGGTCGCGGGCATCTCCGGCCGCCGCGCCGATTCCGCGAACAGCCACGACACGACAACGACGAAAGCGGGCTTTGCGATTTCCGAAGCCTGAATGTTGATCCCGAGAATCGTGATCCAGCGGCGCGAACCTTTCACCTCAGGTCCGAACAGCAATGTCGCCACGATCAGAACGAGGCTGATCGCGAACACGATCAGCGCAACGCGCCTGATGTGTTGCGGCGACATGAACGAGGTCGCGATCAGGACAATGAGCGACGGCACGACGAAGACGACATGCCGGTTGAAGAAATGAAACGGATCGAGGCCGATGCGCGCAGCGACCGGCGGGCTGGCAGCGAGCGACAGGATGATTCCGGCAACCATCAGCGTCAGCACGGCGGCGAGCAGCAGTTTGTCGAGTGTCCACCACCATTCGCTGAGCGGGGTGCGGCGTTCGCGGGAAATCATCGGCGATCCTGAGGGCCAGGCCAATATCGCCCTATAGGTCCACCATCATGGTTTACGTATCGTTAAGATTTTGAATCAAAATTTTCAGGGTCAAACGAACCGTGAAATGCCCGGCAGCGCCAGCACCAGATCGCGGAATTTATCACCACGAATCTCGAAGTTGCGATATTGGTCGAACGACGCGCAGGCCGGCGACAGCAGCACCACCGGATCGGGCACGCCGGATGCCGCCGCATCGCGCGCGGCGGCCGCAACCGCGGCCTCCATCGTGCCGCTGATCTCGTGCGGCACCTGCTCGCCAAGTGTCGCGGCAAACTCCGGCGCCGCCTCGCCGATCAGGTAGGCCTTGCGGATGCGCGGAAAAAATTCAACGAGATCGGCGATGCCGCCGGTCTTCGGCTTTCCGCCCGCGATCCAGAAAATATCGTCGAACGACGACAGCGCCCGCGCGGCGGCATCCGCATTGGTGGCCTTCGAGTCGTTGACGAACAGCGTGTCGCCATGCCTGCCAACCTGCTCCATGCGATGCGCAAGTCCCGGAAAAGTCCGGAAGTGCTCGATATGGCTTTCCCACGGAGGATCGGGATCGACGAGAGTCCCGACCGCGAGAGCGGCCAGAGCGTTTTGTAGATTGTGCGAACCGCGCAGACTGCCAATTCCGGCGATATCGCCGACAAAAGACTGCGCCGTCGCGCCGGTGGCAAAGACCAGTTGCGTGCCGTCGCCGAAGAACGAGTACAGGAAGTCCGGCGGCGGCTCGCCGGCTACGGAGATTGCAAGCATCGTCCCGGGCTTCTCCGCGCGCCGCAGCGCAATCGCGCGGCACCAGTCGTCATCGATGCCGATCACGGCATTGGCTGCGCCATCGACCAGCCGCTCCTTGACAGCGGCGTACTGCTCCATCGTGCCGTGACGGTCGAGATGATCCGGCGTGAGGTTGAGCAGAACGCCGACGGACGGATCGAGGCTCGGCGCGAGATCGATCTGATACGATGAGCACTCGATGACGTAGACGCTCGTGCTGGTCGGCGGCTCAAGCGACAGGATCGCGGTGCCGATGTTGCCGCCGATCTGGACGTTGTGGCCGGCCTCGCGAAGCATGTGCGCGATCAGCGCTGTCGTCGTCGATTTGCCGTTGGTGCCGGTGATCGCGACGAAGTGCGAGTCCGGCGCCTGACGCCTGCGCTCGCGGCAGAACAGCTCGATATCTCCGATCACTTCGACGCCGGCCTCGCGCGCCTTCAGCACGGTCCAGTGCGGAGCAGGATGTGTCAGCGGCACGCCGGGCGTCAGCACCAGCGCCGCGAAATTCGCCCACGAGACCGAGCGGAGATCGGCGGTGATGAAACCGGCACGGGCCGCTTCGGCGAGACTGGTCGTGTTGTCGTCGCCAGCGATGACCTCCGCGCCGCCGGCCTTCAAGGCATGACAGCTTGCGAGCCCCGAACCGCCGAGCCCAAACACGGCTACGGTTTTTCCGGCGAAGGAGGTAACCGGGATCACTGGACGTGCCTCTTGGCACAGAGTGCTCTCTCCCCCCTTGTGGGGGAAGGGAACGGCGCCAGCGTAACCTCTCCCCCACAAGCGTGGAGAGAGCAGACCGCATTCGCATCGACATCAAATTTGATCATCGCAGCTTCAGCGTCGAGAGCCCGGCCAGCGCCAGCATCACCGAAATGATCCAGAACCGGATCACGATCTGCGGTTCGGTCCAGCCGAGCTGCTCGAAATGATGATGGATCGGCGCCATCTTGAAGATGCGCTTGCCGGTGAGCTTGAACGACGCCACCTGCACGATCACCGACACCGCCTCCAGCACGAACAATCCGCCGATCACGGCGAGTACGATCTCGTGCTTGGTCGCAACCGCGATCGAGCCCAGCATTCCGCCGAGCGCGAGCGAACCGGTATCGCCCATGAAGATCGAGGCGGGCGGCGCGTTGAACCAGAGAAAGCCGAGGCCCGCGCCGAGCACGGCGCCGCACAGCACCGCCAGTTCGCCGGTGCCCGCGACATAGTGAATCTGCAGATAGTCGGAGAAGACCGCGTTGCCCACGAGATAAGAGATCATGCCGAAGCTCGCCGCCGCGATCATCACCGGCACGATGGCAAGACCGTCGAGACCGTCGGTGAGATTCACCGCGTTGCCGGCGCCGATGATGATGAAGGCGCCGAACACGATGAAGAACCAGCCGAAGTTCAGCACGACGTCCTTCAGGAACGGAATCACCAGCGATGTGGCGTAAGGATCGCGGCCGAGCCAGATGAACGCGAAGCACGCCGCGCCCGCGATCACCGCTTCGATCGCGATGCGGGTCTTGCCGGAAAACCCGGCGTGGCTCTGCTTGGTGACTTTCAGATAGTCGTCATAAAAGCCGACGAAACCGAAGCCGAGGGTCACCGCGAGCACGATCCAGACGAACGGATTGCGCGGGTTAGCCCATAGCAGGGTCGAGACCACGAGACCCGACAGAATCATCAGGCCGCCCATGGTGGGCGTGCCTTTTTTGGTGACCAGATGCGATTGCGGGCCGTCGCTGCGGATCGGCTGGCCCTTGCCCTGGCGCAGCCGCAGGTGATCGATGATCCACGGGCCGAACATGAAGACAAACAGCGCCGCCGTAATCATCGCCCCGCCGGTGCGGAAGGTGATGTATCGCACCACGTTGAGGACCGGAAACGGCCCTACCACCTCGAGCAACCAGTAAAACATCCCGTTCGCCTTATATCGCCGTATGATGTCGCCGGTTCATGTCGCCGCTTTGCCGAGCGCGGCATCCCCGGAAAAATTCCTTTGCAACGCAGTCACAATCAGTTTCATTTTAGAGCCAAGCGAGCCCTTGACCATCACGACATCGCCGGGCCGCAGCGCCCCCACTGCCACGCTTTCGAGCGACGCCGAATCAGCCGCATGACCGCCTTGCAGATCCGGTGGCAGCGCATCGAATAGATGGCGCATCAAGGGACCGCAACAGTAGACTTTGTCCACATGATTGGATGTGACCGCACTCGCGAGGCCGCGGTGCAATTCGGCACTCTTGGGGCCCAGCTCCAGCATGTCGCCAAGCACTGCGATGCGCCGCCCGCGCGGGCCGACCACCGCCTGCCCCAGCACATTCAGCGCCGCGGCGACCGAGGCGGGATTGGCGTTGTAGCTTTCGTCGATCAGCGTCGCCGTGCCGTTCGGGACATGCAGCATCTCCCGCACCCCGCGCCCGCTCGGCGCCCGCATTTCGGAAAGCGCCAGCGCCGACTGCACGAGGTCGGCCCCGGCAAGCGAAGCCGCCGCCAGCACCGCAAGCGTGTTCATCGCCATATGACGACCGGGCATTCCGATCCGGTAGGTAATGTCGTTGCCGAGAACGCTCGCGTGGACCGCTGAACTTTCCGCATGCAGGGACAGATCGATCAGCCGCGCATCGGCCTTCGCCTCCGTTCCGAACGAAACGATGCGCGAAACGCCCGTTGCCTTCGCCTGCTTTTTCAGCCGCGCGAAATGCGGATTGTCGGCGTTGAGCACCGCCGCGCCGCCCGGCTCGACGCCGGTGAAGATTTCCGCCTTCGCATCCGCAATCGCTTCGACGGAAGCAAAGAATTCCAGATGCACCGGCTCGACCGTGGTGATCACGGCGATATGCGGCCGCACCATCCCGACCAGCGGAATGATTTCGCCAGGATGATTCATGCCGATCTCGAACACCGCAAATTTCGAATCGGCCGGGCAACGCGCCAGCGTGAGCGGCACGCCCCAATGGTTGTTGAACGACGCAACCGATGCGTGGGTCGCGCCTTGCGCCGACAGCACGCGCAGCAGCGCTTCCTTGGTCGAGGTCTTGCCGACCGAACCGGTCACGGCCAGCACCTTCGCCTGCAGCCGAGCCCGCGATGCACGGCCGAGCGCCACAAGTCCTTCCAGCACATCCGGGACGATCAGTAGCCGCGCATCGGGCGCAAACCTTCCGCGCTGCGCCTGCGATACCACCGCCAGACCCGCACCGTTCTTCAGAACCGTCTCGACGAAGTCGTGACCGTCATGCACGTCGCCCCTGATCGCGAAATAAGCGTCACCCGACTTGATGGTGCGGCTGTCGATGGAAATGCCGTTGATCGAGGGCGGCAATGCGCCGCTCGGCGCAGCGCTCATCGCACGCGCCATCGCCTCGACCGTCCAGAGCGGCGTCTTGCTCATGCGCGCCTCGAAGACAGCGCGGCTAGCGCCGCGTCGTGATCGCTGAATGGCAAAACTTTATCACCGACGATCTGTCCGGTCTCGTGGCCCTTGCCCGCGATCAGCAGCGCATCGCCCGCCTGCAGACCTTCCACCGCCACGCGAATGGCTTCCGCACGATCGCCAATCTCGTGCGCACCGTTGGCAGCAGCGACGATCGCCGCACGGATCGCGGCTGGATTTTCGCTGCGCGGGTTATCGTCGGTGACGATCACATGATCCGCGCCTTGCGCCGCGATCTCGCCCATCAGCGGTCGCTTGCCGGCATCGCGATCGCCGCCCGCGCCGAACACGACGACGAGTTTGCGCCTCGCATATGGCCGCAGCGCCGCCAGCGCTTTCGCCAGCGCATCCGGCTTGTGGGCGTAGTCGACAAACACCGGCGCGCCGTTGCGCTCGCCGACCAGTTCAAGACGGCCCTTCGCGCCTTCCAGATGCTGCAGCGATGCCAACACGGCATCGGCCGCACCGCCGGTCGCAATCGCAAGGCCGGCCGCCACCAGCGCGTTCTCGATCTGGAATTCGCCGACCAGCGGCAGGCGCACACGATGCTCCTTGCCTGCATGAACGAGCGTGAGGATTTGCGCGAAACCATCGACGCGCGCATCCGCCAGACGAATGCTGTCACCTGTTCGCCCGACCGTCATCAGCCGAAGGCCGCGTTCGCGCGCAGCAGCACAAACAGCTTCTGAGTGTTCGTGATCCACCGCCACCACCGCCGCGCCGCCGTCGATCACCAGATCGGCAAACAATCGCAGCTTGGCGCCGAGATAGTGTTCGACCGTCGGATGATAATCCATGTGGTCGCGCGACAGGTTGGTGAAGCCCCCCACGGCAACGCGCACGCCGTCGAGACGAAACTGGTCGAGGCCGTGCGACGAGGCCTCGAGCGCCAGATGCGTCACGCCCTCGCCTGCAAGTTCATCGAGCGAGCGATGCAGCGCGATCGGATCGGGGGTCGTCAGCGAGCCGTAGATCGTGCGTGAAGGCGCGACAAGGCCGATCGTGCCAATGCTCGCGGCCTGGTGCCCGAGTTGCTGCCAGATCTGCCGCACAAACGCTGCAACCGATGTCTTGCCGCTCGTGCCGGTGACCGCTGCGATGGTGGATGGCTGACGCCGGTAGAACCGCGCGGCAGCAAGCGCCAGCGCACGGCGCGGATTCCGCACGACGATCATTGGCACCGCGACCTGCGCAGCCTGATCCGACACAACGGCGACCGCGCCATTGGCAATGGCCTGCGCAATGAATTTGCTGCCGTCCGTCTTGCTGCCGGAGAGCGCAAAGAAAAGGTCGCCCGGCTTCACGGCGCGGCTGTCGACGGCAAGACCGGCAACTTCGCAGACTCCGGCTGCGTCATCGAGCGGGACGTTGGCGCTGAACAGGTCGGCGAGATTCATAGCGAGACCGTAGCGATATTCTCTTCGTCATGGCCGGGCTCGTCCCGGCCATCCACGTCTTTCTTGCGGAAATGCCGATAAAACGTGGAGGCCCGCGACAAGCGCGGGCAAGCCGCAAAATGGTGTTGAGCCGCTTACCGGCTTTCCTTCGATGCCGCAAGAATAAGGCGGTCGGACGGCGGCAGATCGAATCGCGGCTCGATGCCGAGCAGGGGCGCTATTCGCTCGATCACCTTGCCGCCGGTCGGCACCGCATTCCAACCGGAGGTGATGAAACCATGGGTTTCCGGCAGCGGCTGCGGCTCGTCCAGCATGATGAGGAGCTGGAAGCGCGGATTGTCCGACGGCATGATCGCGGTGAACGAATTCAGCACCTGCTTCTTGGAGTAGCGCCCGTTGACGACCTTTTCCGAGGTGCCGGTTTTGCCCCCGACATAGAAGCCCGCGATATCGGCCTTCCGCGCAGTGCCTTTCTCGGCGTTGAGCCGCATCAGGTAGCGCATCTTGTCGCTGGTGTCGGTCCTGAGCACGCGCTTGGCGAGCACCATCGCCTCTTCCTCGGTGCGCTTCAGCAGCGTCGGCGGAATGAGATAACCGCCGTTGATGCAGGCGTTGATGCCCATCACCGCCTGCAGCGGCGCGACCGACAGACCGTGGCCGAACGCGATGGTGATGGTGTTCAATTCGCCCCAGCGCTTCGGCACGATCGGTTCGGCGCTTTCCGGCAATTCGGTGCGAAGCCGGTCGAGCTGACCGAGCTTTCTCAGGAACACCTTGTGCGCCTCGACGCCCTGCGACAGCGCGATCTTGGCCGCGCCGACGTTCGACGAGAAGGTGAACACCTCGGACAACGACATCGGACGGCCGAGCGGATGGGTGTCGCGGATGGTGAAGCGGCCATACTTGAGAGGCCCGCCCGCGTTGTAGAGCGTGTTGAGGTTGGCTTTGCCGGAGTCGAGCGCCATTGCCAGCGTCAGCGCCTTGAAGGTCGAGCCCATCTCGAACACGCCGGTGGTCAGACGGTTGATTCGGGTGGGGTCGTTGGCTTCGCGCGGATTGTTCGGATCGTAGTCGGGCACCGATACCATCGCGACGATCTCGCCGGTCTTGACGTTCGACACGAGACCGGCCGCCGCCTTGGCCTTGAATTTCTCTTTCGCCTTCAGCAGTTCGTCGCGCAACGCCTGCTCGACCCGCAGATCGACCGCGAGTTCGACCGGCTTCTGCAAGCGGTCGGTCGCGAAGCCGGCGCGATGTAGATCGGCAAGCCCGTTGCCATCCAGCCATTTCTCGATGCCGGCGATGCCCTGGTTGTCGATGTTGACGTGACCGATCAGGTGCGACACCACCGGACCGCTGGGATAGACGCGGCGGTTCTCACGCAGAAATCCGATGCCCGGAATGCCCAGCCGGTGGATCGCCTGCTGCTGCTGGGGCGTGATTTCCCGCTTGAGCCAGACGAAACCTTTCTTCGACGACAACCGCTGCCGCACCTCGCCTTCGTCGAGGTCGGGCAACGTGCCGGTCAGGAGTTCGATAGCTTCGTCGCGATCGATAATGCGGCGCGGTTCTCCGAACAGCGACGGCGCCTTCACGTCGGTCGCGAGAATTTCGCCGTTACGGTCGACGATATCGGGACGCGAGGTGGCGATGGCGTCCTGCGACGCCGTGCGCCGCGCACCCGGACTTTCCCCGCCGACCGCGAACATCACCAGACGCCCGGCGATCACCGCATAGACGAGCGCGAAGGCGACGATGGCAAATCCGACGCGCGCCCGCGCCTTGACCGCGCGGTCGACGTTGCGCCCGTAGAGCAGGCTGCGGACAAGACGCTGATGCCAGCGTGTCAGAACTTGCTCGCTCATGGTTCATCGTCCTCGGACTTCGACACACTGCCGGTGATGACGTCCTGATCGATCACGTCGATCATCGCCCCGATCGGATCGGCAACGTCGGGCTTGGCGTAGTTCGGCGGCCGCTCGGGCAGATTCTTCAACTTGTCCGTCTGCTGCGGGTCCATGGTCCGCAGACCGAGATGCCTGGAGGCCAGCGCCTGCAACCGCTCCGGAGTCTGCAGCCGCGCCCATTCCGCCCGCAATGCGGCAATCGCATCGCGCTGTTCGCGGATATCCGCGCGCAATTGCAGCACGCGCTCGGTCCGCACCGTGGATTCCATCTTGATGTGGTAGACATGCGCCGCGGCGAAGACGAGCGCGCAGATCACGAAGAAATGGACGAGGCGCATGGTCAGCCTCCCCGCATCACGTTAGCCAGCGACGGCCACCGGGACGATCCGTCGCTGTCGATAACGGGAGCACCGGTGCGCATCGCCGCGCGCAGCTTTGCCGAGCGGGCGCGCGGATTGGCGGCAACCTCCGCTTCGTCCGCCGTCACTGCACGCTTGGTCAGCAATTCAAACCGTGGCGGCTGATGCTCGGCTTCCGGCAGATGCCGCGAGCCGCCGCCGGACTTGGCGCGCTCGGTGAGGAACGTCTTGACGATGCGGTCTTCCAGTGAATGGAACGACACCACTGCAAGGCGTCCGCCTGGCTTCAACATGCGCTCGGCCGCGACAAGCGCATCCTGCAGTTCGTCGAGCTCCTCGTTGACCAGAATCCGCAGCGCCTGAAACGTGCGGGTCGCCGGATGAATCTCGTTCGGCTTGGCGCGCACCACCCGCGACACGATGCCGGCCAGAGCCTTCGTAGTCGTGATCGGCGTCTCGGCGCGCGCTGCGACGATGGCGCGTGCGATGCCGCGCGAGCGGCGTTCTTCACCGAAGATGTAGATGACATTGGCGAGATCGGTCTCGCTTGCCGCCGCAATGACATCGGCCGCGGTCGGTCCGTTATGGCCCATCCGCATGTCGAGCGGCCCGTCGAACCGGAATGAGAAGCCGCGCTCGGCCTGATCGAGCTGCATCGAGGAGACGCCGACGTCCATCACCACGCCGTCAACCGCATCGACGCCTTGCGCCGCGCAAACCTCCGCAAGGCTGGAAAAGCGATCCTCGACCAGCGTCAGCCGCCCTGCCGCCTGCTCGGCCAGATCGAAACCGCCGGCGATGGCGGTGCGGTCGCGGTCGATGCCGATGACGCGGGCGCCAGGCGTCTTGAGAATGGATCGGGTATATCCGCCCGCGCCGAACGTCGCGTCGATATAAATGCCGCCGTCGCGGGGCGCGAGAAAGCCTGTGGCCTCTCGGCCAAGCACGGGAATATGCCGGGCCGCGGTCATGCCATGCTCACGGGAAAGCCGGATATGGTTGCGGCGCGCGAACGCACGACGTCCCGCCGCGAGGAATAAGCCGCTCGCCATCGCATGATATGCGTTCCGGTCTCCGTGTGGGGCGTTCAGGGCAACCATCGGAATGCAAGACGATCAATGATGAGCGGCCGCGCCCGCTCGCGGTCCTTCGGACCCCATTAACAGGGGTTAACATTAAGGAATCGTTGACGTGGGGACGGTCGGGACCGCACGCGGCCAGCGCATCAGACCCTTGCACAGATTTTTGTGCAGAATGATTGCGCAATTGAGTCGAAGGCCCGATAGTTAAATGGGGATGTTTGGGGCGCGCGGATGCGGCAAGGCGGCGGGTCTTTTGCGCCGGCGGCCGGTCGGGCAAGTCCGGATCGTTTCTCGGATCGTCGTTCGGACGCGAGTTGATCTGCACCAGGAATCTGTAGATCGCCGCCGTGTTGCCCGCCTCTTGCCTATTTTGAGTATTGAAATGCCTCTTGGTTCGTTCGCGCTTGGTGGAAACCGTCCGACTGGTCAACGTGCCACTCCGCTAACCCGGCTTCACGCTGACATGCTGAAATTCATGCCCGATTCATCGGTCGTCTCCGATGTCATCCCCTCTCCAAACCATGGCGAACGGCGCCCCGGCGTCCCGACCGACATCATCATCCTGCATTACACCGGGATGACCGATACGGAAGCCGCGCTGAAGCAGCTCTGCACCGCCGGAACCGAGGTCTCCGCGCACTATGTGGTGCTGGAAGACGGCCGCGTCGTGCAATGTGTGCCGGAAGCCCGGCGGGCATGGCATGCGGGCCAGTCATGGTGGGCCGGCGAGGAAGACGTCAATTCGCGCTCGATCGGCATCGAGATCGTCAATCGCGGGCACGACTGGGGCTATCCGGAATTCCCGCTGCGACAGATCGCGGCCGTCATCACCCTGTGCCGTGGCATCATGATCCGCCGTCGGGTTCCCGCGCATCGCGTCCTCGCGCATTCCGACGTGGCTCCCGGACGCAAGAAAGATCCGGGCGAGAAATTCCCCTGGCGCGCGCTCGCGGCCTCCGGCGTCGGTCATTTTGAAGAACCCGCACCCGTCGTGCGCGGCGAAACGCTGATGCTCGGCGGCAACGGCAATGCCATTCTGTCGATGCAGCAATCGCTCGCCGCATACGGTTACAAGGTGCCGGTCACCGGCCAGTTCGATGCTGCGACCATGGAAGTGGTCACGGCTTTCCAGCGCCATTTCCGGCCCGAGCGGGTCGACGGCGTCGCCGATCAGTCGACGTTAGCCACACTGGAATCCTTGCTCGCCAGCAAACCCAAAGACAGCCCGCAACCCTTGACCTCGACACCCCCACCCGCCATTGCTTGAGGGTCAGTCGGCCGGACGGCCGCTCTCGCTATGGCCGAAAGGCTGCGAGGGAGGAAAGTCCGGGCTCCATCGACATGCGGTGCCGGATAACATCCGGCGGGGCTGTCCTCGCGAAATCGGGGAGCGGCCTCAGGGACAGTGCCACAGAGAACGAACCGCCTCGTCTTCTCTCGAAAGAGTGTCGGCGCGGTAAGGGTGAAAAGGTGCGGTAAGAGCGCACCGCGTATCCGGCAACGGAGACGGCATGGCAAACCCCACCGGGAGCAAAACCGAATAGGGGCGGCAACGCGGTCAGTTCGCTTTCGGGCGATAACACCGCAGGGCGATGTCAGGCTCGCTGTCCGGGTAGGTTGCTTGAGGCCATGCGCAATCATGGTCCCAGAGGAATGGCCGTCACGTGCTGCACGCGCAAGCGCGCATCACCCTACAGAACCCGGCTTACAGGCTGGCTGATACTTCAAGACGACGCTTGGTCCCGAAAAACGGGTACCGGTTTTCGGACAAGACCATGCGCAATAACGAGGGGTTCGGCGCAAACACGCCGGACCCCTCACCAGTTTCAGCGTGCTCCTCGTTGCACTTGCAGCCCTTCCGCGCATGTCAGCTCAGCGGTCGCCTCGCTAGGTTTCCCGGTACCAAGCGGCTAGGTTCCGCGGCCCGAAACGGGCGCCGGACATGTCATCGCCATCACACTCGCATCGCTCGCCCTCGCGCGAACAACTGGGACTGCTGCTTGGTTTCGTCGGCGTCGCGATCTTCGGCGGCACGCTGCCGGCGACGCGCATTGCCGTGGCCGCGATCGATCCGCTGGCGCTGACCGCCATGCGCACAGCGATCGCGGGTATATGCGCACTGGCTCTGCTGCTGATTTTGCGGCGGCCTCTGCCGCCACGAACGTTGTGGCGGCAGATCGCGATCACCGCCGTCTGCGTCGTGGTATTGTTTCCGTTTCTGATGGCGCTCGCCTTGCAGACCGTCGATGCCTCGCATGGCGGCGTCGTTCTCGGCGTGCTGCCGATCGCGACGGCGCTGGCCGCGGTTCTCATCGCGCATGAACGGCCGAAAGCCCTGTTCTGGATCGCGTCGCTCGCAGGCGCGGCCATCGTGATCGCGTTTGCGCTGAGACAGGGCGGCGGCTCGTTCGTCACTGGCGATCTGCTGCTGTTCGCCGCAGTTGCCGCGGCAGCCGCCGGTTACGCGATGTCGGGACGCCTCACCTCATCGATGCCGGGATGGGAGGTCATCAGCTGGGTGCTGGTGATGTCGCTGCCGTTCGCGCTTCCTGCTGCGGTCCTCACCATGCCCGCCGATCTTGCGGCGATTCCGCTGAAGCCGGCCATGCTCAAGATCTGGTTAGCGGTGCTTTACGTCGCGCTGTTCTCGCAGTGGATCGGATTCTTCGCGTGGAATGCAGGGCTGGCGATGGGTGGCATTGCCCGAGTCTCGCAGATGCAGCTGCTGCAACCGTTCATCACCTTTGTCCTCGCCGCGCTGTTCAACGATGAAGCGATCACATTGCAAATCGTGCTGTTCGCCGCAGCGGTCGTTGCAAGCGTCGCGATCAGTTCGCGGGTGCGCGCGAAGCAAGCCCGCTAGCGTCACCCGACGCCGCGACAATGGTGAATCATTTACCTCACCAAGCTGCGCCGCTCGCCGGGAACCGCGATTCATCGGTAATTTACCCGGCTGTGTTCCAATGCCCTCGGATCGGCCGCATGACGCGGTTGACCGGGACAACGCTCAAGCCGCGCACCGCCCGAATATGTCGGACACGTGACGCAATAAACGGCTGGGCATCAGGGGGGCTACCATGTATTTGCGTTCAAGCGCTATGACTGCTGCCGTTGCGAGCCTTGTGGTTGTCGGCGGCTTTTTTGCCATGAGCGAACCGTCGCCGCTTCATTCCGCGGCCATCGCTCAGCCCGCAGCCGAAACCAGGCAGGATGCGCCTGCTGTCGCGACGTTCAAGATCGTTGCGGCCGACGTTCTCGCGCCGATGACATCGGCCGGGCCGCTGACCGGCGACTCCTCGAACTAAGTCATCATCGGATCGCGCGCCGCTTGCCGGCGCGCAGATCGCGAAGCTGGCAAACGCGCAAGCGTTCGGCGAAGGCTGTCCGGACAACCGGATGGCCTTTTCTTCGTGCGCGAAAACCTAGTGCACGTCGGGCGGCGGGCCCATCATGTTCGGCTTCTTCAGGAAGAAAACCAGCAGGCTCAATGCCAGGTAAAATGCCGCCAGCAGGAAGAATGCATCGCCGAATCCCATCACCACCGCCTGCCGGTGCACGATATTCGACAACTGCTTCAGCGCCATGCGCGACGCATCGCCCATTCCCTGAAACTTCTGGGTGAACATCTCCAGCGTCTCGACCGCCTTCGCATTCCCCCATGTGACCTTGTCGTGCAGCCGGGAAATATGAAAGTCGGTGCGCTTGTCGAGGACTGTGTTGATGATCGCAAGGCCAACCGCGCCGCCGAGATTGCGGGTGAGGTTGAACAACCCCGCCGCATTCTTCAGAAGATGCGGCTCGAGCGTTCCGAGCGCGATGTTGTTGACCGGCACCATCGCCAGCATGATGCCGACGCCACGCAGGATCTGCGGCAGCAGCAGCTCCCAGAAATCGTACTCGCGGGTGATACCCGTCATCAGGTACGAGCTCAGCGAGAATATCAGAACCCCGCACGCGATCATAATTCGCATGTCGACCTTCTGCATGAGCCTCCCGATGATCGGAGCGCTGAGGAACATAGCAGCGCCGGTCACGAACACGGTCTCGCCGATCTGCAGCGCGCTGTAGCCGCGCACTTCGGCGAGATACCGCGGATAAAGATACGTCAGCCCGTACAATCCGATGCCGACGCAGAACGAGAACGAGCAACCGAGCGCGAAATTGCGATTGGTGAACGCGCGGATATCGACGATCGGCTCCCTGGCCGTCAGCACGCGCCAGAAGAAGAACACCGCCGACAGCACGCAGGCAATGGTGAAATAGAAGATCGACTCGTCCGCGAACCAGTCGTTGCGCGGCCCCTCTTCCAGTACGTATTCGAGCGAACCGAGGAAGCCCGCCATCGCCAGCAGGCCCCACCAGTCGAAGTGCTCGAGCAGGCCGAAATTCGGCTCGTCGAAATCGACCAGTGCCAGCACGCCGATGGTGATGGCGATGCCGGGCACGATGTTGATGAAGAACAGCCAGTGCCACGACATCAGTTCGGTGATGTAACCGCCGACGGTCGGGCCGATGGTCGGCGCGAGCGTCGCAACAAGGCCGATGATCGGGCCGACGATGTGAAACTTGCTGCGCGGGAACACCGAATAGGCGGAGGCGAACACGGTGGGGATCATGCCGGCTCCGACGAAGCCCTGGATCGCCCGCCAGAAGATCATCTGGTCGATCGTCGAGGTCAGCCCGCAGGCGACGCTGGCGAGCGTGAAGCCGGACGCCGACAGCGCGAACAACAACCGCGTGCCGAGCGCGCGCGACAGAAATCCCGACATCGGGATCGCGATCACTTCGGCGATCAGGTACGAGGTCTGCACCCATGCGACTTCGCTGCTGCTGGCGGAAAGGCCGGCCTGAATGTCGGCGAGCGAGGCCGAGACGATCTGGATGTCCAGAATCGCCATGAACATTCCGAACACCATGATCAGGAATGCCACCAGCCGGCGAGGCCGAATGGTTTCCTCCGCCGGTGCGGCCGGGATGCTTGACGGCATTGCGGTGGTGGCGTTCGCCATGGAGAAATCCGCTTAGGACCGCACGCAGGGTCGGTTCTATTTTGAGGAGACGGCCGCGCTTGGATCGTCGAGGTCGGCTTCGCTGTCCGCGTCCTTGGCGCCGTCGCGGGTATCGACCGTGACGTAGACCGACATGCCGGCGCGCAGCAGATTCTGTTTCGCGACATCCTTCGGCACGCGGATGCGTACCGGCAGACGTTGCACGATCTTGGTGAAGTTGCCTGTTGCATTGTCCGGCGGCAGCAGCGTGAACACCGAGCCCGCAGCCGGCGAGATGCTCTCGACCACGCCCTTGAACTTGCGATGACCGTAGGCATCGACCGAAATCGTCACCGGCTGACCGGGACGGATGCGCTTGAGTTGCGTTTCCTTGTAGTTCGCATCGATGAAAACATCATTCAGCGGCACCACGTTGGCGAGCCGCTGGCCTTGCGCGACGAAATCGCCCTGATTGACGAGGCGGTTCGAGAAGACGCCATCGACAGGGGCGCGGACGTTGGCGAATTCCAGATCGCGTTCCGCCTTGGCAAGCGTCGTTTTCAGTTCGTCGAACTGACGGATCGACTCCTGCTGCTGCGCCTTGATCACTTCGACGTTGTCCTTGGCGGCCTCGTAAGCCGACTGCGCGCTGCGCACGGACGCGGCGGCCTGATCGCGCGTCGCCTGCGAGCCTTCGAACACCGCCTTCGACGCGAAGCCCCGGTCGGACAGCGCCTGCTGCCGGTTGAAATCCTGTTCCGCGCGTTTGCTGGCCGCGTCCGCGGACGCGAGTTGCGCCTTCGCCTGATCGGCCTGGCTTTCGGCGGCCACCACCTGACGGCCGATGCGGGCAATTGTCGCTTCCTGCGTCGCGCCTCGGCTACGGGCAGCTTCGACGGCGATCTTGTAGTCGCCGTCATCGATCCTGAAGACCACATCGCCGGCTTTCACCTGCGCATTGTCGCGCGGCATCACACTCATGATGTGGCCCGACACGCGAGCACCGAGCGTGGTGTTGTAGGAACGCACATATGCGTCATCGGTGCCGACGTTGAAGCGGCCGACCAGATAATAATTCGTTCCGAAGTAGGCGCCTGCGGCGAGCGCCACGATGCCGAGCCCCATCAAGATCAATCTCTTCCGTCCTGATTTCGGCGCACCTGCATCGGCGGCATCCGATGCAGCTTGCGCGTCAGGCGCTTCGGGAGCGGGAGCCCTGGTAACTGGAGCTTCGGTGTCGTCGCCGCGCTTCAGTGCTTCCGCCGCATGCTGTTGACGTGCGGCCGCGCTCTCTTCCTCGGAAGGAAGTTCCGGTCGCACGATGCGTGCGGTTTGATCGCGAGCGGCAGCCATCAAGGGCTCCTTGTTCTTATGAGACGTCACGGCAATTGCTGCAGTCCGTCACTCCCGAACTCAAAATAGATTGACCGAACGGTTCGGTCAAGGTACACAGACCCGGAAATCGAAATGAATCAGACGGCGTTCCGGACGGCTCCAGATACCGGCGGCGTCAGGGATCGAGGCAACAGGACCAGGTCAATGGCCGCAAGCGACCGCCCCACGCTCAAAGTCGTCGGCGAGGACGACAGCGCCAAGCGCCGCCAGATCATGGACGGCGCCAAGAAGGTCTTTCTGGACCTCGGATTCGATGGCGCCAGTATGGGTGAGATCTCCCGCGCCGCCGGAGTTTCCAAAGGGACGCTCTATGTCTATTTCTCCGACAAGAGCAGCCTGTTCGAGGCCATCGTCGAGCAGCAGAATCTCGATCAAGGCAAGGCGTCGTTCAATTTCGATCCCGCTCAGGATCTCGAGACAACCCTCAAGAATTTCGGCCGCGCCTACATCGAGTTGCTATGCCGGCCCGAAGGAGGCTCGGCGCTTCGCACCGTGATGGCGATTGCCGAGCGCATGCCGGAGGTCGGCAAGCGATTTTACGAGAAGGTGATCTTCTTCACCGTGCAGAGCCTTGCCGGCTTCCTCCAGGCCAAGGTGGAAGCCAGAGAACTCGTGATCGACGATTGCGAGCTGGCGGCGACCCAGTTCATGCAGGTGTGCCAATCGACGCTGTTCCAGCCTTACATCTTTCAGGTCAAACCTGCGCCTTCGCCCGGACAAGTCGAACGTGTGGTGGCGAGCGCGACGCGGATGTTCATGGCAGCCTACGGTGCGAAGAAAAGCTAGCGGCCGTAACGGACCTTCGACTCGTCCTCGATGGTGTCGCGGTCTTCCTTCGAGAGCGGCGCACGCGAGAATACCCGTTTCCAGTTCTGCGTGATCGAGCCGGTGATGCCCGCATCGCGGCTGGCGTAGCCGCCGCGCGGCGTGGCGCGCGATGCGATCTGGTCCGCCGACAAGGCCGCAGGCTGGCAAATCACGCGGCCGCTGTTCCGCCTCATCATGTCAACGTGGATATGGTCGTAGTGATAGATGTTCGATCCGGGCGCCAGCACCGTGTTGAATTGCTGGCATGCAGCCGACTGGATTTCCCGCAGGAAACCCTGCTCTTCCGGCAATCCCTTCCATCCGTCCTTGACCGAAATGCGCCGCCCGTCGGCAAGCACGAAGGCCGAGATGTCGAGCGCGTTGCCGAATGCATGCTCCGAGATTTGAGAACTGCGGTTGCCGTTCATGCCGCGGCACGAATATGCGGAAATCTGCTTGATCTCCACCACGCGCGCGCCGAGCCAGCGCGTCGCCGCCGGCTGAATCGCATCCGCGATCCAGCGGTCGAGGGCTGACACGATCGGACAGGCCAACGTCGCCGGCGGCTGGACGGATACAGGCCCGATCGACCCGACCGCGTTGCCACGGCCCAACCTCGGAGGCGCGCCGTCCGGCGGCTGAGCGCGAGGTGCTGCCGCACGATCGTTATGAAGCGGCGTGCGATATCCATCACCGCCGCGTCGCCCGTAGCCCTGCTGTCCGTAGCCGCGCTGCGGTGGTGACGTCTCTTCCGCCTCGGGATCGGGTTCGTCCGGCTCCGGTGTATTGATGCCCGGCGCTGACAAAGACACCGGACCGTTGCCAGACGGCGGATAGGCGCTGGCGCGCGCCTGCGCGGCATACGGCTCTCGCGATGGATATGCTTGTGGCGGCGGATATGATGGTGACGGATAGGACGATGGCGGTTGCGACGCGACTTGCGGAGGATCGTTCACCGGCCAGCGCGGTTGTCCGCGTCCGATCCCGGCCGGCGGCCGCAATTCATCGGCAAACCCGAACGCGCCGTTGCTCTCGCCGAGCGAAGCGACTTTCAGAGGAAATTCCGCGCCGCAAACGCCCGGACCGCTGATCGGACTGACCCGCACGAGGTCAGCCGTCTCCTTGATCGATCCGGATTTGAGACAGGCGACTTCCGCCTCGCGCCGCCAGGGTTCGCGTTCCGCGCTCTGAAAAAAGCCGCGCCCGCAACCTGCCAGCGATACGAGGACGAAGGAGCCGACGAGATACAAACGAACTCCGCGCGTCATGCGCGCAACGTTCGGCGAATTTACTTAAAGACTCTTCAACATATTGATTTTTATGGATTTTTAACCACGTTTCGCGATCGCGAGCAGGCCGGCTGAAAGATGCGATGAAACCGTGGATACAGCAGCGTGGCTGTCTTTTATTCCCGGAACGCTTTGGTAGCCTTGCGCGTTACAACGAGCCACCCGCGTCAACAAGGGAGCTTTCCCATGACTTTCGCCGGTAGACTGCAAGTTGTTGCCACGTATGCAGCGTTCGCCTTTGTCGGCGCCATCGTGCTGGGCATGATCTAGCCCGCGCTTGTTTCCCGATTTCAATGACGACGTTTCATGTCGCGCGAAAATCGAAGTGATACGTCGTTTGGCCATCCATAAGGTTTGATTTGCGCGATCGGTAAGATTTGCCCGGGCGCGATCAGCGTCTCGCAACGACTGTGTCGTCGCCGCGGCGTGATGAAACATTTCTGATACGCGACGAAACCATTTTACGCTTTCGGCGCAAAACTTCTGAAGCTCATCGTGACTATTGATCTCCCCAACGAGACGGCCGGACCGGCGCTGTCAGGGAGACTTCAAGATGTTTTCGGTGGATCAATTTTCAAAGAAGACCTTTTCGATCGCAGCCTGTTCAATCGCGACCATGAGCGCTCTCGCGCTTGGCCTGAGCCTCGCGACACCTGCGCAGGCTGCGCCGTTCAACCCGTTCCCGTTCCTGCCGCTGCCGTATGAAGCCGCACCCGTCCCCGCGCCTGCTCCGCAAGTTGACGCCGGCGACGAAGTTCGCACCGAAATGCCGGCGCATCTCAAGCGCCAGATCGTCAGCTATCCGAGCCGCGAAGCGCCGGGCACCATCATCATCGATACGCCGAACACCTATCTCTACTACGTACTCGGCAATGGCCGCGCGATGCGCTATGGCATCGGCGTCGGCCGTCAGGGCTTCACCTGGTCCGGAACGCAGACGGTCAGCCGCAAGGCCGAGTGGCCCGCCTGGACGCCGCCCGCCGACATGCTCGCCCGCCAGCCCTATCTGCCGCGCCACATGGCCGGAGGTCCCGGCAATCCCCTCGGCGCTCGCGCCATGTATCTCGGCAGCTCGATCTATCGCATCCACGGCACCAACGATCCGACGACGATCGGCGGCCGGGTGTCTTCGGGCTGTATCCGCCTCACCAACGAAGACGTCAGCGACCTCTATGCGCGCGTCAACGTCGGCACCAAGGTGATCGTGTTGCCGATGGAGCGCCGCGCCGACAACGGCGATCGCCGCGGCTGATCGCCAAGCCGCTCGCAACGAAGTCCCTGCCGGACTGCTCCCCACAGTTCGGCTCAATGGAAGCGGCGCGCTGACAAGCGCGCCGTTTTCATGTCTGCGCATCGGGATGGCGCAGCCGCACCTCAACGTCTAGTCTCGCGCCATGTTCGCCGACCTTGCACAGCCTGTCTGGCACAGTCCCGCCACCGTGTTCGCACAGCTTTCGGGACGATGGTCGCTGACGCGCGCGCTGAGCACCGGCGCGTCGATCACCGGTGAGGCGACCTTCATGCCGCGTAAAGATGGCGCTCTCGCCTATCGCGAAGCCGGCAAGCTCCGGCTTCCCGGCGGGCAAACATTCGACGCGGAACGCCGTTACCTCTACCGCGCGGCGGAAGACGGCTTTTCGGTGTTCTTTGCCGAGCAACCCGAACAACTCTTTCATCGAATCGCACTGCACGAGACTGACGGCGCGCTGCATGGTCACGCGCATCACCCGTGCCGAGACGACGCCTATATCAGTACTTACGAATTCCATCGCGACGGCAGCTTCACGCTGATCCACGACGTGTCCGGACCGGCCAAGAACTACCGCTCGCAAACCGTGTTCCGCCGCTGATGCGGCTTAAAAGCCCACAACTTCAGGACCAGCTTCCCGCACTGGCGCGACTCTGGACACGCCTGTAGACTTTCGTCCGGATGGGTGGAGGTTTCGGGAGGCGATGCGGCTCTCTCATATTCTGTTTGGCATCGTCGCCGTCGCGATTTCCTTTGTCGCGGCGTTGAAGATCATGGAGTGGGTCTCGCCCACCGCCTCCGGCCCCGCACCCGTGCTTGCCCAGTTGCCGCCGCTTCAGCCGGTCACGCGCAACTCGGTCATCATCGCACCGATCGCTGTGACGCTGACCGCGATCCGCGACAGCATCGACCGCGCCGCTCCGCGCAATTTCAACGGCAAGGCCGACAATCCCGCCAAGCAGATTCTCTCCAATGCCGACATCAACTGGAATATCGTCCGCGGGCCGATCGCGGCCAGCGCGAGCGGTACGGCCAACGATCTGGTGCTCAACACCCCGCTCAACGGCAAGCTCGCCATCGCCGGCAACCTGTCAAATGTCTCCGGCGAAGCCCTGAGCAACCTGATCGGCGGCAATCTCGGCAAGCAGATCGGCAACATCGCGATCAAGCAATTCAACGCCAACGGCGAGATCCGCGGCAATGTCGGCATCGTGGCGCGGCCGACGCTGTTGCCGAACTGGCGGCTAGAGCCTGCGCTGTCAGCGCAGGTCAATCTCGGCGATACCTCGCTCACCATCGGCGGCGTTCGAGTCAATGTGCCAACGCAGATGAAGCCGGTGATCGACAAGTCCGTTGCCGAGCAGATGGCGGCGCTGCAGCAGCGCATCCGCAACGATCCGACGCTCGAGCAGATCGCGCGGCGCGAATGGGCCAAGATGTGCCGCTCGATCCCGCTGAAGGGCGCGGCCGCCGGCCTGCCCGATTTCTGGCTGGAGCTTCGCCCGGTGCGTGCGGTCGCAGCCCAGCCGCGCACCGACGCGAAGGCCCTCAATCTCGTACTCGGCGTCGAAGCCGAAACCCACATCAGGTCCACCGAGACCAAACCGAACTGCCCGTTTCCGGCGGCGCTCGAAGTGATCCCGAGCACGGCCGGGCGTGTCAGCATCGGCGTGCCGCTCGATCTGCCGTTCACCGAGGTCAACAAGATCGTCGAGGCGCAACTCAAGAACCGCAAGTTTCCCGAGGACGGCAGCGGTCCTGCCGACGTCACGGTGCTGAAAGCCAGCGTTGCGCCGTCGGGCGAAAGGCTGCTGATTTCGCTGCTGGTCAACGCCAAGGAGAAGAAGAGCTTCTTCGGCTTCGGCGGCGAAGCCACCGTCCATGTCTGGGGCAAACCGGTACTCGACCAGACCGCGCAAACGCTGCGGCTGACCGACATCGAGCTTGCAGTGGAGTCAGAAGCCGCATTCGGCCTGCTCGGAACGGCGGCGCGCGCGGCAATGCCTTACATGCAGAAGGCGCTGGCCGATCGCGCCACCATCAACCTGAAGCCGTTCGCCGCCAACGCGCAGCAGAAGATCGCAGCCGTGATCGACGAATTTCGCACCAACGCCGACGGCCTGCGCGTCGATGCGGCGATCACCAGCATTCGCCTTGCAAACATCGCATATGATTCAAAAACGCTTCGCGTCATCGCGGAAGCCGATGGCGCTCTCGCTGTGACCCTGACCAAGTTGCCCTGAAATTGTCTTGATTGGCCTTGCTATCCCGTTTTTGCAGATCAGACCTTCGCTGAGCGTGTTCCACTCAAAGGCGCATCTGTTCTAGAAGCGCACTCCCCGCTGTCGGCGGGAACAGAATCCGCACACGGATGCGGAACCCGTCGTTAGTCATCGCGTTGCATCGTTGCTTCGCCCTCGCATGTTTCTTGCGCGTTGCGTCCGAAACCTTGCGTATCCGCTTCATCCTCCAACAACGCTCGATCAATTCAAGGGACGAACATGAAAGCATTTGGCGTGAATTCATTTGTACTGGCCGCGCTGGCGGCTATCGCCGTCGCGCAACCCGCTCACGCACAACGCAGCAGCTATGACGGCATGATCGCCAGTCATGCGGCCGCCAACGGCGTTCCCGCCGAACTGGTGCATCGCGTGATCGTGCGCGAGAGCCGCTACAATCCGCGCGCTTCAAACAAGGGCAATTACGGCATGATGCAGATCCGTCTCGGGACCGCGCGTGCGCTTGGATACACCGGCACCGCGCAGGGCCTGCTCGATCCGGACACCAATCTCACTTACGCGGTGAAGTATCTCGCCGGCGCCTATCGCACCGCCGGTGGAAACCATGCCCAGGCCGTGCGTTATTATTCGAGCGGCTATTATTATGCCGCCAAGCGCCAGCGGCGCGGCGCGGCGTTGTCGGCCTTCGGACAGCAGCAGGGCAACTGAAACTCAAGACAAGATCGCCCACAGGGCCGGCGGTATTCCAGACTCACTAGTGGAGTGGATTTGACGTTCGCGATCCACCTTGCCGCGAGCTCATCATGCGAACGTCAAATCCTGAACACCACTAGAATATAATATTTGCTAGTGGTCCTTTGACTCTAACATTCGCAAGAATGCCTCCGAAACGGGATGCGAATGTTAGAATCGGACCACTGGCCCGGCCCCGCGCGCCGGGCTTTTGTTTGTCCCGATGCTGCTCGACGAGGGGCCGTGAACCGTTCCGGATGGCGGGAATGCTGGCCCAAACCATTGACATGCCCCATGGGGTGCATATCGTAATGATCGTTCCGAGGGGGGCTCCGGCGAGGAGCTGAGATACCGCACACTCTTAAATTCGCGCTCGCGCGCGGAATTTGGAGACCGCGGTGACCCTTTGAACCTGATCCGGGTCATGCCGGCGAAGGGACAGGGATGGTTACGAACCTCAAGCCGCACGCGGCATCCATCAGCGTTATCGGAGCCGGAATCGCAGGCGCATGGCAGGCGCTGGCTTTCGCGCGGGCCGGTCACGACGTCACCCTTTATGAGCGCGACAGTGCTGCGATGACGCAGGCAACCAGCCACTGGGCCGGCGGCATGCTGGCGCCGTGGTGCGAAGCCGAAGCATCCGAGCCGGTCATCACGCGCCTCGGCGCGCGTTCGCTCGATCTGTGGCGCGAGGCGCTGCCCGACACGCCGTTCAACGGCTCGCTAGTGGTGTCGCATCCGCGCGACCGCGCCGACTTCGATCGCTTCGCCAAACTCACCACGCATCACGCGCGCATTGAGGCAGAAGGGATTGCCGCGCTCGAACCGGCGCTCGAAGGCCAGTTCCGCGACGCACTGTTCTTCGCCGATGAAGGCCATGTCGAGCCGCGCGAGGCACTGCCGCGCCTGCACGACCGTGCGGCGTCCGCTGGCGCTGCGATTGCATTCGACACCGAGTGGCAACCGGACGATCTCAAGGACGACAACAATAATATCGTGATCGATTGCCGCGGGCTTGCCGCGCGTGAGGACGGCGACGCGGAGTTGCGAGGTGTTAAAGGCGAGATGATCGTGGTCGAGACCGATGAGGTTTCCCTGTCCCGCCCGGTGCGCCTGATCCATCCGCGCTGGCCGCTCTACATCATCCCGCGCGGCGACAATCGTTTCATGATCGGCGCGACTTCGATCGAGAGCGAGGATCGCGGCGTCAGCGTTCGCTCGGCGCTCGAACTGCTGAGCGCCGCCTACGCGGTGCATCCGGCCTTTGCCGAGGCGCGCATCGTCGAGATCGGCGCCGGCTTGCGGCCAGCCTATCCCGACAACCTGCCGCGCATCGCGATCGATGGGCAACGCATCTCGGTGAACGGACTTTATCGCCACGGCTTTCTTCTGGCACCGGCGCTCGCCGAACTCACCCTCGGCTATGTGGAGCGCGGCGCGATCGACAACGAGGTGATGCGATGCGCCTGACCGTCAACGGCGAACCGATGGACATCAAGGCCACGCGCGTCGATGCGCTGCTCGGCGAGCTTGAATATGAAGGCACGCATCTCGCCGTCGCGGTGAACTACGACGTGGTGCCGCGCGCGCAGTGGGCGCAGACGCCACTCAACGATGGCGACGCGGTTGAGATTCTCACGCCACGGCAGGGGGGGTGAGGATGAACCGGCGAGCCTTGGCCCTTTTGTCGTCGTCGCTGCGAACGCAACTTCTGTTACCTCCCCCCTTGTGGGGGAGGTCGACGCGAAGCGTCGGGAGGGGGGTAAACGTCCGCAGTCATCCACCGCAG
>JAKFVL010000023.1 GCA_021732215.1 Hyphomicrobiales bacterium
GTCTCGTCGAGATAAGAGCCCGGAAGGAAGTTATCCTCGCAGGCGGAGCCTACAATTCGCCGCAACTGCTGCAATTGTCGGGCGTCGGCGCGCCCGCGCTGCTGCAGTCGCTCGGCATCACCGTGCGGCATGCTCTCGCCGGCGTTGGTGAGGGATTGCAGGACCACTACGCGCCGCGTTCTGTTGCACGTGTGAAGAATATCAAGACCGTCAACGAGCGCGCACGCGGCCTGAGCCTGGCGATGGAAGCACTGAAATGGGCTACCGCGCGGCGTGGAATTCTCTCGCTTTCCCCCACCATGGTCTATTGCTTCTGGCACTCCGGCGAAACGACGGAGAGCTCCGACCTGCAACTGACCTTCACGCCCGCGAGCTATAAGGAAGGCGAGCAGGGTAAGCTGGAAGACGAACCGGGCATGACGGTCGCTGCCTGGCAGCAGAGACCTGAAAGTCGCGGATATGTCCGATGCCGCTCGGCCGATCCGTTCGAGCCCCCAGTCATTCAGACCAATTATCTTGCCGAAGAGATTGATCGCCGTGTCGTCGTTGCGGGCATGCGGCTGGCGCGACGCTTGCTGTCGTCGGTTCCACTAGCCCACTACTACGAGCGTGAGGATTTCCCCGGACCGGGCGTGCAGACCGACGACGAATTTCTCGGGGCTGCGACGCAGCGCGGACAGACGACGTTTCATCCGGGATGCACATGCCGTATGGGTCCGGCGGACAGCACATGGGCCGTTGTCGATGATCGGCTCCGGGTCCACGGGCTGCAAAATCTGCGCGTGATCGATGCATCCATCATGCCGAGGATGATTTCAGCCAATCTGAACGCATCCACCATGATGATCGCCGACAAGGCGTCCGATCTCATACGAGGCCGCAGTGCGCCGAACAGCGATGGACTGGTCGGCCAGATCGGCGTTTGAGTGGTTATTGTGAGAAGCCGGAGATGCTCCGCTCGTCGTGTCAGGCGCGCATTTCGTCGCTGGGCTTGACATCCTGCGAACGGCTGTAGATTGCGATGGCGACGATCAGCACGACGGTCAGAACTCCAAACAGCGCGCGGTAGGCTGTTTGGGTGCGGGCGCCGTCCGCCAATGGCGCGAACGCCCCGACGACGATCCCGGACAATGTCTGCATGCAAGCGACGCCGAGCATCACGGCCGTGTTCATCGTTGCGATACCCCGTCCGATCAGACGGTCGGGAAAGATGCTGCGGCCATGGGTCAGAACCATTGTGCTGGAGGCACTGAAGAAGCCGATGCCGATGATCGCGCCGATTGGCACCCAGATCGGTGTACGGGACGCGAGCGCCAGGGTCGCGAGCAGGCAGACGATGATCACGTTGCCGCCCATGGCGATCCACTTGCGAGTATCGAGCAGGCGGTCGAGCGGTCCGAATGCCAGCATTCCCAATTGGTAGGCGATCACAGCCAAAAGCAGGATGTTGCCCGCCTCGATGGGGCTCAAGCCATAAACCTCGCGCAGGAATGGACCGCCCCAAAGTCCCTGCACCGTGAAAGTACAGGCATAGCTGCAGAAATTGAGCGCCAGGATTGGTTTCAAGCGATCGTTGCTCACCACTTCAGCGAGGCCTCGCAGCATCTGGCGGGGAGATTCTGGCGTGCGCTCCAGAAAAGGATGGCCCGGTGGAGCATCGCGAACCACCAGCCAGATGGTCACTGTGGAGAAAATGATAAAAACAATCACGGCGCCAAAGACAGCACGCCAGCCAAACACCTCTGAGCCCCAGGCGAGCGGTGTTGTAGCCGCAAGGTTGCCCAGCAATCCGATCGACAAGACCAACCCGGTGAGAGTCGAGAACCGGTCGGGCGGGAACCAGCGCGTAATCACCACCATGGTGCCGATGAGCATGGCGCCGAATCCTGCGCCCATCAGGACACGGCCCGTAAGCACGATCGGCCAGGTCGGTGCGAGCGTAAAGATGACGCTGCCGATCGTGGCAAGCACGAGCATGCCGACCACGGTGCGGCGCGGACCAAAATGATCGAACAAGAAGCCGCAAGGAATTTGCATTGCAGCAAAACCGAAGAAGAAGGCCCCTGTCAGTGCGCCGAGAGCTTCCGGCCCGATGGCCAGTTCGCGCATCAGATCCAGGCCGATAGTGACGTTGGAAGCGCGCGCAAAATGGCTTGCGACATAGGCCGCCGCCAATGTCAGCACGATGATCAGGCCGCGGCGGTGGAGTAAGGGGCGCGGCTCGATTGAATGCATCGATGGAGGAGATGTCACACTCATCGCCAAATTGCTTGGCCGGCTTTCCAAAGCCTCGAACACCCGGCATTTTCTAGTTTGCTTTGTTCCTGATAGGGCGGCTGGCCGGAGACTATGTCAACCCTCTCATTGAACATGGTCAAACCAAAGCAACGGCATGCTCCCCGTATCAAGGTCACCGGAGTGGTCTTCAAGCGTTTTTCGTGGTGACGTGTTTCGATTCCGAGTTTCTGACTTCATACGCAAACGAGCCGGGCAATCGAACGAAACCAGGGACTGATACAATGGATATGGATCTAACCGGTCGGCTGGCGCTGGTCACTGGCTCGACGCGCGGAATTGGTCTTGCCACGGCGGTCGGACTTGCCACGATGGGTGCGCAAGTGATTGTCAACGGCCGCGAAGCGTCGACCGTAGCCGATGCTATCGATAAAATCAGGCAAAGAGCGCCTTCCGCGCAAGTTCACGAAGCCTGTTTCGATCTCGGTGGAGCGAAGGGCTGCGCGGACCTTATCGCCCGATTTCCTTCGGTCGACATCCTCGTCAATAACCTCGGAATCTACGAACCGAAGAATTTCTTCGACATCGAAGACGCCGACTGGAACAGGATGTTCGAGGTCAACGTGATGAGCGGGGTCAGGCTGACTCGGCATTATCTGAAGCAGATGCTCGACAAGAACGATTGGGGACGAGTTGTATTCGTCTCCAGCGAGTCGGCGGTCTTCGTGCCGAAGGAAATGGTTCACTATGGCTTCTCAAAAGCCGCCCAGCTTTTCATTGCTCGTGGTGCTGCCGAGCAAACCAAATCCACCAATGTTACCGTAAATTCTGTGCTGCCCGGTCCCACCTGGGTGGAGATGGCGCCCGTGCGGCTCGCTGCTCGAGCCAAGGGGCTCGGCACGACCGCCGAAGATCTCGCGGCCAAGACGTTCACCGAACGCCGTCCCGCTTCGCTGCTTCAGCGTTACGCGATGCCGGAGGAAGTCGCGAACCTGATTTGCTATGTCTGCTCCAAGGCATCGAGTGCCACCAATGGCGCGGCGTTGCGCGCCGACGGTGGCATTGTTACCAATCCGTTTTAAGACGTGGCATAGACGACAAGAGCATCGCCTCGGAAAATGAAGACCTCAAGCGATATGGCATTCCACATAGGCGCGGTCATCGACGGAGACCACGACGTGGTCTCCGGGTTTGACCGGATGAAGCGCCAGTGGCGTGCCGACCAGTATCAAGTCGCCCGGCTTAATCGAACCTTCAAAGCGCGCAAGGTCTTCCCGCAGCCATTCGACAGCTTCAGTGGCTCCGCCGGTCATGGCCCACAAATCGCCGGCATCGATCATTGCGCCATTGATGGCGATCGATAGCTCGCGCGACGCGGTCCAGTCGCCGAGCGATTTCGACACGACATCGTCGGGCAAGACGATACCTGCGTTAATTCCATTGTTGGCGACGAGTTCCGGCAGGCTCTTGCGCGTCCCGCGAAAGACGAAGTGGTGGAGTTCGATCACGGGAAACGCCGCTTCGATTGCGCCGTCCATGCCGATGCGCACCGCCATCTCACCTTCGATCGCCAGATTGGCGTAAGCGCTGTGTTTCAGCGTATTGCCGGATTGGCGTAACTCGCTGTGGAAAATCCGTGCGTGGATAGGGCCGCTCATGCCGAATTGACTGACCACGCCCGGGCCGATGCACCCGACCTTGTATCCCGCAACGCGATCGCCTGCGGAACAACGCAGATCGGCGACACCCATTTGCACGGCATACGCATCATCGAGCGCGAGCAGGGCCTCAGGTTCGGCAAAATATCGACCGGGTTGACCGTCCTGGTAATCCTGCCACTGACGTGTGGCCAGAGACGCGATGGCGTCCGGCGACAGTTTAGACTCTTTCGTCTTCATATTGCTGAAATCCTTGACTTCGCAAATCGGCACGGCGTGAATCGAGAGAGGTCTGCACTCTTGGCGAGTGTTCGAGGCTGGATCGGTAACAAGGTAAGCGTCGGAGCGTCGATTACGATCCTCAAAAAGATCGAGCTTGATCGTATTGCGCACTGCAGCGTCGTTTTTGTTTCTCACATGCGATCCCGGCCTTTCTTCTTCCTCCACTCTTCGCTTACAACCAACATCGTCTTGTTGACCTTAAGGTCGCGTTCTTCCTCGAATTCACCATCACATCAATGTAAGCGCTTTCCCGATGGCATCTCGAAGCAGTTTGCGGGTACTCACAGCATCATTTACCGCCTGTATCGGAATTCTGCTCGCAGGTGCAGCAGTGATCGGTACGTTACGTCTGGATGTTCAACTCGTGGAGCGCGAGATATCTCGTGCATCGTGATCATGTAACATAGTGTCTCCGAGCGCCGTATCGTCCGGGGTCCTTCTAACTCTTCAGACGCAGATGGCGGCCCGGTTCTCTCGATTCGCGGCTCGTCAGCCGTTTCCAATTTGCGGCTCGTCAGCCGTTTCCAATTCAAGGAGTGGCTCTCGATGCCAAACTACAACATTTTGATTCTGGGTGCGTCGTACGGTTCGCTGCTCGCGTCCAAGATGATGTTCGGCGGCCACAACGTGACGCTGGTTTGCTTGCCGGCAGAAGTCGATCTGATCAACTTGGAAGGCTTCCGTGTGCGGATGCCGGTCCGGGGCCGGAAAGATCAGATCGAGATCGATTCCCGCAAGCTGCCAGGCAAGGTCTCAGCGGCAGGCCCTGCCGATGTGAACCCGAAAGACTACGATTTGATCGGGCTTGCAATGCAGGAACCTCAATACGGCTCGCCGAGCGTGCGCGAACTGCTCGATGCCGTCGCCCGGTCGCGAGTGCCGTGCATGTCGATCATGAACATGCCGCCGTTACCCTATATGAAACGCATTCCCGGTCTCGATGCCGGTGTATTGGAGCCGGCCTATACGGCGCCCGCGGTCTGGGACAGTTTCGATCCCGGTAAGTTGACCCTTTGCAGTCCGGATCCGCAGGCGATCCGTCCGCCGGACGAGAAGGTCAATGTGTTGCAGGTGACGCTACCGACCAACTTCAAGGTCGCGCGCTTCGATGACGAGAACAGCAACCAGATCTTGCGCAATATCGAAAGGGATATCGAAGCGGTTCGCTACGATACGCCTGAGGGCAAAGTGGAACTGCCGGTCAAGTTGCGGTTCTACGACTCCCTGTTTGTGCCGCTGGCGAAATGGGCGATGCTGATTGCGGGCAATTACCGCTGCATCACGCCAGATGGCATGCGTACCGCGCAGCAAGCGGTGCACTCCGATCTCGACGAGTCGCGTTCAATCTACAACTTCGTGGTCGATCTGTGCGTCAAGATCGGCGCATCGCGCGACGAACTGGTGCCGTTTGAGAAATATGCCGCCGCAGCCGAAAGTCTGTCACGCCCGGCGTCCGCTGCGCGCGCACTGAACAACGGAGCGCAGAATATCGAACGCGCCGACAAGCTCGTCCAGCTCTCTGCCAAGCAACATGGCATGAGCCATCCGGTGCTCGACCGCATTGTCGCGTTGGTCGACAAACGTCTTGCGGACAACCGAAGCAAGGCTGCGGCATAGAACCCTTTTTCTACTGATCGCACACGAACCGCCGCCGAGATGATCGGCGGCGGTTATAATTCATCATATGAGAGCCGCCAATTCGACGGTTTGCGCTTACCTGCCTCAATTGTATAGTTGTCCTCACAACAAGCAATTCGAGGCCCTGTCTGAATGACTGTCGCGAACTCCGAGGGCCGACGAAGCGGCAGTGAAGCCAATTCGCCCGACGCATCACTCACTGCGACAACGATGGATTTCGCGCTCACGCTCAATCATGTTCTCGAGCGAGCGGGAACCGTTCATGCGTGTTCGGAGATCGTGACTCGTCTGCCTGACGGTGGCCGATTTCGATATTCATATCGGGATTTCCATCGCCGCGCTTTGAGACTGGCCGATGCACTTCGGCGGCTGGGCCTCAAACGCGGCCAGCGCGTCGGAAGTCTGCTTTGGAATCATTACGCACATCTGGAAGCCTACTTCGGTGTGCCAGCGTCCGGCGGCGTGCTGCACACCATCAATCTGCGGCTTCATCCGGATGAAATTGCCTACACGATGAAGGAAGCTGACGACCGTATATTGATTGTCGAGGATACGTTGCTTCCCATGGTAGAGCCCATCCTTGGGCAGTTTCAGAATCTACGGGTCTTCGTGTTCTCCTTGTCTGGCGCACCGATCGCAGGATACGCCAATTATAATGAGCTGATCGATAGCGGATCGGCCCAACTGCCGATGGCGGACGTCGATGAGCGCGATCCGGCCACGCTTTGTTTCACCGGCGGAACGACGGGGCGTCCTAAAGGCGTCGTGTATTCCCATCGCGGACTCGTTCTCCATGCATTCGCGGAAGCGATGGTCGATGGAATGGGCTTTGGGCGGCGGGATACCGTCATGCCGCTCGTGCCGATGTTTCACGTCAACGGCTGGGGCATACCGTTCTCGGCAACCATGGTAGGCGCTACGCAGGTTTACCCGGGAATCCGGCCGGGTCCGCAGGATGTTCTGGAGCTTTGTCAGATTGAAAAAGTCACATGGTCTGCCGGCGTGCCGACAGTATGGAGCGACGTCTTCGATGAAATGAAACGCCAGCCCGGACGCTGGTCGATCGATGGTTTGACGGTGATGACCGGTGGCTCGGCTCCGACCGAAACGTTGATCAGAAATGCCCGGCACAACGGTGTGTTGATGATTCAGGGATGGGGGCTGACCGAGTCATCAGGGATCGCTGCCGTCAGCCGTCCCAACCGGCGATTGCTCGCTGAATCCCCTGAAGAGCAGGTCCGCTTTCTTGCCAAGCAAGGCGTTCCGTTACCCATCGTTCACATCCGCAACGTGCGCGATGGCCGGTTGCTTCCTTGGGATGGTGTTAGCCAAGGTGAGATTCAGCTTCGCGGGACCAGCGTCACGGCGAGATATCTCAACAGGCCCGACGCGGGCGACCGCTGGACCGAAGACGGGTTTTTCCGCACCGGCGATATCGGTACCATCGACGCGGAAGGTTACGTAAAGGTGCTGGACCGGACCGAGGATCTCATCAAATCAGGGGGCGAATGGATCAGTCCCTTGGATCTTGAGAGCGTACTGCTTGAGCATCCGGACGTCAGGGAATGTGCGCTGATCGCCATTCCTCACGAACGGTGGGGAGAGCGTCCGCTTGCGGTTGTCGTGCTACATGAAGGATCGACGGCAAAACGGGAAGATTTGCTCGCGCTGCTAGGTTCACGTTTTGCGAAATGGCAGGTCCCGGACGACCTCAAGTTTGTTGCCGAGATTCCGAAAACGTCGGTTGGAAAAGTATCGCGCGTTACGCTTCGGCAGCAGTTTCGACCGGGCAAAGAGTAGGGGAGTAGTTCGAGTTGGCTGAGGAAGAAAAATTGCCGTCGCCTCTGATCGAGAAGGCAAAGCTGTTTGCGCACGACCACATCGTGACGCAAGCAGAAACGTGGGAGCTGGATCGGGCGATGGCCGTGACCACCCTGCGTAAGGCGGTGGCGGCAGGCTTCGGCGGATTGTTGGTCGCAAAAAAGTTCAACGGAAGCGGCGCTTCGTTTACAGATACCGCGCGCGTGCTCGAAACGATCGCGGCGGGTGACCTTGGTTTCGCTTTCAGCCTGGTGGTTCACAATAACCTTGCCGCGAGCCTTTCGAAAGATGAGGCCCAGAGAGCCCGTTATCTCGACAAGATGCTGTCCGGAGAAGAAATCGGCGCGTTCTGTCTGACCGAGCCGGAAGTCGGAACAGATGCAGCCGCAATCAAGACCCGGGCGAGACGAAACGGCAACGGCTGGATTCTGAACGGTGCGAAGGCTTGGGTTACGAACGCGGTCGCTGCCGATATCTTTTGCGTCTATGCGCAGACCGACGATGCTGGTGGAGCCGCGGGTATTGCTTCATTCCTCGTGCCGCGCGGGACGCCCGGGCTGACGATCGAGCCCGCTTACATGCTGCTCGGTGCCCATGCCATGGGAACGTCGGGGATTGTCTTGAAGGACGTTCATGTCAGCGACGACGTGCTGTTTCTTCCGCCCGGTCGCGGCTTCAAGGGAGCCATGGCCGGTATCGATCTTGCGAGAGTGTTGTTGAGCGCGATGTGTTGCGGCATTCTTGGCCGCGCTCTGGATGAAGCACTCGGCTATGCTGCTGGCCGTGAGGCGTTCGGCCAATCCATCCTCGCGTTCCAAGGCCTGCAGTGGCAGCTTGCGGAAGTCGCAACCGATCTGGAGGCCGCCAGACTCTTGACCTATCGTGCGGCGGCGCTGCTTGACGAAGGTTCGTCCGGTACAATCGCCGCCGCGCATGCCAAGAAATTCTCGACGCGCGCTGCGATGGGAGGCGTGGCCGCTTGCATGCAGGCGATGGGCGCGGAAGGTTTACGCACCAAACGGCCCTTGTCGCGCCACCTTGCTGCGGCGAAAGTCGCCGAGTATCTCGACGGCACGACAGACGTTCAGAATATCGTCATCGCGAGGTCTCTGGTTCGAGGACAATCTCGCTGAGGAAGGAAGTCGGCAAAGCTCCGGGCAAGAGGCATTGCTGAGGATGATTGATCGATCAGGACGCCAGGGTACTCATGTTCGGAATTTTGGGACTTGGCTTTCTGCTCGGAATGCAGCACGCACTGGAGGCCGACCATATTGCCGCTGTATCCAGCATTGCAGCCCGGCGGCGCAACTCTTCAGATATCATCAAACACGGCCTGACCTGGGGACTTGGCCACACTCTGACGCTGTTTCTCTTCGCTGGCGCTGCGATCGTTCTGGGAAAAGCCATTCCGGATGATGTCGCCCGGCCGATGGAAACCGCCGTCGGCATCGTTCTGCTCGGCCTCGGCCTCAACGTTCTGTGGCGGCTATGGCGGGACCGCGTCCACTTTCATCAGCATGGGCATGGCGACGGAACGATTCACGTTCATGCTCATAGCCACGCCAATGAAAAGGTGCCGCATGAGCGTGATGCCCATATGCATGAACATGGATTTCGCTGGCGTTCGCTGCTTGTCGGCCTGATGCATGGCATGGCCGGTTCGGCAGCATTGCTGGTTCTCGCTGTGTCGCAGGCCGCCAGTTCTTTCTATGGGATGCTCTATGTGGTCCTCTTCGGCATCGGATCGATGCTCGGGATGGGCGCCCTTTCCACGATGATAGCGGTGCCGCTGGCTGTATCGGCACGTCGGCTGACCTGGGCCAATCGCGCGATCCAGGTTGTCATCGGCATCGTTACGATCGCGGTCGGCGGCCTGACTGTCTATAAGACGGCATTTGCCTAGCGGCGCATGGCTACTTCACGACGACAGTGCCGATCATCCCCGCTTCGCGATGGCCTGGGATGAGGCAAGCATACTCGAACTCGCCGGCTTTCGTGAAACGCCAGACGATCTCGCCCGAGCGCTTTGGACCCAGACGCTTGCTGTTCGGATCATCATGCGTCATATCCGGATTATTCTTCATCTCTTCGGCATGCGCGAGATTCTCGACAGTGCTTGCCAGAACGAATTCGTGATCCAGCTCGCCGCGATTGTACAACAGGAACTTGACTTGATCGCCTTTCTTCATTTCCAGGCGTTCCGGAACAAACAGCATCTTTCCGTCGGTTTCGGACATGATCACCTTGACGATTTGGGCTGGCTGACTTGCGTCGCCGGGCTCGCCTGCAGAAAATGTCGCGTGATGATGATCGGCTGCCTGACCGTTGTGCTTGCCGTCATGCGCGGCGACCGAAAACGGCAATGCCGTCAGCAAAGCGGCCAGAGCTTTGGATTTATTCACGTAACCCTCCGTATAAGCAAACTCTCGACGATGCTAACGCGCGTCAGGCGACTTTACGTCGACTTTCCAGATGTCCTCAGCATACTCGCGAATCGTTCGATCCGCGGAAAACCAGCCCATTCGCGCTGTATTCAGAATAGATGCGAGCTTCCAGGCTGGTGTACCCCACAAGGCATCTATCGATCGTTGGGTTTTATAGTAGCTCTCGAAATCGTTGGCGACCATGTAGTAGTCGAGATTCCGTAACCCGTGGGTGATCGGCTTGAATCGCCCGCGATCCTCGGGAGAGAATTCACCAGCATCGATGGCATCGACCGCGCGGCTGAGGGTCGGGCTGTTCGCGAATGCGCCAGAGGCGTCGAGACCCGAGTGGCGCGAAGCCACGACTTCCTCAGCCTGCATTCCGAAGATGAAAATGTTTTCTGCGCCGACATGTTCCATGATCTCAATATTGGCGCCGTCCAGTGTGCCGATGGTGAGCGCGCCGTTGAGCGCAAATTTCATGTTTCCGGTGCCGGACGCTTCCATGCCTGCGGTCGATATCTGCTCGGACAGGTCCGACGCGGGGAGGATCAGCTCGGCTGCGCTCACGTTGTAATTCGGAATGAAGGCGACCTTCAACAATCCGCGGATCGCAGGGTCTCTATTGACGGTATTGGCAATGTCGTTGATCAGTTTGATGATCAGTTTCGCCTGCCGATAGCTCGCCGCCGCCTTGCCGGCGAAAATCTTGACGCGCGGGATCCAGTTTTCATTAGGGTTGTCGCGGATCGCCTGATAGAGGGCGACGGTTTCGAGGGCATTGAGCAGTTGCCGCTTGTACTCGTGCATGCGCTTCATTTGCACGTCGAACAATGCGGAAGGATCGGCGTGGATGCCGACCTGTTCCGCGATCATCCTGCAAAGCGCGGTCTTGTTGTGACGGCGAGTTGCGAAGAAACGTTGTTGAAATGCGCTATCGTCCGCAGCTCTCTCGAGGTTCGCCAGCATGGCAGGATCGTCGACAACTGCGCCCCCGCAGGTTTCCTTCAGGAGCGCGGTCAGTTGCGGATTGCATTGATGCAGCCAGCGCCGGAATGTAATCCCGTTTGTCTTGTTAGTGATGCGGCCCGGATAGAGGGAGTTCAGATCCGCAAACAAGGTCCGGGCGAGGAGATTGCTATGCATCGCCGAGACGCCGTTGATCTTGTGAGATCCGACAAACGCGACATTAGCCATACGGACTCGGCGGCCGTTCTTCTCATCGATCAGCGACACGGCTTCAATATACTGGTCGTTACCGGGTGCACGGGCCGCTGCTTTCAACAGATGTTCGTTGTTGATCCGGTAGATAATGTCGAGATGGCGCGGCAATAGCCGTCCGATCAGTCCGACGTCCCATGTTTCCAGCGCTTCAGGCAGAAGAGTGTGGTTGGTATAGGAGATGGTGTTGCGTGTGATCTCCCATGCGTCGTCCCAGGTCTGGCCATACCGGTCGACCAGAAGTCGCATCAGCTCGGGCACGGCGAGGCTCGGATGAGTGTCGTTAAGCTGGATCGCGACGTGGGCGGGGATATTGGAAAGCTCGCCGTGCCCGCTGAGATGCGATTCCACGATGTCCTGAAGCGAGGCAGACACGAAAAAATACTCCTGCCGCAACCGAAGCTCGCGGCCGGCGTCGCTCTCATCGCTTGGATACAGGAATTTGCAGATCGCCTCCGCACGCGCCAGCTCCGACATCGCGCCAAGATGATCGCCCGAGTTGAACGTCTCGAGCCGAAGCGGATCGACAGCGCGCGCCGACCACAGGCGCAGCGTATTCACGTGCCGGCCGCGCCATCCCACCACGGGTGTATCGTAAGCCACCGCCTGAACGGTTTCGCCGGGACGCCAGGTAAGGCCATGTCCCTTGTCGGCTTTCAGTAGTTCACCGCCAAAGTTAACATCATAGGACGTTTCAATGCGTTCAAACTCCCAGGGATTGCCTGATAGCAGCCACTGCTCCGGAAATTCTTCCTGCCAGCCATCGGCAATGATCTGGCGAAAGAGGCCGTGTTCATAACGGATGCCGTAACCAAATGCCGGAATGCTCAGGCTTGCCATACTTTCCATGAAGCAAGCCGCCAAACGGCCCAGACCGCCATTGCCCAGAGCTGCGTCCGGCTCGACGAGCTTCAGTTCGTCGAAGTCGACTCCCAGCCCTTCGAGCGCAGTCCGGAACGGCTCCACGACCCCCATGTTGCTGAGTGCATCGGTCAGGAGTCGCCCGATCAGAAACTCCAGCGACAGATAGTGGACGCGCTTGCCGGCGGTGCGAAGTGTTTGCTGATTCGATTTGAGCCATTGATGGACGATGCGATCGCGAAGCGTAAGGACAGTCGCGCGATACCAGTCCTGTTTCGTCGCGTGCGCGACATCCTTGCCGCCGGTCAGAACGATCTTCGACAGGATGCTGGCCTTGATATCGGCAATGGCGGGATGCGCATCCTCGTAAAATACAGCAGCTGGTTTGGCCCGCGAGCGGAAAATATCGAATGAAATTGCCATGAGCCTTCTCCGCTATTGGATTGCAGATTCGCGCAGCACATGATGGCTGCACGTTCGGACGGATTTGCGTTCCGAGCAAGATCGGTGCTGTCATGGCGTCCCCGCAAATGCCATGACGCTGCGTGAGGAAACTGTCAGATGGGCGCCCGACTCGAACGGTGTTTTCTCAAGTTCTTCCGAAGCTGTGTCTAAAGCGCGCGTCCAGGATCTGTATTCACTCATCCTGGGCAAAGATATATTGATCGGTTCAGGTGCTGCGTTGAGGACAACGAACAAGGCTGGCTTGCCAGCCTCGGCAGGTCCGAGGACGTAAGACAGAAAGCGGCCTTCAGGAAAATTCCAGTCGGCCTCGGTCATTTCGTTCGCGTCCGGGCGAAGCCAGAGCACGCCATAGGAGCCATCGGCCTGCTTTCCTGTGATCCATCGGCGCGAGGTAATTTGTGGAAACTGCCTCCGGATTTCAGTGAGCCTGCCCACGTAGTCTGACAGGTCGTCGTCTGATTGATCCGGCCAAGCGACCCAGCCGATTTCATTGTCCTGGCAGTACGCATTGTTGTTGCCGTGCTGACTGTTCCCGACTTCGTCGCCGGCTAGCAGGAGAGGGACGCCCTGCGCAAGCAGCAGGCACGCCAGCTGGTTCTTGCGCAGTTGCCGCCGCAACGCGACGATCTGCGGATCGTCGCTTGGCCCTTCGTGACCGCAATTGTTGCTTTGATTGTCATTGGAGCCGTCGCGATTGTCCTCGCCGTTTGCGTCGTTGTGCTTGGAGTTGTACGAAAACAGATCGGTGAGAGTGAACCCGTCGTGGACGGTGACATGATTGATGCTGGCTCGCGGCTGCCGACCATCATGATTGAACAGATCGGACGACGCGGTCATCCGGCCGCTTACCTCGCCAATGAGATTGCCTTCGCCGGACCAGAAGCGGCGCAGGGTGCTCCGGTAGCGGTCGTTCCATTCCGACCATTGTGATGGAAACGCACCGACCTGATAGCCGCCAAGTCCGACATCCCAGGGCTCGGCGATGAGCTTGACCGACGCCAGCACCGGGTCCTGCCGGACCGCCGTAAGGAACGCGCCGTTCTGATCGTATCCTTGCGGTCCCCGGCACAGGGTCGTCGCCAGGTCGAAGCGGAAGCCATCGACATGGTAGACCTCAACCCAATAACGCAGCGAGTCCATCACGAGCTGCAGCACGCGGGGATGCGTCAGATTCAGTGAGTTGCCGCAACCGGTGAAATCGTCGTAGTAGCGCGCATCATCGGGATGCAACCAATAGTACGAGGCGTTATCGATTCCACGGAAGGAAAGCGTCGGCCCGAGATGATTGCCTTCCGCGGTGTGGTTGTAGACGACGTCGAGCAGCACTTCGAACCCGGCGTCGTGAAGCCTTGCAATGGCCGCGCGAAATTCATCGAACGCACTTTCCCGCGCATAACGCTCCTCAGCTGCGAAATACGAGATTGAGTTGTAGCCCCAATAATTCACGAGCTTGCGTTCGACCAATACTTTGTCGTCGATCAGCCCCTGCACCGGAAGCAATTCGATGGTCGTAACTCCCAACCGCTTCAGATGTCCGATCATTTCCGGTGCGGCAAGAGCCCGATAGGTACCTTTAAGGCCCGGCTCGAGATCGCGCCGCGTTTCCGTCAGCCCCTTGACGTGAGCCTCGTAGATGATCGTGTCTTCCCATGCGATCGCAGGCCGGCTTTCCCGGCGTCCCCAATTGAAGGTTTCATCGATCACGACGGCCTTCAGCATGCCTCTGGCGTTATCGCGTCGATCGAACGAAAGATCTTCGCGTGGGCTCCCCGCGCGATATGCAAAGTGCGCATCGCTCCAGACCAGCCGTCCTCCGGTTTTCTTCGCATAGGGGTCCAGCAAGAGTTTGTTGGAGTTGAATCGATGTCCTTTGTGCGGATCGTAAGGTCCGGTCACGCGATAGCCGTAAAGCTGGCCCGGCACGACGTCGTGGAAATATCCATGCCAAACGTCCTCGGTATGCTCCGGCAGAGCGATACGCTCGATCTCGCGGCGCCCCTGACGATCGAACAGGCAAAGTTCGATCTTCTCCGCGTGCGCCGAGAAAATAGCAAAATTCGTGCCTCTCCCATCCCAGCTTGAACCAAGCCTGGCGGGCGATCCTTCGGATATTCGCATCATGACGATTCCGGAACAAGGAAGAGCACGGCCAATGGCGGAAGCACCAGTTCGAGTTCCGGCAACAGCTCGCCTTGCGTCTGAACGATGCCGGAATTGCCGACGTTGCTGCCACCGTAATGCGAGGAGTCCGTGTTCAAAACTTCCTTCCATGCGCCCTTGAAAGGAACGCGAACGCGATAGTTCTTCAGTACAGCAGGCGTGAAATTGGCGATCACCACGCAGCGGTCGCGGCCGTCAGTTCCTTTTCGCAGCCAGGCAAAAACGCTGTGGTCTGCGTCATCGGTAATCAGCCATTCGAATCCCGACGGATCGGCGTCAAGTTCATGGAGCGCAGGCCAAGCGCGATATAGCGCATTGAGGTCGCCAATCAGTTTCTGCACGCCGCGATGAGGTGCTTGATCGAGCAGATGCCAGTCGAGCGATTGATCGTGATTCCACTCTCTCTCCTGCCCAAACTCCGCGCCCATGAACAGCAGCTTCTTGCCGGGGTGACCAAACATGAATCCGTAGTACGCACGCAGGTTCGCAAAGCGTTGCCACGCATCTCCCGGCATGCGGCCGAGGATCGACCGCTTCCCGTGCACGACTTCATCATGCGACAGCGGCAGAACGAAATTCTCGGAAAAGGCGTAATGCAACCCGAACAGAATTTGGTCGTGATGGTGTTTGCGATGGATGGGATCTTTACTGATATAGTTCAGCGTGTCGTGCATCCATCCCATGTTCCACTTGTAGCCGAAGCCAAGTCCGCCGGACTCGATCGGACGCGAGACCTGAGGCCATGCGGTGGATTCCTCTGCGATCGTTGTCGAGTCCGGAAAGGCGCCGAACGTTTCGCGATTGAACCCGCGCAGGAACTCGATGGCTTCGAGGTTTTCGCGACCGCCGTATTTGTTCGGAATCCAGCCACCTTCCGGACGGCTGTAATCGAGATAGAGCATCGACGCGACCGCATCGACCCGCAGGCCGTCGATGCCATATCGTTCCAGCCAGAACAGCGCGTTGGCGGTCAGGAAGTTGACCACTTCGGTGCGCCCGTAATTGTAAATCAGCGTTCCCCAGTCGAGATGCCGGCCTTGCGACGGGTGTGCGTGTTCATAGAGAGACGTTCCGTCGAACTGGCAGAGGCCGTGCGGGTCGTCCGGAAAATGTCCCGGCACCCAATCGAGAATGACGCCGATGTCCTCGCGATGGAAAGCGTCGATCAGACGAGCGAAATCGGCAGGCGATCCGAAGCGGCTTGTCGGCGCAAACATGCCGGTTGGCTGATAGCCCCACGATCCGTCGAACGGATGCTCGCTGATCGGCATCAGCTCGACATGCGTGAAGCCAAGTCCTTTAACGTAGGCGGGAAGCTGCGCGGCAAGATCACGATAATTCAGAAAGCTGTTGTCGCAGGAGCGCCGCCACGACCCGAGATGAATCTCGTAGATCGACATAGGCTCGCTGAGCGCATTGACCGTCGATGGAGCTTTGGTAACCCGTGGCAGATTCTTCTGATCGAGAATGATCGAAGCTGTGCTGGGCCGCATTTCGGCCGCGAAAGCCAACGGGTCGGCTTTCAACGGCAATCGCTGGCCACTGCTTGTGGTGATCGCGAATTTATAGCGGTCGCCTGCATTGACGCCGGGCAGGAACAACTCCCAATAGCCATTGCCGCGCACTCGCATCAGATGCCGGCGGCGGTCCCAGCCGTTGAAATCGCCGACAAGGGACACAGCTCGTGCATTTGGCGCCCATAAGGCAAAGGCGACGCCATCGGCTCCATCGATCGTGAGCGGGTGAGCTCCGAGCTTGTCGAAAAGCCGGCGATGAGTGCCTTCGCCGAGCAGATACAGATCGAGATCGCTGAGAATCGGAGGAAAGCGATAAGGGTCCTGAAGATCGAAGATCGCCTCGCCGAAACGAGCCTGCAGGGTGTAGCTGTCAATGCAATGAGGGACGAGACCAGCAAAAAGTCCGTCGTCGTGGATACGAGGCAATTGCACTAGCACGCCGACGTTGTCCACGACGCTTACGGCAGTTGCGCCAGGGATGAACGCGCGCACCACATCGCGGCCTTGCTCCTGATGGCGTCCGAGATAGTGGAATGGGTCCGAATGACGGCCTTCCAGAATCGCATACGCTTCGTCGGAAAGGTTATTCAATGCACTTTCTCCTGTTGCAGCACGCGGATCGCGCCAGAAAGCGCAACGGGCAGCCAATCGGGACGATGCGCCAGCTCGTAGCCGATTTCGTAGAACGCCTTCTCGAGCAGGAAGAAGCGAAGGACGCGATCGGCCTGAACGGGATCGGCTGGCCAGAGCCGGCTGTCGGTCATCGCTTCGCGGTATGCCTGTACGAATGTTGTCGTTGCTTCATCGCGCCAGGATGCGAGCGCCGCGGCGATACGCCCGTCGTCGTCGGTGCCGACTTTCAAGGCGCGGGCGAGGGCTGCCGACGTCGAATAGTCGATAGACCGTATCAACCCTGCAACGTCGCGCGCGGCTGGAGCTTTTGCTCGGCGCTCGCCCAGCGTCCGGCGAGGTTCGCCTTCAAAGTCGATGATAAAGATATCGTCGCGGACGACTAGCATTTGTCCGAGATGGAAGTCGCCGTGATGCCTCACGTTATGGAATTGCGTTTGCTTCGGAATCAGATTTTCAAGATGGCTGGTTGCTTCACCGCGCATCGATAGCAGCTGTTCGACCAGCCGAGTTGCGGCGCTATCCTTTGGAAAATTTTCGAGGCGCGCGAATACCTGCCCGGCTCGTTCGCTCATGGCGTTGATCCAGGATTCAACGCCATCCCGAGTCACAGGCTCCGGCTTGAAACTCTCGATGTCCGAGCGGCTGGCAAGCGCGACCTGCATTTCAGCGACGCGCTTTCCGGTTTGAATCATGTAGAGCTGATAGGCCGCTTTCTCTTCCTGATCCGGCGTCACATCGGGTGCACTGACAAGACGAAAGCCTTCCACGAAGCGGTCGAGCGCGGCAGTTGTGACCGTCCAGGCGTCGCCCTGGTTCTCCACGAAAGCGTGCACGATGCCGGCTGCGGATTGTGTAGTGGGTCCGGTCAATTCGATGGTACCGAGCAGGGCTGGGGTATTGCTGAACCCCGCTTCGGTCAGAAAGCGGCCGACCTCGACTTCCGGATTGAGCCCGTTTTCCAGCTTGCGGTAGATTTTTACGACGTATGTATCGTCAACGAGTGCCGTCGTATTGGACTGTTCTGTTTGAATGCTCCGAACGGAATGAATGAACTCGTCGGGAATTTTCGATAGATGTTTCGTTGGCGTGAAGTCGAGCGTGTAGTCACCCTCCTGAACACTGACGCTCTTTCGGATATTCCCGATAATGATCGACAGGAGGTTCTTGTCGGTTGCGACGTCCCGAAGTGTGCCTTCACGCGATACCTGCCGTACGGCCGCGATCGTTCTCGGATCGTAGATGCCTCGATCCAACCGGTCCCAGTGGATCTGGATGGGCATCGCATAGTGGCCGCTATCCGTTCCGTGCTCTGCGTCGAACAGCATCAGCCAGGGGCGCATCTCGCCTTCCTGGACGAAGGGAATGGCGCTGATGAGCCGCACGGCAATCGCTTTTGCGGAGCGTTCCGGAAACCACCGCGTTCGCGACAGGTGGACCGGAAGCACATCGCGCTCGAAGATCGATCGCGTTCTGCTTAGCGTCATCCATGTCGAGCCGGGCGGAACGACGAGTGTCTGATACTCAGGTACGGATGTGGTCGCCACATTCGGCGATGCTGGCTTCTGCGCAAGTGTGAACCAATAGAACCCATAGGGCGCAAGCGTGACGAGGTAGGGGAGTTCGCCAATCTCAGGAAACGATGTCAGCCCGAGCATTTCAATCGGCAGGCGACCCTTCCATGCCGATAGATCCAGCTCCGTCGGCTGCGCCGATCGTGAGAGGTTGGCGACGCAAAGAATGATATCGCCCTCATGCTGGCGCAGATAAGCGAGCACGCTCCGGTTGGAGGATGGGACGAACGTCATTGAGCCGCGACCGAACGCCTTCACGGATTTGCGCACGGAGATGAGTTTTTTGGTCCAGCTCAGAAGCGACGAGACGCTTCGCGTTTGTGCCTCGACATTGACGGCCTCATATCCGTAGACCGCATCCATCACCGGCGGCGAATAGAGGCGCGCGGGATCGCAGCGCGAAAATCCCGCGTTGCGATCGGGGGTCCATTGCATTGGTGTGCGAACGCCGTTGCGGTCGCCGAGATAGATGTTGTCGCCCATGCCGATTTCATCGCCGTAATAGATGATCGGCGTGCCGGGAAACGACATCAGCAGCGAATTCATCAATTCGATCTTGCGACGATCGTTTTCCATCAACGGCGCAAGGCGTCGCCGGATGCCGACATTGATGCGCGCACGCGGATCGTTCGCATATGTGGACCAAAGGTAATCGCGCTCCGCGTCGGTCACCATTTCGAGAGTCAGTTCGTCGTGGTTGCGCAGGAACATCGCCCATTGGCAATTGCTGGGAATATCCGGCGTCTGGCGAAGGATATCGACGATCGGAAAGCGATCTTCCTGCGCGATGGCCATATAAAAGCGCGGCATCAGCGGGAAGTGGTATGCCATGTGGCATTCGTCATCGTCGCCGAAATAGTGCTGAACGTCCTCCGGCCATTGGTTGGCTTCGGCGAGCAGCACCTTGCCGCTCGCATAAGCATCGAGTTCAGCGCGCAGCGCTTTAATCACTGCATGCGTCTCGGGGAGGTTCTCGTTGTTGGTGCCATCGCGCTCGATGAGATAGGGGATCGCATCCAGCCTAAATCCGTCGACGCCGGCATCGAGCCAGCGCTTCATGACTTGTACCACCGCGCTGATTACGCGCGGGTTATCGAAATTCAGGTCCGGTTGATGGGAGAAGAACCTGTGCCAATAGTAGGCCTTTGCCTCTGCATCCCATGTCCAGTTGGACTTCTCCGTATCGGTAAAGATGATACGGGTACCGTCATACTTCTTGTCGTTGTCGCTCCAGACATACCAGTTTCTTGCACTCGATCCGGGCGGACTGCGTTGCGCTCGCTTGAACCAGGGGTGCTGATCAGAAGTATGATTGATCACGAGTTCGGTGATGACGCGCAGACCACGGCGTTTCGCCTCTGTAATAAAGCGGCGAAAGTCACGCATCGTTCCGAAATCCGGATTGACGGCGCCGTAGTCAGCAATGTCGTATCCATCGTCTCGGCCCGGCGATGGATAGAACGGCAGCAACCAGAGCGTCGTGACTCCGAGCTCCTGCAGATAGTCGAGTTTTTCGGTCAGGCCGGCGAAATCGCCGATACCGTCGCGGTTGCTGTCGGCGAACGCCTTGACATGCAACTGATATATGACGGCGTCCTTGTACCAGTCGTGATCCGCCTCGACACGCACACCGCCATCGATCATGGGCATCTTGTTCATGGATGCCTCACGCCATACAACGTGCGATGAACGCGGGATCGCGCTGTGGATCGATACGCAGGTGCAGCCCGCCCGAGTTAACGGGATGGCGTTCGGCGTTAAAGATGTTTTCCAGAACAACCGGCGTGCTCGGCCCGTGACCGGTCGCAACCTGGATATCTTGCAGCGGGAGCCACACGTCCTGAGCATCGCGTGTCAAGGAGATGATGCCGACCACGACGTCGCGCTTGTCATCAGACCACTTCACAAATCCGATGGCATTATCATTCGGTATCGGCAAGAACCGCAGATTGCGAGTTTGCTGGAGCGACGGGTGTGCGCGGCGGGCGCGATTGAGCGAGGCGATATAGGCCTTGATATTGCCGGGCCTGTTCCAGTCACGTGTCCTGATCTCGTATTTTTCCGAGTCGAGATACTCTTCCTTGCCGGGGATCGGCTCATGCTCAAGAAGCTCAAAGCCGTTGTAGATTCCGTATGACGACGACAGCATGCTGGCCAAAGCCACGCGACTCTTGAACATCCATGGTTCGCCACCCTGCAGGTGGAACGGCAGAATATCGGGAGTGTTGACGAAAAAATTCGGCCGATAATAGTCGCGCTCAGGATAACCGGTCAGCTCGTTGAGATAGGATTCGATTTCCCACTTCTGCGTTCGCCAGGTGAAATAGGTATAGGATTGCGTGAAACCGAGCTTCGCCAGACCCTTCATCAATTTCGGGCGTGTGAAGGCCTCCGACAGGAAAATCACGCCGGGGTCCTTGCGCTGAACTTCGCGGATCACCCACTCCCAGAAATGAAACGGTTTGGTGTGCGGATTATCGACACGAAAGATCCGCACGCCTTTATCAACCCAGAACAGGAAGACGTCGCGCAGCGCGTTCCAGATCGATCCGACGTCGTCGCAACTGAAGTCAGGATTGACGATGTCCTCGTATTTCTTCGGGGGATTCTCCGCGAATTTCATCGAACCGTCCGGCCGGCGCGCAAACCAGTTCGGATGTTCCGTCAGCCATGGATGATCGGGCGAACACTGCACGGCAATGTCCAACGCGATCTCGAGGCCGTGAACGCGACACGCCTTCACGAGCTGTTGGAAGTCGTCGAAAGTGCCGAGGTCCGGGTGTATAGCATCGTGACCGCCTGCGGCCGATCCGATCGCATATGGACTTCCCGGATCGTTGGGCTCGGCTTTCAACGAATTGTTGCGCCCCTTTCGATTGGTCAGACCGATGGGATGAATCGGCGTGAAATAAAGCACATCGAACCCCATCGCGGCGATGTCCGGAAGCCGCTGGATGCAATCCTGAAACGTACCGTGTTGACCCGCCACGGTAGACTGGCTGCGTGGCACCATCTCGTACCATGCGCTGTTGACGGCGCGTTCGCGATCGATCACCAGCGGGTAGAGCTTCGAGCGCGTCAGATCTGGGCGGTTCTGGCTTTCGGCCATTTCCGCTGCGACGTCATCGCTCAACAAAGCGTCGATCGATCCGGTGCGCATGAAATCGTCGCAATGCCGCAGCAGCAGATTCATGGATTTCTCGGAACTGTAGTCGCCCTTGGTGATGAGCGACGCTCCCTCGAGCGCTTCGAGCTCGAGCGGCTGTCCGGCTTTTCGTTTAAGCTCTGCACCGTGACGCCAGGTGGCGTAAACGTCGGTCCATGCTTCGATCGCGTAGACATATCGTCCAATCGCCGTCGGTGAAAACGTGCCGTGCCAGCGATCGTTGCTATGCATCGTCATCGGGGTGCGGGACCAGGCAGACTCGTCCTCCCGCCGCCAGACGATCTGCGCCTTGACGACGTCGTGTCCGCCGCGGAACAGATCGGCCCATACGTCGATTGTCTCCCCCAGAGATCGTTTGACGGCGTATCGTCCGGCATCGACAGTGGGGTAAACGTCTTCGATCAGAAAGGGGCCGTTAGCGCCAGTATCCCCTTGGAGCAATGGCAGATTGCTCTGCTTCGATACGGACATGGATGCTGCCCCTGCATGCTTTAGATAATGATATTCAACGGGTTGAGCGCGGTAAAAGTTCCCTATGGAACTGGGCTTCACAGCGTACGTTTCAAAGCGGCAGCTTTGCCGATTGAGGAGGTTCCGTGGACATCGTTGCCCGAGCCCGCGACGCCGGAATTCATACTGAATATTACGATGCAAACGGGAACCAGCGGCGCGCCGACGATTCAGTACTGCGCGTCGTTTTGGCGGCGGTTTCGCAGCAAATTCAGCTGGAAAGACATGCGCCGATTGCCCATGAAGGAAAGGTAGCTTTTCAGGGCGATTTCAATCGTGCGTGGTTGCTCACCTGCCAGTTGTACAGTCTTCGCAGTGATCGCAACTGGGGTATTGGCGACTTTTCGGGCTTGATCGATCTCATTTTGCTGTCCCGGACATGGGGATGCGCAGGTGTTGGTCTCAATCCGCTTCACGCCTTGTTCGATGATCGGCCTGCAGATTGCAGCCCCTACGCGCCCAACAGCCGGCTGTTCTTGAACACGCTCTACATCGACTGGACAAATGTTCCGGAATTGCCGCGCGGTTGGATCGATGCGCGGGCAGGTGAGCTGGCGCGCGCCCAGCAGTCCGAGCTGGTTGATTACGATACCGTGGCGCTTCTCAAACGCGCGGCTGCGCGAGAGGCATTTCAGGTCTTCAAAGAACACGCTGGCGCGGATCGCCGGGAAAATTTCGAAACGTTTCTCCGGAGGCGGGGACACTCGCTCCGCTACTTTGCGTGCTTCGAAGTCATGCGGAAGAAATTGTCATCGGCGTGGTGGGATTGGCCGGAACAGTGGCGGAGACCCTCCGACAGCATGATTGATGCTCTGCGATCCGGCGAGTACGCCGATGAAATGAGCTTTGTGGAGTTTACCCAATGGATCGCGGATCAGCAGCTTGCCGCGTGCGCCGAGACTGCAAAGCGAGTCGGCATGAAAATCGGTCTGTATCTGGATGTTGCAGTCGGAGTTCAGGCCGGCGGTTTCGACGCCTGGTATGAGCAGACGGCTATTTCGCGTTCGCTGTCGGTGGGCGCTCCACCCGATGCCCTGAACACGGCCGGGCAGGATTGGGGACTGTCAGGCTTTTCGGGGCCGGGCTTGCGGGCGCGATCGTTCGAACCGCTGCGCGATATTCTCGAAAGCGCGATGCGCTATTCAGGCGCCATCCGGCTCGATCATGTGATGGGGCTGCGGCGAATATTCCTGATTCCTCAAGGTGTGTCGGCGCGCGATGGCGTGTACATCGATATGCCCTTCGATGAAATGGCAGGTGTGATCGCTGACGAAAGCCAGCGATTCCGATGTATCGTGATTGGTGAGGATTTGGGGACCGTGCCCGAGGGGCTTCGAGACCAGCTGAAAAGTCGCGGAATCCTATCGTACACGGTGATGATGTTCGAGCGAAATGGAGAGGGTTTTATCGACCCCGCACACTTTCGCAGCAATTCGCTTGTCACATTCAACACCCATGATCTCGCGACGTTCAAGGGCTGGCACACGGGCTGGGACATTGCGACGAAGCAAAAGCTCGGGATCGATCCCGGCGAAAGCGTGCGCGATCGCCGCGCGGCGAGGGAAGCGTTGTGCCGTCGTCTCGGGCGCGATGGCCAGACGGACGTCGATTTTCTGAGCGTAGTGATAGAACTCGCGAGGTCTCCCTCGCGCCTTCTTGCAGTCGGTATCGAAGATCTGTTGGGGCTTGAGGAGCAACCCAATATCCCGGGGACAGTCGACGAACATCCGAACTGGCGAAGGAAGCTGCCGGTCGGCGTCGAGTCATTCGCAGAGAGGATTGATATCGAAGGCCTGGCGTCTGCTATGGCAAGCCGGAGTTGAAGCGGCTCGTTGCTCAAGTCTCTACGAGGTCAGGTTTGACCGAAACAGAAAGCGGTTCATTGCTCCGACCGCCACGAGCATTCCGATACTCACCGTAAGAAGGCCCGCTGCCTGGAGTTCGTTCGGGATTTCACCGAGCGCCGGAATTCCGATCAGCACCGTCATCGCCGGCACGATCGCCGGAAACAGAACGGCGCGGCTCACGCCCAGAATCGCAACCGAACGATTGTAAGCCATGAACGTGATGACCGATTGGACCAGTCCCTGAACGATGCCCTGAAAGAAAAGCGGTCCCTGGGGCAAATTCAGCAGGTGATCGACGCCTCGATACCACAGGTAACCCGGCACGACGACGCACAGTGACAGCACCGCCACGACCGCCGTCGCCCGCACCGCATCGAGCCGCCAATAGCGGATCAGCACCGTAAATCCGGCCCAAAGAACGCTGGACAGAAAGAACAGCAGATCTCCGATCCATGCGGTCTCGCCCGGGACCGCGCGTGCAATGCCTTGCCAGCCGATCATCAGGATTCCGGCGAGGACCATAGCCGCGCCGACAAGATGCGAGCGCGTCAGGATTTCTCCGAGGAAAATGCCCGCTGCGATCGTGCTCAAGATCGTGACCGTCGAGGGAGCTATCACCGCGCCGTGCGCCAACGGAGCAAAGGCGTAGCCTCCGGTCTGCAGAATTGCGAATAAAGGTCCGCCAGTGACGAGCAATGCCAGGCCGCGGGTCCAACCAATTCCGGCGAGGGTCGGCAAGCCCCAGTAGATGAGAAACGGCAGCATCAACAATCCGGCAAAAACATACCGGGCAAAGATCATGTCGTCGGGAGCGAGTCCGCCGAGGATGCCTGCGCGCGCGGCGGCAAACGAGATAGACGCGCCGAGCGCCATGATCAATCCGGAAGCGTATCCGGATGCGAGGCTGACCGTCGGCGTTTTTTCTTTGACGATGCCGTCAGCCATATTTCACGTTGCACTGACGTTGGTGCGATCAGCCTATCGCGAGGCTGCAAGCGGAAGCCCAGCCTGGCTTGCTGGCTGCTTATACGTATCGGCGGTCAGTGAGTACGGTCAAAAATGCAGGCCTGAAGCGCATTCCACCAGATGGTATCGAGAGGCAGCGTTGCGACATTCCAGTCAATGTCTCGTTAGCTCGGTGAATGAACTGCGCTTTGTCGCGTTCTTCACAAGCAAAGGACGCTCCGGTGTCCGAGGCGTCTTCATAGCTCTGCGGCTCGCGGCCTAACGTGATTGCGAAGACGATCCCGTTCCGGTGCCCGTTGTGCTCGGATTGACGCCTTTCACTGTTTCAGGCTGTTCGGTTTTTGAGCCAGGCGTGGGGGCATGCTGCGATGTGCCCGTATGGGATCCACCCATGCCGCTGCCGCTCCAGCCGGTCGAGCCAGCATTTCCAGGCGCGGTGCCTGAACTTGGACCTGTCGATGGCGGAGTTGCGGGACCATCCGGAGTCGCTGGCAGGGTCGTGGTTTGTGCGCTCGCAGCAGCAATCGACGCGGACATAAAGGCCGCAACGAGCAACGTCTGAATACTGATCGTCATGATATTCTCCATGAACTATGGAGGATAATGGCGGTAACGGAGGAAGGTTCCTTGCTTCGGTGCGGCGTTTACGCCTCGATCCTGACGATCGGCGGCCCCGTTTCGACGCGGCCGATGATGCGCGCAGACGAACATCCGTCGTTCTGGATCGTGCGCAGGATGTCTTGAGCATGGTCCGGTGCGCACGACACAAGCAATCCACCTGAGGTTTGCGGATCGGTGAGCAAATGCTGCTGCCAGTCCGCAAGGCCGTTTGGCAGTGAGACATTATCGCCATAGCTCGCCCAATTGCGATGAGAGGCGCCGGTGACGCAGCCTTGCTGCGCCAGGGCAGCGGCCTCCTTGAGAAATGGCAATGCCTTGATGTCGAGTACCAGCGTCGCTTGCGAACCGCGCGCCATCTCAAGTCCGTGGCCGAGCAATCCGAAGCCGGTCACATCGGTCATGGCATGGACGGACTCATGCTTTGCCAGCGTTGCGCCGATACGGTTAAGCAGAGTTGTCGTCGCGATCATGTCGGGATAACCGCCTGCGGGCAGAACCGCTTTCTTGATCGCGGCCGAATAGATGCCGACGCCGAGTGGCTTGGTCAGAATGATCGCGTCGCCGGGTTTGGCATCTGCGTTGCGGCGAATGTGTTCGGCCCGCGCGGTGCCGATCACCGCCAGCCCGTAGACCGGTTCGGGACAGTCGATTGAATGGCCACCCGCGATGGGAATTCCCGCAGTCTTGCAAATAGCCTGACCGCCTTCCAGAATCATGCGCACCGTCTCGGGCGCGATCTTGTCGACCGGCATGCCCAGGATCGCCAGCGCCATGATCGGCGTTCCGCCCATCGCATAGACGTCCGAGATCGCATTGGTCGCCGCGATCCGCCCGAAGTCATGCGGGTCGTCAACCATCGGCATGAAAAAGTCCGTGGTTGCGATGATGCAGGTGCCGTCGTCCTGTTGCCAGACCGCTGCATCGTCACCGGTCTCGATACCGACGAGCAACTGCCTGTAAGGATTGACGGTGGGGTGACCCGACAGAAGTTGTTGCAGCATCGATGGCGCCAGCTTGCAACCGCACCCGCCGCCGTGGGCTAGACTGGTCAGACGCACTTGCGGAACGTTCATCATCTTCCCCTTGTGGCGGAAACGGTTCTGTTGGCGGCGGGATGAGACTGCTGGCGAAGCTCCCACCAGGCGGTGGCCAGTGCGGCTCCCGCTGCATCCGCATCCTCCATTGTCGTATCGCGTCCGACGGACAAACGAACCGCGCCGAGCGCGATCTCAGGATCGATTCCGATTCTGGTGAGGATTGCGGAGGCCTCTTCGCGGTCTGCGTGGCAAGCCGAGCCGTTGGATGCGAGCACCTGTGGGCACCTATCGAGCAATGCGCGGCCCGACACCGCCGGGAAGAGAACATTCAGCGTGTTGGGCAACCGCTGCCCGGTGTGCCCGACGAGTTCGAGACCCGGAACGTCGGCGGTCAGACGCTTCAGCAGCACACTGGCTGCGGCCTTCATATGCCTGAAATTGCTATCAAGTTTTTCCGCCGCGATCCGGCTCGCTTCGCCAAGAGCAACGATGAACGCGACGTTCTCCGTTCCGGGACGTCGTCCGTGTTCTTGACCGGCACCCGCCAGAATCGAGGGGACATCGAGTCCCTCACGGACATAGAGCGCGCCGACGCCCTTTGGTGCGTACAGCTTGTGGCCGGCGATCGACAGCAGATCGACACCCATCGCGCTGACATCAACCGCCACTTTGCCGACGGACTGTGCAGCGTCGGCATGGACCAGCGCGCCGTAATGCCTCGCGATCGCGGATATCTCTGCGATGGGCTGCAACGTGCCGATTTCATTTTGCGCGTGAATGACGGTGACCAGCGCAGTTGATGAATTGATCAGGTCGCGAAAGCCATCCGGATCGACGATGCCGTCAAAACCAGCTTTGGCGCGGTGTATTTTGAAACCATCGCGAGCGAGAACATCGCAACAGGCGTCGGTCGCCGGATGCTCGATGTCGGTACTGACGACAGTGCGGCGCTCGCCGTTTCGCCTTGCGCCGCTCCGGATTGCGATGTTGCTGGCCTCGGTGCCCCCGCTGGTGAATATGATTTCGCCGGGTGCTGCGCCGATCAATGCTGCAATCTGGGCGCGGGCGTCTTCGATGGCAGTTCGGGCGCGCTTACCGAGTGCATAGGACGACGACGGGTTACCGAACTCGCTGCGCAGATACGGCAACATCGCGTCAAGCACCTGAGGATCGACAGGCGTCGTCGCGTTGTAGTCGAGATAGACTGGCTGCATCATGATCCGTCCAGCCTCAGTGCAGCTTCACGATCTTGAAGATGAAAAGCTCGTCGTGCCTGCTCTGCTCCGATAGCAGATGTCCCGTCTGATTCACGAAGATCGGAACGTCGATGACGGTGAGCGGATCGGTGCACTCCATCACCAGCGTCCCGCCCACCTTGATTCCGCGCAATACTTTCTTGGCCTTTAGCACCAGGTGGGGACAACGCATCCCGCGAAGGTCAAGAACCGTATCGTCGTTTTGTCTCATCATGGCCCGCGTTCATCCAGAAAAGGGGGATTCATTTAAAGCCCCCGTTTCCGAAATCCGGGATTTGGCTTTCGTCAGGGTTAAACACTGAGTTCTTTTGCGACGATCGTATACTTGAACGTATCTGGATCGAGACAATCGAGACGGCCCGCCGTGGTTTCGGCCTGAGGATACATCAGGAATTCCAGCAACGGCCCCTTTGCTCCCGGCAATGTGATGTCGTGAGCAAAATTGTAGGCAAGCCAGTTGCCTTCCCATGAGCCGAACAGACCGGCGCGCGCTGCAACCACCTTCGGATCATCGAGGGTGAGATTGGCCGGCGGCTCTTCAAGAATCACCTTGCGGACATCGGCGGGGTCGACCGGCACCCAGCCGAATTCGCTGAGATAGACCTCCGCGCGGCAATGCTGTGCCTTCGTGATGACTGCCGATCCCGTTCCAAGGCTTTTGTATCCGAATTTCGACGGCGCAACGCGAATGCCGTAGACGTCGCGGGCCGGAAGGCCGGCGGCGCGCGCCAGTCCGACATAGAGTGCGTTCAGATCTGCGCATTTCCCGGTGAGGTTGTCGCTTGTCAGCATCGCCGCGATGTCGCCGATCCCGCATCCGCGCGTTGACGCATTGCGCGCCGAATTTTCCACCACCCAATCGAAAATCTTCCGCGCCTTTTCCATATCGGTCGTGGCGCTACCGACGATTTTGTCTGAGGTCTGCTTGACGATACCGCCGGTTGGAATGAGCGAGGTCGGCTCGGTATAGAGTTTTCGATCAGCGTCCGCCAGTGCGGCCGCTTTCCCAGGCCGGTCGAGATCGATGCTGCGATCCTGGGTTTGAATGCGGCTGGTTACCTCGATCACGGGATTCTGGCTGCCTTCCCATTCGGCATGGACAAAGCCGGCCTTGTATTTGGAGTCGTGTTTGAGCGATGCGGCGCCGTTTGTGGTCCAGTTGCTTACAGCAGATTTGAACCAGTCCGCTTCGTTCACGGAGGGGACGGGAATCCACGCCTGCACTTTGCCTTCAGGCCTTGCGATGTCCAGTCGGGTTACGATTTCGAACTGCCGCCACGCACCGGGTTTCGGAGCGAAAGCCGCCTGTGCCTGAGCCGAGCGAGGCATTGCGGCGATCGCCATCATGGATGCGCCTGCTTTAAGAATGTCGCGACGATGGAATGTCATGGTTTTCCCCCTGTGGTCGTGATTGTGGTCGTTGTGTCGAAGGTTGGTACCGAACGGGTTGTCTGGGCGTCGCTCTGTTTGGCTGAGCCAAGCGATTTCAGAAAATCCGGAACGTCGAATTGATCCCAGTCATAGTCGCGCTCGATGAACAGGCGAGGGCGTAGATCGCGATCAAGGACGAAGGTTGTCGGCAGGCCCGAGACGTTCCACGCACGAGCGACAGTGCGATCGCGGTCAAGCAAAATCGGAAAGTTCATCGGAAACTTGTCGGCGAAGTTGCGAACTCGCGCATCGACTTCGCCTACCGAGATTGTCAGCACCCGCAAACGCCGGGAATCAGTGCGTTCGGCCAGCCGGCGCAGTGCCGGAAGCTCTTCGCGGCACGGCTCGCACCATGTCGCAAAGAAGTGAACGATCACGACCTCATGACTGGAAGTCTCAAGAGCGGGAGGTCCGAACGAGACTTTCGTCTTATCAAGATCGTCAAGCACGAAGGCCGGTTTGGATCCGCCTGTCCACACGGTGAGCTTTGCTGACTCGATTGCTGCGGCTTTGGCCGCAAGGCTACAGCAGGCAAACCCCGCGCATAACGCGAGGCTGAAGCCGAAAATCGCCGATGTAATGGACGAAAAATGTGAGCCCCGACCCGCGGGAGCGACTGCTTGCGCCACAGTGACAATTTGTAGCTGCCGCGCGCTCTGCGTCAATGCGTGCTTTTGGCACGGCACAACTGCCGCGCAGAATCCCTTCATAACGTGGGTGATGCAATCGAAGCATAGGATAACGCTATTGCAGCATTGAGTGCATCGAGCCGAGAAAGGTACTTTTGATGATCGCGGACAGTGCAAAAGGCCTTGGATTTACAGGCTGTTTTGGATACGCGCGTTTGACTTTGGAATTGTTCGAAAATAGATTTGTTCTAGTGCAAGTTTTCTGTGCACCAGCAGCCGCTGATGAGCGGTTTGTTGAAACGCAGCGTCCCCCGTTGGGGGCACCTGTCCGGGGAGATCGGAAGATGAATATGGAGCTCTCGCGGCGCCACTTCTTGAAGGGCGCAGGCGCGGGTCTCGCAGGAACAACTGTCGGCGCGTTTGGATTCGGAGATATTGAGGCAGCCTACGCCGCTTCAATTCGTCCCTTCAAACTCGCCAACCTGACCGAGACCAGAAATACGTGTCCGTACTGCTCAGTCGCATGCGGCATTGTGATGTACTCCAAGGGCGATCTGAAGAAAGGCGAGAAAGCCGACATCGTTCACATCGAGGGCGATGCCGATCATCCGACCAACCGCGGCACGCTGTGCCCGAAGGGTTCGGCGCTGCTCGACTTCGTTCATTCAGAGACGCGCCTCAAGTATCCGATGATCCGCAAACCGGGCTCGAACAAGTTCGAGCGCGCCACATGGGATGTCGCGCTTGATCGCATCGCTCGCCTGATGAAGGACGATCGCGATCAGAACTTCATCGCAAAGAACAACGACGGCACGACGGTTAACCGCTGGGTCACCACCGGCTTCCTCGCGGCGTCAGCGACCACTAACGAAACGGCGTTCATAACCTATAAAGCGGTCCGCAGCGCCGGAATGCTCGTATTCGATAACCAAGCGCGGGTCTGACACGGCCCCACGGTGTCCAGTTTGGGCCCAACGTTTGGTCGCGGTGCGATGACGAATTCGTGGACTGATATCAAGAACACGGACCTCGTCGTAATTATGGGTGGTAATGCTGCAGAGGCTCATCCCTGCGGTTTCAAGTGGGTTACGGAAGCGAAAGCGAACCGCGGCGCGAAGCTGATCGTCGTCGATCCGCGCTATACGCGCTCGGCTTCGGTCGCGGATCTGTACGCACCGATCCGTCAAGGCACGGACATCGCGTTCCTGCTTGGCGTGATCAACTACTGCATCAAGAACGACAAGGTGCAGTGGGAATACGTAAAGGCATTCACCAGCGCTCCTTACGTCGTCAAGGCTGGCTTCAAATACGAAGACGGTCTGTTCGACGGATATGATGAGACGAAACGCGACTACAACCGGTCGAATTGGGATCTGGAAATCGGACCGGACGGCAACCTTGTCGTGGACGAGACGTTGCAGAATCCGCGCTGCGTCTGGAACATGATGAAGGCTCATGTCGCCGAGTACACGCCCGAGATGGTCTCGCGCATCTGCGGCACGCCGAAGGACAAGTTCCTGAAGGTTTGCGAGATGATCGCGGCGACGTCGGCCAAAGACAAGGTCATGACGTCGATGTACGCGCTGGGCTGGACCCAGCATTCGAAGGGTTCACAGAACATCCGTGGCATGGCGATGCTGCAGTTGCTTCTCGGCAACATCGGCGTGCGTGGCGGCGGCATGAACGCTCTGCGGGGTCATTCCAATATTCAGGGACTGACCGATATCGGGCTGATGTCGAACCTGATCCCTGGGTATATGACGATCCCTACGGAAAGAGAGGCAACGTTCGACACGTACATGTCGACGCGCGGCTTCAAACCGCTCCGTCCCGGACAGATGAGCTTCTTCCAGAACTACAAGAAGTTCTTCGTCAGTTTCCAGAAGGCAATGTGGGCATCGGCAGCGACGGCCGAAAACAACTGGGCATACGATTACCTGCCCAAGCTCGACGTCCCCGCTTACGATGTGCTGCGTGCGTTCGAATTGATGCACCAGGGCAAGATGAACGGTTACATCTGCCAGGGCTTCAATCCGCTGATGTCTTTCCCGAACCGGAAGAAGATGACGGCGGCGCTGTCGAAACTGAAGTATCTCATCACTATGGACCCGCTCGAAACCGAGACGGCCCGGTTCTGGGAGAACCACGGCGAGTACAACGACGTCGATCCGACAAAGATCCAGACCGAAGTGATCCAGTTGCCGTCAACCTGCTTTGCTGAGGACGAGGGCGCACTGGTGAATTCGGGCCGCTGGCTGCAGTGGCATTGGGCGGGCGCAACGCCTCCGGGCGAAGCCAAGCTCGACTCGTGGATCATGGCGCAGATTCATCTGCGTCTGAAAGCGCTGTACCAGAAGGAGGGCGGTGCGTTCGCGGAACCGATTACCAACCTTCACTGGCCGTACAAGGACCCGAACGATCCTTCTCCCGAAGAGCTCGCGAAGGAACTGAACGGATATGTGATCGAGACGGTGACCGATCCAAATGATCCGACCAAGATCGTTCTCGAGAAGGGCAAGCAGGTTGTCGGCTTCGGCGTGCTGCGTGACGACGGCAAGACGGCGTGCGGCAACTGGATTTATGCCGGTTCTTTCAACGAGGCGGGCAACAATATGGCCCGTCGCGACAACAGCGATGTCGACGATACGGGAGCGTTCTCGAAGTGGGCGTTCTCGTGGCCTGCCAACCGCCGCATTCTCTACAATCGCGCGTCTGCCGACGTTAACGGCAAGGCGTGGGATCCGAGCCGCAAGCTCATTGAATGGGACGGCACCAAGTGGGCGGGATACGATGTTCCGGATATCGCACCCGGCGCCAAGCCGGATGTGGTCGGCCCGTTCATCATGAACCCCGAAGGTACGGCCCGGTTCTTCACGCGCGGATTGATGCGTGACGGACCATTCCCGGTTCACTACGAACCGTTCGAGTCGCCGGTGGCCAATGCCGTCGCACCGAAGGTGCGTGGCAATCCAGCGGCCCGTGTGTTCCGTGGCGACATGGAGCAATTCGGAGACGCCAAGGAGTTCCCGTATGCGGCAACTTCGTATCGTCTGACCGAGCACTTCCACTTCTGGACCAAGCACGTCCAACCCAACGCGGTGGTACAACCCGAATTCTTCGTCGAGATTTCGGAGCAACTCGCGCAGGAGAAGGGCGTCAAATCCGGCGGCTGGGTGCGAGTCTGGTCGAAGCGCGGGTCGATAAAGGCCAAAGCGGTTGTAACCAAGCGCATCGTCCCGCTGATTTGCGACGGAAAGCCGATCCATATCGTCGGCATTCCGCTGCATTGGGGCTTCACCGGCGCGGCGAAGAAAGGATTTGGGCCGAACAGCCTGACGCCTTACGTCGGCGACGCCAATATCGAGACGCCTGAATACAAGGCGTTTCTGGTCGATATCGAGTCCATTTCCGGACCGGTGGCATAGGGAGGCGAGCAATGTACCCACCTCTTCCAAACCCCACCGTCACACCTTCGGCGCCGAAGCTGAGCGACAAGAACCTGATGCGTCGCTCGGCGTCCACCGTGCCGCAGGGCGAGTCGATGCAGCAGGTTGCCAAGCTGATCGACACGTCGAAATGTATCGGCTGCAAGGCATGCCAGACGGCGTGCCTTGAATGGAACAACCTGCGGGAAGAAGTCGGCGTCAACGCCGGCTCCTATACCAACCCGCATGACCTGACGACCGCTAGCTGGACGCTGATGCGTTTCACCGAGTGGGTGAATCCGGAAACGCAGGACCTCGAGTGGCTGATCCGCAAGGACGGTTGCATGCACTGCGCCGATCCCGGATGTCTCAAGGCGTGTCCGTCGCCGGGCGCGATTGTGCAGTACACCAACGGAATCGTCGATTTCGTCAAGGATAACTGCATCGGCTGCGGTTACTGCGTGAAGGGATGTCCGTTCAACATCCCGCGCATTTCCAAGGCTGAAGGCAAAGCCTACAAGTGCTCGCTTTGCTCTGACCGCGTTGCAGTCGGTCAGGGTCCTGCATGCGCCAAGGCGTGTCCGACTCAGGCCATCGTGTTCGGCCCGAAGGAAGACATGAAGAAGCATGCCGAAGGCCGGATCAAGGATCTCAAGTCTCGCGGTTACAAGAACGCGGGCCTTTACGATCCTCCTGGCGTCGGTGGAACCCATGTGATGTACGTGCTGCATCACGCGGACAAGCCGCAGATCTATGCTGGTCTTCCGAACAACCCGGTCATCAGCCCTCTCGTCGAGGTCTGGAAAGGCGCGGTCAAATACGCCGGCCTTGCGGCGATCGGCGCAGTTGCGGCGCTTGGTTTCTTGCATCACGCCGTGTCGGGCCCGAATAGGGTCTCGCGCGAGGATGAGGAAGCGGCCAAACGTCTTGCGGAAGGAAAGTCGTAATGGCGGACAGCGAAGTCGCGCCGGGGGACGGCATTCACCCCGGCGATCCGGTCAAGGTTGACCGCTACACCGCGGGCGCGCGGATCAATCACTGGATTACGGCGGCAAGCCTCGTGCTTCTCGCCATATCCGGCCTCGCACTGTTTCATCCGAGTCTGTTTTTCCTCACCGCCCTGTTCGGCGGCGGATCGTGGACGCGGGTGATCCATCCATGGCTCGGCGTGATCCTGTTCTTCGGATTCTTCGGTCTGTTCCTGCGCTTCTGGAAGCTCAATCTCTGGAAGCGTGAGGACGGCACCTGGATGGCGAAGATTCGCGACGTGATCGCGGGACACGATGAGAACCTGCCCGAGCTCGGCAAGTACAATGCCGGGCAAAAGATGGTGTTCTGGTCGATGTCGGCGCTCATCCTGGTGCTTATCACCAGCGGCATCGTGATCTGGGATCAGTATTTTGGGCCTTACTTCACGGTCACCCAGAAACGGGTTGCCGTGCTGGTTCATGCTGGAGCGGCGGTGGCGGCGATTTGCGTCTGGATCGTTCACGTCTATGCTGCGATCTGGGTGCGAGGTACGATCAGCGCCATGACCAGGGGTCAGGTGACTGGCGGCTGGGCGTGGCGTCACCATCGCAAATGGCTGCGTGATCTTGTAACGCGGCATTGAAGTCATCGATGCCGCGCCGGTCTTCCGGTGGGCGCGGCATCGATACACGTGGCCCGGAGGGTTCGTGAGGTTGAGAATGAGTAAGGCTACTACGCCGCTGCATAATCCTGTCCCGATCGGGGAAGTTTCCAAACCCTCGTTTGCTGTTCTTCCCGATCCCGTCACCCTCTTCGAAAATCGGGCGGCTCGTTTGCGCGATCTTGCGCAGACACATCAGCTTGCGCCCTATCTCGGTTTCCTCGCCGGGCTCGCGGGCGCGCAGCATCGCATCCAGGACGGCTTGCCCGAGCCCGAGGTGCCGCCAGCCGATGCGCGGGAGCGGGCCCATCAATTCAACATGCCGCCGATCGATCGCACGCGGTTTGTCAGCGAGCCGGCGTTTGAGACGACGCTCGACCGGTTGTTTGCGCAGGCCGCCGAAATCGAGATGCCGGCGGCAGCCAAGGCCGCACTCGATGTGTCGCGTTCGGCCGACCCGCAAGTCCGGGACGCCATGGTGCGCGCCGTGCTGTCGGAGGCCATTCCGATGGAAACGCTCGCAAGTCACGTCTATGTCGCGGCCGCTCTCCAGGTCCACATGGCTCGCGTCGCGTCCCGGCTCGATGCTGCTCAGCTCGTCGCGGTGGGTGATACCCTGTGTCCAGTCTGCGGCGGCCCGCCGGTGGCGTCGGTGATTGTCGGTTGGCAGCATGCGGCCAACACGAGGTATTGCGCCTGTGCGCTTTGCCAAACGTGGTGGCACTACGTGCGCATCCGCTGCACATCCTGCGGAACCACGAAAGGCATCGGCTACAAGGAAATCGACGGCGCGCCGGACGGCGTGCAAGCCGAGACATGCGAAGAGTGCCAGAACTACGTGAAGATCCTGCACCAGCACAAGCATCCGTATCTGGAGCCTATCGCGGACGATGTCGCGACGCTCGGGCTGGACATGCTGGTCAGGGACGCAGGTTATCGGCGTGGAGCCTTCAATCCCTATCTGCTTGGCTATTAGCGATGTCGCAGATCGAAGAGAGAAATCGCCGGCGATTTCCCTCGGTTGACGAAATCCTGAAGACCGTTCCTGCGCTTGCTGCGGTCGACCGGTTTGGTCATCAAGCGGTTGTCGGCGCTATTCGTGCGACGCTCGCGGAGGCGCGCGCTGAAAAGATTGTGCTGTCCGACTCCAGCCGCGTTGCATCCGTTGCATTCGGGCGGCTGGAAAATGAGGATCGATCCAGCCTGCGTCCGGTGTTCAATCTTACAGGCACGGTACTCCACACCAATCTGGGTCGTGCGCTGATCGCCGATGCCGCTGTCAATGCGGCCGTGCAGGCGATGCGCCATGCGGTGACGCTCGAATTCGATGTCGATGGCGGCAGGCGCGGCGAGCGGGACGACCATCTGCGCGATCTGCTGTGCGAGTTGACCGGCGCCGAGGATGCCACCGTGGTCAACAATAACGCGGCTGCAGTGCTTCTCGTGCTTAATACCTTTGCCAAGGGACGCGACGCCATCGTCTCGCGCGGTGAACTGATCGAGATCGGCGGCGCGTTCCGCATGCCGGAGATCATGGCGCGCGCCGGCGCGAAACTCGTCGAGGTCGGCACGACGAATCGCACGCACAAAAAGGATTTTGCCGCCGCGATCGGACCGAAGACCGGCCTGGTTCTCAAGGTCCATACCTCGAATTATCGCGTCGAGGGGTTTACGGCCGCGGTCGAGCCTGGTGCTCTGGTTGCATTGGCGCGCAAACATCAGGTTCCGGTCGTCAACGATCTCGGCTCCGGCACGCTGGTCGATCTGAAGCGCTTCGGACTGAAGCACGAACCGACGGTTGCCGAAGCCGTCGCGGAAGGCTCCGATCTCGTCACGTTCTCCGGCGACAAACTGCTCGGCGGTCCGCAAGCGGGTTTTATCGTTGGCCGCAAGGACCTGATCGCGCGCCTCAACGCAAATCCGATGAAGCGCGCGCTGCGCGTCGATAAAATCAGGCTGGCCGCGCTTGAAGCAACATTGAAACTCTATCGAGACCCGGATCGGCTCGCACAACGTGTGCCGACATTGCGCCTCCTTGCCCGAAAGGCCGATGATATTCGCGCGCAAGCCGGGCGAATCGCTCCGGCTCTGGCCGCGCGGCTCGGCGAGCGTTTCATGGTTGAGGTGACCGATTGCGTCAGTCAGATCGGATCGGGCGCGCTGCCGCTCGAAGGTATTGCGAGTTCCGGTCTGGCTTGCCAGTCGCGTGCGTTGTCAGGCTCGGGCCGTGCACTCAACGAACTTTCGGCGGCGCTGCGGCGATTACCGATGCCAGTGGTCGGTCACGTTGCCGACAAACGTCTGGTGCTCGATCTGCGCTGCCTCGACGACGAGGCCGGCTTCCTGAGCAACATTGCGGGTCTCGACCTGAGGAGCGGGTCCGATGCAGTGGCTTAAGCGGCTGGTCTCCAAACCGAGCGAGAGCCCGCTCGATCACGCTGAAATTCTGGCGCTCGCCGATGAAGCGTTTCGGCACGGCGATCACGCGACAGCGCTGGAGCTGTGGGGACCGCTGGCGCATGCCGGCGTGGCTCAGGCCCAGAGCGGCATCGGTGCGTGCTTTTCCGACGGGATCGGTGTTCCACGTGACGACGGGCTCGCAGTCAAATGGCTTACTCTTGCGGCCGATGCCGGTGATGCGGCGGCCCGCCGCAACCTTGCCGCTCTTTACTTCAAGGGGCAGGGCGTCCCGACTGATTTCGACCGGGCAGCCGAGCTTTATCGGTTGTCGGCGGAGGCCGGCGATGCCGCCGCGCAAGATATGCTAAGCTGGATGCTGCTTGAAGGCGAGGTGATGCCTTTCGACAGTATGAAGTCCCAACGCTGGGCCATTGCCGCGGCCGAGCAAGGTGTCGCGTCGTCGATGACGCGGCTCGGCATGATCTATCACAACGCCATTGGCGTGGAGCGCGATCCGGTTCAGGCGGCGCAATGGTGGGCGAAGGCAGCCACGGCCGGCGATGCCGACGGGCAGGCGATGCTCGGGGCGGCGTATCACCTCGGCGCGGGTGTTGCGCGCGATGCCGTTCGCGGCCTGGCGTTGCTGGTCCGCGCTCGCAACAACGGCAGCGCTCTCGCCGACCCGTTCATTCCGTCCGCGCGCAGGAGTTTGACCGCTGCGCAGATCGCGGATGCCGAGCAGCGTGCGGAAAGTCCGGAACTGGAAACGGTCACATGATCGTCGGGACCGCCGGTCATATCGATCACGGCAAGACGTCGCTGGTTCAGGCGCTGAGCGGCGTCGATACTGACCGTCTCAAGGAAGAAAAAGCGCGCGGCATCTCGATCGATCTCGGTTTCGCCTATCTGCCCGCGCCGGATGGCTCGATCCTGGGCTTCATCGATGTCCCCGGTCATGAAGGCTTCGTGCACAACATGCTGGCCGGCGTGGCCGGTATCGATCTCGCTTTGTTTGTGGTCGCCGCCAACGACGGCGTGATGCCGCAAACCCGGGAGCATCTGGCGATCGTCGATCTCCTCCAGATCAAGCGCGGCATCGTCGCCTTGACGAAGATCGATGTGGTGCCTCCGGACGAGCGCGACGGGATTATCGCCGGCGTCCGGCAGGCGCTGGCGGGCACCGTGCTGGCCGGGGCCAAGATCGTCCCGGTTTCGTCCGTGACGGGCGAAGGCATCTCCGATTTACGCAACTGCCTGTTCGAGCTTTCGAGCATCCTGAAAAGAGATTCGGAACAGGGCCGGTTCCGCCTTTCAGTCGATCGCTCGTTCGTGCTGCAGGGCGCCGGAACCGTTATCACCGACACCGTTCTGTCGGGTACGGTTTCCATCGGAGATCGCGTTACTATCAGCCCTTCGGGTTTGACGGCGCGGGTGCGCTCGATCCATGCGCAGAATCAAACAAGCGAAAGCGGCCGCGCCGGTCAGCGTTGCGCGCTCAATCTTGCCGGTGAGGGGATCACCAAGGACGCCATCAGCCGCGGCGATGTGGTTCTCGACTCTGCTCTTCATGCGCCGGTTGACCGCATCGACGCCACATTGCGGTTGCTGAGCACCGAGACCAAGCCGGTCGGCCAGTGGATGCCGGTGCAGCTCTATCATGGTGCCGCGCATGTCGCCGCGCGAGTCGTGCTGCTCGACGATGGTCCTGTTCGGCCGGGCGACACGGCGTTCGTTCAGCTGGTGCTGGAGAAGCCGATCGCGGCCTCGGCCGGCGATCGCTATGTGGTGCGCGACACCACGGACCAGCGAACCATCGGTGGCGGATCGTTTCTCGATCTGCGCGCGCCCGCGCGCAAGCGCCGGACGCCTGAGCGCAGGGCGCAGCTCGAGGCTTTTGCGCTGGAGAGTCCTGCGCAAATACTCAAGACGTTACTCAACGCACCGCCGTGGTTTGTCGATCTATCGTCGTTCATACGGGATCGTGCGCTTAGTGAAGCACAGGCTTCTCATCTGATCGAAGATTTGTCGGTGCTGCGGATCGCTTCGGCGGGTGGTGAGCTCGGTCTGGCTCCATCGACTTGGCTGCGCCTCAAGACTGACCTGCTTGCTTCGCTCAAGGCCTTTCATGCCAGCAGCCCGGACCTGCCCGGCGTCGGTCTGGAGCGGCTGCGTTTGCAACTCACGCCGCGTCTGCCTGCACCGGCGTTTTCCGGCTTTCTTCAGAGCCTCGCCAGGAAAAGCGAGGTCGGGCTCGATGGCGCATGGGTGCGGCTGGCCGGCCACGAGGTGAGGCTGACAGCGGCTGACGAGAAACTGTGGCTCAGAATCCAGCCGCTAATTTCAGGGGCGGAGCGTTTCCGGCCGCCGCGGGTGCGCGACATCGCTGGTATCGTGGTCGTCGCGGAGAGCGAGGTTCGACGCCTGTTCAAGCTGCTCGGCCGGATGGGCAAGGTCGACGAGGTAGCTCAGGATCATTTCTTTTTGCGCAGCACGGTAAGCGAGATGGTCGCGATTGCGCTCGACATTGCAGCTGCTGTACCCAATGGTGAATTCAGTGCTGCGCAGCTGCGCGATCGTCTCGACAACGGCCGCAAGGTTGCTATCCAGATTCTCGATTTTTTCGATCGCCATGGAGTGACGATCCGGCGCGGCGATTTGAGGCGCATGAACAAGCATCGGCTCGATCTGTTTCGTCTCGCAGGTGCGGGCGAACCGGTTGCAAATCAATCTGGAAGAGACACGTTCCCGGTGGGGCGTCCGGACTTCAAATCCGGGAAGGGCCGCGAGACGGTTCTTGGTGGGTTCGACTCCCTCTCTCTTCCGCCATCTTCAAGGAGCGTAGTGTGAGCGCGATGAATCCTTCGTTTCTGTCCACGCTTCAATCGGCAACGCAGCGCGCCGACGCCGCCGAAGCCGAGCTGCAAAAGGAGATTGTCGAACGGCGAAGGCTTATCGAACAGGATCGCAAATTCGCCTATCGGCGCTTCAATTTCATGCGAACCATCGTGGCCGGCGTTGCATCCGCGAAAAGCGAGGAGATTGCCGTTGCGAATGCGTTAGCTGCGATGCGCAATGCCCTCAACTGGGCGAGCGATAGCGAAGTGCGGCAAGCAGCGCTATCCGACTTCGCTCCGGTTGCCATTGCGATCTTTGTCAACCAGGCTCCCCTGGAGTCCGAGCCGCCCGAAGCCGATGTTCTTGCCGCGCTGGCAACGTTCGAGGCGCAGTATGTTCAGCGGCATGGCTCGCCGTTCTGGGTTCTGTTCGAGAACTATTTTCCGGAGACTCCCGTTGTCGACTTCTGACGATCAATCCGACTCGACGGACTTTTCCGATTGGCTCGCGAAAGAGTTCGCAGCCGGCGGCGATTTCACTGCGTTAGCGGTGCTTGTGGACATCAATGAAATCCAGGTAACGCCGCTGTGCTCGACGTATTTCAACGTGATCGGCGACGAGGTCGAGTGGAGCGATATTGTCGTGATGTTTGCGGGCTCAGGCGCCGACTGGAGCGGAGCTGCATTCTTTCCGGTACGAGGAGCCGGCGGCGGGCCGCTCGACAATCCGACGGCGCGACTTCGCTTGCGCGAACTCGAGGCGCGGATCGACGATGACCGGCTTGTCATCAACGAGGGTCATTTCTTCGATAAATGGGGCCGCCGTATGCGGATCGACGAGGTCTTGCAGTGAGCAAGCGGCTGCTCGTCGTTTTGCTGAATACCGACCCGCGCAATCCCGAGGAACTGGGCGCACCGTTCTATCACGCAGCTGTCGCCGCCGCGATGGACTACAAGGTCGATGTCGTTTGTACGGCTGCAGCCGGCAAGCTGATGATCAAGGGAGTCGCAGACGCGATCCATATCAAGCCCGGCGATCCAAAAACTGTCTATGACTGGATAAAGGACGCACACGATCAGGGCGCCAGGCTGTGGGCTTGTCCGGCCAATCTCGATCTGTTCGATGTGGCCGAAAGCGATCTTATCCCTGAGTGCAGCGGCATGATGGGCGCGGCCGCGATGCTCCAGGACATCATGGACGGCGATTGCCGCGTCCTGACATACTGAGCGCGCCATGGTCAGGATTCTCGATTTCGATTTCCCGGAGGAGTTGTTCTACGATCTGAACAATCAGATTTGGTATGCGCCGCTGGATGACGGCAAGGTTCGCGCAGGCTTTACGTCGTGGGCAGCGAGCCTGATGGGCGATGTTCTCGTGTTTACGCCAAAGCGAATTGGCCGCGATTTCGAGAAAGAGCGATCGTTCGCCGTGGTCGAGGGCGGCAAATGGGTCGGGTCGGCGCGCGCCGCATTTGAAGGTTTGGTGATCGCACACAACGAACTGCTCGAGCGCCGCCCCGAACTGATGAACTCGGATGCCTATGGCGACGGCTGGATGCTGATCGTGCAGCCCGCGCGGGACGATTGGAAGTCTGGGCTTGTGACCGGCGCAGATATCGCTCCGGCATTCGAAGCCTGGATCGGAAGTGAAGCCTACAAGGTCAGGGCCGGTTAACCACGAGTCATAGGCTACCCTTTCGAACCTCGGGCTATCCAGGGCCGTCCGGCTCGATAAGCCGGGGAATAATCTACGCCCCACGCGATCGGATAAAGCAAATCCGTCTATCTGCGGATCGCGCCATGGAACGTCATACTTAGTTCGCCGGTAATATAGACCGCTCTCTGGTCAACCTCTAAAGATGTACCGATATCAAAGACTTGCGGTCGCTGCTGAGGACGGTTTGTGATGCCTGATCTTTCAATCCTTGCTGGTTTTGCCATTGGACTGTCGTTCGGTGTCGTCGGACTCCTGAGCGGCTTTTGTCTCCTCAGCAGCTTGCGCGATTGGTGGACAGCGGACGACAGCCGCAAGATCCGCAGTTATGCGATCGCGCTTGCAGTCGCCATTCTTGGCACGCAATTCCTTGCGGGCGCCGGAATCGTCGATATCGGCAAATCGCTTTACCTGCAGCCTTCGTTCTCGGCGCCGCTTCTGTTCGCAGGCGGCGTGCTGTTTGGATTGGGTATGGTGCTGTCCAACGGTTGCGCATCGCGTGCGCTGGTTCTGCTGGGCAAGGGTAATGTGCGATCGCTCGTCGTTCTGATCGTCATTGGCGTCACCGCCCAGATGACGCTGAAGGGATTGTTGGCGCCGGCGCGGCTTGCGTTTCTTCAGTGGACACAGATCACGCCGAATGCAGTGTCGGTCCCGGCATTGCTCTCCACGCTTGGTGTCAATCAAGGCGTTGCCCGCATCGCTGTTGCGCTGATCGCGAGCGGCGCGCTCCTGATTTTTGCTTTCTCCAGCCAGCAGTTCCGCCGTTCGTTCGGACAAATCGCGGCCGGCCTTGCCGTTGGATTGCTGGTGACCGCGGGATGGCTGGCGACAGGCTGGCTCGGCGCTGACGATTTCAATCCGATTCCCGTGGCGTCGCTGACGTTCATCGCTCCGATCGCGGACACCCTGCAATACACGATGCTGTCCACTGCATTGACGGTGAACTTCGGAATCTCGATCGTATCCGGCGTGCTGGTCGGCAGCCTGCTGACATCGCTGCTCACTGGCCGCTTCCAGCTCGAGGGCTATACGTCGGCTAATCACATGGTGCGCTCGATTTCAGGCGCGGCATTGATGGGCAGTGGCGGCGCCATGGCTTACGGCTGTTCGATCGGGCAGGGACTGACCGGACTTTCGACGTTGGCTTTGCCGTCGCTCATCGCCGTGGCCGGCATCGTGACCGGAGCAGCGCTTGGCGTCCGGCGGATCGTGGCGTTGCCGGCAATGGCGACCCGCTAATCATTGCTGCGATCGAGCCTTGTTGATCAGGTTGGTCCAGCCGCGATGGACGAGGTCGCGCGGCGCTCCGTCGACCAAAACCGCTATTCCCATCCGCGCACCGAGGATCATTCCGCCGACCGTAAACGGCCATGTCAGCGCCAGCATCGATCCCGCGGTGATGCCCTGACCGATCGTGCATCCGCCGGCGAGGATGCCGCCTGTACCCATCAGCGCCGCACCCAGCAAATGACGCCGCATTTCATGGTCGTCGTCGAACGCCTCCCAGCGCAATTCGGCGGCGTGCCACGCAGCCAGCCACGATCCAGCAATCACTCCGAACACACTGCCGACGCCGAAATCTGCGAAAGCTGTCGGGTTCAGCAGCCCTGCGTAGAGCGCCTTGCCGACAGTCGAGACGAACGTGAGACTTTGCGGCCGGACCGGCCCGCCGAAGTCGTCCCCCAGCGAGATTGTTGCGATCCAGCCTGCGACGATTGCTACGCCCAGCACGGCTCCCGCTGATAGCAACCGCGGCGCGCGTCGCAGCCGCGGATCGCGGATCGCCAGCCAGCACAGGCCGAAGCCCATAATCAGCGCGATCGCCACCCGCGCATCGGTGCCCAGCGCGCGCGATACGAGCATGGCGATATCCGAGCGAACTCCCTCGGGCATCGCGACCGCCAGACCCTCGAGAACGCTTATCCGAAAATTTGCGAACACGCCGCGTAGCGTGGCGTAAGCGGCCGCGCCAAGCACGAGAATCACGACCAGACTGCGGAGATCGCCGCCACCGAGCCGGACGAGCGAACCGAATCCGCAGGTTCCCACCATGGCCATGCCGATTCCAAACAGAACGCTGCCGATCAGAATGGCGACAACAGGAATGGCAACAGGCACATAGGTCGTGAGTTCCGGATTGAGGAAGCCTGCGACAATCAGCGACTGCGTGCCGAGGATCGCAATGCCGAGAGCAAGCCCGTAGATGCGAAGCCTGCGGCTGTCTGCGCCCATCAGCGCATCTTCGATCGCGCCGAACGAACAGAGCTTTGCACGGCGAACGGCAAATCCGGCGACTGCGCCGATGGCGAGACCGCATAGCGCAGGTAGCCAGGCAGACAGGCTCTCCAATAGTCTCTCCCGGATTATCCGCGGGGCTTTGTTTGCCGACACGGTCGGCCCCCGTCGTTCTTCCGCTCTTCGGCGGGTTATTTTTTTGCTGCGGGCTCAGGCGGCGCGCAGAAGATATCGTAAACCACCGAAATCACGCGGCGAACGTCGTCGTTCGCGAGACTGTAGTAGATAGTCTTGCCGTCGCGCCGCGTATCCACCATTCCGTCGTAGCGCAGCCGTGCAAGCTGCTGGGACACGGCGGACTGCCGCAGCGAGAGGATGTTTTCCAGTTCGGTGACCGAGCGCTCGCGTTCGGCCAGCAGACACAGCAGAAGCAGGCGATTTTCGTGCGACAGCGCTTTCAGGAAGTTGCTCGCCTTCCTCGCCTTGCGCATCAGCTGATCGAGCTCGGGCGAATACTCCGCGCCGTCGCGCAGCTCGGTTTCGATATCGGAGGACAGGATCGAGGTCATGAATGCCGCTGCTTGTTTCAATCGGTTGGTGATGCCGTTATCAAATGCGGTCGGGTTCTGGCCGGGGCTCGAGCCTGGCTGCAAGCGTGCCCAGCAATCCCCAGAATGAGTCGTCGTTGATGTAACCGGTGATGCGGCCAACCTCGCGTCCGTTGTCGATCACCACGAACGTCGGCGTGTAGAAGACCGGCTCGGCGAGCTTGATGCCGTCCGTCCTCTTGCGATCGAGGTCGATCCGGCGCAGCGGCAGTATTCTTGCCTCGGCGCTCTTGTCGTAGACCGGTCCGACATCGCGGTTCCAGCGCTGACACCAGACGCAGCCGCCGCGTTCGAACAATACAAGTTCGGCTGATCGGGACGCCGACGGCAGCAGGCTGGCCGCAATGGCCAGCGCTGCGACGATCAAGAATTTTGCAGCCATCCTGCCTGACATATGATACATATAAACGAATTCGCATATATCTGCCAGACCCTGCAATGGCGGGATTAGACGGGAGTATCGACATTGCACTCTCCACAACGCCTTATCAGCCGACGGCAGGCGATGGTCCTGACGGGGTTTGGGCTGCTTGGACTTCATGCTGGCCCTGCGGCAGCCGCGAGGGCGAGGCTCAGCGATGACGGCCTCTACCAGATGGACTGGTATCTCGAGAGCTTCCTCGATCTTGCCGAGGATTTGACCGGTGCGACCGCGAAGGGCAAGCGTTTCGCGATCATGTGGGGCCTGAAGGGATGTCCGTCGTGCAAGCGCATGCACGAGGTCCATATGACGGATCCGAAAATCGAATCCTATATTCGCGACAACTTCGAAATTCTCCATCTCAACATTCTCGGTGCGCGCAGCGTCACCGATTTCGGCGGAGTTTCGTTGGCCGAGAAGCCGCTGAGCGCGGCCTACGATGTGCGCGGCACCCCGACGATCCAGTTCTTTCCGGAGAAGGCCGACGGTCTCGTGAAACTGACCGGGCAGGCGAGGGAAGTGGCGCGCATGCCCGGCTTGCCGGAGCCGCCGGAATTTCTCGCGATGTTTCGCTACGTGCGCGAGAAGGGTTATGAGTCCGCGCCGTTCGCCGACTGGCTGAGGAAGCAGGCGTAGCTTTATCTCATCGCGATCAAATATCGTCGTCATTGCGCGATCTGATTCCTTATCTTCGTCATTCCGGGGCGCTCCTTCCTTAACCTCTCCCCGCCTGCGGGGAGAGGTCGCGAGTGAAACGAGCGGGTGAGGGGTGTTGCGGCGTTCTCCACTTGCCCCTCACCCGTCTCGCATCTCGCGATGCTCGCCGACCTCTCCCCGTAAGAACGGGGCGAGGTGAAGAACTGCGGACATGCGTCATCGCCCCTATTTTTGGCGGCGCGGGGACGCCGGATTTCATTTGGTCCGTTACCCTCTTGTGAGAGGGCGCGCGGAACGCCGGACGCATCGTGCGTCCGCAGCCTCGTGTGTAAAAGTGAGTTTGAACACACGAGCACAGTCACCACGGATGTCGAACATCGTCCGGCGTTCCGCACGCGGTGGTTTTTTCGGCTTGCTTCGTGCTCTCCCCGGTGGCGATTGATACGCTTTGGGTCGTCACCGTCGGGATTGAGCTGTCCGGAGAACTCCGGTGGTCTCCCGCACGCTGGATAGCATGCAGGCGCTCCGCTCCCTTGAGGCCAGCGACGGGCCTCGGGACCACACGACTTGGGCCGGCGCGCAAAGGCGATGTCAGTGGAGCGAATCTCCGCCCCGGCCGCATCGCGCAGCGTCGTCGTCAGCGCGGAAGTCGAAGTGGATCCATAGATGTGACGGCTACCCCTGCGGAGCACGGCCCTCACATCCCCAACCACCTCACGTCCGCGCCTGACGCTGCCGCGTCCACCGCATCCCGCCCCGCAATCCGTGACGATCGCGTATCGCCCCTCAAAGTGGGACGGGATGACAGGATTATAATCCTATAAAAGGAAAATGTCAAGCGGAGAAGCGCCGGCCTGCGCATGCAATGCAGGCGTCAACTGGACGAACGGCTGGCATAGAGACGGTCAAGCGCATATGCGCCAGAGCCGTGAAAAAAGAAATGGACGAGCGCGCCAAGAATGGCGACATTTTTGAAAAACGGGCCGGCGTGGCCCGGTGCGATGTGAATCGTAACCGTAATCGGAATGAGCGTCACGAACAGTGCCAGTGCTGACAATCTGACGGCGAGCCCAGCCGCCAGCGCACTGCCCGCCGCCACAAACACGACGCCGGAAAGCCATAGCAGCAACGAGGGATTGCCTGCGGCCTCGATCAGACGCGCCCATGGCGACTCCGCCATACGCTCCAGCATCTGCTGGTGCTGGACGAAATGTCCAAGACCTCCAACAATGAAAATAAGGCTCAACGCGAAGCGGAAAATCAGATCCGATATGCCGGCGTTCTTCGTCAGACGCTGTGCAAACGTGGAGTTCAATGTTCCGTTCCTCCATGTCTCATGACAACTGCTGCCATCCGCGGAATGCCATATAGAGCGAGACCGCGAAGATGATTCCGGCAAACGCCGTCTCCAGCGTTCCGCGCCGCGCCGCCAATCCCATCGACGCCTGCGCGCCCAATAGACCGCCTGCGAGGCCGCCCGCCAGAAACAGCCCGGCGAGCGGCCAGTCCACCAGACCGGATACCGCATAGTTGGCCGCCGTGGTCAGCCCGAATGCAGTCACCGCAACCAGCGACGATGCGGTCGCATTCAGGATGGGCATGCCGGTCGCAAGCATGAGGCCGGGGACGATGAGGAAACCCCCTCCAATGCCGAACAAGCCAGAAAGAGCACCCGAGCCGAAACCCAGCGCGACGAGAGCGGGGGCGTTGCCGCGATTCAGCACGACAGCGGGATCGCCGGTGTTCGACCGTTTGCGAAGCATCAGAGCGCCGACGGCCATCATCAGCAGCGCGAACAGCACGATCAATTTCTGACCGTCGATCATTTTGCCAAGGCTCGATCCACCGAACGCACCGGCAACACCTGTGATTGCGAACAGCGTAACGCAGCGCCATTTAACCGTGCCCTGCCGGGCATGGTTGGCGAGATTGGCAGCAGCGCTCGCCGCCACTGCAACCGCACTGGTTCCCAAGGCTACATGAGGGCTTTCCACGCCGACCAGATATATCATGAGAGGCATCGCAAGGATCGAGCCGCCGCCACCCAGAAGCCCGAGCGCGAATCCCACGAGCGATCCGGATACGACGCCCAGCGCGCCTTGCGACAGGGTCATCACTGGCAATATCTCCTTGCGCGAGATGAAGATCACGCCGGCGGCGAGTGATGCGCGCTATTCCATGGCGCGCGCGTCAGCACCTGCGCCATCCCGCAGAATCCGGTGACCCCGGCAAACAACAGTCCGCCACCGATGAAAGCTGGAAGGATATAGAACGCCGGCGACACCAGCGCTCCGAGCACTGTGCCGGCCAGACCGAGGCCGCCGGCCACGATCTGGACCTGCCGTTGCAGTTCGATCGGCTGACGGCGATCCACGACGACCGGAAGGCCCGCCTTGCTCCAACCTTCAAGTCCGCCCTCAAGCACAAAAGTCTCTCGCGATCCCGCGCACGCATGAAGCCGCGCGGCGTTGGCGGCCGTGCGTCCGCCCGACTTGCAATGAAAAATCACCGGTCCGGCCCCTGCGAGCGGAAGACTCGTCTCGTTCAGTTTCGACAACGGACGATGATGCGAACCGCCGATTTGCGCGCGGGCTCGCTCATCCGCTTCGCGGATATCGACAAGGATCGCTCCATCGGCGACCAGCCGTTTCGCGCGATCGGGTGTAATGGCGGGTAACATCATGGTTTCGGCTCCTTTGGCTTCGCTTCACCGCGAACGGCGTTTGGGTTTGCTGCAGAACAGGTCGTGCATTGTTGCGAACAGACGTTCGATCCGTGGGTCCGCAATCCGGTACCAAAGGGACTGACCGTCGCGGCGATACGTCACGATGCCTTCGTCGCGCATCTTCGAAAGGTGCTGAGACAACGCCGACTGCGAGAGAGCTGCGGATTCCGCCAGTGACGACACCCTGGCTTCGCCAAGCTCCACCAACCGGCACAGGATCATCAGCCGCCGCTCGTTGGCGAGCGCTCGCAACAGGCCAGCCACTTCCGCCGCCTTGTCTTCAAGATCGCCGATATCCAGAGCCGCACGCGCCATGGCGTCGTCCTTATATATTAGATATTGCTAATTTAGATATATCTAATATATAAGTCAAGCAGTGATCACCCGATTGGCGACGAGGGATGCATGAATGAAAAGCCGATGATCAGGGCTTTTTTCGACGAGCCCACCAACACCGTCAGCTATCTGGTTGCCGACATGGCGACCCGGAACGCTGCGGTGATTGATCCGGTGCTCGACTACGACCACAAGTCCGGCGAAGTCGATGTGCGTTCGGTGAGCGAAATCCTGCGTGAAGCCAATGCGCTTGGTCTCACGATCTGCTGGGTGCTGGAGACCCATGCCCACGCTGACCATCTGTCCGGCGCGCCATTCATAAAGGCGAAGACGGGCGCACGGGTTGGCATCGGCGAGCATATCAAGGACGTGCAGCGTATTTTCCGTCCCCTGTTCAATCTCGAAGACCTGAAAACCGACGGCAGCGACTTCGACCATCTGTTTTGTGACGGCGAAACTTTTTCGATCGGCAGTCTGCATGTCGAGGTGATCTACACGCCCGGGCACACTCCCGCCGACATTTGTTACAAGATCGGCGATGCGGTGTTTGTCGGCGATACCATGTTCATGCCGGACTACGGCACGGCCCGGGCTGACTTTCCGGGTGGCGATGCCCGCCAGCTCTATCGCTCGATCATGAAAATACTGGCGCTGCCGCCCGCGACTCGTCTCTTCATGTGCCACGATTACAAGGCGCCAGCGCGCGATCACTATGCATGGGAGACAACAGTCGAGGAACAACGCCGGAACAATGTGCATGTCGGCGCAGGGCGCACGGAAGCCGAGTTCGTCGCGACGAGACAGGCGCGCGATTCGACGCTTGCCGCGCCAACACTCTTGCTGCCATCGATCCAGGTCAATATTCGCGCCGGCGCTTTTCCGGCAGGGGAACGTAATGGCGTGCGTTATCTCAGGATTCCCGTGACCTTCAAATCGCACGGCTAGTTGACGATCGGGCCGTCAATACCCCAGCTAAAAATCCAGCTTGTCCTTGATCGCAGCGAGACCCGCATTGGCGCAGGCCTCGTCGGCGTCGCCGCCGGGTGCGCCGGAGACGCCAACCGCACCGATCAGCGAACCGCTTGCCTCGACGACAATGCCTCCGCCGATGATGACGACGTTCGGAAGATGCCGAAGGCCAGCCTGCATCATGCCCGGCTGGCTGATGGCGTTGAGTTCGGTCGTGCTGGTCCGGAACGTTGCCGCGGTCCAGGCCTTGCCTGACGCCGTCGTTGGTGTGTGAGGGCCTGCGAACCGATCACGCAGCATCACTTGTGGCGTTCCGAACCGATCAACCACGGCGACCGCAACCTGATAGCCGCGCTTCTGACAATCGGCGAGTGTCGCCCGTGCAAGATCGAGCGCGAGTTCGGGACTCATCGACTTGTAGGTCACGGTCGCATCCCGCGCAGCAGCGCTGCCGGACAGCAGAGCAAGCAAAACAGGTACTGCAAGCGATGCTCGCAAAGTCATCGCGTGCTCCTTGAGGTTCGGATTGATGACGCTACGGCTATTTATTCACCGGCGATTCCGGGTCGAACAGCAAAGCGACGAGATCCTTGATCTGCTGCTCGGTCAAAACCTTGTTGGTGCCAAAGCGCGGCATGTTGGAGCAGGGAACGACGGCTTGCGAGTTGTAGATTTTGGTATAGGCGTTCTTCGCTTCTTCCGGATCGAACTTCCGGTCCTTGCCATAGTTGGTCAGGCTCGGTCCCAGGGTGCCGAAACTGACCTCGGCCAGGTCGAGTTGATGGCAGGCATAACAGTTGCCGCCGGCAACGGTGCCTTCCGGATCGGAGAACTGCCCACCGCGGCCGTTGTTGGCGACCTTCTTGCCTTCCTTCCAGTCGCCGAGCAGTTTGCCGTCCGCCGGATAGGCGACCTTCGCCAGTTCGCGCTTGATGATCTTGTCGACTTCCGCGGACGGCACCTCGTTGCGATGCGCATTGCAGACCTTCAGCGTCTCATCGGGTTCGATCCTGGCCTGCCATTCGGGCGGGGCCTTGCCAAACGTCGATTTGACGTAAGCATCGACCAGTGCGGGGTCGGCTGGCTTCCTCGCGGTTTGTGCCGATGCGTTTGCGCTGAACGCGATGGCCCCGATCAGGATTGGAAGCACTGCGAGTTTCGATACGTTTGTCATGGCACTCCCTCAGCGTTTGATCGACGGGACGTTGATCTCGCCCCCCATCGCCTGTTTGTTGAGAAAAACCGTGAGCGCCGTGATGCTGTCCGATGCATACTCCGGAACCGGCCAGCGTTGCTGCCGAAAGCAGTCCCACAGGCGATGCTGCATGGTGCGCAACGCGCCTTGCGATACGCGATAGGTCGGCCACGACCCCATCGTTTCCTGTGGCAGCTTGCCGGGCTTGGACAGATTCGGGAGGCCTTGCAGGCGAATGCGCTTGCCGTCTTCGGCGTGACAGGTGGCGCAGGAGAAATCCATCACGCCGCCGCGCCGGTAGAACAGTTCTTCGCCGATGGCGGCCATTTCCTGCTCTTTTGGGTGCTTCAACGGCACGTCGATCTTCATGCCGAGCGACTTGTTGGCGATGTAGGCGACGAGATCTTCCATGTCGGAGGCGCGCCCCGGCCCGGAAAAGCGGCGCATGACGACATCCTTGGTGTCGAGCCCCTGAACATTCTGCATGCACCAGAGCAATCGCTGCTCGAGGTCCATCACCTTGCTGGCGTCGGCGAAGAATCGCGGCATCTGAGCGAACGCGCCTTCCAGCTTTCCGGCGCCAAGGCCGAGGTCGCATGTCTCAAGCGAGACATTTTTGGTCCCGCGCTTCTGCGCCCAAAGCACCTCGCCGCGATCGACAGCCAGATAGCCGGGGTTGGAGAGGGGATCGGAGATCATCGCCCGATAGCGTTCGATCTCCTTTTCGCTTGCGTCCTGTGCAACCGCAGCAAGACCCGAAAGGAAAAGCAGAATCGCGGCGAGCGCCGTACCGGCTGCGGCATGTTTCACGTCTCGTCCTCCCATCCGTCAAACCGTCTTGCGCGGCTCTATCGGTACTTCGTGATCAGTCCAAAACTTTACATTCAGAAAAAACAATATAATGATGTGAGCAGATCATGGTAGATCGATACTGCAATCGTCAAGCGATATGATCGTCAAGGGAGATCAAAAAAACTCCCAGGGGAGATGCAAGATGAAATTCACAACAAGCCGCCGCGAAACTCTGGGCCTTGCCGCAGCAGCGGGGCTCGCTGCACTTCTTGCGCCCCGCATGTCGATCGCCGATGAGCCGGCAGTGGCCGCCGAGATCAAGAAGCTCTACGGCGACAAGAAAATCGAGAGCGGAAAGATCAAGCTCGACGTTCCGGAGATCGCGGAAAACGGTCTTGTCGTGCCGATCAACATCGACGTCGAAAGCCCGATGACGGACGCCGACTACGTCAAGGCGGTTCATGTGTTCGCCGACGGCAATCCGCTCCCCGGTATCGTCACCTACCGATTCACGCCGGCATGCGGCAAGGCATCGGCCTCGACGCGCATGCGTCTCGCGCAGACCCAGAACATCGTGTGTGTCGCCGAAATGTCGAACGGCAACCTCCACATGGCAAAAGCGAACGTGAAGGTCACGATCGGCGGCTGCGGCGGCTGAGACAGGACCGGGATAAGGCGGCGTTCGACAATAACAATTCAGGCGAGGAACAGTCTCATGGCCACTCAACCGACACCGCGCGTTCGCGTTCCGGCTCAAGCAAAGCCCGGAGAAATGATCGAGATCAAGACGCTGATTTCGCACGAGATGGAATCGGGCCAGCGCAAGGATGCGGCCGGCAAGACCGTACCGCGCAAGATCATCAACAAGTTCACGGCGCAGTTTAACGGCAAGACCGTGTTCGAAGCCGACTGGAATCCTGCGATCTCGGCCAATCCCTACCAGTCCTTTTTTTACAAGGCTGCGGAAAGCGGCGAGTTTACGTTTTCCTGGAAGGACGATGACGGCTCGGACTACGTGTCCAAGAACAAGCTGACTGTGGCGTAACGGCGCGACCCTCATGGCGAGGAGCGCGAAAGCGCGTCTCGAACCATGAGGCCGGAATCTGGTGGCCTTTCATCCTTCGAGACGCGATCTGAAGGGATCGCTCCTCAGGATGAGGATGGAAAAATACATGTTGATATCCAGGCGGGATTTCCTGCAGGCGACGGCGGCTGCGTCGGCGATCACTGCAGCAAGCGGTTACGGTCCGCTCGGCCGCGCGGCCGCGCAACAGCGGCTTTCGCAATCGGACATCCTGCGGTTCGATCCGCTCGGGACGGTGACGATTCTGCACATCACCGACGTTCATGCGCAGCTCATGCCGCTGCATTTCCGCGAGCCTTCGGTCAATCTCGGAGTGGGTGATTCGAAGGGGCTGCCGCCCCACATCACCGACGCCGAATTCAGAAAATATTTCAAGATCGCGACCGGCTCCGCCGACGCCTTCGCGCTGACCGCGGACGATTTCGTTTCGCTGGCGCGCAATTATGGCCGCATGGGCGGGATGGATCGCATCGCAACCCTGGTCGGCGCGGTTCGCGCCGAGCGCGGCAACGACAACGTGCTGCTGCTGGACGGCGGCGATACCTGGCAGGGAAGCTGGACCTCGCTGCAGACCAGGGCGCAGGACATGGTCGACGTGATGTCTGCGCTCAAGGTCGATGCCATGGTCGGCCATTGGGAATTCACCTACGGCGCCGATCGCGTCAAGGAGATCGCCGACAAAGCTCCGTTCGCGTTTCTGGCGCAGAACGTTCGCGACAACGAGTGGCAGGAGCCGGTGTTCGACGGCCGCAAGATGTTCGAGCGCGGCGGCGCAAAGATCGCGGTGATCGGTCAGGCGTTGCCGCGCACGGCGGTTGCCAATCCGCGCTGGATGTTCCCGAAGTGGGAGTTCGGCATTCGCGAGGAAGATATCCAGAAGCAGGTCGATGAAGCCCGCGCCGAGGGTGCGTCGATCGTCGTGCTGCTGTCGCACAACGGCTTCGACGTCGATCAGAAGCTGGCGGGCCGGGTCAAAGGCCTCGATATCATCCTCACCGCGCATACGCATGATGCAATGCCGGGACTGATTAAGGTCGGCAACACGGTTCTGGTCGCGTCGGGCTCGCATGGCAAGTTTCTGTCCCGTCTCGATATCGAGGTGAAGGACAAGAAGATTTCTGGGATTCGTTTCAAGCTGATGCCGGTGTTCGCCGATGCGATTGCGCCGGACAATGCAATGTCGGCGCTGGTCGAGAAGGTGCGCGCGCCGTTCGCCAAGGATCTGGCGCGCGTCGTCGGCAAGACCGATTCCTTCCTGTACCGGCGCGGCAACTTCAACGGAACGTTCGACGACCTGATCTGTGACGCGATGCGTAGCCAACGCGATGCCGACATCGCCCTGTCGCCCGGATTCCGCTGGGGCGGCAGCTTGCTGCCGGGCGATACAATTACCTGGGAGCACGTCACCAACGCCACCGCGATCACCTATCCGAACTGCTATCGCAACCAGATGACCGGAGCGCAGCTCAAGGAAGTGCTGGAAGACGTCGCTGACAACATCTTCCATCCGGACCCTTACTTCCAGGGCGGCGGTGACATGGTGCGGGTCGGCGGCATGGGCTACGCGATCGACATCGCCAAGCCGATCGGCTCGCGCATTTCCCAGTTGACGCATCTGAAATCCGGTCAGCCGATCGAAGCGGGCAAGACGTACACCGTCGCCGGCTGGGCCAGCATCAACGAGAACACGCAAGGTCCGCCGATCTGGGACGTGGTCGCGGCGCATGTATCAAAATCCGGCACGGTGAAAGTCGAACCCAACACCGATGTGAAGGTCACGGGAGCCTGATCGGCATTGCTTTCGATGCGGGTTTTCAAAACAGTGATGCGACAAACATATTCACGTATTTTGATAAGAAGGTTTGCGGCATGAAAGACAGAGCATCTGCGGATCAACTCAGCCGGCGTAAATTTCTCGGTGCAGCGAGTCTCGCAGGCGCGGGGGCGGCGCTGACTGCGCTGCCGGCGGTCGCAGAGCCAGCAAAGCCGGACCCGCTGATTACCGAAGTCCAGGACTGGGCGCGTTATCTCGGCGATGGCGTCGACAAGCGGCCTTATGGGTCGCCGTCGAAATTCGAGAAGCACATCGTTCGCCGCGACGTGCCATGGCTCACCGCATCGCCGGAATCGTCGGTGAATTTCACGCCGCTGCATGAGATCGACGGCATCATTACGCCATCCGGACTTTGTTTCGAGCGCCATCACAGCGGCATCGCGGAGATCGACCCGGCCAGCCACCGGCTGATGATCAACGGTCTCGTGGAGAAGCCGCTCGTCTTCACCATGGACGACATCAAGCGGATGCCGCGCACCAACAGGATTTACTTTCTGGAATGCGCTGCCAACTCGGGGATGGAATGGCGCGGCGCGCAGTTGAACGGATGCCAGTTCACCCACGGCATGGTCCATAACGTGATGTATACGGGCGTCTCGCTCAAGACGCTGCTCGACGAAGCCGGTCTGAAGCCAAACGTCAAATGGCTGATGCTCGAAGGCGCGGATGCGGCCGGCATGAACCGGTCATTGCCGATCGAGAAGGCGTTGAACGATGTGTTGCTCGCGTTTGCCATGAACGGCGAGGCGCTGCGGCCCGAACAAGGTTATCCTCTGCGTGCCGTGATCCCAGGCTGGGAAGGCAATCTCTGGGTGAAATGGCTGCGCCGGATCGAGGCCGGAGATCAGCCTTGGCAGACCCGCGAGGAGACCTCGAAGTACACCGATCTCCTGGCCGACGGCCGGTCGCGCAAATACACGTTCATCATGGATGCGAAGTCGGTCGTGACCAATCCGTCGCCACAGGCGCCGCTCAAGTACAAGGGCCGCAACGTTCTGACCGGCCTTGCGTGGTCCGGTCGCGGAACGATCAAGCGTGTCGATGTTTCGATCGACGGCGGCCAGAACTGGCAGACCGCGCGCATTGACGGGCCGGTGCTGGATAAGTCGCTGACGCGCTTCTACGTCGACTTCGACTGGAACGGACAGGAGATGATGATCCAGTCGCGCGCGATGGACTCCACCGGCTACGTTCAGCCCAGCAAGGACGAACTGCGCAAGGTTCGCGGAGTCAATTCGATCTATCACAACAATGGCATTCAAACCTGGCTGGTGCGCGCGAACGGAGAGACCGAAAATGTCGAAATCGGTTAGGCTCATTGCCGGCGCGGCTTTGACGATCGCCGCTGCCGCCGTCGTCCTGCTGCCTCAGCAAAGTCCGGCGCAGCAAATTGCCGCACGCGAAACTGCGAAAAAGCCTTCTAAGCTGGGACTCGGACGCGCAGCATTGCCGGAAGAAATCGCGGCCTGGGATACGGACGTCCGTGCCGATGGAAAGGGGCTTCCGGCCGGCAAGGGTTCGGTCAAGCAGGGCGACGACATCTTTCAGGCGCAGTGCGCCGCGTGTCACGGCGAGTTTGGACAAGGGGTGGGCCGCTGGCCGGTGCTGGCGGGAGGTCTCGATACGCTGAAAGCCGACAGGCCAGACAAGACGGTCGGATCGTTCTGGCCTGATCTCTCGACTGTGTTCGACTACGTCAGGCGGGCGATGCCATATGGCAATGCGCAATCGCTTTCCAATGACGAAGTTTATGCCCTGACGGCGTATCTCCTCAGCATGAATGATATCGTCAAGGACGAAAATTTCGAATTGAACGACAAGAACTTTACGTCCATCAAGATGCCCAATGCGGCGGCGTTCTTCGACGACGACCGGGAAACGTCGGAAAAGCAGTTCTGGGGCAAGGAGCCATGCATGAAGAATTGCCGGACCGCGCCAAAAGTCACCGGCAGGGCCATATCGGTCGATGTCACGCCCGACAGCAAAGCCGGGCCGAAAGTAGATTGATGGCTGGCTGGAATGGATGGATGCTGGGGCTGCTATTGGTCACCGGCAATCTTCAATCCGCTTCTGCGGGCGATCGCGAGTTGGGACAATATCTGTCGTCGGAATGCGTCACCTGCCACCAGACAACCGGGAAGGCCGTCGAAGGCGTCCCGCCGATTGTTGGCTGGCCTGAAGATCAGTTCGAGGCTGTGATGAATGCCTACAAGGACAAGCAGCGCGAGAATCCGGTGATGCAGAATATCGCGGGACGGCTTAAGGCAGAGGATATCGCAGCGCTCGCAACTTACTTCAGGGAACTCAGGTAAGGCGAACCAACGACTTCGGAGGGGACGATGAACGACCGAAACGACTCGACGCGACGCAATGTCATCATCGGAGCAGCCGGAGGACTGGTCGCAGCAACGGCGGCTCAGGCAGCGCCTCAGGCGTTATCCATTGCCGACTTGAAGAAAGAAGGCGACGTCGCCTGCCTTTATCATTGCGACTACGGCGACAATGACCGATTTGCCCAGACGCTGAACAACATATCCAACCACTATTCGGCTTATGGCGCCGACCCTTTCAAGTTGCAGCTGGTGATCGTTGCACACAGCGCTGCCGTGAAATTCTTTCTCGCCAAACTTGAAGGAACGCCCTGGAAGGATGAAGTGGTTCCCGCCAAGGCCTTTGAGCGCGTAGCCGATCTATCCAAGAACGGCCTCAAGGTTCACTTGTGTGAAATCACGTTCCAGCGGCTCAAACTGGACAAGGCCCAGGTCCACGATGCCCCGTTTATCAGCTTCGTTCCTTCAGGCGTTGCGACCGTCGCTGCGCTGCAAGCCAAGGGATTTTCCTATCTGAAAGTCGGTTGATCGGGCGTACACTGAATCCAATTCGATGAAAAAATACGGGAGGGGAAAATGAAAATTAGCCGTCGGCATTTTGTTTCGGGTTCGGCATCGTTTGCAGGCGCGATGATACTCGGCGCGCCCTCCGTTATCGGGCAAGCAAAACCACGGGTCGTGGTGATCGGCGGCGGCGCCGGAGGCGCGACGGCTGCCAAATACATTGCAAAGGACAGCGCCGGTGCGATCGCCGTTACGCTTGTCGAACCCAACGCCAAATACCAGACATGCTTCCACAGCAATCTCTATCTCGGCGGTTTCCGCGACTATCCGTCGATCGTTCAGGAGTATGGCGCCCTCAAGAGCAAGTACGGCATCGACGTCGTTGCGGAAACCGCCACCAAGATCAATCGTGACAAGAAGGAGGTCGCGCTCTCCGGCGGCAAGACGGTTGCTTACGATCGCCTTGTCGTCTCTCCAGGAATCGACCTGAAATACGATTCCGTGCCGGGCTGGTCGCAGGCTGCGGAAGAAATCATGCCTCACGCCTGGAAGCCGGGCGCGCAGACCCTGCTGCTGAAGAAGCGTCTCGATGCGGTAGATAACGGCGGTGTCGTCGTGATGATTGCGCCGCCCAATCCTTATCGCTGCCCGCCTGGACCTTATGAGCGCGTCTCCATGATGGCGCACGCGCTGAAGAAGGCCGGCAAGGATCGCTGCAAGATATTTGTGATCGACCCCAAGGAAACGTTCTCGAAGCAGGCTCTGTTTCAGGAAGGTTGGGAAAAGCACTACAAGGGCATGGTGGAATGGCTTGGGCCCAAGGTGCACGACGGCGTGAAATCGGTCGATCCCGCGAGCGGAACTGTCGTCACCGGTTTTGAAACCTACAAAAATGCGGCGCTCGTCAACGTCATTCCGGCGCAGATGGCCGGTGCAGTCGCGCGCGACGCGATGCTCGCCAACGCCAGCGGATATTGCGCCATCGATCCCACGAGCATGAAGTCCTCGGTGGATTCAAATATCTACATTCTCGGCGATGCATCGATCGCGGGCGATATGCCGAAGTCTGCCTTCTCTGCCAACAGCCAGGCCAAGGTTGCCGCACTGATGATCCGCGGTGAACTGAGCGGCGCGCGCACGTTCGACGCACGCTATTCGAACACATGCTGGTCCCTGATCGAGACCGATGATTGCGTGAAGGTCGGCGGCGCCTATGAAGCCAAGGATGGCAAAATCACGGCCTCGTCGACATTCGTTTCCAAGGCGGGGGAAACAGCTGACGTGCGCAAGCAGTCGCAGGAAGAGAATATGGCTTGGTACGCGGGCATCACCACGGATATTTTCGGCTAGACTGCCTCATCCGAGGAGCGATCCGTCAGGGTCGCATCGCGAAGGATGAAGATCTTGCGGCCTTATGGTTCGAGACGCCGCTGTCGCGGTTCCTCACTTTGAGGAGTCAACAAGACATCAAATGGGGTTACGGTCGATGAAGCTCAGAACTGCCATGCTCGCTGCGATGATTATGTGCGTGCCCGCCGGCGCCTACGCTCAGGATGCTGCCGCCGGAGAAAAGTCGTTCAACAAATGCCGCGCCTGCCATCAGGTCGGCGAAACAGCGAAAAACACGGTTGGTCCGATCATGAATGGATTGTTCGGGCGAAAATCCGGAACCGTCGAGGGATACAATTATTCCGAAGCCAACAAAAACGCCGCCTTGATGTGGGACGAAGCGGTGTTCGCCGACTACATCAAGGATCCGAAGGGAAAGATTCCGGGCACCAAGATGGTCTTCGCCGGCATCAAGAACGAGCAGGAGATCAAGGATCTGACGGCGTTTCTCAAGCAGTTCGGCAAGGACGGCAAGAAGGCCAACTGAATACTGGCCCGTGATTCTGTCATTGCGAGGAGCGCGCTTGCGCGACGAAGCAATCCAGTTCCGGGCAAGTGATGGATTGCTTCGGCCCTGTGGGCCTCGCAATGACAGGTTCAAGCTCATTCCCGATTAAACGATCCGGCTTTTGCGATCGCCCCAATAGCGGTCGCGGAGCAGCCGCTTGTACAGCTTGCCGGTCGGCAGGCGCGGCAACTCCTTCTCGAAGTCGATCGATCGCGGGACTTTCTGGCGAGAGAGATGCTCGCCGCAGAAAGCGATCAACTCGTCGGCCAGCGCCTTGTCCGGCTCGATACCGGGCACCGGCTGGATCACGGCCTTCACTTCCTCGCCGAGGTCTTCGTTCGGCACGCCGAAGACGGCGGCATCGGCGACCTTGGGGTGCGTGATCAGAAGGTTTTCGCTTTCCTGCGGGTAGATGTTCACGCCGCCGGAAACGATCATGAAGGTCGCGCGATCGGTCAGATAAAGAAAGCCGTCGTCATCGACATAGCCGACATCGCCGACCGTGCTCATGGTGCCGTCGGCCGAGCGCGTTTCGGCCGTCCGCTCGGGATCGCCGAAATATTCGAAGGGCGTTGCGGTCTTGAACCACAGCGAGCCCGGCGTGCCTTTCGGGCATGGCTTCATGTCCTCGTCGAGAACATGCAGGTCGCCGAGCAGAACCTTGCCGACAGTCCCGCGATGCGCGAGCCACTGCTCGCTGTCGCAAGCTGAGAAACCAAGCCCTTCGGTCGCGCCGTAGTATTCGTGAATGATCGGACCCCACCAGGCAATCATCTGCTCCTTGACTTGCGGCGGGCAGGGTGCAGCAGCGTGGATCGCTATTTCCAGAGAAGACAGGTCATACTTGTTGCGGATCGCGTCGGGCAGCTTGAGCATGCGCGAGAACATGGTCGGCACGAGCTGGCTGTGCGTCGGCTTGTAGGTCTCGATCAGTCTCAGATACTGCTCCGGATCGAAGTTCTCCATGATGATCGCCGTGCCGCCGTTCCGGATCACGAGATTGACCGCTGCCTGCGGCGCGGAATGATACAGCGGCGCGGGGGACAGATAGACAAGCCCGGCGCGATAGCGCCATAGCTTGTGAAGAAAGTCGAACAACGGAAGTTGCTGCGCTGGCGGCTGTTCGGGCAACGGACGAAGAATGCCTTTGGGCCGGCCGGTGGTGCCCGAAGAGTAGAGCATCGCCGTCCCGAGGCTCTCGTCGGCGATCGGTGTAGCTGGAAAGTCTGCAGTCGCGTCCTCAAGGTTGAGGATGCGCTCGCCGTCACCCGGTCCATCCACCACAACGCACGCCTCGACGCCGGGACATTGCCGCAACGCCTCGATCGCAACGGCGCGCTTTTCCTGCGACGTGATCAGGATTTTCGACCGGCTGTTGTTGACGATGTAAGCGAGTTCGTCGGGTGTCAGGAACGAGTTGATGCAGGTGAAGTAGAGGCCCGACCGTTCGCCGGCGCCGCAGCATTCGACATAGCGGGCATTGTTTTCCATGAAGATGGAATAGTGATCGAGGCGCTTCAGCCCGCGGCTGCGAAGAAAGTGCGCAAGTTTGTTGGAGCGCGCTTCCAGCTCGGCATAGGTGATGATCTCACCCGATCTGGCCATGATGACGGCGGGCTGGCTGGCGCGGGACGTTGCGTGCGATCCTGTGTACACGGCTGATTGCTCCCTGATGTATTTCTGCTGCGGCCGGTATGTTCAGGCCTTGAATCCCATATTCATACAACCCCGTCTTTTCGGGCAAGAAAAAATTGCCCATCGCGAGAAACCCGCCAGCGTCAGGGGTTTGATGTCATCGCCCTTGCGCGCTGGCGGAACTCGTCCGGGTGCGCGCAATCTGCAGGCTATCGCTTTCCGGTCAGGTATAGTCCGATCTCGGTGTGATCGGCGTCCTTGCCGAGCGCTTTCAGCGCGGCATCCCATAGTTCGGCGACCCGATCCGCCAGCGGCGCCGCGACGCCGAGATCGTGCGCCAGATCGCCGGCGGTGCGGATGTCCTTTGCCATCAGCGCCATCGAGAATCCGGAAGTGAAGCTGTTGGCGATCACGAACTGCTTGAGCTTGTTTTCCGTCGAGTTGTTGCGGCCGGTCGATGCATTCAGAACGTCCACCAGCACAGCGGGCTCCAACCCGAATTTTTCGGCAATCGCGACGGCTTCGACGGCTGCCGCCAGTCCCGCCGCCGAGACATAATTGTTGAGCGCCTTTGCAGCGTGACCCGAGCCGAGTGGGCCGGTGCGAAACACCGACTTGCCCATGGCCGCAAGAACAGGATCGACGCGGTCGATGGTCGAGCGCGCACCGCCAGCCATGATCGCAAGCGTTCCGTCGATGGCGCGCTTGACGCCGCCGGACACGGGTGCATCGATGAACTCGAATCCAGCCGCGATCAGCTCTTCGCCGAGCGCTTTCGTGCCGAGGGGCGCCGACGAACTCATATCGATGATGACGGCGCCCGGTTCGAGGTGTGCCTTGATGCCGTCGAGCGCCGCGCGCACGATCTTGCCGTCGGGCAACAGCGTGATGATCGCGGCCGCCGATGTCACCGCAGCCTCCGCGGTCGCGGCTGCTTTTCCACCTCCGGCCACATAACGCTGACGGGCGGCGTCCGACATGTCGAATCCGGTGACGTCATATCCCGCGCGGACAAGGCACGCCGACATCGGCCGTCCCATGTTGCCCAACCCGATGACTGCGATTCTGGCGGGCGGACTGATGATCAGGCTCTGCGCGGACATGTATGCTTCCTTGTTCAGGATATTGATTGCATTCAACGGACAGATTGTCCGGCAGTCTGTCAAGACGCCCGATAACTCTTGTCGCTCAGCCACTTCTTTTCATAGGCTGCAAGGGCATGAACCGGCGAATTGACCTCGTCCAATCATCATCTAGGGTTGATATCGACGAGATGTGCACATTCCAACGATAAGCCAGCGGCGAGGATCAAGCGCTGCTGCAAACCGGGAGACGGACTGCGATGGCAAAGTTCAGGGTGGTCACGCCGAAAGGGGCGAGCTTCACGACGGCCGGCGGCGGCTACGGCTATGAGAGCGAGGCGCTCGCTCCGATCGGCGCGGAGATTATCGAAGCGCCGGCCGACGAGGCCGGTTTCATCGCAGCAGCGCGGACCGCGGATGCGATCTATGCCAAGGGCATTCGGATGTCGAAGGCGATCATCGACAGCCTCGAGAACTGCAAGGTGATTTCGCTGGGCAGCGTCGGCGTCGATAGCGTCGATGTGAAAGCGGCGAGCGCGCGCGGCATTCCGGTGACCAACATTCCCGACACCTTCATCGAGGAAGTCGCCGATCATGCCATGGCGCTGCTCTTGGCAGGATTTCGCCGTCTCATCGCGCAGGACAGGATGGTGAGGGAAGGGCGCTGGTCCGAAGGTCGGCCGGCGCTGCTGAAAATTCCAAGGCTGGCGGGGCAGACGCTCGGCTTCGTCTCGTTCGGGCGCGTTGCGCGGCTGGTGGCGAAACGTGCGGCGCCGTTCGGTCTGCGCATGATGGCCTTTGATCCGTTCATTGACGAGACAGTGATCTCGGATCACGGCGTGCTGCCCGCGACACTGTCAGAAGTGCTGTCGCAGTCGGACTTCGTGTCGATGCATGCTCCCGCGCGTCCCGAAGTGTATCACATGCTCGGCGAGAGCCATTTCCGCCAGATGAAGCCGTCGGCGATTTTCGTCAATACAGGCCGCGGAACGACAGTCGATGAGGAAGCGCTGATCAAGGCGCTGCAGGAAGGCTGGATCGCCCATGCCGCGCTCGACGTGCTGGAAAAGGAACCGCCGTCGCACAACAATCCGCTGCTCGGCATGGAGAACGTCACGCTGTCGCCTCACAATGCGTCGGCCTCCGCGCGCTTCGATGAGGCACGCAAACGGCGCGTCGGTTACGAGTTGTCGCTCGTGTTGCAGGGGCTTTGGCCGATGAGTTGCGTCAATCCGACCGTGCTGCAGACAACGTCGCTGCGTCGCTGGCAGCCGATCGGCATGGATCGCGGCCCGAACAGCTAAGAAAAGAGCAAAGAAGGGAACCTGGTGGTGGGAAAGCTCGACGGAAAAGTCGCTTGGGTGACGGGTGCTGGAAGTGGTATCGGCGAGGCCGCGGCCTTAGCGCTTGCCGAGGAAGGGGCGGTGCTCATTCTGACCGGCCGCCGTGAGCCGCCGCTGACGGACCTTTCCAACCGCATCACGAAGAGCGGCGGTCATGCGATAGTGGAGGCGGCGGATCTGACCGATGCCAAGGCGGTCGATGGCATCGTTGAGCGCATTGCTAAGAAATTTTCCCGGCTCGATCTTCTCGTCAACAACGCGGGCCTCAATATCGTCGAGCGGAGCTGGAAGCAGATCAGCGCGGAGGGAGTCGACAAGCTCGTGCACGGCAATCTGACGTCGGCGTTCTATTGCGCGCGGGCTGTGCTGCCGATGATGCGCGCTCAGGGAGGCGGGCAGATGATCCATACCTCGTCGATGGCCGGCCGCAACGTCAGTCCGCTTGCCGGTCCGGGTTACATTGCGAGCAAGCATGCCGTCGTCGCGATGAGCCACAGCATCAATGTGGAGGAATGCATCAACGGCATTCGCAGCACGGTAGTCTGCCCGGGTGAAGTGAATACGCCGATTCTGAAGAACCGGCCCAATCCGTTGTCCGACACGGACCTCGCACGCATGTTGAAGCCGGAGGATTGCGGCGATCTGATCCGCTACATCGCCTGCCTGCCACCAGGCGTGACCATGAACGAGGTCTGGATCACCCCGACATGGAATCGCGGATATGTCGCAGCGCTGGAGCGGCGGCCGCTCTAGCGCCAATGGCTGCGAGCCGTTGTGGGATGACGGGCTGCAGGCGGTGGCCGCCTCGGCGTATTCTGCGACATCGGCTGAACCAGTGAGGCGCGCTGATGGCGGGCTCGCTGCTGGGGTCTTTGCCGGTCGCGATCTTCTATTCGCTGTTTGTGGATTACTATGTGTCGTCGCCGACCGGAACGGTGAAGGAGTAAGCGGCTCTCGACCGGGTTGCCCGGCCGCGAGACCGGGCCTGACGCTTGCCTTCTCGCTGGAACGGGAGGGGATTGGGGAGTACCATATCGGTGCTTCATCCCGGTTTCCTGAACGGCAGATGAGAACCCGCACGAAATCCATCATCCTTGTCGGCGCCTCGCTTTGTCTCGTATGTGCCGTCACGTTTCTCGCCCAGAGCTTCTGGCGCGAGAGCGGACTGCGCTCGCTGCAGGCCGTCAACAAGCCCCGCATCGAACTCGTCGCCAACGCCATGCGGGCGGAGATCAGCCGGCAGGATCACCTCCCGTTCGTTCTGTCAGTCGATCCGGATGTTCAGCGTGCGCTTGCCGCGCCGTCGGACGCTGCGCTGCGTGATCGCCTGAACGACAAGCTCAAGCGTGTCAGCCGCGAAGCCGATACCCGCGCACTCTACGTGATCGCGCCGTCCGGCAAAGTCTTTGCGGCTGACGATGCTGGCCAACCCGGTTCGCAACTCGATCGCGATCTGAGCGATCGGCCGTATTTCCGCAACGCGATTGCTTCCGGGCGAAGCGCGTTCCTCGGCGTGGAGCCCGGCAGCAATCGGGCGCGATACTACGTTGCGAATGCAATCGGGGAATTGCCGGTCCTTGGAATCGCGGTCGTGCGGATTGAATTCGACCAGATCGAAGCGGACTGGGAGAGAGCGGGCGAGCGCGTTCTGGTGACCGATGCGCTGGGCAAGGTGTTCCTGTCGAGCGATCCGTCGTTACGAAACCGGGTTCTCGGCATCGCCGCGGATGCGGTCCGCGGCGCACCGCCGGCGCAGGACGACACCGATCCAGCGCAGGCGATCGATTTCAAGGTGCTGGAAGAGCATCTCGGCAGCCAGATCGTCCGTATCCAGACGCCCGATGACACCAGCACGTATCTCTATCAGCCAATGCGCGTTCCCGAGTATGGCTGGACCGTTCATCGCCTCTCTGATCTGACGACGGTCGCCACCGACCAGCGGGATGGCGGCATCATCGGTGCGGCCATCTCGATCATTGCCGTGTCCGGCCTGTTTTACTTGCGTCAGCGCCAGCAAGCTCTCGTCGCCGCGCGCAAAGCGGGCGCCGAACTGTCAACCGAGGTCGCCAACCGCACTCAGGAACTCAGGGCAGCGAACGCCGCGCTGCATTCGGAGGTCGATGAGCGCAAACGTACTGAAGCGCGACTCCGCAACACCCAGAACTCGCTGATGCAGGCTGGAAAGCTCGCAGCCCTTGGCCAGATGTCGGCGGCGATCGCTCACGAGATCAATCAGCCGCTGGCCGCGATCCGGACGTTTGTCGCCAGCACGAAAGTCTTTTCAGAGCGCAACGACGCGGCAAAGGTCAGAGCCAATCTCGATCTGATCAGCGGACTGGCGGAACGGATGGCCAACATCACGTCCCACCTCAAGACGTTTGCCCGCAAGAGCGAACCGGGAAAGCCGGAGATCGTCGATGTCGATCGCGCCATCCATGGTTCGATGCTGTTGATGGAAAGCCAGCTTCGTCTTGCCGGCGTCACCGTGGAAATCGACGTTCCGCGCAACATCTTCGTCAAGGGCTACGCGGTTCAGCTGGAGCAGGTCATCGTGAATTTGCTTCAGAACGCGCTTCAGGCGGTTGCCGAAGTCGAAAATCCGGCGATACGGCTCGACGTGACGGCGGCCGGCACGATCGTGAAGATCAGCGTGTTCGACAACGGCGCCGGAATAGCGCAGGAGCACATCGACCAGATTTTCGATCCGTTCTTTACGACGAAAGCGATCGGAAAAGGTCTGGGCCTGGGTCTCTCGATTTCCTACGGCATCGTACGCGACTTCGGCGGTGAAATTCGCGCCGTCAATCGCAGCGGGGGCGGTGCTGAAATGATCATCGAGCTGCCAAGGTTTCATCCGGAAAGCGCGATGCTTCATGTCTGATCGAATTATGTCTGATCGCACTATGTCTGATCGCAATCGCGTCCTGCTTGTCGATGACGAAGAGCCGATGCGCCAGGCGATCGGTCAATGGCTCGATCTGGCCGGTTTTGAGGTGAAGACCCATGGTCAGGCGAAGCCGGCCATGGATGCCATCACATCGGACTACACCGGAATTATCGTCACCGACCTGAAGATGGAAGGCGTCGATGGAATGGCGCTGCTGGGCTACGCTCAGGAAATCGATCCCGATCTTCCGGTGGTGATGATCACCGGCCATGGCGATATCCAGATCGCGGTCGAGGCCATGCGCCTTGGCGCCTACGATTTTGTCGAGAAGCCTTTCGAGCCGGAGCGGTTTCTCGACATCGTCCGGCGCGCGAGCGAAAAGCGGCGGCTGGTTCTGGATAACAGACGCCTTCGCAGAGCCATGATCGAACCGCAGCTCGGATCGCTTATCATCGGCGTGTCGCGCGCCGCCGAGGCGCTCCGCACGCAGGTCGCAGAACTTGCCGCGACCGACGTCAGCGTCGTGATCTACGGGGAAACCGGCGCAGGCAAGGATCTGGTCGCCCGAAGCCTGCATGACCTCGGCCGCCGCAGCAAAGGCAATTATGTCGCGATCAACTGCGCAGCGGTCCCCGAAACCATGGCCGAGAGCGAGTTTTTCGGACACGACGCCGGTGCGTTTACGGGAGCATTGAAAACGAGACCCGGCCGCATCGAGCATGCGAGCGGCGGCACGCTGTTTCTCGACGAGATCGACAGCATGCCGCTTGCCATGCAGGGGAAACTCCTGCGCGTTCTGCAGGAGCGGCAGATCGAGCGTCTCGGTTCAAATCACAGCATCGCGGTTGATTTCCGGCCCGTCGCCGCGAGCAAGATCGATCTGAATCAAGCGCAAATCCAGAACCGCTTTCGCCCCGACCTGTATTACAGACTTTGCGTCGCCGAGATCGTCGTGCCTCCGTTGCGCCAGCGCCGAGACGACATTCTCCTGCTCTTCGACTACTTCGCCGCCGCTGCGGCAAAAACCCATCGACGCGACGTTCGTCCTCCGTCAGCGGCGATGTCCGACAAGCTCGTCCGTCACGATTGGCCGGGAAACATTCGCGAGTTGCGCAACGCGGCGGAGCGTTATGCACTCGGTCTTCATCGCGCGGCGAGCACGCCGGCTGAAACGGCTCAGGCCCAAACGCTCGCGGATCAGGTCGATGCGTTCGAAAAGGCCACGATCGAGCAATGCCTGATCGAGGCAAGTGGGCGTATCCATGTCGTGATCGAAAAACTGGGCATCCCGCGGCGCACACTTGCCGACAAGATGGCGCGGTTCGGTCTTGATCGAAAGCGTTATGCGGATGGCGATGAGCAGAAGTCCGCCAATGAAAATGAGCCGAGTGGCGGAAAGTCGCCAGTTGCCTGATCGCTCGGCAACAATTCGCGCGTAAATTAATGATATTGCAGCGATATCTCTTTCATCCGTGTCGGCGCTCTGGCATGCAGCTTGCTGATAAGGGACAGAGTTGAGGCGGCGCCAAGAGGCATCCGGTCAACTGCTGTCTGGCTGCCGGGTCGTCTTGAACTGATGTCACATTTTCAGTGGAGCATTGCTTTTGGCTTCTGGCCGAAAACGCGCCGCTATCGTGGACGGTCACGGCAGCTTGCAGCGTGCTGCGTGATGTTGACCGCGCCGCTCCTGAACGCTTGCACGCTCGGGCCGGACTTCAAGTCGCCCGATGCTCCTGCCGCGCAAGGCTATATTCCAGGGCAGGTGCTGACTGCGCCGTCAGATGTGCCGGGCCGTTGGTGGGATCGCTTTCGTTCGCAGAACTTGAGCAAGCTGATCGACGACGGTCTCGAGCGTAACACCGACCTGCAGGCCGCGGAGGCTGCGCTGCGCGTCGCGCAAGTCAATACATACACGCAACGTGCGGCGCTGTTCCCGATCATCACGGCAGGCTTCGACGGCAATCGCATTCGCGTGCCGACGGAAGTGCTGACCACGGACTCGGCTGCCGGCAAGAACATCTACAGCGTCAACACGGCGCAGGTCAGCGTCGCATTCGTTCCGGATGTCTTCGGCGGCATCCGCCGTCAGATCGAATCCACCGAAGCGCTCGCCGAGGTCCAGGCTTTCCAGCGCGAAGGCGTGTTCCTCACGCTGTCGGCCAACATCGCGCTTGCTGCCATCCAGGAAGCATCGCTGCGCGGACAGATCGCCGTCACTCGCCGGCTGATCGAGATCCAGAACCAGTCCCTGAGCACGCTCAAAATTCAATATGACCGCGGACAGATCGCGCTGCCCGATGTGGTCGCCCAGGAGACGGCCGTGGCGCAGGCACGTTTGTTGCTGCCCGTACTTGAAAAGCAGCTGGGGCAACAGCGCAATCTGCTCGCCTATCTGACAGGCCGCTTGCCGGGTGAGGGTATCGCGGAAACGTTTCAGCTTGGCTCGTTCAGATTGCCGCGGCCTGTGCCGGTCAGTCTGCCTGCCGACCTGATCCGTCAGCGGCCGGATGTGCGGGCGGCCGAAGCCAACCTGCGTTCGGTCAATGCCCAGATCGGAGTCGCGATTGCCAATCGCTTGCCGCAAATCAATCTCACTGGAAACGTCGGCAGTAGCGCATCGACCATCGGCAATCTGTTCACGCCACAGACCGCGGTGTGGCTGGTCGCGGGCAGCGTTGCGCAAACCGTGTTCGACGCCGGCGCGAAGGAATCGAAGCAGCGTGCAGCGGAAGCCGCGACGGAACAGGCGCTCGCGCTTTACAGGAGTGCCGTTCTGGCCTCGTTCCAGAACGTCGCGGATGTGCTTCGAGCATTGCAGGCTGACGAGCGTGCGCTCGCGGCCGCCACAGCCGCCGAGACATCCGCCAACCGCAGCATCGAACTGGCGCGTGCACAGATAGAGCGCGGACAATTTACCATCTCGGTCCTGCTGACGGCTCAGCAGGCCTACCTTCAGGCGTCGCTGGCCCGCGTTCAGGCGCAGGCTGCGCGACTCGCAGATACGGTCGCGCTGTTTCAGGCGCTGGGCGGCGGCTGGTGGAACAGGGTCGAGGTGATCCCCGCCGGGCCGGCCGCCGCAACACTTCAAGCAAAAAACGAAATTTCCCGGGAAACGCCGCAATGAAGATTGCTTCTGACTCGACCCCTCGACGTCGCTGGCTGCATCGAAACGCGCGCCTCGCGGCTGCGGCGATCGCATGTCTGGCGCTGCATGCCAATCCGGCGTCGGCCGTCGACAACGATGGCGTCACCGTTGGCAAGGTCACCGTGACCAACGACCAGATGCGGCAGCTTGAAGTCATCCCGGCCAGCGTAAAGACGTTCACGCTGACGCGATCCGCCATCGGACAGATTGCCTTCAACGAGGATGCCAGCACCGCCGTGCTGACCCCGTTTTCGGGTCGGGTGACACGCCTTTTGAAGAAGGTCGGCGAGGATGTCCGCCGCGGCGAGCCGCTGTTCGAGATCGACAGCCCCGAGGTTGTACAGGCGCAGACCGATTTCATCGCGGCGCTGCAGGCCTACGAAAAAGCCAGGTCACAGTTCAATCTGACCAAGCGCACGCTCGACCGCCAGCTCTCCTTGCTCAGCGACAAGGCGACGGCGATGCGGGACGTCGATCAGGCCAAAAACGACAATGCAGCCGCGGAGTCCGATCTTGGGACTGCGCAGGGCGCGGTATCCGCAGCACGCAACCGGCTCCGCGTCATCATCGGCCGCGATGGCCAGGAAATCGAACGGCTTGAGAAAGAGCGTGTCATCAATCCACTGATTACGATCAACGCGCCGATCGACGGTACGGTGGTCAATCGCAAGATCGGACCTGGCCAGTTCATCCGCGCCGACGCTGGCGAGCCGCTCTACTCGGTCTCCGATCTTTCCGTGATGTGGCTCAAGGCCTTCGTGCCGGAAAGCGATATTGCCTATATCCGGGCCGGGCAGGAGCTTGAGGTCAAGGTTAGCGCTTTCCCCGATCGGGTCTTTACCGCGCGTGTCAGCAGCATCGGGGCGTCATCGGATCAGCAGACGCGCCGCATTGTCGTTCGCTCCGAGATCGACAACCCCGGCCGCATCCTCAAGGCCGAGATGTTCGCGACATTCCGGATCGCGACGGGAGAGCCGATTACAAGACCCATGGTGCCGGTAACGTCCATCATTCGCGAGGGTGACACTGCGAGCGTCTGGGTCGAATCCGGGCCGAAGGTTTTCGAGCGGCGGCAGGTTCAGCTTGGCGGCGAGGCCAACGGACAGGTGCAGGTCACAGCCGGACTGAAGCCGGGCGAGCGCGTCGTCGGCCGGGGCGCAATCTTTGTCGATAACGAAGTGAAGTGACAAGGCGCGCTTTGCAATGATGCGCGGTCTCATCGGGTTTTGTCTGGCGCGGCGCTCGCTGGTCCTGATCGCGTTCGTGGCCTTCATCGGCGCCGGGGCGGCCGCCTTCCGTTCGCTGAATATCGAGGCTTATCCGGATCCGGCGCCGCCGATCATCGAAGTCATCGCCCAGTGGCCGGGCCAGTCGCCCGAGGAAGTCGAACGATACGTTACGACGCCGATCGAGATCGCCGTTTCGAGCACGCCCGGATTGAAATTCACCCGGTCCAATACGGTGTTTGCGCTCGGCTTCGTCCGGCTGCAGTTCGAGTATGGGCGCGACTATCATTTTGTCCGTCAGCAAACCATCAACCGCTTGAAGGACGCGCAGCTTCCGGCCGGCGTGCAGCCGGTGATCTCGCCAGCGGGCGGCATCAGCGAAATCTTCCGTTATCAGCTCACCGGCCCGCCCGGCATGAGCGTGATGGAGCTGAAGACTCTTCAGGACTGGGTTGTCGAGCGAAGGCTGAGGATCGTGTCCGGCGTCGCCGATGTGGCGGTGCTGGGCGGCAACACCAAGGAGTATCAGGTCGAGGTCGACTCGAACCGGATGATGTCCTACGGACTGACCCTGCCGCAGATCGTGGCCGCAATCACGACAAGCAATTCAAACGTCGGCGGCCGAACCATCGCGATCGGCGAGCAATCGGCCAATGTGCGCGGCATCGGCGTCATTACGTCACTCGAGGACATCGGACACATCGTCCTGACCCAGCAGGGCGGGGTGCCCATCCTGCTGGCCGACGTCGCCAGTATCCAGATCGGCTTCAAGCCACGCATCGGCATGTCGGGCCGAGACGGCGTCACCGACACCGTGACCGGCATCGTGCTGATGCAAAAGCTGGAACGGACGATGGAAGTCGTCCAGCGCGTGCGCAACGCCGTCCAGCGCATCAATACCGACGGCACGCTGCCGGAGGGCGTGAAGATCGAGCCATTCTACGATCGCGGCGATCTGGTCGCGATCACCGTCGATACGGTGCTGCATAATCTCTTGTTCGGCGTCGCGCTGATCTTCCTGATCCAGTGGGTATTTCTCGGCAACTTGCGATGCGCGATCATTGTCGCGGCGACCATTCCCGTCGCGCTGCTGCTTGCGGTGATGATTACGGTGGCGCGGGGAGAATCCGCGAACTTGCTGTCCGTGGGCGCGATCGACCTCGGCATCATCGTCGACGGGACAGTGATCATGGTGGAAAATATCTTCCGCCATCTGGCGCATTACGATCCGCATACGCGGCCGCAGGATACGCCTCGTTTCTCCGATCGCCTGCATCGCATCCTCACTGCAGCGGTCGAGGTCGACAAGGCCATTTTCTTCTCGGTGATCATCACCATCGCTGCGTTTCTGCCGCTGTTCACCATGCAGGGCGTGGAGGGGCAGATCTTTGGGCCGATGGCGCGCACATATGCATATGCGCTGCTCGGCGCGGTGATCGCGACATTTACTGTCACGCCGGTGATGGCTGCCGTTCTACTGCCGGCGCGCGTCGCGGAGATCGAGACGTTCTTCGTCCGGTGGCTGCGCAAAGGTTATCAGGCGGTGCTTCCCCGCGCGGTCGGCGCCTATAGGCTGTCGCTGGCGATTGCCGGCGTTTTCCTGGTTCTGACGGCGTTCGGCGCGAGCCGTCTCGGCACCGAATTCCTGCCGAAGCTGGAAGAAGGCAACATGTGGATTCGAGCGGTGATGCCGCCGACCATCGCGCTCGATGCGGGCAAGGACACGGTGGCGCGCATCCGCGATGTGATCCGCAGCTACCCTCCGGTCAGGACGGTGGTGTCGGAACAGGGCCGCGGCGAGGAGGGCACGGACCCGGACGGATCGTTCCTCGCCGAGTTCTTCGTGCCGCTCAAGCCATTCAATGAATGGCCGGGCGGGCTGACGAAAGACATCCTCGTCAAGAAGCTGAGCGAACGCCTCAATCGTGAGTTCGTCGGCGTCGACTTCAATTTCTCGCAATACATTCAGGACAACATCGAGGAAGCCGTATCGGGCGTGAAGGGCGAGAACTCGATCAAGATTTTCGGCCGCGATCTGGCTGAACTCGAGAGGTTGTCGAAGGCGGTCAAGACCGAAATCGGAAAGGTCGAAGGCGTGCGCGATCCGGCCGCCTTCAATTTGCTCGGGCAGCCCAATCTCATCATCAGGATCAATCGCGAGACAGCGGCGCGATACGGATTTTCGGTCGGTGACATCAACGCGGTTGTTCAGGCGGCGATCGGCGGGCAGGAGGTGTCTCGCGTCTACGAAGGCGAGAAGAACTTCGCTCTCACGATCCGCTTCGCTCCGGAATATCGTCAGAACATCGATGCCATCCGCGCGATTCCGGTGGCGCTCCCGAGCACCGACGGCAAATCGCCGCCGGCCTATATCCCGCTGGGCGATCTCGGCGAGGTCAAACTGGAGCCCGGCGCCGCCTATATCTACCGGGAAAACAGCCAGCGCTTCATCCCGCTGAAATACAGCGTGCGCGACCGCGATCTGGGCTCGACGGTGGCCGAGGCGCAAAGCGCGATCGGCAACAGCGTCAAGATTCCGCAAGGTTACAGCCTCGAATGGTCGGGCGAATTCGGCGCGCTGCAGGAAGCCAAGCAGCGTTTGCTGGTGATCGTCCCGCTGAGTCTCGTGCTGATCGTGATGCTGCTCTACAGCCTGTTCAACTCAGTGCGGGACAGCCTGCTTGCCTTGTCGGGGATTCCGTTCGCCGTCGCGGGCGGCATCTGGGGACTTTATGTCGGCGGCCTGAACTTCAGCGTGTCGGCCGCCGTGGGATTCATCTCGCTGTTCGGCGTATCGGCGATGGATGGAATTCTGCTGGTCTCGTACATCCGCAAGAATTTCGAAGAACACGGCATGAGTACCGAGCAAGCGATCGTATCCGCCGGCGAAACGCGGATGCGTCAGATCTTCATGACCGGGTTGTCGGCGTGTATCGGTCTTGTGCCCGCGGCCTTGTCGACCGGCATCGGTTCACAGGTTCAGCAGCCGCTGGCGTGTGTGATCGTGGGCGGCATGCTGCTGTCGCCGTTCTGCAGCCTTTTGATCATACCCGTGATCGCGCGTGCGATCATGCGCGAGGCGCCAGACGAAGGTATCCCGCAAAAATCTGCGCGCGATAGCTCACACGGTCTTCAGCCGCATTGACCGGACGCAAGACAGATCCGGCCGGAGCATGGTCCGGCCGGCGTCCGGGAAGTTAGTTCAGACTGTTGAACCAGGTGTCGACGTCCTTGCGAACCTGATCCTTGGCATAGCCGTAGCGCTGCTGAATGCGGCCCTCGAGCTGATCGCGGCGGCCTTCGATCGCCTTCAGATCGTCATCGGTGAGTTTGCCCCACTGTTCTTTGGCTTTGCCCTTGAATTCCTTCCAGTTACCTTCAACCCGGTTCCAATCCATGATGTCCTCCGTTGTGGATGGTGTTTGAACACCTCAACCATCAATCCGTTCCGGTAGCCGAACAGAGTTATCGGCGGATGATCAGTAGGCCGGGAAGGGGACGCCGTAATAATCGTTGACCTTGCGGCTGCGATCGGAATCGTCCCAGTTCCAATCGCTGTTGCTCGCATACTTGGGTGCGCCCTGGATTTTTCCGATCGGAATCATGGTCTGATAGCCGCCGAGCTCGGTGTTGTACTTCAGCGTTGCCCACGGAAGCGGGTAGTGGTCGTCGCCGATACCGAGCAAACCGCCGAAGCTCAGCACGGCATACGCGACCTTGCCGCCGATCTTTTCGATCATGACGCGGTCAATCGCTCCGATTCGCTCGCCGTCGGCTGAGTAGACGGCTGTGCCTTCGACCTTGTCGCTTCCGATCAGTCCGGCGGTCTCGCGGCTTTTCACGTCAGTCTGCATTTCAAGCGTCACAGCGATCTCCTGGCATCGAGGCGCGCCCTGGCCCTGGGGCGAGGCGTCGCATGGGTCCGAATTTTACTGGTGGGGTAACGCGACAGCTGGCCTATGGTTTCGGTCGTCTGGAGGCAGCGCCCCTTCATCTCGGGAGCCATGACGTGGCCGCCACTGACCGTTTCATGGGCATTTGGCGCATGTGCAGCCGCAGCATTCTTGTTTCAGGTCCGAACTGGCCCGGGGGCACCCTGTTTCGTCTCGCAAGTGCGTTCTTTCATGTGCTGAAGGCGCACTCTTGATTCCCCGGGACCGACTGGTCATGCTGCCATCGGTCGGGATTCCAGAATCTGAAGTGCAGCTACAATCGACGTCGGATATCGGCGATCAAGAAACGGCATTCAAAAAAATTTCCTCGTCGATGGATCGGCATACACACAAAATGTGGAGGGAAACGCATGAAACGTCGTGATTTTCTGAAGACAGCGGGCGTCGGCCTTGCTGCAAGTGCTGGTGTCGCTGCGCCCGCGATCGCGCAATCGATGCCCGAGATCAAGTGGCGCATGCAGGCGAGCTGGCCGAAGTCGCTCGATACGCTCTATGGCGGCGTCGAGGTGTTCTGCAAGCGGGTCAGTGAAATCACCGACAACCGTTTCCAGATCCAACCCTTCGCGGCCGGTGAAATCGTCGGCGGACTGCAAGTGCTGGACGCCGTGCAGGCCGGTACGGTCGAAATCGGAAATACCGCGCTCTATTACTACTGGGGCAAAAACCCGGCCTTTACATTCGGAACCTCGCTGCCGTTCGGCCTGAACACACGCCAGCATATGTCGTGGATGCTGTTCGACGGCGGCATGGCCATGCTCAACGACCTGCTCAAGGAATACAACTGCCACGGCGTTCCGACCGGATCGACCGGCGCGCAGATGGGCGGCTGGTTCCGCAAGGAGATCAAGTCGACCGAAGATCTGAAAGGTCTGAAGTTCCGCGTCGGCGGATTTGCCGGCACCATCATCGCGAAGGTCGGCGGCGTGCCACAACAGATCGCAGCGGGCGATATCTATCCGTCGCTGGAAAAAGGCACGATCGACGCAGCCGAATGGGTCGGCCCCTATGACGACGAGAAGCTCGGCTTCGTCAAGGTCGCAAAGTACTACTACTATCCGGGTTGGTGGGAAGGCACCGGTCAGGGCCACAACATCATCAACATGCAGAAGTGGAACGAATTGCCGAAGCACTATCAGGCGGCGATCACGGCCGCTTCGCATGAGCAGTTCGCCTGGGTGACAGGCAAGTATGACGCCGTCAATCCGGCCGCACTGAAGCGGCTGCTTGCATCCGGCGCGATTCTCAAGCCCTTCCCGCAGGAAGTGCTGGAGACCTGCTACAAGGCCGCGAATGAGATTTACGCGGACCTGTCGAAGAGCAATGCGCATTTCGGCAAGATGCATGCAAGCCTGTCGAACTACCGCAACGAATCGTACGCCTGGATGCAGGTTGCCGAGCTTTCGTTCGATACGTTCATGATGCGGATGCGTACCCGAACCTGATCAGGATCCGGGCCAACCACAAAACCGCGGAGACACAAAACCACGGAGACCATGTCTCCGTGGTTTTTTTGCGCGCCTTGATGGCTTCCCTGGCGAGGCGCGGAGAATTCGGGCGCCTTGCAATTCAGGCGTTGCGGCCTCATATTATCGTGGTCGTCAACAACGAAAGGAGGTGGTCCAGTGTCTCATACCAAGCGCTGTCACCTCGCTGGGGTCGCCCAATAGGTTTCTGGAATTCTCTTCAGGGCTTATGCGTGGCGCTCCCGGGCGTCAGGCCAGCGAGATTGAGGAAGGGCGCGCCGATTGAGTTCGGTGCGCCTTTCTGTTTGTTGCCTCGATCCCGCTTCGCGGGAGAATCGGCGTTGGCGGCTTTCAGGGATTTGGGCTAAACACCCCGTCCCAATGATCAATCCAACAGGAGACGAACGTGCAGCGGTTTCAGAATGCAAGACGTGCCTTGATCGCCGCCGCTGTGTTCGGGCTCGCGACCGCAGCCATCAACCCCGCTGCCGCACAAGTTTCAGGAGCAAAAGTGACCACATCATCCGGACTTCAGATCACAGATACCGTCGTTGGTACGGGTGCGACGCCCAAGACCGGCCAGACATGCGTGATGCATTACACGGGTTGGCTCTACGAGAACGGCCAGAAGGGCAAGAAATTCGACAGCTCGGTTGATCGCGGCCAGCCTTTTGAATTCCCGATCGGTACGCAGCGTGTGATCAAGGGCTGGGACGAAGGGGTTGCGACCATGAAGGTCGGTGGCAAGCGCACGCTGATCATCCCGGCTGAACTTGGTTACGGCGCGCGGGGCGCCGGCGGTGTGATCCCGCCGAATGCCACGCTGATCTTCGATGTCGAACTGCTCGGCGTGAAAAACTAGAGCATGGTCTAGCTCACGACCTCGCCTGCGGGCTGCAGGTCGATGGCGAAGGTCTCCAGAAACTTCGACGTCATGATGTAGAAACCAATGGACAATTGAAGTTCGACTAGTCCGCCGGGCGTCAATTTTCCGGCAATCGCGTCGAACGTCGCGTCGGTCGGCTTGCTCATGCCGACCACTTCGTCCGTGAAGGCGAGTGCGGCGCGCTGTGTTTCGTCAAAGCATGACGCTGGCTTCCAGTCGTCGAGGGCCGCGTTCTGTTCGTCGGTGACGCCGACGCCTTTACCGATCCGCTTGTGCGCGACCACCTCGTATGGCGCTTCGCACAGGATGCCGGTACGTGTGATCGCCAGTTCGCGGATGACCGGATCGAGTTCGCCCTTAAAGCGGATGGCGCGGCCAAGTCTGCAATACTGTTCGAAGTAATCAGGTGAATGGGCCAGCATACGGAAGATATTGGCGTTGCGATTCTTTGCCAGAATCTCGCGGGTGCGCTCGCTTGCCTGAGCGGGATCGGAATAAGCGATACGCGCCATGATTGTTCTTCTCCTGGAATTTTCTGGCCGCCTTTGTGAAAAAATGGCGGACTGGGCATGTTCGGCGAAACTACACCGCCGTGCACGCAATGGCTCCACCCTGTTTCATCATGGCATGCTTGCGGGATGATCCGGATGGCTTTTATAAATTTGGCTGCAACGATTGCGTCGCCATCGTCGATTGAAAGCAGGCTTTCATGAACGCTGTAGCCGAGACACCGGACCAACACCTGCGCGCCCGCGCACGGCGCGTCATTCCGGGCGGAATGTACGGCCATATGCGAAGCGAGGGCCTGCCTGCGAGCTATCCGCAGTTCTTCGAACGCGGCGAGGGCTGCTATCTCTGGGATGTCAACGGGCGGCGCTATATCGATTTCATGTGCAGCTGGGGACCGGTCATTGTCGGTCATCGGCATCCGGAGGTCACCGAAGCGGTGCAGCGGCAAATGCTGCTCGGCGATTGTCTCAATGGTCCATCGCCGCGGATGGTCGAACTCGCTGAGCGTCTTGTCGATCTCATTCCGCATGCCGACTGGGCGATGTTCTCCAAGAACGGAACGGATGCGACGACGACATGCATCACGTTGGCTCGCGCTGCGACTGGACGCCGCAAAATTCTGATCGCTCGCGGCGCCTATCATGGGGCGATCCCGTGGTGCACACCGAATACGCTTGGTGTGACCGCGGAAGATCGCGCGCACCTGCTGTATTTCGGCTTCAACGATATCGAGAGTCTCGAAATCGCCGCCGAACAGGCTGGCGATGACCTGGCGGGGATCATGGTGTCGGCGTTCCGCCATGACTACGGCCTCGATCAGCATTTGCCGACGCCCGCGTTTGCGAAGCGCCTGCGCGAACTCTGCGATGCGACAGGCGCGGCTTTGATCCTCGACGACGTGCGTGCCGGTTTCAGAATGAACCTGCGCGGCAGTTGGGATTCGCTAGGTGTTCAACCGGATCTGAGTGCCTGGAGCAAGGCCATCGCCAATGGTTACGCGCTGGCGGCCGTCACAGGCAACGATCGGTTTCGCGATGCGGCTGCGCGTATCTTCGTGACCGGATCGTTCTGGTGCAGCGCGGTTTCAATGGCCGCCGCACTTGCGACCCTCGATGTGCTCGTGCGTGAGAACGGGCCTGATCGCATGCATGCGACAGGCATGCGGTTGCGCGACGGAATTGCGGCGCAGGCCCAGGCGGCCGGCATCGGCGTGCGCCAGAGCGGGCCGCCGCAAATGCCGACGCTGCTGTTCGATGACGATGCCGATTTCGCCAAGGGCGAGAGTTTCTGTGCGGAGGCGCTCAAGCGCGGCGTCTATCTGCATCCGCGCCACAACATGTTTCTATCGACCGCCCATACCGAAGCCGATATCGATGCCGCGCTTTCCGCGACCAGGGATGCATTCGCGGCGCTGGCGGCCGGCTGATCGAGTCGGCGTCGGCGAACGCGGGCGATCTCCAGCAGTCATGCTGCATGTGCTTCGCCGCATGACGTCCATGCCGGATTGCTGCCGGATTGATGCAGATTTCCGCAGGATTCCCTGATATTCGGAATCTGCCTTGTGCCGCGGCGATTTTTGCTGCTCTGCGAGGCCAACAGCCGGATGTCTCAAGGCTCGCGCATGGCAGCGGGCAGGGCAGCCGGGCGGGAGACTTCAACAGTCCTCGCATCGACGATGGGAGATGTTTTGAAATTTTCGCCATTTCGCGTCCGGAATTATCGATTTCAGTGGCCCGCCGATCTGCTCACATCGTGGGCCTTCGAGATGGAGACGCTGATTCTCGGCTGGTACATTCTGGTCGAAACCGGCTCCGTCTTGCTTCTCACCCTGTTCGCAGCCCTCTACTTCGTCGGCACGCTTGTTGCTCCGGTGCTCGGTGTCGTCGGCGATCGCATCGGTCATCGCAACCTGCTGGTCGGCATGCGCATGGTCTACATGGCGCTGGCCGCGACACTGACCTTGCTGATCTTCACCGGCAATCTGACGCCGCTTTACGTCTTCATCATTGCAGGCATCATGGGACTGGTGCGCCCGTCCGATCTCGGCGTGCGGGGCGCATTGGTCGCGACCATCATGCCGCACGATCAGCTGATCGGCGCGTTGAGCATTTCGCGAACGACCATGGACACGGCGCGCATGGCCGGCGCGCTTAGCGGTGCGGGGCTGTTTGCCCTGCTCGGCATGGGGCCGGCGTATGTCGCGATCTTCACGATCTACTCGGTCAGCACCTTGCTGACGCTCTGCATCGTCGCGCCCGCGAAGCCTCACCCGACCGAAGATATTGCGGGTCAACTATCGCGCCAGTCGCCGCTGCGCGACTTGAAGGAAGGCATCGCCTATGTGTGGAACACGCCGCGTATGCAGGCGTCGATCTGGGTCGCCTTTCTTGTGAACCTCACCGCCTATCCGCTTTCGGGAGGATTGCTGCCTTACATCGCGCGCGAGGTGTATGGCGCCAACGAAACCGGTCTTGGCTATCTGTCGGCGAGCTTCGCGGCGGGTTCGCTGGCTGGATCTGTCGGGCTCGGGCTGGTTGGCGGCGTCAGGGTCGCGCGCCTCATGATTGCCGCAACCCTGTTGTGGTACGTGATGCTGCTGATTTTTGCCCAGGTGCAGACAGTTCCGACCGCCATCGCATGCCTTGTGGTGGCCGGTTTTGCCCAGAGCCTCGCCATGATTTCGCTGGCGGTGATTCTGATGCGCACAGCGAGCGAGCATCTGCGCGGCCGCGTGATGGGTGTCCGGATGATGGCGATCTATAGCCTGCCGCTCGGGCTGCTTGCGGCTGGCAATCTGATCGGTCAGATCGGCTTTCCCACGACCGCAACCCTCTATGCGGCGAGCGGCTTGACGTTGCTGCTGTTCATCGTGCTGCGCTGGCGCTCGGAGCTGTGGCACCGCCATGCGCCGGCCAACGTGAAATAGAATCCGCCGCGCCAACCATTGCCTGCACTCATTCAAAGATGCAGAGCGGCATACGTCCGGGCGTTCAGCACACAGGTTGGCACGGTTTGGCGAAGCTGCACCGTGGCCTGTTGCGCGCCCGGTACAAGGCTGCCCGGCTCGATTGTCGTGAAGATCAGGTCGCTGCCGAATATCGCCAGAATCAAAACCACTTCGACCAGCAGCAAGAGCAGCGCGAACAGCAGGATGGTCTTGATACCAAGGCCAGCCAAACGACCCGAAGATGTTTCCCGTGTACCTTGCATGATCCCCTCCCGTATCGGGCTTCAGCAATTAGTAGCGGCGGGGAGGTCTGGCGGATGTGATCCACCTCACAGGTCGCGTGGACTTTTTCAGGGTTCCAGCAACATCATTTTTGCTATATGTATCAGATATTTAACGATCATCCATAGCCAGCTTAGCGAGCGCCTTCGAGTCCAAAACCCGTATTTCGCCCTGGTCGAGCTCGATCCATCCCTGTTTCGACCATCGGCGCAGCTCCTTGTTGACGCTTTCCCGGGTGGCCCCCACCATCTCGCTGATTTCCCGCTGGGTGGCGGTAATAATGCTGCCGCCCGGTTTGTCGTCCTTGCTGACGAGGGCGCCGACCGTTCTGGCGAGGCGGCTCGACAGGTCCGAGAGCATGACGTGCTCGACCTGTTCGCTGGTCCAGCGCAACCGGGTGCACAGCAACTGGATGAAGTTGAATGCCAGCTTCGGCTGCTGCTCGATGAACGGCAGAAAATCACGCCGCTCGATCGCCAGCAGCTCACAGTCAGTGTGGGCGACTGCGTTCGCGGTCCGCCTTTGGCCGTCCAGCAATGCGATCTCGCCGAAGATCTCGTTGCTACGGATCAGATTGAGTGTGGCGCCGCGCCCGTCCGACGACGAGATACTGATCCGTACCGTGCCCTTGCGAACCGCGTAGAGGCGATCGCCGCTGTCGCCACGAGAGAAGATCGTGGCCCCGCGCCGCAAGCTGAGAATCTTTGCATACTTGAACAACTGCTCGATGGCGCTGTCGTCAATCCCCCGGAATATGGGATGATCGCGCAACGCGGCGGCCTTGCCTGCGCGCGGTGGACTGGGGTTTCTGCTGCCGGACCTTGCGCCCTCTGGCATCACCGCATCCAGCTCGATGTTCGCTCAAACGGAGCGTTATTCTCGCACGGAAAATGCTAGCTGGCCAGCAGGTCGGAACCGAGCTGATGTTCGGTCATCACGCGATTGCGGCCGCTGCTTTTAGCTGCGTAAAGCGCGTTGTCGCAGCGTTCGATAAATTCCGCGGCCGGCTCGCCGGGCCGGAACTGGGCAACGCCGATGGATACGGTAATGCCTGGAAGGGCCTCACCCGAAGCACGGCGTGTGATCTTTGCCTCGGCGATCGACGTGCGGATGCGTTCGGCGACGGCAGCGCAAGTATTCATGTCTGCTGCGGGCAATACCACGATCAATTCTTCGCCGCCGTAACGTGCTGCAAGATCGTTCTCGCGGACGCGCTCCTTCAAGACACCGCCAAGCAGTTTGAGAACCTGATCTCCGACGTTGTGTCCGAAATCGTCATTGAATCGCTTGAAATGATCCACGTCGATCAGGAGCAATCCGAGCGGGTCGCCCTTTTCCATCGCGGCGGTCTGCGCAAGGCGGAGGAATTCGTCGAAGCCGCGGCGATTGGGAAGGCCGGTCAGCATGTCTGTCTTCGAACGCTCTTCGGCTTTCTCGAGCGAGTGGCGAATGGTGTCGAGCTCGCGGGACGACGCTGCAAAGTTCTGCTCGAGTTTCGAGGCGCGTGTCGCGGCCTTGCTCAATTCCTTGACGAGGCTTTCCACCAGCAATTTGGGATCGGCTCCATTCGAGACGGCGCCCGCCGCATCGCCGATAGTCCTCATCTGAGACTTGTTGTCGGCGATGGCGGTGCTCAAAAACGCGCGTGCGGCATCGACAACGGCGGAGAGCTGCTGCGAAGCGCCCGCGGCTCCGGGTTCCGATTCAGCAAAGGTTGCCGACAGATCGCGGTTGGTCTGGGCATCGAATGCTCGCTTGTTTCCGATCAGGACGTCGATTGTTCGCTTCAGGCTGGCCGGCGCGCCTTGCGCATAGCTGGCCCATACTCTGAAATTCTCAGGTGTCGGTGGAATCCGGTGCTGCGACATGTGACGCATCGCGCGCTCGGCGACGCTGATCGCATAGTCGTAGTCGATCTCATCATCCTGCAATGCAGCGGTCATGAGCCCAATTCACCTTCGCGATCCGATCAGACCAGACCATTGTCACAAAGGTATTAATGTAGCCTCAAGGCGGGATCGTTGCGCTGCGGTAAAGCTCTATGTTTGAAGGGTAAATCGGTAGTTCTGGCATCGCACGATCTCATTCAGTTTGCCGCCGGTCACAAGTATCCGGTAGCCTGATCCGAACCGGCGGGAATATCTCGTGCGTGCCGGAGTTTTGCTGTTGGGGAGAACCATTCATGCGATTGATCATTGCTGCCATTGCCACGCTCGGACTGACAACAGGTGCGTTCGCGCAACAGCCGCCGGCGCCGCCGACGTTCGCGGCCACGAAGGTTGAGGGCACCGAAAACGTCTATATCTTCCGCTATATGAACCATCAGGCGATGTTCATCGTCACGCCGGCTGGCGTGATCGCGACAGATCCCATCAGCTACGGCCGTCCGCAGGCTGCAAAGGCGTATCTTGAAGAGATACGGAAGATTACTCAGGCTCCGATCAAGTATCTGGTCTACAGCCATCATCACTACGATCACATCGCCGGCGGCAAGCCATTCAAGGATGCGGGTGCCAAGGTGGTCGCGCACAAGCGTGCGAAGGAGCGGCTGGCGGCGCTGAAGGGTCTCGATGTCGTGGTTCCTGACGAAGGGGTGAACCGGAAAAAGACCATCAAGCTCGGCGGTACAACGCTGGAGCTGGTCTATACCGGGCGAAATCATTCTGACTCGTCGCTGGTGATGTTCCTTCCAAAGGAAAAGATCATCTTCGCTGTCGACTTCAATTCGCTGGGCGCGGTGCCGTCACGGTTGGCCGTGAACGACTCCTATCCGATCGAATGGGAGGCATCGCTGAAGAAGACGCTCGAGCTCGGCTGGGAGCGCATGATCCCGGGTCATCCCGGCCCCGGAGGCCGGCTTGGCACCAGAAAGGATATGGAGCAGCAACTCGCATTCTTGACCGACCTGTCGGCTGAAGTGAAAAAGGCGTCTGCTGAAGGAAAATGCTTCACCCCCGCGGATACTGAACTGAAAATGCCGCAGTACGCTACGCTGCAGAACTATGAGCAGAATCTCGCGTGGAACGTCCATCGCTGGTGCGGTTACTGGGGACGCGGCATCTGAGTGATTTGCCCTCGTCAGGGCTGCACAACTTTTCGCAGCAGGGCCGGTATTGTCCCGTCATTGCGAGGAGCTCTTTGCGACGAAGCAATCCAGCGCTGGATTGCTTCGCTTCGCCCGCAATGCCGAATTCTAGATTGTCGCGGGCAATCCCGGATTGAACTTCAAATGGGTTTCGACCCATTTGGCGACGCAGAGTGTCTTGTAATCCTCTCGATAGGCGCCGACGACCTGAACCGCGAGCGGCAAACCGTTTTTTCCAAATCCCGCAGGGAGTGAGAGCGCGGGCATTCCGAGCAATGTCCACGGCGTGCAATAGGCCGCGTCGCCCGTGTATATCAATCCCTTCGGAGCCTCGCCAAACGCGGAGAGGGTAAGCACCGCATCGAAGCCGGACAGTTGCGAGGCCGCGTCGTCCCGCAGCGTATCCTGGACCTTCTTCGCCACAAGATAGTCGTGCGCGCTGAGCGCTTTCCCCGCGCTCACCAGTTCCTTCAGGTGGTCGCTGGTCTTGTCCGGATAGCGCGCGACCAGATCGCTGAACAGCGCGCTGCCTTCGCTTGAGAGGATCGTATGCGTGACCTCCCAGGCCTTGGGATCGAGGTTCGGCAGTTCGATGTCTTCAACAATCGCGCCGGCGGCCTTCAGCTTGGCTATCGCATTCTCAAAAGCAGCTTGCTGTTCCGGTTCGACGCGCGACCACAGCGAAAAACGGACGGCTGCAATCCGTGGCGGAATTCCCAGCGGCAATCCATTGTTGACGTGAACGTCAAACGAAGGAACCGGCCTGCCGTGAATATCGGTATCGCTGGTACCTGCGAGAAGTGACAGCGCGTAGGCGACGTCATCGACGCGGCGGGCGAAGAATCCCACATGATCGAGCGATTGGCTGAGATGATGAACGCCGGTACGCGGGATCGCGCCGAAGCTCGGCTTAAAACCGACCACTCCGTTGAAAGCGGCTGGGCGAATGATCGAGCCGAGCGTCTGGCTTCCGAGAGCGAGCGGTACAATTCCCGCGCCGACGGCTGCGGCCGATCCGGATGACGAGCCGCCCGGCGTATGATGGCGATTCCACGGATTGACGGTGGCGCCCGGATGCCGCCAGGCAAACTCGGTGGACACCGTCTTGCCGAAGATCGTGGCGCCGAGATTGCGCAGCCGTTCGACGATCCAGGCATCCGCAGCCGGGACGTGATCCTTGTAGATCGCAGAGCCATTGGTGGTCGGCATGTCGCTGGTTGCGAAAATGTCTTTGACAGCGACCGGGATGCCAGCCAGTGCGCCCTGGGTTCTGGCCTTGCCGATCACCGGACGATATTCGAACGCCTTCAGAACGGGTTCGACAGCATTGAGTCTGGAAAGGCAAGCAGCGGCGTATCGATCAGCGGCGTTGCTGTCGGTGGCGAACAACCGCAGCAGGTCCAGCACGCCCGACTCCGGCGCGATCGCGTTGCGTGCAGTCATCATGAGCATCCTTGAAGTCCGGCGGAGAGCAGGCTCGTTGTTACGCGAGCCTGCGTCACCGGTTACTTCAAAGCCAGCGCTGGCTCAATGTACTTCTTCACGACGAAGGCCTTGTAATCAGGCTGAGCCGCAAGATTGCCAAGCGCGATCTGGGTGTCCATCGACACTTTCAGCGCATCGGCCGTGATATCGACGCTCGATGGATAAACGCCGTCTCCGAGCATGCGCTTCACCGCGGCTTCCACCACCTGTGGATCGAGCGTCGGGAACTCCTTCCGCGCGATTTCGACGGTGCGGGCTTCATTCTTGGTCATGAACCGCATCGCCATTTCCATCGCATTGACGACACGCTGCGCGGTATCGGCATCGATGTCGTTGCGGGCGGTCACGGCGGAGAAGGCGTAGGGTCCGTAGGACTTCGGAAATCCGAGGACGACCTTCATGCCCTTGGCCACCACCTGATCGAGTCCGGGCTCATACATCACTGCGATTTTGGCCTGCTGGGCAAGGAACGGACCTGGCTCGGTCCCGATTTGAACCTGAATCATTTCCACGTCGGTCTTGGCGTCCATGCCGTTTTCCTTGAGCAGCTTGATAAACAAGGAGGTGCTTGTGGTCGGCATCAGGCCGGTGACGACTTTCTGACCCTTGATGTCCTTGATGCTCTCGAACTTGAAATCCGGTGTGGTGGCGATCCACACGGCCGCGCCATTGACGACGTTGGCAATGATGTTCACCGGCGCGCCCTTCGAGGCCGCAATGGCTGTCCATTCCGGACCATGAATCGAGAACTGGGCGCTGCCGGAAATCACCGCGGACAGCGCGACACTCGGTGCGCCGGCGGTTTCCTTGGTGAGGTCGATGCCCTGCTGGGTGAAGAACCCTTCGTTGACTGCGACGTAAAGCGGCAGATAGAGCATCGACTGGAAGGCCTGCGACAGCACGACTTTCTTGTTTTGCGCAAGCGCTGGCGTCGATAACAGAACGGCCGCGATAACGGCGCCGGTAACACGCTGAAGCAACGACATATGACGTCTCCGTTGAATGAATTGAATTTTCAGGCCACACCTTCAGACTTGCACCTGATGCGTGGTGCTGGACAATTTCCACGGCAGCGTCGCTCTCTCGATGATATCGATCACGTAATAGAGGATGAAGCCGATGACCATGAGCGTGAACAGACCGACCCACACGGTGTTGAGATCGTAAAGGCTGGAGGCGGTGAAGATCATGTGACCGAGCCCGTGCTGCGAGGAGATGAATTCCCCGACCACAGCACCGACGAGGCCAAAGCCGATGTTGATGCGGAACGTTGCGATGATCGCGGGCAGCGTCGATGGCACGACGGCCTTGAAAAACACCTGATGCTTGGTCGCGCCCATCGAGATCAGCAGCGATTGCAGATCGGTATCGGCATCTTTCGCCGCCTGATAGGCCGCAATCAGCGCGACGATCGCGGTCAATGAGACCGAAAGCGCGACTTTCGACACGAGGCCGGTACCGAACCAAAGAACGATGATCGGCGCCAGCGCGATCTTGGGTACGCTGTTGATGGCAACGATGAACGGTTCCACCAACCGCGCCACGAACACGGAATACCAGAGGGCCAGTCCGAGCAACGAGCCCATGATCGTTCCGATCACGAAACCAAGAATCGCCTCGAACAGCGTGTAGGATGTGTCCACCAGCAGTTCGCCGTTCGCGATCAAGCGGATCGTGAGGTTGAAAATTCCGACAGGCGAGCCGACGAGGAAATTGGAAATCCAGCCGAGGCGCACGCCGAGTTCCCATGCCGCGAAGAATGCCGCAACGGCGACGGCTTGCACCAGAGCGCGGCCAATCGTGGTATCGAGCGCAGCCAAACGAGGCGCGGCTCGGCGTTTCCGCTTCTGCAGAGATGGGGTATCGCGAATGACAATAGTCACGTTGTTGTCCCTGCAGGTGTCTTTTCTGTCTGGATATCCAGCTCGGCGCACAATGCGTGGAAATATCCCGAGAACTGGCTGTCGCTGCGCGCCGCAATGGGTGAGCGCGCGTCGATATCGATGGTGTGAACCGTTTTGACGCGGGCGGGGCGCCCGCTCAGTACAACCACGCGCTTCGACAACGCCACGGCTTCGTCGATGTCGTGCGTGACGAGAATAACGGTCTTGTTGTAGGTTTCGACCGCGTCCTTGAGCACGCCTTCGAGATAAAGGCGGGTCTGATAGTCCAAAGCCGAGAACGGTTCGTCGAGCAAAAGAATGTCGGGGTCCATGATCAGGGTGCGGATCAGCGCGACCCGCTGCCTCATGCCGCCGGACAGCGTCTTGGGATAGGCGTTCTCGAAACCGGCAAGGCCGAACTGCTTGAGATATTCGTGCGCCCGTGCTTCGGCGACCTCGCGGGCCACGCCCTTCATTTCCAGTCCGAGCAGCACGTTCTGCAAAACAGTTCGCCAGGGAAACAGCAGGTCCTTTTGCATCATGTAGCCGACGCGCCCGCGCAGGCTTTCGATCTCCTCACCGCGATACAAAATGCTGCCGGAGTCCGGCTCCAGCAGTCCCGCGATAATGTTGAAGATCGTCGTCTTGCCACAGCCGCTCGGGCCAATGATGCTGACGAAGTCGCGTTCGTTGATGGAGAAGCTGAGATCTTCGAGCACGCGAACCTCTCCGGCTTTATCGCGGAAGGATTTGCTGACGTTCCGGACGCTCAGTTGAATGGGTGGTTGAGGTGGCGGTGTCATCCCACCCTATACGCAACTTGTGTGCCATTCGCGGCCGTGCTGGCAGCTTCCGATTTGGTGCCGTTTCATGCGCAAATGCTGGAAAGAACGAGGCTTGTGCCACTACCCTAGGCAGCGATTGGCGCTGTGAGGCGTGATTTTATGCAACACTGCAAAATGGTAAAATGAGGTTCTGATCCGGCAGGTTGCAGTTCAACCGGTGAGAGGCAATCCCAGCCGCCCGATGCCGGGAAGTTTGATGGCGGGGCGCCGGATATCGATTCCGAGCACCGCGCCGAAGAAGTTCAATTCGACGCCTTCGATCCATCCGATTGTCAGCCCGAGATAGCCGCCGAACGAGGCGAAAAGACCCGTCTGTGAGGCTGTCAGGCCAAACCAGCGTCCGTCGTAGGGATAGTCCTTGCCGATTGCTGTCGGCGGCAGGGTGCTGCCCAGTTCAGGCACGGCGTCCATTACGGCCTTGACGAACGTGTTGGAGTTCGGTCCGGGCCATGCGCTGTAATCGCCATACTCGTTGTATTTGTAGTCCGCGATCGCAGCCTTGATTTTTGGAATGAGCCTGCTGGCTTCCTCGCCTCCTACCGATACGACGGTTTCAGGGATCGATCCGAACCAGCGGCCGTCGGCCTGGAAACGATCGACCGAAATCGGATCGCCCCATGCGGTGTAGTCGTAACGCATATAACGCGGTGCGTTCTTCTCCTTGACCACGATCCAGCTATGAACCGCGAAGATGCCGCGCCAGCGCACCGTGCGCGCGGCGAACACGCGCACCAGCGCCTCCGGATGATCCGATGCGGCGGGGAGAAGGCCGGCGCTGGAGCGGTCGGCTGATTGCCAGTTTGCTGAGCGATCGCCGGACCAATAGACGGCGGCGGAAACTCCGATCGGTACAGCAAGGAGAAGAATGAAAATCAGCAACAGTTTTCTCAACGAAGGGGTCCGCTTCAGCAATTGTCAGTCTGACAGATGGGTATCCCGGATGATTTCGCCAGCCTGCCGGTAAAATCAACTCACAATTCACGAGACCGCAATGAATCCCGCTGGCTTTACGATGCCGGATGCTGCTGAATAAGCGAATATTCGAGGCAACGCGAGTGAAGCTGGAGCAGGTTCGATGAAGCGGTTTACCGGATGCGCTGCGATTGTTGCCGGTGTCTTGATTTCGGTTGCAGCACAGGCCGAAACGTGGCCGTCGCGCATCATCAAGGCCGTCGTTCCGTTCGGCGCGGGCAGCGCGACCGACGTCGTCCCGCGGCTCGTTTTCGAGAAGATCGGTGCCGAACTCGGCCAGCCCATTACGGTCGAAAATCGGGCCGGTGCGGGAGGCACCGTAGGCTCGACGGCCGTGGCGCGAGCGGAGCCGGACGGCTACACGCTGATGGCTCATTCATCGGCGCACACGATCGCCCCGTCGATCTTCACGGACATCAAATACGATCCGGCAAAGGATTTTTCATCCGTGCTGATGATCGGCTACAGCGCCAATGTGATGATCACGTCACCATCGAAACCGTGGAAAACGGTTCAGGAGTTTGTCGCGGCGGCCAAGGACAAGAACGCTGCGATGACGTTTGGCTCGGTCGGGGTTGGCTCCGCCGTCCATATCAGCGCCGAGAAATTCAAGCTCGCGGCCGGGTTCGATGCGACGCACGTTCCTTATCGCGGTGGCTCAGAGGTGATCTCCGATATTCTCGGCGGTCGCATCGATTTCTATTTCTGTCCGCTCTCGACCGCCTTGCCGCTCATCAAGGGAGGTCAGGTCCGCGCGCTTGTCATTTCGACCGACAAGCGTTCCGCCGAGTTGCCGGATATACCGACGCCGCTGGAGGCGGGTTACAAGAACGGTGAGACCGCCATCTGGTTCGGCGTATTCATGCCGTCAAAAACGCCGCGCGATATCGTCGAGAGGTTCTATGCCGCCGGCAGCAAGGTGCTGGCTACTCCAGAAATGCAGAAGGACTTGCGCCGTCTTGGCGTCGATCCATTGCCGATGACACCATCGCAGATGGATGAATTTGTCGGCCGTGAGCTTGCGGCCAACGCGGCTCTGGTGAAGGCGGCAGGTATCAAGCAGTAGAGCCAGTTGCCCGCATCCCGGTGATCCGTCAGATCGGATAGTGCTGCGGTCCGGTCTCGATCGTGATCCAGCGCAACTCGGTGAATTCGGCGATCCCAGCCTTGCCGCCGAAGCGGCCATATCCTGACGCCTTGGCTCCGCCAAACGGCATTTGTGCCTCGTCATGCACCGTCGGTCCGTTGACGTGACAAATGCCGGATTCGATCCGTTTGGCGATGTCGAACGCGCGGGCGATGTCCTTGCCGAATACGGCGGCGGACAAGCCGTATTCCGTGTCGTTGGCGACGCGCACGGCTTCATCGGCTCCGTTAACGCGAACCACGCAGGCGACCGGGCCGAATGATTCCTCACCATAGATGCGCATCGACGAGTTGACGCGGTCGAGCACGGTGGCCGACATCAGCGTGCCTTCGGCGCGTCCTCCGGCGACGATCTTCGCGCCTTTGCTGACCGCATCGTTGACCAGAGCCTGAATGCGCGTTGCGGCATCGATGCCTATCAGAGACCCGAGCGGCGTGTTCCCCTTGCGCGGATCGCCCGCAACCAGCGAGCCGGCTTTGGTTGCGAGCTTGGCAACGAAGGCATCCGCGATCTTCTCGTCCACGACAAGGCGCTCGGTCGACATGCAGATCTGACCCTGGTTCATGAATGCCCCGAAGCCGGCGGCGGCCACTGCTGCATCGAGATCGGCGTCGTCGAGCACGATCATCGGCGCCTTGCCGCCGAGTTCGAGCAGAGCCGGCTTCAGATGCTTCGCTGCAACCTGTGCGATGATACGGCCGACACGGGTCGAGCCGGTGAAGTTGATCCGCCGCACCGCCGGATGCGCGATCAATGCTTCGATCAAAGCGGGCGCGTCCTCTGGCGCATTGGTCAGAACATTAAGAACGCCAGGAGGCAGACCGGCTTCGCGCAAGCACTCGGCGATCAGGCGGTGCGTACCGGGACATATTTCGGATGCCTTGAGAACCACCGTATTGCCGCACGCGAGCGGCAAGGCCAATGCACGCACGCCGAGGATGACCGGCGCGTTCCAGGGCGCCATGCTGAGCACGACACCCGCAGGCTGGCGGATCGCCATCGAGAGACATCCCGGTTTATCGGACGGGATGACCTCGCCGGAAATCTGCGTCGTCATGGACGCCGCTTCGCGCAGCATCCCGGACGCCAGATGCACGTTGAACCCCGCCCAGCCAGCGGTCGCGCCGGTTTCCGCAGCCATCAGTTCGATGAAACGCGGTGCCTTCGATACCAGAATGTCAGCGGCCTTCAGCAGGATCATGCGGCGTGCGTTCGGACCGGTCGCCGACCATGCCGGGAAAGCCGCTGCAGCTGAATCGGCTGCGCGCTTGGCGTCGGCAATCTGCGCCGCGGCGGCCCGGCTCGCGATATCGCCCGTCACGGGATTGAGACGATCGAATGTTGCGCCGTTCGACGCCGGCACATCCTTGCTTTCTAGCAACAGGGCGATCTCGTTCATGATTTTTTCTCCCTTTGGAGCGGCAGTGATGTGGATCTGTTGACTGACAGCCGGTGGCCCGCCCCCGAGATACGCCCGCTGGACGGCCGGATTGGCTTTGAGATTTGCAGCCGTATCGTGATCGACGATGGACCCGTTTTCGAGCACGTAACCGCGGTCAGCGATGCGCAGGCTCTCCTGCGCGTTCTGTTCGACGAGAAGCAATCCCACGCCGGATTCGCGCACGTGACGCAGAGTCGCGAACAGTTCGTGCACCATCACCGGCGAGAGGCCGAGCGACGGCTCGTCGAGCAGAAGGATATCGGGATTCGACATCAGCGCGCGGCCGATGGCGAGCATCTGCTGTTCTCCGCCGCTCATGGTGCGCGCCACCTGCGAAGCACGCTCACGCAGACGCGGGAACAAATTCAGGACTTTTTCGCGGCGCTCGGCTTCGCCATCACGTGCGCGTTTCGGGTTCGCGCCGAGCAGCAGGTTTTCCCTGACCGTCAGTTCTCCGAAAATGCCCCGGCCTTCCGGCACCAGCGCCAACCCATGCTCGACAACGTCGTGTGCGGGAAGGGCGGACAGGTCGTGGCCCCCGAGCTTGACCTGTTTGCCGGGCAGGGTGCGGACGACGCCCGCAATGGCTTTCAGCAGCGACGTCTTGCCTGCGCCGTTCGCGCCGAGAATCGTCACGATCTCGCCGCGGCCGACATCGAGCGCCACGTTGTCGAGTGCGCGGTGCTGGCCATAAACGACACTGAGACTGGCGACCTCAAGCATGGGCGGCTACCCCGCCGAGGTAGGCTTCGACGACAACAGGATTCGACAGCACATCAGATGTGGCGCCTTCCGCGATCTTCCGCCCGCTGCTCATGACGACGCAGCGGTCGCACAGCGCCCGCACCGCGGCCATCACATGTTCAACCAGCACAACAGTAATGCCGTCGTCCTTCAGCGAGCGGATCAGGTCGATGCCGATCGTCAGTTCTGACGGATTAAGGCCGGCGAGCCATTCATCGAGCAACAGCAACTGCGGCCCAGCGGCCAGCGCGCGCGCCAGTTCGAGACGTTTTCGATCGATGTAGGTCAGGTCGGCGGCTGGCCGGTTTCCCTGTCCAGCCAGGCCAACACGATCCAGCAGCGCGGTGATGTCAGACTCGATCCCCGCTGCCCGGACCTGCGGCTTGTTGAACACAATCCCGGCTCTGATGTTGTCCCGGCAATCCATACCGTCGAGCACGCGAACAAGCTGGAACGTCCGCGTCAGCCCGAGGCGAGCGATCTTGAACGCAGGCAGCCCGGATATGTCATGTCCGTTCAGGCGAATGGCTCCGGCATCGGAACGCAGCAGGCCTGACATGAGATTGAGCGCTGTTGTCTTGCCTGAACCGTTGGGGCCGAGCAGGCCGAGAACCTCGCCGCTTGCGACGCTGAAGCTCAGGTCATTGACCGCGACAAGGCCGCCAAAGGCGCGTCTGAGTTTTTCAACGTCGAGTATGTGCTGTGGCCCGCTCATGCGACGGCTCGCGGTTTGAAAGTCTCGCCCCACCTGGCCTTGCCCGACTCGAGCAGGCCCGCGACGCCACGCGGCAGCAGGTAGACAATGAGCAGAAAGATGCATCCGAGGATGATGGTGAAGGTGTTCGGAAAGCGCGCGCTCAGCAGCTCGAACAGAATCACCAGCGGTACGGCGCCAAGGATTGGGCCCCATAGCCGGTGCGCGCCGCCGAGGAGGGCCATGATCAACACCTGAAACGAGATCATCGCATTGAACGCGATCGACGGCTCGATGTAGGTCCAGCGCGGCGCCATGATCGCGCCGACGATCGTCATGATGGTCGCGCTTATGGTGAACAACGCGACTTTGGCAATCGTTGTATTGATGCCGCAGTGCGTGGCGACGGTTTCGTCCTCACCGATAATACGCAGCGCGAAGCCCAGACGCGATCGCGCGACCAGCCATCCGATCAGGAAAACGGCGATAGCCAGGATCAGGAGTTGCCAATAGATATCGCTTTGCGTGACGTTGACGAACACATAGCGGCCGAGGACGCGCGATTTGTTGACCTCGAACCAGACAACAAGCTGACGGACCAGTTCGGCCAGTCCGAACGTGAAGATCACGAAATAGACGCCGCTGAGCCGCAGCGTCGACAACCCGACGACAGCCGCAAGGATGGCGCCGAGGCTTGCCGCGACAACAAGAACAACCGGCCAAGGCAGAACCTCGCCGAGCACGGCGACCGTATAAGCGCCGACGCCAAAGAACGCCGTTGTTGCCAGCGACACATAGCGGGTCGGGCCGGAAAACATTCCCCATGCGGTGGCCAGCACCGTGTACTGCAGCAGGCTGATTGCAAGCGCCAGATAATATGGATTGGCCAACCGCGGCACGAACGCGAGCAGCACGATTGCCGCCAGCGCGATCGCGCCCAGCGTCGTCGTTCGCAGCGTCATCGTGTCGCCCTGCCGAACAGGCCTGCGGGCTTCACGAGCAATACCGCGAGAAACAATGCGAAGTTGACGGCAAGCGTCAGTCCCGGATCGACCAGCGATGCGACAAGCGCTTCGCTCACTCCCAGCAGCAATCCCGCGATCAGACAACCGAGAATGTTGCCGACGCCGCCCATCACCACGATGATGAGCGCCTTCATCGTGAATACGACGCCGGACGATGCGCTGAAGGTGAGAAAGGTGCTGACCAGCACGCCGGCCGCGGCCACCAGCGCACCACCCAGAGCGAAAGTGAGTGCGGACGTGCGCTCCACATTGATGGCGACAAGCTGGGCTGCGGCCGGATCGACCGCAACCGCGCGGATCGCGGTGCCTGCGCGAGTGCGTGTCAGCGCAAGATAAAGAGCCAGCCCGAGGACGACCGTGATGCCCAGCGCGGCGAGACGGTTGGCGGAGAGCGTTTCGCCGAGCACCTGAACCGGGAAGGCCAGATACGAATAGCTGTAGTAGGCGCCGCCGAACATCGACTGCATCGAGCCCTGAACGATGAAGGTCAGTCCGAAGGTCGCCAGAATGCTGTCGACCTCAAGCGCGTCGCGCGTTCGGGCGCGTCGCACCAGAGGCGTCAGCAGTAGCTTGTAAACGGCGAAGTTCACGGCAAAGGCGGCCGGAACCACAAACGCCATCCCGACGAACGGGCTGAGCGCCCATCCGGTGAACAGCCAGTGCGCTGTGAAGGCGGCGGCAATCAGAAACTCGCCGTAAGACAGGTTCATGATCCGCGCGACCCCGTACTGGAGCGTCAGCCCCATCGCGATCAACGCATACATGCCGCCCAGCATCAGGCCGGTCAGGATAGCGTTTGTCATGGCTCAGTCCGTCAGCTTTGAGCGGCGTTATTGCGCCACCCAAGCCGGCTTCGGCACGACGGCCTTGCGCGCGCCTTCGTTGGCGGCGGGCGCGACGCCGTAGAACTCGCCGTCCTGCCACTGGCCGACCCACCAGTAACGTGTTGGCATGTTGTTCTCGAGCTTCACCTTGCCGATCACCGTGTCGAACGTGCCCGTCTGCAGTTCCTTGATGACGGCCGCACGGTCGACCTTGCCGACCTTCTCGATGGCCTGTTGCAGCATCTGGAGGCTGGCGTAGGTCACGGCACTCGCCCAGCGGTCAGGCTCCGCGCCATTTGCCGCGGAGGCTTTGTGTCTGGCGAGATAGTCCTTGATTGCCGGGCTGTCGCCGCTCCAGCCGCCGATCCCCATCACCCCCTCGGTGTTCTTGCCGAAGCGCTGGCGATAGAGCGGAAATGCCGTCCCGACGCCGGTGTAGAACACCTTCGGATTGAGCCCGGCAATCCGCGATTGTTCGGTCAGCGCCAGCGTGTCCGGCGGATAGCTGAAGGCGATGAACACGTCCGGATTGAGCGCCTTCACCTCGTTGATGATCGGCGCCAGATCCTGTGTGCCGATCGGGTAGCTCTTGTCGTAGGCGAGTTTGAACTTGGCGTCGGTCAAGGCCTTGCGCCCGGCCGACGACAGATCGATGCCGAAACCGTCGGCGATGCTGACCATCGCCACGGTGTCGCCGATCGCCTTGTCGTCGCGCAGTTTCACGAGCAGGTCGACCAGCGTCTTGGCGGCATCGGCGCTGGTGCCGAGCAGCCAGAAGCTGTTGGGCCAGCGCTTGGCGAGCTCCGGCGCGCGATCTGTCACGGCAGTCGCGGCGAGATGCGGATAGCCTTCGCGGTTGAGCGTGGGCCCGACGGCGAGGTTGAGACCCGTGCCCCATGGCGGCAGAATGAAATCGACCTTGTCCTGGTTGACCAGCCGCTCGATGGCGCGGACGGCTTCTTCGGCGTTCGAGCGATCGTCGTATTGCACGATCTCGATCGGCACGCGCTTGTCGCCGAGCTTGATGCCGCCGGCCGCGTTCACTTCTTTAACCCACAACTCATAGTTCGGCAGCGTGGTGACCGCGGCGCCCCCGGTATTCGGGCCCGTTCGCGAAATCGCGTAACCGATCTTGAGCGACGCCTGCGCGTGAGCTGTGGCGACCAATCCGAACGTGGCAGCACAGACGGATGCGAGCAGCGCCATGCGGCGCGTGATGGTTGTTCCCATGTTCTCCTCCCAGAGATGCGTTGAGCGGCGTCATTGGCTGGCGCTCGTGAATACCCGGACGTTAGAGGAGGTCGCCGCATGCTTGGAATTGGACGAAACCGAGGAAAGATTGTATTCTTCTGGCAGAAACGTGTCGCATTGGGCGGCGTATTGTCTCAGCGAGAGCTGCCATGCTGGCGTCGCCGGGTTTCAGAGGATTACCGGTTGGTGTTGCTTTGGCCGTCAGAGCCGAGGCATTTTCGGCAGCACTCGCGCCCCGCACCTGGATTCTCCGGCAAAAAGGCGAGCGCCGAGCGCACCTCATGCTGCTGCAGGGCGACCGCGCGACGGCCTCATGGCAAGGGACGACTGCCACGCTCGAAGCGCCTGCACTGCTTTGGCTTCCAGGTAACATCGATGCTGTCATCGAAGTCAGCGCCGGTGCGAATGGACTGCTGATCTCGATGGACGATGATCTTCTCATCAAGATCGTGGCGGGCAGCGCCGAGGCGCTCGACCTTCGCCGCGCGACGGATCGCTTTGCGCTGATCGAAAGCGAATCGCTGATCGCACAACTCGAAACGATTGCGAGTTCGTGCCGTTCCATCGAGTCCGAACTTCGAAATCCGGGGCATGGCGGGGCAACGCTCATCTCGTCCCACATTCTGATGCTATGCCTGCATTTGTGGCGGCTCGGGACGCCGCGCGAATCGCAACCTGAATCTGCTGCACGCGGAGGCGGCGTCGCGCTGGTCGGCAATTTTCTCCAGATGGTGGAATTGCATTATCGCGACGGCTGGACGGTGGCGCGCTATGCCGCAATGCTTGGTGTGACGTCCGACAAACTGCACGCGCATTGTCAGCGTGAAAAAGGCAGCGGACCGCGCGCCATCATTCATGAGCGTCTGGTGCGGGAAGCCTGTGCCCGCCTCGAACAGCTCGATCTGCCGGTCGAACAGATCGGCTACGGTCTGGGTTTCCGCGACCCTGCGTATTTCAACCGCTTCTTCCGGAAGTATCGCGGTGCGTCGCCGGGTCTCTATCGGCGTCAGATCCGGCTCGAACATGCGCGCAGCGGACCATCCTATGCGGCATGGCCATGAGCGCTGGCAAGCCAAACGTGACTTCTGCTAAACATGGCGCATGATGCGTCGCCGGCGGCGGCGATCTTCCGCAAAATGGAACACGCAGATGACGCAGACGATCGGCTTTGTCGGGCTCGGGGTGATGGGCGAGCCGATGTGCCGGAATCTCGCGCGCAAAAGCGGCGCAGCGGTTGTCGGCTACGATCGCGATTCAGCGCCGCTGGATCGTTTGCGGCCGTTCGGCGTCGAGGCTGCGGCCTCGCTCTCCGATCTCGCCGCGCGGTGCGAGATTATTTTTCTGGCGCTGCCGAGCGGCGCCCATGTCGAAGCCGTCTGCGATGGATCCGATGGGTTGCTGGCTCACGCGGGTGCACGACACACGATCGTCGACCTCGGTACATCGCCGGTCGATCTCACCCGCGATCTGGCCGCGCGATTTGCGGCCAGAAGCGCAGGCTACGCGGATTCGCCGATTGCGCGGACGCGGCAGGCGGCTGAAGACGGCACGCTCAGCGTCATGGTCGGCGCCGACGACGTCGTATTCGCGTCTATCAAGCCGCTGCTTGCGACGTTTGCGACCGACATCACGCATTGCGGTCCGGTCGGTGCGGGTCAGATCGTCAAGATCCTGAACAATATGGTTCTGGTGGAGACAGTTGTCGCGTTGGGCGAAGCGCTGGCGACAGCGCGAAACGCGGGGCTCGACGGAAAAATCCTGTTCGAGACGTTGACCAAAGGCTCGGCGGACAGCTTCGCGCTGCGCAATCACGGCATGAAAGCGATGCTCTTGGACAACTTTCCGGAGCGGGCATTTTCCACGCAGTATGCGCGCAAGGACATTGGCTACGCGCTCGAGCTCGCCGCATCCGTCGGCATGAAATTACCGGGCGCGGAAAACGCCGATAGCATACTGGCGGAGGCGGCTGGCGCAGGTTTTGGCGATCTTTATTGGCCGGTGATCTACCGCGTGATTGCGGACGTGCAACGCAGAACCGCTCCCTGACGCGATGCCTGATTTCACCCGGCGCTTTGATGTTCTCATTATCGGCGGCGGCAATGCCGCGCTCTGCGCCGCGATCAGCGCGCGTCGGGCCGGCGCGTCTGTGCTGGTGCTGGAAGGTGCGCCGAAATTCTATCGCGGCGGCAACACGCGCCATACGCGCAACATGCGCTGCGCGCATGATACCGCAACCCAGCATTTGACTGGTCCCTATACCGAGGATGAATTCTGGGATGATCTCAAGCGCGTGACGCAAGGTCATACCGACGAGGAGCTGGCGCGATTCACGATCGCCCAGTCAAAGGAGATGCTCAGCTGGATCGGAGAGCAGGGCGTGCGATTTCAGCCGCCGCTGGGAGGTACGTTGAGCCTCGGGCGCACCAACTCGTTCTTTCTCGGTGGCGGCCGCGCCATGCTCAATGCGCTGTATCTGACAGCGGAGGCGCTGGGCGTCGAAGTCGTCTACGATGCGGAGGTCACCGATCTTGACATCGACGATGGCGTGTTTCTTTCGGCGACGGCCGTTTTTGGCGGGCAATCAGTGAACGTGCGCGCTGGCGCGCTGGTCGCCGCTGCAGGCGGTTTTGAAGCCAACATCGAATGGCTGAAGCAATACTGGGGCGCCGCCGCGGATAATTTTCTCATTCGTGGCACGCCGTATAATCGCGGCACCATTCTGCGGATGCTGCTCGATCATGGCGTTCAGGAGGTCGGCGATCCGACGCAGTGCCATGCGGTCGCGATCGACGCGCGATCGCCGCGTTTCGACGGCGGCATCATCACGCGCCTCGACTGCGTGGTGTTCGGTGTCGTGCTGAACAAGCATGCCGAACGCTTTTATGATGAGGGCGAGGATTTCTGGCCGAAGCGCTACGCGATCTGGGGACGTCTGATTGCGGGACAGCCGGATCAGATCGCCTATATCGTGTTCGACGCCAAATCGCTCAACGCATTCATGCCGTCGCTGTATCCACCGATAACCGCACCGACCATCCGCGAGCTGGCAGACAGACTCGAACTTGATCCGGACAGAGCGGATGCGACCATTGCCGCATTCAATTCCGCGGTCGTTCCGGGCTCGTTCGATCACACGATCCTCGACAACTGCCGCACCGAAGGACTGACGCCGCCAAAAACCCACTGGGCGCTGCCGCTCGATACGCCGCCATACTATGCCTATCCGGTTCGGCCGGGCATCACCTTCACTTATCTTGGCACCCGCGTAAACCGCGATGCGCGAATGATCATGAACAGCGGCAAACCATCGGCCAATATGTTTTCCGCAGGCGAGATCATGGCGGGCAATGTACTGGGGCGCGGCTATGCTGCCGGAATCGGGATGACGATCGGCAGCGTGTTCGGCCGCGTCGCCGGCCGCACCGCTGCAATGACTGTGCGCAATTGAGCAAGACAGGCGATCGATGCTGGATTTGACGAGTGCCGCATACCCGTCGCCGCTTCCGGCAGGTGGAAACCTTGCCGAAGCCGAACGGCTGATGACGATCTGCAACGCCTGCCGCTATTGCGAGGGGCTTTGCGCGGTTTTCCCGGCGATGGAATTGCGCCGCGCGTTCACTCCCGGCGACCTCAATTACCTGGCCAATCTCTGCCACAGTTGCGGAGCCTGCTACTACGACTGCCAGTTTGCGACACCGCACGAGTTTGCCGTTAACGTGCCGCAAACTCTGGCGGCTGTGCGGGCGGACTCTTATGCGGCCTACACCTGGCCGCGATTTTTCTCCGGAGCCTTTCGGCGCAACGGGCTGACGATCAGCCTTGCCGCTGCGTTGAGTGTTGCGGGCTTCATGATGGCATTCATGGCGCTGAACGATCCGGCGGTGATGTTCGGCACGCATGTCGGGCAGGGAGCATTCTACAAAATCATGCCGCACGGAGCGATGGTCGCGATCTTTGGCGCGGCATTTCTCTATTCGCTGCTGGCGCTGGCGATGGGATTCCGGCTGTTCTGGAAAGATGTGTCGCCAAGCGCTCATGCGGTTTCGTTGTGGGAAGCGGTCAAGGATGCGTCGCAGCTACGCTATCTCGATGGCGGCGGCGTCGGGTGCATGAATGAGAACGACAAGCCGCGCGATCGCCGCCGGCTCTATCACCACCTGACATTTTACGGCTTCTGGCTGTGCTTCGCATCGACAACGGTTGCGACGATCTATGCCTACGGTTTCGGCTGGCACGCGCCGTATCGCATCACCGATTTTCCTGTGGTGCTGGGGACGGTCGGGGGCATCGGATTGGTGATCGGTCCGATCGGGCTCTTGCTCGCGAAACGGCAGCGCGATCCGGCCATGGTTGAAGCAAGCCAAACCGGGATGGACACCGGTTTCATCGTCATGCTGCTGCTCACGTCAATCACAGGTTTGCTGTTGCTGGTGCTGCGCGCGACGCCCGCCATGGGCACGCTGCTCGCGCTGCATCTCGGATTTGTGTTCGGCTTCTTCGTGACGATGCCCTACAGCAAGTTTGTCCATGGCATCTACCGGTTTGGCGCGCTCGTCAAATACGCCGCCGAACGCAAAGCATCATGATCCGGCGGCGGCTGCGACAGGTGGGCAGCAGGGCTACTGCGGCGGTTGCGGCCACGGCCGCTGCGGACCGCGCATTTCCTCGAACGTTTTCGCCATCTGCAGTACGCCGAGATCGTCGAAGCGCTTGCCGATGATCTGCAGACCGATCGGAAAACCGCTGGCGTCGTATCCGGCATTGATCGACGCTGCCGGTTGCTCGGACATGTTCCAGCATGCCGTATAGGTGATGTGATCGAATGGCCGGGCCGGATCGTTCAACGGCGAGGCAAGTTCGGCTGGGAACTTCACCACTGGCGAGACCGGAGACAGCACATAGTCGACAGTCTGGAACAGTTTCGCCGACGCAGTGCGCATCGCCATGGTGGCGTTGAAGCCGCGCATCACATCGAGACCCGTCAGCTTCGCGGCTTGTTCGGCCCAGGCGTAGATATAGGGCAGCACCTTCTTCTGCTCACCGGCCGGAAGTTTCGAGATATCGTCCCATGATCGCGCGCGCCAGAACGTATCAAGTCCATCGAGCATCTCGCGCGTCATTGCTGTCGGCACCTCGGTGACAACCGCGCCGGCGCTTTCGAACAGTTTCGCGGCGGCAGTGACCGCTTTTCTCACCTCGTCCTCGAGCGGCATACCGAAGCCCAGATCGAGCATCAGTCCGATCTTTACGCCCTTCGGCGATGACTCCAGCGATTGCCAGTGAATGCTCGACGGCGGCAGGTTCATCGAATCACGCGCATCGGGTTGCGAAAGCACACTCATCATCAATGCTGCATCCTCGACCGTGCGCGTCATCGGTCCGGCGACACGGCCGACGTAAGGCGGATCGATCGGGACGCGGCCAAGGCTGGGCTTCAGCGCGAACAGGCCGCACCAGCATGCGGGAAGCCGTACCGAACCGCCGATGTCGGTGCCGAGATGCAACGGACCATATCCCGCAGCGCCAGCCGCAGCTGCGCCCGCGCTGGAGCCGCCGGGGTTCTTGCTGAGATCCCAAGGATTGCGCGTCAGCGGGTGAAAGCTCGACAGGCCCGACGACAGCATACCGTAGTCCGGCATCGTGGTCTTGGAATAGATCACTGCTCCCGCTTCGCGCATGCGCGCGGCCGGCGGTGCATCGGCTTCCGCCATCACCAGCTTCGTCGTGATCGATCCCAGCGGCACCGGCACGCCTTTGGTTGCGATGTTTTCCTTGATGGTCGCGGGAATGCCGTCCAGCGAGCCGATCGGCGCGCTTTTGGCCCAGCGTTCGGTCGACGTCTTCGCGGCAGCGCGTGCGCTGTCCGGATCGAACGCATAGAGCGCCTGGATATGCGGTTCCCAGCGCGCGATGTGCGCAAAAACGTCTTCGAGCACGTCCGACGGCGAAAACGTCTTTTCGTGATACCCGAACAGAAGTTCGACGGCGGAGAGATCGTGCAGATCGGTCATGACGCTGGCTCCGCCGGCATTGCTGAATGAGCGGCTATGCCGACAGCGGCATCCGTGTCTCGATCAGGCGGGAGAAAATACTGGCGCCGATCGGCAGAATTTTGTCATCCAGCACGTAGCCGGGATTATGCACAGGTACCGAGCCGTCATGGCCGAGCCAGAAGTAAGCGCCCGGCACCGCATGCAGCATGTCGGCGAAATCCTCGCTGCCCATCTTGGGGCGGGCTGCGGTGGACACATTGTCCTTTCCGACAACGCCGCGGGCGATGTCCGCGACCGCAAGGGCATGCTCCTCATGATTGACGAGGACTGAGAAGATGTCGCGGATATCGACCTTGATCTCGACCTGAAACGCCGCTGCGATGCCTGCGGCAATCGCCTTCATGCGCTCGCGGATCAGCTTGCGGACACCATCGTCGAAGGCGCGCACGGTGCCGGCGAGATGGGCCTCCCCCGGGATGACGTTGTAGGCCGAACCCGCGTGAATTTTCGTGATGGAAAGCACCGCCGATTTCAGTGGGTTGACGTTGCGGCTGACGATGGATTGCAGCGCCTGCCCCAGTGTCAGGGCGATCACGACCGGGTCTTTCGATTTGTCGGGCATCGCGCCGTGGCTGCCGTATCCGGTGATGTGGATATCGAAGAAATCCGCGCCCGCCATCGCCGGGCCTGGAAACACTGCGACCTGTCCGTGATCGAGGTCGGGAGCGTTGTGCAGGCCGTAAACCTCGTCGCAAGGAAAGCGCTTGAACAGATCGTCCTTGAGCATCGCGCGCGCCCCGCCAAGGCCTTCCTCGGCAGGCTGGAAGATGAAAACCGCGGTGCCATCGAAGTTGCGTGTCTCGGCGAGATAGCGCGCAGTGCCAAGCAACATCGTTGTGTGGCCATCATGACCGCAGCCATGAAAGCGCCCCGGAATGGTCGAGCGCCAGGGCAGGTTGGTGTTTTCTTCCATCGGCAGCGCATCCATGTCGGCGCGCAAGCCGATGCGCTTTGCACCGCCGCCTTTGCCCTTGAGCACGCCGATCACGCCGGTGCCGCCGATCCCGCGATGAACCTCGACGCCCCATTGTTTCAGTTTGTCGGCAACGATGCCGGAGGTCCGGTGTTCCTCGAAGCCGATCTCGGGATGGGCATGGAAATCGCGGCGGATCGCAGTGAGTTCGTCGGCAAAATTTTCGATCAGGTCGATAGTCGGCATGGCTGATTTCCGGGCTCTCTAGAATAAACGGTCAGGTTTTGACGAGAAGGCGGGGCCGTTCGGCTTGATACGAATACCGGGACGCAAGCGCGTCCAAGGCAACGCTGCCGTGTCGGCGGGCATCGCACCGGGCGCGGCGCAAATGATGATCTCCTCGGCGATGGGCGTAAAGTCGGCGCGGAAATGCACCGAGCTTTTGTTGACGAGGATGGATTGTTCGGTCGGCTCGATTCCGACAAAACGGAACATGGCTTGATCGGCCAGTTGCGATTTGCGCGAGCCGACAACCACGCGCACGTCGCCGATCCGCAGGCACGCAGAGGGACCGAGATTCATCCGGCTGCCGCCGAAATAGGGGCCGGGGGCGATGAAGCGTCCGTCGGACAGTTCCTCGACGACGAACGTGCCCTCGAACGGTGTATCGCCCGGAATGCCTGATTTGCCGCCGAGCGACAACGTCACGCTGGTTCCCTTGCCCGCGCTATGCGCCGTCGCCGCCGTCGCCGGATCGACGATGACACCGATCGCCGCTTTGGTCGCGCCGTTGCGCACCAGTGCGCGCAGCATTCCGGTGGTGTCCGAGTCGCCGCCGGCGCCGGGATTATCCTGGGTATCGGCAATCACGATCGGTTTGCTGGCGCGCCGGGAACGCTCCATCGCATAGCGCACGCCGTCGTCGGGCGCGTAAATCTTGCCGTCGAAATCGTTTTCGTGCGCGCCGATCAGATCGGCGATGGTATCGGCCGCAAGGTCTGCATCGGCTTGCGTTCGGCCATATGCAAAGATCGAGGGGCCGCAGTCGGGAAAATCCGCAGCCGGAAATCCCGGTGCGAAGGAGAGCGTCGGAACACGGTCACTCTCGAGCGCTGCCAGCTTTGCATAAATGCTCTTGCAGGGCTCCAGATCGGTGCATTGCCAGCTAATAGGAATGAGAAAAGGCGGCTGGCGAAACGCCTTCGCAAACTTCTGCTTCGACTTCAGCAGCAGCGCGAGATGTTTCGCCGCGGCGCGGCCTGTGTCGGCCATATCGATATGCGGATAGGTGCGGTAGGCGATCAGCGCGTCGGCATGCTCGACCATCTCCGGCGTCACATTGGCGTGCAGATCGAGGCTGACGACGAGCGGCAAGTCCTTGCCGATGAGCTTGCGCACGCGGGCCAGCAATTCGCCCTCGCCATCGTCGAAATGCTCGGTCACCATCGCGCCGTGCAGGTCGAGATAGACCGCATCGATCGGACCCGCTTCTGCGATGCCACCCAGGATCGCTTTTGCGACCCGTTCGTAGGCGTCCTCGGTTACGTGAGCCGATGGGCTCGCCGCGCACCAGATGGTGGGAATCAGATCCCAGCCGTAGCCGCGTGCGTGATCAACGAAGCCAGACATGCCGACATTGATGTTGTGGGTGGCCGCGAACATTGCCTCGCCCCGCGACATTGGCGGCCAGCCGCCGCCGTGCACGAAGGCATCGTAGACCGCTTTGGTCGGCGCAAAAGTATTGGTCTCGTGCAGGAAGCCGCCGATCGCGATCCGGGTCATGGTGTCATTGTAGTCAGGAATTCAATGCGATGTCGCGGGTTTTTGCCGGAGCAGCCATGCCAGCGGCGAGGGGCCTGAAGTTGGCGAAATCCCACCCGCGGCCGGGCGCTGCGTCGAGCAATTGTTGTGTGTAGGCCTGCTTCGGATTGGTCAGGATGTCGCCCGCCGGACCTTGCTCGACGATGTGCCCATGCTGCATGACGATCACGTCGTCGCAAATCTGCGCCGCCACCCGCAGGTCGTGAGTAATGAACAAAAGCGCGATGCCGAGCCGGGCTTGAATGTCATCGAGCAGCTGCAGCACCTGCGCCTGCACCGACACGTCCAGCGCAGAAACGGCTTCATCGGCAACCAGCACATCGGGGTCCATCGCCAACGCGCGCGCGATGGCGATGCGCTGGCGTTGCCCGCCGGAAAACTGGTGCGGATAGCGCGAGATTGCGTCGGGTGGAAGATCGACCAGTTCCAGCAACTCTCTCGCGCGCCTGAGTGCTTCTGGCTTCGGCGTTCCGTAATTGACCGGGCCTTCCGCGATGGTTTCGCCGACGGTGAGGCGCGGATTGAGCGAGCGATACGGATCCTGAAAGATGATCTGGATATGCTTGCGGTGCGGCCGCAGCAGGTTCCGCGACAGGAACGAGATTTCCTTGCCGATCACGCGGATGCCGCCGGAGGTCGGATCGATCAGCCGGAGAATGCAGCGCGCAACAGTGGATTTTCCCGAGCCGCTTTCGCCGACGATGCCGAGTGTCCGGCCCCTGTGCAGCGTAAGGGTGACGTCTTTCGCTGCCGCGACCTCACGGACTTTGCCGAGAATCGATCGCTCGCGATAAACCTTCGTCAGTTCCGAGGTGTCTAGCACCACGGGCGCGGAGGCCGTCGCCGGGCGGGCAGCGCGGGGTACGAGGCTCGGAACGGCAGACAGCAGATTGCGCGTGTAGTCCTGCGTCGGTGCGCGCAGGATCGCATCGAGCGGACCCGTCTCAACCACATGGCCATAGCGCATCACGGCGACCCGATCTGCGATCTCGGCGACCACACCCATATCGTGCGTGATGAACAGCACGGCGGTCCCGTGATCCTTTTGCAGGTCGCGGATCAGGCTGAGAATTTGCTTCTGCGTCGTCACATCGAGAGCGGTGGTCGGCTCGTCCGCGATCAGCAGTTTGGGTTCAAGAACCAGCGCCATAGCGATCATGATGCGCTGGCGCTGCCCGCCCGAGAGACGGTGCGGATAGGATGCGAAGATGCGCTCCACATCCGGCAGCCGGACTTGCTCCATCATCTCGAGAATGCGTTTGCGCCGGCTTCGCGCGTCCAGACTGGTATGAGTGCGCAGCACTTCGTCGATCTGTTTGCCGACCGGGACCACCGGATTGAGCGCGGTCATCGGCTCCTGGAAGATCATCGCCATGGTGGTGGCCCGAAGCGCGCGGAGGCGGCGGTCGGTGGCGGTGAGAATTTCCTCGCCGGCAAGGCGTACACTGCCGTGCGTCGGCACGAGAATTTTCTTCGGCAACAACCCCATGATCGTGAGCGATGTCACCGACTTGCCCGAGCCGCTCTCGCCGACAAGGCACAGCGTCTCCCCTTCACTGACCTGTAACGAGACATTATCGAGAATTTTTGCAGCGTCCGGCTGAGCGCCGACACCGACCACGAGATTGTTGATCTCGACGACTTTGCCGCTCATTTGCCCGCCTTGCGTTGCTTCATGCGGGGATCCAGCGCGTCGCGCGTGGCGTCGCCGATCAGGTTGATCGACAGAATGGCGATGGACAAAACCACTCCCGGCCAGAAGATCAGCGACGGCTTGATCTGGAAGAACGCGCGGCCCTCGGCCATAATGTTCCCCCAGGTCGGGGTTTCCGGATTGATGCCCGCGCCAAGGAACGACAGGATTGCCTCGGTGAGAATTGCCGATGCGCAGATATACGTTCCTTGCACGATCAACGGTGCAAACGTGTTTGGCATGATGTGCCGCCACAGGATTTTCGGCAGACCGGAGCCGATCGCGATCGCCGCTTCGACGTAAGGCTCCTCGCGCACTGACAGCACGACGGAACGCACCAGCCGCACCACGCGCGGAACTTCCGGAATGATGATGGCGATCAGAACCGTCTTCAGACTGGCCCCGGAAAGAGACACCACAGCGATGGCGAGCAGGATACTCGGAATCGCCATCAAGCCATCCATGATGCGCATGATGATGGCGTCCGCCCAGCGGAAGAAACCCGACACGAGGCCGATCGCAAGCCCGATCGTAACGCTGACGACCGCGGCGCCGACGCCGATCATCAGCGAGATGCGGCCGCCGTAGAGAATGCGCGAGAGCAGGTCGCGCCCATATGCGTCGGTTCCGAGCGGGAAGCCGGGCATCCCGGGCTTGAGCCGCATCGCCGGAGCGAGTTTCTGCGGATCCTGCGGCGCAATGAAGCCGGCGAAGATCGCGGACGCGACGACGACGATCAGGCAGATCGCGGCGATGGTGATGATCGTGCTCGAGGGCCTCAGGCTGACGCGCGGACCGCTCGCCGCGCCCGCGGAGATCGACGATGGCTCGATGGTGTCGATGGCCATCAGTATCTGATCCTTGGGTCGAGCAGGGTGTAGAGGAGATCGATCACCAGATTGATCGTGACGTACAATCCGCTGGTGAGCAGAATCATCGCCTGGATCACCGGATAATCGCGCGCCAGCACCGCATCGACGGTGAGGCGGCCGATGCCGGGAATGTTGAACACGCTCTCGGTCACCACCACGCCGGAGATCAGCAGCGCGAAACCGGTGCCGATCACGGTGATGACCGGTACGGCAGCGTTGCGCAGCGCATGGCGCATCAGCACTCCGGCTTCGCCGATGCCCTTGGCGCGCGCGGTCCGAACATAATCTTCGCCGAGCACTTCCAGCATCGAGGCGCGGGTGATGCGCGCGATCAAGGCGATGTAGATAAAGGACAGCGCCATGGTCGGCAGGATGGCGCGCTCGAAGAACGGGCCGAAGCCGCCGGTGATGCTGCGGAATCCCTGTACCGGCAGCCAGCGGAATTCGATGGCGAATATCTGAATGAGAACGTAGCCGACCACGAACACCGGAACCGAGAAGCCGAGAACCGACAGGCTCATCACCACACGGTCGATCCAGGTGCCATGCTTCCATGCGGCAATGACGCCGAGCGGCACCGCGATCAGGATCGCGAGTGTGATGGTCGAGAGTGCGATGCTGATGGTCGGCTCGATGCGCTGACTGATCATCTTGATCACGGGAACCTGCGAGATCAGCGACACGCCCAAATCGCCCTGCAGGATTTTCCAGATCCAGGTAAGGAACTGGGTATGCAGCGGCTCGTTCAAGCCGAGCGATGTGCGGATGCGTTCCAGTTGCTCGGGCGTTGCGAGATCGCCGGCGATGATCGCGGCCGGATCGCCGGGGGTCAGGCGCAGAAGCAGGAAAACGACGAGAGCCACTACGCCCATGACGGGGATCGCGGCGAGGATACGGCGGATCAGGTATCCGAGCATCAGCCGTGCCTCGATTTCTTGCGCCGGCGAGCAGGGCGTATTTTCAGCTTCATGCGCTTGTCCATCGGCGTTCCCTTGACGCCAAAATCCAGCAAATAGTGTGCCATCAATCGCACCCGCTCAAGAGGTTGCACAATGATTTGTGCAACGACGGACGCAAAGCGGCCATCGACAGGCGCCTGTCTAGCTGAGAGTTGCCAGCAGCCCGGCCATCAGTCGCCCGCGCTCGGCAAGACAATCGACCTCGATATGCTCCTGCAGCGTATGCCCGCCGCCGCCGCGCATGCCGAGGCCGTCGAGTGTCGGAATACCCTTGGCGCCGGTGAAGTTGCCGTCCGATCCGCCGCCGGCGCTGCCCTGAATCAGATCGATGCCGATCTGCTTGCCGATATCGCGCGCGAGTCCGTAGAGCTTCATGGTGCCGGCGTCCGGTTCCCATACCGGCCGCGTCACGCCGCGCGTCACGTTGAATGTCACGTCATTGTTCGTGCCGGACAGAGCGAGCATCCGCTCGACGCCGCGATCGAGATCGGCCTGGCGTTTGGCCATGCTGAGCGCTTCGCCTGTGCAACGCGAGGCGACGCAATTGACCCATTGACCGCCGTGAACGATGCCGACGCTGAACGTGCAGTCCTCGCCGGTCATTTCGTCGATCTGAACGATCCGCCGCGCCATTTCGCGGATCGCGGATCGCCCCGCCGAAAGCCTCGCGCCGGAGTGGCTCGGCACGCCGATCGCTTCCAGATTGTACCGGGCGATCGCGTAACGTCCGGTCACCACGCCCTTGTTCTCGAACGCTGGCTCCGGCACCAGCACGTACTTGTTGCGCGATGCCTCGGCTTCCACGAGATCGCGCGTGCTCGGCGTGCCGACTTCCTCGTCGGGCGTGAACAGGATGGTAAGGGGCAACGGCGTCGTGAAGGCGATCTTCTGCAACTGGCGGATCGCTTCGAGGGCTGCGTAGTTTCCGCCTTTCATATCGAAAATACCCGGGCCAAAGCATTTGCCGTTGTCCCGCCGCCACGGCAACTGCGCGATCGTGCCGACCGGATGCACCGTATCCATGTGTCCGGCGATCAGAATGCCCGGTTTGCCGAAGTCAGGATGGGGAAAGCGTGCGCGAATGCAGCCACCGAACCCCATTCGTCCGGCGATCCGCTCGATCGTTGCGCCATTGAGCGCCATGTCGCGGGCGGCGAGATCGAGCATGCGGTCAACTGCCGCAGCATCCCATGTCGGGCTTTCGCACTCGACCCATGGCCGCAGACCGGCGAGCATGGCTTCGCTGTCGAACGGCAGATTGACTGGATTCATCCGGTTGTCCCTGATCTTGCGCGCCAACGCGATATTTTGTTGAACTCGTTGAACGATGCGTGGAATGCATTTCAGAACGTCTTGAAGCTCGCGGCAAGCGGCAATCTTCGCAGTCGCGCATGTGGTGGGGATGCCTTGCGCAAATGGCGATTGACGCATCACAGGGTTGGTGCAAGTCTTGCTTGAGAAGTCTTGATAAGCGAGCAGGTTCAAAGTCTTAGACTTCGATCAAGCTCAATCTTCGATCAGGATGCACAAGCAATCATCCGGTAATGAACAGTTCTCAGTCAGGAGCGATGCGATGTCTGATTTTTCGCGTGGGTGGCGTGCTTCAGCTTTGATGAAAACGCGGTTGCCTGTTGTTCTGATCGCGGCGGGTTTGGCGCTTTCCGCCACGACCTCGCTGTCTTTCGCCCAAAAGGGCAAAACAATTTCGGCGGTGATGCATTCCGACCTGCGTGTGATCGACCCGATCATCACCACGGCCTACATCACCCGTAATCACGGTTACATGGTGTACGACACGCTGCTGGCGATGGACTCCAGCTTCAAGGTCCAGCCGCAGATGGCGAGCTGGAAAATATCGGACGACAAGCTCACTTACACGTTCACGCTGCGCGACGGGCTGAAATGGCATGACGGCAAGCCAGTCACTGCGGAAGATTGCGTTGCGTCCTTGAAACGCTGGGGCCAGCGCGATGGCATGGGCCAGAAGCTGATGGACTTTGTCGGGTCGCTCGACGCGACGGATGACAAGACGATCACGCTGAAACTGAAGGAGCCCTACGGCCTCGTTCTGGAATCGATCGGCAAGCCGTCCTCGGTGGTGCCGTTCATGATGCCGAAGCGTATCGCCGAGACGCCGGCGGACAAGGCAATCGCGGAACAGATCGGTTCGGGTCCGTTCAAGTTCATCCCGAGCGAGTTTCAGCCGGGCGTGAAAGTCGCTTACGAAAAGAACAAGGATTATGTCCCCCGCTCCGAACCGCCGAGCTGGACCTCGGGCGGCAAGGTGGTGAAGGTCGATCGCGTCGAGTGGATCACCATGCCGGACGCGCAGACTCAAGTGAACTCGCTGTTGTCCGGCGATATCGACTTCCTCGAAAATCCATCGTTCGATCTGCTCCCTGCGCTGACTGGCGACAAGAATATCAAGGTCGAAGTGCTCAACAAGCTGGGCTTTCAGACGCTCGGCCGGATGAATTTTCTTCATCCTCCGTTCGACAATGTGAAGGTACGCCGCGCCGCTTTTCTGGCGATGAGCCAGAAACCTGTCCTCGATGCGCTGATCGGCAATCCCCAATACTACAAGATGTGCGGAGCGGTGTTCGGCTGCGGCACGCCGCTTGCGACCGAAGCGGGTGGTGAGACTCTCGTCAAAGGCGACGGCATGGCGGAAGCAAAAAAGGAACTGGCCGCTTCCGGCTATGACGGAACGCCGGTCGTGGTGATGGCGCCTGGCGACGTGGTAACGTTGAAAGCGCAGCCGATCGTCGCAGCGCAATTGTTGCGCGATGCCGGTTTCAAGGTCGAGGTGCAAGCGACCGATTGGCAAACTGTGGTCACGCGCCGCGCCAGCCAGAAGCCGCCGAAGGAAGGCGGCTGGAACATGTTCTTCACCAACTGGGTCGCGGCCGACATTCTCAACCCGGTCGGCAATGCATCGATCTCGGGCCGGGGCAAGGCCGGAGGCTGGTTCGGCTGGTTCGACGACCCGAAGATGGAAGAGTTGCGCGACAAGTTTGCTCGCTCGACCTCGCCGGATGAGCAAAAGAAACTCGCAGCGGACATCCAGAAGATCGCGTACGATCAGGTCGCCTACATTCCGCTCGGTCAATATACGATCCCGAACGCATGGCGGAACCAGATCACCGGCGTGCTGGATGGCCCGGTGCCGGTGTTCTGGAACGTCGAAAAGAAGTAATCGCGACACGAAGTCGAAAGGCCGCGGAGCAGATGCTGCGCGGCCTTTCTGATTCTCAAGTTCCGCTGATTCTCAAGTTCCGCTGATTCTCAAGTTTCGGGTTTCGAAGCCTGTTATGGCTGCGCGGCCACTTTCCTCGCCCACACCTTGTTGTCGTGGAAAGCCGCGCCGCCATGCGGTGCGACAGCTTCCGCTCCGGTGAGCACATTGATGCCACGGCCGCCGCGGTGGTTCTTGTTCGGGTGAATTGATTCCGCGATCAGCACGCCGCGGCGGACGCCGTCAAAGATTTTCACAGTCAGCGTCGTCTCGCCGCGCGTGTTACCCACCGCCACAGCGTCGCCGTCCGCGACTTGAAGTTTTTCGGCATCGGCGGAATGCATCATGACGGATGGCGTGCCCTCGCGTGCGAGCGACGACGGCGTTTCCGCAAATGAAGAATTGAGGAAGCTGCGCGACGGGCTGGTGGCAAGCCGGAACGGATGCTCTGCGTCCGCTTTCTCGATGACAGCCCAATGATCTGGCAGCGATGGCATGCTGCCGATCGGCCCCAGATTGTTGCTGTTGGCCATCGGAATTTTGGCCCAGTCCGGTTTGAAACGGAATTTGCCGTCCGGGTAGGCGAAGCCGTCGAGGTAATGCGACTTGCGGAATTCCGGCTGGATGTCGCGCCAGAGTTCGGCCTGCAGCGTGTCGATGTCGCCGTGACCGCTGGCCTTGAGCGTCGCGTCGATCATCTCGCGCGCCGTCATGTGGAAGGTCGGATGCGTGATGCCGAGCCTGTCGGCCAGCCCCTTCATCACGTCCTGGTTGGAGCGGCACTCGCCCGGCGGTTCGATCAGCTTGGCTCCGACGGAGATGTGCTGGTGGCCGCCGCCGTAATAGAGGTCGTCGTGTTCCATGAACATCGTCGCTGGCAGTACGATGTCCGCCATCAACGCCGTCTCGGTCATGAACTGCTCATGGACCGCGACGAACAAATCCTCCCGCGCAAAACCCCGCCGGACCAGATCCTGCTCAGGCGCGACGTTCATCGGGTTGGTGTTCTGAATGATCATGGCCTTGATGGGCGGCCCGCCCTGCAGCGCCTTGGCATCGCCCGTCAGAATGCGGCCGACCTCAGACTGGTCGAGCTGGCGGATGTTCTTGTCCACCTCGTCGAGCGTCTCGATCAGTGTGTGGTTGAATCCCCAGATGCCTGCGTTGTTGAAGAACGCGCCGCCGCCTTCGTGCTGCCATGCGCCGGTGACGGTCGGAATGCAAAGCGCGGCATGCATCTGCGCAGCGCCGTTGCGGCTGCGGGTAAAGCCGTAGCCGAGACGGAAATAAGCGCGAGGGGTTTCACCGACGGCGCGGGCGAAAGCCTCGATTTCGGCAACCGGCACTCCGCAGATCGCCGACGCCCACTCGGGCGTGCGGGTTTTCAGATGGGCTTCGAGCTCATCGGGGCAATCGGCGTAGCGCGCCATGTAATCGCGGTCGGCGTATCCGTCGCGAAACAACACATGCATGACGCCGCATGCGAACGCGCCGTCCGTGCCGGGCCGCAGGACAATCTTGATGTCCGCCTGCTTCATCGTGTCGTTTTCGTAGATGTCGACCACCGCGATCTTTGCACCGCGTTCCTTGCGGGCGCGTATCGCGTGGGTCATTACGTTGACCTGCGTCGATACCGGGTTGGTGCCCCAGATCACCACAAGATCGGACTTCGCCATCTCGCGCGGATCGACGCCCGCGACCTTGCCTGTGCCGGCGGCAAAGCCCGCGCGCGCAATCGTCGCGCAGATCGTGCTGTAGAACCGCGAATACTTTTTTGCATGCGCCAGGCGATTGACGCTGAAGCGCATCACCAGACCCATGGTGCCGGCATAGTAGTAGGGCCAAACCGACTCGGCGCCGAATTCACGCTCCGCGGCATCGAAGCGCGTTGCGATCTCGTCGAGCGCGTCGTCCCACGTAATTTGCTTGAACTGGCCGGAGCCTTTTGGGCCGGTGCGTTTCAGCGGCACCATCAGACGCTCGGGATGATGCACGCGCTCGGCGTATCGCGCGACCTTGGCGCAAACGACGCCCGCCGTGTAGGTCTGCTGTTTCGATCCACGGACGCGGCCGATGGTCGAACCATCGACGATCTCGATGTCGAGGGCGCAGGCAGACGGGCAGTCGTGGGGGCAGGTGGAATGACCGATCCGAATGTCCGCGCGCTGGTTCATGATTGCAGAGGTATCATCATTCTCAGGCACTGAGAACGGCCGCAACGGCATGTCTCATAGCCGTGCAAGTGCCGCTTCCGCCATGATTTGGCTCCGGCTTGCCGGGCCGACGATCGCAGCGCAGCTCATGGCCGAATCTTTCTATCAGTCGACTTGCAACGGTTAAGACGGTCACGACTTCGACTGCCCGCGAGGATTGCAATTGGTCAGCTTACTGTATCCATATACCTCTAAAATCATTGCTTTTCCCAACCTTTATCGATCCGGTTAAGCCGAAATTAGCCCTTCCCGTTTACTTTTTGTCCGAGGCGACGGGGTTTCGCCTGCTGCTCATCGGTTAAAGGGGAACAATATGTTGCGAAAACTTGTCACAGCTCTGTTTGCCATGGCGGCGATTGCCGGCGTGCATTTCGTCGCGGTCGCGAACGAAAATGGTTCGGCGGACGAAGCAAAGATCATGGTGGAAAAGGCGTTCACGCTTGTCTCGAAGGAAGGCAAGGAGAAGGCCTATGAGGCGTTCAATGACCCGAACGGAGGGTTCAAGGATCGCGATCTTTACGTCTTCATCATCGCATTGAACGATGGCGTTGTTCAGGCGCATGGCGCGAACAAGGCTCTGATCGGCAAATCGCTGCTCAACGTCAAGGACGGTGACGGCCGCTTGTTTATTCAGGACATGATTGCCCTGGCGAAGGGTGAGGGGACCGGCTGGATCGACTACAAATGGCCGAACCCGACCACCAAGAAGGTCGAGCCGAAATCCAGCTACGTCAAGAAGTTCGACGACGTTCTCGTCGGCGTTGGCATCTACAAGGGCTAAAGCTCTCGAGACCGGAGCGGCGTCGCCGCTCCGGTCTTTCTTTTCCTCTTGCTGGATGCTGGAGCCTGGCGATGTTTGCGTTTATTGGATCGCGCTTGAACAACACCCGAATTGCGATCAAGCTCTTCATTGCGCCTGCTCTGGTCATGATCTTCATGATCGGAATCGCGTTAATCTCCTATCAGGAGATCAGCCGCGGCCGTGCCGTGATCGATGAAATGTCGACAACGACGATCGTGAAAATGGAGACCGCCGAAGCGGCAACCCAGGCGGTCATGACTGCGCACATGACTGTGTTCCGGTTGCTGAGCTGGGCCGCCAACAGCTCCGACACCAAGCGCATCGATGAACTGACGAAACAGATCGGACAGGATCTGACGAAAATTCCGTCATTCTTCGACCAGCTATCCAAACTCATCAAGACAGATGCCGAACGTCAGGCGCTCGACGCGATCGTCAAGGCTTTCGCCCAGTACAGCGAAGCCGCCAAGAGCACAGTCGAGCTCTCCAGCGCCGACGTGGCGACCGCGCTCGTCTTCATGAGCGATACCGACACGAAATTTAACAGCATGCATACCGTTTTCAAACGTATGCATCAGCTTCAGAACGAGTTGAGCGCGCAAGCCGTCGCGTTGACGAAAATCGAAGCTGATCGCGCGACGATACTCTTCTTTAGTCTGTTGGGTATTGCATTGGCATCAGGCATCGGCGTGACCGTCGGCATTACCCGTCTGATTGCGCGGCCGGTTGTCGCCATGACCCACGCGATGACCGCTTTGGCCGGAGGCCAGAAGGATGTCGAGATTGGCGGTGCCGCGCGTAAGGACGAAATCGGCGCCATGGCGAAGGCTGTGCTGGTGTTCAAGCAGAACATGATTCAGGCGGAAACTCTGGCAGCCGAACAGGAACGCGAGCGAGCCGCTCGGGAAAAACGCGCACGCCGAGTTGAATCCAGTGCACAGGACTTTGACCGCAATGTTGGCGGTGTCGTCAGCGCGGTTTCTTCTGCGACAGCCCAATTGCAGGACTTTGCGCAGACCATGAGTTCAGTGGCGGAGGAGGCAAGCCGCCAGGCGACAATCGTTGCCACCGCCTCGGAGCAAGCAACGGTCAATGTGCAGACAGTCGCCTCCGCGGCGGAGGAGCTGTCGAGTTCGATCCTGGAAATTGGTCGTCAGGTCGGGCAGTCAGCGCAGATCGCGCAGAACGCCGTGACCAATGCCGAGAAGACGAATGCCACCGTGCAAGGACTGGCCAACGCAGCACAGCGCGTGGGCGACGTCGTCAAGCTGATCAGCGATATCGCTTCGCAAACCAACCTGCTGGCGCTGAACGCCACCATCGAGGCGGCACGGGCCGGTGAAGCTGGCCGCGGATTTGCCGTCGTGGCTGCCGAGGTGAAAAACCTGGCCACTCAGACCGCGAAGGCGACTGAGGAGATCGGAACGCATATCAGCGGGATTCAGGCGACGACCGCAGATTCCGTTGTGGCCATTCAAGCCATCGGTGCGACGATCCGGGACATCAACGAGATCACGTCGGCGATCGCCGCGGCTGTTGAAGAGCAGGGCGCTGCGACCCAGGAAATCGCCCGCAACGTGCAACAGGCGGCGATGGGCACAAGCGAAGTGTCCGCCAATATCGTGGGCGTGACCCGAGCCTCAAGCGAGACCGGCCAAACCGCAAATCAGGTTCTGATTGCGGCAAAGGAAATGGCGGAGCGGACCGATTCCCTGCGCGGGGAAGTCGAACGCTTCCTGTCGGAGGTGAAAGCTGCCTGAGTTCAGCCGGCGCAGGCTGCGGCGTCAGCAAGCCTGCCGCAGCGCGTGATCGGCAACCGCCGCCGGCGCGCGCTTGAATTCCATCGCGCCGTCCTGGAGTGAGCCCAGCCTCAGGCTTACGATGTCGAGGGCGTAATTCTGATACAGCCGCCACGGCTTGCGCGATCCCTGACGCGGGAACTTGTCGAGCGAGCGCTGGACGTATCCCGATGAGAAATCGATCCACGGCACTTCCGTGACGGTCGGATCGTTCCGGCGCGGCGTGCACTGCGTGAAGCCGTTGGCCTTCATGTGGTTCAGCAAACGGCAAACGTATTCGCAAGTGAGATCGCACTTCAGCGTCCATGATGCGTTGGTGTAGCCGAACGCGGATGCGAAATTCGGCACCCCGCTGTACATCAGGCCCTTGTAGTTCATGGTTTTTGAAAAATCGATGCGCTCGCCGTCGACGCTGACCTCAAGACCACCGAGCACCTGCAGGTCGAGACCGGTTGCGGTCACGACGAGATCGGCTTCGAGCTCTTCACCGGATTGAAGTTTGATTCCTTTCGCCGTGAACGTCTCGATCTGATCGGTGACGACGGCCGCCTTGCCGCTCTTGATCGATTCGAACAGATCGCCGTTTGGCACCAGGCACAGCCGTTGATCCCACGGCTTGTAGCGTGGCGTGAAATGCTTGGCGATGTCGTAGTCCGGTCCGAGCGCCTGCTTCACGCCACCGAGGATCAATTGCTTGACCTTCTCGGGCTTGCGTTTGCAGAGCTTGAAGAAATACATCCCGAGCAGCACGTTCTTCCAGCGGGTGATGCCGTAGGCCGCTCTCGCGGGCAGCCGCGCGCGCAGCCAGTTCGCGATGACGTCCTGATCGGGACGCGCAACGACGTACGTCGGCGAGCGCTGCAGCATGGTGACGTGCGCCGCGGTCTTCGCCATCTCCGGCACCAGCGTCACGGCGGTCGCGCCGCTGCCGATCACCACGACTCTCCTGTTGGCATGGTCGATATCGTCGGTCCATCTCTGCGGATGGACCACGCGGCCGGAGAAATTCGCGATGCCGGGAAATTCAGGCGTGTAGCCTTGTTCGTATTTGTAGTAGCCGCTGCACATGAAGAGGAAGTTGCAGGTCAGCCGCTCGGCCGCTTTTTCGGGCCCGCGCTCAACCTCGACGGTCCACTTTGCATCCACCGACGACCACGCCGCGCGCTTGACGCGATGGTTGAACCGGATCTTCTGATCGATGCCGTATACGCGCGCGGTCTCGCGCACGTAATTCAGGATTGACGGCCCGTCGGCGATCGCCTTTGCCTCGGTCCACGGCCGGAATGAATAGCCGAGCGTGAACATGTCGCTGTCCGACCGCACCCCCGGATAACGAAACAGATCCCAGGTGCCGCCGATACAGTCGCGGCCTTCGAGAATGGCGTAGCTTCGGTCAGGGCAGTTGGTTTGCAGGTGATACCCCGCGCCGATGCCGGAGAGACCTGCGCCAACGATCAGCACGTCGAGATGATTGGCGGTCACGCAAGCGCCTCCGGGCTTAGATGGGTGTTCGTCAGCAGCCGGTGCAGCCGGCGCGAGGTCTCGGAACCTCAAAAGCGTATCCAAACATCGTTGGTTCGATCTCTTCACCGACTCAACACGATTTGGTTAGATGATATAAGCTGATTTTTTTCAATATCTTATCGTTGCGCGACATTGGGTCGCCGCCCGTTCATGTCGCGTTCATGTTGCAATGCACTCGCGGCTCCCTCATCTTCCCTGTGTCGCTGGATTCGTGAGCCTTTGGTTGCTCTGGCTAACCCTTGATCGGAGCCGGTGCAGCGGAGCGTTTCTTGCAGGCGAAGAACAAGAAAAGGTGCTGAAAATGAACTCCTGGGCACGGTCCCTGGCAAAAGCCACGATGCTGTTCGGAATGGCCTTATTTCTGTCGGCGTGCGACGAACCTGTCGCGGCCACGGCGGTTCCTCCTCCTCCGGACGTCAGCGTCGTCACTGTCAAGCCGACATCGAAGGCGATCGTGCGCGAATTGCCCGGACGTATATCCCCCACGCGGGTCGCGGACGTCCGGCCGCGCGTGTCCGGCATCATCGTCGCCCGGTTGTTCGAACAGGGCAGCACGGTTCGTGCCGGCGACCCGTTGTACCGCATCGATCCCAAGCCGTTTGAGGTCGAATTGCAGGCCAACGACGCGGCATTGGCCAAGGCGCAGGCCGTGCTTCAGCAGGCGACCCAGCAGTACAAGCGCACGTCCATCCTGATTACCAGCAAGGCCGTGTCGGAGACCGAGAACGAAACCGCGCTCGCCAATATGCGACAGGCCGAAGCCGACGTCGCCGCGCGCCGGGCCGATATTGCGCGCAGCCGTCTCAATCTGGATTATGCGACCATCCGCGCGCCGATCAGCGGCCTGATCGGTGCTGCGCTGATGAGCGAGGGCGCGCTGGTCCTGCAGAACGACACTTCAAGTCTCGGCACCATCCAGCAGCTCGATCCGGTCTACGCCGACTTCACGCAATCGATCAGCGAAGTGAACCGGCTGCGCCGCGAGTTCGAAGCCGGCGCGCTCGAGCATATTTCCCCGTCCGCCGCCAAGGTTCGCCTGGTGCTGGACGACGGATCGCTCTATCCGCTGCCGGGAAGGCTGCTGTTCGCTGACGCGAGGGTCGACGCCACCACAGGTCAGGTCACTTTGCGCGGCGAATTTCCCAACCCGCAACGCGAACTTCTGCCGGGCATGTACGTGCGCGTGCAGATCGAGCAGGGCATCGACAACGACGCCATCGTCGTTCCGCAGCAGGCGGTTCAGCGCAATGCGGGTGGCGGCGCGGAAGTCTATCTCGTCAAGGACGACAATCGCGTCACGACGCAGCCGATCCGCACCGCCTCGATGGTCGACGGGCAATGGCTGGTCAGCAACGGTCTGAAATCCGGCGACCGTGTCGTCGTCGAGGGGTTCCAGAAGTTCGCGCCGGGCGACACAGTCAGGCCGAATGTATGGAAAGACGTTGCATCGGCGTCGTCGAATGACGTGACCTCATCGTCGGCCGCCAGCGAAGCCTCGGCCGCGAGTCGCTGACGATGCCATCTTTCTTCATCGATCGGCCCATCTTCGCATGGGTGGTGGCTTTTTTCATATGCCTGATCGGCGTGATTGCGATTCCGCAATTGCCGATCGCGCAGTATCCGATCATTGCGCCGCCATCGATCTCGATCTCGACCAGCTATCCCGGCGCGTCGCCGGAAAACCTCTACAACAGCGTGACGCGGCTGATCGAGGAGGAGTTGAACGGCGCCAGCGGCATTCTCAATTTCGAATCCACCAGCGACTCGCTGGGGCAGGTCGAGATCATCGCCAATTTCGTGCCGGGCACCGATTCAAACCTCGCTTCGGTCGAAGTCCAGAACCGCATCAAGCGGGTTGAAGCGCGGCTGCCGCGCTCGGTGATCCAGCAGGGCATTCTCGTTGAGGAAGCCTCCAGCGCGGTGCTGCAGATCGTCACGCTGAAATCGACCGACAAGACGCTCGACGAAGTCGGACTCGGCGATTTCATGATCCGCAACGTGCTTGGCGAAATCCGGCGTATTCCGGGTGTCGGCCGTGCGACCCTGTTCTCGACGGAGCGTTCGCTGCGTGTCTGGGTCGATCCGACGAAACTTGTCGGTTACGGCCTCAACTCCGACGATGTCACGAGGGCAATTGCTGCGCAGAATGCGCAGGTTGCGTCGGGCAGCGTCGGCGCAGAACCCAGCACACCGAACCAGCGCATCTCGGCGCTTGTGCTCGTCAAAGGCCAGCTCAGTTCGACCGAGGATTTCGGTGCGATCGTGCTGCGTGCCAACGCGGACGGCTCGACCGTGCGGCTGCGCGATGTGGCCCGTATCGAGATCGGCGGCCTTGGCTACCAGTTCACCACGCGGCTCAACGGCGAGCCGACGGCCGGTCTCTCGGTGTTGCTGTCGCCGACCGGAAATGCGCTCGCCACCGCGCGTGCGGTCGAAGCCAAGATGAAGGAACTGTCGAAGTTCTTCCCGGCCAATATCGCCTATGAAATCCCCTACAACATCACACCCGTCGTCCAGGCCTCCATCACCAAGGTGCTGATAACCCTGCTCGAGGCGGTGGTGCTGGTGTTCGTGGTGATGTTCCTGTTCCTGCAGAACATCCGTTACACCGTTATTCCAACAGTGGTCGTGCCGGTGGCGTTGCTCGGCACCAGCGCGATGCTGCTGCTGTTCGGATACTCGATCAACATTCTCACCATGTTCGGCATGGTGTTGGCGATCGGCATCATCGTCGATGACGCCATCGTCGTCGTCGAGAACGTCGAGCGCATCATGGCGGAGGAAGGGCTCCCGCCAAAGGAAGCCACCCGCAAGGCGATGGGTCAGATCACCAGCGCCATCGTCGGCATCACGCTCGTGCTGGTCGCAGTGTTTCTGCCGATGGCGTTCTTTCCCGGATCGGTCGGCATCATCTATCGGCAATTCTCCGTCACGATGGCATCGGCGATCGGCTTCTCCGCGCTGATGGCGCTATCGCTGACGCCTGCTTTGTGCGCGACGTTCCTCAAACCCGTCGCGGCCGGACATGGCCACGCGCGGAAGGGTTTTTTCGGACTGTTCAACCGCGCGCTCGACAAGACCAAGAATGGCTACAGCGGCGTCGTGCGCTGGTCGATCGTGCGCACCGGGCGGCTGCTTGTGCTCTATGCCGTCATTATCGCCGCTGTTGCGTGGGCATTCGTGCGGCTGCCGGGCGGCTTCCTGCCGATCGACGATCAGGGCTTCATTACTGTCGATGTGCAGACGCCGTCGGATTCTGCATTCAGCCGGACCGCGAACGCCGTCGATCAGGTGGAGAAATATCTCGCTCAGAGATCCGGCGTCGATGAGGTGACATTCCTCACCGGCTTCAGCTTTCTCGGTCAGGGCCAGAACACGGCGCAGGCGTTCGTGACGCTGAAAGACTGGTCGGAGCGAGGACCGAAAGACTCCGCGGCGGCGATCGTCGACGACGTCAATCGCAATCTTCTTTCGGTCCGCGACGCCAAGATCACGGCCCAGCAGCCGCCGCCGATCGACAACCTCGGCAATTCGTCCGGCTTCAGCTTCCGGCTTCAGGATCGCGGACAGAAGGGTTACGCGGCGCTGATTGCCGCGAAGGATCAACTGCTGGCTGCGGCGAACAAGAGCCCGGTCCTGCAGGGTGTTTTCGTCGAAGGCTTGCCTCCGGCGCCGCAGGTGCAACTCAACGTCGATCGCGAAAAGGCGAGTGCGCTCGGCGTCACGTTCGAGGAAATCAACAACACGATCTCGACCAATCTCGGCTCGAACTACGTCAACGACTTCCCCAATCGCGGACGCATGCAGCGCGTCATCGTGCAGTCGGATGCGATCGCGCGCATGAACGCCAACGACATCCTGTCCTACAACGTCAAGAACAGCCGTGGCCAGCTTGTGCCATTGGCTTCCGTTGCGACAGTGGAATGGATCGTCGGTCCGACGCAGATCGTCGGCTTCAACTATTATCCATCGATCCGTATCAGCGGCAGCGCGCGGAACGGATTCACGTCGGGTGATGCCATCGCCGAGATGGAACGGCTTACGGCGGCGTTGCCGCGCGGTTTCGGTTATGAATGGACCGGTCAGTCGCTGCAGGAAAAGCTGTCCGGTTCGCAGGCGCCGTTCCTGCTCGCGCTGTCGGCGCTGGTTGTCTTCCTGTGCCTGGCTGCCCTTTATGAGAGCTGGACCATTCCGGTCGCGGTGCTGATGACCGTGCCGCTTGGAATTCTTGGCGCGGTCGTGGCGGCTATGCTTCGCGGCTTGCCGAATGACGTCTATTTTACAGTCGGGCTCATCACCATCATCGGGCTGGCGGCGAAGGACGCGATCCTCATCATTGAGTTCGCCAAGGATCTACGCGCGCAGGGCAAGCCGATCCTGGAGGCGACGGCGGAAGCCTGCCATCTTCGATTCCGGCCGATCCTGATGACCGGATTTGCCTTCGTGTGCGGTGTGCTGCCGATGGCGATCGCGACCGGCGCCGGCGGCCAAAGCCAGCAGGCAATCGGCACTATCGTCATGGGCGGCATGATAGCGGTGGTGGTGCTGGCGCTGCTGATGGTGCCGGTGTTCTTTGTCGGTGTGCTGAAAGCGTTCTCGAAGAAGGTCCGCGAAGAGGCAAAAGAGTTGCCGGAAGCAGAGACATCGGCTCCGCATGGCGAGGCTAGGCCACATTCGGCGTAATTCTTATCCCGGACGCCACGCGCCGCGATCCCGGCTCTGCGACGCAGCGGTTCACGCTGCATCGCGTTCCGGACAACAGCCTCACTCCTGACCGACTGCCCACAATGCGAACGCATAGACGATCGCGATCTCGTCGAGCCGGTTGAAACGGCCGGACGCGCCGCCATGGCCTGCGCCCATATTGGTGCGAAGCGCGACCGGCCCGCCGCCGGTCATGGTGGCGCGCAGCCGCGCCACCCATTTCGCAGGCTCCCAGTAGGTAACGCGCGGATCGGTCAAACCGCCCATCGCCAGGATCGCCGGATATTCTTTCGCCGCAACGTTGTCATAGGGCGAATAGGACAGGATCGTCTTGAACGCGGCTGCATCGGTGATCGGGTTGCCCCATTCAGGCCATTCCGGCGGCGTCAGCGGCAGCGTGTCGTCGAGCATCGTGTTGAGCACATCGACGAACGGCACCTCGGCAACGATACCGGCGAACAATTCGCCGGAACGGTTGGCGACAGCGCCCATCAGCATGCCGCCGGCGCTGCCGCCGTGACCGACGATCTTCTGCACCGAGGTGTACTTCTTTTCGATCAGCGCCCGGCCAGCGGCGGCAAAATCGTCGAACGTGTTGGTTTTTTTCTCGCGCTTGCCGTCGAGATACCAGCCCCAACCCTTGTCGGAGCCGCCGCGGATATGGGCGATGGCATAAACGAATCCGCGATCGACCAGCGACAGACGGTTGGCCGCAAAAGATGCCGGCATGGCGTGGCCGTAGGAGCCGTAGCCATAAAGCAGCAGCGGGGCGTTGCCGTCGATCGGCGTGTCCTTCCGATACAGAATTGACACCGGCACCTGCGAGCCGTCGTGCGATGCCGCCATGATCCGGGTCGTCACGTAATCCGCGGGGTCGTGGCCCGACGGAATCTCCTGCCGCTTGCGCAATGTCCGCGCCCGCTTCTCCATGTCGTAGTCGAACACTTCCGATGGCGTTGTCATCGACGAATAGGAGAAACGCAAGTTGGTCGTCTCGAACTCGTAGCCGCCGAGCGTATCGAGCGAATAGGCTGTTTCGTCGAAAGCGATGGCATGTTCTTCTCCGGATCGCAGGTCGCGGATAATCACCGCTGGCAGCGCGTTCGCCCGCTCAAGCCGGACCAGATGGTTGGCGTAGAGTTCGAAGTCGAGAATGTAAACGCCTGCGCGATGTGGAATGAGGTCGCGCCAGTTCCTGCGCTCCGGCGCATTCAAGGGGGCCGTCGCGATCCTGAAATCGATCGCGCCATCGGCATTGGTCAGGATGAAAATCTGGTCACCGCGGTCGGCCGCCGAATACTGGACGCCGTCTTCGCGCTCAGCCACAAGCCGCGGCTTGTCGTCGTCCTGAGACAGATCGATCAGCGATTGCTCGGAGGTTTCGTGGTCGCCGCCGGCGATAACGCAGAAGCGGCCGCTGGCGCTCTCGTGAATATGGGTAAACCAGCCGGGATTTGTTTCCTCATAGACGAGCCTGTCATTGCTCTGCGGGTCGCCCAGCCTGTGATGAAGCACCTGGAGCGGGCGATGGTTGTCGTCGAGCTTCACATAGTAAAAGGACTTCGAGTCCGTGGCCCATACCACGCTGCCGTCGGCTTCCTCGACCCTGTCATCGAGGTCTTTCCCGCTCGCCCAGTCACGGACGCGGATGGTGAAGTATTCCGAGCCCTTGTCATCGACGCTCCAGGCGTGAAGTTTGTGATCGGGTGAATGCCGCGTGCCGCGAAGCTGGAAGTAAGAACTCTGCTTTGCGAGTTCGTCGCCATCGAGAATCAATGCCTCGCCGCCGCCGTCGCGCAACATGCGTCCGATCAGCGGATGCTGGCCGCCTTCGCGATATTTGCTGAAGTACGAGAAGGGTCCATCGGGCGAGGGGACGCTCGAATCGTCCTCCTTGATGCGCCCGCGCATCTCGGCGACGAGCTTCTTCCGCAATGCATCAGTGTGCCCGAGCAGGCTGTCGGTGTAGGCGTTCTCCGCTTCGAGATACGCGCGAATGTCTGCATCGAGCAGTTCGGGCTCACGCAATACCTTTTGCCAGTTTGGATCCTTCAGCCAGGCATAATCGTCGGTAATAACGATGCCGTGGGTTGTGAATTGATGCGGACGGCGCGGAGCGGAGGGAGGCTGCTGGGTCGGGGACATAAACTCGTTTTCAACTTCAAGTGAACTGGACGGGGTGAAGCGAGGGCTGCTTTTGAGTGGTGTGCCAAGGTTAACGCATGTATCGCTCGGACCGAAATCAAACTTATCGGCAGGAGATTTGTGGTCTATGATCTGTGGTCTATTCTGTCATCGACACGTTGTTTAGATGGCCGTCGCGCGGTTGCATCGCATCCAGGACGATCGAAACCACCTGACCGTAGCCACGTAGATTACGCCAGTTGCCATATCAATGCCGCCCATCCTGCGGCCCTCAGTGAAGGTCGGACAATCCCATGGGTAGCGATATCTCGGTTCCTGCCGCGTTTCTTGCTGGAATCATCAGCTTCCTGTCGCCGTGCGTGCTGCCGCTGGTGCCGCCGTATCTGATCTATCTGACCGGCGCGACACTCAACAATGCAAATAACGATGAGGTTTCGTCGGCCTCCAAGAGCGCGATCATGTTGTCCGCGCTGATGTTCGTGCTCGGATTTTCGACAGTGTTTGTGGCGCTTGGCGCCAGCGCCAGTTTCATCGGAAGTTTCATTCGCGCCTACTCTGCCGAATTCTCGATCGTTGCCGGCGTGCTTATCATCCTGATGGGCCTTCACTTCCTCGGCCTTACACGCTTCGCATTCCTGATGCGCGAAGGCCGCGCGACAATGTCGAAACCGGTCGGTTACACAGGCTCATATGTGATGGGACTGGCCTTTGCTTTTGGCTGGACCCCATGCATCGGCCCGATCCTTGCGGCCATCCTCTCCGTTGCAGCAAAAGATGCGACGGTCGCCAAGGGCGCCTGGCTTCTTGCGGTCTATTCCGCGGGCCTCGGCATTCCGTTTCTGATGGCGGCGTTCGCAATCGACCGCTTCTCGTCGGCTTTCAATCGCATGAAGCGGCAGTTGCATAATATCGAGCGTGCAATGGGCGTTCTGATGGTTGTCACCGGGGTCGCATTTATTACGGGCTCGATCACCAGTCTCAGCATATGGTTGCTGGAAACGTTTCCTGCACTCGCCAATTTTGGTTGATCGGCGTAACAATACCGTTGCCTGAGTCGAACTATCCTGATCGCGCGTCGAAAAAGTTCCACGGGGGTATCATGGATTCGCTTGTCAATCTTCTTATCGCTTTGCCGGCCCGGATTGCCGCGCACTTCTCATGGGCAGGACCGTTGTATGCGCGTCTCGTCGTCGGTTACGTCTTCATGTGGACCGGCTGGCAGAAGCTCAACAATCTTGAAGTGATGACACAAAGGTTTGCCGAGTGGGGCATTCCGCTTCCGGCTCTGATGACACCGTTTGCTTCCGGCGTCGAATTTGTCGGTGGCATCGCACTCATTCTCGGTTTGTTTACTCGCATTTTTGGCGCGCAGCTCGCGTTCGTCATGATCGTTGCGGTCTCGGTTGCCAAGTTTGGCGATTGGCTGACAGGCTGGCGAGCTGGCGAGAGCTCGATCGACGGGCTGCTCGGCTTTGAAGAATTCACTTACATGGCGGTGTTTTTCTGGCTGGCGGTTGCAGGACCCGGCAAGGTGTCGCTTGATTATCTGCTGCTCCGGAAAGCTGGCCAGGATGACGAAGCCAATTCAATGTCCGGTTCGATGTCGAAGTCGTCAATGTCCAAGTCAATGTGAAGCAGTAATAGACATTATCATTCAAAACAGCCGGGTTATCCCGGCTGTTTTCGTTTTGGTCCTTTTGGAGGAGGGCGTTTCTGTCATCCGCAAGGTTCGCCCAAGTCTCACGTTCGCGTGAGATTTTCGTGCCGCTGAGCCCGTTCCGTCGTCCCGCGCGTATATCCAACACCCGGCTCGCATCCCAAGAGGATCAATCATGAAATTCGTCCGCATTCTGGCCGTCGCGATGGCCGCGCTGTTCGTCTCGCCATCATTGGCGGCTGACGGTCACGTCAAGTGGAGCGAATGGCACGAGGACATCTTCGCGAAGGCTGCGGCCGAGAAGCGCTTCGTGATCCTCGATCTCGAGGCGGTGTGGTGCCACTGGTGCCATGTGATGGAAAAGACCACCTATTCGGACAAAAAGGTCAACGAACTGCTCGCCGCCAAATATTTGCCGGTTCGTGCCGATCAGGATGCTAATCCGGACCTTTCCAGCCGCTATGGCGATTGGGGCTGGCCCGCAACCATCATCTTCGGGCCCGATGGGCAGGAGATCGCGAAGTTCCGCGGCTATATCGAGCCGGAGCGCATGATCTCGATCCTGCAAGCCGTGATCGACGATCCGACCCCGGGACCTTCCATTGGCGAGACTTTCAGCGGCGCGCCTGCGACACAGAAATTCCTGACCCAGGAGCGGCGTGAAGCGCTCATCAAGGGATATGACGAGTCGTATGAAGAAAAGCTCGGCGCGTGGGGCGAAAACCAGAAGTACATCGATTCCGACAGCATGGACTACGCGATGCTGCGCGCAGAGGCGGGCGATCAGCAGGCGGTCAAGCGCGCGCGCCAAACGCTCGATGCTGCGATCGCGTTGATCGATCCGGTGTGGGGTGGTGTCTATCAGTATTCCGAAGGCGGTTCGTGGACCAAGGCGCACTTTGAAAAGATCATGTCGTTTCAGGGCCAGTATCTGCGCCAGTACAGCCAGGCCTATGCGCGCTGGAACGATCCGAAATATCTGAAGGCCGCCAAGGATATCGAGCGATATATGATCACCATTCTGATGGGACCGGAAGGCGCGTTCTATGTCAGCCAGGATGCCGATCTCAATCGCGAGGTGGATGGCCACGCATTCTACGCCCTCGACGATGCGGGACGCCGCAAACTTGGCATGCCGCGCGTCGACAAGAATCTCTACGCCCGCGAAAACGGTTGGGCGATCAGCGGACTTGCGGCGTTCTACAACGTAACCAAAGACGCCAAGGCGCTGGAGCGCATGGAAGGCGCCGCACGCTGGGTTATCGCGAACCGCTCATTGCCGAATGGCGGTTTCAGCCACGGCGCGAAAGATCGAGGCGGTCCGTTCATCGGCGATACGGCGACCATGGGGCAGGCGTTCCTCGATCTCTATGGGGCCACCGGCAACCGTGAATGGCTGACCGCCGCGGGCAAAGCGGGCGACTTTGTCATTGCCAACTTCAAGGATCCGGCTGGCGGTTTCTTCACGTCAAAAACTTCCGAAGCGAAAGTCGGCGTATTCGCGAAGCCAGCGAAGCTGATGGAAGATCAGATTCTTGTCGCGCGTTTCCTTAACCTGCTCGATCGCTACTTCGGAAACGAGGTCTATCACGACAGCGCCGTTCACGCGGTCAAGTACCTCGCCGGCATGACGGCGGAACTGATGCGGCCGCTGCCGGGTGTGCTGCTTGCCGACGACGAGCTTGCGATCGAGCCGACGCACATCACGATTGTCGGTGCAAAGAATGACGCCAAGGCGCGTGAACTGCATGCCTTCGCCCGGGCCTATCCGGCGCGCTACAAGCGGCTCGAATGGCTCGACTCGCGTGAAGGCAAGCTGCCCAATCCAGATGTCGAGTACCCGGACCTCGGCAAGGCTGCTGCATTTGCCTGCAGCAACCGCATTTGCTCTTACCCTTCGTTCAACGAAAAGGAATTGAAGGAAACGGTCGAGCAGATGTCGAAGCTGAAAAAGCCTCAACGGCAATCGGCGAACTGACGCACAGTCCACTTATCAGGATGCTCGGCCAGGTCGGACCAACGGACCTGGTCGTTTCCAGATCTGATTGCACAAATCACACGATATGCTGCGTCGCAACCGGGTTCGTGCGGTCGAACAGTTCATCCGAACGAAACTGCCAACAGGCATCGGTCTCGCAGGACAGATGCGTCGCATCGACGCGCATGGGCAAATTTTTTCCTCAGGTCTGCACCCGAAATTGGTGTCGCCCGTACTTCGATACAGATAGCCGGTCCAGATCGTGGGGGCAGCTAGCGGAAGGCGATGACCGTGACGCCGCATCAGCGGCTCTCTTCGGATCATTTCCGAGCGTGCTGCGACGTCGCTCTGTTGGCTGTCTGACACATCGTTGTGACACGGTTTTTTCTCCGTAGTCACATGGGAATCAATCAACAGGAGATCGTCATGAAGCTGAATTCCAAATCGGGTGCGACCCTCGCTATTGCCGCTGCCACGCTGTTCATTGCCGGCGCTGCGGTTCAGACCACCGAAGCTCAAGCTGCCAACGGCAAGTGCATGGTCGGCAACGCCTGCAAGGGCCAGAGCGCCTGCAAGGGCGGCGCAAGCGCCTGCAAGGGCCAGAACGCCTGCAAGGGCCAGGGCTTCTCGATGACCAGCGAAAAGGCTTGCGCGGCTGCTGGCGGCAAGTTCGTCGCCGGCTGAAACCAGCTAGCGAAATTGAATTTGTTCAAGAGGTGCGGCGGCGACGTCGCGCCTCTTTCTATTTTGGCCGATACTGCGGCAGAACAGGGCGCCTCAGTCGGACAGCACCATTGTCTTATGATCGGCTTCGCAAGAATGTGACGCTTTCAAGAAAGGCCTCCGGTAAAGAATTATTTTCGTATCGGTGTAACCAAGTCGAAGAGGAGGGCGTATTACATCTCGGGTGACGAGATTGATGATCTTGGCATTGGCGTTGTGCAGTGCGAACTGAGCTGGTCGTTCTTGGGTGGCTCCCGTTCTCTCACAATGACTTAATGACTTTGAAATTCAGCTTCGCCCAAGACGTCCCTGAACCGGGAGCCTTTCGATCGTACCCCCACATACGATCGCCAGTTTCGCGGTGATTAGATGAACCACTGTCGACAACTTAAATCCTCTGGAGGACTACCATGAAGTTGAATTCGAAATCGGGCGCGACCCTCGCTGTTGCAGCTGCTACCCTGTTCATGGCCGGCGCGGCAATGACCTCGGTTGCTCAAGCTCAGGACAAGGGCCACTGCGTTGGCGCGAACGCCTGTAAGGGTCAGGGCGGCTGCAAGGGCGGCGCGAACGCCTGTAAGGGCCAGAACGCCTGTAAGGGCCAGGGCTTTACGTCGGTCACGAAGGCCGATTGCGACAAGGTCAAGGGCAAGTTCGAGAAGTCCTGATCTCTCAGGTCTGAAAGAGCAGGGGCCGGCAGCGATGCCGGCCCCTGTTTTTTTTGTGATGTTTTTATGTGAGTTGTTTGTAGTTGCCCTGACAGCCTTCAATGACGTGATTTCGAGATCGCGACGGATGTTGTCCATGGCGTGGTTCGATCATGTTTTTGGCCTTATTCCTCGGCAGCGGCCGGTATTAGGTTAAATGTTTTGTTGAAACGATTTCCCGTCTGGCGCGTAATCGGGTTGCGACTATTTTACCCAAACCTCTGGAGGATACCCATGAAGTTGAATTCGAAGTCGGGCGCGACCCTCGCTGTTGCAGCTGCCACCCTGTTTATGGCTGGCGCGGCGATGACCTCGGTTGCTCAGGCTCAGGACAAGGGCCAGTGCGTCGGCGCGAACGCCTGTAAGGGTCAGGGCGCCTGCAAGGGCGGCGCGAACGCTTGCAAGGGCCAGAACGCCTGCAAGGGGCAGGGATTCACGTCGGCTTCGAAGGCCGATTGTGACGCTGCCAAGGGCAAGTTCCAGAAGTCATAATTTGACCGGACTAAAAGGAGGGGCCGGCAGCGTGCTGCCGGTCCTTTTTCTTGACGAGAATTCCCGATATCTGTTGCGGGAGCAGCCAGAACTCTTTGTAATTGCAGCAAAGTCACTATGTTCTGATAAGCATCACAGCCTGAATTAAGCCATTCTCGCAACTGCGTACGGACCAAGCGTAACTGGATGGCGGCTGGCGCGTACCTTCCATGAGCAATGGTTCGGACGTGACGGCCTCGGAGACCACTTGATGACACCCTCGGCTTCGATTGCGGAAAAATCGGCTTCCGAAATGAATCCTGGTTTGGCAACCGGGGAGCGCGTTCGCTCGGGCGCGAAGCCGCCATTCCTTGGATTTGGCCTCGGTCTTCGTCCCCAGCACTACAATGACATTCTCGATGGCGATCCGCCGATCGACTGGTTCGAGGTGATCAGCGAGAACTACATGATCCCCGGCGGCAAGCCGCTGCAGATGCTCGAGCGTATCCGCGAGCGCTATCCTGTCGTGATGCATGGCGTGTCGCTGTCGATCGCATCCACCGCCGCGCCGGACTACGAGTATCTCACCGGGTTGCGCGATCTCGCAAGACGGGTCGAACCGAAATGGGTATCCGACCATCTGTGCTGGACCGGCGTGCACGGCAAGAATCTGCACGACCTGATGCCGATTCCCTACACGCGCGAGTCGCTCGATCACGTCGTCGACCGCGTTCAACTGGTGCAGGATTTCCTCGGCCGCGAGATCGTGCTGGAGAACGTCTCGACCTATGTGCAGTTCGCAAATCCAGAGATGACCGAGTGGGAGTTTCTCACCGAGCTGTCGCGCCGCTCCGGTTGCTGGCTGCTGTTCGACGTCAACAACGTCTACGTCAGCGCGTTCAATCACGGGTACGACCCATACACGTTCCTTGAAGGAATTCCGCGCGACCGCGTCGTGCAATTCCATATGGCGGGTCATACCCACATGGAAACCCACATCGTCGATACGCACGATCATCCGGTCTGCGACGAGGTTTGGGATCTGTATGCGGCGGCGTTGAAGCGCTTCGGCGCGGTCTCCACCATCATCGAGCGTGATGACCACATTCCGCCGCTCGACGAATTGCTGGTCGAGGTGCAGAAATTGCGCGACATCGCGGCGGAGGTTCTGCCCGAATCCGGAGAGGCGCGGCAAATGGAACGCGGCTCATAGGATGAGTGACTTTCAGCGTTTGCAGGACGAGTTTCAACGCTGCATCGTCAGCGGCGACGATTCGGTGCTGGACAAGATCCTCGATAGTCCGAAAGAAAAACGCGACGTTCTGTTCGGGGTCTATCGCTTTGCCTATTCGTCGCGTCTGGTCGAGGCGCTGAGCAACGATCACCCGTTTTTGCACACCTATCTCGGCGACGAGATGTTCGACGAGATGGGCAAGGCCTATGTCGTCGCAAAGCCGTCGCATCATCCGAACTTGCGATGGTTCTCGCAAGGCATTCCGGAATTTCTGCGTGCTAACAAACCTTACAGCGATCATCCGGAAATCTATGAACTGGCCGATCTCGAAAAAGCTCTCAACGACGTGTTCGATGCGACGGACGGAGATGTTCTGGCGATCGAGGAGGTGGCTGCTGTGCCGCCGGATTCATGGAACGATCTTCGATTCCATCCGCATTCGACCGCGCGCCGCTTCGATCTGACAAGCAATGCGGCTGCGATCTGGATTGCGCTGAAGAACGAGGAAACGCCTCCCGATGCAGAGGTGTCCGGCGAGCCCAGTCGCATTCTGGTCTGGCGGCAGGACAACACCCCAATGTTTCGCGAATTGACCGCGGAAGAGGGAATGATGTGGGACGAGGCGGCGGCGGGCATTCCGTTCGGCGTGCTGTGCTCGATGCTCGCCACTTACGACGATCCGGATAGCGCGGCCGGACGCGGCGCAGGCTATCTGCGCGGCTGGATCGAGTCGGGACTGCTCAGCGGAATTTCCATCGGGTCCTGACCGGATCGTCTCGCTGTCCTGAATTTGTCGTTCTCAACAAGTCACTGTTTCTGAACAAATTGTAATCCGCAAACACGAATGTGAGTTGCGGTGCACTCTGCTCTCCAGTCCAATCCGGCGATGATCCATTCTGTCAGGAGCGCGACAGCTCTGATGCGAACTTCACCTGATTCCGCAGGCGTGTCATCTGGTCCGGACCGCCGGATCGCTGGCATGACATGGGACGAGGTCGAGCGGCGCATCGAGGCCGGAGCGGTGGCTATTCTGCCGATCGGTGCGGCCTCCAAGGAGCATGGACTGCACCTGCCGCTGAACACTGACCAGATACAGGCTGAATTTCTCGCCGGCCGGCTCGCCGAAAAAATCGATGCGCTGATATGGCCGACCGTGACCTATGGTCACTATCCGGCGTTTGTAAATTATCCCGGCAGCAGCAGCCTTTCAGCATCAGCGTTTGAAGCGCTGATCGGCGAGATTGCTGCCGGCATTCTGGCCTCGCGTGTGCGAGCGCTGATTGTGATCGATACAGGCATCAGCACCGTCGCGCCGGTCGAGAACGCGCTCGCGCAACTCAAGGGTGCGGACGTCGTGCATCTGCGCGTGCATCAGGGGCCGAACTATCGATCCGCTTCCGCCAAACTGGTTGAGCAGCGTTACGGCAGCCATGCCGACGAACTGGAGACATCGTTGATGCTCGCGATCGCACCCGATGCCGTCGACATGCCGCGCGCACAGGCTAGTCCTGCGGAGCGAGTTGGCAATGTGCCGGGGCCGCTGACGCGCACCGACGCTTCGTCGCCGAATTACAGCGCCTCGGGAAGTTTTGGCGACCCGACCAAAGCCTCGCGAGCCAAGGGCGATATCCTGCTCGCGGCCATGCTCGAAGACGTATTCGGGCAGACGCAGCGATTCATGACCGGCAAGTCCGATATCCAACCTTCATCAGCGAGCCAATGGGCGAGCAGGAGTTCTGTCCAATGATGCGTCTGCGCCAGGTTCGTGTTGTCGTGGCGGTGCTGGCGGCGGCTGGTCTTCTGGTCAGTCTGCTGTCGTCCAATTCCGGTGCGCAGTCGGAATATCTCGGGGGCATCGGCATGCCCTACGATGCATTCGAACGGCTGCCGAAGACCGAGCTGCAAGTCGGCGGAGGTATTGTCCAGGTTGCGTTTGCGCCCGGCCGCGTGGAGCTGCCAAGGGAGACCGTGCTCGACTGGGTGAAACGGTCGGCGGAAGCCGTCTCCGTCTACTACGGGCGTTTTCCAATCAAGAGAGTGAAGCTCCTCATCGTCCCCGTTGGCGGCAGGGGTGTTCAGGGCGGCACCACATGGGGTTATCGCGGCGGTGCGATCCGCATCAAGCTCGGCAGCGACGCCAGCGAAGCCGAGTTGCTGCGCGACTGGATCATGGTGCACGAAATGGTGCATCTCGCGCTGCCGGATCTGATCGATCGCTTCAGCTGGCTTTCGGAAGGCCTTGCTGTCTACGTCGAGCCGATCGCGCGAGTGCAGGCAGGGCATCTGCCTGCGCGCGACGTCTGGGCGTCACTGATGCGCGGGATGCAGAATGGCATGCCGCGCGGCGATGATGGCGGCCTCGACAATACGTCGAGCTGGGGCCGCACCTATTGGGGCGGTGCAATCTTCTGCCTGATCGCCGATCTTGAAATCCGCAAGCGCACCAACAATCGTTTCGGCCTGCAGGACGCCATGCGTGGCGTGCTCGCCGCGGGCGGAAACCATGAGGTGCGTTCGTGGTCGATCGAGAAAGTTCTCAAAACCGCCGATGCTGCGACCGGAGTCGATGTGATGATGCGGCTCTACGAACAGATGGGCCCACAGGCGATGGAGCCCGATCTGCCGGGAATCTGGCAGAAGCTCGGCCTGTCGGTGCGCAATGGCCGCATCGAGGTCGACGATACGGCGCCGTGGGCATCGTTCCGCGCTTCGGTGACGAAAACGCCGACGCTGTAAGCGCGACACTGAGCCGCTTGCGATTCTCTTCACGCTGGACCGCTCGCACAGGCATGCGATAGACGTTCGCTGTCAGGCGGCAGCCAGCGGGATATGTCATTGCCGATCACAAACGGCCTTTATTCCATCAGCATCGAGATGCGCGACGGTGTGCGCGGCCGCGCCACCGGCGTCATCGTCCTGCGCGACGGCGTGATTCTGGGCGGCGACAGCTATTTCTACTACACAGGCTCTTACACCTGCGACGGCGGCAAATGGCGCGGCGACCTGATCACGTATCAGCACACGCCGGCGGTCGGGCTGAACCTCGTGTTCGGCGGTCGCGATGTGAGTTGCGGTTTCTCCGGGACATACGGTGAAGGTGCTGCGGAGGTATTCGGAACGGCTCTGGTCGGCAAGACCAGCGTCAGTTTCCGTGCGGCGCTCGCGGTGATGGTGGAAGATTGATCATGGTCGATGTTGGTCGCGAGGAGCATGCGATCCGCGAACTGCTCGAACGCCGCCGCGTCGTCTGGAACAGCCGTGACAGGCTGGCCTACCGAGCGTTGTTCACCGCCGATGTCGAGATCGTCAGCGCGACCGGCAGGACATCGCGGGGAATCGATGCTGCGATGGCGCTCTATACGGTGCAGAAGCAGCAACCGAGTTATCGTGACGCTATAATCACAGCGACACTCATTGATCGCGTCGCGTGGCTGAGCGGCGCGGAGGCGCAGGTATTCGCAACCTACCAGATGACCGGCGTCTGCATTCCGCCCGACACGCTTCCGCGCGAGGTCGAAGGCAGGATCGTTTTCTCGGTGCGAAAACAAGAAGACGCCTGGAAGATCGCCGGCCTTCACGCTGAGCCGCCAAGCAAGGCGGGTTGATTCAGTGTCAGTTTGCAGCTTCTGCCGGAGCAGGCTGTTTCGGCTGCTCCTGCAATGGCGGCCGCGTCTCGCGCGAACTGTTGATCAGCGTATGCAGAAACTCCAGCTTTGCGATCACGCCCTGCGACAGGATAAACGGATAGAAATCGGGCTGGCCCATGCAGCGGTTGATGTTGTTCAATGCGAACGACATCGGCAGCCAGTTGTCGGCGATGTTCTGGAAATTGCGCAGCTTGTAGGGATCGAAGTCGATGGTGGCTTCGAGGTCGCCGGTCTGGTCGAGGCGGGGCTCCACATGCAGGCTGAAGGCGCCCGCCATCTCGATGGTGTCGACGATGTGCAGATAGTGCGCCCAGGTTTCCGCGAAATCTTCCCAGGGGTGTGATGCCGCATAGGGACTGACGTAGTTGTTCTGCCAGTCCGCTGGCGCACCCTGAGCATAGTAGGTGTGGAGCGCCTCGTCGTAGTTCCGGGTGAAGTCTCCGAACATCTCGGCGAATGCCGCATCGCCGCCGCGATCGCGCACCAGACGATCCCAGAAATAATGTCCGACTTCGTGACGGAAATGGCCGAGCAGGGTGCGATAGGGTTCGCCCATCAAGGAGCGTCGCCGCTCGCGCTCCACATCGTCGGCTTCGGCGAGCGCCAGCGTGATCAGCCCGCTGTCGTGACCGGTCATGATTCTTGATGACGGATCGAACGGGGAGTCCGCGAGAAAGTTGAAGACAAGTCCTTCGTGGTTCTCGCCGCGAGTCTGTACCGGTAGCTTCAACCGCAACAGCGTATAGAACAGCCGGTGTTTGGCGACTTCGATCTTGCGCCAGTTGTCGGCGTTCTGCTGCTGCGACAGATCCGGAATGATGCCGTTGTGGCGGCAGGCATGGCAGTACATGTCCTCGGATGCCGCATCGACCAGCCAGTTGCAAACCCCGAACGTGGCGTTGCTGCAAAATCTGTACGACGCGCTGACGTCGCCTGCCGGATGCCAAAGCTGACCTTCCGGCTCCAGCGGCAGCAGCCGGTTGCGCTCCGGCTCATAGCCGAGCGTATGGCCGCATTTTTCACACCGGCTGTTCTCGAAGTAGAGAAGCTGCGAACAGACCTGGCACTTGAAAAGTCTCATCGGTCCGTTTTTCTGCTGTCGGCCTGTGAACGGGAACGATCTTGAAAGGTGGTTACCTGCGCCGGGCGCGCGCTCCATTATCGCCCGAATAACAGTTATTGCAGAACGGAGTTCCGCCAACCCCTTCGGAATCCCAGAAAAGCCGGGGCTTTTGAAGCCCTTTATCTCGTTTTATGCAGCTTTTTTGCCGATCCATCGTTGCACCTGCTTTAATCGTTTGGTGTGCGGTTTGTGGGCAACGTGCGGTGAAGTCCATCATTCCTGGCCACTATTCCGGAGTTCAAGGAAAGGCTCCGTTGACACTGGCCCGAATGCCTTGAACTCTCGGCCAAACGTTTCTCAGGCAGGAAGTTGGTTCGGTGTCGATCCTCGCTGCGCTCCATCATCGCACCCGTTACAAGTACGATCGTCCCATCTCGCTCGGCCCTCAAATCGTCCGGCTGCGGCCGGCGCCGCATAGCCGCACCCGCATCCTGAGTTACTCGCTGAGGGTCAAGCCGGACGACCAGTTCGTCAACTGGCAACAGGATCCGCACGGCAACTGGCAGGCGCGTTACGTTTTCCCGGAAAAGACCGACGAGTTCAGCATCGAGGTCGATCTGGTTGCCGACATGGCGGTGGTCAATCCGTTCGATTTCTTTGTCGAACCGGACGCCGAGGAATTTCCATTCTCATACCCCGAGGAGCAGCGCGACGAACTCGCCGCGTATCTGACGCCTGAGCCCGCAGGTCCGCTGCTGTCGAAGCTGATTTCATCGATCAAGACCAACGGCAAGCGGACGATCCCGTTTCTGGTCGAACTCAACGCGCGGCTCAGCGACGAGATCAACTATGTCATTCGCATGGAGCCGGGCGTACAGGACCCGGAGGTCACGCTGAAACTGGAGTCCGGATCGTGCCGTGACTCGGCATGGCTTCTCGTGCAGCTCGCGCGGCATCTTGGCCTCGCGGCGCGCTTCGTCTCCGGATATCTGATCCAGTTGCGCGCTGACATCGATCCGCTCGAAGGGCCGAAAGGCACACGAGTGGACTTCTGCGACCTGCATGCATGGGCGGAAATCTATATGCCTGGCGCGGGGTGGATCGGCTTCGACGCGACATCGGGGCTGTTGTGCGGCGAGGGGCATATTCCGCTGTTCGCGGCGCCGCATTATCGCTCGGCAGCGCCGATCTCCGGCATGACCGAACCGGCCAAGACCGAGTTCGAATTCGACATGAAGGTCGATCGCATTCGCGAAGTGCCGCGGGTGACAAAGCCATTCTCCGATGAAGCGTGGGAGAAGCTCGCAGCGATGGGCGATGTGGTCGATCGCGATCTCGTCGCCAACGATGTCCGCCTCACCATGGGCGGCGAACCCACGTTCATCTCGATCGACGACTTTGAAGGCGCGGAGTGGAATACGGGCGCGGTCGGTCCGACCAAACGCGGCTTCGCGGATGCGTTGATCCGGCGATTGCAGAACCGGTTTGCGCCCAACGGCTTCCTGCATTACGGCCAGGGCAAATGGTATCCCGGCGAGAGCCTGCCGCGTTGGGCGTTCGCGCTCTACTGGCGCAAGGACGGCACCCCGATCTGGAGCGACCCGGCGCTTATCGCGCATGAGCGCGGTCTCCGCAATTCGTCTGCGGCGGATGCCGCGACGTTGATCGAGGGACTCGCCTCCAATCTCGGCCTCGACAAAGACAACATCCTGCCAGCCTTCGAGGACCCCGCGTACTGGGCGCTGAAGGAGGCGGAGTTGCCCGCCAACGTCGATGTGCTCGATCCGAAGATCGACGACCCGGAAACGCGCAATCGCATGATGCGCACCTTCGAGCGCAAGCTGTCCAGGCCGGTCGGCTACGTGCTGCCGGTGCAGCCATGGAATTCGCAGGCGGCGCGCGACTGGCGCTGGGTCAGCGAGAAATGGCAACTGCGCCGCGGCCGCCTGTTTCTCACGCCCGGCGATTCCGCCGTGGGCCTGCGTCTGCCGCTCGGCGGATTGCCGTGGCTCTCGCAAGCGGACTACCCGTTTCTCCACCCGCAAGATCCGACGCAGGACTTGCCGCCGCTGCCGAGCGCGGAGGAGCTTGCTAAACTTCGGACCCAGAAACCCCCGAGCAGCCGCAACACCGTCGCGCCGCCGCCTGCGGGCGCATCCGAGATCGGCGGTTTCGTCCGCACCGCGCTGACGATCGAGCCGCGCGATGGCATTCTTTGCGTGTTCATGCCGCCGGTCGAGCGGCTGGAAGATTATCTCGCGCTGGTAGCCATCATCGAGCGCACCGCGCGCGAGACCAGGCTGCCGGTGCACATCGAAGGTTATCCGCCGCCGGTCGATCCACGTCTCAACGTCATCAAGGTGACGCCGGATCCCGGCGTGATCGAGGTCAACGTTCATCCGGCGGAGAACTGGCGGCAGGCGGTCGAGACCACGACGGCAGTCTACGAGGAGGCGCGGCAGTGCCGCCTCGGCACCGACAAGTACATGCTCGACGGGCGTCATGTCGGCACCGGCGGCGGCAATCACGTCGTGCTTGGCGGTGCGATGCCTGCGGATTCGCCCTTCCTGCGCCGCCCCGATCTGCTGGCCAGCGTGCTGACGTACTGGCAGCGGCATCCGTCGCTGTCGTATCTGTTCTCGGGACTGTTCATCGGGCCGACCAGTCAAGCGCCACGTCTCGACGAAGCGCGGCAGGATCAGCTCTACGAACTTGAAGTCGCGCTGTCGCATGTGCCGCCGCCGGGGCAGGGTACGATCCCGCTCTGGCTGATCGACCGGCTGTTCCGCAATCTTCTGGTTGATGTCGCGGGCAACACGCACCGCGCCGAGATCTGCATCGATAAGCTATATTCGCCGGACAGTCCGACCGGCCGCCTCGGCCTGATCGAATTCCGGTCGTTCGAGATGCCGCCGGATGCGCGGATGTCGCTGGCCCAGCAGTTGCTGCTGCGTGCGCTGGTCGCGATGTTCTGGAAACAGCCGGTCACCGGCGAACTGGTGCGCTGGGGCACGGCGCTGCACGATCGTTTCATGCTGCCGCATTTCGTCTGGGCGGATTTTCAGGGCGTGCTCGCCGATCTGCGCGCCGCCGGTTACGACTTCGATTCCGGATGGTTCGAGGCGCAACGCGAGTTTCGCTTTCCGTTCTATGGGCTCGAGGAGTATTCCGGCGTCAAGCTGGAATTGCGGCAGGCGCTCGAGCCATGGCATGTGCTCGGCGAGGAGAGCGCCGCCGGCGGCACGGTGCGCTTCGTCGATTCATCGGTCGAGCGGCTCCAGGTCAAGGCCAACGGATTCGTGCCCGAGCGGCATGTCATCACCTGCAACGGCCGCAAGATGCCGATGACATCGACCGGCGTCTCCGGCGAGGCGGTGGCCGGCGTGCGCTTCAAGGCGTGGATGCCAGCGGCGGGTCTGCATCCCACCGTGCCGACCCATGCGCCGCTGACGTTCGATCTGTTCGACCGCTGGAATGGCCGCTCGCTGGGCGGTTTCGTCTATCACGTCGCCCATCCGGGCGGGCGCAACTACGAGACATTCCCGGTGAATTCATATGAAGCCCAAGCACGGCGTCTGGCGCGCTTTCAGGATCACGGCCATACTGGCGGGCTGCTCGATTCTCCGCGCGATGAGGCGACCGGGGAATTTCCGCTCACACTCGATCTGAGACGCAACATTCGTTTTCGTTGGTGAAGCCGATGAACCGCGCCGCAGGGGGCATGATCAAGCCGGCGTCAATGGATGATGAGTGGGCGGCCGCTTACGCGGACTACACGCCGCTGCCCGGAATTCCCGATGAATTCGTCGGTCTTGACGGCAAACCCAAGGCGCACTGGCTGACGTTGCTGAATTCGCTCGCCGAAAGCGACATGGCGCGCTCGATCGCCGTTGCCCAGCGTCACATCCGCGATCTTGGCGTCTCCTATCGCGTTGGCGACGAAGCAAAGGAGCGGAGCTGGCCGCTCACCGGCCTGCCGCTTCTGATCGAGGAGAGCGACTGGAATCAGATTTCCGCCGGCATCGTCCAGCGCGCCGAGCTGTTCGAAGCGATGCTGGGTGACGTCTACGGCCCCGGCCGTCTGGTGACCGAGGGCGTGCTGCCTGCTGCCGTGGTCGCGGGCAACAAGGAATTCATCCGCCCGATGGTCAACGTCACGCCGCCCGGCGGCCGCTGGATGCATCTCTATGCCGCCGATATCGGCCGTGGCCCCGACGGGCAATGGTGGGTGCTGAACGATCGCGCGCAGGCGCCGTCCGGCGCTGGCTATGCGCTGGAAAACCGTCTCGCCATGTCGCGCGCCTATCCGTCCGCATATTCGGACATGAACGTGCAGCGCCTCGCGCCGTTCTTCCGCGAATTCCGCAATGGGCTTGCATCGCTGGCGCCGCGCGAACAGCCGCGCATCTGTCTGATGACGCCAGGGCCTTACAGTTCGACTTATTCGGAGCAATCCTATCTTGCGCGATATCTCGGCTTCCTGCTGGTCGAAGGCGACGATCTCGTTGTCCACGACGGCAATGTCCACATCCGCACCATCGCCGGCCTCAAGCGCGCCGATGTGATCTGGCGGCGCGTCGATGCGGACTGGGTCGATCCGATCGAACTCAATGGCGAGTCGCGGCTCGGCATTCCGAGACTGCTGTCTACGATTCGGGAAGGCAGCGTCGTCGTCGCCAACATGCCGGGCTCGGGCTTCATCGAGTCGCGTGCGTTGATGAGTTTCATGCCGCGCGTCGCGCGCCACTTCGGCGGCGGCGCGCTGGCGTTGCCCAACATCGCGACGTGGTGGTGCGGTCACCAGAGCGCGCGCGAAAAGGTGCTCGACAATCTCGACACCATGGCGCTTGCCGGCGCGTTCGACGATCTGGGCAGCGGCAAGCAGCCGATCGTCGGTTCCGATCTCGATGCCGCGGCAAAGGCGCGGCTGCGCGAGCAGATCGCAGCACGCGGCATGGACTATGTCGGTCAGGAACTGGTGCGGCTCTCGACGGCGCCGGTGTTCGAGAACGGCAAGCTGGTGCCACGGCCGTTCGTGCTGCGCGTGTTCGCCGCCGCGACACCCGACGGCTGGCATGTGATGCCGGGCGGCTTCTGCCTGATGTCCGACAAGCCGGATGCGCGCGCAGTCAGCATGGGCGACGGTGTGCAGTCGGCGGACGTCTGGGTGATGTCGAACAAGCCGGTCGCGACCGAAACGCTGTTGCCCTCGCAGGAGAGCGTCAACATCCGCCGCATGCTCGGCAATCTGCCGAGCCGTGCCGCCGACAATCTGTTCTGGTTCGGCCGCTATCTCGAGCGCGCGGAGGCGATGCTGCGCATTCTTCGCTGTCTGTGCGCGCGCAGCGTCGAGCTCGATTCCATGCGCGGTGATGCTGCGAACAGTCTCAAGGCGCTGAGCAATATTCTGGTGGCCTGGGGGGCAGTGCCTGCGGATGTTCTGGAAAAGGGGCGGCTTGGCGCCATTGCCCATGCTCTCGGCTCTGAAGAGAACTACGGATCGGCGTTCGCCAATGTCCGCATGGCCTACGGTGCGGCATCGGTGATTCGCGAGCGGCTGTCGATCGACAGCTTCAAATTGCTCGGCAAGCTCGAAGCGCAATTGCGCATCGACGCCGATGAAATCGCCAACGAGGCGGAGGCGTTCGAGATCGCCGACCGCGCTCTGGTTACGCTGTCGGCTATCTCCGGTCTCGCGCAGGAGAACGTCAATCGGGTTGCCGGATGGCGCTTCCTCGACATTGGCCGCCGCGTCGAGCGCGCGATCAACACCTGCCGTTATGTGCGCAGTTTCGCCGGCGATGCGGCGACGGCCAACGATCTCGATATTCTCCTCGATCTGATCGACTCCCAGATCACCTATCGCTCGCGCTATCTGATCGGCGTGGCGCTGATGCCGGTTCGCGACATGGCGCTGCTCGATCCGTTCAATCCCCGCTCGGTGGCTTTCCAGATCGGACAGTTGCGTGCGCATCTCGATACGCTGCCGACATTGAACGACGACGGCATCCCGGAGGAGCCCAAGCGATTTATCGAAATGTTTGCCGGCGAGATTGGAAGCGCGGCCGCGCAGGACATCGAGCCAACATCGGTGCTGGCCTTCGAACAGACCTTGATGCGGTTTGCCGATGCCGTCGCGTCGCGTTACTTCCTGCAACGGCCGGAAGGGCTGAAGGCCAAGGGCGCGAGCGGTCTCGCGTGATTTACGATGTCCGTCATGTGACGCGCTACAGCTACGAGATGCGCGTGGCATCGTCGAAGCTGGCCTTGCGGCTGATGCCGCGCGACGGTGGCGGACAGCAGTGCATCGAGCATATGCTGATGATCGAACCGCAGCCGCGCAACATTTCGACCGAGCGGGATTTCTTCGGCAATCATGTCACGATCGCCAGCGTTGAAACCGGCTTGCTCGATTTGTCCATCGATGCCCGCAGCCGGGTGAAGGTGGACAGGCCGGACGGACCGGGGTCCGGCAAGAGCCCGGATTGGCAGCGGGTTGCGGAAGCGGCGATGTCAGAGATCGCGATCGCGCCCGATGCGCCGGTGCATTTCATGTTCCGCAGTCCGCGCGTGATGCTCTCGAACAGCGTCACCGCATATGCGGCGCAGTCGTTTCAACCCTCCCGTCCGGTGGCCGACGCTGCGCGCGAGCTGGCGAAACGCATTCGCGGCGACTTCAAGTATCTCCCGGAATCGACCGAGATTTCGACGCCGCTGGAGCAGGCCTTCGCGCAACGCTCCGGCGTCTGCCAGGATTTCGCGCACATCATGATCGCGGGCATGCGCGGGCTTGGCGTTCCGGCGGCCTATGTCAGCGGATACATCCGCACCATGACAGCGCCTGGCCAGAAACGGCTGGAAGGCGCCGATGCCAGCCATGCCTGGGTGTCGGTTTGGTGCGGTCCCGAGATCGGATGGTTCGGGGTCGATCCGACCAATGCGATCGACGTTGGCAACGATCACATCGAGGTTGCGGTCGGCCGCGACTTCTCCGATGTGTCGCCGATCCATGGGGTATTCGTGGGCTCGGGCGAGACCAAGCTCGATGTCGGTGTCGACGTCATTCCGGTCGAGCCGCAACCTGCGTGATTATTGAATCACGTAGTCCTCGCGATCGAAGTTCGTCGTCATCTGCCAGTATTCAACCAGCCGCCATGGCGATATCGCGAACACGCGGCCTTGCGGGTTGCGATACCAGTTGGTCATGCCTGGATGCGCCCACACCATGCCGCGATGGAGTTCGTCGACCTTCTCGTTGTAGCGGTCGTGGACATCCTGCTTCGGCTCGATGGTGCGATGGCCGTTTTCCAGCATGTCGCGCAGCGCCAGCATCATGTGCTTGACCTGACACTCGGTCATGAAAAGCTGGTTGCCGCCATGCGCGAGGCCGGTGTTCGGGCCAATCATGATGAAGAAGTTCGGAAACTGCGGCACGGTGATGCCGAGATGCGCGCGGGCGTCATCCGGTCCCCACACGTCGTGGATTTCGCGGCCGTTGCGTCCGCGGATCGTCATGGGATGCAACATCTTGCTGACCTTGAAACCGGTTGCATAGACCAGCGCATCCGCCTCCCATACCTTGCCGTCAGTCATCCTGACGCCTTCCGGCACGATCTCTACGATGTTGTCGGTGATCAGATGGACGTTGGGCCGCGTCAGCATGCGGTACCAGTGATTGTCGATCAGGATGCGTTTGCCGTAGGCCGGATAGTCCGGGATGACCTTGGCGAGCAGTTCGGGATTGTCGCCGATGGTCTTGCGGATGTGCCGCTCCATGAAGATGCGGTGCTTCTCGTTGGCCTCATTGAGCGATCGTTCGGGCGTCGGCCATTGTGGATCGACCTGCAGGGCCGGATGCAGTCCATCGGCGAATCCCCAGAACAACTGGAAGCGATACCAGCGCAGATAATAAGGAATATTGGCGAGCGCCCATTTCTTGCCGTCGCTGACGCCGAGATGATAGTTCGGATTCGGCACGGCCCAATGCGGCGAGCGCTGGAAGATCATCAGCTGCTCGACGTCGGGCTGGATGGCCGGTCCGACCTGATGGCCTGACGCACCGGTGCCGATCAGCGCGACACGTTTGCCGCGCCAGTCGAAATCCTCGTCCCATTCGGCGGTGTGAAATGCCGGGCCCTTGAAGCTGTCGCGGCCGGGAATATCGGGCAAGCGAGGGCGATTGAGGATGCCGACTGCCGACACGAGAATGCGCGCGGTGTGCGTCTCGACGCTGCCATCGGGGTTGCGCACGGTCACACGCCACAGCCCATTATCCTCGTCGAATTGGGCGTCGATCACCTCGGTCTTGAAGGCGATATGCTTGCGCAGGCCGTATTTGTCGGCGACACGCTCGAAGTATTTCCAGAGCTCGTCGCGCTTGGCGAAGAAGTGCGACCAATTGTGGTTCGGCTCGTAGGCGAACGAATAGAAATGATTGGGCGTATCGACGCCGCAACCCGGATAGCGGTTCTCGAACCAGGTGCCGCCGACGGCTTCGTTCTTCTCGAAAATTCTGAAAGGAATGCCGGCTTCCTGCAACTGGATCGCGGCGCAGATGCCGGACATCCCGGCGCCGACGATCAGGACGTTGCATGCCTGCTTCGCTGATTCAGTGGGTTCGTTGCGCCATTTCAGCTTCCGCGAGTCGAGCGTGTCGAGGGTCAGGTCCTCGCGCATCATGGCGATATAGTTTTCGCTCATCGGTTCGCCTGCGGCGACCGACATCATCTCGCGCAACAGTGTGTCGTCGGGCGTGCGATCGGGGAGCGTGCCGCTTGCGAGAACATCGTAGAGCCGGTCGCGGATCGCGCGGCGGATTTCCTCCGGCATGAACTCCTGATAGCTCATCGGCCCGCGCAGGTGCGGCCTTGCCAGCTCGAGCCATTCGCGTTCGCCGGTGAGATGCACCAAAACCAGCAGCAGAGTCGCCGGATCGGCGGCATCGATGCCCGTGCGAAGCGGATCGGAATCGATAGCGGTGCTTTGGACATTCGGCATCGGTGTGTCGGCTCGCTGAGTGGTGCGCACGCAGATAAGGGCAGCTCTGGCGGCTCGGCAACAAAAAGCCGTTGCGATCGTCGCATGGTTGCTGCGCGCCCGCGGTCCGGTTCGCTATGCCATGTTCAGTCGCGATTTCAGGCCGCCTTTTTGGGCATGGTGCGTCGCAACAGGAGTGACGATATCCGGTGTCGGCCGGGGCCGCGCGTCGCAGACCCATCGTGTTGACTTGCCGTCGTGATTTGGCACTATGATACGGGCAACGCCGTGTTCGCAGCGAACGTCAAAAAATAACGACGGGCTGTCAATCAGGACTGGCGATCGCCGCACGCAAAATGGCCGAAAGATCACAACGATCGCGGTCCGGGTGCGACAGGGGGAGGGATAACCGCGATGCTGGACTTTGTTCAGCAGCTCGTGAGCGGAATCGCGCTTGGCTGCGTCTACGGCCTGATCGCGCTTGGCTTCGTGCTGATCTACAAGGCAACCGAGGTCGTTAATTTCGCCCAAGGCGATTTGATGATGCTCGGCGGATTTTTTGCCTTCACTTTCATCGGCATTCTCGGACTGAATTACTGGATCGGCTTTTTCGCCGCCGTCGTCGCGATGGCAGCGTTCGGCATGCTGGCAGAGCGTCTCGTGGTGCGGCCGATTCTCGGCTATCCGCAATTCACTATCGTCATGGCGACGATCGGTCTCGGATTCTTCCTGCGGTCCGTTGCGGGCATGATCTGGGGCACCGATGATCTGAAGATCGACACGCCGTTTTCGCAGGGCGTCCTGCGGCTGGGCGGTCTCGTGCTCGCCCATGACAAGCTGTCGGTGATCGCAGCCACGCTGCTTTTGTGCCTGCTGCTCTATCTGTTCTTCAACAAGACCACGCTCGGCACCGCGATGCGCGCGAGTTCCGAGAACATGCTGGCAGCCTATTACATGGGCATTCCGGTCAAGCGCGTAGTGGCGATCGTGTGGGCGATCAGCGCGGCGGTTGCGACCGCGGCCGGCGTCCTGCTTGCGCCGATCACCTTCATTCATTCCAACGTCGGACTGGTGCTCGGCCTGAAGGCGTTTCCCGCAGCCGTGCTCGGAGGGTTCGGGTCCATTCCCGGCGCGCTGGTCGGTGGCGTCCTGATCGGCGTGATCGAGAGCATGGCCGGCTTCTACCTGCCGCAGGGATGGAAGGACGTCGCGCCCTATATCGTGCTGCTGGCGGTGTTGCTGCTCAAGCCTGAGGGCATCTTCGGCCTTCACGTTCGGAAGAAGGTCTGAAGGGGTGATGGCTCGATGAAGTTCCTGTTCAAGACCGACTACGAAGACGACATCCGCCTTTTTCCGCACAGCGGCTATCTCTGGACTTACGGCACGTTGCTCGTTCTGATCGCGGCCGCGCCCTTCGTGCTGAGCAGCTATCTGATCAGCCAGCTGGTGTTTGTTTCGATCTACGCCATTGTCGGCGTCGCGCTTCTGATCCTGACCGGGTTCACCGGACAGGCTTCGCTCGGCCACGCCGCATTTCTCGCGATCGGCGCGTACACGACGGCCTACCTGCAGCAGTTCGGCGTTCCGTTCCCGGTGTACTTTCTGACCGCGGGTCTTCTCACCGGCATCATCGGAGCTATCGTCGGCTTTCCGGCCCTGCGCCTGCACGGCATCTACCTCGTCATCGCAACGATCTCGTTTGCGCTGATCGTCGAGGAAATCCTCGCGCGCTGGGAAAGCGTCACCCATGGCAATGAAGGTCTGCGGGTCAAGACGATCCAGATGCTCGGCACGACGGTGCCGCGCGACAGTGCGGGGTTCTATTACTTATGCATGGGCGTCCTGATCGTCGTCATTCTGGGCGCGATCAATCTGCTGCGTTCGCCGACCGGCCGCGCTTTTGTCGCGATCCGCGACAGCGAAACGGCGGCCAAGAGCATGGGCATCAACGTTTCGCTCTACAAGGTGAAATCGTTTGCCATCAGCGCCGCGATCACGGGCCTCGCCGGCTGCCTGTTCGCGCACAAGCTCACGTTCATCAGCCCGGAAATGTTCACGCTCCAGCTGTCGATCGAATTCATCATGGTGATCCTGATCGGTGGCGCGTTCAGCCTGCATGGCGCAGTGCTGGGCGCGATTTTCATCGTCATGGTCGATCCGTTCCTGACTTTCCTGAAAGACGATATCCCGGGCGCGATCGCCAATTTCTCGATGTTGATGGGCGCCGGCGCCGAGCGTGCCGCGGCAATCGAGAAATCGACGGCGGCCGTCGCATCCGCCAACGGTTTGAAAGGCGCGATTTACGGCTTTCTCATCATGGCCTTCATTCTGTTCGAGCCGCTCGGGCTGTACGGGCGATGGCTGAAGATCAAGCTCTTCTTCCAGCTTTTCCCGCTCTACAAGCGGGCGACCTTCAAGCGGCAGAAGATCTATGTGAAGTCGGAGCGGAACCGATGAGCTACTTCCGCGCCGAGAATCTGTCGCTGCATTTCGGCGGCCTCAAAGCCGTGGATTCAGTCAATTTTGCCATGGAGAAGGGCGAGATACTGTCGATTATCGGCCCCAACGGCGCCGGCAAGAGTTCTATATTCAATCTGATTTCGAGACTCTACGATCCGACCTCCGGGCGGCTGTTCTTCGAGGATCAGGAGATCACCCACGAACCGCCTTACAGCATTGCGAAGCTCGGAATCGCCCGGACCTTTCAGAACATCGAACTGTTCGAGAACGCCAGTGTCCTGAACAATCTGCTGGTCGGCCGCCATCGTCACTGCACGTCCAGTCTGTGGCAGGAAATCCTGTACATGCCGAGCGTGCGGCGTGATGAAAAAATCCATCGCCACAAGGTCGAGCAGGTGATCGAATTCCTCGATCTCGAACCGTATCGCGACCGCGTTATTTCCGGCTTGCCGTATGGCGTCCGCAAGGTGGTTGAACTGGCGCGGGCGCTCTGCACCGAGCCGAAGCTGATCCTGCTGGACGAGCCGTCATCCGGGTTGAATGTCGAGGAAACCACCGACATGTCGTTCTGGATTCGCGACATGAAGAGCGAACTCGGCATCACCGTTTTGATGGTGGAGCATGACATGTCGCTGGTCAGTCGCGTGTCAGACCGTGTCATCGCGCTGAACTACGGCAAGGTGCTCGCGATGGGGCAGCCTGCCGAGGTTCAGTCGCATCCCGATGTCGTTGCAGCGTATCTCGGTGCGTGAGGGTCAGGGTATGAGCGCAACCGACATCATCCTCAAGCTCAGCAATATCGAGAGCTACTACGGACCGATCATGGCGATCCGCGGCATCAGCCTGGAGGTGCCGCGCGGCAAGATCGTCACGCTGCTTGGCGCCAACGGCGCCGGCAAGACGACGGTGCTGAAGACCATTTCCGGCATTCTCGATCCGCAGAAGGGCACCATCGAGTTCGACGGCAAACCGATCCAGCGCGTCGAGGCCGACAAGATCGTGCGGCTGGGACTGAGCCATGTCCCCGAGGGGCGCGAGGTGTTCCCATTTCTCACCGTGCGCGAGAACCTGATGATGGGCGCCTATCCGCGCAAGGACCGCGACGGAATTGCGGCCGATCTTGAGCGGGTCTACGATTACTTCCCGAGATTGCGCGAGCGCATCAATCAACCGGCCGGACAACTGTCGGGTGGCGAACAGCAGATGCTCGCCATCGGGCGTGCGCTGATGAATCGCCCCACGCTGTTGCTTCTGGACGAGCCGTCGCTCGGCCTTTCGCCAATTCTGGTGAAGGAAATCTTCGGCATTATCCGCCGCATCAATCAGGAGCAGGGCACGTCGATCCTGCTGGTTGAACAGAATGCCAAGGTCGCGCTGGAAACCGCGCATTATGGCTACGTGCTCGAGATCGGGCGGGTGGTGATGAACGACTCCTGCGAAAAGCTGATGCAGTCGCAGGACATTCAGGAATTCTATCTCGGCGCTGTCGATCACGGCGCGCGGGGCGAACGGCGCTGGAAGAAAAAGAAGACGTGGCGATGAGGATAATCCGTCATTGCGAGCGAAGCGAAGCAATCCAAAGTCACGATCTGTGGCCTGGATTGCTTCGTCGCCAAAGGCGAGCGAAGCGACGCCGTTCTTCGAACGGCCTATGCCTCGCAATGACGAAGGAGGGGCACCCATGACACCTGCGACCATTACGGTTTCGGACACGATTGCGAGGAGTTTTCTCGCATCGGTCGGTTTGCGCGGCGACAAGCCCGCAATCCGCGAGAAGGCCTTTGGCGTCTGGCGGGCGACGAGCTGGAACGAATGGCTGGAGGTCTCGAAAGAGATCGCCTATGCGCTTCACGCCTCGGGTTTCAAGGCCGGCGATGTCGCCTCGATCATGGCCAATGCGGTCCCCGAATGGCTCCATGCCGATATGGGAGTTCTCTGCGCCGGTGGCGTGTCATCGGGCATTTATCCGACCGACTCGGTGGCGCAGGTCGAATATCTCGTCAACGACTCCCGTACCAAGGTGTTGTTCGTCGAGGATGAAGAACAGCTCGACAAGGTGTTGAGCGCACGCAGCCGCTGCCCCACGATTGAGAAGATCGTTATCTTCGATATGGAAGGTCTCAGCGGTTTTAACGATCCGATGGCCATGTCGCTCGATGAATTCCGGGCGCTCGGCCGCAATCATATGTCGGGCCGCGAAACGCTCTGGGATGAGATGATCGGCAGCCGCTCTGCCAACGATCTCGCCATCCTGGTCTATACATCCGGCACCACCGGCCCGCCCAAGGGTGCGATGCATTCCAACAAGAGCGTGACGCACCAGATGCGTAACGCCGATACGCTATTGATACCGACCGAGCATGAAGAGCGGCTGATTTTTCTGCCGCTGTGCCATGTCGCCGAGCGGATCGGTGGCTACTATCTGTCGATCGCGACCGGCTCGATCATGAATTTCGCCGAAAGTCCGGAAACCGTCCCGGACAATATTCGGGAAGTGCAGCCGACCACGTTCCTGGCTGTGCCGCGAATCTGGGAAAAGTTCTATTCGGGCGTCACGATCGCGCTCAAGGACGCGACGCCGTTTCAGAACTGGATGTATAGCAAGGCGCTCGCCATCGGTTACCGCGTCGCGGATTGCCGGATCGAGGGCGATCCGGTGCCCCTGCATTTGCGGATCGCGAACCATGCGGCCTACTTGCTGGTGTTTCGTAACATCCGCCGCATGATCGGTCTTGACCGCTGCCATGTGGCCTTCACCGGCGCTGCGCCGATCGCCCCCGATCTGATCCGCTGGTACATGGCGCTCGGCCTCGACATGCGCGAGGTCTATGGCCAGACCGAGAACTGCGGCGTTGCGACCTTGATGCCGGGCGACCGCATCAAACTCGGCTCGGTCGGTAAGGCCGCGCCATGGGGTGAGGTGAAGATTTGCCCGAAAGGCGAGATCCTTATCAAGGGCGACTACCTGTTCATGGGTTATCTCAACCAGCCGGAGAAAACCGCGGAGACGATCGATAGCGATGGATGGTTGCGAACCGGTGACGTCGGGTCGATCGACAATGAAGGCTACGTCAAGATCACCGACCGGATGAAGGACATCATCATCACGTCGGGCGGAAAAAACATCACGCCGTCGGAAATCGAAAACCAGCTGAAGTTCTCGCCGTATATTTCGGATGCGGTGGTGATCGGCGACAAGCGGCCGTTCCTGACCTGCCTGATCATGATCGATCAGGAGAATGTCGAGAAGTTTGCACAGGATCTCGACATTCCGTTCACCAATTATGCCAGTCTTTGCCGCGCTGCGGCAATTCAGGAACTGATCTGGAAAGAAATCGAAACGGTGAATGCGAACTTCGCGCGGGTGGAAACCATCAAGAAATTCTACCTGATCGAGCGGCAATTGACGCCTGAGGACGAGGAATTGACCCCGACGCTGAAGCTGAAACGGAAATTCGTGAACCAGCGCTACGCCAATGAGATCGATGCGATGTACGGCGCCCGCGCCGTGGCATAGGCTCTCGTAAGGGACGCATTGTCGCGGCGTCGATTGCGCCGCGGTGAGCTAGACTGAGATGAACTGGACTAGTCTTTAACTGAAACTAAGCGGCGAAGGCTGAAAGGCCCGACCTTCGCGCCACAAGGGCCAACAGAGAGGAGATCGACATGTCGAAATCGTTCAAGGTGCTCGGCCTTGCGTTTGGCGCTCTCGCGCTGACGCAGCTGCCGGCGCTCGCGCAGACCAAAGTGACTGACCAGGGCATCTCGGCCGGCGAGATCGTTCTTGGATCGCATCAGGACCTGTCCGGACCGATCAAGTCGTGGGGCGTGCCTGTCGCCAACGGCATGAAGATGGCAGCCGACGAGCTGAATGCGGCGGGTGGCATCCAGGGCCGCAAGATCAAGCTCATTGTCGAGGACTCGGGCTATGATCCGAAACGGGCCGTGCTCGCATCGCAGAAGCTGATCGAGAAGGACAAGGTGTTCGCGATGGTTGGCCCGATGGGTTCGCCGACTGTGCTCGCGGCACAGGACATCCTGTTCGACGCCGGCGTGCTGCAGCTCTTCCCGCTGACGGCTGCGGAATTCACCTACAAGTTCGACGCTGCGAAGCCGCAAGAGCGGCTGAAGTTTAACAATCTGCTGCCTTACGTCGAAAGCACGCGGGCTGCGGTCAAGTACTTGATCGAGTCGAAGAGCCTGAAGAAGCCCTGCATCATGCATCAGGACGACGAGTACGGAAAGAACGTGCTCGACGGGTTCACCCAGCAAGTCGCCGCGATGAAAATTCCGGCAGCTTCGGTCACAAGCTACAAGCGCGGCGTTTCGGACTTCAGTGCACAGGTTGCCAAGATGAAGTCCGACGGTTGCGATCTCGTGGTGCTGGGGACTGTCGTGCGTGAAACCATCGGCGCAATGGCTGAAGCCAAGAAGCTCGGCTGGGACGTGATCTTCCTCGGCGCAACGCCGACGAACGTTCTCGAAGTCCCTGCGCTCGGCAAGGAAGCCGTCGAAGGCCTCTATGCGGCGTCGGGCTTCGAAATTCCCTACGAAGACACGGCGAAGGGCAAGGTGAAGGATTGGCTCGCCAATTACAAGAAAGCCTATGGCACCGATGCGAACACCCAGGCAATCATCGGCTACAACGTGATCATGACCTTCGCCCACTACGCCAACAAGGCAGGCAAGGACCTGAACGGCAAGAAGATGCTTGACTCGCTCGAGTCGGGCGATGTGTTCCAGGATATCTTCAGCTCTCCGCCGACCAAGTTCTCCAGCAGCAACCATCTGGCTACCACGATTACCCAGGTGCAGCAGGTGAAGAACGGCCGCTGGGTGCTGATGAAGGACAGCCTGTCGTTCTGATCGCTGCCTTTGGATTGCCGCAACTTCCCGTGGCCATCCTGAACGGCGGTGACCTCAAGGTGACCGATACCCCGGGGCGATGCCCCGGGGTATTTCGTTGCGTAGGCAACGGTCCCGGTGTCCGTATTTTGGATGCTTAACTGCCGAAAACCCCGGTCAATTCCTTGCCAATTGCCGTTTGAGTTGACACACTCCACGTCAACCTGCGCCCCCAATGGGGCTAACCATCACAATCAGAAGGCCGCTGTAACGGCTATCGGGAGGATGACAATGTTCAATCGCCGCCGCTTCTTGTCGTTGACCGGAACTGCGATCGCAGCACCTGCGATTTTGCGCGTCACTGCAGCCAACGCCCAGGAGGTGACGCTGAAAATGCATCACTTCCTGCCGCCGGTATCGAACGGTCACGCCAAATTCCTGAAGCCCTGGGCCGACAAGGTTGGCGCGGATTCCGGCGGGCGCATCAAGATCGATATCTTCCCGTCGATGCAGTTGGGCGGCACGCCGCCGCAACTGTTCGATCAGGCGCGCGATGGTGTCGCCGATCTGGTGTGGACTCTTCCCGGCAGCACACCCGGCCGCTTCCCGTCGATCGAAGCCTTCGAGGTGCCGTTCACTGTCAACAAGCGTGCGGTGATCAACTCACGCGCTCTGTCTGAATTCGCCGACGCCAATCTCAAGGATGAATTCCGCGAGGTGAAGCCGATCTGCTTCTGGGCGCACGATCATGGATTGATCCATTCGACGAAGAAGGTCGCGAACCTCGACGATCTCAAGGGGCTGAAGCTGCGCTTCCCGACCCGGCTTGCCGGTGAAGGTCTGAAAGCACTGGGCGTCAACGCCATCGGAATGCCTGTGCCGCAGGTTCCGGAGGCCATGGCGCAGCGTGTGATCGACGGAGCGGTCGTGCCGTGGGAAGTGGTGCCGGCGCTCAAGCTGCAGGAGCTTGTCAAATTCCACGCTGAAATCCCCGGCTCGCCGACGCTTTATACGGCGTCGTTCATTCTTGCGATGAACAAGGCAAAGTATGACGGCCTGCCTGCGGACCTGAAGGCGGTGATCGACAAGAACTCTGGCGTGACCGCGTCCGTCATGGCCGCTTCGGTCTGGGATGAACAAGCGAAAGTGGTGTCTGACATGGTTGCCAAGCGCGGCAACACCATCACTGTGATCGAGGATGCCGAAGTTGCAAAGTGGCGCAAGCTGACCGAACCGGTTGCGGAAGCCTGGATCAAGGGGACCAAGGAGAAGAATATCGATGGCGGGAAACTCCTTGAGACAGCGAAGGCGCTGATCGCGAAGTACGAGAAGGCCGCTTAAGGCAGGATCATGAACGAGGTTGCGGATACCGATGCCACGCGAGAGCGTGGCATCGACGCATTGGTGAGGTGGGTCGCGCTTGCTGGCGGTCTTCTTCTGATCGCCGTGGCGTCGATGGTTGTTGTCAGTGTTACGCTGCGTAGCAGTCTGTTCGGACAGGCCGGCGTGCCCGGCGATTTCGAACTCGTGCAAATGATTACGGCGATATGCGCGTTTGCATTCCTGCCGCTGTGCCAGCTTCGGCGCGGAAATATCTTCGTCGATACTTTCACCATGAAATTTCCGCCGCGCCTCAACCGCATCATCGATGCGACATGGGACGTCGTGTATGGCCTGGCGATGGTGCTGATCGCCTGGCGTCTCGGCGTCGGGGCCATGAGTGCGTATGTGTCAGGCGAGAATTCGATGGTGCTGCGCCTTCCTGCGTTCTGGCCCGTGACGATCTGCGCCGTGCTGGCCAGCCTTGTCGCGATTGTCTGCTTTGTAACGGCGGTTCGCAGAACCAAAGGCCAGCAATGAGCGGCTTCACGCTGGCCATTCTGGGTTTCGGCGGCATGTTGCTGCTGATGGCGTTTCGGTTGCCGATCGGGCTCGCCATGTTGTTGACCGGCAGCCTTGGCTACATTCAGCTCAATGGCCTGCTGCCTTTCCTCAATTACATCAAGACAACGCCTTACGGCATCTTCGCCAATTACACGCTTTCGGTCATTCCGCTGTTCATTCTGATGGGTGCGTTCGCCGAACGTTCCGGCCTCGCGACGGATCTGTTTCGGGCTGCTGCCGCGTTCGTCGGTCATCGGCGCGGCGGGTTGACGATGGCCGTTATCGCGGCGTGCACCGGATTCGGCGCCATCTGCGGTTCGTCGGTCGCGACGACGGCCACGTTCGGCCGCGCGGCGCTGCCTCAACTGCGGCGCTACAACTACGACGGCGGCTTTTCGACCGGCGTCATCGCTGTCGGAGGCACGCTCGGCATTCTGATTCCTCCATCGGTCATTCTCGTCGTCTATGCAATCTCGACCGAGCAGAACATCGCCAAGCTGTTTCAGGCGGCGCTGATTCCGGGGCTGCTTGCAGCTTTCTTTTACTGCGTGGTGATTGCGATCATGGTCCGGCGCAATCCGGCTCTCGGCCCGGCGCAAGCGCGCATTCCGTGGCACGAGCGGCTGGCGCCCTCGCTCGGCGTCATTCCGGCGCTCGGTGTCGCCGTCGTTGTGATCGGCGGCATCTATGGTGGCATCTTCACGCCGACCGAAGGCGCGTCCGTCGGCGCGATCGTGATGCTGGTAATCGGTTTGCTGCGTCGGACGCTCGGGATCAAGGAAATCACCGAGAGCGTTCTGCAAACCGCAGAAACCTCGGCGATGATCTTCATGATCCTGCTCGGCGCCGAAGTGTTCAATGCGTTCCTGGCGTTGACGCATGTTCCCGACACGGCGGCGCAGATGATAGCGAACTCCGGCTGGACACCGTACGCCATTCTTCTTGGTCTGTTGACGTTCTATCTCATCCTTGGCGGGGTGATGGATGAACTCGCGATGATCCTGCTGACACTGCCAGTGTTCTTCCCGATCGTCAGTGCGCTCGACTTCGGCTTCCCGACCGAGGACGTCCAGATCTGGTTCGGTATTCTCGTGCTGATCGTTGTCGGCATCGGACTGACCGCGCCGCCGATCGGTCTCAACGTGTTTGTTGTTTCGGCCATCGCAAAAACTGTTCCGATCACGGCGACTTATCGCGGCGTGCTGCCATTCGTCGTGGCAGACGTCCTGCGGCTCGGCGTGATGGTGGCCTTCCCCGCAATCTCGCTCTGGCTGGTCAGGCTGCTGAACTGAGCTATCCGTGTTTGGTCAGCCTGCGCGAGCTGGACGGCAAGTTCCGCGACGAGTTCGACAGCGAGCGTATCCGGCGATGACAGCCAACTGGCGGAAAACGTCAGTTCGGGAATGTGGATGTCGCTGTCGATCAGTTGCAGTTGTCCGCTTGCAAGTTGTCCCTCCACGATCGCGCTCGGAATCACTGCAACACCGATGCCTTCAATGGCCATGTGAATGACGGTGGCGAGCGATGCGCTGGCATGAAGCCTGATCGATGGAAGGTCGGGCCGGTTGAACAGCGAACGGACGATCTCATAGGGTTGCGTCTTGCGCGGGAAGGTGATGATCGGAAACTGCGCCAGGTCGTGAACGGTCTTCTTGCCTTGGCCCAGTCCAAGGGCCGGGCTTGCGACGAACGCAATCGGATAGTCGCACAGAACGCGGTTGCGTACGGTCGATGCCGACAGCGGCCCAAGCAGAAATGCCAGATCGATCTCCTGCGCCAATAGCCGCGCGCGCAGGTTCGGCGTGATATCGACTTCGATCTCGAGCGACAGGTTGGGGTAGGCGCTGTTCACCGCTTCGATCAGCCGCGACAGCCATGTGTGAACGATCGTCTCCGATACACCGAGCCTGAGAACGCCGCTGGTGGCGGTGCGGTCGCGCACCACGGACAGCATCTCGGAGCGCAGACCGATCAGCTTCTCCGCGTACATCATCATCTGCCGTCCGCTTGGCGTTGGCACCGACGCGCGCCGGTCGCGCTGCAGCAGCTTCACGCCCATCTCGCTCTCGAGCTGCGCGATGCGCTGTGAGATTGCGGGTTGGGTCGTGTTCAGCTTCTGCGCCGCGCGGCGGAAACTGCCGAGGGTAACCACCCAGAGAAACGTCTCGATCGCCTTGAAATCCACCATGTGACGGCTCGCATTGGATTAGTTTTATTTATCGATTTAGATCAGAAAACTCTAATCGACATTATCGTAATGGCATGATCCAATGTTTGTCGAGAGCAGAAACGGGGAGCGGTCCAAGTGGTGGCCTTGTCTGTGAACGCGCTTCGTCGCGATGCTTCGATGGAATTGCCAAGCGAGAAGGCGCGTCAATTGTACCGCGCCGGACGCGATGTGCCCTCGACGGCGGGCGTTGCTCCGGGTTTCGTGCAGGGCAATCTTGCGATCCTTCCCGAAAAACTCGCTGCCTCGTTTCATCGCTTCTGCCAGCTCAATCCGAAGCCATGTCCGATCATAGGCATGTCGGAAGTTGGCGATCCTCGTATTCCTGCGCTTGGCATCGACCTCGACATTCGCACTGATCTGCCGCGCTATCGCATCTGGCGGGACGGCGAACTCGTGGATGAGCCGCTAGATATCATGGCGCATTGGCGCAGCGACCTCGTGGCGTTCGTGATCGGCTGCTCGTTCTCGTTCGAGGAAGCGCTGATGGCCGACGGTCTTTCGATCCGTCACATCGAGGAGGGGCGTAACGTCCCGATGTATCGCACATCGGTGCCTTGCGAGCCGGCCGGTCCTTTTGCGGGACCGCTCGTTGTCTCGATGCGGCCGTTCCGCCCTGCCGATGCCATTCGCGCCATTCAGATCACCACGCGCTTCCCCGCAGTGCACGGCGCGCCGGTGCATTTCGACAAGCCGGAGCAAATCGGTATCGGCGATCTGTCGAAGCCGGACTATGGCGATTCCGTCACCATTGCACCGGACGAAGTGCCGGTATTTTGGGCGTGCGGTGTAACCCCGCAATCGGTCATTCTTGAATCCCGGCCTGAGTTTGCGATCACCCATGCGCCGGGCCGCATGCTGGTGACCGATCTGCGCAATACCGAATTTTCGATCCAGTGAGCGAGTGCAAACAACGAGCCGCGAAACGGCGCCTGTAAACATGAGGAGTGACGTCAATGAATCGTCGTGAAGTGTTGTTGGCCGGTGCGGCCATGTCGTTGGCAAGTTCGCCCCTGATGGGCACGCGCGCGTTCGCGCAGGCCGGAGCTGAGATTCCCATCGGTGTGATCTGGCCGCTTTCCGGACCCAGCGCCCAGATCGGCGTCGATGCCAAGCACGCGCTCGAGACCGCGGCCGAGATAGTCAACGGCTCGTTCGATATCGACGTTCCGACAGCCAAGAATGCGGGGCTTGCGGGCCTTGGCAACGCCAGGATCAAGCTGATCTTCGCAGATCATCAGGGCGATCCGCAGAAAGGCCGAGCCGAAGCCGAGCGGCTGATTACGCAGGACAAGGTGGTGGCCCTCGTCGGTGCATTCCACTCGTCGGTATCCGCCACCGTCAGCGCCTCGTGCGAACGCTATGGCATTCCGTATCTGGCCGCCGACTCGTCATCGCCCAGCCTGCATCGCCGCAATCTGAAGTTCTTCTTCCGCGCCGCCGCGCACGACGAAATGTTCTCCGGCGGCATGTTCGATTTCCTCGACGCCCAGAAGAAAGCCGGCAAGAAAATCGAAACCGTCGGATTGTTCTTTGAAGACACAATTTTTGGTACGGATTCATCGAACGTGCAGCGCAAGCTGGCTGCGGATCGGGGTTACAAGGTCGTCGCTGATATCAAGTATCGTTCGAACTCACCGTCTCTGACGTCCGAGGTGCAGCAGATCAAGAGCGCAGATCCCGATGTGTTACTCCCGTCGAGCTATACGACCGACTCGATCCTTCTGATGAAAACCATGGATGAACTCGGCTACAAGCCGAAAAATCTGGTCGCACAGGCGGCAGGCTTTGCAGACAAGGCGACGTTTGACGCAGTCGGAGACAAGCTCGCAGGCCTCATCTCGCGCGCCAGCTTCTCGATCGACATGGCTGCGAAGCGCCCGTCGGTGGCGAAGGTCAACGAAATGTTCAAGGCGCGGGCGAACCGCGATCTGAATGACAACACCTCGCGGCAGCTCACGTCTATTCTCGTGCTGGCCGATGCGATCGATCGTGCGAAGTCGACAGACGGAGAAAAGATTCGCGCTGCGCTCGCCGCGACCGATACGCCCGGCGAAAAGACGATCATGCCCTGGAAACGCATCAAGTTCGGTGAAGACGGCCAGAACGTCGACGCCGATCCGGTTCTGATCCAGTACATCGGCGGCAAGTTCGTCACCGTGTATCCGGAGAACGTGGCGATCGCCACCGCGAAATGGCCGATGAACGGCTGATCTCCAAACAAGGGCGCTGATTTTTTTTGCGCGTACTCTGATCGCAAGACCGGTATCCACTTTTGCGGAGTACGCGGGAAATGCAGCGCCCTTTCTTTGTGCGCGGGCGGGGCGGGGGCGAATGACCACTCAGGCTTTTCTTCAGGTTTTGGCGAGCGGCATTCTGATCGGGCTGATCTACGCGCTGATCGCTGTCGGGCTGTCGCTGATCTTCGGGCTGATGGACGTCGTGAATTTCGCTCATGGCGAATTCCTGATGCTGGCGATGTACGCCATGTTCGGCCTCGTGCTGGTCACGGCGATTGATCCCGTTCTGCTGATGCCGATCGTTGTCGGCATCATGTTCGTCGTTGGCGTATCGGCCTATGCCGGGGTGATCCGGTTCGCGATGCGGGCCAAGGCCAATCCGGGCATGGTGCAGATTTTCGCGACCTTTGGGTTGGCGCTGGTGATCCAGGGTCTCGCGCAATACTTCTTCACGCCGGACTATCGCAACATCGGCAATTCCTGGCTCGGCGGCAAAACGCTCAATCTGGGCGGGGTATTTCTGCCATGGCCGCAGATCTACGGCGGCGTGATTTCGCTGCTTGCGTTCGGCGGGCTGTATCTGCTCATCACGCGAACCGATTTCGGCAAGGCGCTGGAAGCGACACGCGAGGATCAGGGCGCAGTCGCGCTGGTCGGCATCGACCGCAACCGCGTGTTCGCGCTGGGCTGGGGCCTTGGCGCAGCGCTGGTTGGACTGTCGGGCGCCGTGCTTGCGGTCTTCTATTACATCTATCCGCAGGTCGGCGGACCGTTCGCACTGATCGCCTACGTTACCGTTGCGCTGGGTGGTTTTGGCAGCATCTTCGGTGCGCTGGTCGCCGGTCTGATCGTCGGCGTCGTTGAAGCTCTGACGGCGCTGATCCTGCCGCCAGCGCTGAAATCGGTCGGCGTCTATTCGCTCTATCTCGCCGTGCTGTTCGTCAGGCCGAGCGGCCTGTTCGGGAGGCTGTGATGAGCGATATCGCAGTGACAGCGCCGATCACGTCCTTTGTCGCCAGCCGCAGGCGACAGCTTGTCATTGCGTTGATCGTATTTGCGGCGATTGCGCTGATCCCGCGCGCGGTCTCTGACGTCTACACGATGAACGTCCTCATTCTGACGCTGCTGTTCGCGGCGCTCTCGCAAAGCTGGAACATTCTTGGTGGTTATTGCGGTCAGGTGTCGCTCGGCCACGCGCTGTATTTCGGCATCGGGGCCTATGCCACCAGCATCCTGTTCGTGAAATTCGGCATCGTCGCGTGGGGTGGCATGCTGTTCGGCGGGATTCTCTCCGCGCTGGTCGCACTGGCGCTGGGCTATCCGTGTTTCCGGCTCAAGGGTCACTACTTCTCGATCGCGACCATCGTCATCGCCGAGATCGGGTTGTTGCTGGTCCACAACTGGGACTACGGCGGCGCGGCGCTCGGCATCCAGTGGCCGTTCAATCCGGACAGCTGGTGGACGTTGCAGTTCGCCCGCAACAAGGTGCCGTATTTCTATTTCGTGCTTGGGCTGTTTGCGGTGACGTGGCTTGTGACCTATGCCATCGTCGAGTCGCGCTGGGGTTACTGGTGGCGCGCGGTCAAAGATGATCCGGACGCCGCCGAAAGCCTCGGCGTTACCGTGTTCAATTCCAAGATGGGCGCGGCCGCGATCTCGGCCTTCTTCACCGCGATCGGCGGCGGCTTTTACGCGGCCTTCGTCTCCTACATCGATCCGGAGAGCGTGATGCATTTCCGCTTCTCGCTTCTGATGGCGCTGCCCGCTGTTCTGGGCGGTGTGGGCTCTTTGTGGGGACCGGCGGTCGGCGCGCTGATTCTTATTCCGATGGCCGAATTGACGCGATCCTATCTCGGCGGCACCGGCTCCGGACTCGATCTCGTGATCTACGGCTTGCTGGTGATGGTGGTATCGTTGACCCAGCCCGAAGGCATCATGGGCATCTTCAAGCGTTCGGCGAAAAAAGCCGACGCAAAGGCCGAAGCATGAGCAGCGATCCCATCGTCATCTGCGAAAAGGTTTCGCGCCGCTTCGGTGGGCTCGTTGCGAACGATTCCATCGATATGACGGTTCGCCGTGGTGAAATCCTCGGCCTGATCGGTCCGAACGGCGCCGGGAAATCGACGCTGTTCAATCTGATTGCCGGATCGTTCCCGCCATCGTCGGGAAAAATCATGTTCGACGGCCAGGACATCACCGGCTTGCCGGCAGCCAAGCTGTGTGCGCTCGGCATTGCGCGCACCTATCAGGTGCCGCGCTCGTTCGATTCCATGTCGGTGATCGAAAATGTCACCGTCGGTGCGTTCGTGCGTTATCCGCGCATGCTGCAAGCCCGCGAGAAAGCGATGGCGGTGCTGGACTATGTTGGGCTCGCGAGCAAAGCCGATGCGGCGGGCTCCGAACTGACGCCACCGCAGAAGCGGCGTCTCGAGGTCGCGCGTGCGCTCGCGACCGAGCCAAAGCTGCTACTGCTCGACGAAGTGCTGACGGGGCTGACGCCTGCCGAAGCCCGCGCCGGTGTCGAACTGATCCGCAAGATTCGCGAGACCGGCGTTACCATCGTAATGGTCGAGCATGTGATGGAGGTGGTGATGCCGCTGGTCGATCGCGCCGTCGTGCTCCATCTGGGCAAGGTGCTCGCGGAGGGCGCGCCGACGGCGGTCGTGCGCGACGAGAAGGTGATCGCCGCCTATCTGGGGGATCGTCACCGTGCTGCTTGAGGTCTCAAATCTCACGACCGCTTATCGCGGCCTGATCGCGATCTCCGATATTTCCATCGCGGTCGGCGAGGGGGAGATCGTGACGGTTGCCGGTGCGAACGGCGCCGGAAAATCGACGCTGCTCAAATCGATTGCGGGAATGGAGAAGCCGAAATCAGGTTCGGTCAGCTTCACCGGGGAACGGATCGATACGATCCCGGCACATCTGATTACGTCGCGCGGACTGGCCTACGTGCCGGAGAACAAGCGCCTGTTTCCACGCCTGTCGGTGTACGACAATTTGCGCCTCGGCAGTTATCTGCATCGCGGCAAGGCCGATCGTGAGGCTCCGCTTGAGCTTGTTTTCAAACTGTTCCCGCGGCTGCAGGAACGGTTGTCCCAACGCGCCGCGACGTTGTCGGGCGGCGAGCAGCAGATGCTGGCGATTTCGCGCGCCCTGATGACGCGGCCTCGGCTCCTGATGCTTGACGAGCCGTCGCAAGGCATCATGCCGAAACTGGTCGACGAGATTTTCGCGGCGGTCAAGCAGATCAGGGCGAACGGCGTCACCGTGCTTCTGGTCGAGCAGCGGTTGTCGGAAAGTCTCGAGATTTCCGACCGCGCCTACGTGCTGCAAACCGGCCGGGTGGTCATGAGCGGAAACGCCGCCGACGTCAAAACCAATCCCGAGGTGCGGAAGCACTATCTCGGTATTTAGTTCAGTTCGTCATTGCGAGGAGCGTAGCGACGAAGCAATCGGTCTAAAGCAAGAATGGATTGCTTCGCGGAGCCTGTCGCCGGGCTCTCCGAAGGCGAGACCCGATGGCTCGCGATGACAGGTTTCAAACCAAAACGGCCCGGTATGACCCGGGCCGTTTCCAGTCAGTCAGGAACGTTGCTTACTTCGTCGCCGGGCAGCCGCTTGCCGCCGCCGACAAGAAAGCCTTCTCGCCAGGTACGGTGGAGAGCAGCTTGTAGTAGTCCCACGGCTTCTTTGATTCGGACGGCTTCTTGACCTCGAACAAAAACATGTCGTGGACCATGCGGCCGTTCGGCAGAACCTTGCCGCCCTGTGCGAAGGCGTCGTCGACCGGAAGCTCCTGCAGCTTCTTTGCGACGGCTTCGGTATCCTTGGTGTTCGCGGCCTTCACGGCCTTGAGGTACTGCAGCGTCGCCGAGTAGGTGCCGGCCTGGATCATGTTCGGCATGCGGCCGGTGCGCTTGAAGTAACGGTCGGAGAACTCGCGGCTCTTGTCGTTGAGATCCCAATAAAACCCTTCGGTCAGCACGAGGCCCTGTGCCGCGCCGAGTCCGAGACCGTGGACTTCAGCCAGCGTCAGCAGCAGGCCCGCGAGCTTCTGCCCGCCGGTAACGATGCCGAACTCCGCCGCCTGCTTGATCGAGTTGGTCGTATCCAGACCCGCATTGGCAAGGCCGACGATCTTCGCCTTCGAGCTTTGTGCCTGCAGCAGGAACGACGAGAAGTCCGACGAGTTCAACGGATGACGCACTGCGCCGAGCACCTTGCCGCCCTTCGATGTTACGACCTTTGACGTGTCGGCTTCGAGCGCATGACCGAATGCATAGTCCGCCGTCAGGAAGTACCAGCTATCGCCACCGGCCTCGGTCAGTGCACCGCCGGTACCAATGCCGAGTGCGTGGGTGTCATAAGCCCAGTGAAAACCATAAGGCTGACACGCATCGCCGGTGAGGCGCGAGGTCGCCGCACCCACCACGATATCGATCTTCTTCTGCTGCCGCGACAGATCGTGAATCGCGAGCGCGACCGACGAGGTCGTCAGCTCGGTAATCATGTCAACGTTCTCGACGTCGTACCAGCGCCGCGCGATGCTGACCGCGAGGTCCGGCTTGTTCTGGTGGTCGGCGGTCACGATCTCGATCTTCTTGCCGAGCACTTCGCCGCCGAAATCCTCGATCGCCATTTTTGCCGCTTCGAACGACCACTTGCCACCGTAGTCTGCGTAGACGCCGGATTGATCGTTCAGAATGCCGATCTTCACGCCCTGCGCGGACGCGGCCATCGGAAGCGAAAGGCTGCACGCGGCTACGGCGGCAGTGAAAGATCCAAGTTTCAAAAATCCGAGTCTCATCAGTGTCTCCCAGCGGCCCATGGCGGCCTGTTTTTATTGGAAAATCAGAGCGCGGACTATTCCAGTGTGACCGCATCAGCGCAAGGCTTCGATGTCATACGAAAGGCTGAGACAAGGTCACGCGGGCGTGAACGGCTGTTGCGTAGGGCCTTGTCACCGCTGCGTCGCAAAACCGTCGAGTCAGAGTCAAACGACGCAGGCATGTTCCGGCCGATTCGCACGAGGGTAGTGAATGCGACTGCGACGTGGCGCAAAGCCGCTGACACGACGCCGTTTTCTGACCGGAACGGCTGCCGCAGCGGTTGCAGGGCTCGCAATGCCGTCGATCAGCCGCGCGGCAGACCGGCCGGAACTTTCGCTCGGCCTGCAGTCCGGCGACGTATCCGCGGATACTGCGATGGTGTGGGCGCGGGCCGATCGGCCGTCACGGATGCTGATCGAGGCCGCGACCAGCGACAGCTTCAAGGACATCGTGGCGTCCACATTCGTCGATGCGCTGCCGGAAAGCGACTTCACCGGCAAGGCGCTGCTCGACGATTTGCCGCCCGATCAGGACATCTTTTACCGGGTTCAATGCCAGAACCTGTCATCGCCGACGATTGTCGGTCCCGCGCAGGCCGGGCGATTTCGTTCGGCGCCTGCGTCGCGGCGCTCGGTCTCGTTTGCCTGGTCCGGCGATACCGCCGGGCAGGGGTGGGGGATCGATGAAGCGCGCGGCGGCATGCGAACGTATGCGACCATGCTCCGGCATCGGCCGGATTTTTTCATTCACTCAGGCGATTGCATCTATGCCGACAGCCCGATCCCGCGCGAGTTGAAACTGCCGAATGGAGAAGTTTGGCGCAACATCGTGACGGAGGACAAGGCGGAGGTCGCGCAGACGCTGGCGCAATTTCGCGGCAATTATAAATACAATCTGCTCGATGCCAATGTGCGGGCGTTTAATGCCGAGGTTCCGATTCTCGCGCAGTGGGACGATCATGAAGTCGCCAACGACTGGTGGCCGCTGCGCGCGCTGGATGAGCCGGGATACTCCGAGCGCAGCGCGCTGTCGCTCGCCGCCCGCGCCTCGCGTGCGTTTCACGAATACATGCCGACGCGGCAGACCCTCGCGGAAGCCGGGCGGGTCTATCGCAAAATGAGCTACGGTCCATTGCTCGATGTGTTCATGCTCGACATGCGCAGCTATCGCGAGTCCAACGAAGCCATGCCGCATGACGGCCGCGCACCGTTGCTCGGTGCAAAGCAACTTGCCTGGTTGAAGAAAGAACTCGCGCGCTCGCAGGCGACATGGAAAGTCATCGCGGCTGATCTTCCGATCGGGCTCGTCACACCCGATGGCGTTGCCGCTGGCGATGGATCGCCGGCCGGACGTGAGCACGAGATCGCGGACTTGTTGTCTTTCATGAAGCGCGCCGGGGTCCAGAATACCGTCTGGCTCACCGCGGACATGCATTATACCGCCGCGCATTATTACGACCCGAACACGGCGGTGTTTCAGGATTTCAACCCGTTCTGGGAATTCGTCTCCGGACCCCTGCACGCGGGAACGTGGATGCCGGCGCCGCTCGACAATACGTTCGGGCCTTCGGTGCGCTTCCAGAAGGGTTGCACCAGGGAGCAGGGCGAGAATCTCGCGCCGTGCTTCGGCTTGCAGTTTTTCGGTCTGGTCGCGATCGATGGCGCAACCGGCGTGATGACGGTCAATCTCAGAGATGTCGATGACCGTAACCTCTGGTCGATTGAGATCGCCCCGCAGCCGCCGGGCCGTCCGGCTTCGGTAGCGCAACGGGTTTAGGCGTTCTTTCAGGCCATAGCGCGGCAACTATCGATCTCGTGAATGAACCCCGGTGGGTTTGTCGCGTTATATCGCGACGCTTTTCCATGGACCGGCCCGGCGTTCCGGCTATCCTGTGACTGCCCGGCGCCAATCATTGACTTCGGCAACTGGTCCAAAAAATCTGGAGAGAAACATGGCAACAAATCTCAAGCTCAAGGATCAGCCGGCGGGCCTCGCGCTGAAGGATGCGGGGCTGCTGCGAGATGCCTGTTTTGTCGATGGCGCGTGGATCGCGGCCGACGATGGCAAGACCATCACCGTCGACAATCCCTCGACTGGTGACGTTGTCGGCACGGTCCCGAGTATGGGCGCAAACGAAACCCGCCGTGCGATCGAGGCGGCGAACGCCGCGTGGCCCGCCTGGCGCGCCAAGACCGCAAAGGAACGTGCGACCATCCTGCGCAAATGGTTCGAGCTGATGATGGCCAATCAGGAAGACCTCGCCACTATCATGACGGCCGAGCAGGGCAAACCGATGACGGAGAGCCGCGGTGAGATCGCCTATGCGGCGAGCTTCATCGAATGGTTCGCCGAAGAGGGACGCCGCATCTATGGCGATACCATTCCGCCACACGGCGCCGACAAGCGCATCATCGTGCTCAAGCAACCGATCGGCGTCTGCGCCGCGATCACGCCCTGGAATTTTCCGGCAGCGATGATCACGCGCAAGGCGGGGCCTGCGCTCGCCGCCGGCTGCACCATGGTGGTCAAGCCCGCGAGCCAGACGCCGCTATCCGCGCTGGCGCTTGGCGTGCTGGCCGAACGGGCCGGCATTCCGAAGGGTGTGTTCAGCGTGGTGACGGGATCTGCCGCCGCCATCGGTGGTGAAATGACATCCAACCCGATTGTGCGCAAAGTGACGTTTACGGGCTCAACCGAGACCGGCAAGAAGCTGATGGCCCAGAGCGCGGCGACTGTGAAGCGCACCTCGATGGAGCTTGGCGGCAACGCGCCGTTCATCGTGTTCGACGATGCGGATATCGATGCTGCGGTGAAGGGCGCGATGCTCTCGAAGTATCGCAATGCCGGCCAGACCTGTGTGTGCGCAAACCGGCTGTTCGCGCAGGACAAGATTTACGATGTGTTCGTGACGAAGCTGGCCGAGGCGGCCAAAGCCATGAAGGTTGGCGACGGCTTCGAGCAGGGCGTCAATATCGGCCCGCTGATCAACAAGGACGCCATCGACAAGGTCGAGCAGCATGTCTCGGACGCGCTCGCCAAGGGCGCGCGCGTGGTCACCGGCGGCAAGCCGCACGCTCTCGGCCGCACCTTCTATCAGCCAACCGTGCTCGCGGACGCGACACCTGACATGCTGATCTTCCGCGAGGAGACGTTCGGCCCGGTCGCGCCGGTGTTTCGCTTCAAGACCGAAGAGGAGGCGATCCGTCTCGCCAACGACACCGAGTTCGGTCTCGCGGCTTACTTCTACGGCCGCGACATCGGCCGCATCTGGCGCGTCGCCGAGGCGCTCGAATACGGCATCGTCGGCATCAACGAGGGGATCATCTCGACCGAAATCGCGCCGTTCGGCGGAGTGAAAGAAAGCGGCAACGGCCGCGAAGGCTCCAAGTACGGCATCGAGGACTATCTCGAGATCAAATATCTCTGTTTGGGCGGGGTTTGAGCGTCCAGACTTGGCGGGATTCCACAACATTTAGAGGATGTTGAGGTTGCTGCCATTTGCTGACAGCGGCCGTCGATAGAATGCCCGCACTCAGTTGTTCTGCAGTGGTTGCAGGGCAGCATTTAGCTTGACCAGCCTTTGGTGAGCGTTTACTTACCTGCCCATGCGACCTGTCCGCCTGCCCAGCGATCTGCGCCGTGAGCAAATCATGGACGCCGCCAAGCGCTGCTTCGCGCGTCATGGCTTTGCGGGTACGACCACCCGCAGCGTCGCTGCGGCCGCCGGCATTTCCGAAGGTCTGCTGTTCAAACATTTCCCGACCAAGGCCGCGCTCTATGCGGAAATCCTGGCGGATTCCTGTCAGACCGATCCGGGGCTGCTGAAGCTGCAATCGCTTGAGCCGTCCACCGCGACTCTGGTGACACTGATCCGCGAGATGGTCGCGCACTTCGTGCATGCTTCGAATTCGCCCGATCACGAGGAAGTGCAGCGGCTCAAGCTCGTGGTGTCGAGCCATCTCGAAGGCGGCGAGTTCGCCCGGCTGCTGTTCGACAAGATCGGCGTTATCATCGAGCCGATGTTTGAGGCCTCGCTTGCGCGCGCGGTCGCCAGCGGCGACGCGGTGCAATCGGATACGCCGTCGCGCGATCTTTTCTGGTTCGTACATCAGGCGTTGCTGATGCTTGCGCTGTCACGGCTGCCGGCGATGCCGACCGTCTCTTTCTCCGACGCCGGCGCGCTCGAGCGCCAGGTTTGCGAATTCGTGCTGCGTGGCATCGGCATCAAGGAGGGCGCTACCGCGCGCTTGCTGGGTGACGATGCGCAGCCCTCACCCATTCTCGTTAGCGAAAGCGCCTGACATGAATATTCAGACCGGAATTCACGCGGACAAAGCGTCTGACAAGACCATCGAACAGAGGCCGGCAGCCGAGAAGAAGCCGGTTCGGATGATGCGATGGGTCATCATCGTCGGCCTGATTCTGGCCGTGCTGGTCGGCGCGCTGTGGGGGTTCAACACTTTCAAGAACAAGGCGATCGCGACGTTTTTCGCCAACAACAAGCCGCCGCCCGCGACCGTGAGCGTTGCCGAAGCGAAAATGGAAGTGATTCCGCGGCTTCTGACCGGCATCGGCGATCTAGCCGCTGTCAATCAGGTCGAAGTCACGCCTGATGTCTCGGGGCGCGTCATGAATATTCTGTTCGAACCCGGAACACAGGTGAAGAAGGGCGATCCGCTGGTGCAACTGTTCGATGGTCCGGAGCAGAGCGACCTGGCGAGCTTCAAGGCGCAAGCAACGTCGGCGCAGCTCACGCTCGATCGTGCCAAGGCGCTGCTGGCAAAGCAATCCGGTCCGCAGGCGACGGTGGATTCCGCACAGGCGCTGTTCGATCAGGCCAATGCGGCGGTGACCAAGACCGAAACCATCATCTCGCAAAAGCTGATACGTGCACCGTTCGATGGCGAACTCGGTGTCCGCAAGATCGATCTCGGCCAGTTTCTGGCGACAGGTGCGCAAATTGTCTCGCTGACAAACCTGTCGAAGGTGTTCCTCAATTTCACCGTCACTGAAAAAGACAGCTCGATCCTGAAGGTGGGGCAGACCGTGCGCGTGGCCGTCGATGCTTATCCGGGCCGCCCATTCGAGGGCAAGATCACGACCATCGATCCGCAGATCAACGCCGACACGCGCAACATCCGTGTGCAGGCAACGCTCGACAATGCGGACCGCACGCTTAAGCCGGGTATGTTCGCCACCACCACCGTGGTTCTTCCGCCCGATCCGCCGGTGCTGGTCGTGCCCGAGACGGCGATCGATTACACGCTTTATGGCGACTCCGCCTATCGCGTGGTCGAGAAGAAAAACGACAAGGGCGAGACCAGCCTGATTGCCGAGCGTGTCCCGGTGCGGACCGGAACGCGCGTCGATGGCAAGGCCGTCGTTCTCAGCGGCCTCAAAGCTGGCGATCGTGTCGTTGCGGTCGGACAGCTCAAACTGCAGCCGGGTGCTGCGGTGACCATCTCGTCCGATCCGCCGCCGGCGATTCCGGCGAAAGCGCCGCTGAACTAAACAAGAAGCCGAAGGGCAGGAGCAGGCCATGCGTTTCACCGACATCTTCATCAAGCGGCCGGTGCTCTCGCTGGTCGTCAGCGCGCTGATCCTGCTGATCGGATTCAACGCTGCGACCAAGCTGCCGATCCGGCAGTATCCGCGGCTGTTCAATACGGTCGTGACCGTGACGACGACCTATCCGGGTGCGTCGCCGGAACTGATGCAGGGCTTCATCACCACGCCGATCGAGCAAGCGGTGGCGGCCGCCGAAGGCATCGACTACATCACATCGTCGTCGGTGCAGGGCACCAGTACGATCTCGGCTTACATCAAGCTCAACGTTGATCCCAATCAGGCGCTGACCGAGGTTCTCGCCAAGGTAAACTCGGTCAAATATCTGATCCCGCGCGAGGCGAATGACCCGGTGATTCTGAAAACCACCGGGCAGACGACCGCTGTGATGTATATCGGCTTCGCCAGCGACGAACTCGGCGGCTCGGCCATCTCCGACTATCTGACGCGCGTGGTACAGCCCATCCTTGCCACTGTGGATGGCGTGGCGTCCGCCGATATCCTCGGCGGGCAGACCTTTGCGATGCGGCTATGGCTTGACCCGGCCCGTATGGCCGGGCGTGGCGTGTCGGCGGACGACGTGTCCAACGCGATCCGCGCCAATAACTTCCAGGCCGCCGCAGGCCAGTCGAAGGGTTACTTCGTCGTCTCCAACGTATCGACCAATACGGGCCTCACCGATATCAACCAGTTCAAGCGCATGACCGTCAAATCCAAGGACGGCGCGCTGGTGCGGCTGGAGGATATCGCGACCGTTCAGCTCGGCGCGCAATCGACCGACGCCAGCGTGTCGATGAACGGGCAGAAGGCGATCTTCATCGGCGTGCAGTCGACCCCGCAGGGCAACCCGCTCAATATCGTCAAGGGCGTGCGCGCGCTGTTTCCGGAGATCGAGCGCAACCTGCCGCCGTCACTGAAGATGCAGGTGGCGTATGACTCCACGCGCTTCATCCAGTCGTCGATCGACGAGGTGCGCGATACGCTGCTCGAAGCCGTCCTCATCGTGGTGGCCGTAATCTTCCTGTTCCTCGCATCGTTTCGCTCGGTGCTGATCCCGGTGGTGACGATCCCGCTGTCGCTGGTCGGCGTGTGCATGCTGATGTTGCCGCTGGGTTTCAGCTTTAATCTGCTGACCTTGCTGGCGATGGTGCTGGCAATCGGACTGGTGGTCGATGACGCGATTGTCGTGGTCGAGAACATTCACCGCCATCTGGAAGAAGGCAAAACGCCGGTCCAGGCCTCGTTGCAAGGCGCGCGTGAAATCGTCGGTCCCGTAATCTCGATGACGATTACGCTGGCTGCGGTCTACGCGCCGATCGGCTTCCTTGGTGGTCTCACTGGCGCGCTGTTCCGCGAGTTCGCGTTCACGCTGGCGGGTGCCGTGATCGTGTCCGGCGTGATCGCACTGACGCTGTCACCGATGATGTGCTCGACATTGCTGAAAGGCACCGAGCAGGGGCGGTTCGCGAAGTTCGTCGATCGCATCTTCCGTTCCATCACCGACTCGTATGGCCGCAAGCTCGATCGCTCGCTGGACTACCGGCCGATCACGGGGATGTTCGCCGTCACGATTCTCGCTCTTGTCGGCTTCATGTACGTAAACACTGCCAAGGAACTGGCCCCGGAAGAGGATCAGGGCATCCTGTTCTCGGTGACCAAGGGACCGAAATACGCCAACATCGACTACTCCGATTACTACGGCGACAAGCTCGACGAGGCTTTCGCAAAGTTTCCCGAGACCGATCTGCGCTTCGTCATCAATGGCACCAGCGGCCCGAGTCAGGGTTTTGCTGGCATGATCCTGAAGCCGTGGAATGAGCGCAAGCTCTCGTCCAACAAGCTGAAGCAGCCGGTACAGACCGAGATCAACAAGGTCGAAGGCGTCAATGCGTTCGTATTCAATTTGCCGCCGCTGCCCGGCGGCCCCGGCGGCTTACCGGTGCAAATGGCGATCTCGACCACCGGCGACTTCAAGTCGATCTATGAGGAAATGAACAAGCTCAAGGCCGAAGCGCGCAAGAGCGGTCTGTTTATTGTGGCCGATAGCGACCTCGACTTCAACCAGCCGGTGGTTCGTGTGACCGTTGATCGCGCCAAATCGAACGAGCTCGGCATCACCATGCAGCAGGTCGGCACTGCGCTTTCGACGATGCTGGGCGGCAACTTCGTCAACCGTTTCAATCTTGAGGGCCGCTCGTATCAGGTGATCCCGCAGGTGCCGCGCGAGATGCGGCTGACGCCGGACGATCTGTCAAAATACTACGTCATGACGCCGCAAGGCCGGCAGGTGCCGCTGTCGACGATCGTGTCGATCGAGACCGGCACCGACCCGAACGCGCTGACGCGCTTTAACCAGTTGAACGCGGCGACGTTCCAGGCGGTGCCGATGCCCGGCGTGACGGTGGGGCGGGCGGTGGAATTCCTCGAAGAGCAAGCCAAGAAACTGCCGGCCGGTTACAGCCGTGCGTTCCTTGCCGATGCCCGGCAATACACGCAGGAAGGCAACCAGCTCGCGATCGCGTTCGTCTTCGCGCTGATCATCATCTATCTGGTGCTGGCGGCGCAATTCGAAAGCCTGCGCGATCCGCTAGTCATTCTGATCTCGGTGCCGATGGCGATCTCGGGCGCGCTGCTGCCGTTATTCTTTGGCGTCGCTACCATCAACATCTATACCCAGGTGGGCCTGCTGACGCTGATCGGGCTGATTTCGAAACATGGCATCCTGATGGTGGAATTCGCCAACGAACTTCAGCTACGCGAGAAGCTCGATCGACGTGAGGCAATCGAGAAGGCCGCCCGAGTCCGTCTGCGGCCGATCCTGATGACGACCGCGGCAATGGTGGCAGGACTGCTGCCGCTGCTGTTCGCGTCAGGCGCGGGTGCGGCCAGCCGTTTCTCGATCGGGCTCGTTGTCGTGGCGGGCATGCTGATCGGCACGCTGTTCACGCTGTTCGTGCTGCCGGCGGTGTATGTCGCGATTGCGACCGATCATCGCGCTGCGGCATCCGGCCCGCGCGCCAAGGAAGTCGAGGATTTCGAACGCGACTACGACGGTCCGGGTCTCGCGCCGCAGCGGACCAACTAATCCGCGATACCTGCCAACGACAGCGCGGTATGGAGCAGGACGTTCGCGCCTGCCGCGCAGTCGGCTTGCGTGGCGTCTTCAAGCTCGTTGTGGCTGATGCCGTCCTTGCAGGGCACGAAGATCATCGCGCTCGGAACGACCGTCGCCAGATTGCATGCGTCGTGACCCGCTCCTGACGTGATCCGCCGATTGCTGTAGCCGAGCGTCTCGGTCGCCGTGGCGACGGCATCCACCAGTGTCGTGTTGAAAACCGTCGGTTCCTTGCGCCAGACCTGTTCCAGTGTGATGGCGACCTTGCGCCGCTTGCCGATATCGGCCGCGGCGGCCGACACGGCCTCATGCAGCGCGTCGAGTGTCTTGCCGTCGGGGCTGCGGATGTCCGTCGTGAACACCAGATCGCCGGGAATGACGTTGCGCGATGGGTTTTCGACGATGATTTCGCCAACTGTTCCGACCGCATGCGGTCCATGATCTTTGACGATTTTTTCGATCGCCAGGACCAGTTCGGAAAACGCCGCAAGGGCATCGCGCCGCAACGGCATCGGTGTGGTGCCGGCGTGGCTGGCGAAGCCCGCGATCCGGCCATCGTACCACATGATGCCCTGACCGCGATCGACCACGCCGATGGTTTTGCCTTCGGCCTCGAGCAGGGGACCTTGCTCGATGTGCAGTTCGACGAACGCGCTGAACTTTTGCTGGCCGACCGGGTCCACGCCGCGATAGCCGATGGTGTCGAGCGCTTGTGCCACGCTGATGCCTTCCGCATCGAGGCGGCCGAGAATGTTCTCCGTGGTAAAGTCGCCCGCATACGCAGCGGACGCCATCATGGCGGGTGCGAAACGCGAACCTTCCTCGTTGGTCCAGTTGGCGATGCAGAGTGGTGCGTCGGTCTCGATGTCCGCATCGTTCAGGGTCCGCACCACTTCGAGTGCTGCGAGCGTGCCGAGAATCCCATCGAATTTGCCGCCCGTCGGCTGCGTATCGAGATGCGAGCCGAGGCCGACCGGAGCTTTCGACATGTCGCGGCCCTTGCGGATCGCAAACATAGTGCCGAGCCCATCGACGCGAACCTCGCAGCCTGCGGCCTCGCAGGCTGCGCGAAACCAGTCGCGCACCTGCTTGTCTTCCGGTCCAAGCGTCAGCCGCCGCACGCCGCCTTTCGGGGTACCGCCGAACTTCGCGGTTTCGTGAATCGCATTCCAGAGACGGCCGGAGTCGATGCGGAGGTTGGAGCGGGCGGGAGTCATTCAAAAACGCCTTTGTTGATTTCAGAGCGAGCCAGCGTATCCGACTTTGTCATGCCGGGCGAGCACGCCGCATATTCCAGGTCGTCCTCGCGAACGCGAGGACCCATACGCCGTGTCATATCTGTTTCGCGCGAAAGCCGCTCATCCATTGACCATAACTTCGGAGGCTATGGGTCCCTGCGTTCGCGGGGAGGACGTGGGACGTCACCGCGGCGCCGCGCACATGCCGCCATCGATCGTGATGATGACGCCGGTGGTGTAGCCCGAGCGTTCGGACGCGAGAAACGCCATCATGTCGGCGATCTCGCGCGGCTTTGCCGGACGGCGGAGCGGGTAGGCATCGAGAATCTCCTGATAGCGGTTTTCGTCGCCGAACCGAAGCTGAGCCTGCCGTTTCGTCAGCGTGATGTTGCGTTCGGTCGCGACCGGCCCCGGATTTATGCCGACGACACGAATGTTGTCTTTCAGGCTGCCACCGCCGAGCCCGCGCGTGAACGCCATCAGCGCAGCGTTACCCGCGCTTCCGGTGATGTAGTTGAAATCGAATTTCTCGCCGGCGGCGCCGATGTCATTGATAATGACGCCGTGACCGCGTGTTTTCATCTTGGCGTAGAACAGCCGCGTCAGGTTGATGTAGCCGAATACTTTCAGCTCCCAGGCGTGCCGCCACATGGTCTCGTCGATCTTGTCGATCGAACCGCCCGGAATGTCGCCCGCGTTGTTGACCAGAATGTCCACATCGCCGGCAGCCTCGGCCAGTCCCGCGACATCCTCCGGCTTACGCAGATCGGTGACGTGGATGTTTGCCGAAATCTGATGGGCGCTGCGCAGCCGCTGCGCCAGGTCTTCAAGCTGCGACTGGCTGCGGGCCGCCAGCCGCAAGTTGCAGCCCTCCTCGGCAAAGGCCTCCGCGGCTGCGGCGCCGATTCCCCTGGAGGCGCCCGTGATAAGAACCGTCTTGCCGCGCAGGCCGAGATCCATGGAGTTTCTCCATTATTTCAATATGTTATTTGAGATCATTGCTTCTTGCGGACGGGGATTGTCGGCGGCGACGGTCCGCTGGTCAATCGGCAAGGACCAGCTCGGAGCAGGAGGGAGACAGCAAACACCACACCCCGCCGACCACCGTCCTCGCTGGTCTGGAGTGTCTGCGCAGTCGCCCATGAGTTTTCATGCAAACTGAGGTTGGGCGCTTTTGCCTGCATTGTTTTTCGATGCTCAAACATTATGCATCGACAGCCAACACCTCTTGCTCGGCATTTCCGCGGCTGCGAGTAAACTGTTTGCGTGATGGTGAGTCCGGCTTCGCGGATCGTCTGTTTCGCAAGTTGCGCCGTACAAGGATGACCTCTGCTGTGACCGAGACCATTGCCGCCATCGTCGCCGCGCATCGCAGCGGCCGGGTCACGCCGGCGGATACCATCGCAAGAACCTATCACCGCATCAGGGATTATAACGATCCGGCGGTATTCATTTCGTTGCGCGACGAGGCCGATGTCGTCGCCGAAGCAACGGCGCTGGCTGCGACAGGCGATAAGAGTCTGCCGCTGTACGGCATTCCAGTCGCGGTCAAGGACAACATCGACGTCGCGGGTCTTCCGACGACGGCGGCGTGCCCGGCGTATTCCTACATCCCGGCGCGCGATGCCACGGCGGTGGCGCGGCTTCGCGCAGTCGGCGCGATCGTGATCGGCAAGACCAACCTCGATCAGTTCGCCACTGGCCTCGTCGGCGTCCGTTCCCCATACGGCATCCCGCGCAACTCGATCCGCAGCGATCTTGTGCCAGGCGGATCGAGTTCGGGCTCGGCGGTTGCCGTCGGCGCCGGCCTTGTGCCGCTGTCGCTCGGCACCGATACGGCCGGCTCCGGCCGCGTTCCTGCGATGCTGAACAATATCGTCGGGCTGAAGCCGAGTGTTGGGCTGGTCTCGACGTCGGGCGTCGTTCCGGCATGCCGGACGCTCGATTGCGTCTCGATCTTCACGCTGACAGTCGACGATGCGATGACCGCGCTCAATGTCATCGCGGGATATGACGCGGCCGATCCGTATTCGCGGCAGCGAACCGTCGCGCCGCTCGGTGGGCTTCCGATCAACACGCGGATCGGCGTGCCGAAAACCGGCCAGCTTAAATTCTTTGGCGATGACGTTGCGGCCCAAGGCTACGATAAGGCCGTGGCGCGGCTTGCTTCGCTCGGAGCAAAGGTCGTCGAATTCGATCTCGAACCGTTTTATGAGACGGCGCGGCTGCTCTATGAGGGGCCGTGGCTCGCCGAGCGCTACTTCGTCGCGCGCGAGCTGATGGAAACCAATCCCGACGCGGTTCATCCGGTCACCCGCCAGATCACAGCCGGCGGTGCGCGCGGCAGCGCGGTCGATGCGTTCGGCGCGTTCTACAAGCTCGAGGCCATGCGCCGCCTGGCGCAGGAGACGTTCAAGAGCATCGACACGATGCTGCTGCCAACCGCACCTTCTGCCTACACGGTCGAGCAGGTGCTTGCCGACCCGATCGAACTCAACAGCCGAAATGGCACCTACACGAACTTCGTCAATTTGCTCGACATGTCGGGCTTGGCGATTCCGGCGGCAATGCGCGGCGATGGCATTCCGTTCGGCGTCACGCTGCTCGGACGTGGCGGCGACGATGCGCTGCTGGCCAGCATCGGCCGCGTGTTCCACGCTGATACAGGTTTGCCGATGGGTGCGCGTGGCGGCCCTCAGCCGGCGCTGGAACCGCTTCCGGCTCCGCTGAAGGATGGCGAGGTCGCCATCGCCGTCGTCGGTGCGCATCTGTCCGGCATGGTGTTGAATGGCGAACTGCGCGCCTTGAATGCGCGCCTGCTGCAGGCGACAGCGACCGCGCCGGATTACCGGCTTTATGCGCTGAGCGGCACGATGCCGCCGAAGCCTGGACTGCTTCGGGTCGATGCTGGCAAGGGCGCGGCGATTGCCATCGAAGTCTGGGCCATGAGCCCGTCGGCATTTGGCGAATTTGTTGCCGCGATTCCACAACCGCTGTCGATCGGCACGCTCAATTTGGCCGATGGCCGTCAGGTGAAGGGTTTTCTTGTCGAGGCGGCTGCAGTCGAAGGCGCGCGCGACATCTCGGAGTTCGGCGGCTGGCGCGCATTCATGTCGGCGCAGGCGATCCGGGCGTAGAGCCGGATGACTTCTCCTTGAATCGTTATCCTGCCCTATCTTTTTGTTAGAACATGATCTTTTCGGAAAACCGGTATCCACCTTTCCGGATTATGCTCTAGACCGTCTCGGCGTAGCTTTCGTACTCGCCGCGCACGGTCTGGATATGATCCCGCATCGCTGCTGCGGCGCCGACGCGATCGCCGCGCATGATCGCAGTCACGACGCGGTCGTGCTCGACATAGGATTTTTTCAAACGGCCGAGATTGCGAAACTGCGCTCGCCGGAACGGCTGCACGCGCACGCGCGTCGCGAGCGTCGTTTCCGCGATGTAGGCGTTGTGAGAGCCGCCGTAGACTGCGTTGTGAAACTGTTCGTTGAGTTCATGAAAGCGTTGCGGATCACCGGTGTAGCTGAGCATCCGCAGCTCTTCGTGCAGGTCCGACAGCTCGCGCCGCTCGATCGCCGTCATGCGCTCGGCGGCAAAACCGGCGCACAGCGCTTCAAGTTCGCTCATTGCCTCGAACATACCGCTGAGACGATCGTGCGTCGGGCGCGCAACCAGCGCGCTGTGATGCGGCCGTGCATCCACGAGACCGCTTGCCGTTAGCTGCCGCAAGGCCTCTCGAACAGGCGTGCGCGACACGTTGAAGCGGTTGGCGAGTTCGGTCTCATCCAGCGCCGTGCCCGGCGCGAGCATGCCGCTGACAATCTCGTCGGCGAGTTGCAGCCGGAGCTCTTCTGCCAGCGTGATCTTGCCGGATGGCGGTTGCGTCACGCCGCGCCGTGATCGGATCAGCGTATCGCTTACCATCACTACGATCCCTTCGGTTCGTCGATCATGCTGACGTGGGCGGCGACGATGCGCCAGCCTTCTGGAAAACGGACCCATGTCTGCATCTGGCGGCCAATCTTGCCCGGCGCGGCCGCGCGGCGAAACAGCGTCGATGCGACGGCTGTATCGCGGCCATAGGTCGTGATGACGGTTTTCGCGAGATCGCGGGTCAGATTGATTGGTGATCGGCCGGAACGGAACGACTTGATTTCCGGATAGCCGTAGAGATTCTCGAACATGCCGTAACGCAAGGTCCGGCCATCATCGCGGAACAGCTCGTCCAGTACCGCGACATCGTTCGACACCAGGGCTGCTTCGTAGCGCTGAAATTCAGCGGTCACTTCAGCCAGGATATCGGGGAGATCGACTTGCATGGTCATTGCTCAGGTCTTTCCGGCATCGGCGCGGCGGCTGTGCCGAGCCGTTCCAGCGTCAGCGCGACTCTCAGCGCGATGTCTTCGCGCCAGGGTGCTGCGATGATCTGCACGCCGATCGGCATCGGGTCGAGCGGAATCGGAGCGACCGCTACGGGAAGGCCGATAAACGAAATTGGCTGGGTATGAATGCCGATGTTGGCCCGCACCGGCAGTTCGACGCCGTCGAGCACAAACGTGGCTTGGCCGAGCTTCGGTGCTACGCAAGGCGTTGCCGGCGCGATGATGACATCGACAGACTTGAACAGCTCCAGTACCTGCGCGCGATACCAGCGGCGGAATTTCTGCGCGCGATCGACCAGAGGCGCCGGAACCATCGCGCCTGCCATCAGCCGGTCGCGCACGGCGGCATCGAATTCTTCGGGCTGCTTGCGCAGACGGTCCAGATGCAGAGATGCGCCCTCGCAAGTGGAAATCACGTAAGCGGCTGCGCGGGCGCGGGTAGCTTCCGGAATTTCGACCCTGCGGGTGATGCCGAGCGCCCTTGCTACGAGAGCGACCGCTTCCTTCGCTTCCGGGAACAGGTTCTTGCTGAAATAGCCGTCGGCCACGGCAAACCGAAGTCCGCTGGTGTCTTGCCCCAGCAGCGGCGTGACAGGCTCAAGCGGCCGGTCAACGCACGCGGCATCTTCCGGATCGTGCCCTTGCATGGCGTCGTAAGCCAGCGCCAGATCGAGCGGGCTGCGCGCCAGCGGGCCGAGATGATCGAAGCTCGCGACAAACGGGAAACTGCGCGCCCGAGACAGACGTCCATAGGTCGGCTTCAATCCGAACAGGCCGCAAAACGATGACGGCACCCGGATCGAGCCGTTGGTATCGGAACCCAGAGAAATGGGAACGAGGCCGCCCGCGACCGCGCCGCCGGAGCCCCCGGACGATCCGCCGGTCATGCGGGTAAGATCGTGCGGGTTGCGCGACGGGCCGTCGTGCACGTTCTCACCAGTGAAGTCGTAGGCGTATTCGCCCATGTTCAGCGCGCCGACCAGCACAGCGCCCGCAGCCTCCATACGCTCGACTAGCGTCGCATCGCGCGGAGCAGGCTCGCGTCGGCGATTGATTTTCGAACCAGCGCGCGTCGGCAGACCCTTCACGTCGAACAGATTTTTCACCGCAAATGGTACGCCAGCGAGCGGTCCGGGGTTGCGCTTGGCGGCGACCGCGGAGTCGATCTCTCCGGCTCGCGCACGGGCGCGTTCGGCAACGACGTCGGTGAACGAGTTCAGTTTACCGTCATAAGTGGCGATCCGTGCCAGCGCGGCATTGGTCACGTCGAGCGCTGAAATTTTTCCACTGGTGACTGCTGTCGCGATGGCATGAGCAGGTGCCCAGCCGCCAGCCGCATCCACCGGTGCCATGAGGTTAGACGCGATAGACACTGGCTGGCTCGATTTCGTCGGGGAGAGGGAATTCGTCGAATTGCCTGGCCAGTCTCAGGCTGACTTCGAGGTTGGCACGCACGGCGGGTTTCCACGCATCTTCGATGCGCAATCCCAGCGCTCGTGATACGGCGTCGATATAGTCGTAAAGCGGATCCGAACTGGTCATTTTCGTGTCCACGTCAAGTCGAGCCTTAAAAGTCGATCACTGGCGCATCGCGGCGGCACCCATCGGTGGGTGCGGAATCGCCGATAGCAGCTCCTTTGTATACTCGTGCTGGGGCGATTCCAGAACCTGTTCGCTCGAACCTTCCTCGACAATCTTGCCGCTGCGCATCACGATTACGCGGTCGCACAGCAGCCGCACCACGTTGAGATCGTGCGAGACGAACAGATAGCTCATGCCCATCGACTGTTTGAGGTCTTGCAACAGGTTCAGCACTACCGCCTGCACAGAGACGTCCAGCGCGGCCGTCGGCTCGTCGAGAATGACGAGTTCCGGCTCCAGAGCGATGGCGCGGGCGATGCCGACGCGGGCCTTTTGCCCGCCGGAGAGCTGGTGTGGAAAGCGATCCAGCAGCGGCAGCGGCAGGCCGACTTTCATCGCCAGCTCCTCGCACTTCGCCCGCAATGCGGCTGCGTCCATTGACGGGCCCATCCGCAGGATCGGATCGGCGATGGCGCGCTCTGCGGTGAAGCGGGGATTGAGGCTGTCGGTCGGATCCTGAAACACCATCTGGATGCGCTTGCGAAACGGCGATCGCGCGAATGTATTCGGCGGCATTGAGCCGATATCGTCGCCGTCGAACTCGATACGGCCGGAGCTCTGGCTGAGCAGGCGCATTACCATCATCGAGGTGGTGGATTTGCCGCAACCGGACTCACCGACGAGGCCAACGCTTTCGCCGCGCGCGATCGAAAAGCTGATGCTGTCGACGGCACGGAACTGTTCCAGTTCGACCGGGGGCTTGCGTGAGAACAGTTTGCCGAGACCCTTGCCCGCTCCCTGACGCGGATATTCTTTCAAGAGCTTGTCGACGACAAGCAAAGGCTTCCCGGATGATGCCGGCGCGGCGCCTGGAGGCTGGGCCATGGCCGCCGCTTTTTCTTCTTCTGGCAGCAGATCGCGCAGCGAGACGCCGAGCCGTGGCGTCGCGCGCATCAGTTTGCGCGTGTAGGGATGCTCCGGGTTCGTGAACACGCTTTCGGATTTCGCGGTTTCGACGACGTGGCCTTTTTCCATCACTACAACACGGTCGCAATAGGCGGCGGCAAGGCCGAGGTCGTGGGTAATCAGGATGGTTGAGAGCCCGCGTTGCCGCGTCAACTCCACGATCAACTCCATCACCGCCTTCTGTGTTGTCACATCGAGCCCGGTGGTTGGCTCGTCGGCGATCAGGAGCTGAGGATTGCAGGCGAGGGCGAGCGCGATGACGACACGCTGGCACATGCCGCCGGACAGCTCGAACGGATAGGCGTGATAACGTTCGCGCGGGCGCGCGATCTTGACCTGTTCCAGCGCCTCGATCGCCTTCTCGCCGCGATCGGTTGCGGAGGCTTGAACGTGCTGAAGCAGTACATCCTCGATCTGATCGCCCACCTTGCGGATCGGATTGAGCGCCGCGCGCGGGTTCTGGAAGATCATCGAGATTTCGCGGCCGCGCAGGTCGCGCATCTGGTTCTCGGTCGCGCCCTTGATGTCGATGCCGGAGAAGGTGATCGAACCGTCCGCGATCTTGCCGGCGCGGTCGAGAATCCGCATCACCGCATACGACGTGACCGATTTGCCCGAGCCGGATTCGCCGACGATGGCGAGGGTTTCACCCTTGGCGACGGAAATGTTGACGTGCTGAACGGCGCGCACCGTGCCGCGCCGGGTGGCGAATTCGACGGTAAGATCGCGGACGTCGAGCAGCGGCATCGCGGTCATGGCAGCAACTCGGGTCGTCCCCGCGAAAGCGGGGACCCATGTCCACCGGCGCTGCGGAGGGAAGTTGACGTTAGCGTCATCAGGGACAAGGAGCGGCACGGCGTATGGGTCCCTGCTTGTGCAGGGACGACAGTGAGAGTGACTGGAAAAGCCATCACGCTCATGTCCTCCTTTGCGGATCGACAATGTCGCGCAGGCCGTCGCCAAGGAGGTTGAAGCAGAACACCGCGATCATCAGCGCAAGACCCGGAAACAGCGCAATCCACCATTCTCCGGACACCATGAAGGCCGCGCCTTCGGCAACCATGATGCCCCATTCCGCGGTGGGCGGCCGCACGCCAAGACCGATGAAGGAAAGGCCTGCGGCATTGAGGATGGCGTAGCCCATCGTCAGCGACATCTGCACGATCATGATCGGCATGATGTTCGGCAGGATATGGCCGAGCAGAATGCGGAACTCGCCGTTGCCGGAAAGGCGTGCGGCCTGCACGAAGCCGGCTTCGCGACGCACGTTGGCTTCGGCGCGCGCGACGCGGGCATAGAGCGGAAAGTTGACGATCGCCGTCGCCAGAATGATGTTTTGCACCGTGTTGCCGAGTGCGGCGACGATACCCATCGCCAGCACGAATAGCGGGAACGCCATGATGGTGTCCGCGATGCGTCCGACGATGCGGTCGGTCCAGCCTCCGAAGTAGCCCGCGGCAATGCCGGCGAGGCCGCCCATCAGGAACACCAGCACCACGGAGGCGACCGCAATGAAGACGTCGAGGCGGGTGGCGACGATGACGCGGCTGAAAATATCGCGGCCGAGCTGATCGGTACCGAACCAGTGAGCGGCCGACGGCGGCTTCAATGCTTGTGCGGTATTGCTCGCGAGCGGGTCATAAGGCACCACCATCGGCCCGAAGATCGCCGCGATCAGAATGAAGATCAGCAGGCCGAACGCGAATGCAGTGACGAGATTCTCGCCAAGGATGTAGCGGGCGTGCTGGAACGTCGCGGCGATGCCGGAGGATCTTGGAGCAGGGGCGGGCGCAGCCGCAGGTGAAATTGTTGTCATCCTTCCAACCTCACACGTGGGTCGATGATGCCGTAGAGAATGTCGATGATCAGATTGAGCGCGACGTACATGATGGCCATGGTCAGCACGAAGCCCTGAACGGGCGCGAAGTCAGACGAGATCAGCGCTTCGACCGCGTATGAGCCGATGCCAGGCCAGGCGAACACCTTTTCGACCAGCACGTTGGCGCCAAGCAGGAACGAGAACACCATGCTGAGCGTGGTGATGACCGGCAGCATCGCGTTACGGAAGGCATAGGTGACGATCACGGTCGCGGGCGACAGACCGCTGGCGCGCGCGGTGCGAACGAAGTCAGACGCGAGCACCGCCAGCATCGAGGCGCGCGTCATGCGCGCGATCGGAGCAAGCGAGAAGATTGCCAGCGTGGCCGCGGGCAGGATCAGCTGGCTCAAGGCCGAGCGGAAAGTCTCGAAGTTGCCGGCGATCAGGCTGTCGAGCAGGTAAAAGCCGGTGACGTTCGGAGGCGCGCTGTAGAATACGTCGAGCCGGCCGAGTGGAGCCGGAGACCAGCCGAGCTTGAAGTAGAAGACGTAGACCAACACGAGTCCGGTGAAGAAGACCGGTAACGAGACGCCTGCGGTCGTCGTCACCCGGCAGAGATGGTCGATCCACGATCCTGGTCTGGTCGCGGCCATGATGCCGAGCGGAATTGCGATGGTGATGGAGATGATCAGTCCGAGCAGCGTGAGTTCCGCCGACGCGGGCAATCGGTTCTTGATTTCGGTGGCGACCGGCTGGCCTGTCGTCAGCGAGGAGCCAAGGTCGCCGCGTGTGAGATCGGCGCTGTAGCGGACGAACTGCTCGATCAGCGGCTTGTCGAGGCCGAGCTTCTTTCGGATCTGCTCGATCGCCTCCTTGGTGGCGGCGGGTCCTGCGAAGTAAGCCGCCGGATCGCCGGGCAACGCGCGGGTCAGAAGGAAGGTGACGATCACAACTCCGATCAGGCTCGGAATCGCGAACGCCAGCCGTTTGCCGATCATGCTCAGCATGGATCGCTCCCCGGTGTTGTTGTTACGCTTTCACCAGCGCGCGATAATCGAGACGGCGGTGGAACCAATACTGGTAGCCCGACACGTTCTTCTGCATCGCCACGTTGACGTAGGGCTGGAACATCGGGATGCGGGGGATATCGTTGAAGGCCAGATCGACGAAACCCTTCACGTCACGCTCATAGTTCGCCTTGTCGCCGATGGCGGCAGCGTTGACGGCGCTATCGATGAAATTGTCGCACTCCTTCGACTGGTAGCTCATGGTGTTGAAGATCGAATTTTTGCCGTGATAGCACCAGATGAAGAAGTACTCGGGATAGTCGAGCCAACCGGAGAACACGTTGGTGTAGAGCGGCAACACTTTCTTGTTCAGCTCGGTGCGCCAGTTGGCGCCCGGGATTTTGTTGATCGTCGTCTTGATGCCGATCTGGCCCAGGCTTTCCTGAACCAGGATGCACAGCGGCTCGTTGACGCCGGCGAAGCCGAGGTCGAACGAGATCGTGGTCTCGAAGCCGTTGGGATAGCCGGCCTCCGCGAGCAGCGCCTTGGCCTTGGCGATATCGGTATTGAATTTGTGCGGCTGAGGCCATGCCACTTCGGTCGCTTTGTCTGCAGCCGCGCCGAACATCGGCTTGGCAAGGCCGAACAACACGGCGTCCATGATCTTCTGATACGGCAGCGCGTAAGCCACCGCCTGACGCACCTTCGGATTATCGAACGGCGGCACCTTCACGTTCATGCCAATGTATTGCACGCCGTTCGAGTACGGCGTCGAGACGATGCTCAGTTTTCCGGAATCCTTCAGCTCGACGAAATCCTTGTTCGGCAGATCGTAGGAGATATCCGCATCGCCGCGCTCCAGCAGGGCGCGGCGGTTGCCGGCCTGCGGCACGATGCGCCAGATGATGCGCTTTACCTTCGGCATCGGCCCGCCGACCCAGGCGTCGTTGCGTTCCATGATGACTTCGGTGCCTGCGGTCCAGCTTGCGACCTTGTAAGCGCCTGAGCCCGCGGTTTGCTGCTTGGTGTATTCGAGCCCCCACGGGTCTTTCTCGGTCGCGTTCTTCTTCACGAGGCCGGAATTGACGACGCATGGCACGATCACTGCAAGATCGGGAATCGTCAGGCGGTCTTTCTTCAGGAAGTCGATGCGGATGGTGTTGTCGTCGACCACGACGAACTGCTCGGGCTTGGTCAGCGAGCCTGCGCCCATCTGGAAAGTTGGAAAGCCGCCGACCGAAACGGCGCGATCGAGCGACCATTTCACGTCGTTCGCTGTCACCGGCGTGCCGTCGTGGAATTTAGCGCTCTTCTTCAGCTTGAAGGTCGCCGACATGTCGCCGACGTTCATATCCTCGGCGAGTTCGGGCTTGAACTTGTCGCGGTCGTAGTAGGGAACGCCATTCGGCCCGGTTTTCATTTCGTGGCTGATGAGGCGGTCGTAGCAATTCCACGACACTTCATAGCCGGGCACGTTGGTGCCGACGCCGTGGATATCAAGATTGTTGGGACCGCTTTCGGAGACGATCAGCAGCGTTTCCTGGCGGCTTTGCGCCTTGGCGCTCGACCATATCGCTGGCGCGGGGACGAGAGCTCCGGCTGCAACGCCGGTCATCGATTTGAGAAAATCACGACGCTTCATCTTGGCCTCCAATATCCGAAAGGGCGGAATTGAAGTCCGTCGTCGCAAGGTTCGTGCCAATTCTTAACGGCAGTTACCGTTTGTAGAAGTATTTGAAAAACATAATATAATTACAAAATGGGGTGCGGCATGCTCCAAATTGGTTGCTCATATTGTATACAATGTGCACCGAGATGATTACTATATACGCATAATTGCTCGCGCATATTAATTAGGCGGGCGAGCGAAGGGGCGATTTCGGATCGATGGGCGTGCTGTCGCGTAGGCCGAGGACGTTCTCGAGCAGTCGCGCGCCGGCCAAGAGCTTCGCTTCGCCGCGCGGCGCCGCGATAACCTGCAGGCCGACCGGCAAACCGCTTTTGGTGAAGCCGCACGGCAACGACAGCGCAGGGCAGCAGACCAGAGTGATCGCGTAGACGATCGCAAGCCACTGCACGTAGTTGTCGAACTTCACACCGGCGCATTCGGCCAGATAGCGCTCGCCGATCGGGAACGGCGGCGTGATCGTCGCGGGTGCGAGCAGGAGGTCGTAGGTCTCAAAAAATGTGAGCGTGCGTGCGGTCATCGCGACGCGCTGGGCCTGCGCGCGCTCCAGGTCTTCGACCGAAAGTTTCAGGCCTTCCTCAATGTTCCATATCACTTCCGGCTTGAGCTGGTCGCGCTTGTTGCGCAGCAGCGCCGCCTTCGAGATCGCGAAATCGAACGCGCGCAGAACATGGAATGAATCGTGGGCTTCCGTGAGATCGGGATGCGCTTCCTCGACAATGACGCCGGCGTCCGCAAACTTCATCGCTGCCTTGCGGGTGATCTCGGCGACTTCTGGATCGACCGGTGTGATTCCAAGATCGGGAGAATAGGCGATCCGTCCGGGTTTGCTTCCCGAACGCGCAGCCGAAAGAAACGAGGTTGGCAACAGCGGCAGCGAAAGCGGATCGGCCGGGTTCTCGCCTGACATGGCATCGAGAAAAAGCGCAAGGTCTTCGACGTTGCGCGCCATCGGTCCATGAACACCGAGATTGCGGTCGATTGCGGCAGCGGGCGTGTGCGCCACGCGCCCGATGCTGGGCCGCATGCCGACGATGCCGCAGAAACTCGCGGGATTACGCAGCGAGCCGCCCATATCGGTGCCGTGCGCGAGCCACGCCGTTCCGGTCGCGAGGGCTACCGCTGCGCCGCCCGACGATCCGGCCGCGGAGCGCGAGGTGTCCCATGGATTGAGCGTCGGCCCGAACACTTCGTTGAAGGTGTTGGCGCCCGCGCCGAACTCCGGAGTATTCGACTTGGCATAGATGACGCCGCCGTTACTCTCGATCCGCTCGACGACGATGTCGGATTTCGCCGGGACATGATCTCTGTATATCGGTGAGCCTTGTGTGGTCAGAACGCCCGCAACCGCGGTGAGATCCTTGATCGGCACGGGGAGGCCGGCGAGCATGCCGCGATCGCTGGCCGGCTTCTTCATCAGGGCGTCGGCATGTTTGCGGGCGCGATCGAAACACAGTGTCGGCAACGCATTCACTGTGCCGTCGACCTGCGCGATGCGGGCCTCCAGCGCATCGAGCACCTGATGGGGCGTGATCTCGTTGTTGCGGAGTTTGTCGACCACGCTGCAGGCGGTCATGCGGATCAGTTCGGCGTTGGTGGTCAAGCGCGTTCCTCAGCTTTTCTGTTTGTTGGCCAATGGCAGTGAACCCACTATAGCGGGGCCAAAATTGAAACGCGAACTGGAAGCGCTAAACAAAAAGCCCTCCTGAGCCGTTTGGCGCAGGAGAGCTTCTGGCAGATTTAGTGTTGGTACCGTTCAGGCTGCTGCGGCGTTCTTCGCAAGAACGGCCAGCACGTCGCGGGGATCGGCGCGATCGCGATAATCGGTGTCGGTGTTGGCGTAGATGATGCGGCCGTTCGAGGCGATCACATAGGTCGCCGACACTGGCAACGCCCATTCATCCGCGCAGCCATTCTTGCCCGGAATATCGAGGTTGAAGCCGTTGTAGACACTTTTCAGCTCGTCGGTGAATTCGTAGACGAGGCCGAAAGCGCGTCCGGCCTTTTGCCCGACGTCGCTGAGGACTTCGAACGTCAGCGCGTTCTTCTCCGAGGTCGAGAGCGAGTCGTCCGGCTTTTCCGGGCTGATCGCGACAAGCGATGCACCGGCCGCCGTGATCTGCGGCAGAACGTCCTGGAACGCCTTGAGTTCAAGATTGCAGAAAGGACACCAGCCGCCGCGATAGAAGGTGACGATGACCGGCCCGGATTTGAGCAGTTCGCCGAGATCGACCGGCTCGCCCCTGACATTGCCGAGCACGACCGCGGGGGCTTTGTCGCCGACCTTGAGCATGGTCTTGGCAAGCTCGCTGGTCCGCAGCTGCTCGATATGGCGCTCCATGATTGCCTGACGTTCTGCGGGAACGCGCTTTCGCCATCCCTCCCTGAATTCAGCGAGTTGCTCTTTCAACGACATATCGAAAATCCTTTGGGATATGGGTTTGCGGAATGTAAGTCTGGTTGGTCGAGGGGAAAATGGCGCGCAGCCATGCCCGTACACTCTACGAACCAGACGGAATGCTGTTACCCCATAGCGGCGGGAGCGATGCAATAAATAAATGTGAGACGGCAAAAAAAGGCGCGGGCGCCTAGCTTCCCGTGAACACCGGCTTGCGCTTGGCCATGAAGGCCGCGCGGCCTTCCTTGTAGTCGTTGCTGGCGAAGCAGGCTGCGACGGCATCGGTGCAGGCCTGGATGTCGCGCTTGCTCTCGTCCTTGTAGATTTCGTTGGTGATCAGCTTGATCGAGTCGACCGTCATCGGCGCGTTGCCGGCGATCGTGTTGGCGTAGTCGCGCACGTAGCTTTCGAGTTGCTCTCCCGGCACGACGCGATTGACCAGACCCATGATCCGGGCTTCCTCCGCATCGAATTGACGCGCGGTGTAGAAGATTTCCTTGGTGAACGAGGGGCCGACGATATCGGCAAGGCGTTTCACGCCGACGTAACCATAGCCGAGGCCCAGCTTGGCGGCGGGCACGCCGAATTTAGAATTGTCCGAGCAGATGCGAATATCGCAGCATGTCGCAAGCCCCATGCCGCCGCCAATGCAGTAGCCGCGGATCATCGCTATGGTCGGCTTGGAAAATTTTGCGACTGCGCCGTAGCCATTGTCGACGGCCTTGTTGTAGCGCTTGACGCCTTCCTCAGACGAGCGTTCTTCCTCGAACTTCGAGATGTCCGCGCCCGATACGAACGCTTTCTCACCCGCGCCGGTGATGACAACGACGCGCACGTCGCGATCCTTCTCAAAATCGTTGATCAAATCGCTGCAGGCCTCCCACATCTCCATCGAGACGGCGTTATGCCGCTCAGGGTTGTTGAAGATGATGTACCCGATGTGCCCGTCTTTGCGCGACAGCATCTTGGTCGTTTTGGTGGCCGTGTTCATGTCGGTTCCTTGAATCTTTGCCCTGATCGTTTTGCGCTAGATCGTCTTTTCATGCTTTAGCGCCGCGATCTCGTCGCGGCCGAATCCGAACTCGGCAAGCACCTCGTCGGTCTGTTCGCCGATCATCGGCGGCCGGGCCACGAAACTGCTCGGTGTGCGCGACAGCGAGAACGGCTGACTCACCAGTTGTCGCGGGACGCCGCCGGGCGGCAGATCCTGCGCCATCTTCAGATGCTTGACCTGCTCGTCCGCAAACATCTCATCCATGGCGTAGATCGGACCGCACGGCACGCCCGCGTCATTGAGAATCCTGATCCACTCCGCGCACGTCTTGCACAAGGTCGCGGTCTCGATCGCAGCGTTGAGTTTGTCGCGATGTGTGGAGCGATCCCGCGAGGTGGCGTAGTCCGCGTTCTGCAGCAGCTCCGGTGCTTCGATGGCGTGACAGAACCGTTCCCAGATCTTGCCGCCGGTAGTCGCGATGTTGATATGGCCGTCCGAGGTCTTGAACACGCCGGTTGGTATCGAGGTCGGATGATTGTTGCCGGCCTGTTCGGGCACCTCTTTTTCAACCAGCCAGCGGGCGGCCTGGAAATCGAGCATGAAAATCTGCGCCTGCAGCAGCGAGGTCTGCACCCACTGGCCTTCGCCCGAGACTTCGCGCTCCAGCAGTGCGGTCATGATGCCGATGGCGCAAAACAATCCGGCACTGAGATCGGCAACCGGGATGCCAACGCGCACGGGTCCTTGGCCGGGCAGGCCGGTGATCGACATCAGCCCGCCCATGCCCTGCGCAATCTGATCGAAGCCGGGGCGCTGGCTGTAGGGCCCGTCCTGTCCGAAGCCGGATATACTTCCGTAAACGAGGCGCGGATTGATCGTCTTCAGGCTCTCGTAGTCGATACCGAGTCGTGTCTTTACGTCAGGGCGGAAGTTTTCGACCACCACATCGGCTTTTGCCACAAGGCGCTTGAACACCTCGATCCCCTTCGGGCTTTTCAGGTCGAGCGTCATCGCGCGTTTGTTGCGATGAAGATTCTGGAAGTCCGGGCCGTCGCGCCGGCCGCCCGGCTGGCTGCCGTCGTCGGCCATCGTCGGCGGCTCGATCTTGATGACGTTGGCGCCCCAGTCGGCAAGCTGCCGCACGGCGGTCGGTCCGGAACGGATGCGCGTCAGGTCAAGCACGGTAAAACGTGACAGAGCCGTCGAGGCTCGAGGGGCAGTCATGCAGTCCAAACTCCGGTCACGGGCGCGCGTTGCGGCGGACCATTCCTGAAAACCAGGCGCTTGTCAGCCGCAATTCTTGGCGAGGCTGATGTGCGGCGCCGGGCTGCGTGCGGCGCAAACAAAAACCCCCGGCGGGGCCGGGGGTTTTGACACAACAGAACTTACCTGGCGCGCACTGACACAACAGGACTGACGCAACTTACTGCTTGGCTGCTTCCCAGCGACCCGAGCACGCGATACCGCCCGAGGCCCCATTCCATTTTCCGGATGCGCTGGTGGCTGTCATTGTGCCGTTCGCATATGCGCCGTTGATCGAAACCTTCACGATGCCGGAACTGTTGACGCTGCCCGAGAGACCTTCCTGAGCCGCAACCTTTCCACCGACGATGCTCACCGGCACCCGAAGGGTCGGTTCACAGTTGCCGTTCTTGGTATAGATCGTAACATTCCAGTTGCCGTCATACTCTGACGCGACAGCCGGTGCGGCAGACAGCGAAGCGAAGGCAAACATGAGCGCGATGGCGCGAACTGAGCGCATGAATCAGGTCCCCTGATCAATGTGTGTGATGACCGGCTTATCCCTATAGAATATGACCATATTGCGATGCAATAAGGTCAAACTGTTTCATTCAATAAGTTCCTTAAAATCGTTTGGTTCCAATGATTTATTTTATTCTGAGGGAACCTTGAGGCCGGTATTAGAGTGCCGTCCCAGACCGATTTCAGGCCCTCAGCGTTAACCACGGCCGTTTTTGCGGCTGGTTTGATTCGCGCACTGTCCTCGCTCGCAAACCGCTGTAGTTTGCGCGAAAGCAATCACAGCGGTTCAACGCGATGGGCAAGTTTCGAGGCGTGTTTCCCTATCTGGTATCGCCGGTCGACGATGCCGGCAGGGTCAAGTCCGAGGTGCTCGGGCGGTTGTGCGACGATCTTATCAAGGCGGGTGTTCACGGGCTGACGCCGCTCGGCTCGACCGGAGAGTTTGCGTATCTGGATCGCGAGCAGCGCGCGGCGGTCGTCGCTGCGACCATCGAAGCGGCGCAGCGCCGCGTGCCGGTGATTCCCGGCGTCGCATCGACAACCACGGCAGATGCGGTGGCGCAGGCGAGGGCCTATCAGCAAGCCGGTGCCGACGGCATCCTGGCCATTCTCGAAGCGTACTTTCCCATCAAGGACGACGGCGTCGAGGCATATTTCCGTGCGATCGCCGACGCGGTGGATATTCCGGTCGGCATCTACACCAATCCGCAGTTCCAGCGCTCCGATCTGACGCTCGATGTCATCGCGCGGCTGGCGAAACATCCGCGCATCGTCTTCATCAAGGATGCCTCGACCAACACCGGCCGCCTGCTGTCGATCATCAACCGCTGTGGCGATGATATCGATGTATTTTCCGCCTCGTCACACATCCCGGCGGCGGTGATGCTGATCGGCGGCGCGGGCTGGCTTGCCGGACCCGCTTGCATCATTCCACGGCAGAGCGTCGAGCTTTTCAACCTGTGCAAAGAAAGGCGCTGGGATGATGCGCTGATGCTTCAACGCAAGCTGTGGCGGGTGAACGAAGCGTTCGCGCGTTTCAATCTCGCTGCGTGCGTCAAGGCGGGTCTACAGATTCAGGGCTACGACGTCGGCGATCCGCTGCCGCCGCAAGCCGCCCTGACCGCCGATGAACGCAAGATCGTCGAAAACACGCTGCGGGAGATCGGCGCTCTCTAGCTTTCTCGCGTTCTTCGCTGCGCAGCAATAAGCCGGACGCAACCCATGGACAGGGGCTTGGCATTTCAGGCAACTTGTCTGACAACTTTGAAACCCACCACGAGGCACTCCGCCGCATCCAACCAAAAACAATAACCCCGATCGCGCGTCATGATTGCTCCGAAGCTCCTGTTCGTGCGGCCCGCAAACCTGCCCTGAGGTCAATTTCAGTCCATGGTCACTGTTCAAGTCAAAAAGCTGATCGCATTTGTCACCGATATCTTCGTGCGATCCGGCTCGTCGCCGGCGGAAGCGGGGCGTATCGCCACCTATCTCACCACTGCCAATCTCACTGGTCACGATAGCCATGGCGTCATCCGCGTGCCGCGCTATGTCAACTGGGTCAAGGATGGTTCGATCGTTCCGGATCAGAGCATCAAGCTGACGGTGGATACGCCCTCGCTCGCCGTCATCGACGGGCAATATGGCTTCGGGCAAACGGTCGGACCGCAGGCGGTGGCGATCGGCATCAAGAAGTGCAAGGAAAGCGGCCTCGCGGCGGTCGCCGTGCGCAACACCGGCCACATCGGCCGCGTCGGCGACTGGGCCGAGATGGCAGCGGCCGAGGGCATCGTCTCGATCCACTTCGTCAATGCTGCGGGATCGATTTTGGTCGCGCCGTTCGGCGGCGTCGAACGGCGGTTTTCCACTGCGCCTTATTGTGTCGGTGTGCCGCGCAAAGGCCAGACGCCGATCGTGCTCGATTTCGCGACTTCGCATGTTGCCGAAGGAAAAGTGCTGGTCGCGAGCCGCGGCGGCAAGAAGCTGCCGGAAGGCGCGCTGATCGGCCCCGACGGTTTCACCAGCGAAGATCCTCATCTACTTTATGGCGAGTACACGCCGGAGGGCGTGCGCGATCATTCTCAGGGCAAGGGCGCGATCCGCGCGTTCGGCGATCACAAGGGCTCAGGTCTCGCTCTGATCTGCGAGCTGCTCGGCGGTGCGCTGACCGGCAACGGCGCGACCTCGGAGGGCCGAAAGTTTTCCAACGGCGCGCTGTCGTTCTACATCGATCCGGAAAAGCTCGACACCACGGCGTTCTTCGACGGCGAGGTCAATCGCTACATCGCTTATGTCAAGGATACCAGGCGTGCGGTGGGTCATGACGCGGTGATGGTGCCAGGCGAGCCCGAAGCGAAGATGCGCGCCGAGCGCACTGCCAACGGCATTCCGCTCTCGGACGATACCTGGGCCAGCATCGCCGCGACCGCACGTTCGCTCGGCATAAACGATACGTCCATCGCGGATGCGCGTGCGTAGTCAAAAACCAGACATATCGCAGGAAACAACAAGGAACCAATCGATGGCAAACAAGGTCAAGGAAATCTGGGCGTCGGGAAAGGTCGTGGTCAATGCGTGGCTGGCGATCCCATCGGGCTTCTCCGCGGAAGTCATGGCAGGCTGCGGCTTCGACAGCGTCACCGTCGATATCCAGCACGGCGTGCAGGACTACATGTCGATGGTCCAGTGCTTCCAGGCGATGGGCGCGCATCCGGTCACGCCGATGGTGCGCGTGCCGTGGAACGAGCCCGGCATCATCGGCAAGGTGCTCGACGGCGGCGCGATGGGCGTGATCTGCCCGATGGTGAACACCAAAAGAGAGGCCGAGGATTTCGTCCAGTTCTGCAAGTATCCGCCACGCGGAACGCGCAGCAACGGCCCGATCCGCATGGTGACTTACGGAGTGCCGAGCAGCTATCAGAAAACCGCCAATGACGACACTCTCTGCATTCCGATGCTCGAGACCCGCACCGCGGTCGAGAACATGGAAGCGATCCTCGATGTCGAAGGAATCTCGGGCGTCTATGTCGGCCCGAGCGATCTGGGTTTCTCTTACGGTCTTGTGCCAAAGCTCGATCGCGAAGAGCCGGAAATCCTCAAGATCTACGAGAAGCTCATCAAGGAATGCGAGAAGCGCAAGATCTATCCGGGCATTCACTGCTCGGGGTGGGAAGGCGCGGTGCGCAACATCAACATGGGGTTCAAGCTCGTGACTCTGCTCAACGACTCCGGTCTGCTCGCCATGTCCGCGCGACATCACATCGGCGAGGTTCGAAAGAATTCCAAGGGCAAGGCTTGAGGCTTTTACCTCTCCCTGTTTACGGAGAGAGGTCGCGAGCATTACAAATGCGAGCGGGTGAGGGGCGTTGCTCCTTGCCCCTCACCCGGAGACTTCGCTGACGCGCGTCTCCGACCTCTCCCCAGGCGGGGAGAGGTGCAGGCAAAAGGATAGCGCCATGTCTCTGGCTCCATCTCCCGTGATCCGGCTTCATCCCGGCGACAGCGTGGTGATCGCGCGGGCAGCTTTGATGCCCGGCGCAACCGCGGACGGCATTGCCGTTACCGAGCGCATTCCCGCCGGCCACAAGGTCGCCGTGAAACCAATCGCTATGGGCGAGCCGATCCACCGCTACGGCCAGATCATCGGCTTTGCCACGGAGCCGATCGCGCCAGGCCAGCACGTTCACACCCAGAATTGCGGCATGGGCGACTTTGCCAAAGATTACGCTTACGGCGTCGATGTGAAGCCGACGCCGAACTTCGATTTGCCCGCGACGTTTCAGGGCATTCGCCGCCCGGACGGCCGGGTCGCGACGCGCAACTACATCGGTATTCTCACCAGCGTGAACTGCAGCGCGCATGTGGCCAATCTTGTTGCCGATGTGTTCAAAAAAAATCCGTTCACCGGCCACGATCCGCTGGCGGATTACCCCAACGTCGATGGCGTGGTGGCGCTGACCCACAAGACTGGTTGCGGCATGACCCAGCACGAACCTTTACGGTTGCTGCGGCGGACGCTCGGCGGCTTCGCGCGGCATGTGAATTTCTCGCACGTCATCGTGCTCGGGCTCGGTTGCGAGATGAACCAGATCGGCGGATTTCTCGAAGAGCAGAAGCTCGCCGGCCGGCTGCGCGCCATGGATATCCAGGAAACCGGTGGTTCGCGCAAGACGGTCGAGAAGACAGTCGCCTTCGTGAAAGAGGTGCTGGCGGATTCCAACAAGGTGACGCGCGAGACGGTGCCGGCCAGCGAACTGACGGTCGCGCTTCAGTGCGGTGGATCGGATGGTTATTCAGGCGTGTCGGCCAATCCGGCACTCGGAGCGGCGAGCGATCTGGTGGTGCGTCATGGCGGCACCGTGATCCTCTCGGAAACGCCGGAGACCTACGGCGCAGAACATCTGCTGACGCGGCGCGCGGTGAGCCGTGAGGTCGGCGAGAAGCTGGTCGCGCTGATGCGCTGGTGGGAGGAATACACCGAGCGCGAAGGTGCGGAGATGGATTCGAATCCGAGCCCAGGCAACAAGGCGGGTGGTCTCACAACCATCCTGGAAAAATCACTCGGCGCGATGGCCAAGGCGGGAAGCACCAATCTCGTCGACGTGGTGCAGTACGCCGAAGAGGTCAAGGCAAAGGGTTTTGTGTTCATGGACACGCCGGGCTTCGACCCGGTGGCCGCAACAGGTCAGGTGGCGGGCGGCGCGAATCTCGTCTGCTTCACCACCGGGCGCGGCAGTGTGTTTGGCTGCAAGCCATCGCCCTCGATCAAGCTCGCGACCAACACGCCGATGTTCAGGCGCATGGAAGACGACATGGACGTCAACTGCGGAACGATCCTCGACGGCGAGGAGACGGTACAACAATGCGGCCAGCGCATATTCGAACTGATGCTACGCACCGCATCAGGCGAGCCGACCAAGAGCGAGAGCTTCGATTTCGGCGGTGCGGAATTCGCGCCATGGGTGATTGGCGCAACGATGTAGTTGCGTTCCACCATTGAAAGCTGGTAGCGGCCTCGGAGCTGCTTGATCGGTAAAGAAGACCGGAGATGACCATGGCCAAGGTAGAATTCCATTTCGATTACGGCAGCCCGAATTGCTATCTCTCGCACCGGGTGATCCCCGATATCGAGAAGCGCACTGGCGCCAAATTCGAATACGTCCCGATCCTGCTCGGTGGCGTGTTCAAGGCGACCAATAACCAGTCGCCGATGTCGGCGTTCAAGGACGTCAAGAACAAGCTCGCCTATCAGCAGATCGAGATGAAGCGGTTTCTGACGCGCTACAAACTGACCAGATTCTCGATGAATTCGCATTTCCCCGTCAATACGCTGCAGATCATGCGCGGCACCGCCGGCCTCGTCGGCAAGCCGAGCTTCATGGAGTATGTGGAAGCGCTTTACCGCGCAATGTGGGAAGATTCGAAGAAGATGGACGATCCGGAAGTGATCGTGGCGACGCTCGACAATGCCGGACTTGACGGCAAGGCATTCATGGCGCTGGCGCAGGATGCAGGTGCCAAGGCGCTGCTGCTGTCCAACACGGAGGCATCCGTCGCACGCGGCACATTCGGCGCGCCGACGTTCTTCGTCGACGGCGAGATCTATTTCGGCAAGGATACGCTCGATGCCGTCGAGCGCGCGATCGGGTCTGCCAAGGCGGCCTGAGCGAACATCGGAAAGAAGAACTGTGGAATGACAAAGGGCCTGCGCAAGGGACTGACCAGCTACGGCGATCCCGGATTCTCGCTGTTCCTGCGCAAGGCCTTCATCAAGGCGATGGGCTATTCAGACGATGCGCTGGAGCGGCCCATCGTCGGCATCACCAACACCTACAGCGACTACAATCCCTGTCACGGCAATGTTCCGCAACTCATCGAGGCGGTGAAGCGCGGCGTGATGCTGGCCGGCGCGATGCCGATGGTGTTTCCGACCATCTCGATCGCCGAGAGTTTCTCGTACCCAACCTCGATGTATCTGCGCAACCTGATGGCGATGGATACCGAGGAAATGATCCGCGCCCAGCCGATGGACGCGGTCGTGGTGATCGGCGGCTGCGACAAGACATTGCCGGCGCAGATCATGGCGGCGGCGAGCGCCGATTTGCCGACCGTGGTCGTTCCCGTCGGTCCGATGGTGGTCGGGCATCACAAGGGCGAGGTGCTCGGCGCATGCACCGACTGCCGCCGCATGTGGGGCAAGCATCGCGCGGGCGAGCTCGGCGAAGACGAGATCGAGGCGGTGAACGGCCGTCTCGCGCCGTCGGTCGGCACCTGCATGGTGATGGGCACGGCAAGCACGATGGCCTGCGTCACCGAGGCGCTCGGTCTGTCATTGCCGATGAGTGCCACGATTCCCGCGCCGCATTCGGAGCGCGTGCGCTCGGCGGAAGCCAGCGGCAAGCGCGCGGCCGAGATGGCGAAGACGGGTGGACCAAAGCCCAGCGAGATTCTGACGCCTGCCGCGTTCAGGAATGCGCAGGTCGTGATGCAGGCGATCGGCGGCTCGACCAACGGCATCGTGCATCTCACTGCCATGGCGGGCCGCACGCCGCACAAGATCGATCTCGAGGAATTCGACGCCATCGGCCGAAGGGTGCCGATGCTGATCGATCTCAAGCCGTCGGGCCAGCATTACATGGAGCACTTCCATCACGCCGGCGGCGTGCCGAAGCTGATGAAGGAGCTCGGCGATCTGCTCGACCTCGATGCCAAGACGGTCGCGGGCGTGACGCTGCGCGAGATCGTCGCGGCTGCCGAGGAGGTGCCCGGACAGGATGCGATCCGTCCGCGCTCCAATCCGATCAAGAAGGAAGGCTCGATGGCGGTGCTGCGCGGCAATCTCGCTCCACGCAGCGCGATCATCAAGCAGGCGGCGGCGAGTGAAGCGCTGCTTCAGCACACCGGACGCGCGGTGGTGTTCGAGTCGGTCGAGGACATGACGCTGCGGATGGACGATCCCAATCTCGACGTGAAGGCTGACGATGTGCTGGTGCTGCGCAATGCCGGACCGAAGGGCGCGCCGGGCATGCCGGAGGCGGGCTATCTGCCGATCCCGAAGAAACTCGCGCAGCAGGGCGTCAAGGACATGGTGCGGATTTCCGATGCGCGCATGAGCGGCACGGCGTTCGGCACCATCGTGCTGCACATCTCGCCGGAGTCCGCCGTCGGCGGGCCGCTGGCGCTGGTGCGCAATGGCGACATGATCAAGCTCGATGTCGCCGGACGGCGCATCGATCTCTTGGTCGATGAGGCGGAGCTTGCCAAGCGGCAGGCCACGCTCAAGCTCGATCCCAATCCCGAATGGGCGGAGCGCGGCTACGCGTATCTCTTCAACCAGACGATCACGCAGGCCGAAGACGGCTGCGATTTCGACTTCATGATCGCGAAGGGGAAGGGCTGATGGTCGCAGGTATACGCAAAAGCTGCGATTTCCGGATTGCGCTGGCGTCTGTTCATATGGTTCGTCATGCCCGGGCCTGACCCGGGCATCCACGTTCTCCCGGTGCATGAAACAAGACGTGGATGGTCGGAATAAATCCGGCCATGACAGTCTCGATGGTTGCGCGAGGTCTGTATCAATACGTCGCGCGGCCGCCGGAGAGATCGAATACGCCGCCGGTGGTGTAGGCGCATTCTTCCGATGCCATCCACGCGACCATGGAGGCGAGTTCCTCGACCTTGACGAAGCGTCCGCGAGGAATTTTCGACAGCATGAAGTCGATGTGCTGTTGCGTCATCTGGTCGAAGATCGCGGTCTTGGCCGCAGCCGGCGTCACGCAGTTGACCGCGATGTTGGTGTTCGCCAGTTCCTTGCCGAGTGACTTGGTGAGAGCGATCACGCCGGCCTTCGATGACGAGTAATGCGCGGCGTTCGGATTGCCTTCCTTGCCGGCGATCGAAGCGATGTTGATAATGCGGCCGTAGTTCTGCTTCATCATCGACGGCACCACCGCCTTGCAGCAGATGAACGGGCCGTCGAGATTGATGCGCAGCACCTTGCGCCATTCCTCGAAATCAGTTTCCCACACCGTCTTGTTGACGCCCGCTATACCTGCGTTGTTGACGAGGATGTCGATTTTGCCGAGAGTCTTGAGCGTCGCATCTCGCGCTTTCTCGACGCCTGAGAGGTCGGACACGTCGACCTTGACGACACTCACTGCGTCGCCGATCTGCTTGGCGGTCTTGCTGGCCAGCGCATCGTCGAAATCCCAGATCGCGACTTTCGCGCCGGAGGCGACGAAGCGCTCGGTGATGGCGCGGCCAAAGCCTTGCGCGCCGCCGGTGACGACGGCGCAGCGGCCCGACAGATCGATCTTGTTCATGCCAATTTCTCCGATTGGATTAGAGCGTCCAGCCGCCGTCGGCAATATGTGCGACGCCGGTGGTGAATGAGCTTTCGTCGCTGGCGAGATAGACCACCAGCGCCGCCATTTCTTCCGCCGTGCCGAGGCGGCCCATCGGCTGGCGGCCGACGAACATTTCGCGTCCGCCGCTACCCAATGCAGCAGCGCGATCGAGCATCGACGGTGTCTCGATGGTGCCGGGGCAAATGCAGTTGCAGCGAATGCCCTTGGTGATGAAATCGGCCGCGACCGCGCGGGTCAGCGCGGCGACCGCAGCTTTCGTTGCCGAATAGACGTAGCGATTGGGCGCGGCCTTGAACACGCCGGCGGCAGACGCGACGTTGACGATCGATCCGCCGCCGTTTGCCAGCATCGCCGGCAGGAACGCCTTTATCGTCCGGTGCATCGACTTGACGTTGAGATCGAACGAAAAGTCCCAGTCCTCGTCCGAGCAATCCAGCACCGTGCCGTTGTGTACGAAGCCGGCGGCGTTAAGCAGCACGTTGATGCTGCCGACCTGCTTGGCCATGGCGTTCACGGCGGCGGTGTCGCGGGCGTCGAGCTTGTGGGTTTCCGTGACGCCGTGGCTCTTGAGCTCGGCGAGCGCCTTCTCGTCGATGTCGGTGGCGACGACGTGGGCACCTTCGCGCGCGAAAGCGATGGCGCAGGCACGGCCGATGCCCGCCGCCGCCGCCGTGACAAACGCGCGTTTGCCCTTCAAACGATCTGACATATTCCCTCTCAGCTCTTTCTTTCGTCATGCCCGGACTTGATCCGGGCATCCATCTTCCTCGCAACCAAGATGGATTGCCGGGTCAAGCCCGGCAATGACGAGAGTTATTAGTGATTATCGCGCGCGACGCCGAAGGTGCCGGCGAGATCGCGGTAGCGCGTGGCGATCTCCAGGCACGCGCCGGTGGATTGCTGGCCGACCGTGTCGCGATAAAGCTCCTGCCACGGCGTCTGGTTCGGCGCGTGACCGAAGCCGCCCTTGGCCATCAATGCGGCTCTGCGCTGCGCCAGTTCGTCGGCGGAAATCAGGATATCGGCCTGGCCTTTGTTCAGATCGATGCGCACGCGATCCCCCGTGCGCAACAATGCAAGCCCGCCGTTGGCGGCAGCCTCGGGCGATGCGTTGAGGATCGACGGCGAACCCGACGTGCCGGACTGGCGTCCGTCGCCGATGCAGGGCAGAGATGTGATGCCCTTTTTGATCAGCGCGGCGGGCGGCTGCATGTTCACGACCTCCGCGCCGCCGGGATAGCCGATCGGCCCGACGCCGCGCACGAACAGCATGCAATGCTCGTCGATATTCAGCGATGCATCGTCGATGCGGTCGTGATAGTCCTCCGGTCCTTCGAATACGATGGCGCGGCCCTCGAATGCATTCTTGTCTTTCGGGTTGGAGAGATAGCGGTCGCGGAATTCCTTCGAGATCACCGATGTTTTCATGATCGCGGAATCGAACAGGTTGCCGCGAAGCACGACAAAGCCTGCGTCCTTCACCAGCGGCTTGTCGTAGGTCCAGATCACGTCGGCATCGGGCTTCGGTGCGGCGCGGCAGTTCTCGCCCATGGTCTTGCCATTCACCGTCAGCGCGTCCTCGTGGATGCGCTTGTGCTTCATCAGTTCGGCGACCACGGTGGGCACGCCGCCGGCACGGTGATATTCCTCGCCGAGATAGAAGCCGGCCGGTTGCAGGTTGACCAGCAGCGGCACGTCGAGGCCATGCTTCTGCCAGTCGTCGATCGAGAGATCGACGCCGATGTGGCGCGCCAGCGCGTTGATGTGAATTGGCGCGTTGGTCGAACCGCCGATCGCCGAGTTGACGACGATGCAATTCTCGAACGCCTTGCGGGTGAGAATGTCGGACGGCTTGAGGTCTTCCCACACGATTTCGACCGCACGCTTGCCGGTCTCGTAAGCAATCTGGCCGCGCTCGCGATAGGGCGCGGGGATCGCCGCGCAGCCCGGCAGCGAGAAGCCGAGCGCCTCGGCGAGCGAGTTCATGGTCGATGCGGTGCCCATGGTGTTGCAGTGGCCGACCGATGGCGCGGATGAGGCCACGATGTCCATGAACTCTTCGTAGCCGATCTCGCCCGCGGCCATGCGCTCGCGCGATTTCCAAACCACGGTGCCGGAGCCGGTGCGCTCGCCATTGAACCAGCCGTTCAGCATCGGTCCGCCGGAGAGCACGATCGCCGGGATGTTCACGGTCGCTGCCGCCATCATGCAGGCCGGCGTGGTCTTGTCGCAGCCGGTGGTCAGCACGACGCCGTCGAGCGGATAGCCGTAGAGAATTTCGACAAGGCCGAGATAGGCGAGGTTGCGGTCGAGCGCCGCGGTCGGCCGCTTGCCGGTCTCCTGTATCGGATGGGTCGGAAACTCCATCGCGATGCCGCCGGCCTCGCGGATGCCTTCGCGGACACGATGAGCGAGCTCGAGGTGATGCCGGTTGCACGGCGAGAGATCGTTGCCGGTCTGCGCGATGCCGATGATCGGTTTCCCCGACTGCAGTTCTTTCCGAGTCAGGCCGTAATTCAGGTAGCGTTCGAGATAGAGCGCGGTCATGCCGGGGTTGTGGGGATTGTCGAACCACAGACTGGAGCGGAGCTTGCGTTTCCCTGCGCCGTTGGCGGAATTATTGTTGCTGTTGTTTGTCACTAACGCCTCCCGACCCGCATGACAGCGCGGTTCATAAGCAGCAGATTCAGATGGTACGGAATACCGCTGCAATTCCGGCGGCTCGTGGAACCGCCGCTTCAGGCTGCAACTTAGTCAGAGACAAAAGATAGCGCTACCATTTTTTGCAATCATCCCTGGGCTTCCTTCAAGCGCCTTTCGCCAGCGAGCTTTGCCGGATCATCAGTTCAAAGCCGAGGTCGATCACGGGGTCTGCGGGCCGGCGGTCCTCGATGGCCTCCGTCACCATTGTCACCGCGTGCCGCCCCATTTCGTAGCGGTTGGTGCGCACACTGGTGAGCGAGGGCACTGCAGAGGCCATGAATTCCAGATCGTTGAAGCCGACGATCGCCATTTTTTCCGGCACCGGAATTTGCCGCCGCTCGCATTCGAACAGCACACCGAGCGCAAGGTCGTCGTTGACGCAGAATACGGCTTCAAGATCCGGCACGCGGGTGAGCAGGTCCGCAAACAGCGTGCCGCCCATGGTCACCGAAGTGGGTACGGGCGTCGTCACGATCAGGCGCTGGTCGAGCAGGCCTGCTGCTTTCATTGCATCGCGATAGCCGTCGAAGCGGCGTTGCACGCGCGGGTCCATCCGCGCGCCAAGGAAGCCGATCCGTTTGTGCCCCTGCGCCAGAAGATGAGAAATGGCTGCAATACCGGCATCATAATGCGAAAAACCGACCATCATATCGACCGGCTCCGGGCCGATTTCCATGATCTGCACGATCGGGCAGTTCATCGCCTGCATCACCGCGCGCGACTCGGCGGTCTGGTTGATGCCGGTCACGATCAATCCCGCCGGCTTCTGGGCCTGGAACAGGCGGAGCAGTTTCTCTTCCTGCAGGATTGAGTAGCGCGTGTTGACGAGCTGGATGCTATAGCGGCTTCCTTGCGCCACGTCGTAGATGCCGCGCAGCACGTCCGAGAATACATTGTTCGTCAGCGACGGGATCATGACGCCGATCACTTCGCTGCGCTGCGACGCAAGTGCGCGCGCTGCCAAATTTGGCACGTAACCGAGCTCTTTCGCCGCGCTTTCGACCCGCTCCCGCTTACTCGCCGACAACGCCTCGGGATTGCGGAAAAACCGCGATGCGGTGATCGGGCTGACGCCTGCCAGCTTCGCGACTTCAGTCAGCCGCGCCTCGCCCGATTGCGTTCGTTTTCGTCCCATGGTGCGCTCATATCACACGCCGCGCGCGAATTGAACGAATATTGACAGCGCTACCAAGGGATTGCTAGCCTCCCTCGAAAGAAGCGGTAAACGCTAACCACAAGCTCGATCAGAAAAAGCGTCGCAAGCAATAAGCATATCAGTGACGGCGCGTCCGATCGCTGGAGACCGGGGAGGTCGATGTATGGCGTCGGTGAAAATTCAGGACGTTCGGAAATCCTTCGGCGGTTTTGAGGTCCTGCACGGCGTCACTGTCCCGATCGAGGACGGCGAGTTCGTCGTTCTTGTCGGACCGTCGGGCTGCGGCAAGTCCACGCTGCTGCGCATGCTCGCCGGGCTGGAGAATATCACCTCGGGAACGATCTCGATCGGAGAGCGCGTCGTCAATGATGTGCAGCCGAAGGAGCGTGACATCGCGATGGTGTTCCAGAATTACGCGCTCTATCCGCACATGACGGTTGCGCAGAACATGGGCTTCTCGCTGAAGCTGCGCAAAGAAAACTCCGCCGAAATCGACAAGCTGGTCAATCGCGCCGCCGATATTCTGGGCCTGCGCAATCTGCTCGACCGCTATCCGCGCCAGTTGTCCGGCGGTCAGCGCCAGCGTGTCGCCATGGGCCGCGCCATCGTGCGCGATCCGCAGGTGTTCCTGTTCGACGAACCGCTGTCGAACCTCGATGCCAAGCTGCGCGTCGCCATGCGCACCGAGATCAAGGAACTGCATCAGCGCCTCAAGACCACGACGGTTTACGTCACCCATGACCAGATCGAGGCCATGACCATGGCCGACAAGATCGTGGTGATGCATGACGGCATCGTCGAGCAGATGGGTGCGCCGCTCGAGCTTTACGATCATCCCGATAACAGGTTCGTCGCCGGCTTCATCGGTTCGCCGGCGATGAATTTTCTCGAAGGCAGTCTGGTCGGCGGCGAGACGCCCTATGTGGAAACAGCCAACGGCAGCAAGTTGCCGCTGGCGGCGTCGCGCACCGGCCTCGACGGCAAGCCGGTGGTCTACGGCATCCGCCCCGAACATCTGGAATTCGCCGACGACGGCGTCGAAGCGGAAGTGATCGTGGTTGAGCCGACCGGTTCCGAAACGCAGATTGTCGCCCGCATCGGCAAGCAGGATCTGATCGCCGTCATTCGCGACCGCCGCGCGGTGAAGCCTGGCGACCGGGTCAAGCTGCGCCCTGTCGCAAAGGCTGCGCATGTTTTCGACAAGGAAACCGGGAAGCGCCTGATCAACTGATCTCAACTCGCCGGCCAAGTGCCCCGCCGTGTCGCGGGGATCGTTTTTTGAAAGTCATATTCAGCACAACCAGACAGCCGGTCGGACCATTCAAGAACCGGTGCAACAGGGAGACTGCAGACGATGAGTAAATTCATTCAGGACCGCCGATCACTTCTCAAGGGCGGCGCTGCCACGATCGCCGCGGCTGCGGCGACCTCGGCCGACCAGCTATTCAACTTCGCCCAGGCGTGGGCGCAGACCACGCAATGGAAGCCGGAAGCCGGCGCCAAAATCAGCCTGCTGCGCTGGAAGCGTTTCGTGGAAGCCGAGGATCAAGCCTTCATGGCGATGATCGCGGCCTTCACCAAGGCGACCGGCGTTGCGGTCGAAGTGACAAACGAATCCTACGAGGACGTGCAGCCGAAGGCGTCCGTGGTCGCGAATACGGGGCAAGGCCTCGATATGGTCTGGGGGCTTTATTCGCTGCCCCATCTGTTGCCAACCAAATGCCTCGACGTCACCGATGTCGCCACCTATCTCGGCGGCAAGTATGGCGGCTGGGCGCCCTCCGCCGACGCCTATGGCAAGGCGGGCAACAAGTGGATCGGCATTCCGGTCGCAGCGACCGGCGGCCTCGTCAATTATCGCATCAGCGCGATGGAGAAGGCGGGCTTCAAGGAATTCCCGAAGGATACCGCCGGCTTTCTCGAGCTGTGCAAGGCGCTCAACAAGAACGGCACCCCTGCAGGCATGGCGCTCGGTCACGCTTCGGGCGACGCCAACACCTGGCTGCACTGGGCGCTGTGGACCCACGGCGGCAATCTTGTCGACGAGAACGACAAGGTGGTCATCAATTCGCCTGAGACCGCCAAGGCGCTTGAATACGTCAAGGCGCTTTACGACACCTTCATTCCAGGCACCGCGTCTTGGAACGACTCGTCCAACAACAAGGCGTTCGTTGCCGGACAACTCTACTGCACCGTTAACGGCATTTCGGTCTATGTCACCGCGTCGAGGGAAGCCAAGGCCATCGCCGAAGACATGAACCACGCCTACATGCCGATCGGTCCGGTCGGAAAGCCGACCGAACTGCATCTGCCGTTCACGATGCTGACCTTCAACTTCACCAAGTTCCCGCAGGCCTGCAAGGCGCTGACCGCGTTCATGCTGGAGGCGGATCAGTTCAATCCGTGGGTAACGGGTGCGCAGGGATACCTGTCGCATTTCCTCGGCGCCTACGACAACAATCCGATCTGGACGTCGGACCCCAAGCGCACGCCGTATCGTGACGTCGCCAAGCGCACCCTGACGCCTGCGGGCAAGGGCAAGCTCGGCGAAAACGCTGCTGCGGCGATCGCCGACTTCCTGGTCGTCGATATGTTCGCGAACTACTGTACTGGCCGCGAAGACGTCAAAGGCGCGATCGCGTTCGCAGAGCGGCAGGCCAAACGCCTGTATCGCTGATAACCGCGAAGATGTGCCGGCGCGGGATACGTCCCGCGCCGGAGAGCTCGTTTTGCAGAAAGTCTGGCCATGACCGCGATTCCTGCGCCGATACGAAGCCAGAAAAAATTCGAAAGCTCGCTGCCGTTCTGGCAACGGTTGACGACCAATCGCAACTGGATTGCGAGCTGGTTCATGCTGCCGGCGGCGGCGTTCCTGATCCTGTTCCTGGCCTATCCGCTCGGGCTCGGCGTCTGGATGAGCTTCACCAATGTCCGTATCGGTCGCGAGGGCGTTTTCATCGGCCTGGAGAACTACGAGTGGTTGCGTGACGACAGCATCTTCTGGTTGTCGGTATTCAACACGCTGCTCTACACGCTGGTCGCCAGCGCCATCAAATTCGCGCTCGGGCTTTATCTCGCGCTACTGCTGAACCGGCACATGCCGTTCAAGGCAATGATCCGCGCCGCGGTGCTGATCCCGTTCATCGTTCCGACCGTGCTTTCGGCGATCGCGTTCTGGTGGATCTATGATTCCCAGTTCTCGATCATCTCATGGTCGCTGCGGCAGATGGGGCTGATTACCCAGAACATCAACTTTCTCGGCGATTCCAATTGGGCGCGCGCCAGCGTCATCATCGCCAATATCTGGCGCGGCGTGCCGTTCGTCGCGATTACCCTGCTGGCGGGGCTGCAGACCGTGTCGCCGTCGCTCTATGAGGCGGCGACGCTCGACGGCGCCACCAACTGGCAACGTTTTCGTTTCATCACCTATCCGCTGCTGACGCCGATTATCGCCGTGGTGATGACGTTCTCGGTGCTGTTCACCTTTACCGATTTCCAGTTGATCTGGGCCTTGACGCGCGGCGGGCCGGTCAACGCCACCCATCTGATGGCAACGCTGAGCTACCAGCGCGGCATCCTATCGGGGCGGCTGGGCGAGGGTGCGGCGATCGCAACCGCGATGATCCCGTTCCTGGTCGCAGCGATCATGATCTCGTGGTTCGGCATGCAGCGCCGCAAATGGCAGCAAGGCGAGAATAATGACTGAAAAAAACATCGCCGCTGCTGGTTTTTGCGCGAACGCGGCAGGCCCCGCGCGCGCCGCAGGGAGAGACCAATGACTGACCACGCGGTGCATCCGCCTGCCGTTGCGACGGTCGCAAAGTCCGACGAATCCGATGGCATGAGCTATCTGGAGACGCTGCCGAGCAGGATCGTCACGCTCTACATCCCTCTGTTCATCATCGTCGTGATTTTGCTGTTCCCGTTTTACTGGATGGCCCTGACATCCATCAAACCGGACGAGCAGCTGATCGATATGGATAGCTTCAACCCCTTCTGGGTCGTGAAGCCCACCTTCAAGCACATTAGCAAGCTGCTGTTCGAGACATCATATCCGCGCTGGCTGTGGAACACGATGTATGTCGCTGCCGCGGCGACGTTTCTCTCGATCACCGCCAGCGTGCTCGCGGCCTATGCGATCGTGCGGTTGCGCTTCAAGGGCGCGCAGGCGGTCGGCGCGCTGATCTTCATGGCCTATCTCGTGCCGCCCTCCATCCTGTTCATTCCGCTCGCGTCGGTGATCCACGCCTACGGCCTGTTCGACTCGCCGATGTCGCTGATTCTGGTCTACCCGACGTTGCTGATTCCATTCTCGACCTGGCTGCTGATGGGATACTTCAAGACGATCCCGTTCGAGCTGGAGGAGTGCGCGCTGATCGACGGCGCCAGCCGCTGGCAGATTCTCACCAAAATTATCCTGCCACTGGCGGTCCCCGGATTGATCTCGGCGTTCATCTTCTCGTTCACGCTGTGCTGGAACGAGTTCATCTACGCGCTGACGTTCTTGTCCTCGACGCAGAACAAGACGGTGCCGGTCGCGATCGTCAACGAGTTCGTCGACGGCGATATCTACAAGTGGGGATCGCTGATGGCGGGGGCGCTGGTCGGCTCGCTGCCGCTGGTAATCCTCTATGCCTTCTTCGTCGAACATTATGTGTCGGCGATGACGGGTGCGGTGAAGGAATAGAGCAGGGAGTTTTGATCGTCGTCATGGCCGGGCTTGACCCGGCCATCCACGTCTTTCTCGATAGAGATATGGTGTCAAGACGCGGATACCCGGCACAAGGCCGGGCATGACGGTCGAAAATCGAACGTTAGCCAAAGGAAAAAAGCCTTGCACATTCTGGTTCTTGGCGCGGCAGGCATGGTTGGCCGCAAACTGGTCGAGCGTCTGGTCCGCGATGGCCGCCTCGGCACGTCGGAGATCACGGCGCTGACCTTGCAGGACGTGGTCGCGCCTCACGCGCCGAAGACCTCGATCCCGGTCGACACAGTCACCGGCGACGTCGCAGATCCGGCGATGATCGCGAAACTGATTGCCGGGAAGCCCGACGTGATCTTCCATCTCGCCGCCATCGTCTCGGGCGAGGCGGAGGCCGATTTCGACAAGGGCTACCGCATCAATCTCGACGGCACGCGCTATCTGATCGATGCGATCCGCGCCGCAGGCCACGGCTACAGGCCGCGCCTTGTGTTCACGTCGTCGATTGCGGTATTCGGCGCGCCGTTCCCGGAACGGATCGGTGACGAGTTCTTCAATACGCCGCTAACCAGTTACGGCACCCAGAAGGCGATCGGCGAACTCCTGATCTCCGACTACACCCGCAAGGGATTGCTCGACGGCATCAGCATCCGCCTGCCGACCATTTGCGTGCGGCCCGGGACGCCGAACAAGGCCGCATCCGGTTTCTTCTCCAACATCATCCGCGAGCCGCTGGCCGGCACGGAGGCCGTGCTGCCCGTGTCCGAGGACGTGATGCACTGGCATGCGTCGCCGCGCTCAGCCGTCGGCTTCCTGATCCATGCGGGGACGATGGACCTCGCCACAGTCGGTCCGCGCCGCGCCCTGAGCATGCCGGGGCTGGCCGCGACCGTGGGCGAACAGATCGCGGCGCTGACGCGCGTGGCAGGCAAGAGCGTTACCGCGCGCATCAAGCGCGAGCCCGATCCGGTCATCATGGGTATCGTTTCGGGCTGGCCGCGCGATTTCGTTACCGATCGCGCCAGGAAGCTCGGCTTCACCACAGCGGAAAAGACCTTCGACGACATTATCAAGATCCATATCGACGACGAACTGGGCGGCAAGTTCGTTTCGTAAATTCCTTCGTCATGCCCGGACTTGATCCGGGCATCCATCTAAGAGAGTAATAAACAAAGAAGATGGATTGCCGGCATAGGCGTTCTTCAGAACGCCGTTCTATGAACGGCTATGCCCGGCAATGACGAGGTATCTTCGATGACCACCATCGCCTGCATCGGCGAGTGCATGATCGAACTGAGCCAGGATGCGGAGGGCCGCACCGTGCGCGGCTTCGGCGGCGATACGCTCAACACTGCGATCTATCTGGCGAGATTGGGCGCTCATGTGGACTACGTCACCGCGCTCGGCGACGATCCGTTCAGCGACGAGATGCTGGAAGCGTGGCAGGCCGAGGGCATCGGTGTGCCGCGTGTGCTGCGGATCGCCGGCAAGCTGCCGGGTCTCTATGCCATCAAGACCGATGAGGCTGGCGAGCGGCGGTTCTATTACTGGCGCGAGAACTCGGCGGCGCGGATGCTGCTGGATCTGCCGCAAACGGAAGCGCTGCTGCAGGCGTTCACTGACTACGATCTGATCTATCTCTCCGGTATTACGCTGTCGCTCTACAGCGAAGCCAATCGCGACCGCCTGATCCATGCGCTTGGACGGGCGCGCCGGCGCGGCAGCCGTATCGCCTTCGACACCAACTATCGCCCGCGCGGCTGGCCGTCGGCGGACATCGCGCGGAAGGCTTTTGAATCCGCCTTCGCGGTCAGCGACGTCGTGCTGGCATCGACCGACGATCTGTCGCCGCTCTATGCGAATGTCGCCGCTGACAGGCTCTCTGCCTGCGTCGATGCCGGGGAGCTGGTTCTGAAGCTGTCCGATCCGGCTTGCGTCGTTCGCTGCAAGGATGGCGAGCGTACTATTGCATCAACTCAATCGCCGCGGGTTGTCGATACCACCGCCGCGGGCGATAGTTTCGCAGCCGCCTATCTTGCTATGAGATTGCGGGGCGCTGATCCTTTCGCGGCTGCCGCCTGCGGGCATCGGCTCGCGGGCGCAGTCGTCGGTCATCCCGGAGCGATCATTCCGGAGACAGCGATGCCGCACGATGTTCTAGAGGGACCGCCATGAAACTTCCCGCCGACGGACGCCAGGCCCTGCTCGAGATGCTGAGCGCGGCCCGCGTCATTCCGGTGCTGACGATTGCGCGCGTCGAGCATGCGGTGCCGTTGGCGCGGGCGCTGGTTGCGGGCGGCGTGCGAACGCTGGAGGTCACATTGCGCACGCCAGTCGCGGCTGATGCTGCGAAACGGATCATCGCGGAAGTGCCGGACGCCATTGTCGGTATCGGAACCGTGCTTGATCGCGACGATCTTGGAGCGGCGATATCTCTCGGCGCGAAATTCGCGGTCAGCCCCGGCGCGACGCCCGATCTGCTTGAGGTCGCTGTCGGAGCCGGGTTTCCGTTCTTGCCGGGAGTGGCGACGGCGTCCGAACTGATGGTGGTGCAGTCGACGGGGCTCACGACGATGAAGTTTTTCCCGGCCGAGCCGGCGGGCGGCATTCCAATGCTGCGCGCGCTCGCTGGCCCGTTTCCGGATGTGCGGTTTTGTCCGACCGGCGGCATCGGCGAGGCGAATGCCGCGCAGTGGCTGGCTGAGCCGAACGTGGTCGCGGTTGGCGGTTCGTGGCTCACACCGGCAAGCGAGATCGAGGCGGGCAACTGGGGCGCGATCACCGCGCGTGCGCAGAGAGCGATGAGGATGTTGGCGGGTTAAGCCGACCCAATGCCTTCCGCCTCGTCATTGCCGGGCTTGACCCGGCAATCCATCTTCATTTGAAAGTGCTTTTTTGATGGATCACCGGGTCATAGGCGAGCGAAGCGACGCCGTTCTTCGAACGGCTATGCCCGGCGATGACGACTGAATGTGTTGAAGCGCTGCGCAGCGGCGGGGCAAGTCATCCCAGCATTAAAATCCCATCGCCGCGCCGTCGCTGCGTGGGTCTGTCGCGCCTTCGAACTTGCCGTCGGGATAAAGCACGATCGCGCCGGCGTGCCCCATGGTCGAGGTGAAGTCGGGAAGCATCTCGACGTCGTGACCCGCCTCGCGCATCTGCGCGACCAGCTTGGGGTCGAAGCGGCTTTCCAGCTTCAGCGTCACGCTTTCCGCGCCCCATGTCCGTCCAAGCAGCCAGCGCGGCGCGGTGACGGCCGCCTGCAAACCCTGACCGTACATCGCATAGCGACTGAAGATCGCCGATTGCGATTGCGGCTGACCTTCGCCGCCCATCGTGCCGTAGACCATGCGCCGTCCGTCGTCGAACAGTGCCATCGCCGGATTGAGCGTATGGAATGGCTTGCGTCCAGCGCCGATCACGCGCGGACCGTTGCCCTCGAGCAGGAAGCTCGAGCCGCGGTTCTGCCAGACGAGGCCCGCGTTCTCCAGCACGCAGCCGGAGCCGAACTCAAAATAGATGCTCTGGATGAAGCTGGCTGACAGGCCATTGGCGTCGATGGCGCCGAGCCACACCGTATCGCCAGGGTTGGCGGGAAAGGGCCACGGCAGCGCACGCTTGCGGTCGATCTTCGCGGCCAGTTCGTCCAGCTTGCGCGGTTGCAGATAATCGTTCGGGTCTTCGGTCATCGATCCCGGGTCGCCGACGATCCGGTCGCGGACCAGAAACGCCTGTTTGGCGGATTCGACGAGACCATGAACGTAATCGAAGCCTTCGGCGTCCTTGACGCCAAGCCGTTCGAACAGTGCGAGGATCATCAGCGACGACAGACCCTGCGTCGGCGGCGGAAAATTATACAGCTTCGCGCCTTTGACCTGAACCGACAGCGGTTCGCGGCGTTGCGCCATGTGCAAGGCCAGGTCTTCGGCGGAGACCGGCGAACCGCAGCGCGCCAGATCGGCGGCAATTTCCTTGGCAAGTTCACCGGTGTAGAAAGACGATGCACCGTACTTGCCGAGGCGCTTCAGCGTATTCGCCAGCGCCGGCAGCTTCATCATCTCGCCTTCCTTCGGCAGCTTGCCGCCCGGCAGGAAGGTTTTCGTGAAATTCGGCGCGTCCTTCAACTCGGGAAGTTTGGTCTCGGTCAGTTCCTGCTGGCTCGCGGTGACGGCAAAGCCGTTCTCGCCGGACCATGCGGCATCCTCGACCAGCCGCGACAACGGCAGTTTGCCGCCGAGTTCCGCGCTGATCTTGAGCACTTCATCCCAGCCCGAGAGCGTGCCGGCGACTGTGTTGGCGGCGAGCGGACCACGCTCGGGAATTTTCTTCAGACCTTTACCACGGTAGAACTCTGCGCTCGCCGCTTTCGCAGCGCCGCCGCAGGCATCGACCGCGACCACCGGCTTGCCCCTGGCGGAAATCAGCCAGAAGCCGTCGCCGCCGATCGAAGTCATGTGTGGGTAGACCACGGCAAGCGACGCGGCCATGGCCACCGTCGCCTCGATGGCGTTGCCGCCTTCGCGCAGGACGCGCAATCCAGCCTCGCTCGCTAGGTTGTGCGGCGATGTCACCATGCCGCGGCGGGCGCGAGGCGTGTTCAGCATTGAAACGGTCCGGTTGAGGTTTGGCGTTATGGGCGAAGTGAAGGCGAGCGGGCTCGCATTGCTTCATCTACATGCCTGAGCCGGCATTGTCATGCCCGCCTGTATATCAAATCCGCTGAGCGTCGTTGCGAGCCAAGGCTTCCTGGGCCTGTCATCGGGGCGCGCAAAGCGCGGACCACGTTGGGCAAGCCCGATAAACTTTGCGAAGCAATCCACTCAGGCAAAGACCGGATTGCTTCGTCGCTATCGCTTGTCGCTATAACGAAGTGGCCGAGATCAGGCCCGGGCATGCTCCCGCGGTTGGTTTGCCCGTACTTTTCGCACGAAGTCGGCAACCGCCGTGCCGATCTCGTCTGGCGAGTCTTCCTGGATGAAGTGGGTGCCCTTGACCGTCACTTCGGTCTGGTTCAGCCATTTCCGGCAAAGTTCGCGCTGACGGCCGACGAGGATGGAGCCAGGGTCCGCATTGACGAACAGTTTGGGAATGCTGCTCTTGGCGAGCCAGGCGCTGTAGTCCCCGACCACACGAACGACCTCGGCGGGCTCGCCCTCGATCGGAATTTGCCGGGGCCATGTCAGGGTCGGTCGGCGGTCCTCGCCGGCATTGAGAAATGGCCGGCGATAGACCGCCATTTCCTCGTCGCTCATCTTGCGCATCACCGATCCGGGCAGCACGCGCTCGACGAAAATGTTCTTCTGCAGAATCATCTCGTCGCCGGCTTCCGACCGGAAGCCCTGAAATGCGCGCCTGGCGTTGTCCGGCCAATCGTCCCACGTCACCGGCGTGACGATTCCCTCCATATAGGCGATGCCCTGCACGCGCTCGCGATGCGCGTTGGCCCAGTCGAATGCCAGCGCCGAGCCCCAGTCGTGAATCACGAAGACGATTTTGTTGCCGAGACCGATCTGGTCCCACAGCGCGAACAGGTAGTCGCGTTGTTCGGCGTAGGTGTAGCGGCCGGGTCCCGATTGATCGAGCTTGTCGGAGTCGCCCATGCCGATCAGGTCGCAGGCGATCAGCCGCCCAAGACCTTTGCAATGAGGCATGACGTTGCGCCACAGATAGGACGACGTCGGGTTACCATGCTGGAATACGATCGCATCGCCCTGGCCCTCATCGATATAGGCCATGCGCTTGCCATTGACGGTCGCAAATTTCTTTACGGCAAAAGGAGCGGCTGATATCGGCAACGTCGTTTCTCCCTGTTGGAAAGGCAGGACGGAAATGACTGGACGCTACTGACTCTCAATTCAGTCGGCTGCGGCAACGATGGCCGGAATATCGTTCAACGAGCCGACGCGATGATCGGGACCGTGACCGAGGTGTTCGTTGCGCATCCGCAGTGCCTTGAACATCGTGAGAGCGCCCGCCGGGGTCGATCCCCCGAATTCCTTGGCCAGCGCCTGCGCAGTGACCCGTTCGATCCATGCGACCTTGAGGCCGAACGCTTTCGCGCCTGCCACGTCGAAACCGTTGGACGATACGAACAGCGTCTCGCTTGGCCCGACGCCGAGCACTTCCTGGATCAGCGTGTAGGTTTTCGGCGACGGCTTGAACACCTTCCGGCTGTCGATGCTGATGGTCGCCGCCAGAATCTGCTGCAAACCGGTATTGCGCACCAGCGCGTTCAGCATTGCTGAGCTTCCGTTCGACAGGATTGCGAGCTTGCGGCCCTTGAGTTGGGAGAGCGTGGCCATCGCGTCCGGATAGAGATCGAGATTGCGATACTTGTCCATGATGCTCTCGAACATCTCGGCATTGTAGGCGAGACCGAGATTGTCGAGCGTGTAGGCGAGGGATTGTTCCGTGATGGTTTCGAAGCTCTCGTAGCGCTCGATCATCGAGCGTAACCAGGTGTATTCGAGTTGCTTCAGCCGCCAGATCTGCGTGATCGCCTCGCCATATCCCGGGTAGGTCTGCTCGGTGATCGCGGCGACCGACTGAATATCGTAGAGTGTTCCGTACGCGTCAAAAACAACAGCTTTGATGGTCACTTGCGGCAATCCATTTTTTGATATGAGCCGGGCGCTCTGATGCGCCGAAGTGCAGCTTTTTGTTGATCGGCCCCGGCAGTCGCGCTCAGTCCCGTCCAGTTAGCCGACCACTGACACTCCTTGGCCATTGCTTGTTTTGGGACTTTACGGGGTTCCGATAAAGTGCAAAACTAATTATAGCGATATTCAGTATCGGGAAACCTCATGATGCATCGCACACGGCCACCCTCGAATTTCGATATCGACTGTCTGCGGACCTTTTTGCTGGTCGCGGATTCGATGAGTTTTTCCCGTGCAGCAGAAGGGGTTAGCCGGTCCCAGTCGACCGTCAGCCAACAGATCACGAAGCTGGAAAACCAGGCTGGCAAATCGTTGCTGGTGCGCCGAAAAGGCCGCGTTCTTGAACTCACCTCCGAAGGCGGCAAACTGCTCGATTACGCCCGCCGCATCCTGCAACTGAACGACGAAGCCTACAGTTCGATGTCGGACGAAGCCCTCAGGGGCTTTGTCCGTCTCGGGGTACCGCTGGATTTCTTCGGCCGTAATTTCACCAACTGGCTTTCGACCTTCAAGGCGATCCATCCGATGGTCGGGCTGGAGGTCGAATCGAATCAGTCAGAGAATCTGATCAAGCGCAGCAATCGCGGCGAATTCGATCTGGCCTTCTTCAAACAGGAGAACGGCGCGTCTCACGGCGAGGCAGTGCTCCGCGAACAACTGGTGTGGGTCAGTGGCCCCAAGTTTGCGCCCACCCGCGAAGCCTCGATTCCATTGATCCTGTTCCCGGAAGGCTGCGCCTACCGGAAGTTCGGCGTCCGCGCGCTTGAGGACGACAAGCGCCCCTGGCATCTCAGCTTTGTCAGCCCGAGTTTTGAATGCATGAAGTCGGCCGTGATCGACGGCATGGGTGTCACCGTGCTCGCGCGCGGTCTGGTTACCGCGCCGATGCGGGTCGTCGGTCATGGACTCCGCCTGCCGCAACTGCCGCCGATCGAACTGGCCTACGCTTACGGCCGGCGCAATACGCCGCGCGTGGTGACGGAGTTGGCCAATTATCTGTCCGAGGAATTGCTGCAGGCCGGATCGCCGCCGCAGCGCGTACCGATCGCTCTCGCTGCGGCCGTCGCCTGAGAGCCGTTCAGCGCTAGATCATTTCTCTCAATTGGAAGCGTTGCTCAACCTCCCCCTTGCAGAGGGAGGGAGAAGCGCGCGGCACAGCTTCGATCGAAAAGAAACCGGTCTGGCCTTCAACGATCGAGCCGCGCGACGAGGCTCGACGTATCCCAGCGCTTGCCGCCCATTTTCTGCACTTCGGAGTAGAACTGATCGACCAGCGCCACGACCGGGAGGTTTGCGCCGTTGTTGCGCGCTTCTGCAAGGCAGATCGACAAATCCTTGCGCATCCAGTCGACCGCGAAGCCGAAATCGAACTTGTTGGCATTCATGGTCTTGTAGCGGTTCTCCATCTGCCATGACTGTGCCGCGCCCTTTGAGATGGTTTCGATCACCGCTTCCACGTCGAGGCCGGCCTTCTTGGCGAAGTGGATGCCTTCCGACAGACCCTGCACCAGACCGGCGATGCAGATCTGGTTGACCATCTTGGTGAGCTGGCCTGCGCCTGCGGGACCGAGCAGCTTGCACATGCGCGCATACGCCGCGATCACCGGCTCGGCGCGTCTGTAGGCCGCCTCGTCACCGCCGCACATCACGGTCAGCACGCCGTTCTCCGCGCCGGCCTGTCCGCCGGACACCGGCGCATCGATGAAGCCGAAGCCTGCTTTCTTCGCAGCCTCGTTCAGTTCGCGCGCGACTTCAGCGGAGGCGGTGGTGTGGTCGACGAAAACCGCGCCCTTGGTCATGCCGGCGAACGCGCCGTCCGCGCCGATCGTCACCGCGCGCAGGTCGTTGTCATTGCCGACGCAGCACATCACGAAATCCTGGCCTTGGGCGGCGGCCTTTGGCGTCGCGGCGGTCTTGCCCTTGAACTTGTCGGCCCAGGCCTGCGCCTTGGCGGCGCTCCGGTTGTAGACCGTGACGTCATGGCCTCCCTTGACGACGAGGTGACCGGCCATCGGAAATCCCATGACACCGAGACCAAGAAAGGCGACTTTAGCCATGACAAGAACCCTTATGATTTGTTGTTTTGGAGCGTTGGCGAGTGCCCGTTTCGGGCGCATTCTTGATTGAGGCTGGTTGTTTATCACATCCGGAATGGGCCTGTCCCGTCGGCAGAAAATGTTTGCCACGAGGCGGGCAGGGTCGAATGGTGAATGTCCATCCAGAAAGTCTGATCCCTGATGCCCTATAGACATGTGATCGGACCAAAGACCTACCAGTTTGCCGATCTGCGCGACCTGCTGGCCAAGGCGACCCCGCCGCGCTCCGGCGATCGTCTGGCCGGAATTGCCGCTGATACGGCTGAGGAAACGGTCGCCGCGCGGATGGCATTGGCCGATCTGCCGCTGAAGACGTTTTTGAGCGAGGCCGTCGTTCCCTATGAGGACGACGAGGTGACGCGACTGATCGTCGATAGCCACGATGCGGCGGCGTTCGCGCCTGTCGCCTCAAAGACCGTGGGCGAATTTCGCGACTGGCTCCTGTCGGACGCGGCCACGCCATCGGTGCTGCAGGGTCTCGCTCGCGGGCTGACGCCCGAGATGGCAGCCGGCGTCTCCAAGCTGATGCGCAATCAGGATCTCATCCTGGTGGCGAAGAAGTGTGAGGTCGTGACGCGCTTTCGCAACACCATCGGATTGCGCGGCCGCATGAGCGTGCGGCTGCAGCCCAATCATCCGTTCGACGATGCACGCGGCATCACCGCCTCGATCCTCGACGGTTTGCTGCTCGGCTCGGGCGACGCCTGCATCGGCATCAATCCGGCGAGCGACGACCCGGCCGTGATCGGCGATCTGGTGCGATTGCTCGACAGCATCATCGCCCGCATCGATGCGCCCACGCAGGGCTGTGTGCTGACCCACGTCACCACCACGCTCGATCTGATGACAAAGGGCTTGCCGGTCGATCTGGTGTTTCAATCGGTGGCGGGCACGGAAGCCGCGAACAAGAGCTTCGGCGTCAATCTCGCCATCCTGAAGGAGGCGAGGGAGGCGGCGCTCGGGCTCAAGCGCGGCACCGTCGGCAACAATGTGATGTATTTCGAAACCGGGCAAGGCTCGGCGCTTTCGGCCAATGCCCATCACGGCGTCGATCAGCAGACCTGCGAGGCGCGCGCCTATGCGGTGGCGCGAGCCTTTGATCCATTGCTGGTCAACAGCGTCGTCGGCTTCATCGGGCCTGAGTATCTGTACGACGGCAAGGAAATCATCCGCGCCGGGCTCGAGGACCATTTCTGCGGCAAGCTGCTCGGTCTGCCGCTCGGCGTGGACGTTTGTTACACCAACCATGCCGAAGCCGATCAGAACGACATGGACAATCTGCTGACGCTGCTGGCCGCCGCCGGCGTCACCTTCATCATGGGCGTTCCCGGCGCCGACGACGTGATGCTGAACTACCAGTCCACCTCGTTTCACGACGCACTCTATGTCCGCGACCTGTTCGGTCTGAAACGTGCGCCGGAGTTCGACGACTGGCTGGTGCGGGTGGGGCTGGCGGGCACGGATTTCCGACTGACGCCGAGCGAGACGCCGCGGCTGGCGTTTGCGGCCCGGCTTTCGGATTGATGCCATCGTCGTCCACTTTTGTGAGGCACGATGCCCAATAACGGCGATGTCATTGCTTGCCATTGCGCCGTCATATGCCTCGGCCTTAATCTGACCCAGTTTGTGCTTTCGCTTGTCGATAGAATGCCTTGCCCTGTTTCGGCAGGTAAATGTGTTGCGGGCGCAGCGAGCGTTGCTGGAACCTTGGGCTGAGTTCCGCGTCTTTATCGGCGCGGCTTTGGGAGGCTGGATGGCGACGGGTCAACTCGAAGCGGCACGTATTGAGGAATCTGTTTCGAGGCGTATTCTGTGTGTCTTTCCGCACTACACGCCGTCGTTCGGGACTTTCGAGCATGCCTATCCACTGACCGACGGCGTGCAGGCTTTCATGCCCCCGCAGGGACTGCTGGTGATCGCGGCCTGGCTGCCGAAGACCTGGGAAATCCGCTTTCTCGATGAGAACATGCAGCGCGCCACCGATGAAGACTTCGCGTGGTGCGACGCCGTGTTCGTCAGCGGCATGCACATCCAGCGTCCACAGATCAATGACATCTGCCGCCGCGCGCACGCGCACGATAAACCGGCGGCGCTTGGCGGGCCTTCGGTCAGCGCGTGTCCGGATTACTATCCGGATTTCGACTACCTCCATGTCGGCGAGCTCGGCGATGCGACCGAGCGCCTGATCGAACGGCTTGCCGCCGATCCGTCGCGGCCAGACAGCCAGGTGATCCTGACGACGCAGGATCGTCTCGACATGACTAAATTTCCGCTGCCGGCCTACGAGATGCTGCCGCTGCGGAAATACTTTCTCGGCAGCATCCAGTTCTCCTCGGGCTGTCCGTATCAGTGTGAGTTCTGCGACATTCCGGGACTGTATGGCCGCAACCCGCGCCTGAAGACGCCGCAGCAGGTCACCGCCGAACTCGACAAGATGCTCGAATGCGGGCTGACCGGATCGGTCTATTTCGTCGACGACAATTTCATCGGCAACCGGAAGGCCGCGCTGGATCTGCTGCCGCATCTGGTCGAATGGCAGAAGAAGAACGGCTATGCGCTGCAGTTTGCGTGTGAAGCGACGCTGAATATCGCCAAACGGCCGGAAATTCTCGCACTGATGCGAGAGGCCTATTTCGCCACCATATTCTGCGGCATTGAAACGCCGGACCCGGCCGCGCTGAAGGCGATGTCCAAACAGCACAACATGATGGTGCCGATCCTGGAGGGGGTGGAGACGCTCAACAGCTACGGCATGGAGGTGGTGTCGGGAATCATTCTCGGCCTCGATACCGACACGCCGGAGGCGGGAGAAGGCATTCTTGAATTCATCGATCAGTCCAGGATTCCACTGTTGACCATCAACCTGTTGCAGGCCTTGCCGCGCACGCCGCTGTGGGATCGGCTAAAGCGCGAGAATCGCCTGATCGACGATGAGGATCGCGATTCCAACATCGACTTCCTGCTGCCTTACGATCAGGTCGTGGGCATGTGGCGCTCCTGCATGGGCCGCGCCTACACGCCGGACAAGCTGTTCGCACGGTTCGAACATCAAGCCACGCATGTCTATCCGAAACGCATCCGGCCGCCGAACAGCCCCCAGCGCGTCAACGCGCATAACATCAAGCGCGGTCTGACCATGCTGGCGAAGATCTTCTGGCATGTCGGTGTGCTCAGCGACTATCGCAGGCAATTCTGGGCCTACGCCTGGCCGCGGCTGAAATCCGGCGACATTGAATGGGTCATCAGCGCCGGTCTTGTCGCACACCATCTGATTTTGTTCGCGCGGGATGCGTCCGGCGGCAAGCAGACCGCATCGTACTACTCGACGCGATTGCAACAGGTGGCCGTGCCGGCGGAGTAATTAGTTTCGTCATTGCCGGGCTTGACCCGGCAATCCAGCTTATTGACGATCCTTCCAAAGAAAGATGGATCAACGGGTCAAGCCCGGTGATGACGAAAACAAGGTGACGGATGGACAAGCCAACTGCCGCCCCCTCCGTCCCGAAACTCCGCTCGCTGCTCGATCTGCGCGACCTGACACCGGCACGGGTCGGGCTTGGCCGCAGCGGATCGGGTCTGCCGACCTCGGCCCTGCTATCCTTCACGCTTGATCATGCCCGTGCCCGTGACGCCGTGCATGCGCCATTTGATGCAGCGGCCATTGCAAGCGCCATAGCCACTCTCGGCTGCGACGTCATCCAGATCGCGAGCGAGGCAAAAACTCGCGCCGACTATCTGCGCCGACCGGATTTCGGGCGGAAGCTGAGCGGGGCGTCGCAGGCGCAGCTTGCCGCGAGCAGCTTCGCTGGCTGCGAGGTGGCGATCATGGTTGCCGACGGCCTGTCAGCGGCCGCGGTCGATGCGCATGCGACAAGCCTGATGCGCAATCTGCTGCCGCGCCTTGCAAGTATGAGGGTTGGCCTCGGCCCAGTGCTGGTTGCAACCAACGCAAGGGTCGCGCTCGGCGACGAGGCCGGGCAGCTCTGCCGCGCGCAAATGATAATTGTCCTGATCGGCGAGAGGCCGGGGCTATCGGCACCGGACAGTCTTGGCGCTTACATCACATTCGAACCTAAATCCGGCCGCAGTGACGCCGAGCGCAACTGCGTCTCCAACATCCATCGCGCCGGGCTGGGCTATGATGAGGCGGCATTCAAGATCGCATGGCTTGTTAAGGAGGGGCTGGCACGCAAGCTCTCCGGCGTCGCGCTGAAGGATGAGAGCGGCGACAGCGCGAACCTGCTGAAATAAGGCCTTTTCTCAAACGAATAGCTGCCATTCGTCATACCATGAAGGCGGTGGTTGCCGTTTCACTGGCAGCGGCTATCTTGGGCGCAACTCCGCGCGCCAGCCTGCGCGAGAAACTTATATTCGGGCATGATCTTGCTGGAAACCCGCTTTACGCTTTTCCAGATCATGCTCCAGCCGGGAGAACGACCATGACTGCCAGCATCGTTGGATGGGCCCACACGCCGTTCGGCAAATTCGATATGGAGACTGTCGAGAGCCTCGTCACTAAAGTGGCGAGCGAGGCTTTGGCTGACGCGGGCATTTCGGCCGAAGACGTCGATGAAATCTATCTCGGCCATTTCAACGCAGGCTTCTCGCCGCAGGACTTCACCGCTGCCCTCGTGCTGCAAGCCGATCCGAAACTCCGCTTCAAGCCGGCGACGCGCGTCGAGAACGCTTGTGCGACCGGCTCCGCCGCCGTGCATCAGGGCGTGAAGGCGATCGCGGCGGGTGCCGCGAAGTTCGTGCTGGTGGTCGGCGTCGAGCAGATGACGCGCACACCCGCACCCGAGATCGGCAGGAATTTGTTGCGCGCGTCGTATCTGGTCGAGGACGGCGATACGCCCGCGGGTTTTGCGGGTGTGTTCGGCAAGATCGCGCAGGGCTATTTCCAGAAGTACGGCGACCAGTCCGATGCGCTGGCGATGATTGCGGCGAAGAACCACAAGAACGGCGTCGCCAATCCCTACGCGCAGATGCGCAAGGATTTCGGCTATGAGTTCTGCCGTTCCGAAAGCGAGAAGAATCCGTTCGTCGCGGGCCCCTTGAAGCGCACCGACTGTTCGCTGGTGTCCGACGGCGCGGCCGCGCTGGTGTTGACCGACTCGGAAACCGCCAAATCGATGGGCAAGGCTGTCAACGTCAAGGCCACCGGGCATGCGCAGGATTTCCTGCCGATGTCGAAGCGCGACATTCTCAACTTCGACGGCTGCAGCGTTGCCTGGCAGCGCGCGCTCAAATCCGCAGGCGCGCAACTCTCCGACCTGTCGTTCGTCGAGACTCACGATTGCTTCACCATCGCTGAACTGATCGAGTACGAAGCGATGGGCTTGACGCCGAAGGGGCAAGGCGCGCGCGCGATCAAGGAAGGCTGGACCGAGAAGACCGGCAAGCTGCCGATCAATCCGTCGGGTGGCCTGAAAGCCAAAGGCCATCCGATCGGCGCCACCGGCGTGTCGATGCATGTGCTGAGCGCGATGCAGCTTCTGGGTCAGGCCCCGGAAGGCATGCAGATCAAGAACGCGAAGCTCGGCGGCATCTTCAACATGGGCGGCGCCGCGGTCGCCAATTACGTCACGCTGCTCGAGCCTGCGAAATAACCGCGCGCTGCGCCGCGGGTAACGCGCGATGAACATCGCCGAATGGCTCGCCGCCTCCGCGCGGCTCTATCCGCGATCGCCCGCGCTGATGACGGGCGCCGTGATCGATTGCGACTACGCGGAGTTTGCGCGGCGCGCATCGTCCATTGCAGGCTGGCTCACGCATCAGCATGGCATCGTGCCCGGCGATCGCGTTGCGCTGTTTATGTCGAACAGCACATCCTATCTCGAATGCGCCTACGGGATCTGGTGGGCGGGCGCGGTGGCGGTGCCGATCAACGCCAAACTGCATGGCCGCGAGGCAGCGTGGATTTGCGAGAACTCAGGGGTCAAATTCGGCTTTGTCGCGGGGGACACCAACGCCTCGCTGAGGGAGGCTTTAGGCGATGGCAAACCTGTGGCGCGCGTTTTCGACATCAAAAGCGATGGCACCAATGCGGCGCGCGCTGCCGCGGGATTGCCGCAACCCGTTTCGCGCCAGACCGACGACCTCGCCTGGCTGTTCTATACCTCCGGCACCACCGGCCGGCCGAAGGGCGTGATGCTCAGTCATGGCAACCTCGTCGCCGCGTCGCTTTGCTATCTCTCCGACGTCGATCAGGTGCATGCACATGACCACGCGCTCTATGCCGCGCCGCTGTCGCATGGCGCAGGGCTGTATAATTTTATCCACGTTCGCGCGGGCGCGCGTCACGTCGTGCCGGAGTCGGGTGCGTTCGATCCGGATGAGGTGCTGACGCTCGGCAAGTCGCTCGGCGATGTGTCGATGTTCGCAGCGCCGACGATGGTGAAGCGGCTCGTGGAAGCCGCGAAGGCGCGCGGCGAAAACGGCGATGGCATTCGCACCATCGTCTATGGCGGCGGTCCGATGTATCTTGCCGACATTCGCGAGGCGCTCGACGTGATGGGTCCGCGCTTCGTGCAGATCTACGGGCAGGGCGAGTCGCCGATGACGATCACCGCGCTGTCGCGATACTGGCATCAGCAAACCGATCATCCGCGCTATCTGGAGCGGCTGGCGTCGGTCGGCGCGGCGCATAGCGCGATTGAAGTGCGCATCACCAGCGCGAACGGCGAAGTGCTTCCTCCCGGCGAGACCGGCGAGATCGAAGCCAGAGGCACGCCGGTGATGCTCGGTTACTGGAATAACCGGGAAGCGACCGCGAGTACGATCAAGGATGGCTGGCTGCGCACCGGCGATGTCGGCAGGTTGGATGAGGATGGCTTTCTCACGCTGTCGGATCGCTCCAAGGACGTGATTATTTCCGGCGGCACCAACATCTATCCGCGCGAAGTCGAGGAGGCGCTGCTGACGCACAATGCGGTGCGCGAAGTGTCGGTGGTCGGTGTCGCCGATCCGGAGTGGGGCGAGAATGTCGTCGCGTGTGTTGTGCTGGCCGATGGCGCGTCCGCCGACGACAGAACCCTCGATGCGCATTGTCTGTCGTCGATCGCGCGCTTCAAGCGGCCGAAACGCTATGTCTATTTGCCGTCGCTGCCGAAGAACAACTACGGCAAGGTGCTGAAAACTGAACTACGCCAGATGCTCGGCGCGAAATAATGAGAACAACAGGAGGAACCATGATCGACCGTCGAAAGTTTTCAAAGCGGCTCGCATTTGCCATGATCGCATGTTGCTTTGCTGCCGATGCGGCATTCGCACAGGCGTTTCCGACGCGGCCGGTCCGCCTGATCGTCGGCTATGCGCCGGGCGGCATCAACGATCAGATGGCGCGCATCATCGCCGAGATCATGGGTAAGGAGCTTGGCCAGCAGATCGTGATCGAGAACAAGCCCGGTGCCGGCACAGCGGTGGCTTCCACCTTCGTCGCGCAATCCGATCCGGATGGCTACACGATGCTGCTCGGCACCGTGAGTCTTGCGATCAATCCGGCGCTGTCGCCGAAACTGACGCCGAAAAATCCGCTCACCGAGCTGATGCCGGTCGGCCTTGCGCTGCAATCGCCGTTCTATCTGATCTTGACAAAGAGTTTGCCGATCAATTCGGTCGATGAGCTGATCGCCTACGCAAAGGCCAATCCGGGCAGGCTCAATATCGGTTCGGCCGGCAATGGCTCATCGAGCCACCTGGTTCTCGAGCTGTTCAACAACCGCGCGGGAACGGCGCTGACGCACGTGCCTTATCGCGGCGCCGCGCCGATGGTGCTGGACATCATCGCCGGCCGGCTTGATGGCGCGTTCGCCACCCCGGTCGATGCATCGCCCGCGCTGGAAGGCGGAGCCGGGAAGGCGATCGCGATCTCCTCTCTCGAACCGATCAGTCAGCGTCCCGATCTGCTTCCGGTCGCGAAAACCCTGCCGGGCTTCAAGGGGGTGTTCTGGGCGGGGCTGTTCGTTGCCCCGCAAACACCAGCGCCGATCGTTGCGACCCTGGCGAAAGCGCTCGCCGCCGCAACTGACGATCCCGCATTGAAGGCGAAAGCCGCCGAACGCGGCGTCACCATGCTGACTGGCGGGTCCGATGCGCTGCGCGATCTGCTCGTCTCCGAGACCGAGGTCTGGGGCAAGCTGATCCGCGACGCCAACATTCGCGGCGAGTGAATCGGCGGCAGGTGTCGTCCTCGCGTTCGCAGGGACGACAGGATTGATAGGACCAACCAGATGAGCTTCATCACCGGCGTCGGGCTCACATCGTTCGGCAGGCGCGAGGGCTGCTCCACGCTCGATCTGATGAGCATGGCGGCGGAATCGGCGCTGGCCGATGCAGGGCTCGCACGGCGGGATATCGACGGCATTCTGTGCGGCTACTCGACCGTGCAGCCGCACATCATGCTGGCCACCGTGTTCGCCGAGCATTTCGGCATTCAGCCGCAATACGCCCACGCGGTTCAGGTCGGCGGTGGCACCGGCATGGCGATGGCGATGCTGGCGCACATTCTTGTCTCTTCCGGCGTTGCGAAGAACGTTCTGGTGGTTGCCGGCGAAAATCGCCTGACCGGGCAAACGCGCGATGCCGCCGTGCAATCGCTGGCGCAGGTCGGCCACCCGGTGTTCGAGGTGCCGCTCGGACCGACCATTCCTGCCTATTACGGTCTCGTCGCGTCGCGCTACATGCATGAGCATGGCGTGACTGAGGAAGACTTCGCGGTTCTCGCGGTGCTGATGCGCGACCACGCGCTGATGCATCCAGGTGCGCAGTTCAATGAGCCGATCACGGTCGCCGAGGTGATGGCCTCAAAGCCGATCGCAACACCGCTCAAGCTGCTCGACTGCTGTCCGGTCTCCGATGGCGGCGCGGCCTTCATCGTCAGCCGCGACGATGCGAGCCGGCATGGCGTCAAGGTGATCGGCGCGGGTCAGGCGCACACCCATCAATATGTCACGACTGCTCCGGCGTTGTCCGATCTCGGCGCGGGCCCGGCTCTGGCGCGCGCGAGCGAACAGCGCGGCATTGCGATCAAGAATGTGCGCTACGCTGCGATCTACGACAGCTTTACGATCACGCTGGCGATGCTGCTCGAAGACCTTGGTCTCGCGAAACGGGGCGAGGCGTCGGCCCGCGCGCGCAACGGCGACTTCGGCGTCAACGGCGCGCTGCCGCTCAACACCCACGGCGGATTGCTGAGCTACGGCCATTGCGGCGTCGGCGGTGCGATGGCTCATCTGGTCGAAACACATCTGCAGATGACCGGCCGCGCCGGCCATCGTCAGGTCAAGGATGCTTCGCTGGCGCTGCTGCACGGCGACGGCGGCGTGCTGTCATCTCATGTGAGCATGTTTCTGGAGCAGGTGTGATGGGCGCTGTTGCCGAAGCATCGCTTCATCCCTCCCCACAAGGGGGAGGGATGAAGCGATGCGCCGATGAGGGTTGATATGCCGGACGCTGCCGATTGGACTACGGGCAAGGACGCACTGAACTATCAGGCCTGCCGCGCCTGCAAACACATTTTCTACATCCGCCGCGCGTTCTGCCCGCAGTGCGGGGCAGGCGAGCCCGAGACGAAAACCGCGAGCGGCCGCGGCGTGGTCTATGCCGAAACGCTGGTGCATCGCGCGCCGGTGCCGGAGGCGCGGGAGCATGTGCCCTACAAGATCGTACTGGTCGATATCGAGGAGGGCGCGCGGGTGATGGCCCACGGGACGCTCGATCTCAAAATCGGCGATCGCGTGGTCGCAGGCTATCGGCCGTTTCTGGGCGGATTGGTGCCGTTGTTTGGGAAAATCTAAGTTTGCAAGAAATCCAATCGTCATTCCGGACAGCGCGAATGCGCTGATCCGGAATCCATGCATCATCAGACTTGGCATTTGCGGATGGATGGATTCCGGGTTCGACGTTCGGTCGCCCCGGAATGACAAGGGCGCTTGTCGCTGGCGTCTGTATCTCTATACACTCGCTCCATGACCGACAGCACTTTGGCCCCGACGGCAGTAGTGAGTGAATCATATCTTGTCCGCTTGTTCGCTGGCATCGGCGTCCGGCAGGTGCAACTCGTCTGCGGCCTGATCCTGTTTGCGTATGTCACAAGCCATTTCATCAACCATGCGTTCGGCAACATTTCCGTGCAGGCGATGGATGACGTTCTCGCCTTGCAGATCGCATTCTGGCGAAGCTGGCCGATCACCATCGTGCTGTATGGCGCTCTCTTGATTCACATGGCGCTCGGTTTCTGGGCGCTGTACCGGCGGCGGGAGTTTCGCTGGAAAATATCGGAGCCGCTGCAACTCGTGCTCGGGCTCTCGATCCCGCTGCTGCTGATCTTTCATATCGTCGGCGTGCGCGTTTCTGCATCGCTGTTTGGTCACGAGAAACTCTATCCGCAGACGCTTTATGCCTATTGGGTTTACTGGCCGAGGCTGGCGGCGCTGCACTATGCGGCGCTGATCGTGTGCTGGGTTCACGGCTGTATCGGCATCTTTTTCTGGCTGCGGCTGAAGCCCTGGTTTCAGGCGGCGTCGCCCTATCTGCTTGCGTTCGCGGTGCTTGTCCCGGCGCTCGCGACGCTCGGGCTCTATCACGGCGGTCACGACGTGATGCAAGACAGCACGACCGCCGAATGGCGTGCACAACATCGCACGGTGGCGAAGACCGGCACGCAGGCGGATCAGGACGTCATCGACCGCATCGTGTTCTCTTTCATCTGGGCTTATGTTTCGCTGATCGCGCTGACGCTGGCGGCGCGGGTCGTCCGGGTGATCGTCGAGCGGCGTGGCAGCACCATCAAATTTGCCTACGGCGGTGGCCAAACGTTGCGCGTGCCAAAAGGGCTCAGCGTTCTCGAAGCAAGCCTGCGCAACGACATCCCGCATTCGAGCGTCTGCGGCGGCCGCGCCCGCTGTTCGACCTGCCGCATCAGGGTGGTGAGCGATTGCAGCCGCTTGCCGGCCCCGTCCAAACGCGAGGCCTTCGTGCTCGAGCGCGTCGGCTCCAGCGCCGATCCGGCGATCCGGCTGGCGTGCCAGTTGTGCCCGGAGACCGATATCGCGTTCGTCCCGCTGTTCCCGGCGACGCTCAAGACATCGCTGCTGAACACCGGCCAGCAGACCCGCGTCGGTCAGGAGCGCTACCTCGTCAACATGTTCGTCGACATGCGTGGCTCGACCAAGCTCGCCGAGACGCGGTTGCCGTTCGATACGGTGTTCATCGTCAACCGCTTCGTCGGCGCGGTGTCGCAGGGCGTGATCTCGTGCGGCGGCCTGCCGAACCAGTTCGTCGGCGATGGCATTCTCGCACTGTTCGGGCTCGAGGCCGATCCGAGGATCGCCTGCCGGCAGGCGATCAAGGCGGCTGCGATGATTGCGATCAACGTCGATGAGTTGAATCAGTTTCTCGCTCACGATCTGCGCGAACCGATCCGGTTCGGCATCGGCATCCATTGCGGCGAGGTGATCGTGGGCGATATCGGGTATCGCGATCACATCTCGTTCACCGCGCTCGGCGATCCGGTCAATGTCGGCGCGCGGCTTCAGGACATGACGAAAGGGCTGTCTTGCGAAGTCGTGATGTCGGAAGAGCTGTTCAGGGGCGCAGGACTTCCGGAAAGCGCTCTGCCGCAGGAGAAAGTCTCGATCCGCGGCCGCAGCGAGACCATGCTGGTGCGCAAGGCGGTCAGCGCGCGCGCGCTGCTCGACCTGATCGACGACGTGGTGACGGTGGCGGCGTAGCGGTTTGCGTCGTCCTTCTCTTCAATCCCTCCCCCTTGTGGGGAGGGTCGGTCGAGCGAAGCGAGGGCCGGGGTGGGGGTGCGCTTACGAGTTACCCCCACCCGGCGCTCCGTTCGCTTTGCTCGCTCGCGCCACCCTCCCCACAAAGGGGAGGGAAAGCGGCTATCTCCCATCCTCCAGCACCATCGCCGAACCTTTTTCCGCGATCATCGCCGTCGGCGTGTTGGTGTTGCCCGAGGTGATGGCCGGCATCACCGAGGCATCGATCACGCGCAAACGCTCGATGCCGAACACGCGCAGGCGATCATCGACCACAGCGTGCGGATCGCTCGCCAGCCCCATCTTCGCGGTGCCGACGGGATGGAAGATCGTGGTGCCGATGTCGCCGGCGGCTTTGGCGAGCGAGGCGTCGTCGTCGCCGACGCTGGGGCCCGGGAGATATTCTTCCGGGTGATAGGCGGAGAGCGCGCTCTGCTTCATCAGGCGGCGGGTGACGCGGATGGCGTCGGCGGCGACGTGGCGGTCTTCATCGGTCGCAAGATAGTTCGGTGCGATGCGCGGGGCCAGTTCGGGCTTTGCGTCCGTGATCCGCACCGTGCCGCGCGAGGTCGGCTGCAGGTTGCACGCCGAGATCGTGATCGCGGGAAAGCGATGCAGCGGATCGCCGAACTTGTCGAGTGAGAGCGGCTGAACGTGAAACTGGATGTTGGCGCGCGCGCGTGAGGCGTCCGAGCGCGTGAAGATGCCGAGCTGCGAGGGGGCCATCGTCAAGGGACCGCGGCGGCGCAACGCATAATCGACGCCCATCATGCCACGCCGCCACAGCGACCAGTAGGTCTCGTTCAGCGTACGCACGCCCGACACCTTGTAGATCGCGCGCTGCTGCAAATGATCCTGCAGGTTTCTCCCGACACCGGGACGATCGGCGACAGGCGTGATGCCGAGCGGCGACAACCAGTCGGCAGGGCCGATGCCGGAGCGGTGTAAAATTTGCACCGAGCCGATCGCGCCGGAGCAGAGAATGATCTCGCCGCGGGCACGGGCTTCGACCGTCTCGCCGCCGCGCGAATAGCGAATGCCGACGGCGCGGCCCTGCTCGACGATGACGCGATCGGCGAGCACGCTGGTTTCGAGTTTCAGGTTTTGCCGCGACAGCACGGGTTTCAAGAAGCCGCGTGCGGAGGACCAGCGTCTCCCCCGTTTTTGATTGACGTGGAAATAACCGATGCCTTCATTGTCGCCGGTGTTGAAGTCGTGCGTGCGCGGAATGCCCATCTGCGATGCCGCGTCGGCAACCGCGTCGAGCACCTTCCATGCAAGGCGCGGGGCTTCGACGCGCCAACCGCCGCCGGCGCCGTGATGCTCGCTCTCGCCCATGAAATGGTCCTCGAGCTTGCGGAAAGCGGGCCGAACGTCATCCCAGCCCCAGCCGTTCAGGCCGAGCTGCCGCCAGTGGTCGTAGTCGGCGGCCTGGCCGCGCATCGAGATCATGGCATTGATCGCGGAGGAGCCGCCGATCACCTTGCCGCGCGGGTAGGCCAGCGAGCGGCCGTTGAGGCCGGGTTCGGCTTCGGTGCGGAACATCCAGTCCGAGCGCGGATTGCCGATGGCGAACAGATATCCGACCGGAATGTGAAACCAGATCCAGTTGTCGTCGCCGCCGGCCTCCAGCAGCAGCACGCGATTTTTGGGATCGGCGGACAGGCGGTTGGCGACGATGCAGCCTGCGGTGCCTGCGCCGACCACGATGTAGTCGAAATCCCCTCCGAGCCGTTGCGACATTTCTAACCTGATCACGCTTCGTCATTGCCAGCGTAAGCGAAGCCCTCCAGGATCACAACAGCGGCTCCGGATTGCTTCGTCGCGCAAATGCGCTTCTCGCAATGACGAAGATTCTATGGCATCGTTCGCAGGTGCCCAAGAGCGCCTGAGGAGTACGATCCATGCCCGTCGTCAATCGCGTCGCCGATCTGCAGGCCGATATCATGGCCTGGCGGCACGACATCCATGCGCATCCGGAGCTGATGTACGACGTGCACCGCACCGCGGCCTTCGTGGCGGATCGCCTGCGCGAGTTCGGCTGCGATGAGGTGGTCACCGGCATCGGCCGCACCGGCGTGGTCGGCGTCATCAAGGGGCGCAAGCCGCGCGATGGCGCGGACGTCAAGGTCATCGGCATGCGCGCCGACATGGATGCGCTGCCGATCGAGGAAGCCAACGATCTGCCGTACAAATCAAAGACGCCCGGCAAGATGCACGCCTGCGGCCATGACGGCCACACCGCGATGCTGCTGGGTGCTGCGCGCTATCTCTCCGAGACGCGCAACTTCGCGGGCGACGCGGTGGTGATCTTCCAGCCGGCGGAAGAAGGCGGTGCGGGTGCGGCTGCGATGCTGCGCGACGGGCTAATGGATCGCTTCAAGATCGATCAGGTGTTCGGCATGCATAACGGACCCGGCATGAACGTCGGCACGTTCGGCCTGCGGCCCGGCCCGCAGATGGCTTCGACCGACCACATTGTGATCAACATCGAGGGCGTCGGCGGCCACGCGGCGGCCCCGCACAAAGGCATCGACACCATTCTGGTCGGTGCGCAACTCATCACCGCGTTCCAGTCGATCGTGTCGCGCAACGTCGATCCGGTCGAGTCGGCGGTGATCTCGATCTGCATGTTCCATGCGGGCAACGCGATGAACGTCATTCCGCAGACCGCCGAACTGCAAGGCACGGTGCGGACGCTGAAGCCTGCGATGCGCGATTTCATCGAGAAGCGGATGAAGGAGGTCGCGGCCGGTCTGTCGCAGATGACCGGCGCCAGGATCGACCTCGTCTACCGGCGCGGCTATCCGGTGCTGATCAACCACGCGGCGCAGACCGAGTTCGCCGCGCGCATCGCGGCCGACGTCGCGGGGCAAGCCAACGTCAACGCCGACCTGCCGCCGATCATGGGCGCGGAGGATTTTTCCTACATGCTCGAGGAACGCCCCGGCGCCTACATCTTCGTCGGCAACGGCGACAGCGCGGGCCTGCATCACCCGTCCTACAACTTCAATGACGACGCAATCGTGTTCGGCACTTCGTACTGGATCAAGCTGGTCGAGACCACGCTGGCGGCTTAAGTCAATCAGTTTTGTCATTGCGAGGAGCGGAGCGACGCCGCAATCCGCTCTTTCCTTGGCTCTGGATTGCTTCGCTGCGCTCGCAATGACGGGTATCTTGAAATGCGGACCCCCCGGCAGATTCTCCAGGAGCTGTGGACCGGCAACGGCGGCGATCCGGCCGATCTCGATGCGGTGACGCTGACCGGCCAGGAGCCGGTGTTGCCGTCGTCCTTTCGCGTCGATGCCATCGCGCAAGTGAGCGTTGCCGCTGCGGGACTGGCCGCCGCTGCAATCTGGAAGGCGCGCAGCGGGCAGGCGCAGCAGGTCAATGTCGATATGCTGCACGCGGCGATCGAATGCCGCAGCGAGCGCTATCTGCGCGTTGACGGCAAGCCGCCGCCTCCGGCGTGGGACGCGATCGCGGGCATCTATCGCACCGGCGACAAGCGCTACGTCCGGCTGCATACCAATTTTCCGCACCACCGCGACAATGTCTGCAGGGTCCTGGACTGCGAGCCGGTGCGCGAGAACGTGCAGGCCGCGCTGATGAACTGGACCGGCGAGGCGTTCGAGACGGCGGCCTATGCGGGCGGCTGCGTCGTGTCGCTGATGCGCTCTCGGGACGAGTGGCTGGCGACCGAGCACGCGACAACGCTTGCCGCGTTGCCGCTCGTTACCTTCGAAAAGATCGGCGATGCGCCGCCGAAGCCATGGCCGGAAGGCGGCCGGCCGCTCGCAGGCCAGCGCGTGCTCGATCTGTCGCGCGTGATCGCGGGACCGGTTGCCGGTCGCACGCTGGCGGCCCACGGCGCGGACGTGATGCTGGTGTCGGGTCCTGATCTGCCGTCGATACCCTGGCTGGTCATCGATACCGGACGCGGCAAGCTCTCGGCGCAGATCGATCTCAAAAGCCCGACAGGCAAAGAGACATTCGAAGAACTGCTCTCGAAAGCCGATATTTTCTCGCAGGGCTACCGGCCGCAATCGCTGGCAGGGCTCGGGTTTTCTGCGCAGGATGCTGCACGCATCAATCCCGGTATCGTTTGCGTATCGCTGTCGGCCTACGGCCATGCCGGTCCTTGGTCGGGACGCCGGGGCTTCGACTCGCTGGTGCAGACCTCGACCGGCTTCAATCATGCCGAGGGGAAGGCTGCCGGCATTGAAGGCCCGAAAGAATTACCGATGCAGATTCTCGATCATGCCACCGGCTATCTGATGGCCTTCGGCGCGATGATGGGACGGCTGCGGCAGGCGCGCGAGGGTGGAAGCTGGCATGTGCGGGTGTCGCTGGCGCAGACCGCGCATTGGCTCTGGAGTTTCGGCCGCATCGAGGGCGGGCTTGCAACGGCAGAGCCGGGCAAGGAAGCGGTCGCGCCCCTGATCGAAGCGATGCCGTCCGGCTTCGGCGAACTGCGCGCGGTGCGTCACGCGGCGATCCTGTCCGCGACGCCGGCGTTCTGGTCGCGCCCGGCCGTTCCGCTTGGAACGCATCCGCCGGTCTGGCCAACCTGACACTGATGTCTGGATGCTCTACCTATTCTTGAACTGAGGCGGGCGCTTGGCGATGAAGGCGGCCATGCCTTCGGACCGGTCTTCCAGCGCGAAGGTCGATGCGAACAGGTCGCCCTCGACATTCATGCCCTCGGAGAGTGTCGTCTCCAGCGCGCGGTTGATCGCGGCCTTGGCGAAGGCCGCCACCGGCTGCGACATCGCCGCGATCTTCTCGGCCGCGGCGATGGTTTCGTCCATCAGCTTGTCGACTGCCACGATACGGCTGACGAGCCCGCACCGCTCGGCCTCTGTTGCGTCCATCATCCGGCCGGTGAGGCACAGATCCATCGCCTTGGCCTTGCCGACGGCGCGGGTCAGGCGCTGCGTGCCGCCGATGCCGGGAATGGTGCCGAGCGTGATCTCGGGCTGGCCGAACTTCGCGGTGTCGGATGCGATGATCATGTCGCACATCATGGCGAGCTCGCAGCCGCCGCCCAGCGCATAGCCGCTGACCGCCGCGATCGTCGGCTTCTTGCATTGCGCGAGGCGATCGCCGCCGATCGAGCGGAAGTTTTCCATCGCCATGTCGATGAAGCCCTTGGGCTGCATCTCCTTGATATCCGCGCCGGCGGCGAATGCCTTTTCGTTGCCGGTAATGACGATGCAGCCGATCTTGGGGTCCGCTTCCAGGTCGCTCACCGCAGCGCCGATCTCGCGAAACACGCCGAAGGAAAGCGCATTGAGCATTTTCGGCCGGTTCAGCTTGATGATGCCGACCGCGCCTTTGGTTTCGACGATGATGTGTTCAAAAATGCTCATGGAAGCCCCGTTCTTATTGATGCGGTCAGCCCAACACGCAGGGCCGACGCCGGGCAATCTGCCCGCTCGCGCCCGGCGCTGCAAGGCAGCCGGTGCGGCCGCACCGTTGATGCGGAGCGAGTGGTCGCCGACAAGAAAAAAGCCGGTCCGAGATGGACCGGCCTCTGCTCGGGCAATTGTTCGGTGCCTCAGGCGATGAACAGCCGGGCAGCCGAGGCGAGCGTCAGCAACCCGCCGAATGCGACGAAAATCTTGCCGATCAGCGATGTCTGATCCCATGTGTCCGCGCTTGATGCCTTGACTAGCCGCTGCTCGTAGCTCATCGGCTGAGCGGTGGATTTCGGCGCGGGAGTGTCAGCGTTGGCCGCGCGATCGATGTCGTTCAACTGATCGGCGGATGCAACCTGGATCGCTTCGGGAAGTTGCGCCTCGCTCGGCGCCGGGTTGCCCACCTGCAGGCCTGCGGCGCGAACTTCGTTCTCGGACATTTCGGCCCATGCGTCCGCAACCGATGGCTTGAGGCTCTCCGTCGCAACAGACTTCGAGCTGATTGCGGCGACGGTAAATTTCTGCCCGGCCTTCTGCACCCTGGCTGCGACCCTGGCGTATTTCGCCCCGCGCTTGGTGGCATATTTGTTCTGGATCGCTTTGCGCGCCGCGGTGGCATGTTTCGCCGAGCGTTTGGTGAATTTGTTCAGCGCGACTGGCTTGCCCGCGCGCTCATCCGTTTGTCCGGAGGTCGCGGCTGTCGTTGCGCATTCGTTGCCCTTGCAGGCTGCCTCCGCCGGTATCGCGGCCCACATCGAGAATACCGCTGCCGCGATCAAAGCCAGACGCCCGTTGGCCTGAATACCCATTTGGCAATCTCCCCTTTGCCAGTCCCAGGATCACCAGTGACCCCGCAGGAGTGACCGCAAATGGGCGAAATATGGGAATCTTCGGGCTATCGGACCCGTGAATCGAGGCAGCCGGTGCCATGATATTGCTGATGATATTTTCGTTAATCTCGATTCCAGCTTTCAGTTCAAGGTGTTGTCTATTGTGACCTCCGTTAGAATTGAGCGGGAAATCCGCATCAAACGGTGTCCGCCCGGTTCGATCATGGTATGAGCCCGGCTGGGGAAGATTCTTTGTCGTGTGCCGGACTTATGGCTTCGACGGAATCGGACGGGCAGGGCGAATTCTGAACCGGAAAAAAGATGCAGACGTGTAACAAAACGTGCCGCGCAGCGAAGCATTCTAGGAGCGCGCGTGCGCGGGGGTGAAACGGAATGGACCGGCCTGATGCGGTCGGCCAACGCTGGCGACAGCGTCGCTTATCACCGTCTGTTAAGGGCCATCACCCCTGTTTTGCGCGCAGCAACCCGGCGCGGGCTCGCCCGTGCAGGACAGCCTGTCGATCAGGCGGAGGACGTTGTGCAAGATATCTTGATTGCGGTTCATCTGAAACGGCACACATGGGATGCGAACGCTCCGTTCGCTCCGTGGCTGTTTGCGATCGCACGCAACAAGCTGATCGACGCGCTGCGCCGCCGCGGCCGGCGCGTCTTCGTCAACATCGACGACTTTACGGAAATCTTGCCCGGTGAGCAGCCGGAAGACACTTTGCCGCCCAGCGAGGTCGCCTCTCATCTTGAGAAGCTGCCGGCGCGCCAGCGCGACGTGCTGCAGTCGATCGCCGTGGAAAGCGTATCGATCAAGGACACCGCGAAGAAACTTTCGATGACCGAGGGCGCGGTGCGCGTGGCGCTGCATCGCGGCCTTTCCAACCTCGCCGGCAAGCTCGGAAAGGAATGAGAATGGATACCGATCGTCTCATCCGGACCCTCGCGGCTGACAACGATTACCGCGCCAGATCGGTTGGCTGGATGCTGGCCTTGGCGATGGTTTTTGCCGTGCCCGTCTCGTCGGCGATTTTCATGATGCGGCTCGGCCCGCGCGCCGATATTTCGCAAGCCATGAGCAATCCGTTCTTCGAGCTCAAGTTCGTCATCGTCATTGCACTGGCGATCGCGGCAACCGCTGTGGTCCTGCGTCTATCGCGCCCGGCCGCGCCGGTCGGGCGCTGGAGCTGGCTGTTTGTCATCCCGGCCGCGCTGCTCGGGATCGGCGTCGCGACGGATCTGCTGATCCCGCAGCAGTCGAGCTGGTCGTCGCGGATGATCGGCTCTAACTCGATGATCTGCCTGTCGGCGATTCCGCTGCTTTCGGCGCCGCTGCTGTTCGCCGCGCTGGCCGCGCTGCGCCATGGTGCTGCGACACGTCCCGCGCTGTCCGGCGCTTTCGCCGGGTTGCTGTCGGCGGGACTTGCGGCGGTGCTGTACGCTTCGCATTGCTTCGACGACTCGCCGCTGTTCGTAGCGACCTGGTATTCGCTCGCGATCGGCGTCGTGACTGCGATCGGTGCGCTTGTCGGATCGCGCGTCCTCAGGTTCTGACGAACAGCGCGCTTGGCGCTCACACGCTCAGGAACACGTCCCAATTCACGCTGGCTCGCTCACGTCTGTCTGCTGCTGCATGCGGTAGAAGCGCAGCACCTGCTGGGCGGTGGTGTTGCGCAGCCGTTCGTAGCCGTCCTTGCTCACCTCGATTTCGCCGCTGCCGGCTCCGCCGAGATCGGTCCGCATGTCGAGGATCGCCTTCACCGCGTCCCATGACAGCCCGGCGACTTTCGCCAGCACGAGAATGCCCTCGCTGCGCGACTCCGTCATCACAGTCTCGACCGTCGATACCGGAACATCGGCGAGACAGGCGATGGCCGCGTTGGTTTCGTCAAATTTGCTGGCGCGGGCAAAAGCAATCATCTGATTGTCGTCAAGCCGGTCGTCTTCGAACAGCGATTTGACCAGACGGTGCGCCGCCGCAGCGCTCTTGCTCATGGCTTCGGGGACCTGGATAAATTTGGCTGCATCCTTGACGGCCGACGAAATGTCGCTGGCCGATCCGGCATTGGCCGCTTCCAACCGCGCCCGCACCGCATTCGATGCACGCGCGATCAGCTTGAGGTAATGCGGCCGCGGAATGGATTTGCGCGAGCCGACGCAGATCGCCAGCGCATCGCTGCTGTGCGCCCGCTCGACGAGCTGGGCCAGACCGTTCTCGGAGAAACTCGCGCCTGCATTGCTGGCGGCGCTTTCGACGACCTCATCGTTGCCGCGCTCGACCAGTGCGTCGGTGACGGCTTCGCTGAGCGTTTTGCGTTTCGAGATCGCAAGCAGATGCGCCTGGCTCTTGCAGCGAGCATTCTCCACGAGGCTTCGCTCGTCGAGGCGCTCGGAGTGCGACAGCACGGGGCCGGCGACTTCGATCACGTCGTCGAACGCCAGCTTGCGGATGATCCGCGGCGGCGACATCGGGTTCGGCGCCAGCCGCTCGGACAGGATGATCCTGGCACTGACCTCGATATGTTCGACGAGGCAATTGAAAACGTCATCGAACACCGCGATCTGGTCATCGGAGTAATCGGCGGACTGGCCCATGAACAGATCGGTGACGCGGCGCAGGGTTTCGACGCGGCGCGCGACGGTGCCGTGGGTCAATGCACCCTGAAGTTCGTCGAGCAACTCAGTCGATATTTTTTGGGCTGTGGTCGTCATGTTATCCGTCCTGGACGTCTGGTCACGGCCCGCTTTCCGCCGGGCAGGGGTCGATTTGGCCGCCTCAGGCGGTCGAGATCCGATTGCGGCCGCTATCCTTCGAGACATAAAGGGCGGCATCCGCGCGGGCGAGAATGCTGTCTGACGTTTCGTTCGGACGCATGGTGGCAACGCCGGCCGAGATCGTGACGCTCAGGCCGTTGGAGAACGCGCTCCAGTCGAGCTCGGCGGTAATGACGCGCAGCCGGTCGAGAATTTTCGCTGCGACGTCGTTCGGCGTGTCCGGCATCAGCAGCAGAAATTCTTCGCCGCCGTAACGGCCGAACTTGTCGGTGGCGCGGATGTTCGCGAAAATGGTGATCGCGAAGGTGCGCAGCACCTCGTCGCCGGTGGGGTGACCGTAGCGGTCGTTGATCCGCTTGAAAAAGTCCAGATCGATCAGGGCGACCGAGAACGTCGATCCCGAACGCTGGACGCGAATGCTTTCCTCATCCAGCGAGCGCATCATGCGGCGGCGATTGAATGCACCGGTCAGTTCATCGATCTCGGCCAGTTCCTCGATGCGGCGGTTGGCGCGCTTGAGTTCGAGGCTGCGCTCGTAAAGCACGGTACGCATCGCGTTGCCGTAAAGGCCGAGATAGACGAAGCGTCCGACCGAGAGCGAGAAACAGATCAGCGTCACCAACCGTTCGGCGGGCGTTGCGGCCGGAATCGCCGGCATCGTGTCGCTCAGCAAAAGCACGGCCGCGATGAACAGCGTCGTCATCGTCCAGCCGATCAACGCCTGCCGGACCGATATCCGCAGCGTGGCGAAACCGAAGATGATGAACAGCACGCAGAGAAAAACCAGGCCGACTTCGGGTGCGAGGTAGAGGAAGCCGAATTGAATCAGCGCATTTGCGCCGGACTGCGGTGTCGTCAGATAGTGATCCCGGAAGCGGTCATTGACGTGCGTTTCCGACAGCACGAGGTACGCGGCGGAAATGCCGAGCCCGCAGACCAGATAGCCCCCGGCAACCCATGCGGTTGTCGTCCCGGCAAGGACAAACAAGCCCAGAATGAACGCATCGACAGCGTAGCTGACCGCCTGCATCAGCAGCATCTTGCGGCGCTGGGCTGCGCGGCGGCTGAGTGTCTCCGGAGAGAGGACGGCGTCTGCAGGCGTGAGATCAATCGCGTCGCGCGCTTCCAGGGAGGCGGTTGTGGTGCTCATCGGTCGGAAGCTGCCTGATTCATCATCGGATTTTAGGCCAGAAAGCCTTTAGGTTTCGTTTGCATATGTGACCGCGCGGGAACTGTTTCCGTACCCGGTAGGGTTATGATCGATCCGATTGAATTCTTGCAGCGCTGCTCCTGATTCGTTCGTCAAAACAATAAATTAGTTGAATTATCGCCGTTTCAGGCCGCCGGTTGACGGGGGGTGGTGCGATCGGACTGATCGACACCTTAAAACCCGGATTATCTGAATCGAAATTCAGTCTTGCGGTACTTCACGATTCAGGAGCATTTGGTGCTCACAATCCCGGGCACGGCCGTGGATCACATCGAATTGTCGAAGATTTTCCGCATCCTGATCGAACCTGTCTGCTTTTTAATCCGACCAACCTTGCGAGACGGCCATTGAGTGCGACAACAGCGAGTTCGGACGAGGTTCTGATCGCGCGGGTCGCGCAAGGTGATCGTGTTGCGATGCAGGTGCTGTACGGGCGGCATCATGTCCGGGTGTTTCGCTTTGCACTTCGGCTGGTCCGCAGCGAGCAGGTTGCCGAGGACCTCATCAGCGAGGTGTTCATCGACGTCTGGCGTCAAGCCGGAAAGTTTGAAGGCCGGTCGGCGGTGTCGACGTGGCTGCTGGCGATCACGCGGTTCAAGGCGCTGTCCGCGCTTCGCCGCAGGAAGGATGCGGAACTGGACGATGAAGCGGCTGCGGCGATCGAGGATACGTCCGACAATCCCGAAGTCATCGTCCAGAAAAAGGATACTGGCGAAGCGTTGCGCAAGTGCATGACCGCACTTTCGCAGGAGCACCGCGAGATCATCGACCTTGTCTATTACCACGAGAAATCCGTGGAAGAGGTCGCCGAGATCGTGGGCATCCCGGAGAATACAGTGAAGACGCGCTTGTTCTACGCGCGGAAAAAACTGGCCGAACTGCTGAAGGCAGCCGGCGTGGAAAGAGGTTGGCCATGATGGCAGCGAGCAAACCGGCGCCGGCAAACGAGCCCGAGGAAATCGAGGCGCTGTTGCCATGGCACGCCGCGGGCACGCTCAACGTGCGCGATGCGCGACGGGTGGAGGAAGCGCTCTCCCGCGACCCCGCGCTTGCCAGGCAGTATGCGGTCATTCAGGACGAATACACGGAGACCATTTTGCTGAACGAAAGCCTCGGCGCTCCGTCGTCGCGCGCCATGCAGAAGCTGTTCGCGGCGATCGATGCCGAACCGGCGCGTCAGCGCGTGGCAGCGCCGGGCCTATGGCCACGGGTCATGGAATTCTTCGGCAACATCGCGCCGCGAACCCTGGCCTACGCGACTGCCGCGGCGGCGGTGGCGCTGCTGATTCAGGCCGGCGTGATTGGCGCCGTGCTGGTGAAGCAGCCGGGCGGCAGTTATCAGACGGCCTCCTATCAGGATGCCGCCAGCGCGGCAGGCGCGCAGGTGCTGGTGCGGTTCGCGCCGGATGCACAGTCGGCCGACATCACCCGTTTCCTCGACAGCTTCAACGGCTCCATTGTTGACGGGCCGCGGGCGGGCATGTTCCGCATCAAGTTCGGCGACAAGGCGCTTTCGAAGGACGAGGCCGCCCAGCTTCTGAAGCGCGTCCAGGCCGAGAAGATCATCGGCTTCGCCGCGGCCGAGTAGACGCCAGGGGCAACTTCGCCGGCAGGCATGCGATCGACAGGATCAGTCCGGGGACAGCAGATGGCGAACCAGAACATGTTGAGCCGGGATCGAGGAGACCGGGCGGTCTGGACGAAGGCGATCCGCACCGCACTCGCTGCCGGCCTTGCGCTGACCATTGCCGTGCCTCCTGCCTCCGCGCAGTACATCAATCGCGGCCCGAGCGTCGGCAATATCGGACCGCGCGTAACGCCCAACATCAACGTCGCGCCGACGATCCGCCCGAGCATCTCGAACGTGAATCCGGTGCTTCCGAACGTGCGCTATTCGCCGAACGTGACCTACATCGAAGACGATGGCGATGGCCCGCCACGGGTGCGCCGGCAGAAGACAAAGCAGGCCAAGCTGCCGCCGCGAGATCCGAATGGACCGGGTGGCGCTGCGGGCAAAGCCGGAGCGGTGTCGGCCGGGCGCGCCAATTACGTGCCGAAGGAAATCATTCTCGAGATCACGGGCAATCCCACCGACGCGCAGATCGACGCGCTGACGCGGAAACACCGGCTGACCCGCGTCGAGTCGCAGGATTTTCCGCTGATCGGCAGCCGGATGTTTCGCTGGCGAATTAACGACAATCGGTCGGTCGAGACGGTGATGCGTCAGGTGATGGCGGGCGGCGGCGTCAAGTCGGCGAATCTGAATTTCCGCTTTGCCCTGCAGCAGACCGCGCCGGCCGCCGATGCATCCCAATACGCGGTCGCCAAATTGCGGTTGACCGAGGCCCACACGCTGTCGAAGGGCGCGGACGTCATGATCGCCGTGATCGACTCCGGGATCGATGCAGCACATCCCGAACTTGCCGGTGTGATCGTCGGTTCGTTCAATCCGCTCGGCGGGACGGCAGTAACTCATCCGCACGGCACCGGCATCGCCGGCGCCATCGCGGCCCATGACCGGCTGATGGGCTCGGCTCCGGCCGCGCGCATTCTCGCGGTCCGTGCATTCGGCGATGCGGCTGCTGGCGCGGAAAGCACGTCGTTCGTCATTCTCAAAAGCCTCGAGCTCGCAGCGGCCCGCGGCGCCAGAATCATCAACATGAGTTTTGCCGGCCCGCGCGATCCGCTGATCGAGCGCAGCCTCGCGGCGCTCAACGAACGCGGCGTGGTGCTGGTCGCGGCAAGCGGCAATGCCGGGCCGAAATCGCCGCCGCTTTATCCCGCCGCCGATCGGCATGTCATCGCGGTGAGCGCGACCGACGCATCCGACAGACTCTTCGCCGCCTCCAATCGCGGCAAGCACATTGCGATTGCAGCGCCCGGCGCCGATGTGCTGCTGCCGTCGGTCGACGGCAAGTACCAGGTGGCATCCGGCACCTCGTTCGCGGCGGCCTACATCAGCGGCCTCGCGGCGCTCATGATCGAGCGTAATCCGGCGCTGAAGCCGTTTGAGGTTCGCGAGGTTCTGGTCAGAACTGCCCAGGACCTCGGACCGCCCGGCCGCGACGATCAGTTCGGTGCGGGGAAGGCGGATGCTTTCGGCGCGGTGTCCGCCGCCTCGGCGACGGTCGCCACCGCGTCGGATCGCCGGCCCGGCGGGGAAGCCTCGGGCCAGCCTGCGGTTCGCTGACGCTTCGTCATTTTCATCGTTTGCGAGACCGGCACCGTCGCGCTGCCGCAAGACTTGCCGGGCCGATCGGTCTTGACCGAGCGCAAAGACTCATGGTTTCCGCCGGTTATCGTGGGTTCCCGCCGGCTGTCGTTGCTGTGCCGCAAACGGGAACGTGCCCTTAAAAAATTCACCGGTTCCTTTGAACGTTCCTCCAGCCGCCGCGACTACTTCTGTGTGGAAGGCAAACCTTCCTTTGCCGTGTCTGGTGCCAGCGCCCATCCACCCCTGCGCCGATACGGTTTGACCCGCCCGGTTGTCCCCCCGGGCGGGTCTTTCATTTTGCGAATGCCCTACGCCGGCCGATCAGTGCGCGATCGATAAAGTATCCGGACGCCCGCGCGCCAGTCTTGACCGGCCAAGCACCGCCGTATGAGGATGTCGGTATATTTGAACGTTTCCGGAGGGCCGAACGACAACCGGGCAGGCCCGGTTTTCGCCCGGTGATCCGATCGCCCGGTTTTGATGCCGACGACCGATATTAAAGGGGAATTGCCATGAAACTCACGAGTGCCATGTCCGGAATCCGTCTGGCCACGCTGGCTGCCGCGGCGGCATTGTTGATCGCGGTTTCTTCATCGTCATCCTTTGCCCAGACCACCGACGATATTTCCCGGGCGCTGCAGCCCAAAGCGCCGTCAGGCGGCAGCCTGACCCGCAGCCTGAACGCCCCCGCGCCGAACCCAAAGGCGGATGCAGAGAAACAGTTGATCCGGAAACTGCAAACCCGATCGATCGGGATCGAGCCGGTGGCGCCGCCGACAGCGGAAGAACGTGTGGAAATTTCCAACCTCGCCAGGGACAAGCCGGCGATCGATCTCGAAATCCTGTTCGACTACAACTCGGCCGTCGTCGGACCCAAGGCGGTAGGCGCGCTGTTCAAGCTCGGCAATGCTTTGTCGCAGCCCCAGTTGAAGGGCACCGTGTACCTGATCAATGGTCACACCGATGGAGCCGGAAGCGCCGAATACAATCAGGTCCTGTCGCAGCGTCGCGCACAAGCGGTTCGCCGCACGCTGATCGAGCAATACGGCCTCGCGCCGGAAACGCTGATCGCGACCGGCTACGGCAAGGAACAGCTCAAGGTGCCGCATGATCCGCTGGCGGATGCCAATCGCCGCGTGCAGATCGTCAACACCACGGTGAGTGCGGGGCGATAACCGCTGGCGCCCTGGGGCGAGGCTGCGGGCATGTTTGGAAAAGCGTTGACATTGCTGATTGCGATAGCCGCCGCCGGCGCGCTATCGCCCGGCACCGCCGCCGCTGCGAACGACAAGGGGGTTTGCCAGGACGACTCCTCGCCGGGCGAGAAACAGATCGCTGCGTGTACCCGAATTCTCAAGGCGGCCAAAAGCCGTGACGCGCGGATGCTCGCCTACGCGAGCCGCGCCGTGGCCTATCTGTTCGCAGACAATATCGACAGTGCGATCGGCGATCTGACCGAGTCGATCAAGCTCGGTGCGAATGGGTCGAATGTCGGCACGCGCGGACTTGCCTATTTCAGGAAGAACGACTTCGACCGCGCCATCGCCGACTACAGTGAAGCGATCCGGCTCGACGGATCGGACGCTGCGGTTTTCCGCCGCCGCGGCGAAGCCTACACCGCCAAGAACGATCCCGACCGGGCGATCTCCGATTTCAGTGCGGCGATCCGGCTCGATCCGAAAGACGCGAAAGCGTACGCCGAGCGCGCCTTCTTGTATTCCAGCCAGAACGAAACGGACAAGGCCATCGCAGACTACAGCGAGGCGCTTCGGCTGAACCCCGCAAATCAGAACGCATACTACAATCGCGGTGCGCTCCAATACGGAAAGCGACTGTTAGACAAGGCTTTCGCGGACTTTAACGATGCGATCAGGCTCGGGCCTAACGATGTCGAGGCTCACTATTCGCGCGGAACAATATATGAGGCGCGGCGGGAAACCGACAAGGCATTAGCCGACTACTCTGCCGCGATCAGAATCAATCCGCAGCACATTCGCGCCTGGAACAAGCGTGGTCTGATTCATGCGGAAAAGAAAGAGTTCGCCAAGGCGCTGGCCGACTACGACGAGGCGATCAGGCGCGATCAAAACTATGCGGAGCTCTATGCGAGCCGTGGTCTGAGTTACGAGGCGACCGGCGAACGGGCTCTCGCACGTGCGGATTTCGAGAAGGCACTCTCCCTTCAGCCATACACCGATGAAGGCCAGGCTGCCCATGTTACGGCGCGTCTGCGGCTGGCCGCACTGTCCGCTGCTGCATCGCCGGCCAAAGCGCCCGACGCAGCCAAAGCGCCGCCCGTACAACAGCAGGCGGCTGCGCCAGTTTCAACAACACCGGCAGTAAAGCCAACTCCATCATTGGCGCCCGATCGCCGTGTTGCGCTCGTGATCGGCAATTCCGCCTATCGCAATGTGCCGACGCTGGCCAATCCCCAGCGCGATGCGCTGGCCGTCGCGGAATCCTTGCGCACGACTGGATTTCAGACCGTGACGATGCAGGCAGATCTCGGCCGTGAGGCGCTGATCAATGCGCTGCGCGATTTCGCCCAGGTGGCAAACAATGCGGATTGGGCCGTGGTTTACTACGCCGGTCACGGCATCGAGGTCGGCGGGGTCAATTACCTGATTCCGATCGATGCAAAGTTGGGTTCCGACCGCGACGTCGGTTTCGAGGCAGTGGCGCTCGATCAGGTGATCAATGCGGCCGAGCGGGCAGGCAAGCTGCGCCTGATCGTGCTTGATGCGTGCCGCGACAATCCATTTGCCAACCAGATGAAGCGCAGCCTCAACGTTGCAACGCGCTCGGTGTCGCGGGGGCTTGCTCAGGTCGAGCCGGATGCCGGAACGCTCGTGGTCTACGCCGCCAAGCATGGCGAAACGGCGCTTGACGGTGATGGCGGCAACAGCCCGTTCGCCTCGGCCTTCATCAGGAACATGCAGCAGCCCGGCGTCGAAGTGCGTCGGTTGTTCGACAATGTGCGAGACGATGTGCTTGATGCGACAAAGCGCCGCCAGCAGCCGTTCAGTTATGGTTCAATCTCCGGTAAGCAGGATTTCTATTTTGTTGCAGGGCGATGAGGTTCATTATCGCGATGCAGCCGGTTTTTCAGCCGTTGCCTGCTTGCCGACAGGGATACGGGTCGGGACGATGACGGCAGCGCAAATAACGAATTTGTAATGAGATACTCGCCTGAGCCGGGATGAACCGGCATCGAAAGAGGCCCGACCAACACACGGCGAATTATCGCCAAGACGACGGATTTTGAAGGGGAGAGGACAATGAGCGGTTCATCAGGTTTCCGGCAGCGGAGCGCAGGGATCGCCCTGGCGGCAGGCATGTTGCTCGCCGTCTCCGGCATTGCTTCCGCGCAGGATGCGCCGCCGGCACGTCCCTCCGACGCCTCGGCCGCCGCGGCGTTCGACGTGCTCGACAAGCACTGCGCCCGCTGTCACCAGGTCGGCAAGCTGCTCGACGGGCGCGAACGGCCGGCAAAGAACTTCGGCAATGTCCTGAAGGTCGAGGAACTGGCCGCCAATCCGCATCACATCCTTCCCGGCAATCCGCTTGGCTCCAAACTGTTCAAGCAGATCGTCGATGGCGAAATGCCCTACGACGTCGCTTACGAAGGCAACACCAAATATCCGAAGGTGTCGGAGGCCGACCTCAAGGCGCTCGAAGGCTGGATCACCGCGCTCGGCGCGAGCCAGACCGCGTCTTGCGAATCTCACAAATTCATCGATCCCGAGGCGATGGTCGGCTTCATGGCCAACGATCTGGAAAAGGTGACGCGATCGCGCCGGGAGAGCACCCGTTATCTTACGCTGACGCATCTGGCCAACATTTGCGCCAGCCCGGAGTCGATGAAGGTTTATCGCCAAGGCGCGATCAAGTTCATCAATTCGCTGAGCCATTCGTCTGATGTGGTCAGGCTCGAACCGATCGATCCGGAAGAGACGATTTTGCGGATCAACCTCGTCGATCTCGGCTGGAGCGCCGCGGACTGGGACAAGGTGCTTGCCGTCTATCCTTATAACGTCGAGCCTGACGTTCAGCTCAACAGCGTCCTCACCGGTTCGACGAAGACGGCGCTGCCATACGTGCGCGCGGACTGGTTCACGTTCACCGCCGCGAAGCCGCCGCTGTATGACGATCTGCTTCGCCTGCCGAACACGTTCCAGAAACTTGCCAAGGAGCAGGGCGTCAACCTCGAGGCCAACATCCGCAACTTCGTGGCGCAGCGTTCCGCGTTCCAGAAGTCCGGCGTCAGCCAGAACAACCGCCTGATCGAGCGCCATCCCTCGCGCAGCGGCTATTTCTGGACATCGTATGATTTCGCGGGCAACCGCGGCGAGCAAAGCCTGTTCGAGCATCCGCTCGGTCCTGACGGCAAGGATGCGTTCCATCACGACGGCGGTGAAACCATCTACAGCCTTCCGAACGGTTTTCAGGGCTATTATCTGAACAAGGCGAACGGCGAGCGCCTCGACAAGGGGCCGACCGAGATCGTGCGCGACCTCTCGCGCAAGGACCTCGCAGTCACCAACGGCATCTCCTGCATGGGCTGCCACGACCAGGGCATGCGCAAGGCCAAGGACGAAGTGCGCGAACATGTCATCAGGGGAAAGAGTTTCTCGAAAGAGGTGCGCGAAACGGTCGAAGGGCTCTATCCGCCGACCGCGAAAATGGACGCCCTGATCGATGGCGACGGCAAGCGTTTCACCGATGCGATGGTGCGCGCAGGCCTGACGCCGACACTCAAGCTCAATGGTGTCGAGATGATCAATGCGCTGTCGAAGCGTTACGAGGATGACATCGACCTGACGCTGGCGGCAGCCGAGTTCGGGCTGGACCCGAAGGAATTCAAGGATTCGGCAGGAGACGTGAGCAAGGAATTGCGTCCTCTGGTGCGTCGGCTGGAGCAAGGCTCGATCCCGCGCGACCAGTTTGAACAGGTGTTCCGCAATCTGGCCGAGGATCTGACCGATCTGAAGCTGGTCCAGATCAAGGGTGGGCAGGCCAAGAAAAAGGCTGCAGCTGCGAAGCCCCGCGCCGACGACCTGTCGCTGACATCGGACAAGGACGACTACCGCCTCGGCGAAAGCCCGGTGTTCACCATCGAGTCGCCGCGTGAATGCTATCTCACCCTCACCAACGTCGACGAGAAGGGCGAAGGCACCGTGCTGCTGCCGAACAAGTTCCAGCAGGACAACCGCATCAAGGCCGGCGTGCCGATAGAATTCCCCGGCAAGGGCGCGCCGTTCCAGTACAAGATGAAGGACAAGGGCACCGAGACGGTGGTTGCGGTGTGCGCGTCGCGGCCGGATGGCGGTGACAAGATCCAGCACGACTTCAACCGCTCGGCGTTCACGTCGGTGCCGAACTATACGAGGACGCTGGCGCGCTCGATCGCGGTGGTTGCCGCCGATCCGAACGCATCCAGCGCGGTGGCCGGCACGACCAATACCGGCGCGCCGGTGCCCGGTGGCCCCAAGACGCCTCCGAAGGAAGACTCCCGTGCCTCGGCACGAGCGGCCATCAAGCTGGAAGTCCGCTAGGGTACGAACCCCGGAATGACGCGAAAAGGCCGATCCTCGGACCGGCCTTTTTCATTGGGATACCGGGTTTATCGAGACGCAGGTTGTCGCCCGTGGACGACGGTGTGGACAAGCTGCGCGAATTGGAAGCGGGCCTGATGTCAACGCGCGGTGCTGGACAGCACCGCAGTTTTCCACAGAATAGCCATAAGTAGTCCCTGATTCGGTTTTGTTGCGTCTGTGTCCGTCTCTCACATGCGGACTTCATCGATGGCGCAAAGCTCGGAATTTGTTCGCGGTTACTGGATAGTGACCCGCTGGCGCAATCTGGCCGAGCGTCGGCTCGCGTATCTCAACGAACTGTATGTGAGCGGGCGCTGGCGGCGCTATCACACCGAGCAGGCCTTCGTCGATAATATCCGGGATGCCAAGCGCGCCGTCGAGGCGTGGCGGCTACTCGCGCCGCCCGCGGAGGAATGCGGGTGCGATACTGAAGCGTCGCGGTGGCTCAGCCGTCCGCCGCGCGAGGCGGCCGCGTTATCCGCGGTACAGACCGCTGTGCTGCCGCCCGGTTTACCGGATCGCGTTGGCGCCGATCACCACCTGCGCAAATCGTGACGCGCCTGCCGCGCTGAGATCGCCGGTGACGGGCTTGGCATGGTCCAGGCCGACCACCGCGCCGCGCGGTGTGCCGGAAATCATGTTGTTGTTGACCAGCGCCGACCCGGCGCCTTGCATCACCGATACGCCGATCCCGACGAACGCATTGCGCACGACGTTGCCGGTGATGGCGACATCGCGCATGTACTTGCCCCAGCCCGCCATCATGCCGAACGACGGCGCGTTCTCGACCACGTTGCCGGTGACGGCGGTATCCGCCTCGATGTAGATGCCGATGCCGGCGTCGTCGTCGGGGGCGGTGCCGATCGGCCGCTTCGGCAGCAGATTGCGGATGATGTTGCCCTGAACGACGGCGATGCGGCCGCCTTCGTTGAAGTTGCAGACCGAGACGCCGACGGCGGCGCCATCCACCGTGTTGTTGGCGATCACCGCACCCTCGAAGCTGAACTCCGAATAGAGCGCGACCTCGCGCACGCCGGCGACGCTGTTGCCGGTGATCTGGATGTTGGAGGCGGAGTTGCCGCGCACCGCGGAGTAGTCGCAATTGCGAATCTGGTTACCGCGCACGATGACATTGGCGGCGCGGAATGCATTGATGGCATTGCCGTGTTGTCCGGAGCCGCCGGGGGCGGCCTTGATATCCTCGATGCGGTTGTCGATCACGATGGAGCCGTCGTCGCCGATCGTGGTGCGCAGGATTTCGATGCCGTTGTCGGATGTGCCGGTGATCGTGTTCTGCGCGACGAGAAGGCCGAGCGCATCGAACGACACCACGCCGGTCGTGAAGATGTCGCGGATGATGTTGTTGCGGATTTCGCCGGAGACCTGCTCGAACCAGATGCCGTTGCCGCCGCTGCCGATCACCTCGCAGTCGATGATGCGCACGTCGCGGCCCTGGACGATATGGGCAAGCCCGCGCCGGCCCGGCAGGCGGATGCCGCGGCCGTCGAGCGTAAGCCCGGTGATCGAGATGCCGTTGGCGCCTTGCGCTGTGAGGATCGACGCCGCGCCGGTCGATACAAATTTGGTCGCGCCGCGAATGCCGGTGAGCTGCGCGCCGTTCGGCAGCCGCAGGGTGCCGGTGCGATAGCTGCCGGGGGGAAGGGCGAGCGGTGCTTGGGCTTTCGCTGCTTCGTCGATGGCGCGCTGGAGCACGCGGGTCTGGTCATCAGGTGAATTCGGACGCACCCCATACTGCGTGGCGTCGCGCCCCAGCGCCGACGGCAACGGCGCGGCGTTCGCCGATGCGGGCGCGACCATCGCGCCCGCGGCAATGCCCGCGGCGGAGGCGTTCAGGAAATCGCGGCGTTTGATCGTCATGGCGTGTTCCAAAGGCTGCGGTGTCTCTGGAATAACGCGGAATGGTGGCTGTGGGTTGAACGCGATCGCGTGAATTCGAGGCTTATTGGACGGGTGGTTAACCGCGCCGCGCGGCCTTAACCATCTCCATCAGCATCGCTTCGCCCGCATCGACCAGTTCTTCGAGCGTGATGCCGCGCGCGCCCATCGAACGATACGTGGTTTCTCGCGGCACCAGCGGCACATGAACGAAGGCCGATACGCGCGGGCCGTCGGGCTGTCGCGCCGCTTCGATGCCGCGCCAGCTCAGGTAGTTGCAGAGATAGCTGCCGGCGTTGCGTGACAGCCGCGCATCGATGCCCGTCATGCACGCGCGCCGCAACAGCATGCGCGTATGCGGCCCGAAGGTGAGGGCGTCACGGGCCTTCGCGATCACGTTGCTGTCCTCGTAGCTGCCGTCCGCTGCCGGCCAGCGCGTCGAGATGACGTTGCGTGCGCGCGTCTCGATCCGGACGTGTCTGGTGCGCCCGGCAAGGCCGAACATCAGCAGCGCATCGGGGCGCTTGCTCACAAGCAACTCAGAGAGCTGACCATCGACGGCGCTGTAGGTCACAGGGAAAATATGGCCTGACAGCTCGACATCCACGAACGCCGGCCGCCGCAGCTTCACCAGCCGTTCCACCAGCGGCTGCGTCGGATTCCACGGCGCGCCGGGGAACGGGCCGAAGCCAGTGATGAGGATGCGGAGCTTGTTCATGGCAGCCACACCGGTTCTCCCTCTCCCCGTTTACGGGGAGAGGGTTGGGGTGAGGGGCAAACTCGCTTGCGGAAGTTGCCCCTCACCCGCGAGCTTTGCTCGCGACCTCTCCCCGCGAGCGGGGCGAGGTGAAAGTCGATCCCCGCCGTCATTCGATCAGCTTTGCAATGGCGTCCGCGCCGACCGCAGGCGTCATGCGCCCGCCCGCCACGGCGGCTTCGGTCTGGCGTACCTTGGCGCGGATCGCGGAATCGGAGCGCAGCCGCGCCATCATGGTCTGTTCGAACATCGACCACATCCATTTGACCTGCTGCTCGCGGCGGCGGGTTGCAAAATCGCCCGACGCGACCATGGCCTTGCGGTGGGCGGCGATCTTGTCCCAAAGCTGCGCGATGCCGTTGCCGGTCAGGCCCGAATAGGTCAGCACCGGCGGATGCCAGTGCTCGGAGCGGGGGCTCAAGATATGCAGCGCGGAGCGATAGTCCGCTGCGGCCGACTGCGCGCGCTTGAGGTTATCGCCGTCGGCCTTGTTGACCGCGATCATGTCGGCAAGCTCGATCAGGCCTTTCTTGATGCCTTGCAGTTCGTCGCCCGCGCCAGGCAGCATCAGCGCCAAAAAAGTATCGGTCATGTCGCAGACGGCGGTTTCCGACTGGCCGATGCCGACGGTCTCCACCAGCACCACGTCGAAGCCGGCGGCCTCGCACAGCAGCATCGCCTCGCGCGTGCGCGCCGCGACGCCGCCGAGCGTACCGGCGGACGGCGAGGGGCGAATGAAGGCGTTGTCCTCGGCGGAAAGCCGCGCCATTCGCGTCTTGTCGCCGAGGATCGAGCCGCCCGTGCGCGCCGACGACGGATCGACCGCCAGCACCGCGACCTTGTGTTGCTGCTCGATCAGGAACATGCCGAGCGTATCGATGGTGGTGGATTTGCCGACACCGGGCGAGCCGGTGATGCCGATGCGATAAGCCTTGCCGGTTGCGGGCAGCAGCGCCTGCACCAGTTCGCGCGCCTGCGCCTGATGATCGGCGCGTCGGCTTTCGATAAGGGTAATGGCGCGGGCCAGCGCCGCGCGGTTGCCAGAGCGGATGGCGGGGGCGAGCGGGGTGGAGGTCAACGCTCCAGCCCTCTCGTATGTCGGAGGGCGAATGTCTCGAGCGGATCGAGCTCGTTCTCAATCATGACCCATAGCAGGCCAGCATCGGTGCGATGATAGGCATGGCGCAACCAATTTCCCAAATCGGCCAATCTGCGCCAGTTGATAGCCAATTCACTGTCCTTCATGTGATCGGGAAGATGACGTGATGCCTCGCTGATGATTTCAAGCAGCCGTTCAACGGCTCGCCTTAACGTTTCGTCTTCAGTGAAACTTTGAAAGGTGTGGCCCGTTACCGCTCGCCGAATGCTCGCAATGGCCTCAACGATATGGGTGATGCGTTCGACTGTCGTTGGCGGCACGTCAGAAGACCTCGACGATATCGTCCGCGATCCGTTGAGCGAACCGCGTGTCCATCGAGCGGCGCATGGTTGCCTGAGTTTTCAGGCCCGTGGCGTCACCGATGGTGTGCTCGATGCCTATTAGATCGAGCAGCGAGAACGATGCATCCGGTGTCACCTCGACCAGAATATCGAGGTCGCTGTCAGGCCGGGCATCGCCGCGTGCGCGCGAGCCGAAAACCGCAAGCCGCGATACACCTTCAGCCTTGATGGCAGGCTCCAGCGTACGCAGTTTTGCGACGATCACATCGAGTGTCATATCGGCAACGTCGGTCATGACGCTATTCTAGCACACCCGGAGGAACGGGCCTACTCCGCCGCCTCGCTGGAGTGGCCGAGCCGCGCGCTGAGCTTGCGGATAAGTTCTTCGGCGGCTTCGGAGATCACCGTGCCGGGCGGGAAGATCGCTTCCGCGCCGGCCTTGTAGAGCGCGTCGTAATCCTGCGGCGGGATTACGCCGCCGACAATAATCATGATGTCCTCGCGGCCCTGCTTCTTCAGCGCGGCCTTCAGTTCCGGAACGGCGGTGAGGTGGGCGGCGGCGAGCGAGGAGACGCCGAGCATATGCACGTCGTTCTCGACGGCTTGCCGCGCGGCTTCGTCGGCGGTCGCAAACAGCGGCCCGATATCGACGTCGAAGCCGACGTCGGCGAAGGCGGACGCGATCACCTTCTGGCCTCGGTCGTGGCCGTCCTGACCGATCTTGGCGACGAGAATGCGCGGCCTGCGGCCCTCGGCATCCTCGAACGCTTCGATCAGCGCCGAGAGTTTCTCAACCTTGTCGGACATGGTCGCGGCCTCGCGCTTGTAGACGCCGGTGATGGACTTGATCTCGGCGCGGTGGCGGCCGAACACTTTCTCCATCGCATCTGAAATCTCGCCGACGGTGGCTTTGGCGCGCGCAGCGTCAATGGCGAGCGCCAGAAGATTCCCATTGCCGTCCTTGGCCGAGCGGGTGATGGAGTCGAGCGCGGCCTTGACGTCGGCTTCGACACGCTCGCCGCGCAGCCGCTTCAGCTTGTCGATCTGCAACCGGCGCACGGTCGAGTTCTCGACCTTGAGCACGTCGATCGGCTTCTCGTTTTCGGGCTTGTACTTGTTGACGCCGATCACGGCCTGACGCCCCGCGTCGATCCGCGCCTGCGTCTTTGCGGACGCTTCCTCGATGCGCAATTTCGGCACGCCGGCCTCGATGGCTTTCGCCATGCCGCCGAGTTCCTCGACTTCCTGAATGTGCGCCCACGCTTTCGCGGCGAGATCGTGGGTCAGGCGCTCGACGTAATACGAGCCGCCCCACGGATCGACGATGCGCGTGGTGCCGGTTTCCTGTTGCAGAAAAAGCTGCGTGTTGCGCGCGATGCGCGCCGAGAAGTCGGTCGGCAGCGCCAGCGCCTCGTCGAGCGCGTTGGTGTGCAGCGACTGGGTGTGACCCTGCGTCGCCGCCATCGCCTCGATGTTGGTGCGCATCACGTTGTTGAACACATCCTGCGCGGTCAGCGACCAGCCCGACGTCTGGCAATGGGTGCGCAGCGACAGCGAGCGCGCGTCCCTCGGATCGAACTGCTTCATCAGCTTCGCCCAGAGCAGACGTGCGGCCCGCATCTTGGCGACCTCCATGAAGAAGTTCATGCCGATCGCCCAGAAGAACGACAGTCGCGGCGCGAACTTGTCGATGTCGAGGCCTGCGGCGATGCCGGCGCGGACATACTCGACACCATCGGCCAGCGTGTAGGCGAGTTCGAGGTCCTGCGTCGCGCCGGCTTCCTGCATGTGGTAGCCGGAGATCGAGATCGAGTTGAACTTCGGCATGTTGCGCGAAGTATAGCCGAAGATGTCCGAGATGATCCGCATCGACGGCGTCGGCGGATAGATGTAGGTGTTGCGCACCATGAACTCTTTCAGAATGTCGTTCTGAATGGTGCCCGACAATTTCTGCGGCGGCACGCCTTGCTCTTCGGCGGCGACGACGAACAGTGCCAGGATCGGCAGCACCGCGCCGTTCATGGTCATCGACACGCTCATCCGGTCGAGCGGGATGCCGGCGAACAGCGTGCGCATGTCGTAGATCGAGTCGATCGCCACGCCCGCCATGCCGACGTCGCCGGACACGCGCGGATGATCCGAGTCATAGCCGCGATGGGTGGCGAGATCGAACGCGACCGAAAGACCCTTCTGGCCGGCGGCAAGGTTGCGGCGATAAAAAGCGTTGGAGTCTTCCGCGGTCGAGAAGCCCGCGTACTGGCGCACGGTCCACGGCTGGTTGACGTACATGGTCGGGTAGGGGCCGCGCAGGTAAGGCGCGATGCCAGGCCAGGTGTCGAGGAAATCGATGCCCGCTAGGTCGGCTTCCGTATAGGCCGGCTTCACCACGATGCCTTCAGGCGTCAGCCATGGTTCCGAATCGGGTTCGGTGCTGCCGCTGCCTGCCGGGGCGGCGGCCAGTTCGAAGGCGATCTTGGTGAAGTCAGGAATATGGCTCATCGCGCTGCGCCTTGGTCTGTCCGGCTTATTTATCACGATCCGCATGCTGATGGCTGACGATCTTGCCCAGCTTTTCTGGGCCGACATTCTCGGCGGTGGTCTTGCCGGGCAGTTCGGCGACATGGCCGACCCAATCGAGCTGGCTCTCCGTACCGACCGCATAGGTCGGCACCACCAGATCGGGCCGGTCGAAGCTGCCGGTGGTGATCTCGGCGAGTTTGCCTTCCACGGAGCGATAGCTCAGCGGCGTTCCGCACGCGCCGCAAAATTCACGTTCGGCAATCGTCGAGGAGCGATAGACGTCGGGTTTGCCGCGGGTCCAGGCGAAATCCGGCGAGCGGATCAGCGCGAGCGAAATGAACGGGCCGCCGACGGCTTTCTGGCACATGCGGCAGTGACAAAGCCCGACGCGGATCGGCTGCGCGTAGGCGGCAAACCGGATCGCGCCGCATTGGCATCCGCCGGTCAAAACAGCCTCTCGATCGGTCATCACCGGCTACCCTTTCAGCTTCGCATACGCATCGGTCAGTGTTGCCAGCGCATCTCCACCGGCGAACACGAACGTCTGGACGCCCGCAGTCCTGTATTCAGTTTCCTTATCGCCGGGACGTCCCGCCAGATAGATATGTTTTGCTCCGGTGACTTGAAGTGCCCGCGCAGCCTCGGCTGCGTGCGTCGCATACACGGCATCCGACGAGCACAGGCAGACGAAGACTGCGTCCGACCCCTTGAATGCGGTGGCGAGCACAGCCGGATCGCTGAAACCCAGACTGTCAATGGCTTCGATGCCGCCGGTCTCGAAGAAACTTTTTGCAAACGTGGCGCGGGCGGTGAAATCGGCTGGCGTGCCGAGATTGGCGAGGAAGACCTTCGGCCGCGCTCCGGTGGCTTTCAGGATCGTGTCGGAGGTATCGCGCAGCTTTTCAAATGGCGCGGCGAGCCGGATCGGAGTCAGCGCATCGAACAAAATCTTCTCCCTCCCCCCTTGGTGGGGAGGGTCGGCGCGAAGCGCCGGGGTGGGGGGACTGT